>CAYPRT010000044.1:0-1513 GCA_964413155.1 uncultured Hyphomicrobiales bacterium | reverse complement strand
ATGAAGATGCGTATAGATTTCTATATTACTATTCTGTTTATTTGAGAGAAAGATTGAAGGTGTAAAAATAATTAGGAGAGGTTATGAAGGTTATTAAATATTTAATGATAATTTTGTTTTTCACAAGCCTAGAGAATTATTCACAAGCTGTTCATAAAATACCATTCGGCAGTAAGAACAATATAATAGAGTTAGGCATTGTAAATGAGACTGGAGAGAATTTGAATGGGATTGTGGTTGAGATTAAAAGTAAACCTGAATGGATAAAAATTGAAGATGTCAAAAGTAATATTGGAGAAATTAAAAGCGGTGAGGAAAAATCAGCGGAAATAATTTTTTCAATAGATAAAAAAGCTGAACTGGAAAAAGAAGAAGCGATTAAAATAGAAATTAGAAATTCTGAAGGTGTTATGGAAGAAAAGGAAATTAAGTTTTTAGTATCACATCCAAAAGAATATATACTCGAACAAAACTATCCTAATCCATTTAATCCGAAAACAAAAATCGGTTATCAGGTTCCTGAGGAAAGTAAAGTAGAATTAAAGGTATATGATATATTGGGTAGAGAAGTAGAGATTCTTAATAGCGAGATTATGAAACCGGGATACTATGAAATCGAATTCAATGGGGAAAGACTTCCGAGCGGAATTTATATTTATAGTTTAATCAGTAATGGGTTCAGAGCCAATAAGAAAATGCTGCTACTGAAATAAATTTATTTTTCTCAAACTCGTATTAAATAAAGGGTATTGAATATGAAAAAGAATTTATTCATCCTTATTATTTTGCTTTTATCTGGTATTACAATTAGAAGTCAAGAACTCGATAAAGAAAAGATATTAATGGATTTGCACAGCCAAGTAGACACAGTTAGAATTAAAGCGGTTGGCATTGTAATAAAAAATAATATCAAAGAAGCTTTGTCAATTATAGAAGAAGATTTTGAGCAACAGGATATTTCCGTTATGCCTTTATATCTGGAAGCATTGAAACGGCTCGGCTCTGCCCGACTCGAAGAAAAGATTGACTTTTATCTAGGGAAGATACAAGCTAACTCTGTTTTGAGAGGAGAAAAATTTGAAGAGACTGTTAAGAGCAAAATTAGGTATGAACTTATGAAAGAAAAATCCATAAAATAAGGTGAATGATCTTAAAGGGAAAAAGGATAATAATAGTCAAAGATTAATGAGTTTGTGGCTTAAAAAGAGCATTTGCAAATATAATCTTGAATTCTAAGTAAGGTTTGAAAGTAATGAGTAGATAAATTTCTCTTAAGAAGATGACGCATAGATTTTAAGAAAAAATAATTTTGATGTTATTAAATGGCACAAGTTTATGATAGACGAGATAGAAAACATAAGTTTTTCATTACATTGTCATTCCTGCGAAAGCCTGCCTTGTCGGCAGACAGGCAGAAATCCAGTGAAAAGATTTATTAGCTTTTCTATGGACTAAAAGAGTCAAGATGAAAAAAATTAACATTTAGAAAAAATTTTTCTTGACATACCCCCCC
>CAYPRT010000043.1:0-1641 GCA_964413155.1 uncultured Hyphomicrobiales bacterium | reverse complement strand
CTCATAGTTACTCTTTTATAAATTCTTCCAATAATAATGCACTAAAACAAAATTCATCATTTTTAAGTCTTTCGAGCGTTGTTTTCATTTCCCCACCCAACCACGCCACGCCATCAATAATTGCAATCTTTATTACATTTTTTGGACAGATTGTTTCCTTAAGTAAGCTCACTGCTTCCTTAAATTGATTATCTTGCGATCCACCAAAATCAGTTATGAATTTAGCAGTTCCTATTATATACTTGTTATTACTCTTTGCTACAAAATCTAATCCTTTACTTAATTCTCGAAATTTACATCCTAATTCTTTTCTCGCATACTCTTTTAAAAATTTATCTCCCCCGTTTAGAAAAACCGTTTTATGAGATTTGCTAAACTCATTAATATCTAAAAAATCAAATCTACTTTTAAGCCAAGCTTTAAACATAGGACCTATTCTCCTGCTAGCCTTTTTAGGAGCTTCCAATCTTTCTTTTAATTCTTCATAATTCATTTCGAATAGTTTTTCGCAAATTTTCTTAATAGTCATAGGGTTTTTGTCAATCGCATCTTCATAATGACTTAAAAAACTAATATATGGGTTTTCAATGGGAAATTTAAATCCGCATTTCTTCAAACGTATTAATTCTCTAACCAACTTTATGCAATTTTTTTCTTTAAAAAGTCGTTCTAGTACTGGAGATTCTTCTTCAATAATTTTTCCTCTACTAATTTCATCAGGAGGATATATTTTCAACAATTTATCTAGATAAAATCTACTTTTTGCTAAATCTATACTTTTTTGAACCCACTTATTCATATTTTTGTTTAAAAAAGTTTAATTTGATTTTCGACCTTCTTATTTAGATTTATTAAAATATCTTTGATGCCTTCTATATTTTTTTGTTCTATTAAAATTTTTAATATTTTTTTCTTCTCCGAAGACATTAAATGAATAGGAAAGGTTTCTAATAATTTTTTCGCTTGAGACAATCCTAAATACTTTCGAATATAATCCGAAGTTGAATATTTAAATGTAGTCAAAAATTCGCTATCGGTAATATCACGGAAATATTCAAGCATTAAATTGAAGTAATTTTTTAACAACACTAAATCATCAGAATCAAGTTCAGGGTTTATAAATATTTGGATAGGATGTGTTCTATATTTTTCTGTGGTTACTAATATCCCATCTACCACAAATACTTCTTTTGCATTATAAATTCCAGCTCTTCCTTCCCAGCTTCCAGTATCCAATGTTCTAACAAATAAGGGGTTATTTTTGATTTTATTATAAAATTTCTGATTAACTTTATATGTATTAAATTTGAAATAACCATTAGAAAAACTATTAACATCTAAAAGTTTGATTAATTTTTCGCCTTTATTTCTTTCAATCTCTTCTAGGGTTAAATAAAATTTAATCTTTAATGGTGTCGACGATTTAAAATAAGAAACATAGTCGTCGAATTCTCCTCCGCCTCTATAGAAATTTTTGGGTGATAAATTATATTCTTTCTCTAAAGTTTTATTGTTAATCTTCAGTGCTTTAAAGATAATAGGGTCATTTGTTGGATTGGTTTTTCTTTCAAAAAAACAAATACACACATTCGTACCAGTAAATTCAAAAATCTTTCTCTCAAAAATAATGGCTTTTTTGAT
>CAYPRT010000042.1:0-1662 GCA_964413155.1 uncultured Hyphomicrobiales bacterium | reverse complement strand
TTGGCAAATACAATATTCGCGCTATGTGAAACCAGTGGGATAGTATTGCTTTTTCTTCCTCATTCAATTTTTGTACAATACAAATCCAAATCGTTTTCTTTGGTATATAACAAGAAATATAATTTTGATTTGTCGTTGGGGTCGGTGAAACAATCGAAAAATTGATAATTTTTTTGGGTTGGAAATTCTAAAACAAATTCTTTCTCTAAATTCAAATTATCTTTGTTGTAGTATTGAAGGTAGATCTCTTGAAGTTCAAAATTGTCGAGTAGTTTTCCTTTGTTCTTTTCACCAACAAGAACAATTTTACCATCGTTGGGAATAAATTTTAGAAGGGAGGTTCTTATTGTATCGCCTTTAGCATCGCTTGAATAACTAAAGTTACCATCCTTTATGGAACCAAGTTTACCTTGGTATTTCAAGTATGAATGTTTAAAATTATTCAGGTCGATTATTATTGGGGGGGTTTGGGAATAACAATAAAAAACTGCTTGCGACTTATTCAAAAAATAAGAATGTCCGAACTCATCTATCGTCTTATTTAAATCTGCAGAAATTTTCTTTATCTCCAATATTCGAATAACTTTTTTGTTCCTTGGAATATAGTAGGCAATAAAACCGTTTAAATGCCTTTCCTTTGATTTTTCTTTTTTCGATTCAGACCATAATATTAAAGTATCGCCTTTCTTCCCAATGCTGCCAAAAGTCCCGTAAACATAAAAACTATCGTTTACATATTCCATAACTTTAACAACATTTGTGTCGAGACGAAAAAACAACGGAATTGGAGTGAAAGCACTATCATTTTGTTTTTGTTTCCTAAGGGAAAAAACAGAAGAATAAACAGCCCCATCATTTATATCTTGAAAAAACTTCCTGAAAGAGAAAGTGCAAGGGTAACAGAAAAGAGGACTTTTACTTAAATTTGCCCAAAATGCAGAATCGTTGCGAGGAATATAGCAATATTTTGCCTCGTCGGGATATTGGTATAACTGTTTAAACTCTAATTTTTTAAAATCGAATACATACAATTGTGTTGTTGCAAAGCGAGAGTATGGTAGCATAAACAGTGAACCATCTTTACTTAAAACACAAGTGGGTCCCTTGATAACGACATCTTTCGGTTTCTTTAATTTACCAACGAATTGTAGTTTCACCGAACCCTTAAAAGAAAAGACCTGCATCGCACAAAAACACATAAACAAGCAAAAAATAATTCCTTTTTTCATTGTTGTACTCTCCCGTCTTTATTTAAAATTTTACATAAAAACCAAGAGCTGTGGAATTTTAAGTTCCACAGCCCTATTTGCGAAATTATTTAAACTTATTCTGCATATAGTTCAACCATTCCTGATAGTTATTAATCATAATATTTTCTGGATTAATAACATATTCATACTGAAATACGCCGCCTGTAATCTGTGTTTGCCGAACGTTAACATCGGTGAAACCTTGTCCTGTTTGCGGTGGCGAACTATCTGGAATAAACAAACCTATATGCTCTTGGTATGGTTGCTGCTCGAAGGGAAATTCTAAATAACAAATAATACATTCCTCGTCATAAGAAGGGTCACAACAAATGTAAGGTCCACTGGACTCGGGGCATGCATATCTTCTACCTTTTACTCTTATCTCCCGAGCCGCAGCAAAACAATACAATGT
>CAYPRT010000041.1:263-1712 GCA_964413155.1 uncultured Hyphomicrobiales bacterium | reverse complement strand
ACATACGACACACAAGCTTCCAACCGGGCTTGAACCGGTGACCTTCCCGCTGCAAACGGGATGTTCTAGCCAACTGAACTACGAGCCCAAGCCTTTATAGATAAAAAAATTCTTATTAAAAATTACAGTTTTGAAGGTCGTGAGTATTCACGAACCTGAAGTATATATTTTACTTCAGGCCTGTTAGGAGTGCAAGTTATGCATCCAATCTTGCCTTAAAGATTAAAGTTTTTCATTAGGTAACTATAATAATAACAAAGTCTGGATTTTTTGTCAACGGCCATTTGGTTTAAAAAAGTTAAAAATTTATTAGGATTAAAAGATTGAATTAACAATTTATTTAACAATAGTTGATTTTTACGCAAAATAAAGAAGGCATAAGAAAATTTTTTTATTTTGATATTGCCAATTTATTATGGAGATTATTAAAACATAATTTTATTAAACTTAATCCTTAGCTATCTCTCCTTTTTGATAATACTTTAATCTTTCTTTTAATGGAGAAAAATTATTAATTTGATAATGATTTACAAAAAAATCTAAAGCATTTTTAGTTTTTTCAATCATCTGATAATCAGAAAGTGAGGCGATTTTTAAATCTATGTATCCATGTTGTTTTGTGCCAAAGATATCACCAGGTCCTCTTATTTTTAGATCTTCTTCAGCGAGTTTTATTCCATCTAGAGTTGAAGCAAACATCTTTAATTTCTTTATAATTCTTTCATCTTCTTTTTCAGAAAATAAAAAACAATAAGATTGTTTTTCACCTCTTCCAACCCTGCCTCTTAATTGATGAAGTTGAGCTAAGCCAAAGCGTTCTGCCGCTTCAATAAGCATAATAGTTGCGTTTGGCACATCTATTCCTACTTCAACAACTGGAGTTGAAACCAAAATATCAAAAAGACCATTTTTAAAATCAATCATTACTTTATCTTTTTCTTTAGCTTTCATTTTTCCATGAAGAAGCGTTAGTTTAAAATCAGAAAAAATTTTTTTTAGATTTTCAAATTCAGTTTTTGCCGCTTTTATTGATTTTAAAGTCTCAACCTCAGATTCTTCAATTAATGGACAGATAATAAAAACTTGGTTTTTATGTTTTTTTATTTCATTTTTTATCCATTGATAACAAGAATCCCTTTTCATTTTTGGTATATAAAAAGTTTTTATTGGTTGTCTTCCTTTTGGCATTTGATCAATTACCGACATATCAAGTTCGCCGTATAGAGTTAAGGCAACAGTTCTAGGTATAGGTGTTGCCGTCATTGTCAAAAGATGAGGATTTTTGCCTTTTTTCTTAAGAATTGCTCTTTGATTAACCCCAAAACGATGTTGTTCATCAATGATTACCAAACCAACTTTTTCAAAACTAATTTTTTTACTAATTAAAGCATGAGTACCAATGATAATATCAGCATCAAGATCTTTTTTCTTTGAGCTTGTAGCTAAACC
>CAYPRT010000041.1:0-253 GCA_964413155.1 uncultured Hyphomicrobiales bacterium | reverse complement strand
TTTTTTATTTACAAAAAATTTTAAAAAATTTTGATAATGCTGTTGAGCCAGGATTTCGGTTGGCGCCATAACAAGTGATTGATATCCATTAAGAAAGCTTAGATAACAAGTTAAACAAGCAACAACTGTTTTTCCTGATCCGACTTCTCCTTGTAAAAATCTATTCATTGGTTTTTCTTTTTCTAAGTCAGAAAAAATTTCATTTAAGACTTTTTTTTGAGATTGAGTCAGTTCAAAAGGTAAAGTTTTTATA
>CAYPRT010000040.1:0-1820 GCA_964413155.1 uncultured Hyphomicrobiales bacterium | reverse complement strand
AAGCAGCAGAACTGCTTGGTCTTCCGCCCTCTACATTGAAAAGTAAAATTGAAAAATATGGTATCGATTAATTTAATCGATGAATTTTCGTCGCTTCCGACGATTTTTCGTTTATAAATTAACTTCTATTAAAGCAGAAACATTTTTACCTTAATTCCCTAATTGTTTTATTTTCAATCACTTTAATAGACTTTGATTTTTAGTTTATTTCTTTGGCATTGCTTTTGTTTTTTATTAAGATTTTGTTAATAATTTGTTAATAAAATGTTTGGAAATTTTGGATTAACAGAAATTTTAATTGTTGTTGGGGTAATGGCATTACTCTTTGGTGCTAAGCGAATCCCTGAAATTGCAAAAGGAATTGGCAAAGGCATTCACGATTTCAAAAAAGAGGTTAAATCAATTGAAGAAATTACTGAATGATAAAACTTAAAGGAAAGAAAAATGAAAAAAGTGAGATATTTTAAATTAAAATTCAAAGTAAGGAGGTCTTATGTGTAGTTTTGTTTGTCGTTTCAAGTTCATTGTTTTATTTCTCCTTACTATTTTACTGATCTCTTCAAGAAGCGAGGTTTCGTATGCTCAGAATACCCAAAATATTAGCGTCCATAGTTTAAGTTATCTTTCTTATTCAGCAAATATTTACGACGGGAAACTTAAGGACAATTTATTTAACCTTTCTCGCTCATATTTGACTTTCAAATATTCTCTGTTCGATTTCTTGTCTTTTAGGCTTACGACGGATGCAAGACAGGATGAAACAGGAGACTTTAAAGTTTTGTTGAAATATCTTTATGCCAACTTTAAGTTCAATAATTTTGCCTTTCTTTCGAAGCCAAATTTGCAGTTTGGTTTGGTGGAAAACACCTGGCACAGTTTCGAGGAAAACATAAATCTTTACAGGATGCAAGGCACGATGTTTATCGAGCGGGTTGGTGTATTTAATTCTGCAGAATTTGGAATTACTTTTGCAAGTATTTTGGGAGGTGAAATAGACGAGGAATACCAAAAAACCGTCAGCAACAAATTCCCCGGTAAATATGGTAGCGTTGCCCTTGGAATTTATAACGGTGGAGGTTATCATTCATTCGAAAAGAACAAGAATAAAGTTTTCCAAGGAAGATTGACACTTCGTCCAATTCCTGCTATTGTTCCTGGTTTACAAATTACTTATCTTGGAATTTTTGGGAAAGGTAATCAACCCGAAATTGATACTTTGGAAAACTCTCCACCCGAATGGACAACTCACGATGTTTTTCTTTCCTATGAGCACAAAAATTTTACACTAACTTTGCAATATCTGAATGGAAAAGGAAATCAATCCGGGACTATGGTCGATCAAAATTACAAGTCAATGAAGTATTCTGGTTATTCAGCATTCGCAGAATTGAAGTTAGGGGCGAATTGGAGACTAATCGGGCGATACGACTTTGTCGACCCGAATACAGAAGTTCCTGATAATAATGAACAAAGGGTTATTGCTGGTGTTGGATACAATTTTGGAAATGGGAACATTTTGATTTTGGATTACGACAGAAGAATGTTTCCGAATTCCTCGAAACCTAGCGAAGATAAGGTAAAATTGACAATGCAAGTAGCTTTTTAAGCAGGACAGTAAGTACAATGGAGGAAAAATGATAGAAGAAAATAAAGAGTTCGAAGAAGAAACAATAGTTATAAACCGAGAACAGTTTCTCTCCAAATTAGTTAAAATTGGTGCTGGAGCACTTGCGGCAACAATTGTTGATAATGGAATGTTGGGCACAGCATCAAAGATAATTGCAAAGAGTAAAAATGAAACTCCTGTAAAAAGAAAATAT
>CAYPRT010000039.1:460-1925 GCA_964413155.1 uncultured Hyphomicrobiales bacterium | reverse complement strand
ATTTTATTATCTTTTATCCAAATAATATCAATTGGAAAATTCATATCTTTCATCCAAAAACCATATTTATCATAATTATCAAACAAAAAAAGCATTCCTTCATCTTCTTTTAAATTTTTCATTCCACCCAATCCTTTTGATCTTTTAAAAGCATCATCTGCTATTAAAACCTGAAATTCTTTATCATCTATTTTAACTGACCCCTTTTTATAATCTTTATAATCACCTTTGTTAAAACCAAAAAAATAAGCGCCTAAAATAAACAAAATTAAAACCAAAATTATCCCTATATATTGAAATTTGCTCATAAACAAATTATATCTTAATTCAAAAATAATACAAAATATTTAGCCGTTATAAAAATAGCGCGCGCCACCAAGATTTTTCTAATAAAAATTAAATATTAGTTTAAATATAAATAACTATCTATTAGTTTTTTGCTCTAATTCAAATATTTTTTGGTTTAATTCTTTATTTTCTATTTGAAGAGTATTAATTTTATTTTCCAATTCCTTTATTGCATCAAGCATAAGCCATTGGATATCTCCATATCTTATTTTTTTGTAACCATTTTCGTCTTGGGTTACTAATTCTGGTAGAATATTTTCAACTTCTTGAGCAATTAAACCAACATAAATATTGCCATCATTGTCTTTTTTAAATGTGTATTTTTTAGGTTGAAGTTGAATTATTTTAGATAAAGCATTTTCAATTTTAAAATCTGATAATACATTTTTTTCTCTGATATCAGATGTACAAGTTCCTAATGTGCCGCCGTTATACAATAAACATCCTGAAGTGCGAATATCACCAACTACATCTAATTTATAAGAAGGCGTAGTTGTGCCGATGCCGACGTTGCCACTATCATTTATAATCATGGTCGAGGGGTAACTATAAGTGCCAAACACATCTGCGGCTGCCCCACGTAATGCTACAACATCAGAATATGCATTCATTATATCATTTTGTGTCCCAATAACAAGTGCGCTGTTTTCGTTAGTTGTCCCCCAAAATGCGTAAGTACTAATAGAATCATAATAAGTAATATAGCCGTAGTCACTCAGACGATTGCTCCGCGATGTAAACACCAGAGAACTTGCCCCACCCGAGGTCGGATGATCAAGAGTAATATTCCCTGCTGCAGGGCCAACGATGTTATCAGCATAAATATTAAGCTTTCCGTTCGGCGCCGTCGTCCCGATGCCGACGTTGCCAGATCTATCAAAAAATACGATTGGTGAATTATTCACCCTCCACTCAAACCCTGCTCCGGTAGTAAGACCAACACCGGGTGTTCCGATGATTGAATTTAACTCTGAATCCCAAGAGCCAATGTTTTGAACTAAACGAGCTCCTCCTTGAAACCAGAGTTCGTCACTATGACTCCCTGAACCATAAAAATCATTGAAAACGCCCATAGTAAATCGGATGTCTTCAGCAGTATTTCCCAAAGTATTGGCGG
>CAYPRT010000039.1:0-426 GCA_964413155.1 uncultured Hyphomicrobiales bacterium | reverse complement strand
CCTTCATTTATCTTTGAATGATATTGAGTAATAAGATTGCCACCACTCGTATCATGATAAAGTTGAAGAGCAGTATCATCTCTTACAGTTAAGGTTTGGTCAAAATAGCCAGTCCCGGCAACATTAAGTTTGTATGTTCCCGGACCCGTCGTCCCGATGCCGACGTTGCCAGTCGCTGTTATTGTTAGCAAATCCGTACCTACAGCACCCGGGGCGCTATTAGCAGAAGTATTTTGAATTGTAAGGTAAGATTTCCCCGTATCTGGTCCGTAAATTGAGAAATGCGCAACCCCATCACCTCTAAATTTGATTTCCCTGTTATCAATCATTACACTTCTTCCTACTCCGCCAGCACCAACAACTTGTAATTTGCTCTCCGGTGCCGTCGTCCCGATGCCGACGTTGCCGTTGTTTAATACAACCATT
>CAYPRT010000038.1:0-1957 GCA_964413155.1 uncultured Hyphomicrobiales bacterium | reverse complement strand
GTAGATAAAATCATAGAAACCAAAAAGCAAAATAAAAATGCCGACACCAGCCGGTGGGAACGGGAGATAGATAGGCTGGTGTATGGGTTGTATGGGTTAACGGAGGAGGAAGTAAAGATAATTGAAGGAGCCAAATAGCCTATGAATCCACGGCAAGAAAATATTTATAATTAAATCTAATTCACAAAACAACACCGAACCACCTTGAAATTTAACCCTGACAAAGCCCTCGCCATTCCATTCGATCGAAAAATTATGATTATTCATTATCCAGTGCCAATCTTTCAACAATGGCAACACTTAAGTATGAGTATTAACTTGAATCTCCCAAAGTTTAAATTCTTTTTTCAAAATAGATTTTTTTATTTATTTTTGAATTCACAAAATAAGTGATTACTATGGAACTTGGCAATTTAAAGAAAATTGCCGTAAGGCAAATGTGGAACGACGAGGCACAGGATTTCACCCCCTGGCTTGCAGATAACATCGAGCAATTGAGCAAGGCTCTGGGAATCGAACTGGAAGTTGAAAACACCGAAGTATCTGTTGGACCTTACTCGGCGGACATTCTTGCTAAAGATATTGGCACAGGAAGATACGTCGTCATCGAAAACCAAATTGGCAAGACAAACCACGACCATTTAGGCAAAGCATTGACCTACGGTTCGGTTCTCGATGCTTCGACCATCGTTTGGATTGCAACAGAATTTACCGAAGAACACAAAAAAGCTCTGGATTGGTTGAATGACCACACTACCGACGAAATTTCTTTCTTTGGAATCCAAGTTGAACTTTGGCAAATCGACGACAGCCGACCAGCTGTGCTTTTTAATGTGATCAGCGGCCCAAACGAAGCAGTAAGAGGAATTGCACGTTCCAAAGCCACAGGAGAATTATCCGAAAAGCGAAAATTACAATTGGACTTTTGGACAAAATTCAGAGAAAAGCTTGAAAAAACAAAAAAATTTCCATCCCTACAAAAAGCAAACCCCCGTGGGTACTTCGGTATTCCCTTAGGCAAATCTGGTATTTATCTTTCAAATGTTTGTTCCCCTTCGAATAATACTATTGCTGTTCGCCTTTACATTCATAATTGGCTCGTTGAAAAAATGTATCCCTATTTAGAAAGCAGAAAAGAAGAAATCGAAAATGCAATAGGTCAAGCTTTGGTTTGGAATCAAAACCCAGATACAAGGTATAAAGTAATTTATCTGCATCACCAAACTGATTTAACCGACCCAAGAAAAGTCGAAGAAGCACTTGATTGGATGGTAAAATATACTTTAAAATTCAAGGAGGTATTTGGGAAAATTATTAAGGAAGCACCATAGGGACTTTACAAAAATATCTTGAACAAGGATATAATTTTTTTATTCATTTATATTTTTTCCATAATTTTCTATTCGAGATTCTTTGAATTTTACAAGTTTTATAGACTGTGATGAAACAAACATTTATTTACACTATGAAAATTGTTTTTATTGTTTGTGTTTTATTGTTACTCAATTCCGTTATCGGTCTCCCACAAAACAAAGTTGTGAATATCGACTGCCAAAAAATCATCGGGCAACCGAAACCGCTACTTAGCGTCAATGTTGGTCCGGATAATTCCATTTTGGGTTATCAAGATTGCGGCATTAAACAAATTCGAACACACGATTACTATGGTCCTTGCGATTATTGGACATACACAATCAATGCGTTGGACACACTAAACAAAACGATTAACCCAACCTTCAATCCAAACAATCCGAGTTCGAATCGATGGAGATCAACCGATGATAAAATCGATTCAATAGTTAACTTTGGCTTTACCCCATTTTTCAGGCTTGGAATAAGTTGGCCCAATTCTTCAATTGTTCCACGCTTTCCGCCAATCGACCCTTCCCGTCAAACATTTTCAATTTTTGCCTCTATTTGCAAACATACTGTAATGCACTATACTGCTGGTTGGAAC
>CAYPRT010000037.1:0-2054 GCA_964413155.1 uncultured Hyphomicrobiales bacterium | reverse complement strand
CAAATATTAAAAGAGAAAGGAATTATTTAACATGCCAAAATTACCAGACCCATTTTCTACAACAAAAAAATCAGAAGAACAAATTAAGCTTGCTCGTGAAATAATTGATAAAATTTTTCGTGACCCAAACATTAAATACGGTCTTAAAGAATTTGCTGACTTAAAAATTGAGGAAATTTTAGATGTTTTTGAAAAGGAAAAAGGACGGTACTATATCCGCTGCCTGAAACGAGATAAAGATATTTTTGTTTATGATGCCAACAAAAATACCGGAAAACCAGAAGAAATTATTCGCCAGCTTTGGATATATAAACTTATTACAAAGTACAATTATCCGCTCGATCAGATAAAAGTTGAAGAAAATGTTTATTTTGGACGAGAAATAAAAATAAAAGATGCCGATATTGTTATTTATCATAAAGACAAACTTTCGCCCTATATAGTTATTGAAACTAAAAAACCTGATGAGAAAAAAGGATTGGCACAAGTTAAAGCATATGCTAATTCGATTGGAGCCTTAATTGCTGTCTGGACCAATGGTCAGGCTTCACAAGTTTTGTATCGATTACATCCTAGTAGAGAATATGAATACCTTTCGGATATTCCCAAAAATGGAGAATCCGTTGAAGATTTAAAAAAGAAAAAATTAACTTTAGAAGATTTAAGAAGGGATTATGACCTGACTGAAAAATTAAAAATTCTTCAAGAGTTAGTATTTGCGGGTACAGGCGAACCGATGTTTGATGAAGTTTTTAAATTAATTTACGCAAAAATTTTTGATGAATTAGAAGCAAGAGATATAACAAACCAAGAAGTGAAATTTAGAGTATATTTTGACGATAATCAAACGAAAGAAGAAATATCAGCCCTATTTGAAGGGGCTAAAAAAAGATTCGAAGGAGTTTTTGAAAAATCAGATAGAATAAAATTATCCCCTTCATTACTTAGAATCTGTGTTACTCAATTTGAAAAAATCGCTATTTTAAATAAAAACACAAGAATTGCCGATGAGGCCTTTGAGTTTTTACTTCCGGATGTGGCTAAAGCGCAAAAGGGACAATATTTTACACCGCGAAATGTGATTAAAATGGCGGTAAAAATGTTGAATCCTAAATCCAATGAATATGTAATTGATCCGGCTTGCGGTTCTGGCGGCTTTTTAATGGAAACTATGCGATGGGTTTGGGAAAATTATTTAGCTGATAGTTCAGAAAATAAAAAAATTGACTATGCCAAAACTTATCTTTATGGAATTGATTTTGAAGAAAAGATGCACAAAATTTCCCGTGCATTAATGACGATTGCTGGTGACGGCTCTTCTCATATTTTTAGATTAAATAGTTTAGATACAAAAAGTTGGTTTGAAGAGACGGAAGAAAAGTTACTTGCAAGAAGAGAATTAAGTAAATTCCTGCACGAATTTGAAGATTACAAGCAAAACGAAGAGAACAGGAAAACTTTTAGATACTTTGATTTTGATATTCTTCTTACGAATCCTCCTTTTGCTGGCGAAATTCACGATCCACTTTTAATAAGAGAATATGAATTAACAAAAAATAAAAAAGGAGACTATCCTGATAAAGTTGAAAGAGACCTTCTTTTTGTTGAAAGAGCGCTTCAATTTATAAAACCGGGCGGAAGATTGGCAATAGTTCTGCCTCAAGGAAAGTTGAATAATACCAATACCGAATATATTAGGCGTTGGTTTTTAGAAAAAGGAAGGATTTTAGCGATAGTTGGCCTTCATCAAAATACTTTTAAACTACCATCACCGGCCAAAGGCGCGGGCGTAAAAACTTCAATTCTATTTTTCCAAAAATGGAATGATGATCCCAATCTTGGTCCTTTAAATCCTTATCAAGAGGATTATCCAATTTTTATGGCAGTATCCAAGCGTGGCGGTAAAGATAATTCAGGTAAATATATTTATAAAAGAGGACCAAATGGCGAATTGCTTAAAGACAATGACGGCAACTTAATTATAGACAGTGATTTAGACGAAATCGCCGAGGCGTTCGTCAAATTCGCCAAAGAACAAAAATTTAGTTTTTGGA
>CAYPRT010000036.1:0-2400 GCA_964413155.1 uncultured Hyphomicrobiales bacterium | reverse complement strand
ACAGGGGGTCCGACGCCAACCAACTGGATAGTCGGAATATGCATCGGCTCACCTCTCATCAAACCACAGACGGGCAGACGAATACCTCCCTATGCTTGGAATTTCATCGGGCAGGAACTGTTTTTCTCCTGATTTAACATCCATCAACACACCCAGCATCCGAAATCCCTCTTCCGTCCGCAAGGGATCATACAGGGGGCGCTCCGCTGCCCACAGCGCCCACTGCCCATCGTTAGATACTGCCTGCGGGATGATCTGCCCCGCATCAGTCCAGGGGAGGTCGTTCAGGCTGACCAGCGCCTGCGAGCGTCCACTGCGGCTCTCCAGCACAACTTCATGTTTCACCTGTGGGAGTTGCTCTGGCGTAGGTATCGCTTCAGGAGCTAAATCCTCCCGATACCGCACCACTCGCAGTCGGAACTGGCGGTTTCGTGAATACGCATATCTAACTTCAGCTGCATAGTATCCCTTTGGTACTGTTTTAGGGCGGTGCAGCGTCAGGGTCGGCTCGCTGGGGTAGCGGAGACGCGGGTCTAACAAATCCCAGCCCATCTCAATTTGCCTGACCTCACGAGCTGAAAGCCGCTGACTCTGCCAGCTCCCAACCACCACCCGAAAGTAGACATCGTTTTCTCCTCCGCCTCTCGCTGGGCGGCAATACCAGAAGGCACGCCCATCAGGATACCAGCCAAAGGGAAAGCTGGACGCATGGGAGGTATATTCTGCATAGCCCCTGTCAATCACTTTACGAGTGCCACGCTTGAGATCCAAGAGAACCACTCCTCCTCTGAAATGAGTGGTTCCCAGCAGAAAGCGGCTGTCAGGGGAGAAACGACAGTTCAGCAGCTCCTCACTGAGTTTTTTGAGTTTTGATTGTCCCACCTTGCACAGAAAGGTGCCGTTGTTTACCGAGGCGAGATAGTACCACTGTTTGTCCCACGAGAGGTCGTCGCTAAAGATAGTAATGCCAACCGTGAGCAGTTTTTGGAGCGTCCATTGTTGCTGGTGATAGCGAGCCAGATAGAGCTCATAGTAAGGAGGGTTGCTCGTTTCGCGCATCGTCATCAGTTCAACAGGTGGGTGATGTCTCATGCCAGCCTCCCTCCTATGGTGGACACGGGCTGGTCGTTATCCATATGTGCCCTCGGTACCACTGCGTGCCCCACTCGTTATAGTGGTCATAGTTCGCTGCTCCTAAACCCTGTGGACATCGCAGAACCATGCTGGTTAAACCCGAAGTCCACTGCACCCAGCTTCCATTCGGACGCAGCAGCATAACGGGGTCTAGGTCAGTACCTGTTCCAATAGGTACACTGCCGACCCCTACGGGAACGTGCTGACCGAAAGAATTACGCCACAAACCGAAGTATGTGTCACTACGTTGACAATAGTAGTTATTACGGAGATTGTTTTGAGCAATGCTCACTGTCTGACGAATTTCTAATCGGCGCGGTAAATCTTTCACTTCAGGCACTGGTACGACCAGAGGCTTCGTAAAGAAAGGGTCACCGTACCCGTCTTCGGCGCCTTCCCATGCCTGAACTTTCGTTTCAACATGCTTTTTCTTGACATCAGGAATAAATTCAATTTGTAAAATCAACCCGTACATAGAGGAGAATCCAAAGTATGGGATATGGTTAGAACTCTTCTTAGGATTTCCTACCATCGGTGTGGGGTCTCCCTTATAAAACTTACCAGCATATTTCATGTAGGGAATCCACCGCTCATAGTTAGGAGCACCTGCTTCAGTCCCATCCGGCTGCAAGGCTCCCCAATCACCACGCATGTAGTATACGCCCCCTTCAATAATCTGACCAATGCTATAGTAGATGTAAGGAGCATCCCTTGTGGTTCTTCTAGTTTCCCCGTCTACAGACATACCCCGGTACACCCCCGAGGTTGGAGGTACCCAGAACTGACCACGTGCTGCTATTGCCGAACCTGTCGTGGCGCGAATCTGCACGTACGCTCCTGAAGGGTGGCAACCACCTTGCTGGCTATCCCGGGGGGCTGACGCTACGAAGATGTTTCCTAGCTCATCCGTAATCCAGCCGGACGGATGAAAATACACTGGCGGACTTACTCGCCGCCTGACCCCACCTGTTTGGTCATAGTACAGTTCGTCAGGTCCCAAAATCTCTACATCCTGCCATACAGGCTCACCTATCGCCTGCAAAACCGCAGGAATAATCTGGTTTGGATCCTGGGTATCCCACGGGATCGCCCCCACATGCGGCACTGCGCTATCTTCCTCCGAAGGCGGACCCCACACCCCATTCCACTCCGCCTCCACCACAAAGTAATACGCCCGCTCACTCACCAATCCCGACACCGTGTACTGCCGCGCCGAACCCGACAACACCCCGCTCGCGCTGGGATAACTCCCGCTCGCCGTCCCCC
>CAYPRT010000035.1:0-2518 GCA_964413155.1 uncultured Hyphomicrobiales bacterium | reverse complement strand
CCTGCGTGACAGGCATCCCGATTTATCGGGATAACCAACTGAACTACGACCCCAAAAACTTAAAGAACTTTATTTTCATTTTTTCAATTTCTACCTGCCGACGAGACTTCCCGAATTTATTCGGGACGACCTCCTGCGTGACAGGCATCCCGATTTATCGGGATAACCAACTGAACTACGACCCCAATATGATTTAGAACAATTTAATTAACAAATATTTTACAGAACTTTATGAACAACTAAAAATTGCGTACAAAAATAGTAATTATAATCAACCAAAACAAGAATGCTTATAATTTTTCCGTTCCAAAACTAACCCCTACTGCACTTGCTGCAAGTACTGCCTGATCATTTGGCTTTACTAATTTTTGTCTTGATATTGCATCTTCAATTCTTACACTTTTAATTTCATTGCCTTTTAGTGCTACCATTTTTCCAAATTGCTTTTTAATTGCAAGTTGAATTGCAAATGTTCCAAATTTAGTTGATAATATTCTATCAAATGGAGTTGGACTGCCGCCCCTTTGTAAATGTCCAAGCACAGTGTAGCGAGTTTCCAGTCCAGTATCCTCACTTATTTTCTTTGCAACATATTCTCCAATACCGCCTAATTGTATTGGGTCAGTTCTTTTTACATCTTTGCTTTTAATAATCATTCCCTCACCTTTTGGTTTAGCACCTTCTGCTACGCATACAATGCTAAATCTTTTTCCCATCATATTTCTTTCTAATAGTTTATCATAAATTTTATCCCATTCAAAAGGTAATTCAGGAATTAAAATTACATCAGCTCCTCCTGCTAATCCACCGTTTAATGCAATCCAGCCTGCATATCTTCCCATCACTTCTATTACCATTACACGATGATGTGAAGATGCTGTTGTGTGTAATCTATCGAGTGCTTCAGAGACAACGTAAACAGCAGAATCGTGACCGAATGTTAAATCTGTGGCTTCAAGGTCATTATCAATTGTTTTGGGAACACCAACAATGTTCATTCCCATATCAATTAATTTTTTTGATATATGCATTGTACCATCGCCGCCAATTGCTATTACAGCATCAAGATTCCATGCTTCATAATTTTTTAGTGCATCTTTAGAACGATTCACAATTTTTATTTTTCCATCAACTTCTTCAGGCCAATGAAACGGATCACCTTTGTTTGAAGAGCCAAGTATAGTTCCACCTGTTGCAAGTATTCCTGACACATCTTTGTTATAAAGTTCAATCGCTTTACCTTCTACAAGTCCTTCAAAACCATCTAGAATGCCTAATACTGTTAAACCATTATCCAATGCAGGTTTTGTTACTCCTCTTATTACAGCATTTAAGCCGGGGCAGTCACCTCCGCCAGTTAAAATTCCAATACGTTTTACTTTTTTTGTTTTCATTTTGCTCTCAACTAATTTACTTGTAAAATATCTTTTATTGTTTTGTAGTGTAATTTGGCGTATTCAACCAAATTTTCTTTACCAATTTTTTTTATTAGTTCTTTTAAGTGGTCAACACTTCTTGAAGAACCCTTAAAAAAATCTAATCCAGCTTTAGAATGTTTTATAAACCATTCATTAAATTTATTTCTTGCCAGTATTGAAGCAGCAGCAACACCAACAAATTTTTCTGCTTTTGTGATTTGTCTAAATTCAACCGAAGAATGATTTTTGTTGTTTTCAATATTCAAAGTGCTATTACTGAATTTATCAGTTATTACAATATTACATTTAACATTATCAAGTAAATTTTCAATTGCTTTAGAATGTGCCCAGTTTAATAATTTATTAAGATTTTTAAATTCTTCATAAAGCGTGTTGTATTTTTTAGGAGAGATAGAAACAATATTATAATTGTTTCCAACTATAGAAATAATTTCTTTTGACAAATGAGAAATTTGGGTTTCGTTTAGAGTTTTACTGTCTCTTACCCCAACTTCTTTTAATTTATTTTTTGTAGTTTTATTAACATATACAGAGGCAATTACAAGAGGACCAAAAATATCACCTTTTCCACTTTCATCTGTACCAATATATTCATCAGGTTCTTCAAATTCTGGTGAAGTAAAATCTAACTCTGTTTGTTCATAAATTATTTTTTTTAATTCTTTATAAAGAAGAGAATCTTCTTTCCCCTGAAGAATTGTTCTAATTCCTTTCTTACCGTAATATACCTGAACTTTAATTTTATTGTCATTAGAACTTACAACAAATTCATAATTATAATTTTTTTGTTCGATTTGAGAAGTTGTATAATTCAATCTTTCGAGAGTAAATTTAAGTTGATTGATTTGATTAAAAGCTTTTTGTTTTATATCCATCGAATAAAAAATATTTATCGAATAAAAAATAACAAAAGTGAGTCAATCATTCAGATTAATGCATAAAAAATTTTTTAGTAGATTTGGATTGGAATGAAGAATTAAAAAAAATTTTGTATTGTTGTAACCGCAATTTTAAGTTTTTGAGACTGGAGAGGTGGCAGAGTGGTTGAATGCGGCGGTCTCGAAAACCGTTTGGTGCAA
>CAYPRT010000034.1:1994-2577 GCA_964413155.1 uncultured Hyphomicrobiales bacterium | reverse complement strand
CATTAACCTCGAGCGAATTCCAAATTATTTTGCTGTTGCCCCCTATACTCAATTAAGTTCTATTAATTCCAAAACAAAAGAAGTAGCCCTTACCTTATATAAAGGTTACCCAACTGTGGGCTTTAATAAGCCTGTGGATACATCTTTCTATTTAAACCCTATCACCCCAAGTTTTTATGATTTCGCCCCTCTGTTTTGTTCATTTAACTATGAAACTGGAGAGTTTATTCGCTATTACGGAAAAGTGGGTATGAGCCACGGAAAATTAGGGACCGGGTATTTTATGTGTATGCCTTTGATTGCATTTGACCAACGGGGAAAGTATTATATTGCCCAGAATTTATCTGATTTTGTAGAAACAGACTCTACAGTCTTAAAGATTAAATCATATTTCGAGGAATCATTATTGGTCCAACACTTAAAACCGGTTGATTCATTACCCGACATTTCTTTTTATTATCTTATCTCTGATTCAAACAAAGCAAGAATACTCGATATAATAGCATATAAGAAAAATCTTATTTTGTTATGGAGATTAAAGGAAAAAAATAAAACTATTAACGAATCTGAACTAATGCTACTG
>CAYPRT010000034.1:0-1984 GCA_964413155.1 uncultured Hyphomicrobiales bacterium | reverse complement strand
ATATCGAGAACAAAACTTTAGAAAAGGAGTTAGTGCTGCCTTATACTTATCGTGGTTCCAAGTTTTCAACTCACTTCTTCAATCCTCAAAAATCTGAATTATATGCTTTATATTATAACTCTCGCCAGACATTGGTTGTTAAATATGAATTACCTTGAAATAGAGAAAATAAGAAAAATTGAAAATATTATGACTAAATTAATTTAATAAAAAATCGGAGGTAAAATGATAAAATACTCTTTTTTATCTACTTTATTCTTATTTGGCTTAATTTTTATGGCTAATGGGGGGGCTTGGGTCCCACAAAATTTACCGCCAGGGGATTGGGCACTTTCTTCAATACATTTCGTTGATTCGTCAAAAGGAGTTGCAGTAGGCCCTTTAAACGCTGTTTTGGTTACTTCTGATGGTGGAACTAATTGGGTCATACCCAAATTACCGAATTTTTCGACGGATTATATGTTTTGGGATGTTTTCATAAGAAATGATGGTTTCGGTATTGTTGTTGGAACATTGGGTTCTGTCTTGAGAACTTTCGATTATGGTCAAAAGTGGGAACAAGTAAGTTTTCCAACGACCGATGAATCCTTATCGTCGGTTTGGATTATTGGTAACACAGTATGGACAGGTTCTAATAAAGGCAAAATATATTACAGCACGAATCTGGGTAGTAGCTGGGAACTTCATCAACAAATTCTTCCAACATCAATCAATTCCTCAATTAATTTTACATTTATCTCAGATAGTGTTGGTTTCATAGCTAATGGTAATGCATTATTTAAAACAACTAATGGTGGAACAACTTGGGAAAAAATTGGAAATTCCCAAAATATTACAAAGGTCTTTTTTATCGATGACTTAAATGGTTGGGCTATTGGCGACCAAGGGTATTTTGCAAAAACTTCTGACCAAGGGATAACATGGGAAACAGTAGATTTCCCTACAAAGGATTACTTAACCAGTCTTTTTTGTGTGGATAATTTGCACGGCTGGATAACGACTTTCAATTCTAAAATCTATTCAACTTCGGATGGCGGTTCAACCTGGAATTTAGAATATGAAAATTCCAAACCATATTACTATCTTACCGACATCTTTTTTGCGAATCCTCGAAAAGGCTGGGCGGTTGGTTCTGGCGATAGAAACAATGCAATTTTGACTTATACAAGTGTCTCTTCTATTGGCAAAGAACCGCAACGTATTTCACCGTTTTTTCCCGTAGTGAATAATTCCCTATTTATCAATTTAGGCAAAAGTAATTACGTATTATCAGAATTAAAAGTGTTCGATTTGTTCGGTAATCAAGTTTGTTATCGAAACTTTTCAAACGATGGGAATACTGATATTGTCATAAATCTAAATTATCTTCCGAACGGCATTTATTTTGCGAAATTACTTATGCATATAAATCAAAAAACTATTTGGGGATTCGAAAAAATTATTATTAGCAAGTAAATGTATTTCACTTGTTAAATTCAACGAGGATTTCGAACACAAGTCTGTTCGAAATACATAATTCAATGGTTGTGTAGTTGAAGTTCCTAAGCCCTAAAATGTTCATTTTGGAAAGAACTGTTTAACAATTAATTACAATTCCCATAGTTTTGGAGTTTATTGGATAGAAATGCTTGCATAAAATGTAATTATTGACTGCAAGCCAACGATAATTATAGAATAGTTTAGATTTAAATTATGTTAAATGAAAATAGAAGAGGTGTAAATATATGCTTTTGCAAGCAAGGATGCTTGTCCTACCTTGGGAATTAGAACAAGGGATTGCAAACTTCCGTTCAATACATTTTATTCCATCCCCTTTTTTTGCTAAGGGGAGTGTGCCAAAACAAGGCGAAAAAACAAAAATCATAGAAAAAGTTAGGGTATCAAAAAAATTTTGAAAATTTTTTAAAAAAATTAAAAAAGTACTTGCTTTTTTTTTTTTATTATAATTTTGTATGTAAAAAATTTTTTGATTTTTTGGTGATGA
>CAYPRT010000033.1:0-2701 GCA_964413155.1 uncultured Hyphomicrobiales bacterium | reverse complement strand
TACGGTCTGGCTTGTCTTACCACTATCATTTGTTTCCCGTATTTCAAAGTGTTTTAATGTTATGTCCGTGCTGTCCTGCACAATGCAAAACATAATGAAATTCTCAAGATTATCGGCAAGCAAATATTTGATATCAATATATTCAATTCCAAACTTTCTGCCGAATGTTTGCAATCGATAACTATTAAAATTAGTATCTAAATACACGAAGGCATAAAAAGCATTATAATTAGGGTAATCCGAAGGTATACCTATAGAGAAAAAGTATACATCACCAAGTTTTATTACCTGATTGACTTTTCTATAAAAAACCAAATCATTAAACAATTTTGAAAACTTGAATTGTTTACCATAATTTATAGAGTAGGCAAAATGCGGCCAATATTCATCGATAGGTAAAGAACCACCAGAACTCCAAAATCCTTTTCCATCCTCGTCGAAACGAAAAAGAGCTGTTCCACTACTTAAAGCAAAAAAGGTTAAAGTGTCGTAACTCTCCACTGTATCTCGATGCCAATTACACAACGTATCTTGATATATTAAAATTCTTCTGCGAAAGATTGTATCCAAGCCTACCTCGGTAGGCTGAAAAGTCGTTCCATAATCGAATGTTCTATCTACATTCTTATAATAATCGTGCATATTCAAAAAAATATATGTTGAGTCGTTAAGAATAAAAGCTGGAGCACCGTTATGGCTGGAAATAAGTTCCCAAGTTCTGCAATAATCTCGACTTTGTATAATTGTTTTAGAAGGTCCAACTTTGACAAAAATTGAATCTTCCAGAACTACCCCTTCTTTCACAAAAGCAAAAGCAGTGGCTGAAAAAGGTTCGCCATAAATTACCACTGGTGTATAATACCGGTTATCAAAACGATTATTTAAATCTCTTAAAATTGGCTTATTGTTTTCATCTATGTCGTAAATTTTAATTTTGTAATCGTCATACCAATAGGTATAGCGTTGAAAAACACTGCCGCCAAAGTCAAATCTGTGGTTTGGGGAGGTTTTAACAGATAAATACAACTTATCATTTTTAACAAAAAAGGTTGTTCCAAAATTGTATTCTTCAATGGGATACTTACAAAGGTAGGTAGAATCATTAACATTCATAAATGTAGTATCAGGGAAAAAATACTTCCATTCTTTCAAGTCCTTATCAGTAAGGTATAAATTCCCACTAACATTGAACAAAATTTTATCCTTATAATTAAAAATCCCATAAATATAGTAACTTCCCGATTTTAAATATATCTTTGTCCTAAAATCTAATGAATCAATTTTGGATAAATCCTCGGGTATTATTAAAATCCCATACCAATAAGGGTCGCTAGTTATTATTAATTTCCCTGCCGAACAAAACAATTTTGTTCGAGCAAGGAAACTTGACTCTACATAATTAAGAGGTCGCCAAGTCCTTACCTTCTTAAAATCAATCCCTATTAGTGTATCAATAAGTTTATTAATTAAGTTAAACTTCTTATCGAAACGATAAATCCCATTGGTGCTTCGAACAAATATATATTTGTCACTTCCAACCAATGTTATAAAATGTTCATCATCAACGATTTCAACTTTTGTTTTCTCCCAAGAAAACCCATAATCATAGGATGCTAAAAGATAACCCTCGTCCATTATCCCCAAAATCGTATCGTTGTAGTTTATCATCTCCCGAATTATTCCAAATTCGTTCAATGAATATTGCTTCCAACTCTTCCCTCGGTCGGTTGTCATCATATATGCTCCATTATCGCCATAGGCAATTATGTTCTTTCCTGCAACTACTGCTCCATAAAAATTTATATCAAGCGGCATCAATTCGAAATCCAATGCAAACAACTTTGCGCTAAACCAATCTGTTATTCCCCACAGTAAGAACAGTGAAAAGCATATTCTAATTTTAAAATGTCTTGTAATATTCATTAACACCCTCATTTTCTACTCCTTTAATAACACAAATTAAATAAAAATTACTTCCCTGCAAGTCAATAAGACTCTCAGGGATTTGTCGAAAACACATTTTTTTATGGTTGTTGTGGGTAACCATCCTCATTGCAATCCGTAACAAATTTTTGGCAAGGAATAACGAAATTGGGTGGCCAAATTGGAGGTAATTTCTGGTTTTCGCAATTTCCACTACCTTCTTCTGTTGGCCCAGTAACTTCTTGCCAAATAACATGTGGATTAGGACATTTATCGTCCCAACACTGCCCGCCAACACAGTTACACCAACACCATTCATACTCTCGATAACATTTTAAACTACAATTTGGATTCAATCGTATAGCATAAGTATTTTCAGTCAATAATATCATATCGGCGCAGATTGGTACAGATATTTTAAATCTTCTTCTACCTTCTTGACAGGGAAGTGTACCACAAAAATCCATCCCGTGTTCCAATATCCACTGTTCACCAGCTTGCTTCGCTTGCCAGTAACATTCCGTTCCTATTGGAATTCCAGCAATCTCGGTTATAACAACATCCACATCGGGACGTGTAACATAACAAAAATAGCAAATAGTGTATGTAATCGTATAATCCACCCCATTGCAATTAATGTTAAGCGAAAATTGTGAACAAACCCAAGGAGCCAAACAATACTGACAGCCGGGCTGAGCACTGGCTTTGTTTCCCACAACAAAACCAAAAATAATTAATGCAATTATTATTGAAAATATTGTTTTCATTTTAATTTCCT
>CAYPRT010000032.1:0-2771 GCA_964413155.1 uncultured Hyphomicrobiales bacterium | reverse complement strand
CAATGCCTCATCTATTCGATGCAATGTGGTGAATGTTTTGCCTGTGTCGGTTGTTCGACAGATTTCGAAATGAGTAAGACCAGAAGAGGATGAATTATTGACTATACATAATGTTGCGAACTTCGAAATCTCATCCTCTGAAATAATATGGTAGATGTTATACAAAGAATCGACAAAAATAAATTTGAAAATAGAATCACTTAAATTGATATAGTTAATCACATAGTAATTAATTCCGTTGCTAAACGAACCATTTGCAACAAATATTATTTCTTGACCGTTTCGGTAAAAATTACTCAGGAAAGCATTGTTTCCTAACCCGGCGAAATTTGTTTTTAATCTTTTTACACTATTCCAGAAATCATAAGTAACATAGCTTACACCCCCAGTTCCAGTACCAACGATTATCCCAAATCCTGAAGTGTCAGTATAAAAACCATTTACATACTCGTATCGAGGTTGCAAAAAAATTGTATCCCCTTCTTGAAAACCTTTTGATGGTTGGAAAGTCAAAGCGGCATTTGTCGTTCGACACACTTCAGTATTCTTCCAAACTTTCAAATAAAAATATATCGAGTCGTTAAGGATAACCATAGGTTTTCCAGATAAGTAGCTTAATAAATTCCAATTATTGCAGCGATTAGGGGTGTAAACAATGGTGTTGTTACTCGAAGCATAAACCCAAATCGAATCATTAAAAATTAAAGGAGGGGTAAGCATTTTATATCGTAAAGGATAGTAGCCATTAATCATTGAGTTATAATCTCCAGCTAAATAAACATCTTTAAAAAACTTGCCAACTTGGGTAAAAGTATCGGTTTGAATTTTTTCATACTTACGAATTCCTAAAGCTCCCCATAGAATAACTTTTTGACTCTTTGGAATTGAATCAGTTGTATCCACCCAAACAACTCTCGAAGAATCCTTAAAAAAAGGAAGAAAAAGCTCGCCTTTATGGAAGAAGTAATATGGAAGTCCTGCTTTTTGGTTCCAAGATATTTCCTCAAGTTCGTAGTTTAAAAAAAGTGTATCATCGAAAAAATATTTGAAGTTCATAAACGAAGAATCAGTTTTGTAAAGATTACCGCTAATTTGACAGACCCAATCATTTTCTATTTTTGAAAGAAAACGTAAATATAGTGCTTTTGAATATACATAACGATACACTTTATCGTAGATTCCAACTTGGTATATTGTATCTAGTGCTTTCGACAATATAAGTGGTTCACGAATAGAAAAACTTTCTTTGTTATAATTCGTGTTAATAATAAGTTTATCCTCAAGTTGAAAAATCTGGGGATAATAGAAAAGTTTCAAACTCCAATCAACCTCATCTGGATCGCCTACCTTGGAAATGTCTTCAACTGGTGCAAGTAAACTGTCGGTAAAACTCTTTTCTATTTCCATTTTCTTCGAATATTTGTAAATAGTCTTCAAGCCACGGAGGTAAATTGAATTGTCCTCTACTGCTATGGAAAGTAACAATTCATTGTCCGGCATATTTAATTTTACTTTATTCCAATTTCTACCTTCATTAGTAGAAATAATTATATATCCATTATCTAAAATCCCCCAAAGTGTGTCATTATAATTTATTATCTCCCTTATCGCTCCTTGATCATCAATAAATTGCTTCTGCCAACTTTTGCCTAGGTCGGTTGAAAGATAAATACTCCCGTATGTGCCATAAACAATAAAATTATCCCCAGTTCCAACTGAGCCAAAAAAGCGAATTCGAGTTGGAACTAAGTCGAACTCGGCTCCATATAAAAAATTTTGTAAAATTGAAAGTGAAATAAACGTGAGACAAAAAAATAGATAAAGTCCACTTTTCGTTCTTCCGCCTCGACAACATTTCTCAAATATCTTAACCATTCTGGTCATTGCAAATCCTCCTTAGTTCAAAATTTTTATTAAGGCAATTGCCCACAATTCCTGTCAGTCAACTTTGCGCATTCTCTACTTTCGCCTGGCGGAGGGTAAGGTTCTTCACAAGTTCCATTACCCTCAGTCCAATACTGGGTTATATTATACTTTGCATGAGGGTTTGGACATTTTTCGTCCCAGAAATCTGGAGTACAAAAACAGTAGCACCATTCCCAAATCTCATAACACTTAAGGTTGCAATTCGCTCCACCCTCTTCCACAATATGCCTTTCACCATTCCAAGTCACTTTTCCGCAAATAGGGCGAACCAAAGTTAAGGTAATTCTTTGCTCGTTACAAGGAACATTACCACACAACAAATCAAGATGTTCCAAAACCCAATCTTCAACATAATCAAGCACTTGCGAAAAAAAGCCAGGGCAAATATTTGAAATTTGAACTAGCTCAACATAGACCTCGGGACGAGTAACTCCACATCGATAGCACAAAATCGCTTGGACATTTTGGCAACCTTGCAAATCAAACGTCAAAATGTAGCAAAGGCTCGGTGCAATACATACTTCACAGCCGGGCTGTGCGCTGGCTTTGTTTCCCACAACAAAGCCAAAAATAATTAATGCAATTATTATTGAAAATATTGTTTTCATTTTAATTTCCTTTTTAACATACATAACATTTAATTAATTAAATTTCGAGGTTGCAAACGAATTGTTGTAATCCAATTAATATCAACAACTTAGGCGGGGGAGGGGGGAATTGTGTAACAAATTTATAAAACATCCCCGAAGGCAGCGAACCACCGATGATGAACGAAAGCAAAATTTTTTGTTACAACAATTCATTGTTACACCTCAATCCTAAATTATAAAAAATAATTGAAAATA
>CAYPRT010000031.1:0-2821 GCA_964413155.1 uncultured Hyphomicrobiales bacterium | reverse complement strand
ACATAATCAAATGTCGGTCGTCCGTAATCCCATCTTCCTTCGCTCCACTTCGTTAGGTCGTTCCTGTCGGTATTCTCTAAAAATAACTCACGCCCTACAATATAAAACTTCCCTCCAAGCGATAATATCCACGGATTTCGCCATTCGTTGTTCTCGGGTGCCCATAACAACTGCAATCGCTCGTTACGTCGGTCGTAAAGATATACCTTGTCAGGGTCTTTAAACACAATGAAAATTGAATCCCGATTATGTTCATACACCTGATTGATTGTCAATGCCTCATCTATTCGATGCAATGTGGTGAAAGTTTTGCCTGTGTCGGTTGTTCGTCGAACTTCAAAATAGTCTTTATACGAAACGTTCGAATCGTTTACGGTTGCAAATACTGTGAATTCCCCCAAGTCATCATCGGGTATAATGTAATTTATCGCATATAGTGAATCAAAATGGAAAAATTTAAACTTACGCTCTTCGTGGTCTCCTATGTATATCCAACAAAAAAATTTCCCTCTTATCTTTCTTGATATGTCTGTTTTTGCTACAAGATACTTATCCCCAAATTTGCAAACATTACTGGGTAATTCTCGAGAATAATCTGAAATAAACCCTGCTTCTACTACCTCTGAACTTTCCCAGAAATCATCCGTAAACGATACATACAATGGAAATGCTGCGTCTTGAACTCCTGTTAAAAATCCCTTACCACTACTATCTACATAAAACACTCGTGGATTCCTTAAATCCATTGATAGCCTAACGGTGTCTCCTCTGAAATACATTTTGTTTGGCACAAATGTATAACCTCCATCGGTCGTTCTGCATATTACATCGGAACCCCTTGTTGTATCAACAAAAAAGTATGTCGAATCATCCAATATGAAATAAGGCTGACCTCTTAGATACGAAAGTAGTTTCCATTCATTTCCACTATTTGTAGTTAAAAATATGTAATTTTGATCATAGACAAAAATATGTATTGAATCATTTACAACCTTGAACCTTCTGTCAAAAACCAAATTATAATACACACCTCGGTAATACAATCCCCCCTGAGGGTGATATCCCAAAATCCTATATGTATTAATATATGGATTACCGAAAGTAACGAATGTGTCCTTCGGAAAATTAAAATACTTTTTAACTAATATTCCCCAGCTTAACACTTTCGAAGAGTCTTTAGAATACAATCTAGCTAATTCTGTACGATACAAATTCTCATTATCTGAATAATAACTCCCAATCAAACTTGAATCTTTAAAAAAAGGGGTGTATTCTGTAAAATCGATGTTTGGTATAAATAAATACCATAGAACAGAAAAAATTGGTTTGTCTTTTAATGTAAAAATTTGCTCTACAATACAATCCTCCGAAAAACTTTCGAGGTTCTTTATAAATTGGCAAGGATTAATCAGTCTCAAATTGGTTAAATTTTTATCTGAAAAAAGTAAACCATTTGTATCACCAACATTGACTTTTCGAGAAAGAAAAACAATCTTATCGTAAGCAGCCATAAAGTCCAGATAATTACGGTTAATTTGAACGAAGGGAATACCTGGATCAACATATTCAGAAAATGTAACTATTAATAAAGAATCTCGGATTGAGGACAACTTTTGGTAATTTCTATCAAATCTATAAACACTCATAATCCCTCGCAAATAAAACGATTCGTCTGTTACAATAAGTCGCAAGGCTTTGTCCCCACTGTCTAATGCTATTCTATTTTTCGTCCAGCTGTTCCCTCCATCTGTTGAAAAGATAATAAACCCACTCCCCAATACACCCCATAGCGTATCTTTGTGATTAACTATATGATATATAACATCATATGTCCCAACCCATTTGCGTTCCCAGCTTTTGCAAAAATCTTTCGATAATAAATATTGTCCATAATTTCCATAAATAATAATATTATTTTTTGAGCTTTCCACACCATAATAGTTCAAGTTGATTGGAAATAACTCGAAATCCAAACTTTCAGCCCTAAAAGAGTTCTTGAAACATAAAAAAACCACCAAAATGAAATAGAAAACTAAAAGTTTTAGGGATGGGGAAACCCCCATCCCAAATTTTTTAAAGAAACCAATCCTCTCCACAATTCTCACCTACATTATTAATCACTACAATTTTGGGATAGATTATCCCAATTCCAATAAATTCTTACACACCGCAGCCATTCACCATTCCAATCATAATCATCATCGAATCTCCATTTATAATATGGATTAGGATTATCAGGAGTTGGTTGTCTCAATGCTTCAGGATGCCACCCATATGGCACAAACTCACACGCTCCTGGATTGGTCTCCTCATAGCGAAGATGATAATATCGGAAATGTGGTTGGGGACACTCCGGCTCTTCCCAACATTCCCCAGGCACACAATTACACCAACACCATTCGTGTATGTCTCGGCAATAATTCTCGCAATCAGGATTTATCATTTTCGAATATCTCGAACCATTCCAATACACATCCCCACACAATGGCTTCCAATATTCTACCGTCATCGGTGGATTAATGTGACAGGGACTATTCCCACACAAAACCAAGGTGTTATCACTTATCCAATCCTGCACATATTGGTCTATTTCCTCTTCATACCCAGGGCATACATTTTCAAATGATACTCCTAAATAATATATCGTTGGGTTTGTAACTCCACATTGGAAGCATAAGGTTACCTCAACCCCTTCACATCCAGGTAAATTAATATTTAACACATAACAAGCTGTCCATTCTGGACATTTTTCACATTCTGCCCCTTTGGCTTTGTTTCCCACAACAAAGCCAAAAATAATTAATGCAATTATTATTGAAAA
>CAYPRT010000030.1:0-3117 GCA_964413155.1 uncultured Hyphomicrobiales bacterium | reverse complement strand
ATGAGCTCGTCCATGCGGGATCCGGTCTCGACCAACGCCGTGGCGATGATGGTGAGAGAACCGCCGCCCTCGATTTTGCGGGCGGAGGCAAACATTTTCCGGGGAATCTCGAGGGCACGGGCGTCCACACCGCCGGTCATGGTGCGGCCGCTCCCGCCGTGGACGCTGTTGTAGGCGCGGGCCACGCGGGTGAGCGAGTCCAGCAGGACGAACACGTCCTTGCCGCATTCGACCATGCGGCGGCAGCGTTCGATCATGAAGCGCGACAACCGGACATGCGTTTCAAGGTCCTGATCATTGGAGGAAGCCACCACCTCGGCTTTCACCGAACGCTGGAAATCGGTGACCTCCTCGGGTCGTTCGTCGATCAGCAACACCAGGACATAGACCTCCGGGTGGTTCGTGGTGATGGCATTGGCGATTTGCTTCAGTACGGTGGTCTTGCCGCTGCGGGGCGGCGCCACGATCAAACCCCGGGTGCCTTTCCCAATGGGCGTGACCAGGTCAATGACCCGGGTCTCGATCATGTCCGGGGTCGTCTCCAGTTTGAATTTCTCGATCGGGTCAATGGTGGTCAGGTTTTCAAACCGCACCAGCTTCAGGTATTCCTGAAAGGGCAGGTCATTGACCTTTTCGACGGCTTTCAACTGCGGGCTGCTGCCGCGGTGTGGAGGCTGCAAGGGACCGGCCACCAGACACCCCTCGCGCAGGAAGTGGCGCTTGATGGTGTCCGGGGTCACAAAGATGTCGGTGGGCTTGGGTTGGAAGTGGTTCTGGGGCGAACGCAGAAACCCAAACCCTTTTTCCGAAATCTCCAGATAACCGGAGCCGTAGCCCGGCGTGTTGCCGCTGTTGTTGTTGCTCATAACGAGACTGATGGTGTCACAGGTCCGAAAAACTGAACCCCGCCTCCGCGGGTGAAGCGCCTTGGAGCGCTCTGGGAATTTGCTGTGCCGAAGGGCGGTTGCCGGGCAACCGCTGCGGCCAACAAGACCTACGACACATTTACTATGCGACGAGCAACCGGCTGTGTGCAATACAAAAAAAAGGCGATTCGGGGCCCAAAGGTATGTTTCAATGATCAAGCTCCGGCCGAGACAATCCCGGGGAAATGCCATTTTCCCCGGCTTTCCCGTGCCGGGGATGCCCGACAGTCCGCGAAACGTTCGGGGGCCAAAAACCGAAATGCGCTCCGTCGAAAAGGTGACCGCTGGGAGCGCTCGGACTCCGCGGTCCACACGGCACCCCTCGCGGATCTTTACCCGGTAAAAGGGCCTGCCACTTCGGAACGGAGGGAGCGGCTTGTGGCGTGGGGGAATCCGCACCATCGTGGCGGCGAAGCCGAGGGCGGTGACCACGGCCGCGGCTGACCACGGTCCCGCCAGGGATCTGAAGGAGCCCCGAACGGGCGGGTTGGCAGGAGGCTTCATGAGAGCGAAGGGTCGGCAAAGATTGCGCTGCCCGGGAACCACCGGGTGGGTCGCAGCGTGGCTGGCTGCCCATGCCATGACCTTGTGGGGTGCGGAGCTGCATGTGGGCCCGGGCCGTCCATGGGCAGATCCGGCGGCCGCTCTGGCACAGGCGCGAACCGGTGATGTGATCGTGGTCCATCCACTGCCGGGCAATGCGCCCTACAAAGGCGTGGCCCTGCGCGTGCGGCAGCCGGGCATCGCGCTTCGTGCCGCGTCAGGACCGGCCGGACCGGTCCCCTTGAGTGGAGAGGGGGCGGACCTTTCGGGCCGTGGTCCGCATCCCCGGGCCATTGTGCAGTTCGACGCCGCGGCTGACGGGGCGCGGTTGGAAGGATTCGAGTTGTTTGGCGCCACAAACGAAACCGGCAACGCCGCCGGCGTGCGCATCACCGGGGCCCGCAACGTGGTGATTCGGAACTGCGTGATCCATGACAACGACATGGGGGTGATGAGCGACGGGGCGGGAAGACCGGACGGTGCGAGCGGTCTGCTCCTGGAGGGGTGCGTCATTCATCGCAATGGCAGCCCGACACACCGCGGCTACAGTCACAATCTTTACCTGGGCGGGGAAAGTGTCACCCTGCGAGGATGCGTGATTCACTCGAGCCGGGTGGGGCACAACCTGAAAAGTCGCGCGCACCGGACGCGGATCCTGGGTTGTTACCTCCACGGGGCGGCGGAGCGCGAGTTGGATTTGGTGGATGCCCCGGACGCAACGACGCGGCCCGAAAGCCACGTGTGGGTGGTGGGCTGTCTGATCGTGAAGGCGGACCCCACCCGGGGCAATCGGGCCGTGCTGCACTTCGGCCAGGACGGAGGCCAGGATCACACGGGAACCTTGTGGCTGGTGCACAACACCATTGTCACGCCACACGTGGCGCCGGTGGCGGAGCTGTCCGCACCGGGGATTGCCGCCTGGTTGGAGGGCAATGTCGTCTGGGACGGGGGACGCATGCGTCCGGGACAGCGATTGGGGGAAGTGCGCAGTGGCGCTTTGTCGGACCGGCTCAACGGTCGGTACAACTGGCTGGCGGCGGGCTTTCGCCGCGACAACGTACAGAGGCTGGAACAGACCCGATGGGGCGCGCCGGATCAACCGTTGCCGTGGACGGATCCGGCTCGGGGGGATTATCGCTTGCGCTCCCCGGTGACGGGGATCACCGATGGCGGAGCCGAGCCGGAGGCGCTACGGCAACGGGTACCCGGGCTGGTGTTGTATGAATTCACGCCGCCCGTGGGGTGGCGAATCCGGCCGACGCTGGGCCCCTTGGATCTGGGGGCGTTCGAGGGCACCTCCGACCCGTCTGCAAAGCCCGTTTCGCGATGGTGAGCGAAGAAACACAGGAGGCCCCGCAGACGCGGAGTTGCATGGGGAACCCTGCTGTCCACTCACGGCGGAATCCGGGCGCGTGATCAGCCCGCCTCAAACCTCCTTCACCACGCCCCAGTACACGTCTAGTCGTTTGGTAAGGAAAAGCTTGATGGCCTTCAGGAGGGTTTTGGCCTCGTGTTCACGGCCCTTGGCGACGATCTGTTGCAGGGGCATGCCCGACTTCACCGGGAAGGCGCTTTGCGCAATGATGGGCCCTTCGTCGAGATGCATTGTGACGAAGTGGGCCGAGACGCCAACGATTTTGACGCCCCG
>CAYPRT010000029.1:0-4213 GCA_964413155.1 uncultured Hyphomicrobiales bacterium | reverse complement strand
GGCAAAAGTTGGGAATTCGAAAAAGAAATTATTATTAACAAATAATTGGAGGTAAAAATGGAAAAATTAACATTTAAAATGATATTGCAACTTATGTTGGTTGCAATGCTATTGATATGGAATTCTTTCGAGGCAAAAGCGCAAATAGATTGTATCAATTGTAATGAGGAACCGAATCCCATAGTTTTTCAATATCTTGATTGCACTTATTTGGTTTATTATTGTGTTAATCTCGATAATTCGACAATCGCAATTAAAAGGATTAAACTGATGAGCCCGAATCCAAGTTGTACAACAATAGCAGTTGATTATGTCATTCGACATGCTGCTGGTGCAGTTTTATCTTACGCAAGTTCGATTCTTGGTGTGCGAAGTCCAGGTAGGCAGAATTATCCAGTAACTCTATTGGTTCCAGCGTGTATGAGGTTTGATATTGTTGATAGCACCTACAAGAATTGTGAGCCATCCACTGATTGTTGTAAAAAGGATAGAATTAATTTGAGAATAATTAATGGATGTCCAACAGTGACTGGTACGGGGCTTCCAACTATTGGAAATTGTGCCAATCCAGTTGGGGGTTGTGTCAATTCTTGCGACGATTTAGATTTCCCCCTTGACACTTGTTTAATTCCGAGGTCTATTTGCAGTTGGGCATGTTCGTTTTTAGATGGGGATACTTGCCATAAGGATTTTCCTGGAAGCGGAGATGTAGAAGGGCATTTCCACTATTCAATGAGGGACGATACACTTTGCGTCGAGATGGAGCATATTTATTACTCTTACACTACAAATCCCAATGATGAAGAAGCGATTCGCAGGGTTGTAGGGCGGATACTTTACAAGATGTATGGTGAAGAATGGGGAAATGACCCAGGACCTCATTATATTCGGCTCACAATACCAAGTTGTTACAGGCGATATCAGGATTCTAACACTACTCGCGTAATATTGTGGCCCTGTAATGAATTCTGTTGTTCTAAACTTTACATACTAACAAGGAGTGGAAATGTAATTACATCCAATTTGGTTGCATCGGGGAGTTCGCCAGATCCGGAATGTCCCCCACCACCAAATAGTTGTTCAGTTCCAGCATGCACAAGCAGCATATATAATACACAGCCTCTACCAAGAAGTTCATTGCAAGAAGAAGTGATTCATCCGAACGATGGACTTACAACATACGTTAAACCAAATCCGACAAATGAAGCGATAAACATTTACCTAATAGGAGGTGTAAATGGGGAGTTCACATTGGAGGTATTCGATGCGAGGGGTAACAAAGTGCTCGAAAAGGCAATCACCAAGGAAAATTCTCAGGAAACCATTCCAGTTTCAATCAAACAATTTGCAAGTGGAATTTATACATATCGAATAACAGATTCCTTTTCGGTAGTATCGAGCGGGCAATTTGTTGTTATTAAGTAAACGAAATAGGAAGGTAAGCCAGTGGGCTTACCTTCCCTTAATTTTTATGATTTTATAAAAAATTAAAGGGGGAAACTATGAAAATCATTAGGTACATAATTATTTGTATGAAGATAATAATATTCTTACATCCAATAACTTTATTTTCGCAAAAGGAGTTTAATAATTGGATGGATGTCAGTTCTCATGATCATGTAAACATTTTAACCTGGAATACCGAAAATGGGGAACCAAAATTAATATATCCATTAGAAAGATGGGCTTATGACTGGGCATATAATGTAGCAAATGCAATTTCTGATACAAATGGTGAAATTCTCTTTTATTTTACACGAAATTCTGATGCGTATGGGGGGGAATGGAAAATTTTTAATCGATTGAATGAAAAAATGGAAAATAGTTTTACTTATAATATTATTGACCCACCATATTTGCCTATCAACTGTATTGTTCCAATGCCTGATACGGAAAATATCTATTATTTGTTTTATTTGGAATTCCGTACAGTAGATTATCCATTTTCTGAACGCCTAAGTCCTTATCTTTGTTATTCAATAATTGATATGAATAAAAATAATGGATTGGGGTCGGTTGTTGTACGAAAGCAAGTAGTAGATGACACAAAAGCATTTCAGTGGTTAGTAGCTACAAGACATCGTAATGGAAAAGACTTTTGGATTATTACTCGAGAAGTCTTTTCTTCAACATTTTATGCTTATTTATTAACAAAAGAGGGATTGAAGCCAAATCCAGTAATTACATATTTTAAACATCCTTATGATAGTAGTATATATAAAATGGGTTTTTATGCGGGTATGTTTCTATATGATCATTGGCATTTATTTCAAATGCAAATCTCTAAAAATGGCAACAAGATAGCATCAATGTATCAAGGATATGCATTTTATCCTTTTTTCAGGGGCTCCAATAATAATTCAGTTGATACATCACAAAAGAAAATCACACCATACTTTGATGTAGTGGATTTTGATAACTCTACGGGAAAATGTTATAATTATAGATTTTTCCATAAATTTTACTATAATAATCCTCATTATAATATCTCTGAATATGAACAGCCAAGATTTTATGCAATAGGACTTTCCCCTCGAGGGACAAAGCTTTATTTACAAATAGTTTCAGATTCGCTTGTTAAAACGGATAGTGGTATTTATGTTTATAAAATTTATAAACCCTATACGAAATACTTTGTATACCAATTTGATTTAGAATCAGATTCTTCGGAAATGGTAAACAATTCTTATTTGGTTAAATACTCATATTTTGATTTTGGAAATATTGAAGGACCATATCGAGATTATGGATATGTTTCCAAGGTAGTGGGTTCGTTTGAAGGTTACGCATTTCAAGTCGGTCCTGATAATAGACTTTATGCTTCAATACTTTCTTATTTGTCGAGAATTAATCAACCAGATGAAAAAGGGGCTAAGTGTGATTTCGAAGAAAAAGTAATTAACAAAAGCATCCATCATTTGCTTTTCCCAAATGTTGTATACTTTGACTCACTTATAAAAGTAAGGGCAAGGGCGGCGGTAAACAATGTGTGCGAAGGAGGGACAGTAGAACTGCTGGCGGAAGTTAGAGCTTCTGTTCCGCAATATAAAGTTAGGTGGAGCGGACCGGGAGGTTTTGTGTCGGAAGAGCAAAATCCAATCATCACAAACATAAGACGAGATATGAGAGGGTACTTTACAGTAGTAGCGGATTTGAATGGGGAGATTGCAATCGATAGTGTATGGGTGGAGGTTTATCCTGCTCCTCGGTTTTCGCTTGCCCCATCGGGTCGGGTAACGCTGTGCCGAGGGCAGAGTGTGGAATTAAAAGTTGTTCCATTGGATTCGAACCTATCGTTTGTCTGGTCAACAGGGGACACAACAACAAGCATACGGGTTGATAAAGCAGGAATGTATTATGTAACAGCCACGAATGAATACGGATGCCAGAGGACAGATTCGATTGAAGTCATAGAAGCAATTGGGGAGCGATTGAGAGGCTTATCGTATGATTTTGGGATAAAGGAGATTGGGACAAGTGAAGTGCATCGGTTCAGGTTCGAGAACACAACTGCCGATGAGCTTTTAGTAACGAATGCGTTCGTAGAAGACAGCGAAGGAGTGTTTACCCTTACGATAAATCCACCACTACCAGCAAGGATAAAAGCAGGTGAAGGAATAGATTTTGAAGTAGAATTCACACCGAAGGAACCAAAAAGATACACTGCAAGGATAATATTGAGCATAGAAGAGCCATGCGGTGAAATTGACACAGCAGATGTAACTGGAGCTGGACTATTGCGGATGTATGTTAGATTGCCTGACACCACAGGATTAGTTGGAGAAATGAACTACTGCGTAAATTTACTTGGAAAGCCGAAATCGGCAACGACGAAGGCAATCGAGATAGACTACACAACGGAATTACATTGGGATGCAAGCGATTATCTTGCTCGTCGCACAAATCCAGCGGTAATCGAGAGGAATGAAATTAGCAAGGGTAGGCAGAATTTACAACTTTCTGGGAAATTCCAATTGAACGAGGGAGGCGAGACGAAGATAACGGATATATGTGGGGAAGTTCTGCTGTCGGAGAGCAAGGGGACACCGTTGATAATAGACAAGTTTGATCCGAAGAATGAATTAATCGAAGTTGAAATCCTGAATGGAGAACTTACGACGACAGGAGTGTGTGCGTTCAATTTGCGAGCGATTGAACTACTACCCGAGCGGATGTTGTTTGTTCGACCGAATCCAGCAAGTGAAGAAATCGA
>CAYPRT010000028.1:0-4844 GCA_964413155.1 uncultured Hyphomicrobiales bacterium | reverse complement strand
CGTAAGCAGAAACGAACTGGAAGCTAAGGCAAAAGTTGGGAATTCGAAAAAGAAAATATTATTAACAAACAATTGGAGGTAAAAATGGAAAAATTAACATTCTTTTTGATTTCGATAGTTACGTTTTTAACCATAGTTAGTGGATTGTTTGCACAGCCGACCTATGAGCAACTATGTCCACCTTGTTCGGGCGCAACCTGCTCTGTTGTTTCACCGAGCGAGGAATATGTGTATGTTGACGCAAATGGTTGGGGTCATGAAGCGGGGACTTATTATGAAAATGGAATAGCCTGTTACTATGATGTTGTTTTTAAAATCCGAGAATGTATTTGTCCAGGTGGGGCAATTGAAAGGGATATTTATATTAGGAATATAATTTTTTCACCTGGATGTAGTGGGTTGAATTACGAAGGCATTATGCGAAGCGCTATGAAAATGCTTTTAAGATATGCTCCCGCATATTTTGGAATCGAGCAATGGCCAGCACGATTTGATGTTTCGATACTGATTAATTCCTGTTGGACATTTGTGAGTACGCCTGGGCAGGCCGATAAGTTAGAACCGTGTTCAACTTCTGCATGCTGTAAAACGAAATATGGGGTTATTAATGCTGGTAGTTACCTTATTGAAAAGGAAAGGCAATTAATACCACCCCCAAATTGCAGTGGAATAGTAGGCCAAACTTGCGATTATTATTGCGATGTTAACGATTTACCAATTGGCTCGTTATTAGACGCAAACAGTACAACTTGCGATAATGACCCTTGCCCAGAAGTGCCTTTGAACGATACATTCCACGATTCGAACTGTATGTGTAACGACCTTTTTAATCCAGGAGGTTCTAATTGCTGTCCACCTCCAGTTAATGGTTGTAGTTACGAAGATTGTGGATTCGACAGGAGTTTCGTTGGAAAAACGCATGTAAGAATCGACCCTTTTGTGTGCGGTCTACCTGATGCGGCTTATGGCTATATTTCATATAAGACTTGTCCTTCGACAGGCAATAGATTAGTTAGGTTGGATAAAATTCTATTATCTTCTGGCTTGAATGGTTATAATATTTCTGAAATTATTATATGTGTCCTACGGTATGTTCATTATAATACAACTATGCTTTTTGAGGATTGCAATTACGATAACCCAAAGTTATATTATATCTATTTGCCTGGTTGTTGGAAACAAATAAATCAAACACAATATGGAGGTGGACCCGCCTGGTTAGTTCCCTGCGACCCGCAAGAGTGCTGTTGGTATATTATTAGGCTTGGAAATCAATTCGCACAGGGACAGCATCCGGGCTGTTCACTTCCAAGTGGTATTAGAATCGCTTCTAGTGGAGGGCTTGACGACTCTGGTGACTTGGTTGAGTCGTGTAGTACTTATTCAAATTGTGACCCCAGACCTATTTGTGTATATGTAATTGATGACCCTCGTATCTATTCCCCTGGGCAGCTTCCTAGGCGAAGTGATTTCTCCGAGGATATTTCGAGCAAAGCGAACCCACCGGTTAAGAGAAAGCTCGAAACTGTTGTCGCGGGTAGCGAGCTTTCGATATGGTATTACCCTGCTTCCGATGAATATGTAAAAGTAAAAATAATCGATATTCTGGGTGAAAAAGTTTATGAAGTCGAAGGACAAAGTAATAAACAGCCTATGAAGTGGACAATTAATTTAAAGGAATGGACGAGTGGAACTTACTTTGTAGTAGCATCGGAAGGAGATACCATTACCGATTATCGAAAATTTATTTACTCGAGGTAAAACAAAGGGGGCTCCAACAGTTCGTTGGGGCTCCTGTTTTTTAAGTTTATTAGAGGTGTAAAAATGAAAAGGATAATTTTAAAATTTTTGATTTTCTTTGTTGCACTTTTTAATGTTTTTTCGCAGGAGACAGGATTGTATTGGTATTTGACAAATAATATGGGTTTAGATTTTAATACCTGCAACGGGGAAGGGAGAGTCTCTAAAAATTTCCCACCTAATTATATTACACAAAAGAGTGTAGGAACAACGAACGCAACTGTAACTGATTCGGTCGGGAACATTTTGTTTATCACCGATGGCTGTTTCGTTTGGGACAAAGAAGGTAACATAGTAGAAAATGGCGATACAATTTCTCCAACACCTCGATTCCCTGAAGATTCTATTGTTCTTAATGAATATTTTACTTTAGATTCTACTTTCAAGGATTTATTTGAAAATTACGGTGGATTTTGCTATTATGGGGAAGAACAAGAGTGGAATGACTACTTTGGGGGGTTGATTATATGGTGTAGTAACCCAACTATGTGTTATGTATATAAATCGCCGCTGGAAAGGAACAAGTATTTTATTTTTTCCATTTCTCGATGGAAGTATATTTGGAATAACAGAATATTTAGATGGAGGGACATACCCGGATATAGATTTTTCTATTCTGTTGTCGAAATAGATACAACGAAAGGAACTGCAAAAGTAACATCGAAAGGGAATTTACTTTTCGAAGGGAATTATGGAGTTACAGCGTTCGAGTTTGTGCCACACAAGAATAGAAAAGATTTATGGCTAATATTGTGTGGGGGGATAACCGATACCTTGAATGAACCTCCAAATAATCCAATTTATTATGTCGATACCATCCGAGTTCTTTTAATTAGTTTTCCACGGGCGGATTCGGTATCAGTTGAACTAAAATCTTCTCATAGGAAGCCATTCGATGAGGAAAAATACATCCTTGCACCGACAAATTATTTTGCTAAATTAACAAATGAAAATAAACTATTTATGATATATCCCGATGTTACATTGTTTGAGGTCCTAATAGAAGAAGAGGCTTACAACATGGGGCCTCCGTCAGCAATTTATGGTAGTGAGTTAAAAAGGGCGCAGCTCTGGTTTTGGTGGGCCCTGTTGTATTACGAACAGCATAGATATCTGGATTTAGGCAGGTTAAACTATCCCTTATGGTCAACCAATGCAAAAGGCAAATTTTACAAGGATACATTTTTATTCTCCCAAATGAAAGTTATTTCATTCGATAATTCCACAGGTGAGTTTAAAAATGTTAGTTCAATAAATTTAGGTTTCCCTTCCAATCCCTATCCAGCTGGTCTCAATCCATTAACCTTTCTCGGTTTTTCACCGGATAATTCCAAAGTTTACTTTGGCAACCATTGGTTAAGCGATGCAGACCAAATATTACCGGGACTTATGCTCAAACGCTCTACAGACCCGTGGGGTATAGATTCAATATACCAATATGATGTAATTTCGTTGGAACCATTCAAAATATCGGACACACCAAGAATATTCCCTTTGCCATTGGAGCAATTACGGCAAACATTTGCCGATACAAGTTTAATCCCACGTTCAATTGTTCCAATAACAATAGGATACGATTACAACGGCACAATGTATTTGTTTGGATACATAAGCAAAATGACTTATGAAAATCCGAACAGATATGACAGATTAGTAGCTATAGACGACGATGCATACATTTTCAAAATTGGTAACGCCAACGATACCAATATCAAGATAGACTTTATGTTGTTTCCCGACACAAATATAAAAAAATCTCCTCCTCTTGGTTTTTTTTACAGCAGACTGTATGGCAAGTATGCTCGCGTGATTAGTTCCTATCCCCAGATAAAATATCATCTTTTGACATACGAAAAGCCATTGTGTTTAGGCAATAGTTTGGAACTGAAAATGAGTCCTTTTGTTTCTTTCGAAACGAGGAAGAATATTGTAAAATTAGAGTGGTTCGGACCGAACGGATTTTATTCGAATGAAATAACCCCAAGGATAGAAAATTTTCAGGAAAGAGATTTCGGATGGTATAAGATTAAAATAACAACAACGAAGGATACTTTAATCGACAGTGTATATATACAATCGAGATTTGTTCCGAAGGTAAAAAGCATAAATGGTAGAGCATATATTTGCGAAGGGGATAGTTTAGTTTTAGAGGTTGATGAAGGAATAAATTATCTTTGGTCAACTGGAGCGAAGGAAAGGAGCATAGTTGTGAAAGCGCCTGGGATTTATACGGTTGAAGTCTGGGATAGTTGTGGTTGTTTCGGGACATCGAGTTTCGAAGTGAAGGAGCATCGTATCGAACTTGCTAATGCCGAAGATATTGATTTTGGGAAAGTAGTAATTGGCGACGAGGTCAATAGACGGATTGAGTTGGAGAATCGCAGCCAAGAGACAATCGAACTCGAAGGGATTTACAATGGAACAGATACATCGATTGTAGTGAACTTTGCTTCGGGCAAAAGAGTGCAACTTTTGCCGAATGCTCGTTATATGATTGACTTGGAATTCAAGCCAACGAGGATTGGGAAATACATCGATAGCATAGTAGTTCGAGTTGACTCTCCTTGCGTGAAGGAATATATAATTCGAGTTCAAGGAATTGGGATAGGAGAGGCATTGGTATGGACGGTTGATACAACAGTAACGATAGGAACGGAAGGCTTTTGCCTACCTGTGTATGCGAGGATGCGAACGGGCGAGAAAGCGATAGAGTGGCAAGGGACGATGGGAATAAGCGTGAAGTTGTTGAAGAGCAACGATGGCGTAATAGTAGGCAACGAAAGGATAATGCAAGCACAGGGGAAAGTAATTCTTAGTCAAGATACGATTGTATTGTTTAGGATGTGTGGGGATGTGATGTTGCCGATGAACGAGATAGAAATTGTAGATTTGCGTGATTTTAACTTTGGGGATACTATTTCGGTCGAAATTCGGGATGGTAGTGTTCGGGTTATTGGTATATGCGAGCCGAGGTTAAGCCAAGTAGAGTTACTACCCGAGCGGATGTTGTTTGTTCGACCGAATCCAGCAAGTGAAGAAATCGA
>CAYPRT010000027.1:4155-5794 GCA_964413155.1 uncultured Hyphomicrobiales bacterium | reverse complement strand
ATCAATCAAAAGAAAGAAACTTAAAGAAATGACATCACAGTCGCAGGCTCGGACATCCCGCCCTTTCAGTATAGTTTAATATTTGGTTTTCTCTACAATACTTTTAGGATTGATTGAGTCAACATCTTGTCAACCATAGAAGAAAGGGCGGGACGTCCTCGCACTGCTCCCTCTCCTTCCTGCCACACCTTCAGCGTGGCAGTTTCCCTCTGCCAATTTCATCGGCAGAGTTTATTTATCTATTTCCACCCACCACCCTATAAGAATTTTATTTTATTGGATTCCTCTTGACAACCATTGTATTTTTTTGTATATTATAGTCAGATTTTATGAAAGATTATGTTTTAAGAAAAGGATTGCCTTTATGAATGAAAAAGAAATAATGACGGTCAAACAGGTTTCAGAATATTTACAGATGGACGAACACACCGTCTATAAACTTGCCCGCTCTGGTCAAATCCCTTCCCTCAAAATCGCTGGTCAGTGGCGGTTTAAAAAAGATGTAATTGATAAGTGGATAAGTGAGGAAGCGTTAAAAAGAGTAACCCGTGATATAAGCACTTCCTCAAAAAAGAGCAAAAGAAAATAATTTATGATTATGATAAGGAGACAATAAAATATGTACAAGAAAACTTTAACACAAAAACAAACTAAACAAGCTACAATGTTTGGAACTTACGAGTTTCCATCTTATGAAGAGATAATGGAGGCTTACGCTAAGGAATTTGCAAATTATATTCTCCCAAAAGGTGATACTATATTTGGATTTTGGATGCAAACATTGGCTGATTTAGAATTTTTGGATTTAGAATTACAAGGATTAACCGAAGAATATGCAATTGATCCGGTTAATAGAGTTGTTAAATTAAAAGGTAATGAGGAATTTATAAGGTTACGGGTTGCCCATCTTGAAAAAGTTAAAGGAAAAACTACTCTCTATACTGATTTGGTAGATAAATTTGGCGATACTAATGCCTATGCTTTTCATAACCTTTACCCTTACAAAGGTAAGTTTTACCCAAGAGTTGTCCGAACCTTAATAAATGCTTTTAAATTAAATCATAACTCACTTCTTCTTGACCCCTTTAATGGCTCTGGGACAGCTACTCATGAGGCTTCTCTTATGGGAATTAAAAGCGTAGGTATAGATGTTACACCGATGGGAATTGTCTTATCTGAGCTGAAAAATGATTTACTTTTTATTGAGGAAAAGAAACTTAACTTTACAACACATGAATTGCAAGATATTTTAGAAGCAATAGAAACTAAGAACTGGCGACATGATAATCATACAATACACAAATTAATGTTAGCAGTATATTTTGATACGGTAGACGCTTTTGTAAGAACTTCAAGGTATAACAGAAAAGGAAAGTTAGGTCTCTTTATTGAAAAGTTGAATTACATAAAAAATTGCTATAAAAAAACGATGGAAATAAAAAATAAGTACGGACTTAAATTTGAACCTGCTCGCATCATAGAAGGAGACATACTTGAACTGAAAAATATGACTGAAATGAAAGAAAAATTTGATGCCTGTATTACAAGTCCACCTTATTATTTTTCTATAGATTATGTTGGAAAAGATAAAATTGCTTATGATTATTTAGGTGTGGATATGAAAAAAATTGAATCCAAA
>CAYPRT010000027.1:0-4099 GCA_964413155.1 uncultured Hyphomicrobiales bacterium | reverse complement strand
GGATTTAAAGGAATCAATAAAAAATATCTTCTGGGCATTAAAACCTGGCGGTAAACTTGCAATAATAATTGGAGATAGCACAGTTAACGGTAAAAAAATTCCTACGACTATGACAGCTAAAAAATTCTGTGAAGAAGTAGGTTTTAAATTTGAAAAATTAATATTCAATCCCCTATTAGGTGCTCGCAATAGAGCAATAAGAGGGGAAAGTGTAATAATCTGTTATAAACCAAACGGAGTGTAAAAATTATGCATATTAGGAAATTACTCATTTGTGCAGAACCAAGAAATGATATAGAAAAAGGGCTGAAAAGGATGTATTTAAAGCGAGTTCAAGAAATGTTTAAAAGAACTTTGAGCATGGAATCAATTTTTAATATTTTTGACGAGGTGTTTCATGGTTTATCTCAAGCATCACTTGTGAGTGAAAACTTGTATAGTTTTTATGAATCTTTGTTAACAATAACCTCATATTATCAACATAGTCAAGCAGGAAGAGGAAGTCTTGTTGCTAAACTATTAGAGGAGTTAGGAACGACAGAAAAGATGGAGTTCGAATTTGCTTTAATGAAACTTCCGCAATGGTTGGGACAAAACATCAAATTGGAAGAGTCTGAGCTAACAAAACAAAAGTTTGACATCATTAATAAAAGCAAAGATAACCTCGCTTTTTGTGAATTAAAAATGAAGGTCTACTCCGGCTGTACTGCAGGAAGGGTTGAATTGATGGAAAAGTTTAACAAATTCACAAAGTTGATTATCGGAAATCAATCCTTTAGAAATTGTATCAAGAATGCGGGTATAAAAAATATTTTTCTCATAGGTGGAATCTTGTTTGATATTCAAGGAGAGCCTGCAACAACACAAAAAGATGAAGAATGGGGTATATGTTATAATGGTCTAGTGAGAGGTAAAAACGACATAATCAAAACTCTGAAAGATACAAATATTCAACATACCATAAATGAAGAAAAACTACCCGAAAAGGCGTTTCTTATAGAGTTTGCAATTGATGGCATAAAAATTAATATAATTGCTGTTTATGGAAATGAAGTTATTAAAAGCCTTTTTGTAGGAAAACAAAAGTATGATATTAAACATTTCAAAAAACAGTTAGAGGAGATGCTGTACGATGATTTGTGGCTAGGACAGATAATTACAATGAGTGAACGAGCAGTGTTGGACCAAAATTTTAAGAAAAATAAAAACTTAAATAACTATGTAATCTCAATCTTGAAAAATAATGAAATTTTATCAGAAGTCAAAAAATTTCAATTAAGTAGGAATAATAAAACATTGGAAGAAGTTACGAATAGAATCATAGAGAGAATAAAAGATTACGATAGGAATCTGTTAGAAATAAAACCTACTCTTGCGGAAATAATCATTAAATCCTCAGGTGAGGATTACAATATAAGAGATTATGTTGCGGATATAATTCAATTTCTATCCTGTAATGAGGTTGTTAACAATTTATGACCAGCGATTTTGAGGGAAGGGATAAGACCTTTGCGGGCAAGTTTATAAACGGTGTGTTCGTCCATCTGTAAATATTCTGAAACCTGTTTGACCGTCATTATTTCTTTTTCATTCATAAAGGCAATCCTTTTCTTAAAACATAATCTTTCATAAAATCTGACTATAATATACAAAAAAATACAATGGTTGTCAAGTGGACGCGTTAGATCATAAAAAATGTCTCCGAAATAAAACTTGATAGATCAAAAATAGTGTCTCCGAAAACTTAAAAAAATTGTATCCTCTTTTAAAGATATTTTTCTTTAAAGGAAGTAATTATGGAGGTATTTGATATGGAACTTATTAAAAGATTAATAGATGAATATCTTATCTCATCTAAAAAATCTAAATCAAAGATAATAGATAAGTATATGAAACTTACTAAAGTTAATAATCGTAAAACTGTGATAAAAAGGTTTAATAGATATATCTACTACACTAAAAATGAAAAAAACAACTTACTTTCAAAACGAGGTAGATTAAAGAAATATAATTCAATACACAAACAAATAATTAAACTCATTTTTGAACTATGTGACTATTCTTGTGCTGAAAATATACATCCACAAATTAAAGAATATATAAACCAACTTAAAAATAATGATAAACTAATCAACTTTAAAGATGAGGATATAGAAATAGTTCAAAATATATCACTTGGTAGTTTAAAAAGGATAATATCACAATTACCGAAACCAAGACATAAAAAGCACAAAGGACAAAGTGAGATATCAAAAAATATTAGTATATATGCTAACTTTGGAGAAAATGCATATAAAAGTCCAGGATATATAGAGATAGACTTTGTAGAGCATAAAGGCGGATATAGTGATGGAAGATTTGCTCTAAGTGCTTGTTATCTAGATATATACTCACAATGGATAAGTAGAGCATCTGCTTTTGGTAAGGATTTAGAAAGTATAAAACAAATGGATGAAATAGCTTTGTCAAAAATATATCATCCAATCATTCATTATCATGTAGATAATGATAGAAGTTTATTAAGCTATTTATTTAACAAACTTCAAGTCCAGAAAAATAACAATTTTGAACTATCAAGATCAAGGCCATATAAAAAGAATGATAATGCGCATGTAGAACAGAAGAACGGGGATAAGATAAGAAAATTAGTAGGATATTTTAGATATGACAGAGAAGAATATGTTTATCTGTTAAATGAACTATACTATTATGCTGACTTATATGATAATTTTTTTAAATGTTCTTGTAAATTAATAAGAAAAGAATATAACAATAAAGGTATGATAATAAGAAGGACACATGACAAAGCAAAAACACCATATCAGAGGTTAATGGAATCAGAGATAAGTGAGGCGACAAAGAGTAAATTAACAGAGATATATAACAATTTAAATATGGTAAAATTGAAAGAAGAGATAGATAAAAGGATAGATGAGTTGAATATGTTAGTGGTAGAAAGAAATAGTGAAAATGTTAAAAGATTTGGGAGACATAAATTTTTATCTAACAAGAACAATAAAAAACGATTTGGGAGACATTTAATTTTGATCTAACAGGGAAAATAGGAGATAGAGCATAGTGTAAAGGGAAAAGGGATTAGGGTAGAGGGAAAAGGGTATAGGGTAGCCGCAGGCTTTAGCCTGCGTTACCATTTCCCGAACTGTGATGTGCATCTTGCCTCACTTATTGGTTAAGATAATCAGTTCGGGAAAGAATCAGATAGAATTGATTAAATAGTAAAATTTAAAAAATAAAACTTATTATATAACTCCCACTAACTTGTAAAACAAAAAATTAGAATTAGTTATTATTTACTAATCTTAACTAAAATTGAAACAATTAAAATCAAAAAAATTAGATTAGAAATTATAAGAACATATATAAACTTTAACTGCTTCTCAACTATATTTCTTAAATACTCAATCTCACCAGCCAACTGTGAAATAACCTTAGCTTCTTCGATAATCAACCTTTCAAGTGCTTTAATCTCATTAATACTTTTGCTATCTTTATTTTCATTTGTTTTATCAGACGTTGATTCAAGAGCTTTTTCAACTACCTAAACCTTTTAAAAAACTTTTCCACACCATAAAAATCCTCCACTAAAAATAAAGTTCATATCACAATACTATTTTACAATTTTTAAAAAATATAGCTAAGAGAAAATTTCTTTTATCCTTCAAATTAGCTAATTCCCCATTCTTTTTAAGAAAGCATTAAGTATTTTAGTTTAAATTTTTTCGTTACGAAAAATATTTATAACCCATCCCTCGAGGTTATCATTCCTACTTATGAATGGTTAAAAGACAATAGAGAAAATTTAGGGTTTCAGTCCTCTTCTAATCGAGGTTATCATTCCTACATAGGGCGACAATCCCACCCAGCGTTTCCGAAAAGTCGGCTGACTCCGACCGTCAAATCAAAGCCAGCAAAAATTTTTATTTTTAAGAGGGGGACGACAAAAATTTTTCAGAAGGAACGAGCTAAAAACAAATTTCAACCCTAACTCCTGATTTGTTATAACATCTTACTTTTTAATGCTTCCTGAAATTCTTTTTCCAATGTTTTGTTATAAAACGGCAACCCCATCAACCTGAAG
>CAYPRT010000026.1:0-6671 GCA_964413155.1 uncultured Hyphomicrobiales bacterium | reverse complement strand
TTGATATTAATTGGATTACAACAATTCGTTTGCAACCTCGAAATTTAATTAATTATATGTTATGTATGTTAAAAAGGAAATTAAAAGGAAAACAATATTTTCAATAATAATTGCATTAATTATTTTTGGCTTTGTTGTGGGGAACAAAGCAGTAGCCGAATGTCCACCAAATTGGACACCTGTAACAATGCTGCGCACAATTAATGGTTGTGAATATGAGATAACATATTGTTATAGGTGTGGACCAACCGGAGCCGATCCTACCAATATTAAGGTTTGGAGGTGGGCTGTTCGGAATTCGGAGAATTGCCAAAGGGAAGCTACGTGGGAAGAAATATGGGAGAAAATAAGAGAAGATTGGATGCAAAGATGCCAGATACCACCTTGTAGCTCAGGAACACTATTGAATGTGATCCTAGAATATCCGATGTGTAAGAAAACTTTTAACCACGCTTGGTATGACCAAGAGAATGGTTGGCAGCATTTTACTTGGGAGGAACCCTGTAACGTTGATTTATATTATTGTCAATTCATTATGACAGTATGTCGACGAGATGATGGAACATATTTTTCTGAATGCATTTCTGCACAAACTTATGGAAATTCCTTGAGTTGTTTACCTCAAAAGCCACCTTTACCGCCGCCTGGATTTACATGGTATGAAGATTGGGAATCGGATTGTTATGTAGCTGAAAGTTGCCAATGTCCATAAAGGGAATAAAGATTGGGGGCATTTTGCCCCCGCTATTTTTATTTTGTTTGTTGAATTAATTAAAGGTAAAATATATGAAAATTGTGAAAATTCTGCTTTCATTCCTTGCGGTCTTATCTTTTTGTATTACAACCGCATATTCTATCAAGCTGCCATTTCTGTTAGAAAGGCTGAACACCGACTACAACGGGATTGTTTTCAATGCCAATATTGTGCTTGCATACGGAAAATATGGGGTTATTACTTATTCAACAGACCAAGGAGAAAGTTGGAAGCAAATTTCTTTTGGAAATAAGCTCGATATATTAAAAATTTTCGTTATTGGTAACGACTTTTACGCTTTAACTCCATATTCCGTTTTAAAAAGCAAGGATGGGATAAATTGGAAGCAAAAAATATTATTCGACGAGCCATTGTTGACTGATTTTACTTTCGATGAAACATTTTTATATCTTTCGACTAAAAATGAAATTTATCGCTTGGACCATAATTTGATGGATGAACCAGAACTATTTTTTGAATTCGATGAATTTACCTCGATTAGCGAAATAGTGTATTTGCAAAACCATTTGTTTATAATCGATGGGAACTATTATATTTTGAAATTGAATTTGGATAATAAAGAAATCGATACAATTGACGTCCACAATTTTCTTTCGAGCGATGTTCGCGACATCTCACATCTTAAAGTATATAATTCAACCATTTATGTGCTGGCTGAAAGTATATTTCAAAATGATCCAAAGTTGACGCAATTGGAATTAGTAGATAGCAAAATTCGCCACACGTTAATAAATTCCAACGATTTAGGATTAACTTGGAACACAGTAACATCCAATATTCGATTAACAAAAGAATACCAAGTGTTCGATGGGGTTGTCCATTTTTTGACGCAAAAGGCAATCCGAGATTCTATTACAAAAAAATATTATTATTCAATTCGATACTTTAAAATTAACAACGATAAAAAAGAAGAAGAAATCAATACCAACGATTTTTTCGACCGAAGGATTCCTGCATACGAAGGTGGTCACACCGATTTGAAAGTTCCAAACACTTTCCGAGTTAATATGTTCGTTCGAATTTCATCCGACAAAATTATTGGAGTTGGACCAAACAAAACAATATTTATTTCAACAAATAATGGAAACAATTGGGAACTGATTAGCTACTTCAAGCCAATTACCGGTCTTTCGCCTCAAGTTAAATTTTTTGGAAATGATACAATTCTGGTTGTTTGTTCTAACCGTCCTTATTACTTTATGTCCGTTGATGGAGGAACAACTTTTTTACCTCCAAAATTTGATGTGAAAAATTATCCCGAAAGTGGATTCGATGAAAGTTTAATCTTGTCGGATGCCTCAATTGCATTAATAGAAAAACAAAATTTTACTCATACCGAAAAAATTAATGATTCAACTACTGTTCTGATATTCGATTCTACGTATTTTTATTTTTATCTATCGAAAGATTTTGGAGAAACATTTGAAAAAAGGGTTTTTTACCGCTCACATATTTTCACTTCGGATTCCATTATTTATTCGACAGGTGGTTTGTTTCCATTAAAAGACACTCTGGTTGTATTATTTACCTGGTGGCGTAATTCTATGAACCCCAGCACTACCAATTTTAATGACTATATATATCTTTTCGATAAATCATTTAATTTAATCGATTCAATCAAGCAAGACACGAATTTTAGGTTTCTTGGGGCTAATCTATTTGTTGAGGATACTGCAATTTACTTTTTACAGGGAAATTCACTTTATCGAACAAAAAACTTTGGTAAAAGTTGGGATACTCTTTTCAGCGGATTTTCGAATAGTAACTCCTTAAAGTTACATTATAAAGATTACTTTTTAATCCAGAATACAAGGTGGAAAGAAACTGGAGGCTACGAAGACAAACTGCTTTTGTTGAATTTGAAAAATATGTCGTTGGACTCGATTTCGTATCTGCCTTCGCCATTGGATTATTTTTTTGTATATAAAGATACAATATTTGCATATTACCGAACGAACAACCACTTATACTTTTTCCCTAATGGATTAGAGAATATGAAAAATTATGATTCCGTTGATGTCGGCGAAATGTTAAATGACCTCCAAGTTATAATTAAATCTGTTGTAGATGACGGTCAAGATTATTATTGTCTTGGTTTTAAGGAAAGCGGCTCTGGCATTATTAATCCTGTTTATGAACTTAACATAGCCAAGGTAGTATATAGCGAGCCAAAGTATTTGCCTGTCGAGCCAAATATAGAAAAGGGATGGGTGTATTTATATAACTTTCCACCATTTCCAATGCCAGCAAAGGATTATATTAGAAGTCGATTGCATTGGGAGTTGCCATACACACCCGATGACATTAAAGTTGCGGTTTACGATGTTTATGGAAACAAGCAATTAGGAGCAAAGGTCGAAATCGAGCAAATATTGCCATTCAGTGGATGGTTGAAAGTTGATTTGAGCAATCTTGCAAATGGAATTTATACCGCTGTTGTTAGATTATCTTCTCGAACTCTTTTTATACCGTTTATTATTGCGAAGTGATATGGAGTAGATTTCAAGGTCAGCTTTTTCATTTGGTAAAACAAGAACATTTTTAATGTAGTTCGAAGGGACAAGCGAGACGCTTGTCCTACCGATTTTGTTTTTGTATTTTCAATTATTTTTTATAATTTAGGATTGAGGTGTAACAATGAATTGTTGTAGCAAAAAATTTTGCTTTCGTTCATCATCGGTGGTTCGCTGCCTTCGAGGTTGTTTTATAAATTTGCTGCACAATTCCCCCCGCCTAAGTTGTTGATATTAATTGGATTACAACAATTCGTTTGCAACCTCGAAATTTAATTAATTATATGTTATGTATGTTAAAAAGGAAATTAAAAGGAAAACAATATTTTCAATAATAATTGCATTAATTATTTTTGGCTTTGTTGTGGGGAACAGAGCTAGCGCCGATTGTCCACCAAATTGGTATTCTGCAAGTTTTATTGCGGATATTGATGGATGCCTTTATTTGATTATGTATTGCTACAAATGTGGTGTTACTGGTCCAGACCCAGGTAATTTGAAGATAACTTTTTATGGAAGATTGCCAAAAGACCAACAACCCAACCCTGGAAATTGTCCAGATGAGCCAGATCTTGAAGCCTTAAAGGATGCTATCTTAGAGAAGACAGAACAGCATTGGATGCAACAGTGTGAATTTCCGCCTTGTGACACACCGAGAAATATGTTAAATATTGTTGTTGAATATCCATTGTGTGTTCGAAGTATAAACACTGCTTGGACCGACCACAATGGGATTAGGCGACATTTTGTTGTGACTCAATCCTGTGGTAACTACTATTGTCAATATATTTCGGTATGTTGCCGAGATTATAGTATTCCGCCACCAAATGTTAACTGTATTCCGTGTGTTCAGGTTCAACCACAAGGCGACCCGATGAGTTGTTCGCAGCAGCCACCGCAAATACCACCACCCGGATTCACTTGGGACGACAGTTGGGAAACCGAATGTTATGTTGGTTACTCGTGCAAGTGTCCCGAATGATTTGAATAAAATAATAATTTACCTCGGAATTCCGATGAATTCCGGGGACCAAAAATGTTAAGTTTATATTATTAATTAGGAGGATTTAGTATGAAATTTGTAGGGAAAAACTTTTTGTTGATTATTTTTATTTTAGTGATATTTGTTTCGGCAACTTTAGCGCAAATGCAAAATCTGCGATTCGAACCAATGGGCACCGATTACAATGGGATATCCTATAACGGAAAAACCATTATTGCCTATGGGAATTTTGGAATTATTACGTATTCGACCGATTTGGGGCGAAGCTGGAAGCAAACCTCGTTGGGCGAAAGTCTCGACATATTGAAGATGGTTGCTATCGATGGAATTTTCTATGGCCTTACACCATTTTCATTGATACGAAGCACCAACGATGGATTAAATTGGACGCAGAAAAAATTGTTCGATGAACCTATTCTTCGAGATTTCGCTTTCGACGACAATTTTCTTTATCTTGCAACAGAAAATACAATATTTCGGATTGACAACAACTTTTATAGCGAGCCGGAAAAGCTTTACGAATTCGACGAGTTTACCTCGATTCGAGAAATTGCTTATTTACAAAACTACCTTTTTTGCGTCGAAGGCGATTACAATCTTTTTCGAATAAATCTATCAACAAGAACAATAGATACAATTGACTTTCATACGTTCCCATTTTTTAATGTATATGTTTATAAAAGCGTTTCCCGTATTCGAGCCTTTGGTTCCTCATTGTATTTATTGGTCGAAAATAAAAGTTCATCATGGCCATTGGAGGAGGATTTGGAAGCTCTACACTTGCTTATTCGTTCCAATGATTTAGGCCAAAACTGGGATATTGTGACGCTCAATATTCGAGCAACGAAAGAGTATCTTGTTGAAGATAGTGTTGTGTATTTTTTAATGCGAAAAGTCATACAAGATTCAAACTTCTCGCGACCATATTATGCTGTTCGCTTCTTTAAAGTCAATCCAAATAGAGAGGAAGAATTAATCAACAATAATGAACTATTGGACTATTTAATTCCGGTATATTTTCTTAACGATTACGATATTAGCATAAAAAATACATTCAATATCGAAAATCTCATTCGTTTAGATGGAAATACTCTAATTGGAGTTGGTCCCAACAAAACAATTTTAATTTCGAGAAATAATGGAAAAAATTGGGAACTGCTGAGCTACTTTAAACCAATAGTGTCTAATGCAATAGGTAGCAACTATTCGATAAAGTTTTTTGGAAGCGACACAATCTATTTCTTGCCTTTTTATGTTTCTTATAATCGTGGAGCAACTTTTTTGCCTATAAAACGAAATTTGAATATACATCCAAAAGGAATTTCAACATTAATTTTCGACGACGGAACTTTGGGTTATATAAATACCGTTTATTATTCCCATACCGAAAAAATTAACGATTCGACACAAGTTGCTATCAACGATTCGATGGTTACCTATTTTTACTTTTCTAAAGATTTGGGGAATAGTTTCGAAGTTAAATCATTTCGTCGCGACTTTATTTACCGCTCCGATTCGATTATGTTCTTTTCAAGTATCAAGGGACAAATTAAAAACAATATTTATATCCTGTTTTATTGGTCTAGATTTAAACCTAATGTTGCAACTAATTCTTATCTTTATATCTTCGATAGTTCCTTCAACATTGTGGATTCGGTGGTTCAAGGAATTCCTATTCCTTCTGGTTTTACCATCTCCGATTCTGTCTTTTATGCAGGTTGGCGTAATAGTGTATTTGTTTCCAAAAACAAGGGCGCAAAATGGGATACTTTAATTACCTTTAACGATTTTTATAGTGTTTCCCCAATGTTCTTGTTTGGAAATTATTTAATCTTAAGCGGATTGGTAAAAGAAGGGAACAGTTACACTGCTTATAAGATTGAACTAAATTTGAAAAATCTGGAGTATAAAACATTTCCCAATATGTATAATATTCTATTCTCTCATCAAGACACAATTTGGATGAAATACTATGATAAACCAGACAAGATATTTCTTATGAAACCCCCATTCGGTAATATGGAGTTTATCGATTCACTTGAATACACACCATTCTTAAAAGAATACCCAGAAATAAAAGGGATAGTTCAACAAGATGATGTTGACTATTTGATTAGCTTGAAGCAAGTAGGTTCTGCGATGCCTTTCTCAACGTATTATGAGTGTAACATAGCAAGAATTTTTTGGAACGAACCTGCAGTGCTTTCGATAGATGATGATAAGCCGAGAATATTCACTAATTTGGTCAAAACCAGTTTAGTTTATCCTCTACCCGCAAAAAATATTGTAAAGTTAGGACTTTCGGTTACAAGTTTTGATCTACGAGAATCCATCGATGGGGTGTATGATGTAATGGGGAACAAAATAGAAGGTAAAGAAA
>CAYPRT010000025.1:0-6677 GCA_964413155.1 uncultured Hyphomicrobiales bacterium | reverse complement strand
TGAAATTTTTTTAAAATTATTAATTTAATTTTGTTCAATAAAAAGAAAGGTGTTAAAATGAAACTTAACCAATATATTAAAGGAAATCTTAACAGATTAATCTTATTTGTAAGTATTAATCTGATATTCGGTTGCTTGTCAATTTTTTCACAACAGCCATCCGACGGTTGTTACGAGGCTTGTGGGGACTGGAATGGTCCGTTTTATTCTCAGACTTTTTGGCCAAACGATGCTGGATTGTTTATGTCAGCAGAATTTGTGTATTGGACAAGAGATTGCAATGGTGTGTCAATACAAAATTGAGTGGGATGACCCACTTACGAAAGTTCTTAATCCAGAATTTTTCAATTCTGGCTCATATTTCGAGCTAGATTTTTCCGGAATGAAGGAATTCATCGAGTTAAATGCTTTATGGGCTTTGATTCAAAGCGGACAAATAAATGTCCCACCTTGTAGTACAGGTTCTAAAGTTATGGTTACTTACTATACTGCGCGATGTGGGGTGTGGGTTAAATGTAGTTACAAAGTTGACCTTAGTGCACCGGTAATGAGAGATAACTGTTATCAAGGACCTTGCCCATCTCCAATTCCTTATCAGGGCGAACCCTATATTGATGTATGGAAATGGCAACCTTGCGGCGAGACTTGTTGTAAAAAGCAATATGAACTTTGTAATGAATTTGACCCAAAGTATAATACAACTGTGATTAGAATTAAGAATGTAACAAGACAACAAACGCCTGGATTCCAATGTAGTGAACAGGGAAATTGTATTGATTGGAGAACAGGCGCGCCATACCAATGAACAGATGGTTGCCAAGGGGATGGAAACTAAAAATGATTTGTTTAATAAATTTATAAGGAGGTTTATATGAGCAATTTGACTAGAATAGTGGGTTTGATAATTGGAGCAATTGCTTTTATAGCGCGATTAGATATATGCTTTGCCGAAGGCAAAATTCCTTTGGGGCAAACACTACCGGGGCGAGCTTATACACCATATCAGTTTGTTTCGTATAAAAATAAAGTTGCTACTCTTTTGTCGGGTGTAATAAACGACACGAATACTTCTTTTGGTGATGTAAAATCGGGGATGGGGACATATAGCCTAAATTACTTTGATGGGCAACGTTGGTATAAAATACCGCTCGTATATCGCGATGAAACCGGCGAAGCAATACCTATTATTTATGTTACTCCAATTTTTTATCCACTCCAATTCGACCCGGAAGGTAATTTGTGGATTTGTAGCTTTGATCATTTTTTCAAACTCGTCGGGAACGAGTTTGTTCCTTATGGAATACCTAATGATAATAGCCTATTCCCAAAGTGGGAAAGCATATTTTACCAACAGATTCGCTTCGATTCTACGGGCAACATCTGGCTAACTGTCTATGTAGAATACAAATCGCAAAGATCTTCCGATGGCATAAAATATGTATTTGAAGCAGGTTCATATCTGATTAAATACGACGGAAGTAAATATACAATAGTTGCTGCTGATTCTACGGGTCTTCGATATGGGAAGGTTGCGGGTTTCACTGTCACAAAAGATAACAAGATAGTAATTTATTCCCCGTTTCCTTTGTGGCAAGCGGATAAGAATGATTCTCGATTAATGATTTTTGATGATGAAAAACTTGATACAGCTTTTATTTTACCTACACCAAATTATTTGAATTCGAAATCAAAATATCCAGGTAATCCCAATGTTGTGCAAATATACGAAGACCGACAAGGAAACATCTGGTTCGCACTTGGATATCCATATCAAACTACGGGCACCATAGGCCCGCCAATAGTAATTGAAACGGGATTGGTGAAATGGGATAGACAAAGAAATATATGGAAAGCTTTTACGGAAAAAGATGGATACCCTTGGATGTTACATTTGACAGGCGACTTCTACATATACGATTTTTGTAATGGCATAGTCGAAGATAAAGAGGGTCGAAAATGGATAGGAGGCAGAAGATATATTGCAATTATAGACTCCAACGACGCTATTGTAGAACCAGATATCAATGATTTTATAAGCAATGTAATTTTTTATCCTTCACCATATTCAGGTGATTCTCTTCGCTCTCCTGAAGATTACGAAAAGTATCGTTCCTTTAATCGCGATTCAGTTTTTCAATACGTATATTATTTGCTTAAAAGAGAAGTTGATAAAATTCCCTTACATATCACTGCAGTACAAGCACTTACATCGACGGAAGATGGTAGCGTTTGGTTTTCATTGGTTTTACCGCTAGGAAAAGGAATTCTTCGATATTCACCTGGTGGTTTTAGCAATACTCCTGAAATAACAAACAAAGAACCAATTATTTATCCAGAAATTGTGTCCCAAAGTAACCCAGTTTTTACGATTAATTTCAACGACAAAGTCGATGCATTTGGAATTAGTATTTTTGATATAAGTGGGAGAAAAGTTTTTTCAAATGACTACATAATACCAGGGTCAACCGAAACCTACAATTTCGAATTATCCAGTGAATATTTAGCAAAGGGAACTTACTATATCGTAATAAGTTTAAAGGACAAAGTAGTGTTCAAAAAAATAATTGTTGTTTAATTGGAGGGAAAAATGATGAAAAATATAATATTTCTTTTTGGGATAATATTTGTAATAAATTTGGCTTATTCGCAAAGTCCGGAATGGGCTCCATTCGGTGGAAAATTAATTACAAATGAGAAAAAATCAATAATAATACTAGAACGCAAGGATGGTTCCGAACTAACCCGATTTCAAGATGGGAAATGGTATCTAACAAAAGAAAGTGATAGGATTAAGAAATCCTCTGTGCCGTCTTGGGTTGCGAAGTCTTCGCCAAAATTAATCATTTACGAAAGTAGCAATGGTAACCAGTATTTTACATCCGATGGATATTACTGGAAAAAGCTTCCTATTTCGTCTGGTAATGCATTTTTCGAAAGCGAGAACAAAGCCCAAGAAAAGCCCGAAAGTTTTATTGCTTTTGATAAGCTGACTTTAACTTTAAGACATTTCCAGAAAGAATTCTATCGAATATCCATTTTCGACCTTCAAAGCAATTTGATACTGGAAAAATATTATGACGCAAAGTCCTCGAATCCCCAAGCAGAAATCGAAGTTAGTAATTTAAGACGAGGAACTTATTTCTATGTAATTACTAATGGAATAACATATTCTCGGGGCATTTTTATAAAATATTGAATTATAAAAACTAATAACACTCCACATATCGCTTTGTGAGATAAGTAAACAAAAGGCGAGAGGGAAACCTCTCGCCAGCAGTCATAATCCAATGGTTGCGAAAGCAACCAAGAATCGAAAGCAAAATTAAGAAATTCGCTTTAAAAAACCAAAGTTCTTTGAAAAAATTTTTAAAAATTATTATTTTTGTTTAACAAAATTATAGGTTTTAAAATGAAAAAGATAGTGATTGGTATCTTTATTGGTTTAGCATTATTATCCATAAATACAAAAAATTTAAAAGCCGAAACAGTTATTTGTCTTCCCGATTGTTTTCAAGATACCTTCGCAACACAGTATCCATTAATAGTTGAATTTCGAATAGGAAATTGCCGTTATGTAGCCGACTTTTATATACGAAAAGCCTGTGGAATATGGTGTGATATAATGCTATGGAGAGTTAAGTGTATTGACCCACCTCCTTGCAATAGTTACGATGTGAATACTCTTATAGATATTGCAACAGCACAAATTATTCAGGCAATATTAAACGATCAAATCAAACACCCTAATGGAGAACCAACAACTTGGGAGGAAATTTTAGGCCTAGAAAAATGTCGACCCAACCCACCAGCCCCGGGTAATTGCACAAATTACTGGCGAGTTTCGAAAGCATCCTGCTGGCGTTGGTATCAAAATCCTGATTTTAGAGACACACTACCGCCGGATAAAATCAATTATTGGGGTGCAATTTCTTATTGTGGATATGATATTTGCTGTCTTACTTATTATCGAGTTTGCTATGATCAATTTATGCAACTGGTAGTTACGGAGGTCGAAGAAAACAGTAATGGCCAATGTCCACAGGACCCAACCGGACAATGTCAATCTGTTTGCGATTAAGAAAGGAGGAGTGAAAAATGAAACTCAGGAAGATATTGTTATTGTCATTAATTTTATTATTAACTTTACCCGCAGTAAATTTAGAACTTTGTGCAAAAGAAAAATATAATATGAAGCATTTTGCTTGCAAAATGATTACTCTCGATGGAAGAGTTTACCAAACGCTGTTATTGGGAACAGATTGGAAAGAGATTGCTTATATGCCGCAAGCACAAAGCTTTTTGTCGCTCTTAACGAAACCTTATGGTAATGAAATTGAGATTTCAGTCCAACAAAACGAAGAGGTAGTAGAGTTCAATATTATCTCACCACAAAGCAAAGTGCTCTTTTTTAAACTTTTCGATACCAGAGGTAATATTATAGACAACTGGAATTTCGAGGTTGAGCAAGGTAGGACGCAAATCACTCGCAGAAAACCAAACCTTGCAAGTGGCATTTATTTTATCGGTGTATCGGAAAGAAATAATTACGCACAAGTTTTAAAGGTTTTGTTTTGAAAAAAACAGTCCCCCAGGGTCTTTACTGGGGGCCTATTCTTAATAACTTTTTAAATATGGAGGACCAAATGGAACAAAAGTTAATATTAATAAGAAAAATGATAATCTCTATAGGCTTGGTATTTTTAACCTGCCTTAATCTTAAATCCCAAATAATCGACCAATGGGAAATAGTTAGTGATAGAATCGGTACATCAGCTATTTTAGATTCGCTCCGAATCGGTTATATAGGTCCCGATAGGTTCGATACAAATCGATATACAAATAAATATGGATTAATTTTATCTACCGATGGAGGTAAAACTTGGTTTAATACATATATAACACAACCAGTAGATACATACCAATTAGAATTTCGCAATTGGCTATTTTTCCCACCATCTACAATATTTATACTTGCAGACTCTACAGTTCAAATAGGATACAATGGCTTAAATGCTATTTTTAACTATATGGCAATCATATTAAAATCGACCGATTTAGGCAAAAGTTGGGAAAGAATACAGATTAACAATAAATGGAGAACTCGGCAATCTATAATGCTTTCGATGAGCGATTCCTTGCGTGGAGTTTTTATTCAACTTCCTACGCAGGATGAGCCCACCGAAACTACCGACCAGATTTACTACACAGACGACGGATGGAAAACCTGGCGAAAAATAAATGCACATCCTGAACAAATCGCTTGCCAGAAGATTAATTTTGAATTCCCGAATAAAATAGTGGCTTATGCTTGGGGTTACGAGAATATATATATAACAAGCGATTTAGGACAAACTTGGATAAAAAAACATATTAGTATACCAGACTCGGGCTATTATCCAGACAAAAATGCATTTAAAATTTTAAACAATAGCACATTTTTTTATATTGTGTATAAACTTATCTCCGAAGAAGAAGGATACCATACTATTCTTTTTAAAACAACCGATGCAGGTGATACCTGGATAAAATTAAAAGAAGAGAAAGGTTTTGATAACTTTTCTACAACTAGAATTGATATAATAAACGACTCTACAATTTATACCGTTGGGCCGATACCAATGTTTACATCCGATAACGGTAAAACCTGGGTTAGAAAATATAATGCATATTTCGATAACCAACAACAAATTATCTTTGATAGACATCACATCAATAAAAATAGGATATTAGCAAGAGTTATTTCGCGCTTAATCGAATTTAGAGGCAATTATACACTTTTACCTCCAACTATCATAGAACCTAAAATAGTTTTTAATGTTCCTTTGGACTTCACAATAAAATGGACACCAATCGAAGGAGCAAATGAATATGAATTGCAATGCGTTGAACAAGAGGGTTTTGAATTGGATGAGCCGCATAAAGCGCCACCTGCTCCAAACTTTGATTCTGTTCTTTTTGTCCATAAAATATTCGATAAATCAGTAAACACCTATACATTTGAAAACACTTCATATTATAAAACATATACTTGCCGAATGCGAGCAATTGGCGACCAATATATTTCGCCATGGCTTGCTAAATACTTTGTAACTATGAAAGAAAATACCTCGTCGGCAAATGAAAGACAAATTAAAAATGGAAAGATTGGCTTATTGCAAAAAGATGGTACTTTGATTATCCACTTCAATGATGGTAATGTTCCCCAAAAGATAACAATTTTAGATTTACTTTCGAAACCAATGCTATCTGTACAGGCAAACAATGAAATAACGAACATAGACATTTCCAGTTATTCTCGGGGAATATATTTTGCTTTGTTTGAATATAGCGACGGTAGCATTGTCGTAGAAAAATTCTTTAAAGTAGACTAACATTTTTGTTCGCCTACGACGAACGGCAGAAGTTTGGTTTGCAATATCGCCAGAGCCTTCGGCTTGGCTTCGCCCCAGTGTTTTGAAATTGTTGCCACATCTCGGAAGTGGTGTCGCTCCCCTCGCTCGTTCCATCCCCTTTTTGCTAAAAAGAGTGCGACAAAGCGGCGAAAAAATAAAAATCATAGAAAAAGTTAGGGTATCAAAAAAAAATTTTCAAAATTTTGAAAAAAAATTAAAAAAGTACTTGCTTTTTTTTTTATTATAATTTTGTATGTAAAAAATTTTTTGATTTTTTGGTGATGA
>CAYPRT010000024.1:0-9245 GCA_964413155.1 uncultured Hyphomicrobiales bacterium | reverse complement strand
AAATTTTTTTATTTTAAGTTCATAAAAAGCCCCCGCCTACAAAAATAAGAAAAATTTGTTTAACTTTCGTTAGATGAAAGTTGCGTAGCAATTTCATGCTCTCTTTTCCTCTTATGAAGTTAAACGAAGGCAACAACATCATGGAATTTACGGTCTCCTTTCCATGAAAGGGAGGTTTTCGAATTGCACATAACGCCCTGCGTGTTTGCGAAGTGCCGAGCCTTAGCGAGGCATTTTGGTGAGCACTTTTGGTGCGAACCGCAAACACGCTGTTAGGTGCAGTTTTTTTACTTTAATTTTATTTGCACAGATTCTTCAGGAAAAAATAATTTTTCCATTATACTTGCAATCCTTGACATGCAAGTAGATGCTTGAAATATTAATATGTATAAATAATGTATCATCTTTTAAATCTTTTACCTTATCCTTTGTCTTTACGTCAAATGTTTTATAGCGCTTTGATTTTATCCTGGAAAGTTGATGCATTATTTATTAAATATGTTTGTATTATATAATTTTTTTTCAGGTTCTAATATTGAATCTCTTAATGCAATTAAAAAAAGTAGTGTGGTTGTTAATCTTTGTTGACCATCAATAATAATTGATTTATTTACGAAACCTGATTTTTCTTCCTTTACAACAAGAGTACCAAAAAAATGTTCTAATTTATCTTTTTGATTTGAATCTATTTCTGATTCAATAATTCTGGAAATATCATTAAAAAACCTTTCAATTTCAGATTTTCCCCATGCATATACTCTTTGAAATGGTGGAATAAAAAAGAAGTTGCGTTTTTTGCTAATACATCATGGATAGAATGATTTTCTGTTTTCATAATTTAGCCCCAAGATTTATCAAATTCACAAAACCACCTTCATCTTCAATCCTGGCACCAATAAAAACATCTTGTTATGCTTTATAAAATTTTTGTTCTTTGTTCATAGATTGCAGATTCAACTTTTAATTTTGACAGTTTAAGAAAAGTTTCGACTTTCAATTTAGGTAGGATAAATGTGTATATTTGTACCCTTCCCAATATGCATTGGGAAGGGTGTCATAATTTTTCAGGCAAATGTAAAGAAAAGAATTTTTCCCCCCTTTGTCTGAAAAAAAATTAATGATGTTTTGTTGTAATAAAGTGTAAAATTTGTAAATTGACCCTACAAAACTTTAAAACGTCTGCAAGAAATTTTTTTCAACTTTTGAGGTTCTTCTTTATACCGCTCTTTAAAGCGGCATATAACGGTTGAAATCTGACCAAAGGTGCGATTTCAAAACATTTCACTGCCAACCAGCACTGAACTTGAATAGAAGCACAAAGCTCCAGGTTTGCACATTCTGTCCCGTCTTAGCGGGATCACCCAGCCTGACACAAAATCCGTGTTAGCTGCTGTTTTTCTATTCTTCAAACTCAAGTTTTGTCAATTTCTTGTTTTTAAAGCAGTAAAATTCATAACTGCGTTTTGATGCTACTTTAAAAACTTTTTCAAGTAATATTTTGTCGTAACTCGGTTTAAGTCTGTTGTATTCTTGTTTTAATTTTTCTGGCAATTCGTCAAAATTAATTGCTCGTTCAATTTCAAGTCCGTCATCTATTGCAAATTCCAAAACGAAATTGCTGTTTCTCCAATTTATTGTTGTTTCGTTATATTGGTTTATTGAAAGAGAAATTTTGTCTTGCTTGACAATGTTATTTGTCGTACCAACCAGTAAAAATATTCCTGATACTACCATTGCACCATAACCAATTCTGCGAAAAACAAACTCACTTAAATGTGGCAAAATATACTTTACTGAATATGACGAAACAATTGAAGCAAATGCTATAGTTATTCCTAACCAAATCGCACTTTTTGAGTAAAGCCCTAAAATTATGTATATGATTAGTTTTATACTGTGAAGAAAAATTTCATTTGCTGCTCTTGTGGCAACAATTTCCTCTTTTGTTAAACCATAGCGCAAGTAAAAGCGATTAAATAGTAAACCGATTGCACCTGTCACCCCTGAAACAAACCCGGCAAAAAACCCCACTATTGCTAAAATAAATTTTGGATAAGGCTTTTGTTCAGCTTCTAATTCTTTCTTTTTTCTGAAAAGCTCAGGAATATTTGCAATTAGAAAAAGTCCAACAATTAACTCTAAATAAAGCGGATTTACAAACTTTATTATCTGAGCACCTAATACTACTGCTGGAATCGAAAAAGGAACAAACCAAAAGAATACTTGCCAACGAATATTTTTTTAAATACAATGATTCTTGATGCTGAACTTGTAAAAGTTCCAACTGTTAAAGAAAATGGTATGACTGATGTTGGTAAAAGCCAATTTAGTAATGGCACTAAAATCAAACTTGCTCCACCACCACAAATTGCACTTATCCAAAATGCAATAATTGTTGCGCCAAAAAGTAATATGGTCTTCAGAAGCATTTTACCTCTATTAAATCAACTTCAGATTTACTTATGTTTATTTTCTACTTTTTTAATTATCTTTTTTATATTTTATATCGAATAAAATAGTTCTATTCTTTCAACTGCTAAAGCTGTAAGATGAGAAATTGTGCTAAGCGTAATTTTATCTTCAATTGTAAGTAAATTTTTATCTTGATGAAAACTTATTCCGATTACTCCATATATATCTTTACTAGTAAGCATAGGTATAAAAAAAACTGGTGCATTTGGTATAGTGTTTGTACCCAAACCTGCTTCTTTTTTATTAAAAAAACACCAAGAAGCAATGCCTTCCAAATCTTTATTTATATTAAATAACTCTGTTTTGGCAACTATTTCTAACTTATCACCTACCATAGTAAAAATAGCCACCTCGCAAGAAAAAATTTTCTTAATGTAGTTAACGGTTATAGAAAAAATTTGTTTTAAGCTGTTTGCCATAACAAGCTCTTTGCTTATCTCGTAAAAGCTCATTTCTTTTAGACGAGTTTCTTTTAGTTGTTTTATCTTTTTTCTTAATTTTGACGCTAAAATACTAATAAGAGTTGTAATCGCAGCGTAAATTAAAAATGTCCCAAAAAAATTCAAATCTGATATAGCAAAACTATATTGAGGTGGAATAAAGAAAAAGTCGAATAGTAAAATACCTATAATAGCAGATATTACAGTTGCACTTACATTTAAAAAAAAGGCATTAATAGTAAAAACAAGCAAAATAAATGCCAAAAGATTTGAGTGATTTAGATAATTCTTTGCAAGCCACCCAATAGTAGTTGCAAGAATAATGTTAGTAATTCCTATTATATGTTGGTTGAAGCCTTTTAGCTTAAATCTCTTCTTTTGAAGAAAAATTTCAGTTTTTTTCTCCTTTGGTGATAATAAATAGATATCAATATTTTCTGTTCTAGTAATAATTTTCTCTGGTATTGTCTGTCTTAAAAAACCAAATTTTAGGGGTTTGCCTATTATTATTTTAGTAATATTATGTTCCTTAGCATAATCTATAATTTCAGAAGCTATATCATCACCCTTCAGCCAAACTATTTCACCTCCCAAATGTTGAGCTAATTCTATGGCTTTATTTAACCATTTTTTTTCATTTTCAGTAAATTCAGCATTTTTTTGTGTTTCAACATGAACAGCAACCCAGGAAGCATCAATTTCAGAGGCAAGCCTGTAAGCAGCTCTGATTAGTTGGTCAGCATATGGGCTAGCAAACACACCAACCAAAATTTTCTCTTTAACAGCCCACGGTCCAGCTATAGCATGGTGTTTCATGTAATTTTTCATTTTTTCATCTACACTATCTGCTGCAACACGCAAAGCTATTTGTCTTAAAGCTAATAAGTTACCTAATCTAAAGTATTTTTTTACGGCCGATTCTGCCATATTTTTTACATATACTTTTCCTTCTTTAAGTCTTTTAAGGAGCTCTTCTGGCGTTAAATCCACTAGTTTTATTTCTTTAGCCTGTTGTATAAAACTATCAGGTACTGTTTCTTGAATAACTATACCTGTTATCTGGTAAATTAAGTCATTTAAACTTTCAATATGTTGTATGTTCATAGCTGTATATACAGAAATGTTTCTATTTAAAATATCTTCTATATCTTGATAACGTTTTGGATGAATAAAACCAGGTGGATTAGTATGAAACAACTCATCAATAATTACAAGCTCTGGGTTTCTCTCAATAATCTTTTGAAAGTTAACTTCTTTTAACTTTAGACCTTTATATTCAACAATGATGGGTTCTATTAATTCTAAACCTTCTAATAAAGCTTCAGTTTCTGGTCTGCCATGAGTTTCAGCATAACCTACAATAACATCAACACCTTCTTTTTTAAGCAAATGTGCATCAGAAAGCATAGCGTAGGTCTTACCAACCCCCGGAGCATAACCTAAATAAATTACTAAGTCACCTCTTTTATGCTGATTTTCTTCTTGTTTTGCTAATTCTAAAAGCTCTTCAGGCGTAGGTCTTTTATCAAAATCATCTTTCTGCATAAATTTGTTCCAATTGTAGCAATTTTATATTTAACTCAAGTACATTTACCCTATCTGCACCTAAGAAGCCAAAAAGTCTTTTTTTCGTAGATTTATCTATCAAGTTTTTTAATTCATGTTGTGGTATTTTTGTGTACTGTGATATTCTTGGAATTTGAGCATACGCAGCTTCAGGTGTAATATCTGGATCCAATCCACTTGCTGATGCTAAAACTAAACAAGATGGTATAGGTTCTTTAATTCCGTAACTCTTTAGGTATTCAATTAGCTTTTCAACTCTTCTAACTAATTCAGGGTTTGTAGGGCCTAAGTTTGAACTACCACTATTTAATGCGTTATATGGAAAACCTAATGTCGAAGATGGTCTTGGCCAGAAAAATTTTGGGTTTTCAAATGGTTGACCTATTAGGAAAGAACCAACAGCTTTGTTATTAAGATAAACAATACTTCCATTTGCTTTATTTTTAAAGAAAAATTGGGAGATACTCGTAACAATTATTGGATAAACCACACCTGTTAAGACAGTTAAAATCAAAAATATTTTAATGCCTATTTTAAAATTTTTCATAAAATATCCTCACAAAACTAAATCCAATAAGTAATATATTAACTTTATCCCAATGAATGGTAAAATAAGACCACCTAAACCATAAATTAAAAGATTATTAACCAATAATTTCTCGGCTGGCATAGGTTTATACCAAACACCCTTTAATGCTAACGGAGTCAAAATAGGTATTATTACAGCATTGAATACCACTGCTGATAGGATTGCAAGCAGCGAGTTGTCAAGATGTAATATATTTAAAACATCCAATTGAGGGTATATGGATACTACAGCTGCTGGAATTATAACAAAGTATTTTGCAATATCATTTGAGATTGAAAATGTGGTCAATGCGCCTCGAGTTATAAGGATTTTTTTACCAATTTCTACTATATCCAAAAGCTTAGTAGGATTAGAATCTAAGTCTATTAAATTTGCAGCCTCTCTTGCAGCTTGAGTACCTGTATTCATTGCAACCGCCACATCAGCTTGTGCTAAAGCTGGAGCATCGTTTGTACCATCACCAGTCATAGCTACTATTAGACCTTCTTGTTGATACTGCCTTGCCAATTTAAGTTTATCTTCTGGTTTTTCTTGAGCAAGAAAGTCATCAACACCGGCTTCTGCAGCTATGGTTGCAGCAGTTAATGGATTATCTCCAGTTATCATCACAGTTTTAATGCCCATCTTACGTAGCTGTTCAAATCTCTCCTTAATACCTTTTTTTAAAATATCTTTTAAAGAGACAACACCTATCACTTCATTATCAACAGTTACCACCAAAGGCGTGGCACCTGCTCGAGCTACTTTATTTACAATTTCAGTTAATTCAGGTGGAACACTTCTTCCGTTATTTTCAATATAATCTTTAATTGATTCATAAGCTCCTTTTCTGTATCTATGGTTATCCAAATCAACACCACTTATTTTTGTTCTAGCACTAAAAGGTATAATCTTGGCTTCTTGAGGTAAGCTTTGAACTCTTAAATTGTATTTTCTTTTGGCTAGTACTACAATGCTTCTACCTTCTGGGGTCTCGTCAGCCAAAGACGATAACATTGCTGCTTTTGCAACCTCTTCCTCTGAGTGTTCACCTACAGGTAAAAACTCTGAAGCCTGTCTGTTCCCTAATGTAATTGTACCTGTTTTATCAAGTAGCAAGACATTAACATCACCTGCAGCTTCTACAGCTTTTCCAGATAAAGCTACCACGTTTTTTCTAAATAACTTGTCCATACCTGCTATACCAATTGAAGGTAGTAGCGCAGCTATGGTAGTTGGAGCAAGACAAACAAATAATGCTATTAATACAACAAAGGAAACTGGCTTTCCCTGTCCTGATACTTTGACAGCATACATTGATAAAGCTCTAAGATTGATAACTACAAGCAAAAAAACAACACTAAGTGATATTAATAAAACTTCAAGGGCAATTTCGTTGGGTGTTTTTCTTCTTTTAGCTTTTTCAACCATATTTATCATTTTATCCAAGAAAGTTTCTCCAGGATTAGCCGTTATTTTAACAATAATCTTACCAGAAACTACCAATGTTCCACCAGTTACAGCACTTCTATCACCACCTGCTTCTCTAACTACAGGAGCAGATTCACCAGTAACTGCAGATTCATTTACTAAAGCTGCTCCTAAAATTATCTCTCCATCACCTGGCATAAGCTCATTCTCACCTACAAGAACTAAATCACCTTTTCTTAGTTGTGTTGATGGTATTTCTTCAAAAGCACTATCAAAAGAGGGTTCTTTGAGTTTTTTTGCTATAATTTTGCTCTTTTGTTTTTTTAAAGACTCAGCCCGCGCTTTTCCTCTTATTTCCGATAAACTTTCCGCAAAATTTGAAAATAATACAGTTAACCATAACCAAAAACTTATCCATCCAGTAAACCATATTGGATCGTGTCTTATAGAAAAAAATTCTAAAATAAACTCTATTGTTGTTAAAATACTTCCAATTTCAACTGCAAACATTACAGGATTGGATAACATCTCTTTGGGACTAAGCTTTTTGAAGGAATTTATTATTGAACTCTTAAAAAGCTCTTTATCGTAAATAAATCTTTTTTGTTTATCCATGTATACCTCTATACAGCAAGACATTTTCTAAAAATGGACCAAGTGCCAAAGCAGAAAAGAAGGTCAATGCACCAACAATAATTATAACTGATATTAACCATACCATAAATGGTAATTTGTCAGTAGGAAGTGTTCCAACTGTAGTAGGGACAACCTTTTTTTGAGCTAAACTTCCTGCCATATAAAGAATTGCAATAGCTGGAACAAAACGCCCAATTAACATTGCCAATCCTGTTGTTATGTTTTAAAAAGTTGTATCAGCACTTAATCCTGCAAAAGTGCTGCCATTGTTATTTGATGTAGAAGCAAAAGCGTATAAAACTTCTGATAAACCATGCGGGCCAGGGTTTAGAATTGAACTAACACCAGATTTTGTAACAAGAGCTATAGTAGTAAAAGTTAATACAAGAAATCCTGAGGTAAGTACAGTTATCACTGACATCCACATCTCTTTAACTTCTATCTTTTTGCCCAAAAACTCTGGTGTTCTCCCAATCATAAGTCCAGCTACAAATACTGCTATAATGATAAAAGCAATCATAGTATAAAGACCTGATCCAACGCCTCCAAATACTACCTCACCAAGTAGTATCAAAGTCATTGGAACCATCCCAGCTATAGGAAGTAGTGAATCATGCATTGCATCAACAGCTCCGCAAGCTACTGCAGTTGTTACAGTGGCAAAAAGGCTAGTACCGCCAATACCAAATCTAACTTCTTGCCCCTCTAAATAAGGTCCTGAAACACCTAAACGAGTAACCAAAGGATTGTTATAGAGGTTAGATATGTATTCTATAAACAAGAAAACTATAAACAAAAATAGCATTACAAAATAAATTGCCCATCCTTGTTTTGTCCTTCTTGTTAAATATCCAAATGTATACGTTAAACTAGCTGGTATTAATACCATTAAAAAAGCCTCAAAAAAATTAGTAAATGCATTTGGGTTTTCAAATGGATGAGCAGAATTTGCTCCAAAAAAACCTCCTCCATTTGTACCAAGCAATTTTATAGCTTCTTGAGATGCTACAGGTCCCATAGGCAAAACTTGATGAGATATCATTTTTGATCTTTGCTTAATTGGATCAAGGAGTTCAACTGTTTTATAAGGGGAAAAATTTTGGATGACACCTTGACTAACTAAAATAATAGCAGTTATCAGCGCTAATGGTAAAAAAATGTACAGCGTAGCCCTTGTAACATCTACCCAAAAATACCCAATTTGAGAAGTTTCTTACTAGTCCTCTAATTAAAGCTATAAGAACTACCATGCCATTGACAGCTGATAGGAAGTTTTGTGTCGTCAAACCTAACATCTGCGTAAAATAACTGGTTTTATTTTCACCAGAATAAGCCTGCCAATTTGTGTTAGTAACAAAGGAACTTACTGTATTAAAAGCTAAATCAAACGAAAAGCCTTCAAAATGCTGTGGATTTAAAGGCAAAAACCCCTGAAATATTAAAATCATAAATAGCACAAAAAAACCAATTACATTAAAAATTAGAAAGGAAATAGCATATTCTTTCCAATTCATTTCATACTTTGTATCAATACCACTAATTTTATAAAAAAAGTTTTCTATAGGTGAAAATATAGAAGTTAGAATAGTTTTTTGTCCAGCAAATACATTTGCTACGTATTTTCCTAATGGTTTAACGCTAAGGGTTATCAGGATAATAAATACTAAAAACTCTAATATGTCACTAATGATATTCATATAACACTCATTTAAGTTTCATTTGCACATTTCTTTGCAATTTGATAAAAATTAATGAAATCTTTTTTTGAACTTGCTGATTTTACCTCTAAAATATTTACACCTTTAGAAGTTGCAAAAACGTAATAATTGGTCTAATATTGAATAATGTATTTTTTTATCTTCTAACGAATTAACAAGTCAGATTACCTCTAAAGAAAAATTATAACATCTTTCTTTTATGTAGCTTTTGCTTATTGAGCTTTGACTTTCCATAAATCACTCTTGCCTTTTTACTCTTGCCTTCAACTTTTGAGTTTTTAGTTTTAACTTTTGACCTTTTTCACTCTCAGTAAATTAACGGTTTTATTGTTTATTATAACTTCCACTGATTTGATGCTTTTTTTTCTAAAATTTTTGAGAGATATGCATTCAGTACTAACTTAAACATCTTAC
>CAYPRT010000023.1:0-10049 GCA_964413155.1 uncultured Hyphomicrobiales bacterium | reverse complement strand
TTCGAGCACTGATTGGCGGAGAGGTAAGGACTGCGGAAGTAGTAGTGATGAAGTAAAGTTAACTATTTCAAAAAATTATTAAATTATTAATTTTTTATTAAGTTGCTTTTGTTAAGATAGGTTATTTTTGGGAGGGTAATATGAAAAAGTTCCTTTACCTCTCAATTCTGCTGGCATTGTTCAACACTATGCTAATTTTTTCGCAATGGGAGAAGGTTGGTAATTTCGATAGATTAACATTTTCGGAATCAGTTATCAAACAAATTGAGGTTTGTGACTCGACGAATAGTTTGTATGTATTGGACACAAACTATACTTTAAAACGAATAAATATTGAAAGTGGTCAAGTTGTTTGGAGCCGTGAACTTCGGAATGCACACTATCCAGAAGGAACTTTTATGTCTGCACAAATTGGACGCGATGCGAAAAATTATGCCATAATTCTTGAAGGAAATGGAAGATACATCTTTTATATTAAGGATATTTATACAGATTCTTTAATTGCAAAATTAGATTACAAATTTCCAGAATATCCTGGATCTATTGTTGAGGAAAATGTTACTTGTGAGCTATCTGAAAAATATTTTTTTCTTCAACTTGATTTTGAAGCCTGGCAAGGTTATGATACGGAAATTACTGGTTATTTAATTTTATATAAAATAGAAAAAGATACCCTTGTTCAAATTTCCTCAGTAACTTCTGGTAGAGGAACAATTATAATGTTTCCATTCAGTAACACTGCAATAGGAAGATTTTGGATATTCTGGTCGACAAGCATAGGGGGGAAATATCGCTCTGAAGAGTCCTGGAGTTTCTTCTCATACGACCTAAAAACTTGGAGCACAATAGGAATACCACTTGGGGACGATATATCTAGAATTCAATTTTTTTCAATTTCGCAAGAACCATTGTTGGTCTGGGTTAAAATTAATGATACAATTAGGGTCTATGAGAAGGAATTAAAGAAATATATAAACTTTATAAAATTTTCTGAAAATGTGGGCTGTATGATAAATTCTATTAACCAAGATTTGTTATTTCTTGGTTCAAACAAAAAGATTTTTGTATTTGTTTCGAAGTCATTAATACCACTCGATACAATTGAAACTCCTGCGAATGGTGCAGTCAATATATTGAGATTATCTTCGAACGATGAATTTCTTTATTTTGTTAATAACAATGAGATTTATCGATTTAAAACAAGTTTCAAAGATATTCCACCAAAGTTGCATTTTATTCCTTATCCCAAAGAATTGTTAGTTGGCAATAGTGTGGAATTTTTAAATTATTCATCTGGAAAGTTCGATGAAATTATGTGGGACTTTGGGGATGGCAACAAATCAACAGAATGGCAACCAAAACATATTTACTATAAGTATGGAATTTTTCAAGTTGTTTTAGTAGCGAAAAAAGGCAATCAAACGTTTGTTGCAACCGATACAGTCATTGTTTCGCCTAAACTTTCTGCCGATTTTCAATTTGTAGTCGATTGGTCGGTTTGCCCAATTTTTGTTAAGTTCAACAATACTTCGCTTGGTGTTATTGATTCACTATTTTGGGATTTTGGGGATGGCACCACCAGCAGGGAATTTAAACCGATACATTACTATTATCTTGGTGGAAAATATACTGTCAAGCTGAAGATTTATGGTATGAAAAGTGTTAGTGAGACTTCGAAAGATATCTTTTTGAAAGCACCCGAATCATATTCTTTATCTCAAGGTTTCAAAAATGAGTTAGTGTTCAAACCAAGTATCGGGAAAACAGAAGCCGATGCTTTCGTTATTCCAAATGGAAATATTATTGTCCGAACAGAAAGTAAGCTTTTTTCGGTGGATAAATTTGGTAATGTACTTTGGGAAAAAAAGGAAACGTATAATAAAATAATGAAATGCCCTTATTCCAATTATTTTATAGCATATAATTATCTTGGAAATTTTATAGTAATGTGGGATTTCAATGGTAATATAATTAAAAAATTTTCCGAGCCTGATGGTGCAAGGATAGTTAATGTTGGATTTAAAGGAGGGAAAATATATTTTTCATCCTACACTAAGAATTTTGATTGTGATTTTCATATGCCAACTCCTCATACTTATACCTACAGCTACACCTTATATTTTACTATTTTAGACTTAAACTTTAAAATTATTTGGCGAAAACAGCTGGAGAACGACCGATTCTATCAACCAGAGGGTTCAGATGAGTATTTATGTTGGTATTTTAATTACTTTGCAATTCCTAATGAAAGTGGTGAACCGGAAAGTTTTTTGTGCGCCAACTTTCTTTTTTTTAAATATACAACGGATTCAAACACAGGATCGGAATGGCATAAAGTCATTACTAATGGGTCTATTTTTAAATTGAACGGGGTTCCTTATTCCTCCAATTTTAAGATGTATAATTATGATTCTACGGGCAGTGGAGTTATTAGCGCCATTGAATTAATTAATGATTCGACATTAATATTTCTTTCCCCTCCAGACTTTTTGATCACGGTAAATGTAAATTCTTTTGTATTTAAAAGGATCAAAATTCCATTTTTGGTTCCAAATACAATTTTAAAAATAAACGATACTTGTTTTGTTGTTCCAGCCAAGTCATTGAATCATAATGAAATAGGATTTGGTGTTTTTAACCATAATTGTGAATTATTGGATACTTTCTTTATCCAGTGTCGTTTTGGTTCGGTCAAATCTTTAACCATTACACCTGAAAGAGAAATTTTGCTTGCCGGTATTCGGAATATTTATAAAGATACATCCTTTGTATTTCTTGTTTCAACAGATCTACCTTTCATTCGGGACATTATTGGATATAAATTATCTGCTGAACAACAGAGCAAACCGCAAGATTTACATTGTTCGCCTAACCTAACAGATGGCTTTTTTATTGTAGAATTCGAACCAACACCCAACAAGCTTAAGGTTGAACTTTTCGATATAATGGGGAACAGGTTGAAAGTCCTTTTCGATGGTTTTTGGAGCGAAAGTAATATGTTTGTCGACATTTCGGATTTGCCACAAGGAATATATTTTTTAAAGGCAACTTGCGGTAATTCAGTTAGGTATTATAAAATTTATAACACGAAAAATTAGAATGCCGTGCACTTAAATTCGTCGAGCCAAATGAGGAATAGTAGGGAAGGGGAGTTTGAGAGAAGGTTGTTATGTTAGTTTATTGTAAATTGATTAAGAGTTATTTATCAAGTTGGATTTTGAATTTGCTTAACCAAATATCCCTGATTTTTATACTCGCCTTATTTTCCATATTTGGAATTTCAAAACAAGCGAATGCCACATATTTTAATTTTTATCTTGGAGATATTTATTATAACATTGTACTTGATACTATCGAAAAATCAAGTAATGATTGGAAGAAATCAGAACAAATTCAATCAAATTTTAGCTTTCGGTGGTTGACTTTCATTGGTGGTTCCAATGCCGATGGATTAATTTCAATAGCTAAAAATGGTGATAATTGCTTTTATGTTGCTGGAAGTATTAAAAGCAATGATTTTCCATTCCCATCAATCGGAAAAAATTATAAGCTTGAAAGCGACATAATAATTCTCAAAATTTCTTATGATGAACAAATAATTTGGGGGACTGTTCTTGGTTCAAGGGACAACGATTATATATTTTTTATTGCTTGCGATTCTTCGGGGAATATTTGGGCTGCGGCGAAAGTCGTGGAACGGATTTCCCACTAACTTATAATGCTTTGCAAAATTATTCCGGTGGTACTGCTGATAGTGTTGTTTTTGAACTTGATTCTAATGGTGTTTTAATTTTTTCGACTTATATTGGTGGCAAAGATTATGACGCTTTAACACATATTGTTGTTAATAGAGACAATACTATTTGGGCTACTGGCCGAACAAGAAGTTCTAACTTCCCTTTAACTTCAAATGCTAACGATAAGAGTTTAAATGAAGAATACGAAACTCCTTTAATTCAATTAGATCATCAATGGAACTTACTTTATTCATCTTATTTTGGTGGTTCAACTTCATTTGCTCGAACACTTGGGGATGTCATTGATGTAATGCCAAATGGTAATGTGGTCGTAGCTGGATATTCCAATTCTACTAAACTACCTGTTTATAGAGCATATCAAAATAACAATAATGGTGATTATGATTCTTTTATTGCTGTTTTCGATAGCTTATATAAAACTGTATGGTGCACTTATAAAGGTGGTAGTTTAAATGACTATGGAAGTCAGTTAGCAGTTGATAAATATAATAACGTTTATCTTATGCACTATGTGAATAGTTACGATATGCCAATTGTAAATCCTACACTGAAAAGTTTTTAACAGTGGTGGTTTAGATATTTACCTTTTTAAGTTTGATTCAAATGGCGATCTCGTTTGGTCTTCTTATTTTGGAGGTAATTTTGACGAAGGACAAGACTACAATGGACATAATTATATTGGTGGTTCGATTGGCATAACACCAAATAACGGTTTAGCTTGTTTCTTCAAAACCTCGCCTCCTGCTCTTGTAAGTGATACTAATTCTATATTTTTTTTTGAGGAAATTATGATGCTTTCTTCCTTCTATTGGTTCAAGATTTGAAGTATGTATATTCAACATATTTTCCTGGGTCAAATATCGAATCCGCCGGAGATATGCTGGTAATCGACGACAGCACCTTTGCTTTTTGTGGTGCCACTATTAGTGATGATTTCTCTACTTTCAATACTTTTCAAAATGTTCTTAATGGAAGTTATGATGGTTTTATTGGTATTTTATCAGTTTCAAGTACAGCCAAAGATACCCTTATTCCTCGAATTACAAGTTATCCCGATTCCTGTGGTATCAAATTTATCTTTATTGAAGAACTTCAGAATAATGACACGGGTATCGACTCTTTCAATATTATTCGCAAAGAAAATTGCAAAATTGATTTGCTCGAACATAACTCCAAGACTATTAAAATAAAAATAAGTTTGGTCGACTTTCAAAAGAATGGTTACTATACTATAAAATTGTCGATAAATCTGGAAATTATGTTATTGCCGACGATTCCATTTTGGGAAACTTTAGTAATCTTATACAATTTCGTCCTTCGCCCTATTTCTTCCTTGGCGATACTTTGTTTGGCGAAGTTCTTTGCAAAGATATCTGGATACGGAACTTAACTAACGATACAATTGTTATTTCGAACTTGTTTTTCAATCAGAACATCCACTTTTCGATTCTTAATGAGCAATTGCCTTTGATAATTGCTGGACAGGATTCCGCTTGGTTGGAAATTTGTTTTTCTGCTATTGAACCCAAATCGGGATTTTTCCTCGATACATTGATATTTTTCCAATCCTGCTATTTTGCTCAACTTCGGGTTTCGGCTTTGCTCGATACTAATTATTTTTCCGCTCGTTCGAATTGCAATGTGGAAGTGAATGGTAAAACGGCTTTCATAGGAACAAGGCAAATTGTTTCCGTTGCCACTTCTGTTCCAGAGCAAATCATTATTCAATTCGACAACAAGCCATCCGGCTCGATTGCTAAGATTGAACTTTACAACATTTTTGGCAGGAAAGTTGAATATTTCGAAACCACCGAAGATTTTGTTCAAATCAATACTCTTTCGCTTTCGCGTGGTATCTATCTTCTTAAAATTTCAATCTTGGGTAATTACTATAACTTTGAAGTAATTGTAAGATAGAATAATTGTGTTTGGAAATTCTATCGTTTGGTAAATTTTAATAATAGATAAATGAATTACTTTATTCCATTTATAAAAAGAACTTGAGAAAAAGAATTAATTGTTTTATTGCAATAAAAAAAATTCAACAATTTCAAAACACTGGGGCGAAGCCCAGCCACTGGCTCTGGCGATATTGCAAACCGAACTTTTGCCGTTCGTCGTAGGCAAGAGTGTTTAAAAAAAAAGGAAAAGAGATAAAAATGCTAAAGATATCAATATTTGTAGTTCATTACCTTAATACGATAATAGGTTTCGCACCAATTATATTGCCACATTTTGACATTTTAACCCAATAGATCCCTGAACTTAAATTGGAGATTTGAATGTTTGCATAGTTATCGCCTATTCCGAGGTTTTCTGGAGTAATTTTTTGCAACAATGAACCATAGGAATCAAATAATTCAAATTCAACTTTTTCAATGGATACCAATCTAAACTTTATGTTTAAAGAAGTATGTTTGATAACGGGAAATGGAAAAATTTCGAATGGTTCTTTATCAGAATCGCTCCAATTCACTAATGAGACAGGTATTATATTTACCTTTGCAATGTATAAAGAATCGTCTTTGCTACCGCAAATTAAATAATTTCCATCGGAGGATTTGTAAATAGATCTAATCCAATACATATTTGTGGAATCATTTGGTAAAATGTAATCAAATTCTATTTCCCCCGTTTGATTAAACTTTATTAGATGGGGTATAGTAAAATCTTTATAATATGTAGTACCACAAACAATGAAACCACCATCTATTGTTGTTAACAAATTCGATGTCAAATAATATTTATTGTCAAGATTAATCCGAACATTTGTATAAATCGAAGTATCTTCCAAATTGAATTTGCTTAGTAGATATGGAGTTTGACTGGCTTCAACTTTTGAAATTACAAATATGTTTTTTTCGGATACTTGGAAATCCACCAAATGACGCGATTCACCAAAAAATTTTTGCCAGACCTTATTTCCTTGTCTATTTAACTTATACAAAAACATCTTTCCATATCGATTAATCCCCCTTTTACCAAAATTTCCGCAAATTAAATAGTCACCATCGGTCGTTTGTATAAGTTTTGCCTGGTCGAAGTAAAACAAACTATCGGAAGTTTTAAGAGTGTCAATGTTGAGTAAGGACTTGAAATTCCCATCCTTATCGAAAAAAAGAAGCTTTAAAAAATTTGAAGAATAAAAATTGACTGAATTTGAGAATCCTAAAATGTTATCATAATTATCAGAAAAGAATCCAGAAACAGTTAAATAATAAATAGGAAAATAGTTAATGATTGTATCATTTGAATTTGTAATATTTTCAAAAAAGGGGTTACTCTCGTATGGTTTAAATTTTGCAACATAAGGGGCATAATATACCCAAGACCTATTTTGATAAAGATAAAGTGGATAAACACCAATAAAAAAATAGTCACCTATCTTATCTTGGTAAAACGAGTTAGGATAAATAGGCCTATTTTTATTAAATACATAATGCCAGAAAACATTGCCCAATGAATCGCATTTGAAAACAACAACCTTCGGTAGTGAATCCCCACTTTCGGGTTTTAGAATTGCACTTATACTAATTAATATATTGCCATTTGAATCTTCACTGACGGTTGCCTTGAAATTTACCACAGTAATATACACACCTTCTCTAATTGTTTCTGCGGCAGATAGTTTACCAATGGTGTCCAAAAAAATCGTTTTTTCCCAGAGTAAGTTCTGGGAATGTAAATAACTTATAACCAATAAATGAATAATTAAAAGAATTATATTTCGTTTCATAATCCCTCCGAAAAAATACCGAATAAGTAAATTTTAAATAACACCAAAAATATTCCATTTGTTTCTAATGTAATACAACGAACGATGTTAAATATTTTCTATCGTTTACTACTGCGATGACAAAATATTCTCCACTAGGTAAGTTTTTTATATTTACCGAAAGCTCTTTGAAATTTGAGTTTTGGGTCCAATTTAAACTCGAAAGGTCGAATATTTCCTGTCCAAAAGAATTAAATATTTTGATAATACCGTTTTCAATACTCGAACATTTAATAGTCGCTAAATCATAAGTCGGATTTGGTTGAATTTCCAAAAAAGTATCGACGAAATCATTGTGTTTAACATTCAATGTATTAGATAGAATGCCATCGGCAATTCCTGCCCAAAACTTATCGTCGCGTTTGCCTATCAATAAAAACTTGCCATTTTCCAATTCATATAGGTCTGTAACATAATTGATATCAAATACCTTGTGGGTTTTATTATTCTGGGGATTCCAGCGATATTCTTGCTCTATTTCTAAATCACTGTTTAGTTTTAGAAGCCATTGGGACCACCAGTTTCTTTTCACTAAATCTTCATCTTCTTTTTCAACAATATTAAAACCACCAATAAGGTAACCACCATCGGAAGTTGATATTAAACTTTGTAAAGCACAAAATTTTATTTCCGGGGGCAGTTGAATAACCTTTTCTTTAATTACCTCTTGTTGGTTCTGCTCTTTCAATAATACAATTTTAAAAAAGTTGGGTCCTAAATCGGGTAACTCGAACTGGAAGATTTTAGACTCGCCCAACGTAAAAGATGTTGTAAATTTTCCAGCTTCGGTTAAATAAAAGTGCTTAACCATGCGAAAATTTGTATCATATTTTTTCAACATCCACTTATAATTAGAACCAACGGAGTCTCCAAATTTTTGATATAGAATAAATACTTCGCCGTAATCATTAAGATCCAAAGTATAATCATTATGATATCTTTTAGAATTATAATACAAAGAATCTATTATGGTTTCATCGATGAAATGTCCAAGCGTGTCATACCTTATGACGTAAATTTTATGAGCAGAATCGACTTTAAAATTTCGAGTATTCACGTTCGTTGCTAAATATCCACCGCCTTTTTTCCTTACCTTATAACTCATTCTATCCACATTATAACGGTCGGTATTATTTGTGGAATCGCAATTGAAATATAATTGATTAAAATCCCAATCATATCGCTCCACTTGAAATTGCCAATCAAAGAAATACAATGGAACTTTACTCCCAACTAAAGATGTGTAAAATTCAAGAAAATTTTCATTACTATATATATAAGTTTTTACAAATTGGTTATAATACTTTTGGATTTTAATATCAATTATGTTAAGGAGGGTATCGATTATTACAAAACTTACTCCTGAAGAATCTATCTTACCACCACCTCCGGCAAGGTAAATATTATTATTTGGTGCTCTTTTGTTTTTAACAATTTTGTAATCCATAACGAAATTAATAATCGAGTCGGTAAAAATTTTTTCCCTTAGAATTCTCAATCCGTTTGAATAAAGGTTATTCGAAATTAAAATTGCTAATAATAAAAATATGGCTATTTTCTTCATATCTTACCTCCTTAATTTTGTAAAAATTAGTGAGCACAATTGTCGAAACAAGTTCCCGATGTTGTAACGTGTTCACCTGGCGGGCAAACCGATACTTCCAGCCTTTCATTGTTACATTCAACCTGTGGGTTATAAAAAATCGAGACTGATTTCCTTGGCAATCCCGTTTCGCGGTCCACACAATAACTATATTCTCGGATACAACAAAATTCTTGCTCAATACAACTTTTTGGAACTATAAGCCATTCTTTATTAGGGTAGTCCAAAGGATGGTGAACATAACAAAATCCTTGACATTTACCCTCGAATACGTAATGTTTTAGGAAACAAGCCTCGGGGTCATCGCAATAAGGAATAAGCTCCGGGGGAAGTCCATTAACAAATTCTTGAAAATTTTCATCCATTATTCGTTCTGTCAAATAACTTACAAGATTTCTTGTCTTAACTTGTACTTCCCATTCTTCTCCACTCAATAAAAAGTTAAACAAATTTTCACATTCTGCACAATATGGCTAAGTGGGGGCTACGTATGATATGTAATATTGAGCGCACTGGCAGGGAAGATTCACACAAACCCTGAAACAATAAGCGACAATAAGGCTACACCCGGGAAAGCCTGGACCATAGTTCGACATATCGAATACTTTTGTCCTTTCTTGCCACTCGGACCAATTGCTACAACCGTTACAGATTTGAGGACTTACTTGCGAATAGCAGGGTGGGGTTGTACAATCATTGGAAAAAACTGTGGAAGTCAAAACAAAAAATAAAAAGAAATAATATAAAATATTTCTAAAAATTCCCCTTTTTTGTAAATAAGAATACATAACTAACACCTTTCTTTTTATTGAACAAAATTAAATTAATAATTTTAAAAAAATTTCAAAGAACTTTGGTTTTTTTAAAGCGAATTTCTTAATTTTGCTTTCGATTCTTGGTTGCTTTCGCAACC
>CAYPRT010000022.1:0-10911 GCA_964413155.1 uncultured Hyphomicrobiales bacterium | reverse complement strand
GCGTTTAATTCTCCATCCACCAAAGTTGCAACTTCTCTGCCGAGGACATCAAAGACTTTCAGTGTTACATGTTCGCGCTGCGGAAGCGAGAAGCGAATGGTAGTAGTTGGATTGAAAGGATTGGGATAGTTTTCTAAAAAAATAGTTTTTTCATTGGGATTGTATTTCGTATTCTCCATACCGCTTATGTTTTTGATAATTGGATTCAACAGCTCCCAAATCGCATTGTTCAATTGTGCTGGAACCTCCGTTGAATCGGGGGCATTTCCCATCCTAACCACAATTAACCCAAGGCTTGGAACAACGTTCAAAAATTGTCCGTTCTTTCCTAATGCCGAAATCATATCCAATGGTGCGTTGCGAAATAAAGGACCAGGGAAAACAAATTGACTGCCGGGAACCATAAAGGATTTTTTACCGTTAAGCCACCACAAGTAACCATAAGATTCATTAATATTTTGAGAAGTATTTACCATTTGATTAAAATAGTTAGTATCGGACATCAAAACTTCGTCGCTCCATTTCCCCCGATTTAAGATAAGCAATCCAAATCTTGCCATACTCCTTGGAGTTGAAACAAATATATTATTATAATCCGATTTTATAAATAGTCCAGTTATCCCAGTTTTGCTTCGGATTCTGCTCCAAAAGTATTGATTCAAGTTTTGTCCAGTTGCTTTGTGAAGAACGGAATCGAGAAGAGTATATGGGGCATTATGGTATGCCCAACGAGTTCCAGCATCGGCAAGATACAAAAGGCAACTCGGAAGAGTGCAGTAAGGGTCGGCAACTTTATCATCCAGTCCAGTGGTCATCGAAAGTTGGTGTATTATTTTAATCAATGCTTCCTTTTCGTCTGGTTCGGATGTCCATTTACCCAAGTATTTCGAAGTCGAGTCTTCGATTGATAAGTATCCTTCTTGTTGGGCAAGACCAATCAGGAAAGCAGTAATTGTTTTACCAGCAGAAGCCCAATACCAGAGCGAATCTTGAGTAAAATTGTCGAAATACTTTTCAATTACAATCTTCCCATCTTTTAGCAAAAGAAATGCCTTAGTTTTATTTAAAAAGAGAAATTGGTATAGTGTGTCAAGTTTAGTAGAATCCCATCCGAGCTCGGAAAAGGAAAATTTTTCCCAAGTTGAATCAGAAACAGGTGGAAAATACAAATCTTTAGAATAGATTTTGTTAAAAATCAAAAAAAGAACTAAGAAAATAAATTTTTTCATAAACAACCATATAACAAAAAAATTAGACCCTAAATTAAAAAAAATTTACACAGGATAGAATTCAATGATAATAAATGCGCATACTGACACGAAAATATCCAAAACTACTTTTCATAAACAACTTCTTTCAAGGGACATCTTTCTTCTTTTGAAAAACGATGGGCTGATTCCCAGAGTGCATCGACCGCCATAGCGACATTGCGGAAGAAGTGGTCTTCACCAATTTTATAATAAAGCAATGTTCTTTTCATTGTATCGAGCACACTATCATTCAAACCAGTAAAGAACAAATCCACTCCCGCTTCGCGAATTCTATCCACAAGGGAACCAAGCATATAGTCGCCGCTTGCATCGAATTCGTTGATTGCATTGCCAACGACCACCACATATTTCAATTCTGGCATATTGGCGATTGTTCGAAGAATAGCGTTTTCAAGGTAATTTACATTTTTAAAGACCAACGAGCCATTGTAGCGGATAACTGCAATATGCTTGCATTGAGCAAGACCAAAACGCGCCCGATTTCTGAATGTCGTGTCGGGATGCTTCGAAAGCAAAGCAATCTCGGGACGCATACCACGATAAATATACAAAGCCAATGAAAGAAGAACACCAATAAAAATTCCATAATAAATGCGAGGAGCAAAGTAAAGAAATGTCACGAAAGTAATAATCCCAATGATTCCATCGTACTTTTGGGCTTTCCAATCATGAATGAAACTGTGAACATTAATCAATCCAATAACAGCCAAAATTATTATTGAAGCAAGGACCGACTGAGGTAAATAATATAAAAGAGGTGCAAAAAATATTAAAGAAACCCCAACGAACAATCCAGTTACGACGCTCGATATTCCAGTTACTGCGCCAAGTTGAAAATTAACGGCAGAACGGGAAAAAGAACCCGAAACTGGATAGCTTTGAAAGAACGACCCTACAAGGTTTGCCAATCCTTGCCCAACCAATTCTTGGTTGACATTGACTGATTGACCAAGCTTAGCTGCCATTGCTTTAGCAATCGGAATCGCTTCAAAAAATACCGAAATTGAAATAATAACTACATATGGAATTAAATCACCAATAATATTAAAATCAAAATGCGGGACAACAAATTTGGGTAAGCCTTGGGGAATTTTCCCTACTATATCAGCTCCTGAAGTAAATTTTAATGATTTCAAGTCAAACTTCTCATTCCCAACTTTAAGATAATATATTCTTTTGTTTTTAATTTCTTCCTTGGAAAGGGAAGTAATATTACAAAAAACAAGACTATCGCCAAAGCTTTTTTCAACAAATTTTTGAAATTTCAACTGATTGCGTAATTCCCTAAGTTTATCTTTTATTCTTTCGATTTCCAGATTTAAGTTAATTATTGAAAATTCTGCATCGAGGTATTCTTTTGAATATTTGCCACTATTTTTTTCCATTGTACGAAGTTTGTTTGTAATGGCAACCCTTTGATTTGATTTACTTTGCAAAGAATCGTACATTTCATTATACTGTAGCAATAACTTTTGTGAAATTGGACAAGTAACTCGATCTATTGTTGTAAATTTTTCAACATAGTAACCTGAATAATATGAAACAATAGTTGAAAGAATCACTGCAATGAGAACATAAGGAAGTTTCGGAAAATACTTTTTCAAAAGTAACATTATTACTAATGAACCAATTGCAAAAGCAAGAGTTGGTAAGTGAATAAAAGAAAGAGCATCTCTGATAACAAAATACACTGTTTCATAATGATGTTCACCTTTGTCGGCAGATACACCAAATATTTTAGAAAGCTGACTTGTTGCTATAATCAAAGCAGCCGCATTGGTAAAACCATTAACTACTGGGTGAGACAAAAAGTTCATCAGGGAACCTAAACGAAGAATACCAAGAAGAATTCGGAATATCCCAACACAAAAGGCTAAAAATATTGCATAAGATATGTATTCAGGACTTCCAGAACTGAAAATTGGTTCCAAAGCTGAAGCGGTCATCAATGAAACAATTGCTACGGGTCCGGTAGCAAGTTGCCGACTTGAACCAAACAAGGCAGCAATTATTGGAGGTAAAAATGCAGCATACAAACCATAGTAGGCCGGTAATCCCGCCAATTGTGCATAAGCCATAGATTGTGGAATTAGTATCAAAGCAACAGAAATCCCGGCAAAAAAGTCCGCCTTGAAATACTCAAACCGATAATTTTCAAACCAACTTAAGAAAGGGAAAATATTAAAAAGTAAACTTTTTTTCTTAGAATCCTCCGACATACTTCTTACCAACCTTTCGTAATTAGAATGTCTTTAACCGAATCTTTTAATTTTTTTTCAAGAGAAAGCAAATATTCATTTTCGGACTTGTTTATTATATCAATTAATTCAGCAAGTTCTGCTGGTTTTTCTATAACATCTTTTGCACCAAGTTTGATTGCCTCAACTCCGGTATGCAAGCTAGCCCGGCCAGTAAGAAGAAATACAAGCAAGTCAGGTTTTCGTTCGAGCATAATTTTCAAAGTTTCAAGTCCATCGATACCTGGCATCGCATAGTCGAGAAAAACTGCATGAAAAGTTTCTTTTTCAATAAGTTGAAGAGCCTTTATTCCATCGTTAGCAGTGGAAACAGATATTCCGCGTGATCCAAGCCGTTCGGAAAGGGCTTCAAGAAAATCTTCTTCATCATCAACGATAAGTACTTTTGGTTTCATATTTCACCTTTGATTGGATTAATAATAATCGAAATATTAGAATTTAAATTTGAGGATTCAATTTTTGCCTCTATTCCTATCGAAAAGGAGCTAGCAATTTCAAAATAGCGCTTCTTAAATAACTCGAACTCTTCGCTTATACTTTCATTCCCCTGAAAGCTAATACATATTGTCGCTGTTTCATCTGCAGTCAATAAAACATTAATTTCACGATTAAAACCAAGTAGCCGAATTACCATCAATAAGCAATCGAACAACAGAATAGACAACAAAAATGGGTTAGTAGAATAATATTTGTGACTAACACCTAAATCCTTAATTATTCTCGAATTTGAAAGTTTTGCAAAGTATTGTAATAGTTCAATAACATTATTAATAAGTTCAATAATATCAATATTTTGGATATCGGAATCAGCTAAGTGAGTAATGAGATTTAAACTTTTGGTTAATAACTTAGACCTTTCAATTTGATTATATACTTTGTTTATAGATTTGGAAATTTTATCCAAAATTTCTTTTTCAACAGTCCCAATAGAATTTAATTTATCCTCAATGTTCCCATTTAATTCATAAACAATAGATATAATATTATTTAGCTCGTGTGTAAAACCAGAAACTATTTTTCCAAAAATTTTAAACGTATCCTTATTGAAATAATCACCCATTGTTGCTACTCCTACCCAAAAGCTTATAAATTTCTAGAATCAAAGTATCCAAATTCACTGGCTTAACTAAATATTGCGATGCTCCCAAAATTAAACCTCGGCGTCCTTCATCTTCGGAGCCGTGTCCAGTAAAGAGAATCACTTTCACTTGTGGTCTAATTTCTTTAATTAACTTCATTAATTCAATTCCATTTATACCTTTTAAACGAACATCAATAATTGCAACATCGTAATTATTTGTTTCAACTGCATTTATTGCATCGGCAGATGTAGTTGCAAAATCAGCTTCAAAGCCCCGAAGATTCAATCTTTCAGCAAGTAAGACCGCCAACTCTTCTTCATCATCGACAATAAGGACCTTTATACTTTTCATACTTCAACACTAATTCTTGAAAATATTGGTAAAACAATTTTAAATGTAGTTCCTACATTTTCCTGACTTTCAACTGTAATTGAACCTCCAAGCTTTTTAACAATACCATAAGTAATAGACAATCCAAGACCTGTCCCATATTCTTTTTTTGTTGTAAAGAATGGTTCGAAAATGTGAGGAAGGTCTTTTTCCGGTATACCCTTCCCGGTATCGGAAATTTGAATTTCAACAAAGTCATTTTCAACTCGAGCAAAAGAAATGTCTATTTTTCCATTTTCCGTTATTGCTTCTAAAGCGTTGTTTAAAATATTAACAAATACTTGTTGGAGCAACCCGCGGTCAGAAGTAAGAATAATATCCTCATTTTGTTGATTTCGTAAATTAATTGAAATATTATTAATTGCAGCTTCACTATAAACAAAACTCACAACTTCATTAATTAGTTCACTTAAACTAATTTGTTCAAATTTAGGTTCCATTCGTCTGGCAAAACCCAAAAGTTGGTGTGTAATTTTTGCACATCTTTCAACACTTTTGAAAATAGAATTAACGCATCTTAAAACCTTGTCCTTGTTCGGGAAATCACCACCCTTCTGAAGTATATCCTGTATCATTCCTGCATTTTCATTGATGATAGAAAGTGGATTATTAATTTCATGAGAAACACCCGCTGCAAGCCGCCCAATTGATGCCATCTTGTTTGTGTATTCAATTTCGTGCAAAATTTGTGCGGTACGCAAGTCACTTTCTTTAAGCAACTTAACAAAGCGATTAGAACCCCAAATTACAATCAAAATAATCAAAAATATGCTTATCAACAAAAAAAGAACAAGCTGATTTCGATTTTTAAACCAATTTGCCATCAATGATTCAGCATTTACAATCTCAATTAAAATAAAAGGTGTGTTCGAAATATATGAATAACTTAATAGAATTGATTTGCCCTGGTGGTCGTGCGTTTCAATTACATCAAACTTGTTCTTAAATAGTGAAATATCTAAAGGAAATTTGTCCAATGTCTTGCCGTAGTACTTAGAATCAATTTGAAGCAAGCCACTTTGGCTAATAATGAACAAATCCGCATAGGTTTGAGCTTCAGGATTAGTGGTTTTTTCTCTCAAAACTTCACTATTAATTGACGCACGAATAACAAAGTGCTTATTTGTAATGCTCGATTTTAAAACCGATATTGCAAAATGGGGAAAACCACGAAAACCCATAAAAACTTCACTAACGTCAACTTCGTTAAAAATAACATTATTAAACCACTTTTGAGATTTATAATTTTTCCCTAAAAGGTCGTAAGGTCCGACATAATTAATTTGTATCCCTTCATCATCAATAACACCAATATCAACAAACCCACCAAATGAGTTTCTAATTGCATAATAAATCTGAAATAACTTTTCCTTTTTAGCTAAATCTTGAATATCATATTTTTGGGCAAAATACTTCAACAGGGAAATCCTTTCTTTTATGAATGATTCAAGGTTGTCTCGTATGCTCGATGTCTGACGCGTCAACGGGTAAATAATATCTGCTTCGTAAGTTTTTCGATATTGAAAATAATTTACAATTGTTAATATGACTAAAGGTGTTATTGAAACAAAGCAAATTAGAAAAATTGAAACATATAAAAGTTTTTTATAATCTCTCTCGGGTCTTTTATAATCATTAATTTTTGGGGTTTGTCCGTTTTCAATAGAATATTTCAAACCAGTTTTTTTATTGGATTTTTTTCCGATAAACTTTTTCATAAGCTTTACGAATAGTCTCTGATAAAAGCTCAATATTAACTGGTTTCTCCAAATATGCAAAAGCTCCCAATTCGAATGCAATATTTTTTTCTCGCTCGGAACCGTGCCCTGTAAGAATAATTACTTCCGTTTCTGGGTGTTCTTTCTTTACTCTACGAAGGACCTCCAAACCATCTATTCCGGGCATTTTTAAATCCAGAATAATTACATCGGGTAAATCTCTGTTCAGACTTTCGATAGCTTCTTCACCGCTATAAGCAACAGCAGTTTTAAATTCACGGCTTTGAAGTCGCTCCGAAAGAGTATCAACAAATTCAACTTCATCATCGACGAGAAGAACCTTTTGAGGCTTTTCAAGTTTCATTGTCATCGATGATGTAATTGTTATTTCTTTTCCGGGAATAACTTCAACTTCCTTGATTTCAGAATGACTGGGAATTTTTTCCTTTATTTGCTTATAATAATTCTCCATCAATATTTTGTACTTTTTGAGTAAAATAGTCAATTTCCCATTTTTAAAAATTGCATCAACATCTTCCCCTTGTTGCAGAAAATGAAACTGAATCTGTGTAGCAATTAAAAAATCATTTAACTTTGTTTTTTCAACCTCGATTTTTTCTACACTTTTACATCGTATAAGTTCAAATATTTTAAAGGCTACATCTTCTGGATTATATTTGCTTACATCGATGTTGACATCGAAATACACAGGAGAAAAAGGCTGTTTATTAAGATGATACCTTGAAAATAGTAATAAAAGTTTATCATATTCTTTGATAGCTTTTTCAGAGATATATAAAGAAACCAAATTGTTTCTTGCATAGTTCCCAATTCGATATGCTTTATCACAACCTAAACAGACTTTCAAAATATTTTTTAAGTCCTCAGGGATAAAATAAGTTCCAAACCCATAATAAATTTTATTGAAGTCAATAAGGATTTCAGCTAATGAGATTTTGAACATGCATAAATGTTTTTTATGTTTTAGCTTGTCAAAAGTTACAAAACTCATTGGTTTAAAAATCGAAGTTTTGACTTTGTCCTTATCTACTTTGTATTTTTCTTCGACTTTTTTTAAAACGTCGTCATCGGTTACAAGTTCGAAACCTGTCAATTCCTTTAGTTTCTGAATTATTAATTCTTCGTTGCATCCTTTTGAGCTTATAATCGAAATAATAAACATAACCACAAAAAATAACCAAAACTAAATAAGAAAATATCCAGCAATTTATCAAAATAAAAATCAATTTTGAATTCATTGTGTTGTATTTCTTTGAAACTTTGTATCTAACTTTCACAATTCTAATTAATTTTTTTTGAAATTGCTTGGAATGGATTATTTAATAACACATAAGTTTTTCCAAATAAAGTTAATATAAACATTAATGTTACGTCCTCACAAAATAAATTCGAAAATTGTCAACTTGATAATTAATAGAACATCTTTACCATAAAACTAAATTTTCGTTTTTTTCGAAAACTATTACTATTGATTTCCAAGTAGCCCCTCCAAAAAGTTATCTAAAAACGATACAACTTTATTTAAAACTAACTAATTTTGTCTTTAAAGTAAATTAAATTTTCTATGAAAGAAAATTTTCTTTTCGCTTTTGGCTTGACACTTTTAGCAGGTTTATCTACAGGAATTGGTAGCCTGATTGCATTTTTTTCGAAAAAGTTTAGCCCAAAATTCCTTGCTGTTTCGCTTGGGTTTTCTGCTGGAGTTATGATTTATGTTTCCCTAATAGAAATATTTTCGAAAGCAAAAAATTCACTTATACAAGAATACGGGAACTACTATGGATATATCTTGACCACAGTCTCTTTCTTTGCTGGGATTGTAATAATTGGATTAATCGATAAACTTGTCCCAACGATTGAAAACCCCCACGAAATTGCAGTGATTGACATTGAAATGCCAAGCAAGCAGCAAATTGATAGCAAGTTGTTGCGTATGGGATTGTTCTCTGCTCTGGCAATTTCCATCCATAACTTTCCCGAGGGTTTTGCAACATTTATTAGTTCTTTGGAGAATCCTTTTCTTGGAATCAGTATTGCTATTGCAATTGCTATCCATAACATTCCCGAAGGAATAGTTGTTTCCGTTCCAATTTATTATGCAACGAAAAACCGTAAACGGGCTTTTTGGTTTTCTTTCCTTTCTGGTTTGGCAGAACCAGTAGGAGCCGTTATTGGATACATTATCCTTTCAAAATTTCTTAGCATTTCACTTTTGGGTATCGTGTTTGCCAGTGTTGCTGGAATTATGGTTTATATTTCACTGGACGAGCTTCTCCCTACAGCCGAAAAATACGGCGAACACCATTCTGCTATCTTTGGTTTAATAATTGGAATGGCTGTAATGGCACTGAGCCTTATTTTGTTATTACCTCCCTCATAGTCTTTTTTCAAATACCCAGTATCAATTTATCAAATATCTAATCGAGGGAAGAATGCTAAGTTTGATCGTTTAATTTAATTATAATTTTTTATGTGCAAAGGTGATTTTAAAACTAGAAATGAATTTCTTGGAGATTTGGTATCATTCGAATTTTACTTTCGTAGTTTTTTATGCTTCAGAATGTATAACAACATTTTTTGCTGGATTGGGAAAAATAATATCTGTAAGAACAAACATCTTATGTATTTTGCCATTTGGACTTGAAAATAAAACTCCTCTTAAATTGTAAGCAATTAATCCATCGTATTTTGCAACACAAACATTGCGATAATGGTCAAATGCAAGGTGAAAGACGAGTCTCACGGGTTATTATAAATCTTCCTATGCAAAGCGTGTCCACTAAGAATAATCAAACTTAGATAATTCATCTCGTGTGCTTATCATTTTATTCTCTTGATTATCGAAAGCAACACAGTTCGCAAAAAAACGAATTTCGCAAAAAACCTAACATTTGTAGAACTATAATGGTTCCAATTTTCCCCATAAAGCTTGGCAATTCTGCAGGTTTGATTATCAACCGAGTCGAAACCCATCCTGATGAAAAGTTTTCCACTTATAATTACAATTTGTTGATACTGACCCAACAATTTTTTTCCTTGGAAGGGGGTAGTTGGTGTCTAAATAAATCGTCCAATTATTTCCATTCCAACTAAGTAATTATTGGTCTAGACCAGCAAACCAGAGCATCACTTTTGAGTTAATACAATGAACCTCGATGTAATGAAATTGCTAATCACCATTATAATCATTCAATAGGGTAAAGTTTGTCCTGTCGTGGAGAACTAATCCAGTATCGGAAGTTCCTATCAACAAATTCTTTTCATCTATTTCGATACCATCGGCCTACCATTTCGGAGGAGTATCAATAATTTCGGTATCTTGTCCCATCTAAATCTTGGAGCTTTTTATTTAGCATTTTGAAAATAAGACATTATCTCACATTGGAGAAAATCTTGTTCTGCAATAGTTAAATATTTTGTTTTCGAAAAGCATTCCCAAGAATTATAGTAATAAATATCTACACTTTAAATTAAGTTGCCTCACTTCATTTTGCAATTCTCCACACATAGAAGCTAACTAAATTAGCCACCCATTTAAGCCTATCTCTATCGCAAGTATAAACAATACATTCAAGATTTGTAGTTAATATTCAATTCGAAAATAAGAAACTAAAAAAGAGAACCGAAATGAATAATTATGTTTTGCATTTAACCTCTAATGTCTATTTCCCAATTTTTTCGTTACAGTTGTTCATCTTTTTACCCCAAAGGCTAAATTATAAAAAATAATTGAAAATAAAAAAAATTGTAGGGCAAGCGTCTTGCTTGCCCCTTCCTCTTTCATCTACAATTTTATCACAATGTCAAGCGGGACGCTTGACCTACTCGATGACTACTGGTATCGTTTCGCTACGTCCATTGTGGCGAACTACAATGAAATATACTCCCGATGGAACTCCTCTGCATTCCCAAATCAATTCCGCTGTTGTTTCGCCTTTCGCTTCTATCCTTATCCTTTCTTTACCTTCTATTTTGTTCCCCATTACATCATACACCCCATCGATGGATTCAAATAAATCGAAACTTCCGTCCCAATACACTCGGCTCTTCACTATATTGCTTGCTGGCGTTGGGTATGGCTCGGTAGCATAAAAATGTGTTGTGTAATAACGAACCTCTACCTCCGGCTCTTCTACTTTCGACACTTCTTTTAACATTATTCGATAATAAT
>CAYPRT010000021.1:0-11591 GCA_964413155.1 uncultured Hyphomicrobiales bacterium | reverse complement strand
TATTTGGGTCTTCACTTTGTAGAAAAAGCATTTGAGCAATTACCAAACTGGCAACATTGTCATCGATTGGTGTTCCGATGAAAATTATTCTTTCTTTTAAAAGTCTTGAGTAAATATCGTATGCTCGTTCACCCCTTGGGGTTTGTTCTATAACTATGGGCACTAATTGATCAACCATTTTAACAACCATTTTTATAAAAAATACAAAAACGAAAAATGATTAAAAAAAGTATTTTTAAAAAAGGTAGCAAAAGATTTTGTTGTGTAATTTCAGTTTTTACAACCTTTCTTCCTCTTTATCAATTTCAGAAGTTCCAGATTTTTCTGTGTTAAGCTCATTATTTTGGATGGATTTTTGTTCTATATCCGAAACAAGATTCCCGGTGCTACCAAGTAAGTTTTCTTCTAACATTTTTTCATATTCATCGAAATCAATTTCAGTTGTTTCTGCAAATCCAATGAGAAAATCTAAGACCTTTTTTTCAAGCAGTGTATCAGTAATATGTGCATTGTTCAAAATGTAATTCTTAATTTCTTCTTCCGAAATGTTTGGATTTTGAGTTTTATATTCTTGCACCAACGATTCAATGTCGTAATCTTCTATTTGAATTTTTTCCTTTTCAATTATTTTTTTCTTAATTATAGCCCACTTAACTTGGCTTTCGGCGATTGGAATGAAGTCTTCAATAATGTCTTCGGGTTGTTTACCGCGAAGAGAAGGATAGTGTTCGGAGTATTTATTAATAAAGTCTTCGCTCATTTTCAATGCTGTTTCATTAAGAACACTCATTGGTAAATCAAATTCGTGGGATTCTACCAATAGTTTAATTACTTGCTTAACCATTTCGTCATTGCTTCTTAAATCCCATCTTTCCTGAATTGAATATCCAATTTCTTCTTTAAATTCATCCACAGTTGAAAGTCTTCCATTTGTGTATTTTTGAACGAATTCATCATCTAGTTCATCCAAAATAAGTTTGTAAATTTCTTTTATTTGGATTAAAACTTCTTCATTTTCAGCCGAGCTATCTGTTTGGTGTGGATTATAAAGGAAACTTTCTCCACTTTTTCGTCTAATAAATAAATTTCGAAGGTCTGTAGGTACTTTTTCAGAATGAAGAAGAATAGTTGTTCTTTGCGGTTTTTGGTTTTGTAGTGGTTCTTTTGTTTCCTGGTCAATTTTGAAAATTTCAATTTCAACTATTGAGAATTCGTTTTCGACTTGGTCGGTTTTTTCTGGTCGAGCAGAATATAGTCTACGATGTAGGATTTCGTGTTCAATTTCTTCGTCGGTTACCCTGTGGATTGGTTCGTAAATTTTTAAACTTTTGTATTCTTGCAACTCAAATTCTGGGACAATGTCGTATTGAAAAGTGAAGATAACGTTGTCTTGCTCTTTTTGAAAATTTTTCAGGGAAGGTTTTCCAATAAACGATATTTTATTTGTGTCAATTGCTTGACGAAACAATTCAGTTGCATAGTCGCCAATAAAATCGTCCTCAATTTCTTTTCCATATAAACTTTTAATTAAATTAATTGGAGCTTTTCCTGGTCTGAAACCTTTTAAGTTAATTTGTTTTTGAGCAGAAAGTAATTGCTCATTAAGTTTTTCGTCAAATTCGAATTTGGGAACAGAAATTACAATTTCCCTTGTTGCACCGTCGATTTCATTGATTTTAACTTCCACTTTAACTCCATGAATAAAACTAAAAAAGTGCGGATGGGGAGACTCGAACTCCCACGGGTTGCCCCACTAGATCCTAAGTCTAGCGCGTCTGCCAATTCCGCCACATCCGCAGGTATGCAAAATTACGGAATTTTTTGGAAATGAACCTTTGGAATTAATCTAAAAAATTTAAATTTGTATTTTCCAAAAAAAAGGTTTTATTATGAAAAGAATACTTTGGGTAATTGTATTTTTATCGTTGATTTCTAATGCAGACTTTTTGTTTTCGCAAAAAAATAAGAAGATGGATGATTACATTTACTTAATTTCTTTAAAACAAGGGGAAAAGCACCTTGGGGATATTAAAATTAAACTATTTCCAGATGTTGCCCCGCTCCATTGTCGAAATTTCGATAGCCTTGTTTCAATTGGATTCTATGATGGAACCGCATTCCATCGTGTTGTGAAAGGTTTTATGATGCAGGGTGGTGACCCGAATTCGAAGTCGAAACCAAAGTCAACTTGGGGAATGGGTGACCCCTCCCAAACTAAGGTCAAAGCTGAATTTAGCAATTTGAAACACAAACGAGGTACTATTTCTGCTGCAAGGACAAATGACCCTAATAGTGCGACTTCTCAATTTTTTATTTGTTTCAAGGATGCTCCTTGGCTCGACGGTAAATACACAATTTTTGGTGAAGTGATTGATGGATTTGATGTTTTGGATAAAGTCGAAAAAACCCCAGTGGAAAAACAACCATACAGCGAGGAAGTAAGCAGTCCAACCGAAAAAATCGAAATGACAATTCGTAGATTGTCCAAATGAAAAAAAATTGATGGTTGAAATAAAAGATTTAGACGACCCGAAGATTGTATTTTATAAGAGTCTTCGTTATACACCACCTTTGCATGTCAAATCGAAGGTATTTATTGCGGAAGGGGAAAAAGTTGTCTTTCGTCTTTTGTTAAGTAATTTAAAAGTTCAATCTATTTTTGCAACACTGGAATTTTACCATAAATTTCGAAATGAAATAGAGGCAAAGGGAATCCCTGATGACCAGAAGTTTTTTGCCACGAAGGATATAATGGAGCAAATAGTTGGTTTTCATCTTCATTCTGGTATTATGGCTATAGGTTTTCAACCAAAAGATGCTGAATTGGATGAACTCACGAATCAAATTGTTGTGTTAAATCAAATTAATAATTCTGAAAATGTTGGTTTAATAATGCGAAACTGTCGTGCATTTGGTCTTGAATCGGTCTTAGTAGATAAGTATTCCACGAGTCCTTTCCTTCGTAGGGCTGTTAGGGTTTCTATGGGAAATGTCTTTTATTTGAAAGTTCGTCACTGTATTGATTTGTTACAAGATTTATTTTACCTTCGTTCAAAAGGTTTTACAATCATTTCAAGTGAAGTTACAAGTTATTCTGTCGACTTATTTTGTTATAAATTTCCTGATAAGTTTTGTTTAATTTTTGGTAACGAAGGGAAAGGGATTTCTAAGGAGATACTGGAAATTTCAGATATTGTTGTTCAAATACCTATATCACCCGAAGTTGATTCCTTGAATGTAGCTGTTACATCTGGAATTTTTTTAAATGAAATAAAACGACAGGGTAGGATAAACAATGTGGTCAACTGACGAAGTTTTGGCTTTGGTGATTTCAAGAATTGCGCCACAGCCTAAATTGAAAAGTATTATTGAAGAGTTTCAAAATTTTGAACATTTCCTTACATTTATTGTTGAAAATGAGCGTTCCCAACATCTTCCGGAATTTATTGGAACATACGAAAAGTTAATTTTTGCCCGAAACGAAGCGGAAAATCAAATTTATAAAGCAGAAAGATTTGATTCCAAAGTTATTTCTTTTTGGGATAAAGACTATCCAGAATTGCTGAAACATATTCAATATCCTCCGCTCATCCTTTTTGTGAAGGGGAATTTAGTTCCTAATGCTACCTCAATATCAATGGTCGGAACGCGCAAATGTACAACATATGGAAAATTAATGGCAGAAAGCTTTGCCCAGAAATTCGTGGAATATGGGGTAGTGGTTACGAGTGGACTTGCTTATGGTATTGATACATATTCGCATTTGGCTGCAATAGACAACAATGGAAAAACATATGGTGTTCTTGCTTATGGTTTGGATTGTGTTACTTCAAGTATTACAAGGCAGCTTATTGAAAAGATTGTCGCCCACGATGGTGCAATTATCTCTGAATATAAATTTGGGACTAAAGCTTTGCCATCATACTTTCCACAAAGAAATAGGATTATTAGTGGAATTTCTTTGGCTACTGTTGTTGTTGAAAGTGATGTCCGTGGTGGAGCAATGATTACTGCTCGTTTTGCATTTGACCAAAATCGAGAAGTTTTTGCTATTCCCGGAAATATTAATTCCCCCAAAAGTAGAGGTACAAACTACTTAATAAAAAATGATTATGCAAAGTTGGCTTTATCTGCCGAAGATATTCTTTTTGAACTTGGCATTTTAAAGGAGCAATTGGATTTTGATCAAGATGAAGAAGTTAGTTTTGAAGACGAAGTTGATAACCTAATTTTCAGCAAGTTGACCTCAGAACCAAAACATATTGATACACTTGCCGATGAATTAAACTTGGAAATTTCTGAGCTGTTATATCGTTTGCTGAATTTTGAATTTAAAGGAATTATAAAACAATTACCTGGAAAATATTACGTTAGGGTTTAATATGGAAGACTATGAATCCAAATTTGAATATTATATCAATTTGATCAATGAAAAACTAATCAGTTCTGTAAAAGGCAAAGCACCAGAAAATTTATATTTACCCATCGAATATATACTATCGGATGGTGGAAAAAGAATTAGACCTTTGATGTGTGTGTTTGCATGTGAAACTGCGGGTGGAGATCCTTACGAAGCTATTGATGCTGGGGTTGCAATTGAAATTATGCATAATTTTACCCTGGTTCACGACGATATTATGGATAATTCTCCATTGCGTCGTGGCAAAACAACCATTCACCTGAAATGGGATTTGCCGACAGCGATTCTTTCGGGCGATGCGATGATCGGTTTAGCTTTGCAAATTTTATCTAACTATTCTAATTATGTAAATTTTGGTAAAATGATTGAAAATTTTACTTATGGTTATATTGAAGTTTGCGAAGGGCAAGCCCTTGATATGCTTTTCAATAAAAAGTATGATGTTTCTGTTGATGATTATTTTTTGATGATTCAAAAGAAGACTTCTGCTGTAATCCAGACAAGTTTGGTTTTGGGGGGACTTTGTGGTGCTGCTGCCGAAAAGGATATCGATATTTTTAAAGAATTGGGCTTAAACTTGGGAATTGCTTTTCAATTGCAAGATGATTTACTTGATTTACTCGCCGATTCTACAAAATTAGGAAAGAGAATTGGTAACGATATCCTTGAGAAAAAGAAAACACTTATTGCAATTCTTGCTCGTGATCGTGCTAAAACCAAAGCTGATTCAGATTTAGTTGATAAAATTTTTTCCGATGAACAAATTTCTCCAGAATTAATTCCTGACTATATTAGTCTTTTTGAAAGATTGGATGTTTTTGATGATGTAAGAGAAACAATTAATAAATATCTAAATAGGGCAAAGGAAGTATTTTTCGAACTCCCACAAAACAATGGTTCTAAAATGTTGGAATTACTTATTGCTAAACTGTATGAACGTTCCTTTTAAATCTCTCCTTTTCTTTTTTATGATCATTCCTTTTCATTTGCAAAGTGAAATAAGAGTAAATAATATTTTTATTCAGCGACTAGATGTTTTTGACACAACAAGTGGGGATTGGTTTTTTGCTGCAAGGCTAGTTAATGCACTTCATTTTTTAACGCGAGAATATGTGATCAAAGACGAGCTCCTTTTTAAGCAAGGGGATTGGATCGAACCGGATATTTTGGTTGAAACCGAAAAAAATCTCCGAGCTATGAATTTATTTTCGAAAGTCGAAATCTCTTTGGACTCTTTAGAACCACTTAAATATGATGTTTACATTTTAACTAAAGACCGTTGGTCAACTAATCCTTCTTTGCTTTTTGGCACTGGTGGTGAATCATATCGAATTGGATTTCGTGTTGAAGAATTAAATTTTCTTGGAACTGCCACAACAATTGTCCCGGAATTATTATATCGAAGTGAAAACGATACACGTTTTCAATTCAGATTTAAATTATATCAAAAAAGGCTTTTTCGAACAAATTTTTCTTTAAAATATGACTTTTTTATTAATAGGTTTAGAACTTTACACTATTTTGATTTTTATGTTCCTTTTTTTTCGCGTTATACGGTAAATTCCTATGGAGTACAATTAGTAAATAATTTTGGTAACGATCTTTATTTTCTTGGTAGCAAGGGATATTTGGAAATGAATTTTTTCGAAAAAGGTGGTAAGCTCTGGTATTCTCATAGTTGGACAAAAGGCGATAGGCTTTTTATTACTGGATTAGTAGATGTAAGAAAAGTCATTCGAGGTCGACCCGAATTTCAAAGAGCCTTCGACAATTCAGCTCGATTTTTCATTGCATTTTCTTCGATAGCTGAAAATTTTTACAAAGGATCAAAGTTAAATACCTTTTTGACTGAAGATGTAACTGTAGGGGGTTGGGGTTCTGCAATACTTGGTAAAACATTTAAAATTGATTCATCTGGAACAGATGCCTTTTATCTGGCTGGTGTTGGAGAAAAGTCCTACCTTAGTGATGATTCCAAACTTTATTTGTTTGGAAGGCTCGCCGGAGGGAGTGCTTTTGCCCATTCGATTGGGTTTAACACTTATCAGGAATTTCACGGGTTGATGTTCTATCGTTTCAATCAAAATTTTTTGATAGCAGCCCAAATAAAACAGCAAACCGTTTGGAATTGGCATGGTATTAGGCAATTACTATTAGATGATAAGCATTTTCTTCGAGGCTATACTTTGAATCAACTTAATGGTGATAATAGGTTTGTAACTAACGTCGAATTTCGGTATTTCCCGAATTTTCGTTTTTGGATATTTTATTTTTCTGGTGTTTTGTTTTATGATGGTGGGACGGTTTGGAATCAAAACCAGGAATTGTTGAAAAGTCGCTGGCATAATTCTGCTGGTTTTGGTATTAGAATTCATAACGATAAAACAAGTGGAAAACTTGGCATTATTAGGATAGATTTTGCTTTTAATTTTGATAAGAAGAAGTTCGCTGAAATAATTATTACTTCCGACCAACTTTTTTCTATATTTAAATCTCATCAATTTGAGTTACCAGGAATTTTAGGAGAAGAATATGAGTATGAGTAAGAATGTGGATATTCGAAAGTACATCGACCATACTAATCTTCGAAACAATTTAACAATTGATGAAATCAAGCAATTTTGTAATGAAGCCATTGATTTAGGTTTCTATGCAGTTTGCATTCATCCATACTATGTTGAAGAGGTAATTTCTTTCGTAAAATCAAGTGAAGTCAAAATTGTGACTGTTGCAGATTTTCCTTATGGAACGGGATTAACAAAAGTTAGAATTAATCAAATAGAAGAATTAGTTAAGTTTCCCATCGACGAGTTGGATCTGGTTATGAATATTCCAGCTTTTGTGAACAGAAGATTCGATGTATTTGAAAAAGATATTGAATTAGCCACGCAAATTTGCCATAGTCATAACGTAAAAATTAAAATTATTATTGAAACTGGGATTCTGCTACCAGAAGATATTCAAACTGTAACAAGAATACTTTGTGGCTACAATGTTGATTTTATCAAAACATCAACTGGAATTGTTTCGCGTGGGGCAACCTATGAAGACATAGTAATAATTAAGGAGAACTTAAGTGGGCCTACAAAAATAAAAGCCTCTGGCGGAATAAAAACTCTGGAACAAGTACAAAAATTTATCGAAATTGGAGTTTCTCGGATTGGGACAAGTAATGCAGTTGCCATTCTAAAAGAATTTAGTGAGAAACAGTTCTAACTTTTTTGGTGTTTTTCTTTTATTCAACTTAATTATTTCGTTATTAATGATTTTCAATTAGAATTAATATTTTACAAAAACACCTAAAAAAACATATATAACATAAGTTACTAATCGGCAACTTTAGATTTACTAAATTTGTTTTTTTAAATTATTTTGAAAATGGCAATTATACTTGATGGTAAGAGTTTAACAATCGAAAAACTTGTTCGTATTGCTCGTTATGGCGAGAAAGTTGAGCTTTCTCCTGAATCGCTTGAACGAATTAAAGCGTGTCGAGCGATGCTCGAAAGGAAACTTGCTGCAAAAGAAATTATGTATGGAACAAACACTGGTATCGGTGAGTTTTCGGAAATTGTTCTTTCGGATGAAGAAGTTCGTCAATTTCAAAAATTTCTTGTTTATAATCATTCTGCTGGAATTGGTGAACCAATGCCAATTGAGTATGTACGAGGGGCAATTGCCAGCCGAATTAATGTTCATGCAAAAGGTTATTCGGCTTGTCGTCCCGAAATAACACTTACACTTATTGAAATGTTAAACAAGAATGTAATACCAGTAGTTTGTCGCAAAGGGTCTGTTGGTGCTTGTGGTGATTTGGCACCAATGTCCCAGATTGCTCTTCTTATGATGGGTGAAGGAGAAGCATTTTATAATGGAGAACGCCTTCCAGGGAGAGTCGCATTTGAAAGGGCTGGAATAGAAATTCCAGGTTTGCAAGCTCGCGATGGTCTTGCAGTCATCAATGGTTCAAATTTTATCACTGCAATAAGTGCTTTGCAATTGTGGGACATTTCACGCTGGATTAAACAAGCGGAAATAGCAGCAGCAATGACTCTCGAAGCTCTACTTGCAAACTTGAAACCTTACGACGAGCGAGTTCATAGATTGCGTGGATTTGATGGAGCTATCCGCTCTTCAAAGGCAATTATGAAGTGTATTGAAGGTAGTGATTTATTATCTGGCAAGGTTAAGACCAAAGTTCAGGATGCATATTCAATGCGTTCAACTCCACAAGTTATTGGAGCTGCACGTGATGCGGTTAAATACGCTTGGCAACAAGTAGAAATTGAGCTTAACGGAGTAGGTGATAATCCAATCTTTGTTGTTGAGGACAATTTGACATTAACTGGTGCTAACTTCCAAGGAACCCCAATATCTTTGCCGATGGACTTTGTCGGAGCGAGTGTAACAATGGTTTGTGTACTTTCTGAGCGCAGGCTGAACCGCCTTCTAAACCCTGCTTTGAGCCAAGGTTTACCCGCATTCTTAACTACCAATCCAGGTTTTTATTCAGGGATGATGTTAAGTCAGTATACTGCAGATATGCTTATTGTTGAACAAAGAATTTTATCGAACCCAGCCGCTATTCAATCAATTCCGGCTGCTGCAGACCAAGAAGATTTTGTTTCTATGGGGATGAATACAGCTCTCAAAAATGAGCAAATTCTTGATAATGCTTATGGAATTCTTGGTATTGAATTTATGGCTGCTGCCCAAGCCCTTGATATTCGAGGTTTCAAAGTTGGGAAAGGAGTCGATGTTGCAAGAAAAGTTATTCGTCGGTATGTTGATTTCCTTGATCAAGACCGACCATTGTACATTGAGCATAACAAAATGAAAGAACTTGTTAAAAGTTGCGAGATTTTAATCGAAGTTGAGAAAGAAATTGGATCATTAGATTGAGGAGGTTTATATGGTTTTGAAAACATTGGAAGATTTGGTTAAAATAGCTTTGAATAAACCAAAGAAAAAAATTGTTGTTGCAGCTGCCGAAGATGACCAAGTTTTACTTGCATTGAAGCAAGCTGTTGAGCTGGGTATAATTGAACCAATTCTTGTAGGAAATAAGGAAAAAACAAAAAAAATTGCCAGTGAGATTTCCTTTGATATTAACTCATTTGAATTTTTTGAGGAAGCTGAACCCGCAAAATCTGCCAAAATTGCTGTTCAAATTGTTCGAGAAGGCAAAGCTCAAATTATTATGAAGGGATTGGTTGGAACTGCTGATTATTTGCGTGCAATTTTAGATAAGGAAAATGGCTTGAGAACCAATAACTTGCTCAGCCATATTGGACTTTTTGAAATTCCTATTTACCATAAACTTATTGCATTGACCGATGCGGCTCAGAATATAGCTCCAACACTTGATGAAAAGATTAACATTATTCAGAATAGCGTTGGGTTGTTGCATCGTTTAGGAATCGAAAGTCCAAAAGTTGCTCTTCTTTGTGCGGTAGAAAATGTTAATCCAAAGATGCAAGCGACTATTGATGCCTCTTTGATTACGATGATGAACAAAAGGAAACAAATTCGTGGATGCATTATTGATGGACCCCTTGCTTTTGATGTTGCAGTTTCGAGAGAAGCTGCCGAACATAAGGGACTAGAAAGTCCCGTCGCTGGCGATGCTGATTTGCTAGTTGCTCCAGAAATCGAAACAGGTAATGCATTATATAAAAGCTTTACTTATTTTGCCAATGGGGTTGTTGCTGCAATTATCCTTGGTGCTATCGTTCCAATTGTTTTAACTTCACGTGCAGATTCCGAGCGTAGTAAATTAATATCTATCGCACTTGCTTGTTCATTTTGAAATTAATTTTTTTTATAAATTTATAAAAGAAAATTACTTTTCGGTTTTTTCATTACAAATCTTTAATTATGATGTTTGTGAAAGAAATAAATTATTCACAAATTATTTATTATTAAATTTTTTTGTAAAAACAACATTTTCGATACATTTTGAAAATTTTTTCCCCCTCCCCAACTTTAATACTCAAAAAACACTTATTCTTCTTTTATTCACAACCAATAAGTCGGGATTATTTAGGATTTTTTTGTTCTAAAATATGATTTTATATTGCATTTGCAATGCTGGTTTACCTTTAACCTGTTGGGTTAAAAAAGGTAGCATTGTAGATTTGTTAATATTTTTGAGAGGTAAAAATGCGTAACAGAGTTTGTGCTGTTTTATTATTTTTGTGCACAATCTCTATTTACACTCAAATTTACTCTTCGCCTTATGGAAAAATTCTTACTCTCGACAACAGTGGCACTCAGCAATGGATTGATATTGGAACAGTAATGACGACATATTTCACTTACCATCCAGGTTCAGCGTTTCCAGCGTGGTTAACCAATGGGAATAACCTAAGTGGAAGTGAAAAATTCGGTTCAACGAACAACCAGCCTTTGATTTTCATAACAAATAATTACGAGCGAATGAGGATAACCGAAAGTGGGTATGTAGGAATTGGAACAAACAACCCACAAGAAGCGTTGGATATAAGTGGTAATGTTCGCTTCAGTGGTGCGTTAATGCCGAATGGTAGCGCAGGAACGAGCGGACAAGTGCTTATTTCGCAAGGAGCTGGCTATCCACCCCAGTGGGTTACGGTAAATATCACTGAATCTGATCCGGTTTGGGCAACAGATAAAAGTGGCTCGACTACTATCGGAGGGAATTGGACATTTACAAATACGATAACAGGTAATATCACAGGTAATGCTGGAACAGTAACAAATGGAGTATACACAACGGGCTCTTACACCGACCCAGGTTGGATAACAAGTTTATCAGCAAACAAAATTTCAGGTACATTCAATGATAGTCAAATCGACGATAATCTAACGATAAATGGAGGAACGATAACAAATACATCAATTACTGTAAAAGATAATGTTTTCAAGATACAAGATGAAAACAATTCATCGAAAGAAATACAATTTTATTTAGATAACTTAGTAACACCACAGACTTTAACAGTGCCAAATACGAGTGGGACAATATTGTTGGATAATACGGGATGGACAACATCTGGCAACAGCCTTTCTGGAACAGAGAAGTTTGGTTCGACAAACAACCAGCCGGTAACGATGATTACAAACAACACCGACCGGTTCCGATTTACAACAAAAGGGCAAATCGAAGTGTTGAACTCTGCTCAAAGTGTCT
>CAYPRT010000020.1:0-12816 GCA_964413155.1 uncultured Hyphomicrobiales bacterium | reverse complement strand
CAATGCCTCATCTATTCGATGCAATGTGGTGAATGTTTTGCCTGTGTCGGTTGTTTTCAAGACCTCAAATCGAGTCTTGTATAAAACTTCGGGATCATATACAGTGCAAAAAGTAATAAAGTCCGAAATTTTACCATCGCAAATAATATGATATATAGCGGCAGAAGAGTCGGATTTGAAATATCCATATTTATTTGCCATCGGATCAAAGTATCGCACGACGTAACCATTTAATGTCCTACCAAGATATTCAGGAATATTCCAAACAAATAAGAACTTGCCGTCCACAGAGCAAACATTACTGGTAAAATCATCCAAAGTAAGAAAAATCGAACTTTTTATAGCGGTAATACTGTCCCAGAAATTAGAGGTTAATATTGTATAATAGGGAATCTCAACATAAAGACCACTTTGGTAAGGACCACCTAAAATCCCAAGTCCAGTGGAATCGATATGAAACAATTTCACATTTGTGAATTGAATGTCTTTATATGTCGTATCACCAATGTAGTATCTCTTATTTGGCAAAAATGTGATTCCTGCATCTGTTGTTCTACAAATTGTAGGACTCTGGGATTTATCATCCACAAAAAAATATGTTGAATCATTTAAAATTGTCCTCGGTTTACCTCTTAAAAAGGAAAGTAAATTCCAACTTTTACCCATATTCGTTGTCAGAAAAATTAGATTTTGGTCAAATACAAATATGTGTATCGAATCTTCAAAAACAGCATATCTTGGTGATTCTCCCCAAACTGCTGTTGCAACTCCAGCAGAAACAATATCCCCGAAGAAAGCATATTTAATCATATGATACTTATCAAGAAAGCGCTCACCAAGAGGTATAAATGTATCCTGTGGTTCTCTTGTATACTTTTTCAGAATCAATCCATGAGCCAAAAAACGATTGTTATAATATAGGTGTGTATTATACATATTATAAAGATTATTATTGCTATAATAATATCCACTTAAATCAACAAGAGAATCCCATCTCTTTTTATTAGCAACATCTCGGTAATTCAAAAAGCTTGTATCCCTGAAAAAATATCTCCATTTAGTAAAATCCTGACTTGGGATATAAAGATTCCCTGCAATTTGAAAAACTGGCATTTCTTTATAAAAAAGTATCTTATAAACAGAACAATAAGTCTTAATAGTGTCTAATTCAGGTATTAAGCGACAAGGTTCTATTAATTTCAACTCATTAAGTTCTTTATCAATAACAATAAAACCACAATTTTGGCCTCTATTTCCAAAATAAGTTTTGCGTGAGAGAACAACGATTTTATCAAAAAAATAATAGAATGAATAATACTCATATTCAAGTGACTCAAAAGTTTTTCCTGGGTCATTGTATGGGTAATAAGTAATTTTCAACATAGTATCACGAATTGAGGAAAGAAGATGAAGATTCCTATTGAACCTATAAACGCTGGAAATTCCTCTTACATAAATGTTTTCGTCTGTAACAAGAATTCTTAAAGCTTTTTCATCTGTATCAATATCGATTTTTCTTTTGTCCCAACCAAAACCTCCATCGGTCGAGTAAATAATATAACCCTTACTTAATACTCCCCACAAAGTATCACGATAATTATATAAATGGAAAATATTGTCATAGTCCCCAATCCATCGGCGATTCCAGCTCTTTCCTTTATCAGTTGAAATCAAATATGAACCCAAACTACCATAAATTATAATATTCTTTTGCGAAGTCTCTACCCCATAATAATCCAAATGCAATGGGGTAATCTCGAAATCAATTCCGTATGCTAAATTAGTTGCTTGTATACACAACAACATAAAAGTAAATATCGAACGAATTACAATTTTAGGGGAAAGGGAAAATCCCCCCTCCCTTGATTTTCTCAAACAACTTTTGTATTGACCCATAATCCACCTCATATTTTTAATCCCTACAATTTTGGTTTGGGGGACTTAGCGTCCATAAAATCCTAACACAACGAAGAGGTTCGTTCCAAGGTTCTCCATCTTTGAATTTCCAATTTGGATCCGCTGATCTATCCGTTCAATAAATCACTAACTCACACGCTCCTGGATTGGTCTCCTCATAGCGAAGATGATAATATCGGAAATGTGGTTGGGGACACTCCGGCTCTTCCCAACATTCCCCAGGCACACAATTACACCAACACCATTCGTGTATGTCTCGGCAATAATTCTCGCAATCAGGATTTATCATTTTCGAATATCTCGAACCATTCCAATACACATCCCCACACAATGGCTTCCAATATTCTACCGTCATCGGTGGATTAATGTGACAGGGACTATTCCCACACAAAACCAAGGTGTTATCACTTATCCAATCCTGCACATATTGGTCTATTTCCTCTTCATACCCAGGGCATACATTTTCAAATGATACTCCTAAATAATATATCGTTGGGTTTGTAACTCCACATCGGAAGCATAATGTAACCTCTACACCTTCGCAACCAGGTAAATCAAAAGTTAAAACATAGCACGCTGTCCATTGAGGACATTTTTCACATTCTGCTCCGCTGGCTCTGTTCCCCACAACAAAGCCAAAAAGTATGAGCAAATTAAATAAAACAATATATCTTTTCATTCTTATCTCCAATTTAAGTTAAATATATTATTTTAAAAGAAAAAACATTCGAAAAATTCATTGGTAAAACCATATAACTCATTACAATGCAATATTTTATCGTGGCGGGGGAGGGGGAATTGTGCAGCAAATTTATAAAACATCCTCGAAGGCAGCGAACCACCGATGATGAACGAAAGAAAATTTTTTCGTTACAGTTGTTCATCTTTTTACCCCAAAGGCTAAATTATAAAAAATAATTGAAAATAAAAAAAATTGTAGGGCAAGCGTCTTGCTTGTACCTTCCTCTTTCATCTACAATTCTATCAGCGAGACGCTTGACCTACTCTAAATTGCGAAACTGCTTTTATTCTATATGTCTATCGCAAGACCACTACCTTGCTTGCTCTCGACTCTCCGCGATAGTTTATTACAAGAAAATATACGCCTGTGGCTGCATTCTCACACTTCCAATCTATTTTTGCTGAATTTGGGCTCATTGGTGTTATAACTACATTATCTCGGCTTCCAATCCGCTTCCCATATACGTCATAAATCGACACATCCGCCGTCGTCGGGTCGAAATCCTGTGCGTCCCAATAAATACGAACAGTTGCCATCCCACTGGCTGGCATCGGTCTACCCTCTGTTATGTAAAAATGATACACATTCCCCTCTGTCTTGCTTTCAACCCCCGAGGCTATTTTCTTCAATTCTGCTTTGCTTATCCGGTAGACTCCAATATCGTTAATGCATACAAAAATATAATTATCTGTTTCTGCAAGAGAATACACGGTGTAATAAGACTTCGGAGACTTTAACCCATCAATTAAATACTTCCAGCTCTTACCCGTATCTATAGAAAAATATACACCCATGTTGTCAATAATCGACTTGTTTAGACTCGATACACCAGCAACTAAAATATTGTCGAACTTCAAAATTGCAGAAACTGTTGCATCAACAGTATTTCGAAAGTATGAAGTTTGACTTCCTTTTTCCTCATACCTACCGCCAAATTGCGAGTGTTCCCACGAAACCCCTTTGTCCGTTGAAATTACCATACCATAATAATAAACTCCAGCAAAAACATTATTATCTTTAACCAAAATCTTGTTAAAAGGAAAACCAAGAGTTTTCTCAGGAACAATTTTGAACCATTTTTCCCCCCAATTATCAGTGCAATATACCCCACTTAAATATAACGAGGAGCAAAGGAAACCACAAGTTCCATTTAAATCCTTAGGAGGAATGTCCAATACAAGTCCATTGTGCCTTTTTACCCAGTTTTTTCCACCATCTGCTGAATAGTAAACAGCATTTCTTCCAGCAAGCATTATATTTTCTCCACAGGCAAAAATGTACGAAATAGATGAATCCTTGTTATTCATCTTCCATACCCTTTCCCAATTCTTTCCGTAATCAGTTGTCCGATAAACACCTTGGTCATCTAATACTTTTATTGTCGCTTTAATCGTTGTGTCTCCGGTTTGTAATAAAGAATCCCGTCGAATTTCAAAAATTGCATATAATGTGTCATTCGTTGCAAAAATTCCACTTACTTTTGCTGTATCTGGCACATCAGGACGCTGAAAATCGTGCCAACTTGTTCCCTCGTCGCTGGAATAATACAAATAACGACCATAAATGTAATCCTCGATTGACAGAGCAATCAACAAATTGCCCAATCTTACAATTTGCCCAATATAATACGTAGTGTCGGAACCATTAGGTCGGATACCGTTGTTGGCAACTTCCCATTTCGAATGAATTACCATTGGCAATGCAAATAAAAGTATACTCGAAACTATTATTCTATATGACCTTTTCATTTTCCACCTCCATTTCCTACAAAATTATCTTGAACTTTATTTATTCTGGTTTTTTTATCGAAAAAAATTTCTTCCTGAAGTTCACCTTCCTCATTTCCAATTCCGACGCTTTGCTTCACTTTCGAAATTACTTCTTTAATTGGTGCACGATGGAATTTCAAAATTCTATTTGAAATATCAGGTATCATTATTGTATCTCTGATAATAAAAACATCAAGAGCTTGTTTGACTACATTAGTTGAATCAAAAATCACGCGGTTCCAACTCCACCCCCCGTCTGTTGACAAAAACAAACCAGCATAAGAAGGTCCAAGCCCGCCGGAAGAAGCAGCAAAAATATATTCCTCGTATGTCGCAAACGAGTTTATCGTAATAGTTTTATATGGCAGCCATTTGTTCCGTATTTTGTACCCTTCTTCTTCATTCCTATAAAATAAAATTCCGTATTCTGACGTTCCAATAAGCAACCCTTCATCTCTTAATAATAAACTCGAATACCTAATCCCGCCATGGTTTTCGCCTTTCTTAGCCCAACTCTTCCCATTATCAATCGAATGATACAAGCGAGTATATCCATTTACCCAAATTTCGTTTCCCATCTTTAATACACCCAAAGTTATTATAGTAGGGGTTGGACCCCCATTTAGTAATGTATCAAGAATTACCCAATTTCCTCCACGGTCCGTTGAAGAATAACAATGGCGAAGAGTGCTTGTAAACATTACATCATCAAAATAGTCAATACGGTAAAACCTCCAATTAAGTTCGCCTTGGTCGTCCATAATTAAACCATTATTTCTTTCTATCCAGCTTTCGCCTAAATCGGTCGATAAAAAAATTCCATAGTTCCTGACACCCACATAAATACTATCGCCTACTATTACTACACTGGTTACTGTTTCGCCAGAAGAAATTGGTAAGTTCTTCTTTACCCAGTTTTTGCCTCCATCGAAAGAATAGTATAAATTTTTCCAACCAGTGGCTAATGTATCGCCTCGATGGAAAAAGACTGTTCCCACATCATTGCTATCGACACCATTTGCATAAACAACTTCCCATTGTGAACGCAAAGTCCCAAAGGACAAAATCAGTATTACCAAACAAATACTTAATGCTTTAATAATCTTGTTTTCCATAACATCCTCCTTTTTTATTATATTTTCTTATTATAATTAAAATATAAATCAATCGGGGTAGGCAGCGAACCCACCCCGATTTCGTTTTTACGGTAACGGTCATCGAGTATTAATATGAAAGCAAACTCCCGGAACTCTGTTTCCTTCTGAGTAATTAAGACAATCTTGCCCCTGTTCTCCCACAATATAAGCCTGTCCAATAACTTTATCTGGATTTCCATCCCGTATACATACAAACCATTGTTCCACACATTTAGCGTCGTTACAAGAGAAAAAATCGTAACTTTGCAAAGGATTCTCATACCAGCACAACGGTCTAGCTACCCAAATCTCCTGCCGTCCCGCTTCACAAGGAATATACGCCCCTGGACAAAATTCAAAATAATTGTCGAGTATCCTCTCTGTTAAAAATCTCATAAAACTTTCAAGTAAAAATCCCTGACAATTACTAGGATTAAGCAGAGTTATTTGGGTAACTTGAAATTGCATATTCGGCGATGTAATGCTACACCATAGACAAAACTTAACCAATATAGGACTACAATACGGGTAATTATCTATGATCACACTTCGCTCGAACCAACCAGGTGGACATTCGGCTACTGCTTTGTTTCCCACAACAAAGCCAAAAAGTAAGAGCAAATTAAATAAAACAATATATCTTTTCATTTTTATTTCCAAATTAAGTTAAACATATTGTTTTTAAAAGAACAATTAGTCGAAAAGTTTATAAGTAAAACGCTATAACTCATTACAATGAAATATGTTATCGTGGCGTGGGGAAAATTATGCAACAAATTTATAAAACAACCTCGAAGGCATCGAACTACCGATGATGAACGAAAGCAAATTTTTTCGTTACAACAATTCATTATTACACCTCAATTCTAAATTATAAAAAATATTTGAAAATACATAATTTGTAGGGCAAGCGCCTCGCTTGTCCCTTCGGTAGTATCAAAAATATTATCGTTATGTCAAGAGAGAGGCTTGGCATACTCGATGAGGAAGGAGGAAAATCCTGCCCTTTCCATAATCAAAAAAAATCATAACGCACATTTACCAATATTATTTTTTAGCGTTATAAAATGTCGTTTGAGTCAATTTCCTCTAATTTTTCCTCTTTGACTAATTTTTATTAATTTGCTGTTTGTAAATTGGTTGGACTTTCTAAAAAAATGCTATCAATGTTGACAAACCGAAAAAAATCAATTTGGTTTAAATAAATCGGTGATATATGAAAAGTAAAAATTTTATTACCAACGACCCCACGAAAAATTTAAAAGAACGAATATTTGAATTGGCAAGAGAAAGTTCAGAATTAAAATTTTTAGTCGGCTTTTTCTATTTCTCTGGATTAAAAGAACTGTACGAAGGCTTGAATAGCAACAATAATTTTCTCTTTAAAGTGCTGGTTGGTCTTAAAGTTGATTTATTTAACTCCAGGTTAATCGAAATTGGATATGCCAAAGGGTCTTCGAACGAACAAAAAATTAAATCATTTTTCGATTCAATTATAAAGTCTATAAATACCGAGGAGTTCGACAATAAAGAATTTTACCAACAAGCAAGTTTTTTCATTGATTTAATCAAACAAGGAAAACTGAAAATCAGGCAAACTTACGAGCCCAACCATGCAAAACTGTATTTGTTCAAGTTTAAACCAAACCAAATCATCAGAAACGAACTGTTTATTACTGGTAGCAGTAATTTGACACGTTCAGGGTTGGTTCATCAAAATGAGTTTAATGTAGAAATTTCGGATTATGGATTCGAGGATGCAGAAAAATACTTCGATGAACTTTGGAATAAAGGCGTAGAAATCACCGAAAAAAATGATTATAGAAATAAACTTATTGAAATTATTGAAAAACAAACTCATTTAAGGAATATCACGGAACATAAACTTTCGCCATTCGAGGCTTATTTGCTTGTTTTGAAAACCTATTTAGAAACCTATGAACACAAGGATTTGAATACAATTGTTTTGGAACTTTTCGAAATGAACGGATACAAAAAATTTCAGTACCAATTAGATGCAATAAAGCAAGCCTTAGCAATTATTGGAAAATTCAATGGCGTACTTCTTGCCGATGTTGTTGGCTTGGGAAAAACCATCATTGCATGCGCTATAGCAAAGCAATTGAACAAAAGAGGGCTTGTCATTTGTCCACCAGGGTTAATCGGTGATGATAACAAAACAGAAGGTTGGAAGAAGTATCTCGACCAGTTTCGACTTTATGATTGGGAGGTTCGTTCGTTGGGTGACCTTGAAAAAACCTTGGATTATGTTCAATCGCACAATGACATTGAAGTAGTCATTGTTGATGAAGCGCATCGCTTTCGGAATCAGGATACCAAAGGATACGAGTATCTAAAAAACATTTGCAGAGGTAAAATAGTTATTCTTTTAACTGCTACCCCATTCAACAACAAACCCGAAGATTTGCTTTCAATACTATCTTTGTTTATACCACCCAAAAAATCAAACATTACTTTAAATGGGAATCTTATTCATATTTTTAGATTTATTGGTGGAATGTTTGATAAACTTGGCTATATCAAGAAAAATTATAATTCAAGCGACCCTGAGAGAAGATTCCGTGCCCAAGAATATTATGAAGCTATTTTTAATGAAAATCAAATCCAATTGAAAAACGTTCAGCAGAAAGCTCAACAACTTGCGAAAATAATTCGTAATACAATTGAACCTGTAACAATCCGAAGAAATAGATTAGATCTTTTAAAAAATCCAAAGTATAAAGATGAAGTATCAGAATTATCAGAAGTTGCTCCGCCAAAAGAATGGTTGTATAAACTTAACCGAGAGCAATCTGAATTCTACGACGAAGTAATCTCACGGTTCTTCGCACAACCAGATGAAGGGGGAGAATTTAAGGGTGCTATCTATCGTCCATATCATTATGAGGTTGGAATTCAAGATGGAGATTATTTCAAAATCGAGGGACATTTCGAACAATTACAACAGCAAAACTTATACGATATTATGCGTCGTTTGCTTGTTAAACGATTCGAAAGTTCCTTTGGGGCCTTCAAAAAAAGCGTCGAAAATTTTATTCAAATAACACAAAATGTTCTCAAATTCATCGAAAAAACTGGGAAAGGGGACCCTAAAAAAGGCGAATATATCCTCGACCGAGACCTTCTTGAAAGTATACTTGAATTGGACGAAGAGGAAATTGAAGAGAAACTTCAAGAATATGAGAAAAAAATTGCCGAAGGTGTTTACCCAAAACGTCACAAACGTTATAAAATCCAAAATTTCAAAGAAGCAGATAAATTCCTTCAAGATATTCAATCCGATTTAGATTTATTTAAAAGGGTTTTGAACAAAATCGAAGAATTGAAGTTGGTTGAAAACGACCCAAAAGCAGAATGCCTTTTGTCCCATATTCAAGAAGAATTTTCCAAAAAGCTAAATCCTAACGAACCAAAACGAAAAATCGTTATCTTCTCGGAATATTCCGATACTGTTAAGCATCTACAAAAAGTTTTTGAACAAAAAAAACCAAAGTTGGCTTCGCGAACATTGGTCATTTGGGGGTCAATTGCCAAATCTAAATTTACCGAAATAATTAAGAACTTCGATGCCTCGATAAAAGAACAATCGGACGACTATGATATTCTTTTAACAACGGATAAACTTAGCGAGGGCTTTAATCTTAATCGCGCTGGAATGGTCATCAATTACGACATTCCCTGGAATCCTGTTCGAGTTATTCAAAGATTAGGCCGAATAAATAGAATTAGCAAAAAAGTCTTCGATAAACTTTATATTGTGAATTTCTTCCCAACTGAACAAGGCGCCGAATATGTCCGCTCGAAAGAAATTGCACAGAACAAAATGTTTATGATTCACAAAACACTTGGCGAGGATTCTAAAATTTTTGACCCCGACGAGGAACCATCTCCTTCGCTGCTTTATCGAAAATTGACACAAAATCCCGAAGAAATTGAAGAAGAAAGTTTCTACACTAAAATTGCCTCTCTATATCATAAGTTTGCCCAAATGTATCCCAATATTGTGAACCAACTTGAAAATGTACCTCCAAGAATAAAAGTTGCAAAGCACTACACCGAAGATGAAATGCTTCTTTTTTACCGAAAAAATCGCCTTTATGTTAAATTAATTAAACCCGACAATGGAAAAAATCAACCTCAAATTAATGATACCTCGCTCGAAGATGTTCTCGACAACATCCAATGTTCGCCCGATACTCCATCCCTCCCAATCGATGAAGAATTTTGGAATATGTACGAACTCGCTAAGTTTGAAAAACAAAAGATCTCAACTAAAACTTCAGAAATTAGTATAGAAAGCAAAGCATTAAACAATATTAAGGCAATATTAGCAAAAAATACATTTGATTTAGGCGAATTGTTCGATTTTATCGAAACATTAAGAAATGATATCATTGACTACGGAACTTTGCCCGATTTTACTCTGAGAAGAATATCGCAGGTTAATCCTGACAACAAAGAAGAAATTATTGAGGTATTTAATAAAATCAGAAATGAGTTGGGCAATGATTATCTGGAAAAAATCAAAAAGAAAATGGAAGGCGATAAAGAACTGATTATTGCAATTAGAAATGTAAAGAAAAAATGATTCTTGCATTAATTCAAAAATTTATCCTTGATTGTCCAAAATCGAACCTATATTACAAACAATGGTATCCAATATGTTATAATCGAGCAAGTTCGAAAACCCTTTCTTTCGTATTTATTTCGCTCTTTTCGTTCAATTCCTTTGTAAGTATCTTTCGTTTCTCATCTTTAATAAACAATTTTCTTTATTTTGTAGTTTATTAATCTTTAACAATTATGGAAGCGAAAATTTTGCTCGAAAATCTTATCGGAAATTTCAACTTCGAAGATTTGGAATTCTTTTTTCGCAAAAAATCTCAGTCCTTTGAGTTGAAAAACGAAATTTACCCGACCGAAAACCCCGATTTCACCAATGGCATTCTTTTTGGCGAGTTCGAAACGGACGACTCCCACCAGATTCTTGTTTCCTGCTTCAAAGTCCTTAAAAATCTTTCTGAGCGCTCGGGGAAAAAAGCACAATATGATTTAGCAAAGAAAATTCTGAAACAAGAAGTCCGTTACTCCGCCGGCATATTTATTTTCTACGATGACAAGCTCGATTTTCGTTTCTCTCTTATTTACGACATACCTATTTCTTCTACAAAACACGAAAGGAGCAACTTCCGCCGTTTTACCTATTTCGTTAGCAAAGACCAAACCAATAAAACTTTCCTACGGCAAATTGGCGAAGCGGACTTTTCCACTTTTGAATCAATCAAACAAGCATTTAGCGTAGAAAAGGTTACTAAAGAATTCTACCAAGAAATTGCCAATTGGTATTTTTGGGGCCTTCAAGAAGTTAAGTTCCCTCCTGATGCAGAAAATCAACCAAATGGCCGTGAAATTTCACTGATTTGGTTTATCACTCGAATCATTTTCATTTGGTTTATGAAACAGAAGAAATTAATACCTAATAATCTTTTCAATTTCAGCGAACTTAAGAATATCCTTGTTGATTTGAATCCCAACAGTAGCACTTTTTACAAAGCAATTCTGCAAAATCTGTTCTTTGCGACTTTAAACACTCCTACCGAGGAACGAAAATTTCGTAGAGAAGCGGAATTCCAAGGCAAAAACAAAGATTATATGAATCACAACTACTTTAGGCATCATAAACTATTTCGTAACCCAAATGATATGATGAAACTTTTCGCCGATATACCCTTCCTTAATGGTGGTCTTTTTGAATGCTTGGATAAACGAAAAGATGACCCCGATAACGATGCTGGAAGAGAAATTCGTATCGATGGGTTTTCGGACTCCGAAGATAAACAACCCTTTTTCCCCAATAAACTCTTCTTTTCCGATGAAATTACCGTCGATTTAAGTTTTGCTTTTCAAGATAAAAAATTCGAAAAAGCCAAAACCCGCGGTCTAATTAACATTCTTAGTTCATTCAATTTCACAATTGACGAAAATACACCAACCGACGAAGAAGTTGCCTTGGACCCCGAGTTATTGGGCAAAGTTTTCGAAAATCTCCTTGCTTCGTACAATCCCGAAACAGCAACTACAGCCCGTAAAGCTACCGGAAGCTACTACACCCCACGCGAAATTGTCGACTATATGGTAACTGAATCTTTGAAAGAATATTTCAAAACCCAATTTCAAAATGAATTTCCAAACGAGCCTCTTAACCTTTTCGAAGATAAACTAAACCAACTCTTTTCGCTTTCGAACGACACTAATCCCTTCGATGAACAAACCACAAATTTTCTTATCCATAAAATAAATAAATTGAAAATTCTCGATCCTGCTGTTGGTTCGGGGGCTTTCCCGATGGGTATCCTCCACAAACTTGTGTTCTTGCTTTCCAAACTTGACCCACACAACATAAAATGGAAGCAAGAACAAATTTCAATCGCCGAAAAAATTACCGACCCTAAACTGAAAAAGGAAATAATTGAAAAAATTGAAAGTAGTTTCGAAAAAAATGAACTGGACTACGGAAGAAAATTATTCTTAATTCAAAATTGTCTTTTTGGTGTCGATATTCAACCTATTGCTATTCAAATTGCAAAGTTAAGATTCTTTATTTCGCTCTTGGTCGACGAAAAGAGCAATAATAATAAGAATGAAAATTTTGGTATCGAACCCTTACCAAATTTAGAAACAAAACTTGTTTCTGCGAATACCTTGATTAAACTCGACTCGGAACTTTCGTTGAAATCACCAGAAATTGAAAAGTTGGAAGAAGAATTATTTGCATTGCGGAAGGAATATTTTACCGCTTCCGATACCCGAAAGAAAAAACAATTGGAAAAGCATGACAGAGAGATTAGGTTAAAGATCAAGAGTTTATTGGATACAAATTTCCACACCGAGTTTTCGAAAAAGATTGCCGAATGGAACCCCTACAATACAAACCTATCCGCCGGTTGGTTCGATCCCGAATGGATGTTCGGGGTAAAAGATGGCTTTGATATTGTGATTGGAAATCCGCCTTACATTCAACTGCAGAAGGCTTTCAATGATAAAATAAAATATGCTGACTTATATGAACAGCAGAACTTTGAAACATTCGAAAGAACCGGAGATATTTATTGTTTATTTTATGAAAAGGGAATGAAGTTACTTTCCGATAATGGGCTTTTATGTTATATCACATCTAACAAATGGATGCGGGCAGGATATGGAGAAAAACTCAGAACGTTTTTTGCAAAAT
>CAYPRT010000019.1:12615-14139 GCA_964413155.1 uncultured Hyphomicrobiales bacterium | reverse complement strand
TTTTTGTTGCATTCTTGCTTGCAACATCGGCAGCGACTGCACTACCTGTCGAAGGCCAAGTCACCGACACTATTTGGTTCTATTGGCAATTCTCAGTAACTCGCTATGTTCAATACATAGCAAACTCTCCATACATTGCTACCTATGAGGGTGGCTATATTATCATCCTCGACGCTAAAACAGGGAAATTCGTAAAAAAGATTTTTGGCGATTATCCCGTCTTTTCTCGAAGCGGGAAGTATTTGGCTTATACCGTCGGTAATCGAGTTTTTATTACTGATTTCGAAACAGACACAGTGAAAGCTAGACTTCTTGCAGGACCCCATGCAGATGTTATTTCCTATGCCTTTTCACCCGATGAAAAGTATATTGCCATAGGTGGATACGCTAACATTGAGATACGGGACATAGAAACCGGGCAAATGGTAAGGCAAAAAATACCGGTTGGCTGGGTAAATAGTGATGGAACTGCTTCTGATGTTACAAATATGTTTTACTATCCCGATGGGAACAAGATAATATTTTCTGCTCATGGTCCTGATAGACCACTAAGCCTGGACCCAGATTATATCACCCGACGTTATGTCTGGGACCTTGTAACCGATTCAGTTAGTAATTTTCCGTACGGGTGGGGGAAAATAAAAATGAGTAATGATGGAACAAAATTAGTTATTCTTAATTGGAGACCGAGCGATTCAGTACCTATTGCCTATATCGTCGACCTTCTAACACAAGAAATAGTGGGGACAATACCTTACGATGGAGGTGGTCCTATGGATGATGGAGATGTTGCTTTTTCCCCCGATGGTAAGTATGTAGCATACGTTCGACCAAACGTAGTTGGTAGGAAAAACTACGTAAACATCTGGAGTATAGAAAAGAACGAACTCGTATACGTAGGGAATTATTATGGTGGCTATGCCTGTGATTTCTCCCCCGATGGGAAATATTTAGCCATTGGCTGGAGTGTTTATGTCTTGGATTTCGAACGAATATTGGAAAGGTGGTTCGCTATGTCTGTCGGAACCGTTCTTCCGTCGACGGTAGTTTTTCCTAACCCAACGCACGACGTCGTCCAAATTCGATTCACATTGCAAGAGTCGGCACAAACAACGATAACCATTGCCGACGCATTGGGCAATACTGTGAAAATTGTAGAAGACAAATTTCTACCAGCAAACGACTACACATATACAATCGAACTCGAAGACATTGCCAGCGGTGTGTATTTCCTTCGCATTCAATCGGGCAATCGTATGTTTAACCAAAAAATTGTAGTTACGCATTGAAGGAGGGCAAGGAAATGAGAACATATTTCGTAATCCTTGTGTGTATTGGTTTGCTATTTGCCTCGTTGCTGGCAAATTCGCAAGACAAGGTCGACCCGCGTCCATTGCCGGATAGCCTTTTTGCCGATACGAGCGTTTACGATTTCGATTTCCATCGGCATCATTTCATTCGTGGCTGGAACTTTGGCGACGGTCAAAAGAGCCGTAAAGTGGACGAAGCTTTGCTTATGAACTA
>CAYPRT010000019.1:0-12515 GCA_964413155.1 uncultured Hyphomicrobiales bacterium | reverse complement strand
AGGTATTGGACAAACAATAAGAATAGCGATACAATAAAATTTTGGAAGTTTCCAAAAGACACGGGGGACGTAAGCGGAGAATTAAAATACATAATAAGTAGTCTTGGCGACACACTTGGATTGGAACGGGACGCTTCCGATACAACTACAACACCTGTGAAAGAATGGAAAATCAAGGGTAAACACCTTGTTACAAACAATCAGGGGGGATATTGGAAATTTATTACCTTGAGTGCCAAATTTGCTAATTATGGAGATTTGGACTTAAACCAACATCCGCTCAGAATGAATCCTTATTTTCAACCTGACGATAGAAATGGTCCAAAACCCAGCGAATACATCGACAGCATAGATGTAGAGGTTGAGTATCACGGGCATTTGGATGCCTCGATTAACTGGATACGATTGGAGACGCCGCGAGCAAGGGAAATATTCCGGGGGAAATATGATTCGCTTTTGCAAGCAGGTATAATCGCATTGAACAACAAGATACGAACAGAAAACGGACGTGATATGCGAATACATCGATTTTACACACAAGACGAGCCGATACCATCGGAATGGGCATCGACAAGATACGTGAACAAACTACTCAGCGGGCGTGGTGTTGTGGAAAAGAATATAGATTACTATGGCCATTTTATGCACGCAACGGATTTCGACCAATATTGGACAAGCGCCACGATAAACTTCATCACCCACGACCCCAACCCCTTTGTCCAATGGTCAAAAATAGTAGTGAACAAGGATTGGTACACTTTATCGGTGCCCAGTTGTTTCAACTACGGTGGTGGTTATGCTGGAATTTATTGGCACAGATTTACCTGTCCAAGTGATAGTAGCGATACAACATCATTCGATACACTGAATTCTGGATACGATAACTATTTTAAAATTCCTCTAGATTATCTTAATTCCACGAATGCGTTAAACTGTGGACCCATAGGAAGGATACTGTTCACAGAAGATTACTACGTCAAGTATTCCAATATGCTGTTTTCGGAGCGACCTTGGTATTGTTTCCTTTGGGTTGTCTCTTCTCCTTGGTATGCTAATAAGAGGGAGGTAGTAAGTCAATTGTCTTGCGATAGCAGTAGAAGCTTGCTACTTTACTCATGGGATAGTTCATTTACTTTGGGGAATAGCGGTAATGGAGGGGGACGTCCAAAGACAGGCGAGGAGATGCGAGCGATGATGTGGCATCCTGTGATTTTAGGAGCAAAGGGACTATTCTATTGGAGGAAAGAAATTTCGAGCAGGGTGTTGACACAGGCAGGTTACAGTGGTTTACAGACTCGGAATGCAAGAATATTAGAACAAGCGGGGCAGTTGCCTTCGGGGGATACGCTCGTTTATTCCGATTTAATTGGAGGGGATTACATCGATTTAAACGACCGCGATACGATAAACAGTTATGGTTGGGGTTTGTTTTTCGACCAAAATGATTATGATTGGAACACAATGGGTATAGACAGCAATCATATCTACGTTGGATTCAAGAGCAACCGAGCCGAGATACGCAAATTCCACAAATGGATAGAGGCAGTCGAAGACACTCTACTCGATTTGCGATTGGTCTCGTGGGTTCGACGTGCTGAGAGTAAATGTATGAAACTACCTTGTGTTGATATTCGTGAAGACCCAAAATTTATACCGTCGACAGGGAATCCTGTCATAAAAAAGTATATACTGATTGATAACGTCAAGACCCGGCGACTATGGGACCCGTCGAATATGCGATGGTTCGCTGCGAACGAAGGTTTCGACCCAGATTCACTACGCTTCTTCGATTTGACGTTGTATCGTCGGGTTTGGGACACAGCGTTGAAATCGGACGCATTTTACATCGGTATTCTCCACCCAAGGACAGACCCATTGGTTCGAACCATTGACACGGTTCGCCATTTGAATGGGGGAATTGCATACATCGACAGTTCAATGAAGTTCTACTCTTCTGCTGAATTTGATAAAGGTGTGCAAGAAGGAGGACCGACGCATCTAGCAAACGATACAGGTTACGTTTGGCGCGATACATCGTATTGGCAAGATAATTGGTGGAAAAGGCTCGGTTGCAGGGAAATCCATATACCGTTTGTTTCGCTATACGGTCCGGTTCCTGCTTGCCGTGACTTCTTACCAGACTACGTCTATAAAGTGACGGAATTAGGCGCAAACGATACGGATTTGAACGAAGAATTTTGGAGGCAATCGAAATATTATCACCGTGTCGATACTACGCTGTATGGATATGTTGGCGATGGATTTTGGTTTAAACCAGGTTATCGTAACTACACATTGAAAGTGCGTCTTTTGCCCGGAGAAGGTAAAATATTGCGGGTTATTCGCTACCGACGGCCCGATGTGGCTACAGCTGCTTTCTTACCATTCCTTCCGCAGACTGCACTTATTACCCATCCCATAACGCCAACGGGGATTGGCAATCAATGGCGAAGGGACAGCATCTATCATCATCTTGTGTATTATCGAGTCGATTCTACAACAGGTCGTTCACGTGTATTTTATCGCCGCAGTTTCCCTTTGTTTCCCGACACAAGCGGTGCAATTCCGCAAATCGAATGGGGTCCGGAGTTCTGCCTTTCCGATAGCATTCGCTGTTGGAGGGAACCCGAACGGATTATAACCAACACGGATTGTGCAAATCCTTCTATTGTTGTTCGATACGATTCTGCCTCTGAACGAACAAAGGTTTATGTTGTGTTTAATTGTCGGGATGTAGATTCGCTTGCCAATTTCAATGACTGCCTATTTGCTCCACGCTTCGAATGCGATAGCGGGAACTATGTTGTTGTTGCCGAAAATGTTTTCAATGCACAAGACTCAATTCAACAAATTTCCCCTGCGCAAGCTTTGCATTATGCCTGTGGCGACGATTATGCTAAATGGGGTGTTCCCGTAATAAATGCTTCCCGATATGGCAATTACTATGCTTGGGCAGATACTGTTCGTGGCATCGTTACTGCATACAAGACGCCTCAATCGATGGAATTCCCTTTGGGATTTAATTTCGGTATGTCATCGTTGAGATTCTACGACAATTCATTGTGTACAAACCCTTCGCTCTTTACTTACTCCCGCATCCATTACAATGAGGACGGTTGTGCAGTGGTTTGGCAGGAAAAAGAGTTGCCCGCGGGAACATTCAACATCTATTACTCACTTTTGAAAGTCGATACATCAAGACTTTTTGTTGGTCATCGTTTTCCCGAGGGAACGCGCTCGGCGAATCCACAATACTTGTTTAACTCGGACTCTTCGATTGTTCGCCTCGGTTTGAGCAACGAAGAAGCAACGAACGCGGTCATCTATCGCAGTGTCGAAGATAGCCTACTACCGCCCGGACCCGAACAGTCGCTCGACCTTGTTGCTTGGAGTGCGCGCCGAACCGATACAGTTCCATCTTGCGATTTCGTTCGAACTGTAACTGTGCAGCATTTCTTGAACAATGGCAATATTATGGCAACAAGCATAAAACCACAAGTAAAATTACTTACCGATTATGTGAATTACATCTTGAAAAAGCCCGTCGTCGCGCAAGGTTCTTCGGGCTCGAGCGAGGAGCATCAAGGTCCTATGGTTTTAGAATTGATTATCGACGATAGCTGCCCAACACAAGCAAATTTCGAACGCAAAGTTTTACACCTACCCTATGATTTCTTCGTAACAGAGAACCCTTATTCAGAGATAATCCATACTGGTGCAAAATATGTCCAACTTTCGAAGCGTCCGTTTATATCTCCACAAAACGATTGGTGGCAAAATTTGCGACTCCTGCAAAAGGACACCACAATTGGGTTGTTTTGTAGTTCAACTCGTATGTTTTAACGTCGGAACGAAGCCGAAATTAAACCGATTCTGTTTTCTGGATTCTCGAACGAAACAACGTCTTCGTTGGTTTCATCGATAACATTAAACAATAGCAAACTCCAAATCGACTTTGGCAAGCTCTTTCTTGAACTGGACGACGAACGAAGATACAAATTTGTGCCAGCAACCGAACGAGATACAATTGCAAGCGAATGGTTCGCCGTCGAAAACATTGCCGATTTGAATATCCTGTATTCAGGCGACCCCGAAGCCAACGCCGTGTGGACTCTTCAACGCAAAAGCGATGGACAAACGCTTCGGCTCAATGTTGCACCTAATTTCATACACCGAACCCGAACCGTGTCGTATCAGCTGGTTAATTCTCGCAAAGATGAGCTCTACCGAATAATCTTTGTTAAACCAAACGAACAATGGTATTTCTCGCAGGAAATCATTCTTATGCCCGACCCAGATGGAGATGATATTCTGTTTAAAGCACCTCCGAATAACCAAATTGTGGACTTGGAAACAATGTCGATAAACCCTAATCAGGGAATTAATATTTTGGATCTTTTAATATAATTTTAAATGCATTTGTAATCTGCTCTACACTTGCTCCACCACCAACATCCAAATAATTTGCCGCATCGCCGCCTGCAAGTTTTATTGTATCTAAAGTTGCCTTGGCAAGTCCAGCACCATTTACCATACAACCAATATTCCCATCAAGGGCTATATAATTTATTACTATTTTTTTGGCTTCTTTTTCAATCTCTGATGATTCCCTATCTGGTAAGCTTTCAATATCCTTATGCCTAAAAAGAGAGTTATCATCAATAACAAGTTTTGAATCAAGTGCTATTGACTTTTTTTCTTTAGTTATTATTAAAGGATTTACTTCGACTAAACTTGCATCATAATCTATAAACAATCTAACTAAGTTTTTTGCAAACTCTATAAAATCATAGAACAATTCCTTTGGTATATCAAGATTATATGCAAGCTCTCTTGCCTGCCACATCATAAGACCAGAGTCTATATCTATGGGCATTTTTATTAATAAATCTGGCTTTTCTTTTGCAAGCTCTTCAATTGACATGCCACCTTCTTTTGATGCAATAACAACTGGACCTGAAATTTTCCTATCCATAACAACAGATATATATATTTCTCTTTCTATATCACTTGCTTTTTCTATTAAAACTTCTTCTACTTTACCTGCAGTTTGATGTGTTACAAGCATCATGCCAAGCATATTCTTTATTATTTCTTGTGCTTCTTTTTTATCCTTTGCAATTTTTACTCCACCAGCCTTACAACGTCCACCTGCAAGAACTTGAGCTTTTATTACAACTGGATATTCATCTATATTTAATTTTGATAAATCATCACCTATTTTTAAAACACCAAATCTTTTTGCAACTGGTATATTATACTTTTTAAATAAATCTTTACCTTCATATTCCACAAGTTTCATAAAACCTCCACTTAATTGTCTATAGTTGAGAGTTGAATTAGGAATAAGGTTAAAGGCTATAGATATAGTGTATTTTTAGCAACTCTCAACTCTTCACTAACATAAATTTTACATAATTTTGTTAAAGTTTATAGCCAAGGATATAAACTTAATAAACAATCTTGTAATACAAATATCCGATTATTTCATATAATAACTTTTTCTGATCATAAAAATCACTTGGTAGAAAATCTTTAATCGTAGTTTTTTTGAACAAATATATGATGATGGATAGAAGTTTATTTCTTTAAACCCAAGTTTCCTAAATATATAAACGCTTCTTGGAATATGAATTGACTGAGTAACTAATATTGGTTTTTTAAAACCATATTTATCGCATATTTCTTTAGAATATTTTGCATTTTCATATGTATTTAAGGATTTATTTTCATAATATAGTTTTTCTTTTGGAACTCCAAGTGATAAAAGTATTTTATATGAGATTTCAGAATCTGAGCTAAAGTCATACAATCTACCACCAGTAAGTATTATTGGAAGATCAGTCTTTTTATAAACTCTATTAACAGCAAAAAGTCTTGATGATGACTCTTCCGATAGACTATCATAATTTAAAAGAATATCATTAAACTTAACACTGCCACACTTAAAAAATTATCACATCTCCATCTAATGATATATTCTTGTTTATTTTTTTCTCATATCTACATATTATTATGTTATAGGAAAATCAATTGACAAAATATATAAAAATATAGAAGAAAAAAAGAACAACAAAAATTTATTTCTATCTTTTTTAAAATAATACAAAGCAAATATTAAAAGAAAAGTTATAAAAATTCCAGGTGGTGTAAAAAAGAAAAAATAGTTTTTTTTATTTCATACATATACTATGAGATAAAAGATAGAAAGATACAATAGCGATAATACATATTGATAATATTTTTTTGATAAAAATAAACTAAGTAGCGAATAAAGAGCAAAAAACAACAAAAAGATTCGTATAGTTTACTTTAAGTATATATGATATTGCAACAACGATAAAAGAAAAAGCAAAAACAACAACAGATGTATTAAAAACAATATTTAATGCTATGTTTTCCATTTTATTTATTATCATATCGGAAAAAACTTCAAAGAAGTAAAACAAAAGTATAGAAAACAGCATAAAAAAAACCTCAAGATTGTCTTTATAACCATAACACACATCAAGAAGATTATATGTTTTTATAAAAACCAAACAAAAAATAAAAACGATGATAAAAATGGTATTTTAAATAAAAAAACATCAAATGATCTAATTTCTTTGTTTTCTAATAAACTTTTATTTAAATCTGAAAGCCAAATAAATTCTTTTTCTTTCATAGCTAAATAAAAAACTGGAACAAATAATGAAAACAGGAAAATAGAAAATTTTTCATAACTGAAATCAAGAATACAATTAACAAAAATTTTTGATATAGACAGAACAACAATACTCAATACAAAAATAAATATATATTTTTGAAATCCATCCATTTCAACATTATTAGCAAAAACAACAAAAGCAAATAAAATAAAACTTGTAAGAAAAATAAAAAGATTATGATAGATTAAAAAGATAACAACATTAAAGAAATAAAACCACCTAACAAGAAAGCAAAATTATCTTTTAAAAACTCATATTTTACTTTTAATTTTTCTTTAAAAAAAATGTTTAAAATGTAGAAAAAACATAAAAAAATACTATATTCAACATAAAAACTTAGCTCTTTTAATGACAAAAACTTCATAGAAAGAAAAATAGTTGAAATGAATAAGATTGAAAAGTAAGAAAAGATAATATCTTTAATATCCTTAACACTATTTAAAACAAAAACATAAAAAACAAAAAATGAAAAAATAAAGCCAAAATAAACAATTCCAAAATCAATTTTATCAAAAAACCTTATATAAACAAGATACAAAAATATATTTAAAACAACATTTATTAAAATTTTTGACACAAGATAAGGGATTCAAACAATATTATCCATTTTTTGAATGAAATATGGATAAAGACAAAAGACATATAACAATTTGAGAATACATCTACCACTACCAAAATAAAAGGCAAAAATCTCCCATATATCAGATAATAAAAAAATTATTTTTTTATAAAAAAATTGCTGATAAAAACAATATGTGTAGTATTATTACTGGAATTAAATTTTTAACAAAAATATTCAATGTTTTTTTCTAGCTCATTATTTATCTTTTCTCTATATATCTGATTTTGCTGAGTGTTCTAAGATAAATTTATAAGACTAAATAACAAAAATACGAAACCTAATAAAAAAACGAAATTAAGATATAAAGCATCAAATTAGTCCCGTTTTATTCTCATCTTATAAAAGCTTCGCCAAACAAAAATAATAGAAAGAATAAAAAAGACTAAGAATAATTTAAATCTTACTGAATTGATTAACTCAATTGCAAGCTCAACTGCCAAAAGTCCAAATAGAGTTGTAAATTTAATAACAGGGTTCATTGAAACAGATGCAGTGTCTTTAAATGGATCACCAACAGTATCTCCAACTATTGTTGATGCATGTAGGTCAGTTCCTTTCATATTAAGCTCGGTTTCAACAAGTTTTTTAGCATTATCCCATGCCCCACCAGCATTTGCCATAAATATTGCCTGATATAAACCAAACAATGCAATTGATATCAAATACCCTATAAAAAGATAATGATTTAAACATGCAAAAGCAAGTGTAGAGAAAAATACCGCCAAAAATATATTAAACATACCATTTTGAGCATATTGAGTGCATATCTCAACGACCTTTTTTGAATCGCTAATACTCGCTTTTGTAACACCATCAAGCTTTATATTATTTTTTATAAATTCCGTTGCTCTATATGCACCAGTAGTAACTGCCTGGTTTGATGCACCACTAAACCAGTATATAATTGCACCACCAATAATAAGACCAAGCAAAAACATTGGATTTAATATTGAAAGCCCTTCAATAGCTGATTGATCACCAAACTTAATCCTTAAAACCTGTATTATTGAAAATACAAGCGTTGTAGCACCAACAACTGCTGTGCCTATTAATACTGGTTTTGCCGTTGCTTTAAACGTATTTCCAGCACCATCATTTTCTTCTAAAAATATTTTTGAATTAAAGTCTGGCTCAAAACTAAAATTTTGTTTTATATCTTCTTTTATATTTGGTATAGTCTCAATAGTTGAAAGCTCAAATATCGATTGAGCATTATCAGTTACCGGACCATATGAGTCAACTGCAATAGTAACCGGCCCCATACCAAGAAAACCAAATGCAACCAGACCAAATGCAAATATAGCTGGATATGACATAATCGGATCAAAACCAAGTGTGCTAAAATAATATGCAATTCCCATCAATAAAACTATTGACATACCAAGCCAATAACCAGAAAAATTACCTGCAACAAAACCAGAAAGAATATTTAAAGAAGCCCCACCTTCTTTTGAGGCATTTAATACTTCTTTAACATGTTTTGATTTAGTAGAAGTAAAAACTTTTACAAACTCTGGTATTATTGCACCAGCAAGTGTTCCGCATGTTATTATAGTTGCAAGTTTATACCAATAGGTGTTATCTCCAGCTAAGTTTGGTATTAAAAGATAACTTAAAAAGTAAGTCATTATTATAGATATGATAGATGTAACCCAAACAAGAGTTGTTAATGGTAGTTCAAAATTAAAATGTTTTTTTCCAGAATATTTTGACTTAAAATATCCCACAACAATCCAATAAGATAATATACTTGTTACGATCATAAATATACGCATTACAAATATCCATACTAAGAGTTGAACTTGAATAATTGGATCTTTAACTGCAAGAACTATAAATGTTATTAAAGCAACACCAGTAACACCATATGTCTCAAATCCATCTGCTGTTGGTCCAACAGAGTCCCCTGCATTGTCTCCAGTGCAATCGGCAATAACACCGGGGTTTCTTGCATCATCTTCTTTTATTTTAAAGACTATTTTCATTAAATCAGAGCCAATATCTGCAATTTTTGTAAATATACCGCCAGCAATTCTGAGCGCTGCTGCACCAAGAGACTCTCCTATTGCAAAACCAATAAAACAAGGACCGGAGTATTTTCCAGGTATAAACAAAAGTATTATCAACATTATTATAAGTTCAACACATATCAATAGTGTTCCTATACTAATTCCAGCTCTAAGTGGAATATCCATTGCTGGATAGGGATATCCTTTTAAAACAGCAAAGGCTGTTCTTGAATTTGCATATGTATTTATTCTCATTCCAAACCAAGCAACGCTATATGAACCAAGTATTCCGATAATACTAAATAGTAGTATTATTGCAAGCTTATCAATAGTAAAATGCATCAAATAACCAAAATAAAACAAAATAATAGCAGCAACAAATAACCAAAGTATAACTAAAAATTTCCCTTGGGTTAAAAGATATGTTTTACAAGTTTCATATATAAGCTCAGATACTTCAAGCATTGCTTTATGAACTTCCAATCTTTTTACTTTTAGAAACTGGTATATTCCAAAAAGCATACCTAATACACAAACAACTATTCCCCACACAAGTAAACTATGACCATCAAACTGACCAAAACTCAAATTTCTTAAATCAGGTATTTTAATGGTGGCTTCACTTGACCATGAATTTGAAATAAAAGTAGTTAAGTAAAAAAACAACTTCATAAAATCCTCCTGACATTTTAAAAAAAGCAAAAATACTAAAAATTTAAGTTTAATCACTAGGATATAAAAACTTTAAATCAACTTTCTTAAATATTCCATCAATAAGCCTATCCCCATCATAAACCAAAAACAAAATAATTCCAATTTAAGATGTTTCCAAAAAACTCTGTCAAGTCTACATAAAAAACTAATTTATTATTAACCTTTTTAAATTTATATTTTCTAAATTCTTCATAACCTATAAAATTAGCCTTGTATGAATAAACAACATCATTTTTTATTACAAAACCATATTCCCAAGCATAGCTACTATCAAAAAACTTCTATTTCAATTGTTACATCTCTTTTATTTATAAGATTTCCAAGCCCATTTGTATTTATTCTTATTCTAATATCCTTTCTAACATTCTTAAATCCTCCATTTTTAATACTACTTGCTACATCTTTTATAATATCTAATCTCATAGTTGGCTCACAATAGCCACAAAAAAATTTCACGCCAATTGATTTTTTTCAAAAAATAATCTTCAACACTTTTTTTAATATCATTAAAACTTGGCTCTTTTTCTAATTTTAAATCATATCCCCTATAATCCATATTCCATTTTGTTTTTATACAAAAAACACATAGATTTGGGCATCTATTTGTAATATTCAAATAAATGGCATTATTATATTCATATGCTATGTTCATAAATCTATTTTATCATTTTTAAATCTTTAGTTTTAGAAGATTATTATTTCATTATTTTTCATTATTTTTCTTGATATTTATTTCAAATTTTGGCTTATTGATCTTTTTGCTCTTTTATTTTTTGTCTTTTCTTTTTTTTAGAAGGCAGAAAAAAACAATATTTAAATAAAATTATTAAATAAGACTTTTTTTAACTGATATATAACCAATTAACTTATATATAAGTTTTGCTACATTAAACTCAGTTATATTAAAACCATTTACGGGGCTTGTCTCAACAACATCAAAACCAACAACATTTTTTTTGTATATTACAGTTCTAAAAATTCCAGTGCATCATACCACATAAAACCACCGGGCTGTGGAGTGCCAGTTGCTGGCATAACTGAAGGATCAAAACCATCAATATCTATTGTCATATATACATTATCAGTTAAATTTTTTAAAACATTTTCTTTTAGCTTTTTAATATCAAGGTTTTCATGCATCAAAAATGTTTTTACATTATCTTTGTTTATCAAATGTTTTTCATCACTTGCAACACTTCTTATTCCTATTTGAACTATCTTTATACCACTTTTTGCTATAGGATATAAAGCTGATCCATGACTATGAATAGTTCCCTCATATTTTTCTCTAAGATCTGCATTTGCATCAAAATGAAGAACAGAAAGATTATTATATTTCTCATTAAACGGAGGGACTAATCCTTGAGTTATACTATGCTCCCCACCTATAAAGATAGGAAAAGCAGAATATGTAGTTATTAAAGCTCTAACATAATTTGAAATGTTTTCAAAACGATTTTTCTGTTTTTGAATATTTAAAATAATCCAATGAAAATATACCAACTTTATAAGTCTCTTTCTTTATTTCTTCATCCCAAAACTCAAGTTGATAAGACGCTTCAAGAATTTTTTTAGGACCATATTTTGTTCCTTTCCCATATGATGTAGTACATTCATATGGTATTGGTAATATCACAAACTTAGATCTTTCTAATGGAATAGAAAGTTTTTTACAAAAATTAACCTTATTAGAATTAAAATTGAATTCCATTTAAAACACAAACACAGCTGCAGCGACAACAATTGTCCAAAGGCCTGCTACTCCAATTGCAGATTGAGTAATATTTGTGGTTTTAACAATTTTACCACTCATCTTCCATATCTCTTCTTTCTGATCCCATGTAGTGTCTTGACCAAACTCTATTCCTTGAATTGTTGCAAGCATAAGGGCTGCAGGATCTTCCGCATATTCTCCAGTTTGCTCATCTGTTTCACCAAATGTATGATGCTCAGAGATATATCCATATTGATTTCTGTCCTTTGGAATTGCAAGCCCAACTGATGCTGCTATAAGCCTATGATTTTCATTAACAGAATTTCTGCTCATTACACAATGTACGATTTGCCCACTTTTAAGCTTCTGAAGTCATTTTTGTCTTGATATTAATTTACAGTTTGGTGGTAAAATACTTGAGACATGCACAAGATTAAACCTTGCTATTTGTGCATCTCCGAGAGCTTCTTCAAAGCTTGCTAATTTTTCTTTATGTCTTCCTATACCTTTTGTTAAAAAACTTCTTTTGCTACTAATGTCATAAAATAATTATATAAAAAATTTTAAAAATGTCAATAACAAAAACTATGGAAGTAGTATCTAAAAAATTGTGTAAATTAAAATTGTTTTATTTACCTAATTGAGAGTCTATAGTTTAGAGTTGAGAGGAAATTTATTTTTTAACTTCTTTAACAAATAGAGAAAAAGTTTTACTAAAAAATATTTAATAAGTTTAAACGATATTTTTT
>CAYPRT010000018.1:0-14613 GCA_964413155.1 uncultured Hyphomicrobiales bacterium | reverse complement strand
GGTAAAGTAAAATATATTTTATTATCAGGTCCAGTCTGGATGTCCAAACCTAAATGATCGCTACCATTGTATTTTTCCGGATTTTTAAATACTGGTGGAAATCCGACAATAAATGGTCCAACAATATTAATAAGATTATTTACCATAGTAGCAGAATCAAGTGATAAATCAAGTTGAAAAAGCCCATAAGCAACACCTGATAAATAAGAGGAGGTATTACTAAAAGTTATTCTCTCTGCCAAATAAAGAATATATAATTTGCTCCCATCTGGTGAAAATTGAGGGTAACCCCAATATATTTTATCGGAATCTTTATCAAGTCCTAACTTTGGTAACAAATCACGAAATCTATAGCCCCTCCTATTAGTAAATCTACCACTCGAATTATCAAAATCGTAAACTTCGAAGTAATCAGAACTAAGAAAAATTTCCCTGTCATTTGTCACAGGATTTCCTACATCATATGGGGCACTCGCAAGGTTGTAAAAGTAATATGACCTCGCCATTTTGGTGCCATCCCTGGAAAAGATTAATTTATATTTTTCAATTGCAGGGAAATAATGTTTTGAATATTTTACTGAATCTTTAGGACGAAGATTTATTTGATAAAGGGAATCGTGCAAAAAATTCGAGAAACTCGATTTAACAGGAGTTTTGGAAATACCTGTAGAGTCCAATAAATATGCAGAATACTCGGTTGCATCTTTTCGACCAACGATTATCCAAAAAGACTTTTTATCTTTGTGGTTAATAATCTCTAATGAATTATAATCAATAAATGAATCGGGTAGAACAAGTTCTTTTTCTACGATGTCACCCTTCCCTTTGTTTAGACTCATATCCAAAATTGCATAGCCAAAAGCTACTCTATTATAAATCTCTGATATAAGAATAGAATCATGACTAATGTTGGGTGCCGAAATTAAAGGAAGAAAGAACATATCTTTTTTGCCGGGATATGGAACAATTGATACATCCCAGTTCACAATTGTTGGTGTAGATACATAAAATTTTGTAGAGTTCCCATTATTAATATCTATTATGGAGTAAACTTGACTTTCGTACCATCTCCCCATTGTAGTTAATAAATATCTTTTCTTATTCTCATAATATACGCTGGGGTCTTTGTCAGTGAAAAGAAACCAATCTGGTGTAGATATTATACCTTCAGTATAGGGAAGATATAACAATTTTGGCCCACTTACACTATCGAAATGCAGAACCAAAGAATGGGATTCTACTGGAGTATAAGGCGTTCCGTAATTCCACGAATAAACAGGCCAATATGTATATTCTTTTTGTGAAAAACAAATATTTTGGTAAAATATAAATAAAAATATTAGGAAAATTTCAAAAACATATTTTGCTTTCATTTTTCTTCCTCCATCTATATACTTTAAATACACAAGCAGAAACCCGAAGGCTTCTGCCCGATTAATTATTTGGAAATAATAAATTTGCCCGATGTAATCGCTTCGCTATTTTTGAAAACTCGATAAAAATATAAACCGCTTACAAAATTTGAAATATCAATACGATGGATTGCTTCGAGTTGATTTTTCACGAGCTCAAAACCTTGCACTTTGTTACCATTATTATCGTAAATTACTATCTGGTAAGTCCCTTTTTCTGGCGATATCAAATAGAAATCGACTATTCCTTCAGAAGGATTTGGCTTTACAAAAGATTTGATTTGATTCTCAAGTGTCCTGGTTCCTTCACCCTCGAAATCAGGTTTTCGAGGCATCGGGTCGGTATCCCACACAAAAGAAGTGCACGCAGGGATAGAACAATAATTGGGTGGTTCGGGACAAGTCGGGTCTGGGTCGGGATAATGCACTTTTGGGATACCGGGATAGGGTAATACTATACCACCTACACAATGCAAAGGATACAGTGTTGTGCAACAATTTAAATCGCAAGCTGTGAAGAGCCTCCAACTTTCTTCTTCATATTTAGAGAAACAATTGGGTAATGTTATTCTTATATAATGAAGAGAACCGTCGCAATCCCCAAAAAACATTTCTTTCAATATTTTTCCAATGGCTCGCTTTAATTTTTCAGCATCACTTGAAGCTAAATCGCTTGTACGCGCTTGTCTTAATTCTATGCAAAGAGTATCTGCATCCCAACCGTAGTACCCCCAACATTGAACATCGCTAACATCACCAAAATTAAATGAATTTTCCCAATAGCACCACCATTGGCAAGGATTTTGTTCTCTTTGTTTCAAGCAGGTGTCACTCGGAAATCTTACCTTGTCGCAAGTATTTTGGCAACCTCCAACTGGATTCAGACATTCGCAATCGAATGGTAATCGTTCTGTTATTGTTGGACATCCATTAATAAGTCGAACCTTATAAGTATCGCTACAACATAGATTGTTTCCACAGTCAACATAATCACCCGATTGATTTTGCTCCATACAAGCAGGAACTTCAAGAACAACGGTGATTTCGCTGGCACCAGGCACTCCACCAATCCAATGTGCACTTGCTAATAACTCGGTTGCAGCAAGATGTAGTATTAAACCCAAAGGTAAAGGACAATTCCCTACTGGCCTTATAGTTCTAATTTTTACAATTAGCTGTCCTGACATAAAATCCCAGCAATAATCGTAAAAAACAAGTAGCTGACATTCCGCAAAGTTAACTATCAAAGGAACATCTGGCACTGGCGGCTGGGGAACACATTTTGAAGAGCACGATGGACAAGGCACCGACTCTGCTTCGTAATAATTTATACATAGCAACATAACTGTCAGTGCCAAAGTTGCAATTATTTTTTGAAATTTTTCCATTATTACCTCCAATTATTTGTTAATAATAATTTCTTTTTCGAATTCCCAACTTTTGCCTTAGCTTCCAGTTCGTTTCTGCTTACGAACGAACTGCATCCCACAAAGCAAACAATTGGAGGTGGTCGGGCTCGCTCATTCTTCGCTCCTTCCTTCTTCTTTGTCTTCGAACATTTTTCTCCCTTCTCCGAGAATTGAACTCCAAGGATTCGTCCTAAATCTTCCTATTTCAACAAATTCTGCAATCATCGTTGCAATCCCGAAAAACTTTTTCCATTTTTGCACCTAACCTACAGTAATAAACACATAAAATTGAAAAAAGTCTCACCATACCGTTGAAAATATTTGCCTTACTTTAAAAGCAATCTAAAGAGTTTATTAATTTGGTTTAATAGACTAAATACCTTTGTGTAAAATGAAAGAAATTAAAAAGGATTGGTAAATGAAAAAATCGAGGAGGTATTTTCCCCGTTTTAAAATCAAAAGAAGAAATCTTTGCGAGTTTGAAATGGAAACTAACGGTAAATAAAATTTATTTCAATTTTACATCGAATTTTCCCTCAGTAACATTTCTCACTACCCCTGGTTTGGCATCGGAAGTCGCTTTAAAATAAAATGTGCCAGAAACAATTTTATTAGTTAGGTCCAATTTTGTAATATTAATTTCCCCTTCAGGTTCTTGGGTATTCAAATCAGTTCCATATGATTCTTGAGAAGAAGTCGAGTTGTTAGTATATGTCACAGTTGCCATTCGAATTCCATTTTGCACTCCGGCACCTAAATCATATTCCCCAGCACTCTGCACATTTGTTAATTGGAAAGTAATTACAATCAAATCAGTTCCCTTCATCTGTGTTCCGATAATAACCAAAGCTTGGTTTGAAAAATATGCATAAGCAGAAGGTATTGGAGAACCTGGTATACTTGCCGACCAAGCAACTCCGTCGATTTTGCAGCTCATAGTTCCAGCACCACTTTGAGTATTATCATCGGAAGTAGGATTATCACTCTTACTACAACTTATAATTAAAATTGAAAGAAAGAGAATAATTGAAACAGAAAAATTAATTTTTGTAAACATAATTCCACCTTTAATTTAATTGTTTAAAAAAAATTAGTTTTTACTAAATTTCAATAATAATGCACGAAATCACTATATAAAACCCTAAGTAATATTGAAGATAATATAAGCGAGAGAAGTTGTTCAACCTACTGATGAAACTAGAAAAGTTTCAAAAAAATTGTAAAAGTTTACTTAAAAATAATTAAATCATAAACCTCCAAAAAGAGAATAATTTTGTGCAGAAGGCGGGAGTCGAACCCGCACGGGTTTTTAAGCCCACTGGATTTTGAGTCCAGCGCGTCTGCCAGTTCCGCCACTTCTGCCTTTGTGGGCGAAGAGAGACTCGAACTCCCGACCTCCTGCTTGTAAGGCAGGCGCTCTATACCACCTGAGCTATCCGCCCACTAAGCAATATACAAAATTAATAAAATTTCTAAAAATTTCAAAATTGAAATTCTCGGTTCTATAATTTTAAATTTTGTCTCTTTCGACAATTTATTCTATGTAAATTTTCCCGTCTAATTTTTTCTCTTTTTTGCTCAATCCAAAAATTGAAAATTTATGGCATTAAAAATATTTGTTTATCAAAATAAATATTTTCAAAAAACTAACGTTTTTTTTATTTATTTCTTTAATAAATATGTTCAAAGATTTCACAAATATGAATTAAAAAAATATTATTTTTGCTTTTTTTGGAGAGAAAATGTTAGAGGTATATTTACCTTTATTGTTGATGGTAATTTTTGGTTTTGCAGTTGCATTTATTTTTATGTTACTATCGGAATGGATGGGTGCCCGCAGGGTTACACGCGAGAAAATCACAACTTATGAAAGCGGAATGATTCCATATCGGACAGCGCGTGAACGTTTTTCTGTCAAATTCTATTTAATTGCAATGAGTTTCATCGTATTCGACATTGAGGTTGTTTTTCTTTATCCTTGGGCAGTAAGTTTTTCTTCGCTTTCTTCTGCTGGATTTTGGGCTATGATAATTTTTATCATAATTTTATTTGCTGGTTATTATTATGAACTCAAGAAAGGAGGTTTACAATGGGATTAGATAAATTACTAGCAAAAGAAGGCTTTCTGACAACAACTGTCGAAGCCATTTTAAAGTGGGCACAAAAAAATTCCGTCTGGCCTATGCCATTAGGAATATCGTGCTGTGCAATCGAAATGATGGCATTTGCATCGCCAAGATTTGATGTTGCTCGATTTGGCTCGGAAGTTTTCAGAATGACCCCACGACAATCGGACTTATTAATTGTTGCGGGTACTGTTACATACAAAATGGCTTGGGTTGTTCGCAAAATTTACGACCAAATGCAGGACCCAAAGTGGGTCGTGTCGATGGGTGTTTGTGCTTCTACTGGTGGAATGTTCCGAAGCTATTCAGTAGTTCAAGGTATCGACCAATTTCTACCTGTCGATGCATATGTTTCTGGGTGCCCTCCACGCCCCGAGGCTTTAATAAAAGCTTTGATGTTAATTCAGGAAAAAATCGAAAAGAAACATAAACCTATTCTATTTAACTTTGGGAAGAATGTTTCACCAACGCCAAGACAAGAAGAATATCATTCTCCAATGACCGAAATAATTATTTAAGATTTTGAATATGAAAATAGCAATAGGCTCGGACCACGCAGGTTTTGAACTAAAAACCGAAATGATTCATTTCTTAAAACAATCGGGTTATGAAGTGGTTGATTTTGGGTGCAAAAGTTCAGAATCGTGCGATTATCCAGATTTTGCATTTCCACTTGCCAAAGATGTTTCCGCTGGAAAGTATGATTTTGGAATTCTAATTTGCGGTAGTGGAATTGGAATGAGCATTGTTGCCAACAAAGTTGCTGGAATAAGAGCAGCAAATTGTTGCACAGTCGAAATGGCTCGCCTTGCCCGAAAGCACAACGATGCAAATGTTTTGACATTTGGGGCACGATTGCTTCCACCCGAATTAGCCAAAGAAATTATCACTGCCTTTTTAAATGAAACTTTCGAAGGTGGCCGTCATCAAAGACGCATTAACAAAATACATTCTCTAACAGGGAAATAATATGAATTTTGAAGTAGATGTCCTTGCTTTCGGTGCCCACCCCGACGATATCGAAATTGCTTGTGGAGGCACACTTGCCAAACTTACTCACGAAGGCTATTCTGTTGCAGTCGTCGATATGACTTCTGGGGAATTGGGCACTCGTGGAACTTCAGAGCGCCGTTTAGAGGAAGCCGAAGAAGCAAAAAATGTCCTTGGAATTAAATTCCGCGAAAATCTTTTTCTCCCCGATGGGAACCTTTTCCCAACCGATGAGTCAATCAGGAAGACTATCGTAATGTTGAGAAAATACCGACCTAAAATTGTGGTTTTTAGTCCACAATTTGAACGACATCCCGACCACGAAGGATTGCATTCGATTATAAGAAAATCTATGTTTTTAAGCGGTTTAGTTAAATACGAAACCCAATATGAAGGCGAAAATCAAATGCCTTGGAGAATTCGTAAAATGTATTGCTATATGCAAAGTTACCCTTTCCCGAAAAACCCCGATTTCTTTGTAAATATCTCGGACTTCTACGAAATAAAAATTAAGGCAATAAAATGCTACATTTCCCAAGTATTTGTCGAAGGGCTTTCAAATGCCAATGAACCCCCGACCCGACTTTCTCGGCCCGAATTTTTTGAAGAACTCGAAGCCCGAGCACGCTACTTTGGTTCCCTTGTGGGTTTCAAATATGCAGAGCCCTTTTATTCCGTCGAACCAATAGGTTTGCAAAGCCTTTCTAAATTACTTTAATAAAAATGAATTAGTTTTTACACCAAACAATTAAAGTCTGGTAGTTATTGTAAAAACTGTGTTTACTGATCTTTTGCAAAATCTTCAACGATTTTCATTTCTTTGCCACGAACAAACACTTTTTCGATTGAGTACGTGTGGGGCAAATATATAAGGTTTTCGAGGATATTTTCTGCTGAATTATTATTGTTATAAAACCTGAATATATTATTTGGTTTTATTACAACAATATCAGCCTCTTTGTTAACATCAAGGCTACCGATTTTATCTTCTAATTTTAAAATTTTTGCACCACCAAAAGTAGCCATCCAAAATGCTTCGGTAACAGTCAGAAATGGGGTTGGTCGATTGTCGTAAATCAAGTTTACAATCTTCGATGTTTCGATTGCATCGCGCATACAATTGAACATCGAAAGAGAGTACCCACCGGCAACATCGGTTCCAAGCCCAATAGGAATATTGTGGAATTGATACCTTCGCAAAGGCATAAATCCACTCTGTAAGAATATATTTGAAGTAGGACAATGGATTATATTCGATTTGCTTTCCGCTATTATTTGCAATTCTACATTAGAAAGATACAAACAATGGGCAAGCAAAGTTTTTTCTCCAAGAAGATTACTCTTCTTAAAAATATGGGTATTAGTTGGGACTCTGTGTTTTTCTTTTTCGAAAAGCGATTTGATGAATCTGATTTCACTTTGGTTTTCGGCCAGATGCGTTTGAATGAAGAAATCGCCTTCCTTTGCAACTTCCGCAGTTTTCTGAAGTAAACGCATCGAGCAGGTTGCTGCGAACCGAGGCGAAAAGATATACTGCAATAATCCACCATTTGAATTATGCCATTTTTTTGCCAAGTCGACGGAATCTTTAATATTTCTTGCCATTAATGGGAGTTCCTCGGGATACCGCTTCATATCCCTATCCATCATAACTTTTCCAATGAAAGCACGAAGGCCTATTTCTTGCGCAACTTGAAATGCGACATCTGTTGCTTCCTTGTGAACTGAGCCATAAGCTACAATCGTTGTAGTACCAAAGCGAAGTGCTTCGGTAAAGAAAAAGCGTGCTATTTGCTCTGCATATTCAATATCCTTAAACTTAATCTCGAGAGGGAAAATATGATTTTTAAGCCAAGGTAAAAGTTCGTTCGCATTTTTTGCAACGCCGGGAAGTTGAGGAATGTGACTATGCAAATCGACCAAACCAGGAATTATTAATTTTTCCGCTTCGGTTTTGTTGGCTTTAGGCTTCGAATTGAACTTACCGATGCTCGTAATTTTACCAGAAATTTGGTCGAACTCAATGAACCCATTCTGGATAAATTCAATCGTTTGGTTGTCTTTTGGGTTCAAAATATGTCCGTAAATGATATTCTTTCCCATTCAGCATCCCTATTTTTCAACTAACATTGGTTATTTTTGAAAATTATGTACAGCAAAATAAAAAATATTTTCATTTTTTCAATAATTATTTTAGGAACTCTAATAATTCTTCTTTTTTGTGGTTCGCTATACCTAAGATTCTATTCAAAAAAGAACAATTCTGCCCAACTAACTTCCCAGCCACAGGATTATTTCAATTTTAAAGTAAGAATCTACAATGCTGCAAATGCGGAAGGAATTGCTCGGCATACCCAAAACTTTTTAAATAATTTCGACATCAAAGTGGAAAGTGTTCAAAACTACCCAACCCAAGAAGAATTAAGCAAAATAATTATTTCTAAAAGCACTTTTCAATTTGGACAATTCGTTGGAAAAATTCTCGGAATCGATGAAAGTAATTTAGAACTACAAGACTCGTTGGGTAGTTACTGTTTTGTTATTTTGGGGAAGGATTATAAATTACTAAAACCTTTTAGAAATTAATTCGTCATAATTTGTTTGTCGAATAATTGGGAAGGGTTTTGACAAAAAGACAACAAACATCAAAAGAACTTGCTAAATGGTGTGCAAAAATTGCATTGGACAAAATTGCAAGCGACATTCTTATTATCGAACTGAAGGAAATCGAATCGGCACCATCGGATTACTTCGTGCTTTGTTCTTGCGACTCCGATGTCCAAATGCGAGCCATTGTCGAAGAAGTTGAACAAAGATGCAAAACAGAGGGAATCCAGAAGCCAAGAGTCGAAGGTTTTAACTCCTCATATTGGATTTTGTTGGATTTCTTTGATATAGTATTCCATATTTTCCATTACAATGCCCGTAAATTTTACAATATTGAAAGACTTTGGGGCGATGGAAATTTCTATAAGATTTCTCAAGTTGGAAGATTAGTTCCTATTCGAAACAAAACAAAATTCCTAACAGAAAGTAAGTCTTTTGAAACTGCCTAAGGAGATGTATGGTTCCAAATTTCATTTTGACTGAATTAGAAAAAGCCTTAAAAAAAATCGGGCTGGAAGATTGCTCAAAATTACGATTTGAAGCCCCGAAAAATCCCGACTTTGGCGATTATGCAACAAACATTGCAATGATTGTTGCTAAGGAACAGAAGAAGAATCCCCGTGAAATTGCACAAAAAATTGTCGAATTAGTTGACTTCGACAAACAAATTATTGAGCGAATAACAATCGATGGTCCTGGATTCATAAATATCAAATTGTCGAACCTTTTCTTTGCGCAAGAACTCGAAAAAATTTACAAATTTGGTGAAGAATATGGTAAAACGTTTCTTGGGAAAGGTCTGCGCGCAAATGTAGAATATGTAAGCGCCAACCCCACTGGATTGCTCCATCTTGGACACGGACGCAATGCGTGTATAGGCGATAGCATTGCAAATCTTTACACTTGGCTAGGTTACGATGTAACAAGAGAATACTATTTCAATAATGCAGGCAAGCAAATGACTAATCTTGCCCGTTCTATCTATGCACGATATCGACAATTTCTCGGCGAAGAAGAATACCCTTTCCCCGAAGATGGCTATTTCGGCGAATACATCAAAGAAATTGCAAAGGAATTAGTTCAAAAATATGGTAATAGTTTAGTTCCCGAAACAAATGAAAATTTGGAAATCTGCAAGAAATTTGGTGAAGAATGGTGCTTCAATAAGATACGAAAAACTCTTTCAAGCTTAAAAATATTCCACGATGTCTTTTACAATGAAGATACCCTTTATCATAATGGTAAAATTGACGAAGTAATTAAAATTTTCCGAGAGAAAGAACTTGTTTACGAAAAAGATGGAGCCATTTGGCTTGCTTTAACTAAACTTGGTCTAAAAGAGGACAGAGTTATTGTTAAATCAACTGGAGAACCAACTTATCGATTACCCGATATTGCTTATCATCGCGAAAAATTCCTGCGTGGTTTCGACCTTATCATAGATATTTTTGGAGCAGACCATATTGCAACCGTTCCTGATGTCCTTGCTGGTATTCGGGCTTTGGGTTTCGACGACAAGAAAGTCAAAGTCGTTATCCACCAATTTGTGACCCTGATGGAAAACGGAGTTCAAGTTAAGATGTCGAAAAGAAGTGGACGAAGCTACACCTTAGATGAATTAATTGAAGAGGTAGGAGCCGATGTTGTTCGCTTCTTCTTTTTAATGCGAAGTGTTTCAACTCATCTTGAATTCGACTTAAATCTTGCACGCGAGCACAGCGAAAAAAACCCAGTATTTTATCTCCAATATGCTTATGCTCGGATTTGCTCAATTTTCGACACAGCAAAAGAGAGAAATATTACCTTCGACGAAAATGCAAATACCGATTGTTTAAAATTGCCACAGGAAATAAATTTAATAAAGATACAAAGGTTTTTCCCTGAAATTATTCAAACCTCCGCAACGAAGTTCGAACCACAAATCCTTGCCGATTATTTAATCGACCTTGCAACAGCGTTCCATTCGTTCTACCACGACTGTAGAATTATTGGAAGCTCCGAACCTATTCTTTCCGCTCGTTTCAAACTTGCAAAAGTTACCCAAAGAATTTTAAAAAATGGCTTAACTATTCTTGGGGTAAACACCCCCGAAAGAATGTAGTCATTTTCTTATTTTAGCTGCTATAACCGAAATCTCAATTTTAGCATTTTTTGGAAGCTTCGAAACTTCAACTGTTTCCCGAGCAGGGAAATTTTCTTTAAAATATTCTGAATATATTTGATTGATTTTGGAAAAATCATTCATATCGGTAAGATAGATAGTAACTTTTAAAACATTTTCAAGACTACTTTGGCTCGCTAATAAAATATTCCTTACATTTTCCATTACTCGACGAAATTGCAATTCAATATCAGGGTTAATAGTTCCAGTTGAAGGTTCAATCCCGATTTGCCCCGAAACAAATACAAGCCCCCCGAACGAGACCGCTTGGCTATAGGAACCAATAGGCGCTGGAGCCGATTGAGTAAAAATTACTTGCTTTTTGAAATGATAATTTAAACAGCCCGAAAAAAGAAGGGCAATTACAAAGACAAAAAGTGTTTTTCTCATTTATTTCAAAATATTTTTATAATCAAACTAAACAAATGGAATTTTTACTATTCGTGCTTCGAAGAGTTTTCCGCGGGATTCAATTTGAATTGTGTTTCCATCGCTGGAATGCTCCGCTTTTACATAGCCCATTCCAATGGGTTTTTCGAGCATTGGGGAAATATTTCCACTTGTTACATATCCTATTTCTTTTCCATCAAAATAAATTTTGTAATTGTGCCGAGGAATAAAGCGAGTCTCTTCGCAAACAAATCCTACCAAGCGCCTTTTTGGGCCTTCTTCTTTAACTTTAGCAATGACCTCGGAACCATTGAATTCACCCTTTTCCAATTTTGTTATCCAGCTCAAACCTGCCTCGATTGGATTTGTTGTTTCGTCTATATCATTCCCATAAAGGCAATACCCCTTTTCAAGCCGTAAAGTATCGCGGCAACCAAGTCCGACAGGTTCGATGTTGAATTCCTTGCCACTTTCGAAAATAGAGTTCCAAACACGTTTTGCAAGGTTAAAATCCCCACGAAAGTACAACTCAAATCCCAGTTCACCAGTATATCCAGTTCGGGAAATTATCATATCCACGTCGGCGAGCTTTCCATTCTGAAAAGTGTAATATTTCATCTGGCTTAGATCAATATCGGTCAACTTTTGTAATACTTTAAGGGAGTTTGGTCCTTGAACAGCAAGCAGATTTATTTCGTCGCTAATGTTTTCGACTTCAACATTTAAATTACGTGCATTTTCGCAACACCAATTGTAATCCTTTTCAATGTTGGCTGCGTTGACAACAAACATAAACTTGTTCTCGGCTAAACGATAAACTAATAGGTCGTCGACAATTCCACCATTGGGATAGCACATAGCTGAATATTGAACCTTCCCTGGATAAAGTTTGCTTGCATCATTCGTCGTTACTTTTTGTACAAAAGCAAGTGCGTCGGGACCAGTTATTTCAAATTCTCCCATATGAGAAACATCGAAAACGCCAACGCTTGTTCGAACTGCTTTATGCTCGAAAATAATACCATTTTTATACTGAATTGGCATTTCGAAGCCAGCAAATTCAACCATTTTGGCGCCAAGTTCCTTATGAATTTGATTTAAAATCGTATACTTCATTGCAAAACCACATTTTTAAAAAAAGCAATTTAATAAGTTATGAACATTTCTATACGCTGTAATTTCTTTTTACCAAGACCTTTGATTTTTAATAAATCTTCTTTGCTTCTAAATCTATTTTTCTTTCTATATTCAATAATTTGTTGAGCTGTCTTCTCCCCAATTCCGGGCAATCGCATCAGTTCAACTCTTGATGCTGTGTTAATGTTAATTTTTACTGTATCCCCAGGTTTCAATTTTGTATAAATTGACTTGTTCCCCAAAAGAGTTTCATTGGTAGTGTCAACTGGGTTGCCGTAAATATCTGTTCCTGTATAGGTTCGACTTTCCTCTTTAGCAAGCGAATCAATAATTTTGACAATTAATTCAGCTGGATTATCCCGATTTTCATTTAACATCTGAAACTTGCGGATGGAACCAAGCAAAAGCCCAACAAACAGCATAACTACGAATATTATCTCTTGCTTTGTGAAATAAAAGTTGTTCCGAAAAAATTTTTGAACTTTTTCGAAAACTCTAAACATTGTTAATTAAGTTATTTGGTATTAGTGGGATCTTTCGCCTTTTTAGAATGCTTTACTTTTGGTGGATTAGTTTTTGGGTTTTTTGCCTCGGTATTAATGGTTTTGGATAATTCTTGATACAACTTCTTTTCCAACTGGTCAATTTCATTTTGCAATTTTTTCTGTAACTCTTCAATTTTTTTCCGTTCTTGTTGAATTACTTTTTGAACATCCTGTTTTGCTTTTAATTTAGTCTTTTCGATATCGATTCGGGCTTTTTCCTTTGCTAAGGCAATTTTTTGGCGAGCTTCTTCTTTCGCAGAAGCAAGTTTCTTTCGCATTTCTGCCTTTGCTTGCCGCAATTCCGCTGCTATTTTTTTTTGGGCTTTTCTGATTTCAGACTGGGAAGAAACAATAGTTGAATCAGTTCTTATTTCTCTGTTGGCACTTTTCGCTTTCTTTTGTGTTTGTGCAAGGACTTGAGCTCCAACTGAAGTTGTTAGAAACGAAACAAGAATTAAAAAGAAAGTAATATTCTTCATAATCTATCCTTTTTAATTTTCGAGATATATGCAAAATAAAAAAATTAGTTGATTTTTCGCCGAGCAAAATTGAAAAGGTAGCTGAAATTCAAACCAATTGCAAACTTATTACCAATCTGCTCTCCATCATAAAATTGAAAAACAGGTATTTCAAGATATGGTGAAACAGAAAACCTTTCGATTTGATAGGTTACCCTGGGAATTAAATTGAACATTTGGGAACCAGAATTTGGATAAGTTGTATCATTGTATTTATCTTTAAAATGAACTTCACTTCTAAGTTCTGCAATTGCAGTAAACTTTTCTGAAAATCTTTTAGAAACTAAAAGCGAAGTAACGAAATTCGAACCAAAGCGAAAGTTCAAGGAATTTTTAAAATAATAGTCGAAACGAGAAAAAAGAAGTAGATTCAAGTTTTGTTTTTGAAACGATTTTTGACCAAAACCCATAGCATATAAACCAAAAGAGCCATTTGATGGCTGAATAACAATTGGGTGTCGTTCGATTTCTTTAAATTTCATTAAGGGCAAACTTAAGCCAGCACCAAAGTTCAAAATGAAATCGGAGTTATGGGTTTCGTAGAAATTACGACGCAAACCAAAGTAAGCATTAGAAAACCCATAGCCTTTGAAGTGAAACCCATATTGCAAAAGTGAACGAAAAGCGTAAGAAAGAGTAAAATCCAGCATAGTGTAGGAATCCAAACCATAGGATGCAAAAAGAGAAATCGTATGATTTTTATATTTAATTAAATCTGCACGATAGGTATCCTTAGTGTAAAGTCTGTCAGAATAAGCAAATTTATATGAAAAATCTATTCTTAAACGCTTGCGTTCACTGATGCCAACTTCAGAAGTACCGAGCCAGTGTAATGGGGGAAGAAATTGCTGCCCCGATGAACATCCACATTGAGAAAATAAAAAACTCTTCGGAAAAACAAACAAATTGCATAACAAAAAACAAAAAATGACAATTTTTTTCAACATAAATATTTTTTTAAACACAAATACTGGCAAGCAAATTAAAAAAATCAAAATCTTTAAAAAAAATTAATATTTCGAAATAACGAAAAAGAAAATTAGTTAATTTCGCATTGCCGAGAGGTAACATGTTTAACTTTTTTGGAGGATTTTATGAAACGCGCACTTGTTGCGGTAGTTGTGGCAATTGCATTTATTGCCACAAGCGTTTTTGCTCAAACTCCCACTGCTCAAACAAAAGAAGAAAAACCGAAGCAAAAGGTTGAAAAGAAAACCGAAGCGAAAGAAAAGAAAGAAACAAAGGAAATGAAGAAAACCGAAGCGAAAGAAAAGAAAGAAACAAAGGAAAAGAAAAAAGAAAACAAAGAGAAAAAAGC
>CAYPRT010000017.1:0-29969 GCA_964413155.1 uncultured Hyphomicrobiales bacterium | reverse complement strand
AGCGCCAACACTATAAGTCATCAATTGCGAGTTAGGATGGAAAGAAACATAAGTCACTAGACCCCACCAAGAACCAAATACCCACAAAAGGTCAGTTGAATCCCCTTCGACTGGTAGTGCCGGGGTTGCCGAGGTTGCAAGCAAAAAATGAAACAAAAACCGAAAGAAGAACTCTTAGCTTTTTCATACCTATTCCTTTTATTTATAAAAAAGAATAGAAAAATCCATACTAATTACAAGTAGCTTGAATCTCCAAAATAAAATGTAAAGTAATAATTTTTAGAAAAATAATTAGGTTGCATAGTGTAAATTTAATAAAGAAGATAGGAAGGAATTGAAAAAGTGCTCGGAGCGGGACTCGAACCCGCACGGGCAAGAATGCCCACAGGATTTTAAGTCCTGTGCGTCTACCTATTCCGCCATCCGAGCATCTATAACTACAAAATTAATAAAATATTTTTATAAAAATACCTTTTTTCATTTTAATTTTATTGTTAATTTTGTATTTTATTTAGTTAAACTATTTGAAAAAGATTTTTTTATGGCTCATCATAAGTCGGCTTTAAAAAGAATTAGGCAAAACCGAAAGCGTCGATTATATAATCGACAGAACAAACGAAATGCAAAGGAAATTAACAAATCAATTCGCCGTTCAAGTTCGTACGAAGAAGCGCAGGAACTTTTGAAAAAAGCATACAGTGTTCTCGATAGGATTTCTGCCCGAGGAGTAATTCATAAAAATAACGCGGCGAATAAAAAAGCAAAACTTGCTCGGCTTGTAAACAAATTGAAACCAGTCGAGGTATAACAATGTGCACCCGTAGCTCAATTGGATAGAGCATCTGACTTCGGATCAGAGGGTTGGGGGTTCGAGTCCCTCCGGGTGTGCAAGATAATCAAGAACTTTTAAAAACCAAGCCAACCAGAAAATCCCTAGTCTTCAAAAGTGAATCAAAGTTGCGATTTTAACTTTTTTTTCAACTGAACATTACTTAATTTTGCTTTCTAAAACTCGAAAGTTATGGCAAAATTATATTCATTTGCTTTTATCTTAACTTTTCTTACCCAGTTCCTTTTCGGATATGCTCTTTTTTATTTTTCAAATTATGGTGTAACAACACTAGATTTAAATGTTCTAATTTGTTACAACCTTTTATTGTTTGCTTTTTTTGTATACAAAAAGCCCTTGGAAATTTCAATTAATTATCCAAATATTTTGTTTTTTTCTTTAATCATTTGGACTACAATACCAATTATCCTGCCATTGATTGGCGGGAAAAATAATGAAATCATTCAAGCAATCAAATCACTCTCCCATTTTTACTATGTAGTTTTTTTTAATGTCTTGATTTATATAAATTACATAAAACCCAAAACCTATATAAGCATAATTAAGTTATTAATCTGGCTGTTTTTAATTCTAAATCTTTATGGAATTTATCAATTATTTGCAAGGGCATTTGATTTGCCTTTTGCTTGGGTAAGCTACACTAATCGTGCTTTACTCTCTAGGTATGAAGTTATCGGAGATGTTTATCAAGCAGCAACATCCTATGGTTCATTTTTTCGGGCTACATCGATATTTACAGAACCGAGTGCTTTAGCAAGCTGGAATGTCTATTTGTTTTTGTTTCTTGCTATCCCATGGATACAATACCGCGAAGGTTTTATAAAAAATAATAAACTTTTAATATTTTTTGTAATAATAAACTTAATCACACTTTTTTTAACTTATTCTCTCACAGGATTGGCTGGCTTTCTTGCGATGTTTGTCTTGGTTTTCCTTATCGAAAAGTATCATTCATATAAGTTCCTTTTTTCAATAGGAATTATAGCAATTATTTCTGTTCTTTTGACAAATTTATTCCTTACCGATGTATTGAATATTGATTTACTTAAATTATTCTCCTATCGAGTTGAGAACATATTCAGTCTTGGGCAAGACGAAATGGGCGGAGAAAGTTTTTCTGGGAGGCTAGAAAACGCTATTTCGACAATTAAAATTTGGCAAACAAGTCCATTAATTGGTATTGGATTAGGATTAACTGGCTACCAAAAAGAATTTGTTTCTCTTTTCAGCGATTCAACAATACTTTCAGTTCTTGCAGAGACAGGAATTATTGGCTTTTTAGTTTTCAATGCATTACTTTATTCATTACTTTTTACCTCAATTAAATTATATAAAAAGTTACGAGACAAAGAATCTTTACCTTTGGATGAGAGGAAGCTTATAGGAGTTGCACCATATATTACATTCTTCGAGATTGTTCGATGTACTTTCACAGCCAATATTTTAATTTATTTTGTTCTCTGGATGAATCTTTCCCTTGCTTTCTTCGTCTTAAATTATTATAGAAATTATTTAGGTCACCATACTTTAGTTATTTCCCTATTAGAATAATCAACCTTTGTTTGGTTTTGTCATTTTTTAATATTTAATTAAATTGCTTTTTTAAAATTAAAGGATGGGAAAAGTTAAAGTAAAAATTTTAGGTAACGAGTATATTTTAAAAGGTGAAAACGAAGCAGTCATACAACAGGCCGTTATGGAAGTAGAGAATCAATTCAATAAAATTATGGAAAAATATAAAGAAGAATCTATGCAAACAATTTTTACTTTAACCGCAATTAATTTGGCTGAAAAGTTGAAGAATTGTGAATTTCAAAGTCGAACTGATATGGAATTTGTGATTAACGAGTTGAAGAAAATTACTTTGTATCTTATTGATAACATACATAGTTAAAAGTTCTTTGAAAAAGTTTAGCCGCATTAGAGCCTTGCCCGATTATGAGCGAAAGAACCGTTAGTTGAAAAAAAAGGGAATCAGGCTCTGGCTATAAATTGCAGGCCTCAACCACCTTCTTTGGTGGCGACACCATCGAGGTGTCCAGTGGACGCAAAATATAGTCAGGATGATACCCACTGTGTCGGTTTGGGTTCTTTACGACTCAATCGACATACGAGGCAAGGCGATAATGCGGTTTTAATTTTTTTATAAATGTTAAATTGTTTTTTTTAAATTATTCGTTATTTTATTTGGTTTTTGTTATAGCAAAGGATTGAAAGATGAACGAGATTATTATTATTGTTGGAACATTTATTGGGCTTTTGCTTGGTTTTGCTGTTGCATATTTCATCACAAACAAATCAATTTCTTCTAAAATCCGTGAAGCCGAAGAAAAAGCAAAAAACATACTAAAAGAAGCAGAAAAAGAAGCAAATAATCTTAAAAAAGAGAAACTGCTCGAAGTAAAAGAAGAATGGCATCGAAGAAAACAAGAATTCGAAAATGAATATCAACAAAGAAAAACAAAAATACAAGCCTCCGAAAAACTGTTAAAATCACGTGAGGAGGCTTTAGAATCGAAACTTGAACTAATCACTAAAAAAGAAAAACAAATTGAACTTGCCGAAAATGACCTTCGGCAAAAGGAAGCAAATATTTCGAAAAAAATCGAAGAAATTGAAAAACTTCGAGAGGAACAATTCAAAAAACTTGAAGAGATAAGTGGCCTTACAAAAGAAGATGCAAAGAAAATCTTGATGGACAATCTCATCAACGAAGCAAAAATCGAAGTGGCACAATACATTAAGCAAATCCGAGACGAAGCCAAGCAAAATGCTCAAAGAGAAGCACGAAATATCATTCTGGAAGCGATTCAACGTACAGCATCCGACCATAGCATCGAAAGCACAGTATCGGTTGTAACCCTTGAATCAGATGAAATGAAAGGAAGGATAATTGGACGTGAAGGTCGAAATATTCGCTCATTCGAATCTGCAACTGGAGTTGATTTAATTATCGATGACACTCCAGAAGCCGTTGTAATTTCAGGGTTTGATCCTTTCCGTCGAGAAGTAGCAAAAATTGCCCTCGAACGACTTATGCAGGACGGAAGAATTCATCCAGCACGAATCGAAGAAGTTGTAGAAAAAGTCCGCGAAGAACTAGAAGAAGAAATTCTGAAAATCGGTGAACAAACAACACTTGAACTTGGAATTCATAACTTACATCCAGACCTTCTTCGGCTTGTAGGAAAAATGAAATATCGTTCAAGCTATGGGCAAAATCTACTTAATCATTCAATTGAGGTTGCACACCTATGCGGAATAATGGCAGCAGAATTGGGTCTTGACCCACAAATTGCCAAACGCGCTGGTCTACTCCACGATATTGGCAAATGTGTAGATCAAAACACCGAAGGACCTCATGCTTTGATTGGATATGAACTTGCCAAGAAATATAAAGAACATCCTGCTGTTGCTAATGCAATTGGTGCACACCACGAAGACATCGATATGGAAACCCCTTATGCTGTCTTGGTTCAAGCTGCTGATAGCATCAGTGGTGCTCGACCTGGCGCACGCAGAGAATCCCTTGAAAATTACATCAAAAGACTGGAAAAACTTGAAACACTTGCACAAAGCTTCGAAGGTGTCCAAAAAACCTTTGCAATTCAAGCAGGACGCGAGGTTCGGGTTATTGTCGAACCAGAAAAAGTAGACGATTTAACCGCTGACCAATTAGCCCACGACATTGCCAAGAAAATTGAGCAGGAGATGGAATATCCTGGTCAGATCAAAGTTACTGTTATCCGAGAACGAAGAAGTTTTGCTTTTGCTAAATAATCAAATCTTCCAATCGTTTGGGACTTCCTTTATTTATGGAAGTCCTATTTTTTTGAAAATCTTTAAACTTTTTTGTTTATTTTGTAGTTATGGAAAATGAAAAAATTGCAATAAAGGAAAAGAATAAAGTTGCATTAAGCTCGTTCCTTGTTGCTATTTTTTTAACTTTATTTAAAGGTATTGTCGGTCTTGCTACTGGAAGTTTGGGAATTATTTCCGAAGCTTTGCATTCTGCTATGGATGTTTTTGCAGCTGGGTTAACTGTTTTTTCAATCCGACTTTCTTCCAAGCCTGCAGATGAAACTCACAATTTTGGGCATGGCAAAATTGAAAATATTTCAGCCTTAATCGAAGCATTAATTTTAGTTGCAACATGTATTTGGATTGTCAAGGAGGCGTTAGAAAGGTTATTTAACCAAGAAACCAAAATTGTTGTTAACTTTTGGAGTTTCTTTGTCGTTATTTTTGCCATTGTTATAGATTTCAATCGAGCAAGGTTGCTATCAAAATATGCAAAAAAACATAAAAGCCAAGCTTTGGAAGCCGATGCATTACATTTTTCATCGGATATACTTTCCTCTTTTGTTGTTTTAATTGGTTTAACTTTTGCAAGCTTTAACATTCATACCGCCGACACAATTGCTGGCATTTTCGTTTCTGGAATTGTCCTTTATATGTCCATAAAACTTTCTATACGAGCAATCAATGAATTATTGGATCGAGCCCCTTCTTCATCAAAAAAAATTGTAGAAGATGTGATTACCAGTATCTCCGAAGTCAAAAATGTTCACAATATTAGAATTCGAACTTCTGGAGCTACTACCTTTATTGATTTAAACATTCATCTTGATCCAAATTTAACAATTGAAGAAGCCCATAATATTGCACACAAAGTCGAAAATGAGATAAAAAAGTCGATTGCCAATTGTCAAATTCATATTCATCAAGAACCGGAGAATAAGCACGAATGAAAGGTTTTATTTTTTTATTATTATTCCTATTTGCACAAAATATCATTTACTCAATCCAAACTAATGAAGAGGGGTTAAGTATTCTTAAATCGAAGAAAGGATTCCTTTTCGTTTTTAACGATTCCTTAGAAAGTTTTAAGATTGAAATCAAAGGGAAAAAACTTATTGATGTAGAACCAGAGGAACTAATCTTTTCTATTGACGATCAGATTTTCCAATTTACAATTGTCCCAATTTCGGCTTTCTTCAATCCAAATTCAAATGTTGATACTCTAATGCAGCACTTTCACTTCGAAATGAAATATCTTGTTAAAGAGCTCGGAATAAATATCCCTGACTTCAAACCAAATAAAATTTTGCTCCCAAGTGGCAAATATGCATTATATTGGGAATTTGAACCAATATTATCTAAAAAAGATATTTTAAATGAGACGGTTGTTAAACATATTTTTGCATCAACCAAGACAAACCGATTTATTGTATTAATTTCCTCTCCACTAACTAAATCGAACAATTATAAAAATTCAAAAGAAAAAATTCAGAATGCCCTTTTCACATTTGATTTTATTCCCTTCCTTTATAATCTTGATGAACTTCGAAAATCTTTAACCCGGAACAAAGAATAAAAACTTAATTTCAACTTGTTTTTTTTGCGTAATTTTGATTTATTATTTTTGGGTATTTTAAAAATAGATGAAAAATCGATTTTTCCATAGCAAGTTTATTAGTTCTCGAGAAATTATTAATAACGAGGATGGTGATTACACTCCTACAATAGATTTCCTTGCAAGCATTTTTAATTCTTTTATTCAAAAAAAAGCCAAAATGGGGGAATCTTTGAATGATGATGAACTTGAGATAATTCAAGGAGTTATGGAAGCTTGTATTGATGAGGAACTATTTGAAGAGGCTTTGAAATTTTGCGATTTTCTTTTATCGTATAACCCTTATTCTTCTGAACTTCTTGCTCGCAAAGGATATATACTATTAAGCTTGAATGAATTAGAAAAAGCAACCGAAACACTTAGAATTGCATTTGAACTCAACCCTTCGGATATTGATGTTTTAATAAATTTAAGCTTATCTTACTTCAATAGTGGTGACATTGACAGCTCTTTAAAAGTCATCGATAAAGCCCTTGAAGTTGAGCCAGATGAAAATGTTTTATTCCACAAGGGTATACTTCTTGAAGCAATACAAAATTATGACCAAGCATTGTCAATATTCCATTCACTTACAAATTCACAAGAACTTGGACTTGATGCCTACCAAGAAATTGCTTCAATTTATTTCCAACAAGGCAAAACTGTCGAGTGCATTGAAACCAATAAAAAAGCTTTAGAATTAGAACCAACTTCTGAATGGCTCTGGTTCAATCTCGGTATTTATTATTTCGATTTAGGAAGGTATTACAAAGCAATCGACGCTTTCAAAAATGCTATAGCAATCGACCCTAAATATGAACTTGCTTATTACTATCTAGCTTTATCTTATGAAAAAGTTGGAAAAATAACTGAAGCAATTGATAATCTGAAAGCATATGAACAAATTTTCCCATTCGATCAAAAGGTTTATTTAATTTTGGGCTTTTTTTATGCCGACCTTAGCGACTATAGAACCGCATTGGAATACTTTGAAAGGATTAATAACATTAATCCATTAGACTCGGATTCGCTTTCTATTTCGAACCATATAGAATCCACCATTGCTTACCTCGGCGCTGGATTGTGCCTCTGGAATATGAATAAACATCAGAAAGCTGAGCAATATTTTCTTATAGCTCTAAATCTTGAACCTAAAAATCCTGACTTTTGGTTGATAGTTATCGACACTTTTGTTAAAACCAGAAAAGTTTCTAAAACTCTTTCATTCTTTGAGAAAGCACTGACAAATAATCCTAACGACCCAATTCTACTCGAGGAATTTACAAATTTCATACTTGATTATAAAAAATACCAGAAAGGGATAGAAATCCTCGAAAACTGTAAAACTTTAACAAAAGAAAATGCTTTAATTAATTACCAATTGGGTAAGCTCTATTCCAAAAGTAAAAAATTTTCGCAAGCTGCTAATTCTTTTGCAGAAAGTATTGCATTTATGCCAATTTTGTACGAAAATTTTACAAATGAAATGCAATTGATATTACCCCAAAAGTCATTCCAAAAACTGAAGAATGAATTAGACAACTTACTCATTTATCAAAAGCTTAGTATACAAAACTAATTAAGTCAAATATATATCCTACTTAATTTTTATTTCTTGTTTTCTTCCTTTTTATTTAATGGACTTGATGGAGTCAATTTAAAATTTGGAGGTATTATTCCACGCGAAACAAGAGTATCGAATGCTGTTTCATAGCGTATTCTTTCTTTTTTTGGAATAATATTCCTTAGTTCGGGTGGAACAAGAATAATTGGAATTAAAGCCTCTTCAACTTTAAGAGGCTCAGGGGGTAGATAATCTATTTTTTGTTGATTTGAGGTAAGTTCAAGCCACTTTTTTGGATAATTAACAAAATCATAAAAATCAATTATAATGACCGGTGTTCCAGACATTGGGATAATTTTTCCTAAAGAATCACGCTTTGGACCTTCGCCCCAATTGAAAAGCCATTCAGCATCATCTCGAAATTGTCGAATACACATATGAGATGCTGGATATCCCGGCATTTCGAACTGGTGAAAAGCCGAGCCAGTTAAACGATGAAAATTCCAAGTAAATGGCATTACCCAATTTACGTTGAATGAGGAACGGCGAACCTTTTCCTTCCACTGCAACGAATAGCGACCTGGAAATGTTGGTGTGGATTTCTTTCCAGTATTTGCAGCAGCAAATCGTACTAATTTACCCCATTCGTAACAAGCATAAGCTTGGTAAACATTGGAAACAACAATGATTTTTGGAATATTCCGTGCACCCAAATATTCAAAAGGAAAAACCGAATAAGCACGTAAGTCTTCGACAAATGTATCGGGAACAATTATAAGCTGCTTCGGTCTAAAAAATCTAAATTCTTTTCTGTTTAAAGTAGTTAGAACTCGATATTTTATTTTGTTAACACTAGGGTAGAAATTTCGTAAAAAAGAGTTCAATTTCTTGTAATTTTCAAATTTGAGTATCTTATAATTAATTATTGGAAAGGATGAGTCTTTTTGGCCAAACAATTGAAAATATTGAATACACAAAATCAGGATAAGTATCACCTTCATAAAATTATATCAATAATTTACCTTCTTCCATTATTAACTTATCATCGAAATAGATATTTGGTTTAGTAACCACACCATCAATGTGCCCTCTCGCTTTTATTTTCCCCCCCATAGTTTGGTTATTGCCAAAAGCTATATGAATAGTACCAAGGACTTTTTCGTCTTCAAGAATGCTACCTGTTATTTTTGCTTTGTAATTAGTACCTATCCCAAACTCTCCAACAGCAAAACCTTCGTAACCAATATCCTTTAGAATATTAAAAAGCATTTTTGCTTCCTCATCTCCTTCGAAATCTACGCCATAGCCATTCTCAACTTTAACTTTCACAGGTTTGCTTAACTTACCAATACCAGCAATAGAACCATCAAAAACAACAACACCGTTCGATTGCTTTTCCCAAGGAGCAAGGTATACTTCCCCAGAAGGTAAATTGCCGTATTCACCTATATTTCGCAAAATTCCTGTACTTTTAATAATATTTCTTCCTTTTACAGGTAAAACAATGTCAGTTCCGAGTTCAGTAGTAACACGAATAACAGATACATTTTTAAGGTGTTTTGCAACGGTTTCGGTTGTTTTCAAAATTTTAGAAGCATCGGCGCTGAGGCACCGCAACATTGTATCTTTTGTAATCCCGGGCATAGTTGCAATTCTAACTCCAAGCTTTGTAGCTTCTCGCCTTGCGTTCGTATGGGTCAAAGATTTACTTGTTGGGGCTACAATCACATCAACTTCTTGCATAAGTAAAGCAATTTGTTCTGGGGGCTCTTCCCCATTAATTTTCCTTGGCTTAATTTCGCAATAAAATGTTTCGTAGGCAATTTCTTTTCCAACCTGGAAAAATGTTAATCCAATTTCTCTTAATGGTTCATCGGAAAGGACAAGAAGTGTTTCAACAGAAGAAACACCAAGGTAATCTTTCAACGCAATTTCAGCAGCATCATTTAAGGTTATTTCTTTTTCTGTCTCTGTTTTTTTCTTCCTAGGCATAACTTTCCAATTTATTTTAAACTAAATTTTGGCTTTTCTAAATCAAATCTAGTGGATTTACGATTTGATTTTAACAAAAGGTAGCCAAATAAAACTCCCAAAATACCAAAAAATGTGAAGATCCACATTCCAGTAGTATAACCACCAGTTTTAGTATTAACTAACCCAATCAAAATATTTGTTCCAAACAAACCAATGTTTTGAATCATAGTCATTACACCATAAGCAGTTCCAAGTTTTGATTCATCGACAACATATGCAACAGAAGGCCACATTACAGCAGGTATTAAAGAAAAAGCTATTCCCATTATCGACATTGGAATAAATAAAGAAATATGAGTATAAGCCATTATCAAATAAACAGGTATTATTAAAAATGAACCTAAAATCATAAACTTAGCACGATGTCCAATTTTATCCACTATAATTCCAAATATTGGTGTCATTATCATTGCGGATAATGTTAAAATGCTCGAAAGAAAGCCTGCTGTTTGTCTGGACACGTTGTGTACTTCTTGAAAAAATTTAATAGCAAAAGTTTGGAAAGGAAACATTGCAGAATAGAAAGTCACACAAAGTAAAGTAATGAACCAAAATGCTGGCCCGAAACGAAATGTCTCCTTCAATACAACTTTTTCTTGTTTTTGTTCTTCACCTAAAACAAATCGATTTCTTGCCCATAAATCAAGGAAAAAATAAGTAGCAACAGCAACAAATGAAATTACAGAAGCAACAAAAGAAATTAAAAGGGGGCTTTGCCAGTTTTCAAATAATCCTTTTGCCCAAGTTGGAGAATTTAATGCAGCAAAGGAACCTAATCGAGCAATCGTTAAATTCAAACCAAACGCAAAAGAAAGCTCTTTACCTTTAAACCACTTTGCTAATGTAGTTGTTATTGAAACAATTAAGGACTCTGCTCCTAAACCAAAAATCAAGCGACCGGCAGCCATTGTAATTATATCCCCACGTATAAAAGTTGTAAATGCACCAAGCATACATAAACCAGAAAAAAGCAAATTTGCCCGCCGAGTACCTATTCTATCGATAATTATACCACCAATTGCAACCATAATAATATTCGGAAAGCTATAAATTCCTTGCAATAATCCAATATCGTCGTCGGTGAAATTCAGCTGCTTCGCGAGTAAATCTGCAAGAGGAGAAATTGAATCATAAACATAGTAATTGCCGAACATCGCCAAAGAAACTACAATGAGTACCAACCATCTTAACCAAATTGGGGGTTCCTTCGGATTTTTGCTTAAATTCATATGTAATACCTTTTGTTGTTAACTTTGCTTTGAAATAATATGGATATGCTTTCCAATTTCAATTCTATAAAAGACAATTAAACCAATCACAGAAAGTAATATTGTACATAAAGTAATATATGCGCCCAATACAAATGAGTGAGATTCAAATTTCATTTCAACCATATGTTCCCCTTTCGGAATTTCAACTGCACGAAAACAGTAATTTGCACGTAAAATATCAAAAGGCATTCCGTCAACATAGGCTTTCCATTCCGGATACCAAATTTCGCTAAAAACCAGAATTGCAGAGTTGCTCGTGTTTACCAAGTATTTAAAATAATTAGAACTGTAATACAAACAAACGACGGAATTCTGTGCTAAAGAATCCGAAATATTTTTAACAAAATTTGGGTGCTTTTCTAAAACAACAGTTTTTCGATAGTCAACAGCATTACTTCTCATAAAGTCTTTTATTCCTTTTTCCTCAACAACAATATAATTATTAACAAACCAAGCTCGGGGTAAATAATTCGATCTTTCGAAAAATCCCCAAGTACCTTTCTCCAAATCAACCTTAACTTCATAACGTACATTATATAGGTCGTTTACTAAGCTTGTGCTATTCACTGGAGGTAAAACTCTTTCCAAGATTAAAGGGTTATATCCATCTATCAACATAATACCATCAATCAAGCCTTGATTCCTTTGCATCGACAAAAATCGGATAGGTTCGTAAAGGCGTGAGCTTACCCGGAAAATTTCACTTGGTGGCTTTGGAACAAGCATTGCTTTTAACTCTGGTTTAAGTTCATATGCTTTTTCGGGATTGTTTGGATTCCGATTAAAATTAGCCCCAACTACATAAAGATCGACAAAGGAAAGAATGACAAGAATAAATCCTGCAACTGAAGGTGGTAATACCGCTCTATTAAGCAAAACACCAACAGTTGCAACAATTAATATAAACACTAAAGCAAAGCTCCCAGAGTCTTTGATTACTTCGTGGGCAACAACTGGTGCATTAAACAAATTAGTAAAAGTTCCAGAGGATGCCAATATTGCTATGAAGAAAGCAATGACAACTGGAATAAAAAACTTAATTAATGTATCTCTCTTTAAAGCATTTCTCCAAAGATAATCAAACCCAAATCCACCAAGAATTGTCATACCAAAAACGACAAAGAACATCATTCGACCTGGATTGCGAAAAATTCCAAAAAAAGGAAGTTTATACATTATTTCAAATAGCGGGCTACCACCCCCAAGAGAATACAAGAAACCAAAGACAACGAAAACTATCATTAGCCAAACGTAACGATTATTATAGCCAACAAAGGTGGCGAATAAACCAAGAAGTGCAGTGGTAACTCCAAAATAATATATCGTTTCCCAGAAAAAATGGGTTTGCAACTCGTCACCAAACCTCAAATAGAAGGTTGAATTCTCAAGTTTTGAGCCTTCAACCCATCCAAACAACTTCGGAACAATGGCTGTATAAATTTGTTTAAATTGAAGGGCACCTTCTGTTGCTTTTTCGTATGAAACCTCATTCCTTTGTGCATACTTCGAAAGCTCCTTGGTTGGGAGATACTGAATTGAAAATATCCCAACAGAAATTAAAAAAGGCAGAAGAAAAAGTCCCACTGCCTTTAATATTTGAGAAAATTTTATCTTGTGTTTCAAATAAAAAAAGAGTTGGAAAAAACCAGCGATTCCCAAAAAAGTAAAAACATAAAGAGTAGTTTGAGGATGACCAGATAATAAAGACATTCCAAGAACTAACCCAGCAAAAATTGAAAAGAAGAATTTATCTTCTTCGAATGAACGAATGAAAAAATATAGCACCAGCGGAAGCCATGCTAAATGGTAGATTATCATTGGATGAATTATATGAACAACCATAAGCATAGAAAAGGAAAAAGAAATAGCAGAAATTAATGCTCCGTAAGAAGAAATTTTTAGGTACCTCGCAAGAATATACATATTTAATTGAGAAATAAGAAAATGGAAAATAATTACCATTTCTAATGCGAGAACTGGTAAATTATTCCCTGTTAAAGTAAACAAAGATAGTACCCTGTTGAAAACATAAAAGAATCCTACTTGAATATCGGCAAGGAATGGCATTCCTGCGAATGTATAAGGATTCCAAAAGGGAATTTGCCCACGAGCAAATTCTTTTGCAGCAAATGTTTGGACTGGGAAAACATATTCAACAAAGTCTTCCCAGAAAAAAGAATTCATCAAGATTTGGTCATAGAAAAAAATAAAAGTGGTTGCAAAAAAAATAAAAAAAACAACTCCAAAAGGTATGGGTTTCGATTCTTTGATTTTTAAAATTATTTTTTCTTTCTTTTTAATCGACTTTGCCATTTTACTATTCCCTATTTTTTTGCAATAGCTACAATTGAAAGTCCAAAAGGAAAGTTAATAAATGGTAGAATAAATTTCTCTGATTCAAACACATATCTAAAAATTTTATTCAAAAATGGTGCAACCGGATCCACAGGGGAAGTTGCTTCGATTGTTTTGTTCTTTACTGTAAGCCTTTTTAAAACAGCAGGTAAAAACAGAAAGAAATTAAAATATGAAATGAATTCTATCTTTAAACCTGTTTCTTCAAGTAATTGTTTCAGTTGTGAACAAGTATACCTTCTTTTATGCATATGCAAGTCGTCATGACTACTCCAAAGCCAAGAAAAAGCTGGAACTGTAATTACCAAGTATCCATCCTTTTGCAATATAGAAAATAATTTTCTTAATATTGCTCTATCGTCGTCAATATGCTCTATAACATCCAGAGCAAAAACACCTTTCAAAAGGTAGTCATTCGCAGGAAAATCATCGATGGAACCCAAAAATAAGTTTTTCAGTCCTCGCTTTCGACAAAATTCAATTGCAAGAGGAGAAGTATCAAGTCCAATTACATCGAAATGCTTGCTCAACAATGAAGAGAAACCACCGGTTCCGCATCCGAAATCGAGCACTTTGCAGTTTTTAACCAAATTTGTATACTTGAATGTAAGCTTCAATACAATTCTATTTCGTGCAACGAACCACCAATATCTATCCTCGAGTTCAAAGTTGACTTTATATACGTTTTCAAACATTTATGAAAAAAATAAATAAATCAAGAAACGTAATTTAACCTTATTATTCTAATAAAACAAATAAAGCATAAGAAAACTTAAACGGCTTAAAATCAAATCGAATTAATAGATTGGTTTACGAATATTAATCGAATTTCCATTCCTTTTGTTTACGTAATCTTTTCTCTAACCCACCATTTTTTAAAATTCTAACAATCTCATCTTTTGGTAAGCGACGAAATTCAAATTCGGATTTTGCCAAATCGTAAATTAAAAAAGATAATACTGCCGAAGCATTTGAAATGTATTTTTTATTTACCTTTTCGAAGGAATCCCCAAAGTCGTGATAATGATGGTACATTGGCTCATCCATCGACCCAAGAAGTGTAATAGTCGGAATCCCTTCGAACATAAAATACATATGGTCACTATTTGTCCAGGGTTTACTTACAACACCATTTTTCAAAAAGAAACCATCCAATTGTAAAACGATTGAGTTAATAATTGAATCAAGATAATCAAATCCCATAATATTAAAACCGGTCGGGTCGCCAGGCATATCAAGATTTATTGCCAAAGCAACTTCGTCTTTGTGGTTTTCTACATATGATTTAGACCCCCATAACCCTAACTCTTCTGCATTAAACCAAACGAATTCAATTGTATAATAATAATTTTGAAACTGTGACAAATTTCTCGCAATTTCATATAACACAGCAATCCCAACACCATTATCAATCGCACCTTGACTAATATCCCAAGAATCGAAATGAGCCCCTACAACAATTTTTTTATTCGTTTTTCCAGGAATAGTAAATATTGCATTTGCAGAAGTTGCTTGGTAGCAAAATGAATTGCTTTGAATTCGAACAACTGGTTTTAGATTATTTGTTGAAAGTCGTTTTAACCATTGTCCATCTTCATTAGCTATACTGAAAGCAGGTATTGGATTAGGCTTCCCCTGAAAATTTCCCACACCTGCGAGCACCAAACCACCAGGTTTATCATTGATAAAAAGTATCGCCAAAGCACCCTTTCTACTTGCAATTTCTATTGCTTCGTATCGTAATAACTCTTCTCTATACAATGGACGCTCTTGCATAACGAGTACAACTTTACCCTTAACATCAAGACTATCATAATCTTCTTGGTACCCATAACTTGCAAATACAACCTCTCCAATTATAGAACCAGTTATAGAATTGTAGCCTAATCCAACAGCTCGTAATGGTTTAAAAATTGGTGAAATTATTAGTACAGTATCATTTTCACGTTCCCATCCGGGGAATGTAAATTTTTCGGAATTAATTACTAAATTATCTTTGTATCCTTCTTCTTGTAGAATTTTTAATGCCCTTTCGTTGGCTTCGGTTCCTGCAAGCCTGCCACCAACCTCATCACAAATCCTTTGCAAAACTTTATAACCACGATTCTCAAAAAAAGAAAAAGAAATTATCTTTGAATAATCAATTTTTTGAGCATAGCAAGTTTCAAAAAAAAGCAAATAGATTATAGTCAAAAAAGAATATTTCAATTAATCCCTTTGGAATTTAAATACTTCCCAAATTTTTTATCTTTAACAATAATATGATCCATTAACCAATTTCTTAAGAAATTCATAATTTGAACAGATAACACTGCCCTACCAGCATTAAAATCTTCGTAGAAACGCCTAACTTCATCAGTAAGTTTCTCGTGTTCATATCGATGCGTTTCGTATTCTTCATATCCAAATTGAACCATTAATTCTTCTTCGGCCTTAAAATGAGTATTAACATAGTTTACTAACTCATTCAGAACCTTTCCCATCACATCTTTTCCTTTCCCTTGAGCCATTGAATCGCTTAATTCATTGATAATTTGAACCAAGCGTTTATGTTGGTTATCAATTTTTAAAACTCCAACAGAATAACTGTCGTTCCAATTGATAAAAGCCATACCCACTCCTTTTTTTAAAAAACAAATTTAATCAGAAAAAACAAAATTTAAAAATTTAAAAAAATCTTAATTAAAATATTTGTAATAATTTTTTGGCGGATTTTTGTAACTATCATATTAATTTTTCGTAATTTATTTTTTTAATTAATTGAGGGAAAAATGAATGGTTCACAAACATCTTCTGCTCCTATTCCCCCAAATTTCTATTCTCGAAAGCGCTCTCGGTGGTGGATTCCGCTCATAATTATAGGGGTAATCGTACTTTTTATTTTTATTGTTATTGTTGCTATTGTTTCTTCGATTGGATCATTTTTTCAAAAAGAACCGGTTGCTATTAAGTCAAATTCTGTTCTCGTAATTAATCTAAATAATCCAATCAATGAATATGTTGGTGAATCTTTATCATCAATATTGTCCACAGATGGCTCTATTTCATTTTACGACTTGCTTAAAGCAATTGAATATGCAAAGGTCGATAATAAAATTCGAGGCATATATCTTAGATGTTCAAATTCTATGTTAGGTTGGGCAAAAAGGGTCGAGTTAGTAGAGACATTACAACAATTTAAGTCATCTGGAAAATTTATTTATGCTTTCATTGAAATGGGAAACGAAAACGATTACTTTCTTGCCCTTCCAGCAAATAAAATTTTTCTTGCCCGAGAAGGATTGATGGAAATGAACGGGTTTTCTATTTCTGCCCTATTTCTTAAAGGTTTGTTCGACAAAATTGGCTTAGAATTTTATGTCCAACAATTCGAAGACTTCAAATCTGCAGGTGAACAATACAATAGAACAAAATTTAGCGATAGTGCTCGTGTTGCATACCGTGATTTGTTAATTCAAAGATATAAAATCTTCCTTAAATCTTTAGAGAAGTTTCGCAATATTCCTACCAACCTCGCAAGCAATCTATTGGATATTGGTATATATTCACCAGATTCACTGCTGAAGTATCATTTTATTGACTCTCTTTTAAACGATAACCAAGTAAAAGAATATATTCGAAGCCTTGTTCTTGGTACGAAATACAAAGGAGATACAACTCAAAATAAAGTTAATTTCATCACCCTTAGGGATTATTTAAACAGCGAAGAAATATCGCAATTTGAGAAAACTGATAAAGAAAGTGCTATCGCAATAGTTTATGCTTCGGGTCCTATTGTTCAAAGATCTCAGAAATCACCTTTCAATATGGATGTTGAAATCGACCCTGACAATTTTATCAAAAATCTTAAAAAGGCTCGAGAAGATAAACGAGTTAAAGCAATAATAATTCGAATTGATAGCCCCGGTGGTTCAGTTATTGCCTCCGATGAAATTTGGGAAGAAATTCTAAAGACAAAAAAAGTAAAACCTGTTTATGCATCTATGAGCGATGTCGCTGCTTCTGGTGGATATTATATTGCTATGGCTTGCGACACTATCATTGCCCATCCAATGACAATTACTGGTTCGATAGGTGTAATTTCTGTTATTCCCAACTTTAGCAAAATGATTGACAAAATTGGCGTTACTCTTGACACTCTTTCGACAAATAAATCTTCTCAAGACTTGAACCTATTTATACCATTTACAAACCAACAAAAGAAAAAGTTAGAGGAGTTGGCTCGACCAATGTATTTTCGCTTCTTAAGCAAAGTTGCGAAAAGTAGGAACAAAACTGTAGAGCAAGTTCGAGCAATTGCCAAGGGCAGAATCTGGACAGGCGAAAATGCGCAGGAAATCGGCTTGGTTGACGCTCTTGGTGGGTTGCAAGATGCAATAGATATTGTTAAAAAAAGGATTGGGGCGAAAAACCCAACTATCAAACGTTTCCCAAAACCTATGAAAGATTTTGAAATATTACTAAAACTATTTTCAAGGAAAAGAGACGAGGTTAATTCATTTTCTAATTCAAAAGAACTTCTATCGACAATTAATATTTTCCCCAAAGAAATACAAAATCAAATACTTCAGCTTGTTAAATACTTCAGATTATCGAAAGAAGAATATGTTTTGGCAATGTTACCTTATGTAATTTGGATGCAATAAAAGTAAATTAAAAATTATGTAGCTTAGAATAATAATAGTTAACAACCTTCGCGATACCCTCGTGAAGGTTTGTTTTGGGTTTCCAGCCCAATGAAATAGCTTTTGAAATATCCAGTAACTTGCGAGGAGTTCCATCGGGCTTAGAAGTATCCCAAACAATTTCACCATCGAATTCAACAATTTGTTTTACCAATTCCGCCAAATTCTTAATAGAAATTTCTTCTCCATAGCCAATATTAACAAATGGTTCAGTATCCTTAGCGGAAAAATTTTCCATAAAATAAACACAGGCATCTGCTAAATCCCCAACGTACAAAAATTCTCTAAACGCAGTCCCACTTCCCCAAAGTGTAACGCTTTCATCGCTAATACCAAGTTTCATTAAAATTTCTTTAATCGACTCACTTGAATTTATGTCAACGATTGCATCAAAATTAAAACCAATTTTAAACAATAAAAAGTCTTTTCTAATTAAATCAAACCTATTTTCTCTTAACAAACGGGCAAGAATGAACTTACGAATTAACGCAGGAAGAACGTGTGAAGTCTCCAAGTTAAAATTATCGTTTTCGCCGTAAAGATTTGTTGGCATTAATGAAATATAATCAGTTCCATATTGGAAATTATATGTCTCGCAAAGTTTTATAGCACTAATCTTTGCAATAGCATAAGGTTCGTTAGTTGGCTCCAGTTTACCAGAAAGTAAATAATCCTCCTTCATTGGTTGGGGGCAAAATTTCGGATAAATACACGATGAACCAAGATTCAAAAGTTTTTTTACACCAAATTTATAAGATGAGTTAATAGTATTTAGAGCAATTGCAAGGTTGTCATAAATAAATTCGGCTCGATAAGTGTTGTTTGCAAGGATGCCACCAACTTTAGCAGCAGAAAGGAAGACATAAGCGGGCCTTTCCTTTTCAAAAAATTCTTCAGTATCGGTTTGGCGTCGTAAATCCAACTCTAACCTTGTGGGGGTAACAATATTTTTATATCCCAACTCTTTTAGTCTCTTTACAATAGCAGAGCCTACCAGACCACGTCCACCAGCAACAAATATTTTCTCTTTTTTATCAAACTTCATTTTGAATGTCAATTATTTTCGAAGACTTATGCTCAGTCCAACCAAAACCTTTCTGTTTAGCAACTTTAAAACCCTGGAATTGTGGTTCAATCCCAACTAAAAGCAAGTCGAAATCAACCATAATTTTCACTAAGTCTGCAAACAAAATTTGTGGTTCCCATCCAAGTATTTGTTTAGCCTTCGAAGAATCAGCAAGAAGAAAATCTACTTCAGTTGGTCGGAAATATCTTTCTTTTAATTCAATCAGAATTTGTCCAGAAGAAATAATTCCATTCCAGCGAGTGTCGAAACTTTTAACTATTCCTTTTTCTTCCAAACCTGAACCAATCCATTCAATCTCGATATTGCAATATTCAAAGGCTTTAACAACAAACTCCCTTACAGAATGACTTTCTCCAGTACCAATCACAAAATCATCAGGATGGTCAAGTTGAAGGATCTTCCACATCAACCGAACATATTCTGGGGCATAGCCCCAATCTCTTCGGGCATCAAGATTACCAAGAAATATTTTCTTCTGATTTCCAGCAAGAATATTTGCTATTCCCCTTGTTATCTTGCGAGTAACAAAAATTTCACCTCGACGAGGGCTCTCGTGATTAAACAAAATTCCATTCGAAGCAAATATGTTATATGCATTTCGATAATTAACTACCATCCAATAGGAGTATAATTTCGAAATTGCATAAGGACTTTGTGGAGAAAACGGAGTATTTTCGTTTTGTGGTGGCGGTGAAGAACCAAAAAGTTCGGAAGAAGAAGCTTGATAGAAACGTGTTCTAATTCCACTTCTTCTTATTGCTTCAAGAATTCTTGTTGTGCCTAAACCTGTGACATTACCTGTATATTCAGGTAAATCGAAAGAAACTCGAACATGACTCTGAGCCCCAAGATGATAAATCTCGTCTGGTTGAATATTATAAATAATTTCAGTTAATATACCTGAATCCGACAAATCGCCATAATGAAGACGTAATCGAGAATCTGGGTTTTCAGTTGGGTCTTTATATATATGGTCGATTCTTTGAGTGTTAAAAGTGCTTGCTCGACGAATTATTCCATGGACTTCGTAACCTAAATCCAGCAAATACTCCGCAAGATAAGAACCATCTTGACCAGTAATTCCGGTTATTAGTGCTTTTTTCATAATTAAAATAAATGAAAAACTTCATAAATTTAAATTTTAATTTACAAAAAAATTAATATGAAAAAAATCATTTTGACCTTAAGCCTTATTTTTCTTTTTTCTAATTTGTTTTCTGAAAATCTAAATAATATGGAAGTTATTATTGACAGCAATATGACATTTGACGAAGCAATAAAAGGAACAAAAGCACCACGAAATATTATTGACTCACTTGTTTTAATTGATGTATTTTATTATTCGTTCGACAAAAAACTTCATAAGGGACAAATTTTAATCCACAAAGAACTTGCAAATGAAATAACTGAAATTTTTGAAATGATAAAGACTATCAAATTTCCAATAGCGAAAGCAATACCAATTTCTGCTTTCAACTGGTCGGATATTGCTTCGATGGAAGCGAACAATACATCATCATTCAACTACCGCACCATTGCTGGAACCAATCGACTTTCCCTACATGCCCGAGGTAGAGCAATTGATATAAATCCATTGTTTAATCCAGTAGTTTACGAAAACGGTAGAATTGAACCCAAAAATAGTAACTATGATCCAAAAGTATTAGGAACTTTTTATCCCACTCATCCAGTCGTTCTTGAATTTAAAAGTCTTGGTTGGCGTTGGGGAGGAGACTTCAAAACTTACAAAGATTACCATCATTTCGATAAGGAATAATGAAAGGTAAAAAACTAACTAACGAACAGTTAGCAGCACTTGATCTAAATGCCCATATTGCATTAAACGCAAACGCTGGCTCGGGGAAAACCAGTGTCCTTGTCGAACGCTTCTACAGCATTTTGGAAAAATCTATCAAAGGTGAAATCGAGGTTTCACCCGATGAAATCGTTGCTATTACCTTTACCAAAAAAGCATCTGCCGAGATGCTTTCCAGAGTTATTAACCGTTTTAACACTTCATTCCAAACAGAAAATACCAATTTGGACTATAACAATATTAAAGATCTATACCAGTTAGAAAAATTAAGTTCAACACGAAATAAACTAACAAATGCGAGAATATCAACAATTCATAGTTTTTGCTTACAAATTCTAACCAACTATCTAGTCGAAGCCAACCTCCCAGCCTATTTCAGCGAAATATCAGAGTCTGAAAGGCTTAAACTTCTTGACGATGCTTTTAACTCCGTTTTAATGAAGTGGATTGGCACAAAGGAAAAAAAATCGGTTCTGAGCAAAATATTATCAAGTGTTTCACTGGAAGACCTACGTGACCTTTCTCAAAAAGTGATTTCAAACATTGACCTTTGGAACGACTTACAAAAAATTTATAAAAAAAGTTTCAATAATTATCTTGAAGATTTAGAGAAATACTTTCACAATACGTATAATCGCTGTATTTTCTCGTTTCTTCAGTTCTTCAAAGATTTATCCGAAGACAACACAGAAAATAAGAAACCAACTGAAATTGCAAAAGAAATTAGCTCATTGATTACTTTCACAAAACATCTTTTCAAAGGAGAGAAATCAACATTACTTTTCGATTCAAGTTTTTGGGATAAATTGAGCGGTCTTTTTGAAAAAATTTATACAAAAGATAAAAAATTAAGAAAAAAAGTATTCAAAATTGACGAGTATTTCGAGGACATTGAAAAAAGGAACGAAAAATTCCAAAAAACTATTAAATTTTTGAACAAAATTATTGAGTATAATTCTTTCAAAAAAAGAATAAGGGAGAATTACCCTGCTTTGGATATTGAGCAACGTTATTTCGAAACTTCCAAAATTATCTTCGATTTTATCAAAGATGTCTATTATTACTTCGAAAAGTTGAAGTTTGATAAAGGATTTATAGACTACTCGGATATGCTTCTTAAAACCAATCAACTTTTTAATCAATATCCCAATGTTCTTGAAGAAATTCGCAAAGGAATCAAATTTTTGATGGTCGACGAATTCCAAGATACTGACCAACTCCAATTCGAAATAATTCAACAACTTGTACCCAAAAATGGGAACAACACAAATAATATTCCTAATCTATTTATCGTTGGTGATGAAAAACAAAGCATTTACTCATTTAGAAATGCTGATGTTAGAGTTTTCAAAAACGCAAAGTGTTACATCGAAGAACTAAATAATCAAAATTCCGAGTCCTATCTATCTAACAAAGGTCTTCTAAAGCTCACCCTTACATTCCGTCTAAAACCCGAAATCGCTGCATTTGTTGATAATTCATTTGAAATAATAATGGATGTTAGCGACGAGGAACCTTACTCGGATTTCAACATCGACTATGAACCTTTTGTAATTCCTGAATCGAAACTTCAACAATACGCAAACCGAAATTTTGCAATTCCTCCAATTACTTTTCTTTTAGAAAATAAATCAAAAACTACTTTGATTTCGAATAATGAAGAAGCAATTATTAACGAGCTTGAAGACCAAAACAAAAACGAAGAGACAAATGAAAACATAGATACTAATAACCTGGACTTACTCATTTCCAAACACATCCACTTTATTGTTCAAAACGACGATGTTCTAATCTACGACAAAGACAATGATATTTTCCGAAAAATTGAATACTCGGACATTGCAATTTTAAGCCGAAAAATTAAAGACCTCACGAAAGTTGCAACTGTCTTGTCTTCGCAAAACATTCCTTTCATTTTTCAAGGGGTGAGGAACTTCTTTGCTGTTAATGAAATTCAAGATATTGTATCATTTTTGAAATTTCTCGTTAATCCCAAAAATGATATTTCTTTGCTTGCTATTCTCCGCTCTGTATTTTTCGAATTTACCGACGAGGACTTACTAAATATTGCTTCCTCGACAGAAGAAAATTTACCTTTTTGGGATAAAATTCAAAAATATTTCGATCTCTTAAGCTCTTGCAAAGACATTGGGTCCCAATCCGAAAGCGATTTCCTACTATTAAAAAAAATTGAAAATACAATACAAATCCTCAAGAAGCTACAACAATTAGTTTCGATTTTGCCAATAAATGAGCTAATCCATAGAATACTTGTCGAAACGGATTGGCATAAGAAAGTAAGGTATTTTAAAAATTTCGATCAAATTTTAGCCAACGTGGACGAATTTCTACAATATTCAAGGGAATATGTTGAAATAGGCTTCAGAACAATACTCGATTTTATACAAGATATAGATTACATTTCAAAGTATGGGATTTCGGACGTTGATCGCTTTGGTTTCATCTCGAGCAATGCTGTTCGTTTATTAACTTATCATTCGGCAAAAGGACTTGAGTTTCCAGTTGTTTATTTGTATAGAATCGATGCTAAACCAAGAGAAACAAAATACATTGACGTATCGAGAGAAATAGGCTTAATTTTTCCAATGGAGATATACCTCGAAAATGAGGTACAAAAAGCGCCTACATTACAAAACTTAATAGCCTCGGAACAGTTACAAATAGAGCAAGATGCGGAAGAATCTCGTATACTTTATGTAGCAACAACTCGCGCAAGCGATTTTCTGATTATTACTGGCAGTATTGAGTTCGATAAAAAAACATTTGAGCCAAAGGTTAAATATCACCTCAAAAACCTTTTAGATGCTCTTGATATTAAAATCAACCAGAAACAATTCGACTCATTAACCCTCAATCTTCACTTGACAATACTTCGAGAAGATGAGCAAACTGATGAAATTAATATTGATGTCCCAATTGAATATTTTATAGATAATTTCGATAGACAAAAATCCTCTGTATTAACAGAAGATACTAATTTACCAGAATTGCCCCGACCAATAATTTTACTTGAAAAAATACAACCTGAAATAAGAAAAAACATTTTTTCATCAACAAAATTCAATATTTACTCCCTAAACCCAAAAAACTATGTTAAAAGTTATTTTTTGGGGCTCCATAGATCACCAAACGAAATTTTTCATTCTTCGTTCGAAGAAGAATTTGAAACAAAGGATAACATAATAGTAAGCTCGATCATAGGAAACACTGTTCATCATTGCTTGGAAAATATTTCATATTGGTTTAATCAAAATGAGTTTTTCGTCGATAAGTTAATAGAAACAATTGAAAACTCTATTTTCCAACAAGAAAGAAATCTTTCCCGTGAAATTCAAAATATTATCCTAAATCAATGCTCAAATATTGTCCAAACAAAACTCTTCAGAAAATGTAAGGATTTAATACTAAATTCTCCGAAGGAATACGAAATTCTACTCCCAATTGATAAAAACTTTTTATTTGCTAAAATAGACCTACTTTTACAGAATCAAAATGGCGAATACGAAATTTGGGATTGGAAATCCAATAATTTGAAATCTTGTTTAGAAATTCCTGAATATGCAAACACTTATAAATCCCAAATGGAAACCTATGCACTTGCTGTTTCCTATTTACAACCAAACCAGGAAATCATAAGAGCAAAATTATTATTTACAAAACTAGCCAGACCTGAAGCAGATGATTCTGAATGGACCTTCGATTTCTTTTGGACAAAAGATGATTTAATTGAAATCGAGAAGAAAAGAAAAATCCAAATACAAAATATGAATAAGTTAATAATCTAAAGATTTTTTAAAAGCTCATCAATATCCAAAATAATTAAGGCATAATGATGTTGATTTAGCCAATTGGTAACAATTCTAACCTCTTCAACCTCTTCCTTTTCTAAACCTTTTGATAAATTTTTTTGTTGCGAATATTGCTCAAAAATCACAGGGCGAAGAGAATTCAATTCTTCCAAATTTCTTAGTCTTGTGTCCCAAACCAACTTACCGTTGCAAATTAAAAGGACTTCAATCGGTTCAGAACTACCATTCTTTTGGTATATCGCTAAAAAATTTCGCTTATCAAGTTGGGATAAGTTAATAGATGGACTTCCAAAGACTTTTTTAATCTCAAAAATTTTATCTTTTAATTCATTTGCCTGTTCAAAATCATAATTTTCTGCATAAGAAAACATTAAAGATTCAAGTGTTTGAAGTAAACCATTCTCAAATGTTGTCAAGAATTCTCTAATTCTTTTAATTTCTTCTTCGTATTCATTATCAACAAACCCATTCCGACATGGTGCAAGGCAGGTTTTCGTTTGAAAGTAAAAGCAAGTAAGCTCCGGATTTTTCCTATCAATTTCATAGTTACACTTTTTCAATCTAAATTTTCGATAGATTATGTCGATTATAAGCTCCGCTGTTTCGCGATTTTTAAAAGGTCCGAAACATTCTCCTTCATTTGGATTTGGTTCATAATTGATTTGAAAAACAGGGAATTTTTTTTCTCGTGCAACCTGAATAAATGGATAACTCCGTAATTTTTTACTTAAAGAATTGAACTGAGGTTTATGTAACTTAATTTGCCGATTCTCTTCGATTAAAGCTCGTAATTCTGTTGGGGTAATAATCCAATTAACTTTTTTAGTGGATTTAAGAAGTTGAAGAATTTTTCTCGATGTTGTTGTTGTAAAGTAACTTTGGATTCTTTTTTTCAAAGATTTTGCTTTTCCAACATAGATAACTTTATCTTGATTATCATAAAAAAAATAAACTCCTGGGGAATCAGGTATTTGATCGGTTTCAATATATGGTTTCCCAATAATTTTCTGAACAACATTATAAGAAAAATAAGGTTTATATTGAAACTGTATTAATTCAGTAAGTTCGTGAATATTGTGTTCATTTTCTGCTATTTCAAGAAGTTCAATTAGAATTTGTGCAGTGGCACGAGCATCTCCAAAAGCACGGTGCCTGTTTCTTATTGGTATTCCAAAATATTCAGAAAGAGCACCAACATTTTTTTTACTAATTCCACTGACTAATCTTCGTGCCAATCGAAGGGTACATAGTTTTGGCAAATCTGGAAATTTATAGCCATTTTTTTCAAATGATTTTTGAACAAATGAATAATCGAAGTTAGCGTTATGTGCAACAAAAACTGAATTCCTGGTAAACAATTTCATTAAATCCGGGATAATTTGGCGAAACTCGGGTGCACGAAAGGTCATCTCATTTGTAATTCCAGTCATACGAGTAATAAAAAAAGGAATATTTTGGCGAGGATTTACAAGGGTGGAAAATTCTCCAAGAATTTCACCGTTTTTTACTATAATACAAGAAATTTCAATAATGTTGTTTATTTCGGGTTTGGAACCAGTTGTTTCAACATCCACGACTATAAATTTTGTATCCCAAATTGATTGCATCGAAAATGTAAAAAAACAAAATTAAGAAATTAATTATTAGATTACTAAATCCCTTTGGGAAATTCGAATGCTAATTAAACATCATTCAAACATTCAAAAAACAAAGTAGAAAATTTTTCGTCTCTTTTTAATCTAATTGAATGGGAAAAGAAATGGAAGATGGTAACACAAAAAAGCCCATAAGACAAACAACGAATAGAGCCCGAGACATTTTTAACACTTATATTCGCCACGAAAGTGGCAAACATATTCCTATTTCTTCGTCAGAAGATAGCCAGGAAAATTTAGAACAGGCACAAACTGCTTCGATTGAAGAAACTTCCAAAATTGAACAAGACCATACTCAAAATCAAGAACTTTACGTGGAAAACGAAAAACTTCGAAATGAACTGGAAGAAGTTAAGATTAAAGTCCAGCAATTAGAAAAAGAAAAATCAGAACTTTATGAACAACTTTTACGCAAGGCAGCAGAGTTTGAAAATTTCCGTCGAAGAACTCAAAGAGAAAAAGAAGAACTTATTAATTACGGCAACGAAAAATTATTATTCGAATTCCTTTCATTGCTCGATGACTTAGGAAACGCAGTTAATTCAGCAAAAACTAATTCCGATTTCAGTTCACTTGCATCTGGAGTTGAATTGATTTTAAGTAAAGCAAAAAAACTATTTGAACAAGCCGGAGTTACAGAAATTGAAAATCCTGTTGGAAAACCTTTTGATGTAGATTACCACGAAGCATTAATGACCGTTCCATCGGAATTACCAGAAGGTTATGTTGTTCAAGAGCTCCAAAAAGGATATAAATTCTTCGACAAAGTTTTGCGTCATACAAAAGTCATCACTTCATCTGGTCAGACTGATAGCGATGGTGAACAAAAGAATGTTCAACTTTAATTCTAAAGTTATGGGCAAAAGAGATTATTATGAAATACTAGGTGTATCAAAAAATGCTACACTTGAAGAAATAAAATCTGCATATAGAAAGCTCGCAATGAAGTACCACCCCGATCGTAATCCGGGAAATAAAGAAGCAGAAGAAAAATTCAAAGAAGCAACCGAAGCCTATGAAGTGTTGAGTGACCCAGAGAAACGGCAAAGATATGACCAATTCGGTCACGAAGGTCTTCGAAGTGGTTACGATTATCATTCCTATACCTCAATCGACGACATTTTCTCCGCATTTAGCGATATATTTGGTGGCTTTGGTGGGAGTATTTTCGACGAATTTTTTGGAACTGGTACCCAAGGTCGACGCCGAACACGACAAGTTAATTTTGGTGAACGTGGTTCCGACCTGAAAATTCGGCTACCATTAACACTCGAAGAAATTGCAACTGGAACCGAAAAAACTATTAAAATAAAAAAATACGTAGTCTGCGACCAATGCAATGGAAGCGGTGCAAAAGCAGGCTCTGGTTATAGAATTTGTCCTACTTGCAACGGAACTGGAGAAATTCGTCAAGTCTCTCGCTCTTTCTTTGGTCAATTCATAAATATTTCAACTTGTGCAACCTGTGGAGGAAGTGGTAGAGTTGTTGGCGAAAAATGCTCAAAATGTGATGGCGAAGGAAGAATTCAAGGAGAAGAAACCATCAATATCAAAATTCCTGCTGGTGTTGAAGACGGTAATTATATACCGATGAGCGGAAAAGGTAATGCTGGAAAACGTGGTGGTCCAGCTGGAGATTTAATTGTAGTTATAGAGGAAAAGAAACACGAACACTTTATCCGACAAAAAGATGATATTTATTACGAATTATTAATTAGTTTTCCCGAAGCTGCATTGGGTACAAAAGTTGAAATTCCTACTCTCTATGGAAAAGAAACTATTAAAATAGAAGCTGGTACACAACCCGGCACTCGAATTAAATTGCACGGGAAAGGTATACCACACTTAAACCAGTACGGCAAAGGCGACCAAATTGTCATTGTCAATGTATACGTGCCTACTAACTTAAATTCAAAAGAAAAAGCACTTTTGAAAGAACTTGCTCAAAGCCAAAACATAAAACCAAAAAATTCCGATGTCAACCCAAAGGATTTTTTTTCAAAAGTTAAGGAAGTCTTTAGTTGAATTAGTCTTAACATCAGCTGTTTACACAACTTTGCTCTAAAGAGAAATCAAAAACCTACAAATTACCTTGCTAGTTTTGATTAGATGACAATAGAATGTATTTACTAAAATTAACAAAATTCATTTTATTTGCTACCTATATTCTCATTCCCATTTGCTTGATTTTGCAACACAATCCGCTCCAATTTCTCTAACCGTTTTTGTAATTCACTATTTGCTGTTCTTAGTTCCTCGTTCTCCTTCTTTAATTCTTCGATTGTTGTGTTTTGGTCTTGAACTGCTTTTACTAAAATAGGGATTATTTCTGTTGTGTTCAACCCGAGAAAATCCTTCTCCATTATCTTAACTAAATTGTAATTACCTTCCATTCCGTATTGCTTCATTACATCTTGAACTTCTTGGGCAACAAATCCCATTGTAATCTTTCCATCCGTTGAGTTATTATAAACATATTGTCGTGGACGCAGTTTAAGTATAAAATCCAATCCAACTGGTAAATCCGAAATATCGTGCTTGTAGCGGGCATCCGATGCATTTGTCCAAGATGCTGCATACATTCGGTAACTGTTGTTGCTGCTATTGCCAATTGTTACTTCGTTGCTAACTGTTGCACTACTTGCTTGTGAATTGTAACCGATTAGAATGTTATTCGAGCCAGTTACCAAATTCCAGCCAGCGTAATCACCTAAAGCGGTGTTATAATTCCCAGTTGTGTTGGAATAAAGTGCATTGACGCCAGTGGCGGTGTTACCCCCCCCAGTTGTGTTGTAATAAAGTGCATCGACGCCAGTGGCGGTGTTTCTGAGGCCAGTTGTGTTGTAATAAAGTGCTCCATAGCCAGTGGCGGTGTTTTCATACCCTGTTGTGTTGGAATAAAGCGCTTGATAGCCATCTGCGGTATTGCTATTCCCAGTTGTGTTGGAATACCCAGCTTGGTAACCAACGAAAACGTTATCCCTTACAGACGAGTTATCTTGATTTTGTCCAGCACCTTCGCCAAGAAAGACACTTTGAGCAGAGTTCAACACTTCGATTTGCCCTTTTGTTGTAAATCGGAAACGGTCGGTGTTGTTTGTAATGATTGTTACCGATTGATTGTTTGTCGAACCAAACTTCTCTGTTCCAGAAAGGCTATTCCCCGAAAGCGACCAACCGGAAGAGGAAATTGTTGTCCAGATTGGCGGTGTTCCCGTCCCTTGCGATGTCAATACTTGCCCACTCGTTCCTGCGCTACCATTCGGCATTAACGCACCACTGAAGCGAACATTACCACTTATATCCAACGCTTCTTGTGGATTGTTTGTTCCAATTCCTACATACCCACTTTCGGTTATCCTTGCTCGCTCTGTATTGTTTACCTTGAAAATCAAAGGCATATTATTTGTTGTTCCTAAAAACACCC
>CAYPRT010000016.1:0-37058 GCA_964413155.1 uncultured Hyphomicrobiales bacterium | reverse complement strand
CTTTTCTGATTTGTTCCCTAATCTCATTGAATACAAATTCCCTTCACTTGTAGAACAAAGCAACAGCAATTTTGAATTTTCAAAACCAATAGGATATATATATTCGAAATGGGGCCCCACATTAAGTAAAACTTCTTCTACAAATCCATTCGTATCATAAACTTGAAGGATGAAAGAATATCTTTGATTAATTTTTGTTCTCAGCAAAACTAAAATTTTACCGTTATGACACAACAATCCCATTAAATTCACTGGGGATATTATCTTGTCTTTATTTTTCATTATGCTATTTACGTCTAAGTTGACTGTATTAAAATAAAGGAAATAGTAAAGCAGTAAACCGTGTGGAGTGATAGTTTTTTTGTATTTGATTTTTGAAGCAATTGAGTCAAGTCTAAAAATTAAAAAATAACGATTTAATTCGGAAAAGACACAACCGTAACCATCTCGCTCCATAATAAACTTTATGCTAAAATATGGAACAATGCTATTTACCGTGAATAAGTTGCTGTCTTTGTTTGGAAAAATATCCTTTTCGAAAATCAGAGGGTTAAGTTTTCCATCATATAGGAATATCGTAGCCTTCTCATTGGAATCTATTCGGCATAAACTATTTGAACAACTATTTATATTGAAAAAGAATCTGCTATTAACGATTCCAATGGGTGGTTGATTAATTATTATCATTGAGTCGATTTCTCTCTTTTTAAAATCGTTGTATCTTTTTTCCAACACTATTTTGGGATAAAGATATAAGTTCGATCGAAGGGATGAATCTTGTTCTATTTTAGGATAATAAATTTTGTAAAAAATATATAGGGTATCGTTTTCGTAGAATAGGTTTGTAATTTCTGGCTCTGGCTTTTTGTATTCAATGCTGTCGAATATTTTGCTGTAAAAATTGATAGCTTCGTCAGGTTTTATAATATCTGAAATTTCACTTTTAATACTATCAACTTTAAGGAGAAATATCGCGTTTTGAATACCATCCCAGATTAATATTCTACTATTAGTGTAAATTGTCTTCTTCGGATAAAAGATTGTCTCATCCAATAAATTAATCCTAATCAACTCATTAGAAAGCATTCCATCTGATGCTGATTTATTTATATCTGTAATTTTGCTTTCCCAAAAACTTGCTCCCTCTGAACGTAACAATTCAACAACATCTTTAGAATAATAAGCCAATGTAGGTGTCGAATTAAATGAAAAAAATCTAGCTACAACTTCGCTTGTATCCTGCAAAATAGTGTCCACATTTAGAAGATTTGCTAATTTTATTAATTGGTTTTGGTTAAGTTTTTGTTTCACAATAGCCAATTTGAAAATTTTATCGTTACTATAAGGGAGTATAGAAGTTAGGATATTTTTCATACAACCTAAACAATTGGACAAAGAAACATAGAGAACAAGCGTGTATTCTTTGTTTTTAAGAATATTTATACATTGTTCAATTTGGTTAAAATTATTGTCATTGGGAAGCATATCGTGTTTTGTTAATACGATATACGCCAGACAGCAAAACAGAAACCCAAATTTTTTCACTTCGTCTCCTTGATTTTATCAGAAGAACCGTATACAAAAATATGAGAGGGGAACTTAGTTCCCCCCCCCTTCCGAACCAACTTCAAACGTTAAAGGAGCATTACCAAAATTAACTTGCCTACACCATTCGTTGAAGTCATGGATTTCTAGTGTGTTTCCGTCTCTTCCAATTATAAGTCCGCTATTTGGGTTACCAGGAACAACAAACCCTTCGAAAATTGCATTAATTAAACCAAATCCTTGGCTGGGGTTTGTTGGATCTTCTGGACAGTTTAAATACCAGAAAAATGCATTACATTTGGTCCCTATAATGTATGAACCATCTTCGTTTTTTTGGAAACAAACCTGATCCATGCACTGTCCGCAAGTAATAGTAACAGTCCCATTTTGTGAAACCTCTATATCCGTCCAACCACCCATTACTTTAACTGAAATCTGCAAACAACGAGAGAAAGAATTGTAGAATGGTATTATACTCATAACTACCAACAACATTACTATCTTTTTCATTTTTCCACCTATAATTTTGTTTAACAAAAATAATAATTTTTTAAAAATTTTTTCAAAGAGCTTTGGTTTTTAAAGCGGATTTCTTAATTTTGTAACCGCTTCTGGGTTGCAATTGCAACCCGGAGGTCAGTAGCGGGCGAGAGGTTTCCCTCTCGCCTTGTGTTTTAGCAAATACAATATTCGCGCTATGTGAAACCAGTGGGGTAGTATTGCTTTTTCATATTTCCCTCCCATTTTTATCACTTTTTTAATTTTTGTTAAATCCTTAATATATATAATCCAAAATCAGGAATTTTCGGACAAAATTAATGTTTGGCACGATTTTTGATGTGCAGGGGGGGGGAGCTACATCTAATTTCTTGCATAAATCTAAAATTTTGGTTCGTAATTTTTGCAAAATCCTTACGTGCCGCTTTTGTGCTGCAGCTTCGGTTAAGCCCATTATCGCACCAATTTCTTTGAATGTCTTATTTTCCCAGTACCTTAATGTTATCAACCTCGCTTCTGATTCTTTTAACCCTTGCTTTGCCTGTATCAAAATGGAATATAGTTGTTCTGAATAAAGTTCATTTCCTTCCTCTTTTGCATAATAATCTGGATTATATTGCAAGATTTTATCGAGTTCGTTGGGGTCTATACATTGTTCTTTTTTTCTTCTTAGGTATTTTAAAATATTGTAATAAACAATTTTCTTGAAAATTGGAATAAAGGTACTTTCATTAATTGGAGGGGATTTGCAAATAAGTGTAAGAAAAGCATCTTGTATTGCGTCGAAAACGATGTTTTTTCTACTGTAGTGAATCGTTTGCAAATTTCTTTGTAAATGTCCGAAGTAATTTGAATTTTTGCTTTCGGGTCGAACATAACAGAAGTTCATAAAAAGCAAAGTTAATATTTTCACATTGACTTACAAAATTATTTCTTAAAATTTTTTTGTAATTTTCGATTGCAATTGCGATTTGCAAGTGACTGTAATTTACTTTATTTTTAATTTTGTTTTTCTTTTGCGTTTGGCGGATGGAAGTAGAACTCAGCAATAAGTTGCGATTAAAGTTAGTTTTTTTATTTTTTCTGTTGCTGTTTTTGGTTGTTATTTTTCGTTTGTTTCAAATACAGGTTATCGATAGTGCATACTATAGAAAGTTAGCGGAAAAGCAGCAAATTCGCAAAGTAGAATTGAAGGGACGGCGAGGTGAAATATACGACAGGAATGGGGTTTTGCTTGCGGCGATGGTTCAAGCTCGGTCGTTTGCAATCGAGCCACAGGTAATACGAAAGGATACAAATTTGATTAAGGAATTTTATGCTTTTGGAAAATTGCTTGGAATAACCGAAGAGCAAATTGGTTCAATATTGAATACAAAAAAGAATTTCCAATGGCTTCGCCGCGGAATAATAGATTATCCAGCGATTTTGGACACATTTGATTTTCCTGGTTTGGTCAAAACGAAAGAGCCAAGGCGATTTTATCTTTTTGGCAGGGAATTCTCAAATGTGATAGGGGTTACAAATCTTGATGGCAAAGGAGTTACTGGGATTGAATTATCGTTGGATAGTATTCTTCGGGGTAGCGATGGTTACGCTTACTTTTTGCGGGATGCTCGTGGCCGTTTAATTCCCAGTTTCGAGTTACCTACAGTTGAACCTGTCGATGGTGAGGGGGTTCAATTAACAATTGATAATGTTTTGCAAAGGGTTGTAAGATATTATCTTCGTGAAGGAGTAGACAATACTTTATCTAAAGGCGGATGTGTAATTGCGATGAATCCGCAAAACGGGGAGATTTTGGCGATGGCAAGTTATCCGAATTTCGACCCAAACAATTCACAATCGTGGGATGAGGGGATTTACCGGAACTACGCAACAAATTATCTTTTCGAGCCTGGTTCCACAATAAAGCCAATTGTTGCCGCTATTGCGTTGCAAAGAAAAATTACTTCGCCCGAGGAAATTTTCGAGGGTTTTAATGGGAAATTAAAAATTGGTGATGTTGAAATAACAGATGAGCATCCTGCTACGAAATTCACTTTGGAAGAAGCAATCATATTTTCGAGCAATATTGTTTTTTCGCAAGTTGCTTCGCGAATTCCAAGGGAGATTTTGATAGATGACCTTAAAAGATTTGGGTTCAAAAATCCAACGAAGATTGGTGTTGGGGTAGAAGCTTCTGGAATTTTACCGGATGAAAAAGAAATTAGTTCGATACAGCAAAAATTTCTTGGTTTTGGGTATGGAATATCGCTCACACCAATTCAGCTTGCTACTGCTTTTTGTGTGCTTGCAAATGGGGGGCGAAAAGTTTTACCGAAAATAATAATGGATGAATCCAATCATAACGGGTTAGATACAATTTTTCAAACAAAAGTAGCAAACGAAATTAATAAAATGCTTGTTGAAGTGGTCGAAAGGGGAACAGGAATGGGAACCAAAATCGAAGGCTTGGCGATAGCGGGGAAAACAGGAACGGCCCAGAAGTTTATGGATGGAAGTTATTCGAAAAGTTGTTATATAAATACATTTGTTGGATTTTTCCCTGCCATTAATCCCAAAATGTTAATTCTTGTAATGCTGGACGAACCAAAGAGTTCGATTTATGCGAGTTCCACAGTTGTTCCAATTTTTAAGAAGATTGTATTAACAATTTACAATTCGCCATATTTGAGAAAATTTGTTAACTAATTGCAACAAAAAACAACATAATAATTAAGTATTTGTATTTTTTTGCTTTTTAAATAAGAAGTAAATTTTAATTTGCATTTTTGGTATATACAAAAGGGAGAGTAATGGCAAAAGTAGTTGGTGAAGTAATAATTGATATCGAAAGATGCAAGGGATGTGAATTATGCATCCAAGCCTGCCCGGAGCAAACACTTGCTCTGGGAAAAGCAATTAATCATAAAGGCTATCAATATGTCATAAAAGTAAACGACAATTGCACGGGTTGTGTAAATTGCGCCATAATATGTCCCGATGCTGTAATAACTGTTTATCGTAAGTCGTTAAAACAAAAACAAGAAGTAGCAGTATAGGAGGGAATGAGATGGGAGAAATTAGGTTAATGAAAGGGAACGAGGCATTAGCAGAAGCTGCGATACGTGCTGGAGTTGATGCGTATTTTGGATATCCTATTACCCCGCAAAGCGAGGTTATAGAATATCTTTCGCGGGAAGGCCCGAAACGAACAGGTATGGTAGTTCTTCAAGCAGAAAGTGAAGTTGCAGCGATTAATATGATTTATGGAGCTGCAGGATGTGGTAAAAAAGCAATGACTACATCGTCGAGCCCGGGAATTAGTTTGATGCAAGAGGGACTGTCGTATATTGCAAGTGCGGAATTGCCTTGTTTGTTGGCAAATGTTAATCGTGGTGGTCCGGGTTTGGGAACAATACAGCCTGCACAAGGAGATTATTTTCAAGCAGTGAAAGGTGGTGGACACGGCGATTATCGATTGCTTGTGCTTGCTCCGTATAATGTTCAAGAAATGGCAGATTTTGTTAAGCTTGGTTTCGAATTAGCTTTTAAATATAGAAATCCTGTGATGATACTTGCCGATGGTGCTTTGGGGCAGATGATGGAAAAGGTTGAACTACCACCGCAAGAGCAACGTGTTAATGTTGAGTACCCTTGGGCAACGACTGGGAAGCCAAAAAATGGAGAGCGACGAGTTATTACGTCGTTGCATATTCAACCTGAAAAAATGGAAGAAATCAATCTACGTTTGCAAAGAAAATACAAGCAGATGGAACAGGAAGAAGTTCGTTTTCAAACCAAGAACCTTGAAGATGCAGAATATGTTTTCACTGCCTTTGGATTGGTTAGCAGAATTGCATTGAAGGCAATGGAACTTGGAAGACAAAAAGGTTATAAAATTGGTTGGATAAGACCAATTACATTATTCCCCTTCCCCAAAAAGGTTTATGCAGGAATTGCTCCGAAGGTTAAAGGTATTTTAGACATAGAAATGAACTCTGGCCAGATGGTCGAAGATGTAATGCTTTCGGTTCAAGGTAAAACACGCGTTGAGTTCTATGGTCGAATGGGTGGAGTTATTCCAACACCCGAAGAAATTTTGCAAAATTTTGAAAAAATGTTTATTAAAGGAGAGTAAAAAATGGCTGTCGAAGGTTTAGAAGTGATGGTCGAAGATATTGTTAAACCAGAAAATCTGGTTTATCGTCGTCCATCGACTTTGTTGGATTTTGAGATGCATTATTGTCCGGGTTGTGGGCATAGCACGGTACATAAAATATTTATGGAAGTAGTCGAAGAAATGGGTATTCAGCACGATATAATTGGTGTTGCACCAGTTGGTTGCGCCGTTTTTGCCTACAACTATATGGATGTAGATATGCAGCAAGCTGCTCATGGTCGTGCTTGTGCCGTTGCAACGGGAATCAAAAGGATGCTTCCAGACAAATTCGTTTTTACCTACCAAGGCGATGGGGACCTTGCTGCTATTGGTGGCAATGAAACTCTTCATGCAGCAAATCGTGGCGAAAATTTCCTTGTCATTTTCATAAACAATGCAGTTTATGGAATGACAAGTGGCCAGATGGCTCCTACAACAATCGAAGGTATGGTAACAACAACTTCTCCTTATGGTAGGGATGTTAAAACTATGGGATATCCACTAAAATTTGCTGATTTAATTGCTCCGCTTCCCGGCGTAGCTTATGTTACAAGGCAAGCAGTGAACACAGTTCAAAATGTTCGCCGGGCAAAGAAAGCTTTGCAAAGGGCTTTGGAATACCAAAAAATGGGCTTGGGTTTCTGTTTGGTCGAAATAGTTTCTAATTGCCCATCGAATTGGAAAATGACACCTGTTGAATCGAATAAATATGTTCAAAATACTTTAATTCCTTACTATCCGTTAGGCGATATTAAAGTTCCGGAGGTGAAAAAATGACACACGAAGCAATATTTTCTGGATTTGGTGGCCAAGGCGTTTTAACTATGGGTATGATTCTTGGCTACGCCGCTATTTATGAAGGTAAGGAAGTTACTTGGATGCCTTCGTATGGTCCCGAAATGCGTGGTGGAACTGCCAATTGTATTACAATTGTTTCCGACGAAATGATTAGCTCACCGATTATATCGAAATTCGATACAGTAGTTGCTTTGAATCAACCTTCTATTGATAAGTTCGAAAAGGCTGTTAAACCTGGTGGAAATTTCCTTTACGATACATCTACTACACTCAAACCCCCAACTCGTTCCGATATTAGTATTTATTCATTGCCTGCTGGTGAAATTGCTGTCGAATTGAAAAACACAAAGGTATTGAATATGATTATGCTTGGAGCCTTTTTGAAAATAACCAATGTTGTGAGCATTGAGTCTATTTGGAAAGGATTGGCAAGCGTGTTGCCTGAACGTTACCACAAACTTATTCCTTTGAATCAAGAAGCTTTTATGCGCGGCTATAATAGTATAGTCTTAAAAGAACCCGTTAATATTTAAACTTTGGTAAGATTAAAACTTACCAAAAATAATTCCCTTTTTCGGCTATTTCGAAAAAGGGAATTATTATTTTGTATTTTTTGATTAAAAAATAGTATATTTCTTTTAAGTTCAATATTTATATAGAGTTCCTTGTCTTTTTTTGGCAAGAGAATCCCAGAGTGGGATAATTGTTCGAAGAAATTCCTGCTTGTCTTCTTGCAAAGCTTTAATGTCTAAACCGATGTATTGTTGAGCTTTTTCTTTTGAGGAGAAATCAGGATATTGGATTGGCATTTTCACTCCAAGTTTTGTAAATAGAACAGCTAGCATACCCCTGGCTTTTTCTGCACGTTCAATTGAAGTGCTTAAAACACGTAAAGCCTCGACTGGGGAATGGAAACCGACCCCGTTTGCAGCAGCAACCCAATCCCATCGCCATTGAGCAGAACGTATAAGTTTCAGAATTGGCTCCATATCCTTTTCTGTAGCACCGGACTTCCAAGCAAATTCAGCTTCGATATGAGCTTTGGAAATAGATTGTTCAGCAATTTTCCGAATTTCACGCACTCTGTCTTGCCTATCGTAAACGTCCCGAATAAGTTCTTGTTCGCTTTGACGATGGCAAACCTGACAAGAATTAGCAATATTTGCCAATGGGCTGCGAATGTGATGGTCGGTGAATTTCACTCCTCCTTCAACTTTGTAGGGCATATGGCAGTCGGCACAAGCTACTCCCCTTTTGGCATGAATTCCTGTCATATACAATTCATAGTCGGGATGTTGGGCTTTCAGCATTTTCGCTTTGCTTAATTTATGAGTCCAATCGGAAAAGTTAATTTCATCGTAATAGGCTTCCATTGAATCTGCACTAAAGCCTTTATCCCAGGGGAATGTAAGGTATTTACTTTCACCTTTAAAATAATATTCAACATGGCATTGCGCACAGACCAAAGAACGCATCTCTTGGTGCGTAATATCTTCCATTCTCACATCTCTTCGTTGTAGGGCTTCAATCAAGGCTGGGCGAGTAATTCGTAGGTTCATTGTCTTAGGGTCGTGGCAATCTTGGCAACCAATTGGATTTACCATTTCGGACCCCATTTCGAACCATTTTTTCTTGTAAAATGCTTCTGCTCCAAGCTTTGCAACCATTCGGGGAAAATCGGTTGTTTTGCACGACCAACAGGTTGCAGGTTGAGGTGATTCTTTGACTCCACCAGTTCGGAGCGTGGCTCTTACATCATAAATAGCCCAAGCATGCCCACGTGCTTGATTATAATCTTTTGCAAAAGCATATCCAGCCCACATAATTACCGATTCAGGGCAATCTTGTAATAAGTCAATATGACCAGAGCCTAGATATTTGCTTCTAAAAGTCGTGTCGAGTGTTCTTTTATACGACTCGAATTCTCGGGGAAAGTTTTCGCCCCAAACTTCATTCCGTGGCTCCCAATCGGCAATAGGTTTGACTATTTGAAATCTGGCAATTGATTCAGCCCTTCGTTCGATAATTGTTGATACAAATAGAGCAACAACAATAACGATTATCAAAGAAAAGAAAAAAATAATTAGGTAAATACTTTTTTTTGACTTTTTTTCCATTTTTTATCTAATTTTTGTTAAACATATTATTACTTTATTTCTCAAATTTTAACCAGTCTGGAGTTAATTTATAATTAATTGGGACCCTACCATAAGGTGTCGAAGACTGACTTGAGATTCTACCGTGTGGTACTTCTCTATGGCAGTTCCAACAATAACCATCCGCCGAAGAATGGGAAAATTTCATTTGTGCATATGGATAAATGTGGTTAACTACGTTCCAATGGCAACGAACACAATTTTCTTGCACAACATCTGCACCAGACTCTCTAATCCTTATAACTTGCGGGTATTTGTTTAAAGTAAATATAATGGAATGTCTTAGTCCGTCGTTTACTTTAAACCAATATGAACGGAAGATATTGCCTTGAGGAATATGACAATCGTTACAAGTTGTATGATTACGGTGGCTACTGTGAAACCAAGTAATAAAAAATGGGTTCATAATGTGGCAGTTGATACAAGCAGTTGGTTCATTCGACAAATAGGAGTATACTCTCGATATGTAGACCCCAAAAATTAATAGCCCACTCAAACAACCAAAGATTGCTGAATAAGCAATCTTATAACCTTTTGTTGGTGCAATCTTTTGAAAATTAAGTTTCATATTTGTTTCAATTTTAAAAAACCATATTAGGAAAATTTTGTCTTTTTTGAGTTTTGCAAATTCAAATTGTGTTCAAGTGTGTGGATATCATCGTCAGTAAAAATCCCTAACTCCTTGCAAAGTATAATAGTTATTTCAAGAAATTCTAAATAAATTTGTTGTAGATTTGGTGTCAAATTAAGTGAATCTATATGTTTTCTTAATGTTGCAAAATCCTTTCGAACAAGCGGACCGGTCAATGGGAAGGAATTGATTTCTGAAAAATTTGTCAGATTATTTTTGATAGTTTGTTCGACCAAAGGAATAAGAACTTTAGGCTCCAGAGGAATTTGACTAATTAATTTTCTTGCAAAAAGAAGCAAAGAATTTAAGAAGTTAGAGCTTACAACCGCACTTGCGTGGTAAATTGCCCTTTGGCGTTCATCGAAATCTACTCGAATAGGGTTTCCCCCAATTACTTTCAATACTTTTTCGACTTGTTCAAAATTTTCAGATTGAACTATCCAATAAATATTATGGAATATGTCCGAATAGTAATAGTAAAAAGTTTGCAGTGGATGTGCCGAAGCAGTGTAGGCTCCAAAATTCTTTAATTCGTCAAGGATTTTGTGTGAATGAATACCAGAGCAGTGAATAATTACTTTCCCTTTAAGTTCATTTTGGAAGCTTTTGGCGATATCATTAACAATCTCTGGTATTTGCTCGTCGAACGTGCAAATGAACACGGTAGATGATAATTTTCCCAATTCTGAAATTTTTTGAACAATTCTTACTTTGTTTTGAGTAAATTGTTTTGCTTCTTCGGTTTGTAATAGATGACGGGAGACTATTGCGTAAAGTTTGTTTTTTTTCAACAGTTCAAGCGCCAAAGCCTTACCAAGTTTTCCAAATCCTACAATTATTGTATCCATTGTTACAGTATTATGTATTCCAAAAATAATACAAAAATTTGAAATTAGTTTTTCTTTTCCATTTTCTGAATATTATATCAATTTTGTTATTTTTGAATTTGCATTTTTTGATTATGGGCGACGATAAACTTTTTAAAGAAATTTCGCTTCTTGCTACTGAGCAGAATAACCCGTTAACCAGAGATATTGATATTTTACCGACCGAGGAAATATTAAGATTGATAAACAACGAAGACAAAAAAGTACCTTTAGCTGTTGAAAAAGAGATACCGAATATTTCTCGCGCAGTGGAGCTAATTGTAGATGGTTTGCGAAAGGGAGGGCGTTTGTTCTATGTTGGTGCTGGGACAAGTGGGCGACTTGGGATTGTAGATGCGTCGGAATGCCACCCAACTTTTGGAACTAACCCTGAAATGGTGCAAGGAATTATTGCTGGTGGAAAGGATGCAGTTTTCCGAGCTAAAGAAGGTGCCGAAGACAACGAAAACGAAGGACGAGAGATTTTTGAAAGATATAATATTTTCCCTCCTGATGTAGTTGTAGGTATTGCAGCATCGGGCCGAACACCTTTTGTTAAATCTGCTTTAAGCGAAGCAAGAAAACGAAAAGTTAAAACTGTTTTGATTGCTACTGCTCCAGTTGAGCAAGTCAAAGCGCTTGGAATGGTTGCCGATGTTTATATTTGCCCTGTTGTTGGTCCAGAAGTAATTGCTGGCTCAACACGAATGAAAAGTGGAACTGCACAGAAACTTGTCTTGAATATGCTATCCACCGCTGCGATGATTAAACTGGGCAAAACTTATGGAAACATAATGGTGGACCTGCAACCAACTAGTAATAAATTGCGAGAAAGAGCAAAAAAAATAATTATGGATTTGTGTAATGTGGATTACCGGACTGCCGAAAAAACTTTAAAAGAGTCGGGGGGTAAAGTGAAAGTGGCTCTTGTAATGTTGCTGGGTAAAGTGGACAAAGATAATGCCATAGAACTCCTTAACCAAGCCAATGGAATTGTAAAATTAGCACTAAAACTTGCAAATAACAAAAATGAATCCAATAATCAAAGTTGTTAACTTATCTGTTGTCTACGACAACGTTGTAATTCTAAAAGACATCAATTTTGAAGTCTACCCAGGTGAAATTTTTGTTATTGTCGGTGGGAGTGGCTGCGGAAAGAGCACACTGCTTAGGCAAATAATTGGTTTGGAGATACCAACAACAGGCGAAATTTTTATCGATGGCGAAGAATTTACAAGTTCCAAGGGCAAGAAGCGCGAACAAATCCTTCGGAAGTTTGGAGTTCTTTTCCAATCAAGTGGTTTAATTGCTTCTATGACTTTGTTTGAAAACATCGAACTTCCTTTGAAAGCGTTTACTAAACTTTCGGATGAGCGAATTAATCAAATAGTTTACTTCAAACTCAAATTGGTTCAACTCGAAGGCTACGAAAATTATTACCCTTCGCAATTAAGTGGGGGAATGCGGAAACGCGCTGGAATTGCTCGGGCATTGGCTTTGGATCCTCCCATTTTGTGTTTCGATGAGCCTTCGTCCGGACTTGACCCATTAACTTCGGCATCGCTTGACCAGCTTATTATCAATTTAAATCACACCCTTGGTATAACTATGATTGTTGTGACACACGACCTTTCAAGCATCCTCCGAATTTCACACAGAATTATTATGCTCGATAAATCTGCCAAAACTATTATCGCATCTGGAACACCCGAATTGCTTAAAAATTATAAAGAAAACAAAATCGTTTATAATTTCTTTAATAGAATTGCTGAATAAGTATGAAAAAGTTATTTTGTGGGCTAATTCTTTTTTCGTTTGTTTTTTTGTTTCAGTGTTCAAAGGATAGATTTTCTTCCGATGAAAGGAAATTTATTAAAACATATAAAGAAATACTTCTTGCTCGGTATACAATTGCCGACTCTGTTAAAGCAAATCAAGAAGTTTTGAAAATTTTAAAGCGGAATGGGTTTTCTTTTCGTCAGTTTTTGGAAAAATTCTGGGAATTAAAGAATAAGGACTCAAAAAGATTTGCTGAACTTATCGACTCTGTTCGAAAAGCAGCCGTCAATGATTTAATCGAAGCAAAGAAAAAAGAACTTCAGCAACCCAAACGATAGCCACGTAGGAATTCGTCGATTTGCATCTTCTTTCTACCTTCGATTTGCACTTCTTTGGGTAGAATAAAACCATCAATGCAAGAAAATAGCATATCATTTCTTGAGATAATTACTTTTCCTAACTCGTAATTGTGGTTTTCTTCTTTATATTCGCAACGGTAAATTTTAAATCGTTTGCCATCCAAAATTGTCCAAGCTCCGGGGGAAGGTGAAACACCATGAATAAAATTCTTAAGTTCTTTTGCACTTTTGTTCCACTGAATTTCGCATTGCTCGGGGAAGATTTTTGGTGCTTTTGTTGCTAGGTTATCCACTTGCTTTTTAAGTTGGTAATTACCACTTAATAGGATTTTGCAGGTTTCAACTGCAATTTCCCCTGCTTTCGGTGCAAGAAAGTCGTGAAGGTCGCCAGCCGTAAAACAATCGGGTATTGAGTATTTCCACTGCAAAATAATATTACCAGCATCTACTTCTTCTTGTAAAATGAATGTTGTCAGCCCTGTTTCATTGTCTCCGTTGATTATAGTCCAGTTTATTGGTGCTGGACCTCTGTATTTTGGTAGTAAACTTGGGTGAACATTGAAACTTGCAATGCGTGCTTTCGTAAAAACTTCGCGGGGAAGAATTTTGAAAGCGATAACAACAATTATATCTGGTGAAATTTCATCTAACAGCTTTATTAATTCAGGGTCCTTTAATTTTTCGGGACAAATAACTGGAATATTTAATTCGGTCGCTTTGGTTTTGACTGGTGTTGGTGTTGGTTTTTTCCCTCTTCCTGCAGGTTTGTTGGGATTGGTAACTACAAAGCAAATACCAAACTCTTTATGAAGGAGTTCCAAAGCAGGAACAGAAAATTCAGCGTTTCCCATAAAAACGATTTTTGGTCTTCTGTTTGTCATAACAATACTTTCAAAAAAAAATTATATTTTGCAAAAATATTTAAAATATTTGACAAAATTTGAGGAATTAATGGGAAAAAATGTTACAAAAGTTAAACAGCAGAAGAGAGAGATAATTCCACCAAAGTTACAGGATATTCTTGCATTAATTATTCTTGCGGTTTTGCTATTTTCTTTTTTCTGGGGAGCTATTCAAGGGGCGGGCTTCATTGATTTCGATAATCTTTCTTCGTGGTCTTTTCGTCCTTTTGTTGAACAAGCAAATCGTAGTGGGAGTTTCCCATTATGGATTCCTTTGATTTTTAGTGGTATGCCTGCCTATGCTTCGTTGTTGGTAACAGGGAATCGTTCTTGGGACATAATTTCCCAGATATTTACAAATATTTCAGTTGGTTTCGGTGGAATTTTTGGTAGCGATGTTGCCAGAGTTCTTTTTTTCTATTTGATTTATGGTTTCGGTGTTTATTGGTTGCTCCGATATAAGCAATTCGATAAAATTGTTGCTCTTTTTTCTGCTTTTGCTGCTATTTTCTCGACTTATGTGATTACTTGGGTGATGATTGGACACAACACGAAACCAATCGTTGTGGCTATGTTTCCTTATGCATTCTTGTTTATTGAGAAGTTAAAACAAAAACTAAATTTGCTCGATTTCGCTCTCTTGATTGTTGTTTTTGCCTTTATGTTTATTGGAAATCACTTGCAAATGATATTTTATGGTGGTCTTGCGATCGGAGTCTACCTGATTTATGACTTTATTGTTGGTATTATTAAAAAAGAGAAAATCTGGTGGAAATTGCGTTCTGTTATCCTTGTCGCTGTTGCTTTGGCTATTTCGTTTTTTATGTCTTCCGATAGGTATTTTGCAACTCTTGAGTATGCACCATATTCTGTCCGAGGTTCTGCTCCGATAACTAAAATTCATAGCGATAAAAATCAGAAAGCTAATATTAGCGACTATGATTATGCAACAATGTGGTCGTATCACCCCAAAGAACTTGTTACATTGATTATTCCAAGTTATTTTGGTTTTGGAATTCGCGATTTTCGGGAAGGAAAAGCCTCGACATATTGGGGAACAAAAGAATCGGAAGATTCTCCGCCATATATGGGGATTATTGTTCTTGGACTTGCAATTCTTGGGCTTTTCTATTTCAAAAAAGATACATTTGTTCAAGCACTTTTTCTAATTTTTTTGTTTGGGTTGTTTCTTTCTTTTGGAAAAAACTTACCATTTCTTTATAACTTATTTTACAATTACTTTCCGTCGTTTAGTAAGTTTCGTGCCCCTTCGATGGCATTGGTTCTTGTGCATTTTGTTGTTCCCATACTTTCCGCTTATGGTTTTTTGGCATTAAAAAGTTTGAAAGAAAAACCAAGCAAACAAGCAAATACTTTGTTGGTGGTTTTACCTTTAGCATTTCTTGTTATTGCATTCTTTTTCTCCGCATTTATGAAGTCTACATATATTTCTGCTGTAGGTGGTTCAGAAATTTTCCAGCAATATGCAAGAAGTTATGGTCCCGAAGTCGTAAACGAACTACAAGAATTTGTTTGGAGTAAAACAATTCAAGATTTTTATGTAAATGCTATCTTTTTGCTTGCTTTCGGTATCTTTTCCCTTCTTTACATTACCAGTAAATTGCAATTTGTTACAGTGTTGACCGTTTTGGGAATTTTAACTGTAATTGACCTCTTCCGCATTGATTCCGAACGAATGGATTATGCAAAGGAAGGTTCTCCAACAGAGGCATTCGAAGCAAGAAGAAATATTTACGATGCTATAAAGAAAGACACTGGTATTTTCAGAATCGCTGATTTTTCGGTAAATCCAGCTAATTTGACTGCATATTACCTTGTGGAAAACATAAATGGTTACCACGCTGCAAAACTTCGTGTTTACCAAGATTTACTCGATGTTGCTAATATGGAAGGAATGGAAGGTTCTACCTCGCAACTCTACAATCCATTCCTTTGGAATTTATTGAACGTCAAATATCTGATTTTCTCTCGGAAGCTTGAAGGGGTTGAACCAATTTACCAATCCCCCGATGGTTCCGCTTTCATTTATCCTAACTTCAGCTATCTTCCTCGTGCTTTCTTCGTGAAGCATGTTGTTGTTGAAAAACCACTCGATATTTTATATCATTTGAAGCGGGGAGATTTTAATCCAACCGACACAGTTTTCGTTGAAAAGCCGCTAAAAGTGCAACTCGGTATTCCCGACACAACTGCTTCTGTTAGGATTTTGGAAAAGAAGAACGAGTATTTAAAATTTTCAGTTTCGACAAACACAATCTCATTGTTATTTATTTCGGAAATCTATTATCCCTATTGGAAAGCATATATAGACGGCAAGGAGGTTGAGATCATCAAGGCTAATTACGCTTTTCGTTCTGTTGTTGTTCCTGCGGGTAATCATACTTTAGAGATGAAGTTTACATCACCAGGCTTTGAACGTGGTAAAACACTTTCTTTGCTTACGAATATTTTTTCTATTCTTTTAATTGTTCTCGGGATATTTATTAATTACCGTTCAAAAAGAAAATAATTTTTTATTATTTAAAAAGGTCGTGAGTTAGTTACTAAAACCAGAACATTTATTTATTACTTTTGTTCCAGCTTTAATTTTTTTACTAGAATTTCGAAGGCTTGTTCAGGGGAATCGGCAAAATCGAATATTTTTGTATCGTTTTTGCCAATCATACCCATTTCGATTAAATAATCGAAATTTATCACTTTTTTCCAGTATTGGCTCGAGTAAAGAATAATCAGCCTGGGTTTTTTCATTTTTCCAGTCTGACGCAGAGTTAGAATTTCCATCATTTCGTCGATTGTACCATATCCACCGGGGAAAACAATCAAAGCTTGAGCAGGATAAACCAACCAGAATTTTCTCATAAAGAAATAATGGAACTCAAAGTTAAGTTCAGGCGAGATAAAGTCATTCGGTTTTTGTTCGAAAGGCAAACTAATATTCAACCCAATGGTTTTCATTCCTGCATCGTGGGCACCACGATTCGCAGCTTCCATTATTCCCGGCCCACCCCCGGTGCAAACATAAAATCGGTTTTTTGGAGGAAGCTTTTGGCCCCATTCGGCAATCATTTTTGCAAGTTTATATGCTTCGTCGTAATACCGTGAAATACCTTCGATTCGCTTTTCCAGTTCTTCGATTTTATTTTTAATTCTTTTTCTATCCCGCTCGGAAACTATATTCAATTTAGATTCCAATTCGCTAATTTCTTTTAAATATTCTTCTTTTGGTTTAATTCTTGCTGACCCGAAAAAGATTATTGTTTTCTTAATACCGTGTTTTTTGAAATGTTGTTCGGGATAAAGGTATTCTGCTACGATTCTAATTATTCTACCCTCGTTGCTATGAATAAAAACTCTATTATCGTATGCTTTTACAGGATGTTTTGGATGCAGTTCCTCTTCGGTGAATTTCTTTTTCATTGTCCTTCAACACCCAACTTTTGTAATTGTTCAATATCACAGAAATGATATTTAACATCGCCGATGATTTGGTAATCTTCGTGCCCCTTGCCAGCAACAAGGATAATATCACCGGGTCTACTCATTCTATAGGCATATTCTATTGCTTCGTCGCGATTGCTAATTTGTATCACTTTTTTTTTGCCCTCGTTGCTAATTCCAGCATAGATTTGATTAATAATTTTAACAGGATTTTCCTTTCGTGGGTTGTCGTTGGTGATTACAACATAATCGGCGAGTTCGGAAGCAATCTTTCCCATAATTGGTCGCTTTGCTGTATCTCGTTCACCACCGCAACCAAAAACACATATCAGTCTTCCATTGTGTAAGGATTTTTGCAAAATTTGGCGACAGCTTGAAAGTGCCTTTTCAAGTGCATCGGGGGTATGGGCATAATCAACAATACCAATAGCCCCATTTTTTAGTTTTATTTTCTGCATTCTACCTGGAACTCCAGCAAAATCTTCGAGTGCTTTTTGAATTTCTTCTGGCTTTGCGCCAATTAGGAGTGAACTTACAGCGGCAAGGGAACAATTTTCAACATTAAAACTTCCAGTCAGTTTCGTTTTTATTCTTAATTGTTCAACATAGCCTATTTTTCCCTTAAAAATAAGCTCGAATTTACTTTCGTCAAAAGTGAGCTCTTCATTTGTTATTTGGATATCATAATTAGGACTTCGACTAATAAAATATTTATATTTTGAATTGGATTGTGAAACAACTTTCATTGCATGAGGATTATCGGCAAAAACAACAGTAAAAGACTCGGGTTTTAAAGACTTGAACAAAATACTTTTTGCTTTGGCATAGTCGTCCATATCTTTGTGGTAATCAAGATGGTCACGGGTAAGGTTTGTGAAAATTGCTCCATCGAAGTCGATACCAAAAACTCTGTTTTGAACCAACGAATGCGACGATACTTCCATTGCAACAAATTCAACACCTAAATTTTTTAGTTCCCGAAAAATTTTGAACAGTTCGAAACTTTCGGGGGTTGTATTTTTTAAATTTTTAGAGTAGTTTTCGGCATAAACACCAATTGTTCCAATTACGGCGCTTTTTTTACCTGCACGCTCCATTATAGCTTGTAAAAGGTAAGTAATTGTAGTTTTACCATTTGTTCCAGTAACTCCGAAAACGGTTAAATCATTTGTTGGGAAACCAAACCAATAATTCGAAGCAATTGCAAGAGCTTTACGACTATCCTGAACAACAATATATGTGCAATCGTTTCTAATATTTTCGGGCATTCGTTCGCATACGCAGTATCTTGCTCCTTTTTCAATTGCATTGTCAATGAAAAGATGTCCATCGGTTGTATTTCCAAGAATAGCAAAAAACATCGAATAAGGTTCGCATATGTTTGAGTTGTAACAGATTGAAGAAACATTTCCTTCGACGCTTCCTTCGATTTTTAAAGGATTCAAAATCTCGATTAATTTTTGTGCTTCTTTCACTTTTAACAAAAATGATTAACAAAAAAAGAATTACGAAATCTATTGTTTTTTATTTGCTTTTCTATTTTCCAAATTCCAGACAATTAAACTAACCGCTGCGTCACCAGTAATATTTGGAATTGTTCGAAGCATATCCAAAATTCTATCGACACCAAGGATTAGTCCTATTCCTTGGGCAGGAATTCCAACCGATTGCAAGACCATAATCAATATAATAATTCCCACCCCTGGCACAGGTGCTGTTCCTACTGCTGAAAGCATTGAAGTTAAAAGAATTACACCGATTTGCCAAAGACTTAAATCCATGCCATAGAATTGTGCAATGAAAATTGCTGCAACTGCTTGGTAAAGCGATGTTCCATTCATATTTACAGTTGCACCCAATGGTAAGACGAAACTTGCAATGTGGGTTGGAACATTTAAGTTTTCTTCAACACATCTAAAAGTTACTGGTAAAGTTGCAGCACTGGAACTTGTGGTGAATGCAACGATAAATGCTTCGCGCATACCATAGTAGAAATCTAAAGGATTTCTCTTAGTTATCAGCCAGATTAGGAATGAATACACAAAAACAAATTGAATGGCAAGCCCAAGAATAACGCTGAACATATAATAGCCAAGAGTGGAAAGGATTGGTATACCAAAATCGGATACAGTGACGGCAATTAAGGCAAAAACACCAATTGGGGCAACCCAAAGCACAAATTTAACCATTAGAATGAAGGCGTCCGAAATTGTTTCGAAAAATGAAATAACCAATTTACGCTTCGAAGGTTCAACCAAAGTTAATCCTATCCCAAAAAATATAGCAAAAAAGATTATCTGGAGCATTTCGCCATTGCTTATTGCTTTAAATGGATTTGACGGAACAATGTTTACAAGAAAATCAAGAATATCCAATTGTCCTTTTGCTTGGATTTTTTCTTCAATATTTTCTTTGTTTATTTCTTCGATTTGTGCCTCTGCTTCCGATGAAATTTTTTCGCCAGGTCGGATTGTTATTGCAATTACAATTCCTATTAGGGAAGCAATGCAAGTAGTAATGAAAAAGTAAAGAATTGCGCGAAAGCCAATTCTTCCAAGTGTTTTAATGTTTCCTAAACTTGCCACTCCAACAATCATAGATGCAATAACCAAAGGTATGGCAAGAAAACTAAGCAATCGAAGGAATAGGGTTCCAAAAGTGGAAAGAAACTTAATTGGGGATTCGGCTGATTTTATTTCTTGAATTTCTGAAAAATCTTTCCCATTGATTGTTGCTTTCAGAATATTTTCTTTGTTTTTTTCGAAAAATTTCAAAAATTTCCAGACATTTTGGAATCCTACAGTGTCGGTTTTGTCCTGGGTCTGGACAATAAGTTCAGTTTTTCCACCAAAAAGTATATTTTCCCTTTTAACTTTTTCTTTGCCGTAATAAATTTGAATTCTGTTTTCATTTTTTTTAAAAATAATGCCAAAGATAATGCCCAAGGCGAAGGCAATTAATATCCAATGGTGAACTTTCAATTTTTTCATTTATCCCCAGTATTTTTTGTTGGCTCCAAAGGTTCAACAATTGTAATTCCTTTTATTTTTTTATGTTCTTTGCAATATTCCGAAATTGTTTTGTCCAGAATTACTTTTTTTGCTTTCGATGAAGCATGCAAGAGTCGAGATTTTGCTGCAACTCGACAGCAAATCCCCACGTGGCTATAATCTAATCCGTTAGAATCGAGCACAAAAAATATTATGTCGCCCGATAGTATTGTATTTTCAATTTTGGAAATCTGCTCGGTTGGAATGTAATAGAATGTCAAAGTTGAAATCTTTTTTTCAATTTGCTTTATTTTTTCAACCTGGTCAGGATGATTTTTTAAACCAATGTAAGAATCTGGATGATTGGACATATAGTTTAGATTAAATTTGATAGGTATTCCACCAAGTTCTTTTGTTTTATCGCGGATAACACCTTTTTCGATATTATCTTGAATCCATTCAGCAGAATAGTGCAAGCGCGATGTGTAGTCCAATAAATTACCTCGTCGGTAGCGTGTATATTGGACTTCAAATAATAAGTCGTTGAACTCTGTTTTGCACTTCTTAATTATTCTTGAAATTCCAAGCGAAACTTCGAAGAAAGTAACGCAGTCGAAACCCGAAAATGTAACAATGCAATGCTCAGTCTCATCAACCTCAAGCGTTCCACTTTTGTATGGGTAATCAATAAATCTTTGACCAACAATGCAAAGCAAGTTTCCTATTGGTTCTGTTTGTAAGTTTTGTTTATATACATCTTTAATAATATTTTTGAATAAATCTTGATTGGAAGTTTCTTGAGCCCGAGAATTATTTGAATTTAACAACAATAAAAGCAGAAGGATGTAGAACATATTCAATTTCATTTCCTAACCTTTATTAAAACAAAGAATCCAAATAGGGCGAAAACGATGTTTGCAATCCAACCACCGAATGCTGGATGTAGGGTGGTGGTATAAACAAGAATCTGCCCGATTTCGGTAAAGAAAAGGTATAGAAAGGAAAAAGTCATTGCAGAAGCAATTTGCAAGGCGATACCACCACGCCTTTTTATTGATGCGAACGGAACTGCAAAAAGGACAAGGATTGTACAGGAAAATGGAAATGCATAATTGGAATAATAGCGAATCATTTGGCGTCGAACATCTTTCCCACCTTTCGAAAGCAAGTCAAGGTATTCACGAAGTTCATCGAAGGTCATTTCTTCGACTTTTTTTTGCAATTTTAAAAGTTCGTTGTGATTTATCCGCAATCTGAAAGAAAGTGAATCATAAATATAAATTTTAGGGCTAATAGAGCTAAAGTCTCTGATCAAAACTTCGTAGAAGATCCACTTATTGTGGGTGGAATCCCAGCGGAAGTTTTTTGCTTCAATTCTTCGTATAATTCTTGGTTTCGAAGGGGACGAGAATTCCTCGGCAAAAAGGTATTGTCCCTTCAGTTCCTCGGGGTCGTAATACTGGAAAGAAACATTACGAACCGGATTATCCCTGAAGAAAAAGTTATATATAGAAGTTGTTCCAATTTCTTTTTTAAGATATTTTTTTTCTATAATGAATTTTTTTTCGTTCGAGCGTGGAACAATCCAACCATTAAAGTACAAAAGAGCGAAGCTTAAAGCCAAATTCATTAAGAAAAAAGGAAAGATAAGTTGGTAAAGGCTTAAACCACCAGATTTCATTGCCATAATTTCGTTGAGCGAGGACATCATTCCAAGCGAAAAAAGGATACCAACAAGAACTGAAATAGGAGTTACAAGTTTGATTACTTCGGGTGTAAAAAAAATGTAGTATCTAAAAATAATTTCTTTTGTTGCATTGTTGTCAATAAAATCATCCAGATTTTCTATCATATTGACAATAATAAAAATGATAGTTAACGCAACAAGTGCGAAAAATAAGACTTGAAGAAATTGTTTTAAAACATATTTATATATAAGCATAAAGCAAATATAAAAATGCAAAAATAATTAAAAGATGATCAAAGCCCTACAAGTTTTTAATTTTGCATTTTATTGGCATAAATTTTGCCAATATCAATAAGTTTGTTGACAAACTAATAATTTTATGCAAAACAGATATGAGTATACGATAATCGGTATTGATGGGGGGGGGACGCGAACACGGGCAATTTTGAAGCGAGGCGATGAAATTCTATCGCAAACAACTGCGGGAACGACTCGAGTTGGTTCCGTTGGTGTTGGTGAATCTTGCGAAAGATTATTAACAATAATTACAGACCTATGCGACCAAGCCGAGCTGGACACAAGCGAGATCGATGTTGTTGTTGCAGGGCTTGCTGGTGTTTGGCTCGACGAAGAAAAGCAACGTTCGACACATTTGCTAAAAACCCTTGCACGAACCCAAAACATTCCCTTGAATGATGTAATTATAACAAGCGATGCCGAAATTGCTATTGAAGGTGCTTTTGCCGGGAGGAATGGAATCGTTCTTATCGTCGGAACTGGTTCTATTGCCATTGGTAAAATAGGTAAAGATAAGTTTGTTCGTTGCGGTGGGTGGGGAATTGAACTCGATGATGAAGGAAGTGGTGCATGGATTGGACGCGAGGGACTGACTGCGGTTGTTCGAGCGTTGGATGGAAGAGGCAAACCCACAATGTTAACACAAATGTTAGCCGATTTTAATCCTTTAATAGACATAAATAATCCAAGAACCATAGTCAAAGCCTATGCAGAGCGAACTTTTGAGTACCAAATGCTTACACCAACTGTAATGCGTTGTGCTGAACTTGGAGATGAGGTTTGTTTAGATATTATTAATCGATCATCGCTTCATTTGGTGGAATTGCTTAATGCTTTGTTCCCTTATTTCAAATCCTCGAAAATTGATGTTGCTCTGCTTGGTGGAATTGTTGAATCCAAAAGCCTTTTGGGTAGGAAACTTGAAGAAGAAATACGCAAGGACAAAAGGTTTAATATTGTTCTGCCACAAGGAACACCGCTCGACGGAGCAGTTTTGATTGGCATAAGAACACTTGACAATTTAGAATAAAAGGAATTTTTAAATCAAATTTCTTTTACTTTGGAGGGTAATATTGCTTTACATTGATTACTCTTGAGATTTCTTTAATATTACAATATATTCGTATTTCATTGTTGAATCTTTTTCTCCTTTAATTTTTGAAGGCGAATTTTCGTAAGGCATTCTTTTGTTAGAAATTCGACAGCATCATTGCTAAAAAAGCTGCCTAATTTCAAACGGCAACTACACCACAACCCATAAATGGTAAAATATATATCTACAAGCCTGAATAAAAGGTAAAAGGATTTTTAAAAAAGAAGCAACTATTGTTTTAAATGTTAAACTATTGTCTTTTCTTTATCTAACCAGTGATATTGGTATTCTAATCGTTTTATTTCCATCATTGACTTCGACAAAATAAATTCCTGTGGGTAATGCTGAAAGGTTCAATACGATTCTATTGTTCTGTGTTTCGAGCTCGTAAAATGCTGGATTAAGCATTTGTCCAAGTGAATTATACAATGAAACAGAATGTATTTGCTGCGACTTATTTATAGGAATTTCTATTGTGAGAATATCATTTAAAAGATAGAACCTGTAACCATTTTGCACTTGATCTTCAACACCAACGATTACAGTGTCGATTGTAACATTGATTTCGGGGGTGGAATCTGTTCCACAAGTCCCAGTGATTTTGCACATATATTGCCCAGCATCCAATATCGAAACGTTGGAAACCGAATAAATGTTTTCTGTTGCACCAAGAATTTTCTGTTCATCCTTATACCATTGATATTTTAAATCTTCGCCTTTGGCAGTTGCATAAAGTGATAAATTTTCGCCTTTCTTTACTGTTGTGTCGGATGAGTGAGCAAGAATTTTTGTGGATGGGACAAAATCAACATTAAATTCTGGAGTTTCAACAGTTACTGGGCAAGGTCCAGATACAATAGCTTTATATTTACCTTTTTTGCTTTGGTCGATATTTCGGATGACATAAATTGAGTCGGTAGCTCCTTGAATTTCAGACCCATTGAATAACCATTGATATTTAATTTTAGAGCCTATTGCTCTTACAGCAAGAATGACCGAATCACCTTCGCAGACCTTTGGATTTTCGGGGATACTCTTCGATTCAAGAATTGACGGCAATTCGTAGACCCTAAATGGAATTGTTGAAGTTGCAACAACGCCTCGTTTATGAGAAATCCTTATCCAAACACTATCGGCGAAGAAAGTAGGGGGAATGAACCAGTTATAACTAAAGCCTTTTACATTCGAGGCAAGTTCGGACCATTCTGGGTTAAGGTTTGTTTTAAAATCAACATTAAAGGTGTCGGTTGCGGTAAATGTTTCGGAAGACCATTTTATATTTATGTTTGAATTTGGACAGATTTTTTCATTTCCAACAGGATAATCAATTTTAAGGTCACCACTTGAATATTTAAGGAGTAGAATATCATTACCGCCGGAATAGCCACTTCCCACAATTGGGTTTATTTGGGTTAAGTTCTTGGAATTTGTAACCCCAGCAATATAATAATCACCAACAGAAGTCAAAATCATTGCGGAGGCACTATCGTCGTCCAAAGTTCCATATATATCGCTGTATGAAACACTGCTACCGTCGGTTGTCATTTGGACATAGTAAATATCATATTTCCCAATTTTTTTGCCAGTGGGATTGTTTACAATTGGGAAATTTGTCGAATTAGTTGTACCAAGGATGTGAATAAAATTGCCGTATAGACTTAAAGCTTTTGGATAATCGTTGCCAGAGCCGCCTAAATAGGTGGAAAAGAGCAAATCTTGGCGTCTTCTTGTATTACCCCATTGGTCGCGAGATTCAATAATATTTGATAATGAAGCAACAAAAGTTTCGACGTTCCCTTTATGTGTATTTTGAAATGCATTCTGAGAAATTGGGAAAGATGGATTAGTAGTTTCTTTGTAGGTTATGCCAGAGAAGATAATTTTTTGGTCTGAAGTATAAGTTACAGCTAAACCAATATCATCGGCGGTTCCCCCAAAGTATGTGGAAAAATCAAGTTTTCCTTCGCCAAGAATCTTAATACAAAATGCGTCCCATCCTCCATTGAATGTTCTATCATATGGTTCATCGAGTATTGTTCCCCAAGGACCTGTGCGATAAGGTACCATTGGAAAATCACCGGACTTGGTTGTTCCGGTAAGGAAAATGTTTCCAGTTTCAGAAACTGCCATTGCATAGGGAATATCGTCGTCGCCCCCACCAATGTATGTGCAATAATCGATAAGTTGACCAGAAGATGAGACTTTGAATACGAAAATATCTTTTCTCCCTTTTAGTTTGGTTTGATAAGCCCCACCAGTTACCGGGAGGTTCGTAGATTCGGTATAGCCAGATACTATAAATCCCTTATCGGGAGCAAGTTGTGCACCAACAGCAATGTCATCTTTGTTACCGCCTCCATAAGTTGAATAAACCAGATTTTTCAAATCTGGTGTAAATTTAGTTAGGAAAATATCATATAATCCATTGATGGATTGAGTTAGTGAATTATGTAATGGGAAGTCAGTAGAATTTGTTGTTCCACCTATGTAAACATTGTTTTGGTCATCAATGGACATTCCAACTGGATAGTCTGTTCCACCGCCACCGAGGAAAGTACAATAAAGAAGCTCTCGTTTTGCATTTTGGACATTTAATTTACAAATAAATACATCGCGAAGGTCATTGTAGTTATCGTCGTAGGCGCCAGTGGTTATTGGGAAATTAGGGGATTCAGTCCAACCTGCTGCAAGTAGGATGCCAGTTGAAATTTCTTTCATCTCAACGATTTGTTCGTTATTGCTACCACCAAGATAACTCATCATAACAATGGGGTCGATAATTAAATCTTTGGTTTCATCGTATTTTCCAATTTCGAATGAAAAACGATTTTCTCCTACTTGTTTGAATTTGCATTGGACTTCAGCTGGTATTTCATTTTCATTTTGGAAAGCAAACAAATTCCCGTTAATAATTTCCCCGAACCGAGTGAAAAATCGAATTGATTTGCCATCAGTTTGAACATCTTTTGCACCGTCGAACTTAATTATAATGTTGTTTGGATTTCCACCTGGCTTAACTATAAAATCATAGCGGGGATTATTGTCTTGAAATTTAATTTTAAAATCGATGTTGGGGTAAATGTTGTTAAATATTATTTCTTTATAACCACAAATGTCGCGAACCCATTTATTTGGGTAGTTCCCTTTTAAATAGGCAAGTTTCCAAGTGCTAGGGAATGAAAAAGAATAATTATTAAGTGCTGCACCGGAAATCTCGAGCTTTACAAGGTGTCCTTGCTTTGTAACAATTGGACCATTTTGTTCAAGCTTATAATAGTCGAAATTAAGACCATCGTTGGTAACAAATAAATTGTATCCAGAATTTTGCGAAACAAATAGAATTCTGTTTTCCCATTGTCCGTAGTTAGGAATGTAGTATCCATTTGTAAATGAAAGTGAATGATAGACATTAACTAAGAGGATACCAAATAAAATCCAAAGAGTGAAGAATTTACTTTTCATATTTCCTCCAAATATTTCAAAATTATTTTCAATTTAAAAAAAATTAATAAATAAATAACTTATTTTAATAACTATTGTTTCAAATTTCATTTGATTTCATCAAACTTGTACATTTGTTCGATTAAATCTGCGAATTTTTTTTCTACAACGTGCCTTCTAATGCTAAGTTTAGGACTTATTTCACCATTATCGATGGAAAATGTTTCGGTAAGCAGTGCAAATTTTCTAACTCTTTCAAATTTAGATAAATCCTTCTGTAGTCTGTCGATATCATTTTTAATTATTTTAATAATTTTTTCGTTTGAAGTTAATTCGGAAATATTGGAATATTCAATTCCAATTGCCTCGGCTAATTTTTTTAATTCATCGAAGTTAGGTAAAATTAATGCAGTATTGTACTCTCGGTTATCACCAATAATTATGCACTGGTCAATGTATTGACTTTGGTTAAGTATGTTTTCAATTGCTTGTGGTGAAATATTTTTTCCGCCACTATTAACGAAAATGTATTTTTTCCTATCAGTTATTTTAAGATTTCCTCTTTTGGTAATATAACCAATGTCACCTGTATAAAGCCAACCATCTTCGTCGATAGCTTCTTCGGTAGAGTTGGTGTCGTTCCAGTAGCCGCGCATTACATTAGGTCCACGGACAAGAATTTCTCCGTCTTCGGCAATTTTAATCTCAACATTTTCCAATGGCTTTCCAACTGTTCCAATTTCGACATCGTCCTCGCGGGTAACGGAAACAACAGGGGAGGCTTCGGTAAGGCCGTAACCTTCGTAAACTTTGTATCCCAAAGCCCAGAAAAAATAATTTACTTCTGGATGCAAAGGAGCACCACCGGAAACAAATCGAATATCTTCGACACCTAATTTTTGGCGAATTTTAGAAAAAACAAGTTTGTTTGCTAATTCATATTTTTTGCGAGTTGCGAAGGAAATTTTTCCAGCAATTTTTTCATCTACATAATTTTTGCCAGTTTTCAGTGCCCAATCGAATATCTTTTTTTTCAAATTTGATTCTTTTGAAATTTGCGAGTAAATCCTTTTCTTTATAAGCTCGAGGAGTCGGGGAACTGTGGTCATCAGTGTTGGTTTGATTTCTTTAATATTTGAACTAATTGTATCTATTGATTCTGCAATTGCAATCGTCGAACCGCGAGAAAAGGCAGCGTATAAAACAGTATGTTCATATGCATGGCACCAAGGTAGATAGGAAAGGAATATATCTGTTTCTCCAAAATTGATTGTATTTGCAGAGGCAACAATATTCGAAACAATGTTTTTGTGTGTTAAAACTACACCTTTTGGATTTCCTGTAGTTCCGCTCGTATAAATTATCATACTGATGTCGTCGGCCTTGATTTTACTAATTTCGTTAAGAATTATTTCTCTTCGTTTATCTTTTCCTCTGGATGTTGAGCCAATTGAAATAACTTCTTGGAAAGATTTAATGGATAGGTCAGATTTTTCCTCGAAAAAATTTTCGAAAGTAATAAAGTGGCGGAGAGAAGGAATATTGCTATGTATTTGGTAAATTTTGTTTAATTGAAATTGATTGGAAACAATAATACCATAGGCATTACAATCGTTAAGGATGTATTCTATTTGTTTAGCAGTCGTAGTTGGGAAAATTGGAACCGTAATTGCCCCTATAGCAGAAATCCCAACGTCGGAAATTAACCAGTCAATTCGGTTTTCAGAAATTAAAGCAATTCGGTCGTTAGACTTGAAACCAAGAGATAGAAGTCCAAGGGCAAAATTTTCGATTTTTTCCCAAAATTCTAAGTAGTTAAGTTCATTCCAATCGCCGTTCGTTTTGTATTTGAAAGCAGTTTTTTTATTGGAATAATATTTGCAAATTGAATTAACTAAATTTGGCAAACTTTCGTAATCTTTGCTTTTCACATTTTTTTAAAAATTGATAGAAATGCAAAATAAAAAAATAAAATTAAAATTTTTAAAGAAGAGATTGTGGGAATAAAGAAAAATTTTTTGTAGAGGGAAAGTGGTTTTAAGATTAAAAAGGGAAGATAAAACGAGTGATTTCGCTCCATTTAGCAAGTTCAAGAACTCGATAGCCGAGGAAGGTTCCAAATCCAATTAAAGTTAAGCCAGCGAACTTATGGATTTTTTGAATGAATGTTTCGGGCATATAACTTTTGAAAGAAACGAAAATTTTAACAAGAAACATTAGCCATAAGAAATTTCCAATTCCGAAACCTAAAGCGAAAGCGAAATTGCTCAAAATTGTGCTTTCAACGAAACCCAATTTTTGAACATTAAGGGCAACATAACCAAGCGAAGGTAGAAATGTTGGGTTGATTATGTTTGTTAGTGCAATTCCAACACCAACAAAGAAAGGACCTCTTTCGTAGAGCTTTTCGATAAAGGAAAACTTATCTTCATCATTTTTATTCGGAGCAGTTTTTTTTGCTTTCAAATGCAGTATCCCAATGTAAATTATCATAAATACGATGACCAATTGAACTGAAATTGTGATGAGTGGATGGTGGTCGGAAAATTCACTTGCCCAATTGATCAGAGCTGAAGTTGCAATAATAGCAACTAGACAATAGAAAAAATCAATAATTGCGGTTCCAAGACCAGAAAGGAATCCGTGGCGGGAACTATTGCTAAGACCTAATTTGATTGCAGTAAGGGCTGCTGGACCAGGTGGCAAAGCGAGTATAATCCCAACAATTATCCCTGGTATTAATGCTAGCATAAGTTCCCTTTATATTGTTTAAAAAAATTACACTGTAAAAAAAGTGCACACTAAATTAATAATATTTTCGAAAAATCAAAATTTTTTTTAAAAAAATTTTTTTCTTCAGGATAATAGATTTTTTTTAAAAATAAACCTTTGGGTTGAGCAAGTGGCGAAGGAAAATTCTTACTTCCAGTTTCTATTGCAATTTGAACTTCATTTATAGTCCGTCGTCCGCGTGCAACATCAATCATAACTCCTACCAATGAACGAACTAAACCATATACAAATCTGTTTGCTTTAATATTATAAATGAAAATTGAATTACTATGTTTTTCCCAATAACTTTCTTCGACGTTGCAGATGTAAATTTTGGTTGAGGGATTTTTTTTGGCAAAAGGCTGGAAGTCGTGTTCTCCCAAGAAAATAGAGGCGCAAGAGTTTAGTATTTCTAAATTTAATTCAAAAGGGACATACAAAGAATAGTTCCGATTGAATACGTGTTTATTTGTAGAAACAACGTATGCATATTCCCGAGCTATTGCATCTTTAGTTGCATGGAAATTAGATTCAATTATTTTGGCATCGAGTATTTGGATGTCTGGTGGCAAAACCGAGTTGAAGGCAGAAAGAATTTTTTTTTCGGGTATAGGAAAATCTTCATCAATTCGGCAATGTGCAACTTGACCAAGAGCGTGGACACCTGCGTCGGTGCGACCAGCGCCAATTACAAATACTTTTCTACGTGTTATTATTTCAATAGATTTTTCAATTGTTTCTTGAATTGAATTAGAATTTTTCTGCCGTTGCCAGCCCGAATAGTTTGTCCCATCGTATTCAATGAGGAAAACGATGGTCCGTTTCATTGTAATCACTCGACCACTCCGGGACGGTTTAGATCGTTGAACATTTCAACGAGTTGCTCAATTGTTTTGCTTCCAAGGTCGCCTTTTGTGTGGCGGCGAACAGAAACCGTGTTGCTTTCTACTTCTTTATTCCCGATTATCAGAGCAAATGGTATTTTTTGGGTTTCGGTTTCAGCAATTTTTTTGTTGATTCTTTCGTTCCGGAGGTCGAGATTTACACGGAAGCCCGCAGATTCCAGTTTTGCTGCTATTTCTTGGGCATAATTATGATGATTTTCACCTATTGGCAAGATTGATGCTTGAATAGGCGAAATCCAAAATGGGAAGTTTCCAGCAAAGTGTTCAATCAAAATAGAAAGGAATCGTTCCAAAGAGCCTGCGGGTGCCCGATGAATAATTACTGGGCGGTGAGGTTGGTTGTCGCTTCCAATATATTCTAACTGAAAGCGTTCAGGCATAACATAATCCACCTGAACGGTACCAAGTTGCCATTTCCTTCCAATAGCATCTTTAACAATGAAATCAATTTTTGGTCCGTAAAAAGCCGCTTCGCCTTCGGCAATGGTATATTCAAGGTTAATTTCGTCGGCAACTTCTTTAATTTCCTTTTGAGCTCGGTCCCAGAGTTCAAGGTTACCACCGTATTTGCTTGTATCGTCGTCGCGGAATGAAAGTCGGGTGGTAAATTCCAGTTTAAATAAGCCGAAGAAAAATTGCATCAAATCGACTACGCCTTTTATTTCGTCCTTTAATTGTTCAACCGTGCAGTAGATATGAGCGTCGTCTTGGGTAAAGCCGCGAACACGAGTAAGCCCAGTTAATTCACCTGATTGTTCGTAGCGATAAACAGTTCCAAACTCGAATAGTCGCAAGGGCAAATCTTTATAACTTCGTGGCTTACTTAAGTAAATTTGATGATGGTGGGGACAATTCATTGGTTTTAGAATATACTCTTCGTCCTCGACTTTCATTGGCGGGTATTGTGAGTCTTTATAGTATGGATAATGTCCAGAAGTTTTATAAAGTTCCAGATTACCAATATGTGGTGTAATTACTTCAACATACCCACGGCGGTAATGTTCTTTACGGAGAAAATCTTCGAGGACCCTTCTTATTATTGCTCCTTTTGGCAGCCAAATTGGAAGACCACCGCCAACAGCCGGGGTAATAAGAAATAGTTCGAGTTCTTTCCCCAATTTCCTGTGATCTCTTTTTTTAGCTTCTTCGAGCATCTTTAAATATTCGTCCATCATTGATTTTTTGGGGAAAGTAATTCCATATATCCTGGTCATCATATTTCGGCTGCTATCGCCACGCCAGTAGGCTCCGGCTACATTCAGAAGTTTAACATATTTTATTTTGCTTGTATTGGGAATATGAGTTCCCCGGCAAAGATCAATGAAGTTTCCTTGTTTGTAAAAAGTGATTTTTTCATCCCTTAAGCCTTCGAGCAATTCAAGTTTGTATTCATCGCCGACTTTTTTAAAATGTTCAACTGCATCTTCCCAGGAAATTTCTATTCTTTCATAATCGGCTTTTCTACGGGCAAGTTCAAGCATTTTTTGCTCGATTTTTGGAAGGTCTTCGTTGGTTATTTTTTGACCATCGGGAAGTGCTATATCGTAGTAGAAACCCCATTCGATTGCTGGACCAATACCAAACTTTACACCTGGATAAAGTTCTTGAATTGCTTCAGCCATAAGATGGGCAGAAGAGTGCCAATAGATTTCCTTGCCTTCTGGGTCGTCGAAAGTGACGAAACGGATTGTTCCGTCGGTGGTAATTGGGCGGGAAAGGTCAATTTTTTCTCCGTTGAAAAAAGCCCCCAGTGCTTCTTCTGCCAATTGGTTCGATATCGCTCGGGCGATTTCTATGGCTTTTATACCCTCGGGGAATTCTTTAATCTGTCCATCTGGAAATGTTATTTTCATTTTGTTTAAATAAATTTTTTTGCAAAACCAAAAAACGATTAAAAGATTTATTTATTTAAACTATTAATTTGTTAAACAAACTTATGAATCAAATTCACAATTTCGTTTACCTTATTTATTTTAACTACAAACTTTACAACTTTGCTTTCTTTAAAAATTAAGGAAATTATAAAATCTTGGTAATATTTCCTTACTATTTCTGATATATCGTTTGGTTCAAAATTTAAAAGAGTAATAATATTTATAAGATTTGTTTCATTGCGAGGTTGTTCTATTGATTCTACCGATAAACATTTGTAATCGGCGGTTTGCAATTCAAATTTGATTTTATCAAATAAGTTTTCCTTTCCCAAAAATTTGTTTTCGAAAAAGTACATTGGTTCAGAGACTATAATCATTTTAGGTCGAGTTGCGCTAAAAGGTTTAATTTGTGTAACTCCATCCTCTGGATTAAAGGCGCTTCGGTAATTGTATTTAGTAGTTGGTCTCATTCTAAAGTATTCGATCATTGCTGGGTGTATTAGCTTCAATCCATTAAGAGAAGCCAATTGGGCGTCGTCGAACGAAAGTTCACGTATTAGCTTAGTAGTTTCAACAATTTTAGGGTCGGCGGAGCGAATTCCTTGGACATCTGTCCAAAAAATAACCTCTTGTGCTCCAAGAATGTTAGAAAGAAGAAGAGCCGTTAGGTTCGAACTTTCGAAACCCATCGTGGTAATAATATCGTCGATTGTGCTTCCTATAAATCCTTGAATAAAAACCAATTTGGATTTTTCCAGCAAAGGCACAATTTGGGAATATACTTCTTTGTATGTTATTTCGTAGATGGGGTTGGCGTTTCCGTAATTGTTATCAGTTTTGATTATCCTTTTTGCATCGCAAAATTCTGCTTCAATGTCGTGTTGTTTTAAATAAGCAGAAAGTATAACTGTCGAAAAATATTCTCCAAAAGAAAGAACCCTGTCCAATGTCCTTGTTGTAAGTTCCTTTGTTACGGAAATCCCAAAGAGAATTTTTTCGAATTCGCTGAAAAGTTCTTCTAATTCATTCAAAGTTTCTTCGAGTAAATTCTTTGAATTAATAAGAGAGGTAGATAGTTCTATTAATTTTGTTTGAAGTAAACCGAACTCTTTGGTTGCGGGATTTTGACCCTCTTTTCTGGAAAGCAACGCGATTTCCCTTAATTTTCTCGAAAGATTCAAGAAAGCAGAAAAGACAATGACTGTTGGAGTAAAGCAATACTTTTGAACAATGTTACGCACCAAATCAAAACTATTGGTTTCTTTGAGAATAGCCCCACCAATTTTCATTACCCTGACGTTCATAAAGAGTTTGCTCCTGAAATTTTTAACTTCGTTTACGAATTTACAATATTACAAAAGTAATAATAAAATTATAAGTGTAAAGGAGGCTCAACAGTGTGAAAAAAATTACACACTTTTATTAACAAAAAGATAAAATATTTTGCAATATGAAAAAAAATTTACATTTTTTCGGTTTAAAATTTTTTTTGTGACTTTATATTTGCTTTTGAATTTTGAGAAAAAAGTATGAAAAAAAGAAATTTAAATAAAATGTGTATGTTTCATTTTTTGGAGGTTCTCCAATGAAATTGTTTTCCAAACTAACAGCTTTTGCGGGAAGTTTTCTTTTTGCCTTCCTGCTCGCAATCGCTCCAGTTCGACTTTCTTCGCAGCCATCAAATTATTGTCCTGTCTATCCACCTGAAATTCCTTCGGGATACTTTTATACTTATTACTATTGCTATGGTGTTCTCTACTATGGGTATATTATTAATGTAAAAATCAAAGAGGTTTCTTCTGGAAATTGGGTTCTTGACTGGACGACGGGCGCCGATAATTGCTTTACTTTTACAGGACAAGAAGCCAAACTTAAACTTGGCAAATCCTACGAGCTTTATTTCTCGTTCTACATGCCTTATTACTTCTATTGCCAATATATGACTAATAGATACTATCCATATTGCTACGGACTTGCATGGCTCGACTGGGATATGAATGGTAGATTTAGCGATGCTAATGAGTTTATTGGTGTTCAAACTTTGCAATTATCCAATTGGAATCAGTCCACTTGTACAGGAACTTATGGACCTTTTCTTATTAATGTCCCCAATAGTCAGCAAGTTGGGAAAACCCGACTTCGTGTAGCTCACAATATGTGGGGGCATTATGGAGGTCCAGGAAGCTCTGGTTGTTACTTGTATTATGTTTATGACTATCCACCATATTATTTCTATTATAACGCATATGGCGAAGCGGAAGATTATGTGATTGATTTCCAACCCGATGTCGAAGCCACATTTCCAGCGGATGGTGATATTCTTCGTGCAAATGAAGATTACGATGGAAGAGATGCTGGTCATCCCCGTCCAATGGTTCGTATGGGTTCACCACAACCCAGCGGTGCCATTTTACGTTATCGAATTACCGGACCAAAGCCATCTACAAATGTGGTTTACGAAGGACTTGACCCATCTACTGGCTCAATTGATATAAATATGGGTGGTTATCGCCAATATGATATTCAAAGGGCTCGCGGGACATTTGCCACCTCCAATGCAGGGTTCCGTTCAAATCGTGGTGGTGAATATAAACTTCAAGTTACAGTTGGCGGAACAGCAGCACCTGCGGAAGCAACCGCAAACTTTACCGTTGCTTGGGATAACGACCTCTCAGTTACTGGTGTAGTTTCTCCAAAAACAAATGGCGCTCCAAGATTTATGAAATATTTGCGAGGTCAAACTATTTCGATCATTGGAACATTCCAAAATACAGGTCTTAACAATGTAACTGAATTTTATGCTTACGCAAGAATTGTTGATCCAAATGGAGTTGAAGTTTACAATCGTACGTTACATTTCGATGCAAACAACGACCCAAGATATTCACCATTACAACCCGGACAAAAAATAGACCTTACTTTCCCAACATTTAGCACAAATACAATTGGGATTTATAAACTTTATTTAGATTGTGATTTGCAAAGCGCAATCGACCAAGAAGACTATAATGACCATTTACCAAGGCAAGGTGACCCGGATTATACTTTTGAAATTGCATATGAATTTCAAGTCAAAGCAAATCGAGTTCTTAAACCACCATTAAATGAGCAGTTAATCGGCAATCGACCCTACATTCCTAATGGTGAGTTTAAAAATATGGGTGTAAGTGTTGCTTCCGATTTCCCTGTTACGATGGTTATTTATAGGTTGCCCGACACTTTGAATCCCGTTTATCAAAGTACTGTAACAATTCAAGATATTCAATCTGGAACTTATAATACTCGAGCAGTTGATTTCGATGTATTTATCCCACGGCAATCTGGTAATTATCTTGCAAAAATGTATTGTGCTCACCCAGAAGACCCTGTCCGTTCGGATGACACTGTCTGGTCGTACTTCAGTGTTCTTGGGGGGTTAGCTGGAACATATCGAGTTGGTGTTGGGCAAGACTTCCCAACAATTGACTCAGCAATGAATGCATTATTCTACCGTGGAGTTGCTGGCAATGTTGTGTTCGAGTTAACTGATTCTTATTATCAGGTTCGCGCAAGAACATATGTGGACCCGACAGCACCTGCTTGGGATTTCCGTTCTTGGATTTTAAACCTTGGTTATAATGCCGATTTGAATACAACTTACACAGTAACTTGGAAACCTTCGACACAGAAGTCTTTGACCCGTGGTAGTATTACCATCGACTTAATTTCGCCAACTGGCAAAGGTGTAGCCTTTGGTCAATCAATTAAACCTTCGAATGAATATTCTGTTTATCGGGAGTATCAAACTAAAGGTTCAATCTCGAGGAAATATGTAAACTCTCCAGGTTACATTATCTTCGATGGTGGACCCCAGAAATCTATTAAGCTGCGTCTTGTAAGCTACTCAAATGGTGGCCAAGCAATTTATATGGGTCCCGGTTCGCATCATATTCAAATCAAGAACCTTTTGATTGAAAATGCTAATACAAATATTGCCACTAATACTTGGCTCCCAATGACAGCTTACAGCCCAGTTTATGGATTTACTTACACCCCAGACACACTTTTGCAAGGAACACAAGTTCTGGCATACTCGGCTGGAGTAGTTTTGCGTTCCTACTTACCTTACGACCAAATTGAACGAGAACAAACTTCAATTATGGGGCTCGATACTATTCCTTGCAGCAACAACGTGGTTGAAGGGAATGAAATTAATGGATTTGGATATGGTATTGTTTCTCTTGGCTATGGTCAACTCTGGCGAGAAACAAACTATATCAGGTATTATAACAATAATAACACATTTTCGAAAAATACCATTTACAATGTTGCCTCTTCTGGAATCTTCCTTGGTTATGAGCAAAATTCTCAAGTCGTAGGCAATAGAATCTACAATGTGAATGGTGGCAATTCTGTGGCAAGTGGTATTGCTCTGGGTGGTCTTGGTTCTTCTGCCTATAAGGGATATAACAATATTGGAATCACAATAGATAGGAACGAAATTAGTGGAGTAACTTCGAACATTGGTGCTGTTGGAATCAAAGTTGAGCAGGAATTGAATGTGTTACCGCATCCTTATCTTGGCGAGGTTACATATCCCGATGTTCCAGAAAGTGTTCAAATTACTAACAATAGTATCTGGGGTATTACTACTGGCAATGGCAATGCTTATCGATCTGGTATTCATCTTTACACTGCTCGGCAACCTAATGCTGATATTAACCAATACTTTATAACACCAAAAGTTCCTGGCTATTATACAAGGAACGATAAGATTGCTAACAATACTGTCGTTATTAGTCCAAATCCTGGAATAGTAACAACCTATCCAGTTGCAGGCATAGGGATCCAGAGTGCGAAGGGGACTGTATTGAAGAACAATGCAA
>CAYPRT010000015.1:0-53795 GCA_964413155.1 uncultured Hyphomicrobiales bacterium | reverse complement strand
CCAGTATGATTTCCATGGTTTTATTTGTGTTGCAATACTATATTGATTTAGCTCTGGTATCCATTCATAAACAGGATAATCAGAAAGCCATCTTGGAGTAATTGGAAAAGGAAAAACACTGCAAGAAGTGCTTTCGTCTATAAATGCAATTGCGGAAGGAGTTGATACAACAATTTCTGCTTTTCAACTTGGTTCCAAGTATAACGTCGATTTGCCAATTATTTCGAAAGTTTACGAAATTTTATTTCAAAATCTCAATCCAAAAACTGCAATTTCCGATTTAATGTTGAGGGAAACTAAACCAGAATGGTGGTGGTAAAGTTCTTTTTTGTTTTATTATAAATTGCCATAGTTACAATTAATAATGTTGACCACAGAAACCCAAATACCATAGGTTCAAAATTAAAAACAATGCTTATTACACTTTCTAATTCCTTTCCGTTAAAATACTCTTTAGCTAAAGAAAAAATTAATGTGAAAATTGAGGAGGTTATTATAATTAATCTTATTTGACTATCTTTAATATATTTTTTTTTTGAAAAACTCAAAATGAGGGGATAGAACAAAGATGGGACAGCAATGGCTGAAGTTTTATATATCAAATCAATCGCAGAAGGTACAACATAAGAAAGAAAAATAGAAAACAAAGCTGAAAAAATAAGTCCAGTTCTGGTTCGAACGGAAAGTTGCAAACGATTAATTTTTGGTAATTTCCCTAAAATGTCGTTTCCAATTATGAAAGCGGAGAGGAATATGTAACTATCCATTGTAGACACAATTGTAGCAAGCATTGCAACTAAAACAAAACCTTTCCAGAAAGTTGGGACAAAGGCTTGGAGTATATAGGGGTAAGCGAAAAGGGGGTCTATATTGTTGAATGTAGCACGAGAAATTAATCCTATGAAGATAGTCATTGAATCAAATAAAAACCAAAAAAGAATTGAAACCAAGATTCCATTTTTTGCGATTTTGGTTGTCCTTGCACTAATGCATCTTTGGTAAAAGCTTGGGTCGATGAAAGTTTGAAGAGAAATAAAAAACCAAGAAAAGAGAAATTGCCAAGAAACATTCCCAAAAAAGTTTAAATGGGAAGGTGGTAGGTATTTAAAAATTTCGAATTCGAAATTATTTGCTTTTATGGAAAAATATGCGAAAACACCAAAACCCAAATACATAAGGACAAATTGGAAGGAATTGGTAAGTATATTCGATTTAAAGCCTCCGAAACCGATATAAATGAAACTCAATATTGTACCAAGTATAATTGAAAAGAAAAAATCGATTCCAGTAATCAAGTTTATGAAAGTTCCAACCATTAAAACATATACGGCCGGAAAAGCAATAATAAGCTGAACTAAGGAGGCAAGAATGCCTGCTTTTTCCCCAAATTTGGATGAAATTTGTTCCGCTACAGTTAGTGATGGAGTTTGATGAATTTTCTTTGATATCCAAAATGCGTAAAAGAAGGCAGAAAGATAATATACTATCCCGAAACAGAACCAAGCAACCAGACCGTAGCGGTAAACGAATTCCCCAATACCAAGTATGTTTCCATACCAAGTTGCAACAAGTGAAGCAACAAAAAATGGCAAAGTCAATTTTCTTCCTGCAAGAAGAAATTCCGAGTTTTCAATTTCTTTTTTATTTCTTTTTTGAACTAATGGAAGAAATCCCAAAAAAGTTAGTATAGCATAGAAAAGAAAGATAATCAAAATATCAACCGTAGATAATGTAAGACGCATAATCAAAAAAATACAAAATTAATATAGCTGTAGGTAAATGGAAAAATAAACAGATAATATTAATTCGTTTGCTTTTCTTTAATTGTGTATAAAGCAATATTTTAGTTAAATTGCAGTCTACTTTTATTAATTTTTTTACTAAATGAAAAAAATATTTCTACGTTTTTTTGTGTTATATTTTCTTGTTCTCGGTTGTGCTCATTACGAGAATTTTACTACCTATTTTAATACTTACTATAATGCCCAGCGATTAATGAAAGAATCCGAAGACGAATTTGAATACCAAGAGACAAAGTTAAAATCAGCTCCAAAAATTTATTTTCCAATAAAAGATTTGCAGCCTGTTCAGGATATTGCAACTGGTCCACCACCTTTTATGCAAGAGTTTATAGTTCCACAACTAAAACTTCAACCTGTCAAAACAAAATTGGATTCGATAATTATTAAAGGCTCGAAGATACTTTCCAGAAAATCAAAAAGTAGTTACGTCGAAGGTTCTTTATATCTAATGGCAAAATCCTATTTCTATAAGAATGAGTGGTTGCCTTCGCAAATTAAATGCAGTGAATTGATAGATAAGTTTGCAAATGGTGAATTTTCCCCCGATGCACATTTACTTCTTGCTGAAAATTTATTGATTCAAAAGAAGTTTTACAGTGGGAAACTTTTACTTTCGCGAACTATTGATATAGCTTGGCAAAAAGAAAGATATGATATTCTTTCAGAGGCTTTTAGATTGCAGGCTGACCTTGCTCTTTACGAAAATGATTTCGAAGGTGCAATTAAACCATATAAACAGGCAATCATTCAAAGTGATGATAATAAAGTACGAGCAAAATGGCAATTAGAATTAGCGTCAATTTATTATAGGATCAGTCGATGGGAAGATGCTTTGATAAATTTCAGAAAAGTTCGAAATTATTCCCCCGATTATCTTACACTTTACTCCTCGTATTATTACGAAGCATTATCTAATATTCGTCTTCAAAGATTTGATGAAGCCGAGAAAATTTTACGAATGTTGGAAAACGATGGCAAATTTCAAGAATGGAAGGAATACACACATTCTGGATTTATGCTTTCTGCTCTTGTAAAAGGAGATTCCGCAAGTTTCCGGAAACTTGAAATTAAAGCCGATTCAGCTTTTAAGGCTTCTCCACCTTTGATTGCTGTGTATTACGAAAAGGGACTTATGGACTACTATTCGGGTAAATATTTTGAGGCTCGAAAGTATTTTGCTCGTGCCAGGAATATTCGCACCCCGGTTTATGCCTCTGCCGATAAGATGTATAACCTTTTAAATAACTGGGAACAAAAATATAAATTTGCTGAACCATTGCTTTCTCGGTTTAATAAAGGAGAGGCACTTGGCGATACTTCCAAGAGGTTTCTTGCTGGTTCATTGTATGAGCTTGGAGCTAATTTTGAAAGGCTTGGTTTTCTTGATTCCACTGAATACTATTACCGTCTTGCAGCTTTAATTTCTCCCGAAAATGATACCAATACTGCTCGGTATTTATATTCATATTCCCGAATAATTCGAGACAAAAACTTGTTTCTTTCTGACAGTTTAAAGGATATTATTGTTGAAAGATTTCCGAATACTGAATTTGGTAAAGAAGTTATGAAAGAACTTGGCTATACAAGCAATTTTTATATTGATACGACACAAGAACTTATGCAGTCGGGTTTGAGATTAATTAAGATTAATGATTATTCATTTGGTTTGTCCCAACTAAAAAAATTATTTACTGATTATTCTGAACATCCTTTTGCTCCTAGGGCACTTTATGTTGTCGGATATGTATTCGAAAGAAGACTTTTTAATTACGATAGTGCATTTTATTACTACAAACTTTTACAGGATAAGTATCCAGAGAGCATTTATGCAAAAGATGTAAATCTTGCACTTGCTTATTATCTAGCGGTCAAAAGTGGGCAACCAATACCTGACTCATTAAAGGAAAGAACTTTACCTCCGCGTGTTCCGGGCGCCCCTTTGAAAGGTTTGGAAATTGCCCCGCAAAACCAGCAGCCACAAAAGCCTTCAACAGGAAATCAACCTGAGAAAGAAGGCTTTAGTCCTCTGGATTATTTAAAAGATCCAAGTAAAATGATAAAAGACGTAAAAAAAGCTTTGTCGCCAGAGAATTTAGCTCCGCAAATGGAATTGCCTCAGAATCCATTAAATGAATTTAAACCTAAACCTGATTCTACAAAGATCGAATTACAGCAAAAACCTGATGTTGAACACGAAAAACCCAAAAAATAAAAAGAGATGGATAAAGAAAGGAGCAATATTTACAAATTATTTTTTGAAGAAGCAAATGAGGCAATCTTGATGGTTGATGCAACTAATTGGAAGTTGCTTGCTGCAAACAAATTTGCAAAAAAACTACTTTCTATCAAAGACAGCGATGTAGAAAAACTTTCTTTTCCACAATTTCGCCGAATTATAAAACTTGTTAAGAAAGAAAATTCCCCGAGTGTTTTTTCCGAACTAACTTTGGATAATCCTGAAATTGGTGAAATCCTCGTTGATATTTTTGCTCGCATAGTGGATCTGGATGGGAAACAAATTATTATTGTTTCGATAAGAAACGTTTCGGATCAATACTTAATGAGTGAGAAACTTGTTCAAGCCGATAAGCTTGTTCTACTCGGTCAACTTAGTGCTTCATTAGTTCATGAAATAAGAAATCCTCTTGCAGCAGTGAATTTGAATTTACAATTGCTTTCGAGGTCATTGTCCGATAACAAAGAATTTCTTTCATATGTAAATACCGCACTTCAAGGTGTTGAAAGGATATCAAAAATAATTGATGTTACTTTAAGTTTTTCGAAGCAAAGCGAAACCAAAGCTGAGAACTTAAATCTTAATTCAATTGTAATCAATACTATCGAATTGGTTAATCATTTACTAAAGAAAAAGGAGATAAAAATATCATTCGATTTAAAAAGCGATTTGCCTTATATTTATGCTGATGCTAAACATTTGCAACAGATCATTATTAATCTAATCACTAATGCTATAGATGCAATTGAGGAAAAAGGGGAAATTTGTTTAAAAACATTTATTGAAGAATTTTCTGAAAATAATAAATTAGTTTGTTTAAGTGTCATCGATAATGGAGTTGGAATTGCCGAAGAAGATTTAGACAAAATATTTAATCCATTTTTCACAAAGAAAACTTCTGGGACTGGATTAGGATTGGCAATCACCCAAAAATTGCTTTATAAATACAAAGGTTCAATTGAAGTTAAAAGTAAATTAGGAGAAGGAACCAATATTACAATTAAATTTCCACAAAGTTAATAAGAGATATTTCGTTAAAAAATATTATTTTTGAGTTGTATTTTTTTTAGTTTACTATGGCATTACAGAATTACACTATTCTAATTATCGAAGATGACCCTTTAGTTAACAAAGCTGTTAAGGATGCTTTGACAAATAAATATAATCGAGTTTTTTCTTATCTCAATGCTACTGAAGCTTTAAATGATATAAATTTAATTTCACCTGACCTTATCCTTCTCGATATATTTCTTGGACCGCATAATGGACTTGAAATTCTTGAACAATTACGAAGTCAGGGTTATACTGTTCCTGTAATTATTATGACAGCCTCTTCCGATATAAAAATGGCTGTCCGTGCCATTAAGCTTGGAGCCGAAGATTTCATCGTTAAACCACTTGACCTAGAACAGCTTGAAATTGCCGTTGATAAAGCATTACAAAATTACGACTTGCGTCGTCAAGTAGAAATTTTGACCGATAAATTAAAAGAAGAACAACCCAGCGAAATTATTGGAAATTGTGAACAAATTAAGAAGGTTTTAAATATTGCTAAAATAGTTGCTGCAACAGATTCCACCGTCCTTATTATTGGAGAAACTGGAACAGGAAAGGAATTACTTGCAAAATATATACATAAAAATTCCCCAAGAGCAAAAGGTCCATTTATTGCGATTAACTGTGGTGCAATACCAAAAGATCTTGCCGAATCCGAGTTTTTTGGCTACGAAAAAGGAGCATATACCGGTGCTACTGAAAAATTTAAACAAGGTAGGTTTGAATTGGCAAATCATGGAACAATTTTTTTGGATGAAATTTCTGAATTGAGTTTAGAACTCCAAGTGAAATTGCTCAGAGTATTGCAAGAACGAAGATTTTTCCGCTTGGGAGGAACAAAAGAAATTTCTGTTGATGTTAGAGTTATTGCATCGACAAATAAAGTTTTAGAAGAATTAGTTGAACAAGGAAAATTTCGTGAAGATTTATTCTATCGTTTAAATGTTGCTCGTTTAGAACTGCCACCTTTAAGAGAACGAGGTGACGACATTATGTTGCTTGCAACCGCCTTCGTTAAAGAATTTAATAAGAAATTTGGGAAAAAGGTTTCTGGATTTACACCTGATGCCGTTAATATTTTAAGAAATTACCAATGGAGAGGTAATATTCGCGAGTTGCGAAATGTTATTGAACGGGTTGTTTTGCTCGAAGCAGATGAAGTTATTACAAAAGAGTCATTAGGATTTTTGAAGGTAGGCGATATTGTCCAACAAAATGTTTCCCCAGAGCAGGTTCCTCTTGAGCTAAAGCCTGGGGAACATAAATTAATCATATCGAAGCAAGGCGCTACGATGAACAATGTTGTTCGGGATTTGATTATTCAAACTCTCCGACTTGTTAATGGAAATCAAATTAAAGCTGCAAAAATCCTGGGTATTTCTCGTGCTAAACTTAGATATAGAATTGAACAGCTTGGAATAAATATTTCTGGAAAAGTTATTAATTAATAGATGTATTTTGACCTATGAATATTAATGAAATTAAAGAGAAATTGAAAAGCGAAGAAAGCGAAAAGATTAAAGACGCTTTGTATTTTCTTTTCGATAACAAAACATATGATAATGAAATTGTAAAATATGTAGCTTCTTTTGTAACCTCCAAAAATAAAGGAATACAAAACCTTGCAATTGACTGTTTGATGAATATACCAGATGAATTCAAAGGGGAAGCTTCAAAATATCTCGTACCATTGATCGGTAGCCAAAGTATTGAATATCGTAACATAGTTTCCGATATTCTAACTAAATATGATGATGTTTGTTACGAATACTTAAAAGAATTTTTACTGGATCCCGACGCTGATTTTCGTCAATTTGCACTTGATATTTGGGGTTCAATAGGTAGTAAAAAAGATTGGGAAACAGTTCGCTTCTTGCTGGATGATAATAATAAAAATGTGGTAGTCTCTGCAATTATTGCACTTGGAAACATCAAAGTCCCAGAAGTTGTGGACGAGTTAATAAGTAAATATGAAGAGGATGATGAATATAAGCCATTTGTTTTAAATGCATTAGCAAAAATTGGAGGCGACAAAGCCAAGAATTTTATCATCGATGTACTAAATAATTCAAACGACCAACTCCTTCAACTTGCAGCTATTGATTCTCTTTCGTATTTGGATGGTGACGAGGAATTCTTTGAATTTTTGCTTACAAAGTTGCCCACTGTTCCCAAACAAATACAACCTTATTTTCTAAAAAGCCTTTGTAAACTAGGTGAAAAATATTGTATAGATAAAGTAATTCCTAGTGAGCTTCGACAAATAGCTAGAGAATCATTAAAAGAAGAAGATCCTGAAATCCGTAAAGCTGCTCTTGTTGCATTGGGGAATACATATCAGAGTTTGGATTTGGATTATTTGATATTTGAATTATTTCATTTTGATCAAGAGAATATTGATTTTGTACTTTCAAATCTTCTATACAATTGTTCTGCGGAAATTCTAAGCGAATTTTTAGAAAAAATTGCGTTCCAGAAAGATAATGGCGAAATTTTCAGTATTCTTCTAGAGTATTTTATAAGAGAATGGGAGGGTTTAAAGGAGGAAACAAAATTAGTTCTTATTGAAACAATTTTGAATCTTTCCGAGGTACTACCCGAAATGATTTTAGGATATTTTTGCGACTTTTTCGCCTATCGCGAGACGGATTTGTTTAAGAAAGTTTTTGAAAATTTGTACAGAAATCCTAAATTTGTAAGAAGGGAAAAATTGGAAGAAATAGGATACAAATATGAACTTTTGTGAGTTATCCTAATTTGAGGTTTGGAAATTTATGAGTGCGGAAATCGAGACGAAATATATTTTAACTGATGAGGCATTTCGCGAGCTTCGCGATATTATTTATAAAACTAGTGGGATTTATTATTCTGAAAGTAAAAAATATTTGCTTGAAAGTCGTATTCTAAAAAGGATTCAGTCACTAAAATTAAACTCGCTTTACGATTATGTTAATTTCATCAAAAACCCGATGAACCGAAGTGAGTTGAAAAACCTTTTCGATGCTATAACAATTAACGAAACTTACTTTTTCCGTGCAGAACAGCAATTTGAATCCCTTGAGAAGATTATTATTCCTGAACTTATAAAAAATAAATCTGAAAGCTCGTCTCCAACAATTAGAATTTGGAGCGCTGCCTGTTCCACAGGCGAGGAACCTTATACCATAGCGATGATTGTGTTAGAAAAAATTAAACCTTTGTACCCCAATGTTCAATTTCAAATTCTTGGAAGCGATATTAGCACCCAAGTGCTGGACTTTGCAATAAACGGAGTTTACAAAGATTATTCTGTTCGTAATATGCCTGAATTTTACCTTAAAAAATACTTTATAGCGAAAGATGGTTTGTTTTACCTCAAAGACGAAGTAAAAAGACTTGTTAGATTTTCAAATATTAATTTATTTGACGCTAGCCAAGTTAGAATGGTAAGTAATTGTGATGTGATTTTTTGTGCCAATGTTTTGATTTATTTCGATATTCCAGCAAAACAAAAAGTTGTTTCGTATTTGTATGATGCCTTGAATGTTGGGGGTTATCTTTTTGTTGGATACTCAGAATCTTTGCATGGTATTTCTAAAGCATTTAAATTGGTACATTTGCCAAAAGCAATTGCTTATAAAAAGGAATGAATAATAGTTAAAAAGATAATATTATGCCAAAAAGAATTTTAGTTGCGGAAGATTCGGAAACTATTAGGCGTTTCATTTCAATGTCCCTAAAACTTGCGGGGTTCGAAGTTATAACAGCAGTTGATGGAATGGATGCACTGGAAAAGTTTCCTCAATACCATATTGATTTGCTTGTAACAGATTTAAATATGCCAAATGTTGATGGTTTTACATTGATTAAGACTATTCGTGAAAATCCTGAATATAAAGATTTACCGATTATTATTCTTTCTTCCCTTGGAAAGGATGAAGATATTAAGAAAGGGTTTGAAGCTGGTGCAAATTCATATCTTATTAAGCCTTTTAATTCTAAAAGAATTCAATATGAAATTTCTAAATATCTTGGAACAGGAGATGATTAGGTGTTTAACAAATTAGGTATGAAATATGAAATTTTTAGTTGTTGATGATTCTCCTACAATGCGTCGAATTGTAATTAATGCCCTTAAAACATTTGGAATTGATAATATTGTCGAAGCAGAAGATGGGCAGGATGCTTTATCGAAACTTCAAACTCATAAAATCGACTTTGTGATTACAGATTGGAATATGCCAAATATGAATGGATTGGATTTGACAAAGGCAATTCGGGCCTCGGACCAATGGAAAAATTTACCAATTTTGATGGTTACAACTCGTGGGTTAAAGGAAGATATTATTCAAGCTTTACAGGCGAAAGTTAATAACTATATAGTAAAACCTTTTACCCCGCAAGTTTTAAAGGAAAAAATAATAGCAATTTTAAAAGCAAATGAAAAGTAAATAGGAGGTATAATGAAGGAACTTGATATTCAAGGATTAATTAAAAAAGCAGAAGAATTAAGAGCACTTTTCATTCTTGGTCAAAGGGTTGTTCCTTTTCTTGAGGAATTATTTTCTTTTGTTGGTGAAATTCAGCCTCTTCTCGAAGAAATTAATACCTCAATAAAAGATAACCTTTCGAAAATGCCAAATCTTTCTAAGCAACTTTCGAAGGTAACTGAAGCTACCGAACTTGCAACAAATGAAATTTTGGATATTGTTGATGGTGTTTTTTATAAATTAGATATTCTAAATTCAAATCTTAATGAAATTGAAAATCATAAAGATTCTTTAAAAAAATTTTACACTGAACTAGCAAAACTGATTGAGCAAAATAATAGTAATCCTTTATCCTCAGAAGAAATAATTAAAAGAGTTCAAACTCTTCAGATTCAAATCCATAATATTTTATCTTTGGATTCTTATATAAACTCATTGAGAGAAATGATTGAAAATATTAGGAATGATTCTACTTCAATAATGCTTGCCCTTCAAGTTCAAGACATTACATCCCAACAAATAGCCGCCGTTAATTACCTTCTAAATACTGTTCAAAGTAAACTTAATTCATTATTAAACAAATTTCAACCTGGGGAAATTGGCAAGATGGCGAACACTTTCAGTGAAACCACTAATGTAACTGAGCTTCACCGTGTAATTGCCTTCGACCCAGATGCTGTTGATTCTCTTTCTGGGAATTCCGCTCGCCAAGATGAAATTGATAAGCTTTTTGAACAAAAAGATTCTAATGAAAATTTGATTAATGAAATACTTGATAAAAATCTTAATGATAACCAAGTTCAACAGGATTCTGATGAAAAAATTTCTCAAAGCGATATTGATTTACTTTTTAATCAGAATACCTAACACCAGAAATGAGGGAGGTAAATATGTATAACGACCCAGAAATGCAAGAAATTTTCCAAGCTTTTGTTGTTGAATCGACTGAACTTCTTGAAAATTTGTCGCAAGACCTTATGCTTATTGAAGAAAATCCAAATGATGAGGAGCTTTTGAATCGTATCTTTCGAGCTTTTCATACTATAAAAGGAACTTCTTCTTTTATGGGTTTCGAAAAAATTGCAACTTTGACTCATTCGGCCGAAGATATCTTGAATAAGCTTCGTAAATTCGAATTAAAAGTTAACCAGGATATCGTTGATGTATTGCTTGAGGTATATGATTTTTTGACTATGATGATTGAAAGAGTTAAAAATGGCGAGGATATTTCCGATATAGATTATTCAAATACTATTAAAAAAATTGAAATTTTGAAAACTGGTGGTTCTTTAGTTGAAGAAGCATCAGAAAAGGATGAATCTTCAGAGGCCCAAAAGCATTTATCCGAAACAAAAGCCGATACTACAACATCTAAAGTAGAAGAGGTGTTGAGTATTGCTTCGGACATTGTTTCCAAACCGGGGGATTTTTCGCCTGAAGAATATGAATTAATAAATGCTGCTTTCGAAGAGGTAAATAAAAGTTTAATGTCCCAAACTTCTGTAAAAATTGATACTGAGTCATTATTCGAAAAAAGGGAACCTTCCGTTTCAGCTTTTGATCAAGAAGGAAGCAAGGAAATTGAGCTTGAAAGTGAAGAGGGTGAAAAGAAATCCGATAAACATGTAGGCGAAGTAAAAACTTCAATATCTGAATTGGAGAAATCAAAAGAGGGAACAAAGCAACAAATTTCATCTAATGCTGAAACTATCCGAATAGACGTTTCGAGAGTTGAAAATTTAATGAATTTATCTGGTGAACTAGTTTTAGGTAGGAATAGACTTGAGCAAATCACAAAGAACTTACTTTCTGGGGAATTGACAAAAGATACATTGAAAGAGCTTGAAGAAACCACCTCGCAAATAGATTTTATCACATCCGAAATTCAAGCTTCGGTGATGAGAATGAGAATGATACCAATTGGGAAACTTTTCCAAAAAGCACCGAGAATAGTTCGAGACTTAGCTAAGCAATTTAAAAAGAAGATTCAACTGGTAATGGAAGGCGAAGAAACAGAAATAGATAAAGGGATAATCGATGAATTGAGTGATCCGCTTGTTCATATGCTGAGAAATGCTTGTGACCATGGGATTGAAAGTCCAGAAGAACGAATCAGATTAGGGAAACCTGAAGTTGGGACAGTTTTACTTAGTGCAGAACAAGAGGGTAATAATATTGTTATTCGTATCTCCGACGATGGGAAAGGGATGGACCCAGAAAAAATCAAAGCTAAAGCAGTGGAGCGAGGTTTGATTACTCCTGAAGAATCTGCCCAAATGACCACTAAGGAAGCGTATCAACTGATTTTCCAACCTGGTTTTAGCACAGCTCAAATCATTTCAAATGTCTCCGGTCGTGGGGTTGGTATGGATGTGGTTCGAACAAATATTTTAAAACTTAAAGGTATGATTGATATTGAATCTGAAGTAGGAATTGGAACAACTTTCATAATTAAACTTCCTCTAACATTAGCAATCATTCAAGGTCTTCTTGTTCGTGTTCGCAATGAAATTTATGCAATCCCTCTTGCAAGTGTTCTCGAAGTTGTAGATTGCGATGTTTCTAAAGTTAGTACCATTAACAAAAGGGAAGTAATTAAGATTCGCTCCGATATTCTTCCACTTATTCGTTTGAGCAGAGTATTAAATGTAAATGGTTCAAATGAAATTTTAGATAATAAATATGTAGTTGTCGTTGGTATTGGGGAATTTCGAGTTGGTTTAGTTGTCGACGAATTGCTCGGCCAGCAGGAAATAGTGATCAAATCACTTGGTGACTTTTTAGGACATATCGATGGAATTGCTGGTGTTACAATCCTTGGCGATGGTTCGGTTGTAATTATCATTGATGTTGGTGAATTAGTTTATTGTAGAAATTAATTTTTAGTTTGAAAATATGAATAATAAAATAAAACTCCTTATTGTTGATGATTCAATTTTTATGAGACAGGCCCTTTCGAAGATTTTCTCAGAGCCAGATATTGAAATTGTTGGGCTTGCTCGCAATGGACGCGAAGCTGTGCAGATGGCTTCTGAGCTTTCTCCGGATGTTATTACAATGGACATTGAAATGCCCGTGATGAATGGGTTAGAAGCTTTGAAAGAAATTATGAAAACTAACCCAATCCCAGTTCTAATGGTTAGTACCCTTACCTTAGATGGAGCAGAAGCTACACTCGAAGCTCTTTCCCTTGGTGCTGTTGATTTCGTTACAAAGAAAAGTAATTTTACAGAAATGGGTTCTTTAAAAGACGAACTTCTGGAAAAAGTTAGAAATGTTGCAAAGAATTCTGAAGTCAAAAATAGATTAATACGAAGAAGGCTTCTGCAGAAGTTACATGAAACCCAAAAACCACATCAAAAAACAACTACAATAGATGTAGCCAGCCAACCTGAAACGACTGCCCAGTCCTTTGAGATAACTAAGCGTAAAAGACCTCTTCCGAACGATATTGATGTCGTTGGTATTGGGATATCTACTGGTGGACCAGCAGCTTTACAGGAAGTTTTTGCTCGTCTCCCCGAATCTTTGCCATTTCCTATTGTTATTGTTCAACATATGCCCCCTTTGTTTACTCGTTCCTTGGCAAACCGGTTGAATTCGTTGTCCGCGATTAATGTGAAGGAAGCTGAACATATGGAGCTTCTTCAAAATGGTTGGGCATATGTTGCCCCGGGTGGATTTCAAATGGCAATAAACAAGCAAGGTAGAATAGTAATTTCAGAAGAGCCAAGAAATATGCTTTTTAAACCATCGGCCGATGTAATGTTTAAATCAATTGCCGAAGTTTTTGGTAGTCATACTGTGGGTATTATTATGACTGGTATGGGAAATGATGGAACCGATGGGTTGAGGCTGGTTAGTGAAAAAGGTGGGTATGTAATTGCACAAAGTCCAGAAACTTGCGTAGTCGCTGGTATGCCTGGCTCTGTAATAAATGCTAAATTAGCTAATGAAATAGTTCCTTTAAAAGATTTACCAAAAGTAATTTCTGAGCTTGGTGGTAAACAATGAAGTCAAACATAATTCCGAAAGAAGAAGCTGATAAATACAAGATCGAAAATTACTTCCAAAATTTGAACGATGGAGAAATTCCTGACCTTGTCGATAAACTTTTAAATTTTCAAGAAAAACTATCAAATGAAGAACACGTAAAGATTCATCAAATCCTTGAACAGTATTTCTTGCTTAGAGATGAGAAAGTTGAACTTAAAAAGAAATTTAAAGAGTTTTTTGGAGAAGTTGTTCAAAAAGAAAAGAGAATTAAGCCTTCTCAAAAATTTGTAGATTTTTTAATTTCTAAAACAATTTCAGGCGAAAACTCTCGGAAAAAGAGTGCAATTGTTGAAAAAGAAGAAAATATTAATGTTGTTAATCTAAATGAAGCTATTGAGAAAGAAGAAAGTTATCCAAAAGTTATTCGAAATTCATCAGGGGAAATAACTGGAATTGAAGTTCAATGTAAATGTGGTGAAATAATTCATATCGATTTTGAGTTTGAATAATCAAGATTCAATTTGGGTGTGCAGCCCAATTTCTTCCAAAATACTGCTAACCCTTAAACATTCAGCAATGTCACCTTCGAAAACACAAGCTTTACCTTTAGTATGTACCTCCCAAGCTATATCCAAGCCTCGTTCATAGGAGCAATGAATTGCTTTAACAAGTTGCAAGGCTACTTCTTCGAAAGTGTGAATATCATCATTGAACAAGATAACACGAGAAGGGAAAGTTGTGCCCAGCGAATCTATTGTCAAAGTTTCTTCTTTTTCCTGCGTAGAACAAAAGAATTGGTTTTGTACTTTCATTCCCCCAGCCAATAATTCCCCTTTTTAAAAAACAAAATTAAAAAAAATATAATACTTAATTGCATCACATATCATAATTTATTAATTCCTAAATAATTACACGAAATACGAGATAAAATGACTTAGAATTTGCAAATTAGATGCTACCAGTAAAAAGTGAAAAATAATGAAAAAAGGAGAAATAGACATAAGAACGGCTGCCCGAAGAAATTCTGGGCAGCCGCCAGAAATTATCTATTTTGCTTTGTAAACTCTTCCATAAATTTTATCAGCTTCTCGACCCATTCAACAGGGCAGGCATTGTAAATAGAAACTCGAATTCCGCCGACACTTCGATGTCCTTTCAAGTTTGTCATATTATGTTTTGATTTTGCTTCTTCTACAAACTTTGCCTCGAGTTCAGGTGTAGGCAAATTTACGACAACATTCATAATTGAACGGTCTTCTTTATTTTTTACTGGGGTGATCCAAAAATCGGAGTTTGCATCGAAGAAGTCATAGAGCATATTGGCTTTCTTCAAATTTGTCTGGTATACGGCTTCGATTCCCCCTTGCTTTTGTATCCATTTTAAGGTGCGATTTACAACAAAAACATTAATACAAGGAGGTGTGTTGAATAAGGAATCATTTTTGATATGAGTCATATAGTTCAACATAGTTGGGGCGTTTGGATTGCCTTTTTCTTCGGCCCACTTCTTTTTTATTACAACAACAGTAACGCCGGCAGGACCAACATTTTTTTGTGCACCAGCATAAATGAGATTGAATTTAGAAAAGTCTCGAGGTATACCAAGAAAATCGCTTGACATATCTGCAACTAATGGAATTCCTCCGGTGTCGGGAATAGTCTTCCATTGTGTTCCGTAAATAGTATTATTTGTTGTGATATGAACATAATCCGCATCAGGTGTAAATTTCAAATCCTTTGGAATGTAAGTAAATTTTGCTTCTTCGCTCGAAGCGATAACATTAGTTTTACCAACCCATTGAGCTTCTTTAATTGCTTTTTTCGACCAAGCACCTGTGTTCACATAATCTGCTTGGTTTCGTAAGAAGTTCATTGGAACCATTAAAAACTGCAAACTTGCACCTCCACCAAGAAATAGTGCTGAATATTCATCAGGGGAGAGCCCCATTAATTGGAGAAGCAGTAGCTGTGTTTCTTTAATTAATGCATCGAAATCTTTTGATCGATGGCTGATTTCCATAATGGAGATCCCAGTATTGTTAAAATCGAGAACAGCCTTGGAAGTTTCTTCCAAAACTTCAACTGGAAGAACTGCTGGACCAGGTGAAAAGTTAATAGCCCTATTCATTTTTCCCTCATTGAAAAAAATCAAAAATGCAAATTACGACTATTTTATTTATTAGAAAAAAGAACAAGACAACGAGTGGTTGTTTTGAATAATAAAAAGTATTCCACTTCCTGCTGGGTTACTTGAAAAGTGATATTGGTTATAGCTTATTTAATTTCTCTATGGATTGTATGACGACGCAAAAACGGATTGTATTTTTTTAATTCGAGTCGATCTGGCGTGTTATTTTTATTTTTTGTAGTGGTATAACGCGAAGCAGGTTTGCCTTCTTTCTTTGCTTCCGTACACTCCAGTGTGATTTTAATTCTTGCTTCTTTCTTCGCCATTTTTCAAATTCAAAATTTTTTAAAGTGCAAAATTAAACAAAATTAAATACTTAATCAAAAAAATTTGTTTTTTTCTAAATAGTTATTAACTTTTTCTGGGACAAGGTACTTAATTGAAAAGCCCTTTTTTATATATTCTCTTATATTGGAAGAACTTATTTCAATCAATGGGTTATTTAAAAAAAATATTTTTGAATGAAAAGAGCTGGGAATGTTTGAATATTGGAGATCCAAATTGTTCAAGGTTCGTCGAGCAATTACAAGATAGGAGGCGTTCAAAATTGTTCCCCAGTTTTTCCATTGGGTAAATTTTTCAGCTTGGTCTGAACCAATTAAAAGAAAAAGTTTGGAATAAGGGAATCTATGTTGAAAATATTGAATAGTTTCAAATGTATAGGATATTCCACCCTTGTCGATTTCAAATGAATCGATTTTAAATTTGGGGTTGTCTTCAATTGCGATTTTAAGCATTTCTAGTCTACCTTGGGGAGGGATTAATTCATATTCTTCAATTTTAAAAGGTGAAATAAAGTTTGGAACGAAGTAGCAGTAATCCAGTTTGAATTCTTCGACAAAAAAATTGGCAATAATTAGGTGACCAATGTGAACTGGATTAAAAGAACCACCAAATATTCCAATTTGGGAAGGGTTAGTTTCTTGCATTTGAAATCAGTTCATCAATAATTTCAGGGATTTCAAGCCAGGAGGTTGCAATTGAATCTGCTATTGTGTGGATTTCAGTATCTTCATTTAAAAAGCTGATGTTATTTCCAATAAATCGAATTGCAAACATATTTAAATTTTTTGCACCTTGAATATCTGTTTCTTCAATATCACCAATATGGAGTGCATTTTCTGGAGAACATTCCAAAGCATTTAGCACTGTCAGAAAGGCTTTTGGATGTGGTTTGGCTACTCCAGTTTCATTCGAGAAACTAAATGTTGTAAAAAAGTTGTAAATACCCGAAATTTTAAGCAACTCTCTTAAAACGGAACCGGGCGAAAATCCTGTATCGGAAACAATGGCTAATTTGAATTTTTGTGATAGTTTCTCCAAAGTTTCTGGAACTCTTTCAATTAATTTTGGTGGATGAATTAATATGCTTTTTTCAAAAGTATCGATTACATCGTCGATTAATTCTTCAACTTTTGGTGCGTTAAAGTAGTTCCAGAAGAAAAGAATAGCATCTTTCGTAGAAATAGTTCTTAGCTCGTTCCTCCAGATATTATTGAAATATTCCCAAGCATCTTGCATAGCTTTTTCGTATTCCTCGTCGGGAATATTTAATCCAATCGACTCGAAAGCAAATTTCAATTTATTCATTCTGTGTTCGTTTCTTTCAATTCCATTTGATGAGTCGAAAAGTGTGTTCCAAAAGTCAATTGTAATTACTTTAATTTTAGATTCCATAAAAAAAGTTTTTGTTCATTTTGTAACTTACAAACTTACTAATTTTTTCTTTTGCGATTATTATGGAAGAATTTGATAATCAACAAGTTTTCGAAGAAGTTGGGCTAGGTTTGGCAGAAAAGATAAAAAATCTTCCAACCAATCCTGGTGTTTACATTTATAAAAATAAAAATGGTAAAGTTATATATGTAGGTAAAGCTTCGAACCTACGAAACAGGGTTCGTTCTTATTTTCAATCGAATAAGCATTTTGATGCTAAAACTTATGCTTTGGTTAAAAATATTTCAGACCTCGAATACATTGTAACAGATACAGAAGCCGAGGCATTGATTCTTGAAGATACTTTAATTAAACGATACAAGCCGCGATACAACATTATGTTAAGAGATGATAAAACTTATCCTTACATCAGAATTACCAATGAGCCTTACCCAAGAATTTTTTCGACTCGGAAGATTGTTCGCGATGGTTCAAAATACTTTGGACCTTATACAGATGTAAAGAATATGAAAAGGATGCTAAGGCTTGTACGTACTATTTTTCGGCTAAGAAGTTGCAAACTTAACTTAACGGAAGAAAGTATTGCTAGCGGGAAATTCAAAATTTGTCTTGATTATCAAATAAAGAAATGTGATGGTCCTTGCGAGGGCCTTATTTCGCAAAAGCAATATATTGAAAATGTAAAATTTGCAATCAGTTTAATAAATGGAAAAACTTCAGAAATTGAAAAGCATCTTTTAAAAAAAATGGAAGAAGCTTCCGAAAATCTTGATTTTGAACAAGCAGCATATTTCAGAAACCAATACTTAGTTTTAAAAGAATATTCCTCGTCGCAAAAAATTGTTTCGACGGAGCTGATCGATAGGGATGTTTTTGGTTTTGCAAATGACGGTGGTTTTTCTTGTGTGCTGGTTTTTACAATAAGAGATGGAAGATTAGTTGGTAAAAGACACTATATTTTGAAGAATTCTTTAGAATACAATCAAAATAAAATACTTCAATTGGCTTTAGAAAAATGGTACTTAGAAACAGAATTTATTCCAAATGAAATTCTTTTGCCATTTGAATTGGAAGAAAGAAGTTTTATAGGAGAATATTTAAAAAACAGAAAGGGGAAATTTGTAGAAATTTTTATTCCGAAAGTTGGAGACAAAAGAAAATTAGTGAATTTAGCCAACGAAAATGCAGAATTTATTTTGAAAGAACATCTTTTGGCTTTGATGAAAAAAGATGCGGAACTTCCCAAACGAATCCTTGATTTCCAGAAAGATTTGAACTTGCCAAAACCACCTCGAGTTATTGAATGTTTTGATAACTCTCATATTCAAAGCTCTGAGTTCGTTTCCAGCGTTGTAGTGTTCAAAGATGGCAAACCATTAAAGAGTGAATATAGAAGGTTCAGGATAAGAACTGTTCAGCAAAACGATGATTTTGCAGCTATGCGCGAAGCTGTCTTTCGACGCTATCGAAGGCTTATTGACGAAAACAAATGTTTGCCAGATTTGATAATAATAGATGGAGGCAAAGGTCAGTTGAATAGTGCAATTTCTGTTCTTAAAGAACTCGGTATTGAAAACAAAATACCAATTATTTCAATTGCAAAAAGACTGGAAGAAATATTTAAACCTGAATTAGAGGAACCCCTTCTTCTTTCGCGTGCTTCATCCACATTGCAATTAATACAACAAATTCGAGATGAAGCCCATCGGTTTGCTATTACCTATCATCGAAATTTAAGAAATAAAAGAACCCTTACTTCTGAATTACTTGAAATTGAAGGTGTTGGCAAAAAAACAGCGCAAAAATTATTAGACCATTTTGGTTCTGTTAAAGAAATTAGGGAAAAAAGTTTGGCTGAGCTTGCTAATGTTGTTAGTGTTAAGCTTGCTCAAAAAATTTATGAGTATTTTCAAAAAACAAACTAAATCCATCACACTTTACTGTGGATTTAAAAGGCGATTAACTATTCTTTGAAAATCATCCTGTCCGTAGTATTCAATAATAATTTTTCCTTTTTTGTTTTTGTCTTCAATTTTTACCTTTGTTCCAAAGGATTTTGAAATTTCTTGCTCAAAGAACTGCAAGTTGCTATCCCGTGCGATTGGTTTGCTTTTTTGCTCTTTGGGTTTCGCTGTCAACAGGTTTGTTACCATTTTTTCAGTTTGCCGAACTGAAAGATGGTTTTCAACAATTCGTTTCCAAGCTTCTTTAATCAATTCATCATTGTTAAGAGAAAGCAAAACTTTTGCGTGTCCGATTGAAATTTCACCTTTTCTTAAACTATCTTGAACTATTATTGGTAATTTTAGAAGCCTGATGATGTTTGTTATCGTAGAACGGTCTTTTCCAACTCGGTTTGCTATTTCCTCTTGAGTGAAGTTGAATTCTTCGGCTAATTTTTTGAAACCATTTGCTAAGTCGATAGGGTTAAGGTCTTCACGCTGTATGTTTTCGATAAGAGCCATTTCGAGCATTTTATAATCTTCTTCGACAGAAATAATGAAAGCAGGAATCTTTGTTAGTCCAGCTTTCAAAGCAGCTCTAATTCTTCGTTCACCACTAACTAATTGGTATCCATTATCAGTTCTTCTTAAAGTAATTGGTTGAATAACACCATTTATTTTGATTGATTCGGCTAATTCTTCAATATTTTTTTCATCGAAATCCTGCCGAGGTTGGTATGGGTTGAATTGAATTTTGCTTATTTCAACTTCTTGAAATATCTGAGCCAAATGTTTGGTTGGTTCATCTGCCTCTTCCAAATTTTGGAAGTCTGTTTTAATAAGAGAACTTAAACCTTTACCTAATCCATACTGTACTTTTTTCTCTTTCATTTTGATCATTTCTTATTGTTTTTTAAAACTTCTTTTGCAAGTTCAAGGTAATTCTTACAACCAATGCTTGTTGGGTCGTATAACAAAATGGGTTTGCCGTGACTTGGTGCTTCGGAAAGACGGACATTTCGGTTGATAACTGTTTTGAATGCTTTATTGCCAAACAACTTCCAAATTTCTTGTGCAACCTGGTTCGACAGTCTCAATCTTGAGTCGAACATAGTTAATAAAACTCCTTCAATTTTTAATTCAGGGTTTAGACCTTTTTTAACCATATGGAACGTATTCAATAGTTTACTTAAACCTTCCAATGCATAATATTCGCATTGAACTGGAATAAGAACGCTATCTGCAGCAGTTAGAGCATTCACAGTCAGTAAACCAAGCGATGGAGGACAATCGATTAGGATGAAATCAAAGTTATTTTTAATTGGTGCCAGCCTTTGCTTTAATATTTTTTCGCGTCCAACAAAATTCACCAGTTCAATTTCTGCACCTACTAAATTAATATTAGAAGGCAAAAGCTTTAAATTTTCAATTTCGGTTTGGATAATTGAATCCTCTATTTCTTCTTTACCAATCAGAACTTCGTATGTTGTTTTGTCAAGAGAATTTTGATCAATGCCAAAACTATTTGTTGCATTACCTTGCGGGTCAAAATCAATTAAAAGGATTTTTTCCCCTGAAATTGCTAAAGAAGAAGAAAGGTTAATTGCTGTGGTCGTTTTACCAACTCCGCCCTTTTGATTAGCAATGGCAATAATTCTACTCATAGAAAAAATTACAACTTATTCAAAAAATAAAAAAAGAAAGCATTAAGAACGATTGAGTGTGTAATTTTACCACTTAAGATTAAGTTTTTAATTTCTTTTTCATTAAACATAGCGATTTCGATATCTTCATTGGGATCGAATTTGGTTTGGAATTTTTTTTCTACGTTTTTCCAAAGAAATGTGAAACATGTGTTATTCAAAAATGCAGGGTTAGGATGAACTTTTCCTAAATATACAATTGGTTCAGAGGAATAAAAGCCAGTTTCTTCAATACATTCACGCATTGCGGCTGTTGCAGGCTCTTCGTTAGAATCAACTAAGCCTCCTGGTATTTCAAGTGTAATTTCATCAATACCTTGCCTGTATTGCTTTATCATAACGATATTATTCTCCGAAGTAATTGGTATTATGTTGACCCAATTACGGGAGTTTAAAACAACAAAATCTGAAGGCTTTTGTGTCTTTGGATTTATTCTTTGAACAAGATTTGCGGTAAAAATTTTAAGGTCGATGCTATTAACAACCTTTACTGTTTTCCACTTTTCCAAGATTGCCAAAAAATAATTAAATACTAATGTAAATTAATTTAATGAAAAAAACAAAGACGAATTTTAGTGATTTTTTAGTTAATGTGTTTAAGAAAAGTAATGAATGTATTTTTTTATACCTCATTTGAAACGGGTTTAATTAAGATTTTTCAAAAAGGAATTGGTTGAAAATCTATATTTGCTGTTTTTGTTTTTCGGTCTTTAAGTTTTTAAAAATTTGACAAAGTTTTTACAATAAATGTTTCCAAAATAATTAAGTCTTTCAAATTGTTAAATATTTGGATCCAAAGGCGAATAGGTTGAAAATTTTGGTTTTGAAATTATTAAATAACAGTTTTAATAATTTCAAGGCTTTTTTTTCGTCCTATTAGAATTAATTAAATTTTTTTACGCTATAACCTGACTTTATATGAAGGGAAAAACTGAAATATTGAATAAACAAAGTGGAGTAAATGGCAGTATAAAAGTAAAAGGTGCTCGGGAGCATAATCTAAAGAATATCGATTTAACTATACCTCGAAATAAATTTGTTGTAATTACCGGTCTGTCGGGTTCTGGCAAATCAACTCTTGCTTTTGACACAATCTATAGCGAAGGACATCGAAGGTATGTCGATTGCCTTTCTGCTTACTCACGTCAATTTATCGGCAATTACAAAAAACCCGAAGTGGATTTGATCGAAGGTATTTCCCCATCGATTTCAATTGAGCAAAAAACAATTAGTCATAATCCACGCTCAACCGTGGGAACAGTCACCGAAATCTATGATTATTTACGCTTGTTGTTTGCTAAAATTGGGATTCAATTTTGTCCTACTTGCAAAATTCCTGTTGAAAAGAAAACAATCGACCAAATTGTCGATGAAATTTTGAAAAAATTTGATGGTCGAAAGATTCAGATTCTTGCGTCCGTAATTCGTGGGCGCAAAGGACATTACCGCGAACTATTTGAACAATTTATTCGGTTAGGGTTTACCCGAGTTCGCATCGATGGTGAATTTCGTGAACTTGTCGAAGATATGAAGGTTTCAAGGTACCAAACACATAATATTGACCTTGTTATAGATAAATTAGTGGTTAGCAAGGGACAAGAGCAACGTGTATATCAATCTTGCGAGCTTGCATTGAATTATGGAGAAGGGAATTTGATAGTATACGATATAGATTCATTAGAAGAAACTTTAATGAGCATCAATTATTCTTGTCCCAAATGTGGAAGAGCATTCGAACCTTTGGCTCCAAATAGCTTTTCATATAATTCAAAATATGGGGCTTGTCCGAATTGTGAAGGAATTGGTGAGTTATTTGATTTTGACATCGATTTATTAATCCCAAACAAAGAACAATCTATTTCAGAAGGCGCAATTGAAATTTTACAGGATTCTCGGTTCTTTTGGCTTTTAGAACAAGTTGTAGCTTTTTCGCAAAAATTTCGTATGGACCTTTCTAAACCAATAAAGGATTTTTCTGAAAGTGAGCTAGGTTTACTTTTATATGGAGATCCAGAAGAGCCTATAGAAATTTTTTATAAACCGAAACAAAGTTCTACATTATATAAACATACTTATACTGGTGTTGTTAATTCTCTTCGAAATCTTTACAAGAGTTCAGAAGCCCCATCGATAATTAAGACATTGGAAAAATATATACGTGGTTTTCCTTGCCGTGTTTGCAATGGAACCCGCTTAAAAGAAGAAAGCCTAAATGTTTTTGTCCATGGTTTTTCAATCTATGATATTGCACACAGCGATGTTATAAGGGCAAAGGTGCTTTTGAAAAAGATTTACGACCAACTTAGTTCAAAAGAACATCAAATCTCGAAATTGATTTTCAAAGAACTTTTCGACCGACTTGAGTTTCTGGAAAAGCTTGGTATTGGTTACGTGTCGATTGATAGGGCAGTTCGAACACTTTCTGGCGGGGAATCTCAAAGGATTCGTTTAGCTGCGCAACTTGGTTCAGAACTTGTGGGTGTTACGTATGTTCTCGATGAACCCAGTATTGGTCTACATCAGTATGATAACCATAAATTAATTGATTCTTTAAAAAAATTAAGGGATATTGGAAATACTGTCATTGTTGTCGAACACGATAAAGCGACTATTGAAAATGCTGATTACGTTGTGGATTTAGGTCCTAAAGCTGGAATAAATGGGGGCGAGGTTGTATTTGCCTCCTCTCCCAAAGAAATTAGCCAACTTGACAAAAGTACTCTTGAAAAATCATTAACTGCTCAATTTTTATTAGATAAAAAGCGAATAGAAATACCAAAGACCCGACGAAAGGGTAATGGAAAAGTTATTATTCTTCGTGGGGCAAAGGGAAATAATTTGAAAAATATCACTGTTCGAATACCATTAGGATTGTTTATATGTGTCACTGGGTTGAGTGGGTCTGGTAAATCCACATTGATTAACGATACACTTTATCCAATTCTTGCAAATCATTTTTATAAATCATCTATCAAACCTCTTCCGTATGATAGCATTGAAGGTATAGAAAATATTGATAAGATAATTGAAATAGACCAGTCGCCAATAGGAAGGACTCCTCGTTCAAATCCTGCAACATACACTGGTGTTTTTACCGAAATTCGCAACTTTTTTGCAATGCTTCCAGAATCCCGATTGCGCGGCTATAAAGCTGGGCGATTTTCCTTTAATATTCCTGGTGGACGATGCGAAGATTGTCAGGGTGGGGGGATGAAGGTCATAGAGATGAACTTTCTTCCTGAAGTGTATGTGGTGTGCGATACCTGTGGAGGCAAACGCTACAACGATGAAACCCTTTCTGTTAAATACAAAGGGAAATCTATTGCCGACGTTCTCGAAATGACTGTTGCCGAAGCTTTTGAATTTTTCAAAGATATTCCTAAAATTAAGAAAGTTCTTAAAACTTTGAATGATGTTGGTCTTGGCTATATTAAGCTTGGACAACAAGCTCCAACTCTTTCTGGAGGTGAGGCTCAAAGAGTTAAACTTGCTACCGAGCTTTCAAAAAAAGGAACTGGCAAAACTCTTTATTTACTCGACGAACCAACAACTGGTTTGCATTTTGAAGACATAAGATTATTATTGAACTTGCTTAATGAACTTGTCGATAAAGGAAATACTGTAATTGTTATTGAGCACAATCTCGATGTAATCAAGTGTGCAGATTGGATTATTGACCTTGGACCAAAAGGTGGTGAAGAAGGTGGTGAAATTGTTGCTGAAGGAACCCCCGAAGAAGTTTCGCGCAACCCTAAAAGCTTGACTGGATTTTACTTAAAAAGTGAGCTTGGCCTTGATTAGAGTTTTTTATAACCTTTTTGTTCTTTTGTTTGGTTTTCTTAAGCCAATTTTATCCATTTTTTCTAAAAAGTTAAGAATAAGAGAAAAGGAATGGAAAAGAGTATTTTCTGATAGTATTTCTAAATTAGAAAACTTGCAAAACCGAAAAATAATATGGGTCCATTCGGCATCAATGGGCGAATTCGAACAAGCTAAGCCAATAATTGAATATTTTAAAAAAGTATACCCAGAATTTGCAATTATTGTGACTTTTTTCTCACCCTCGGGATTTGAACATCAAAAAAACTATCCATACTCGGACTTGGTTTTGTATTTACCATTTGATACAGTCAAAAATTCAAGGAATTTTATTTCACTTCTTCGGCCTAGTATTGCAATTTTTGTTCGTTATGAACTTTGGCTGAATTTTCTTTATGAACTAAAAAGAAAAGGTATCCCTACTTTTTTGATTTGTGCCACCAAGCCTTTTCGGTTTTCCAATTTTTTCCTTTATAAAATATTTCTTCGCTATTCTTATAATTTATTCACAATCATTTTTTCGTCGAGTGAATTTGATTATGATTATTTCAAAAAACTGAAGTTTAAATGTTGGTTGGAATTGAATTACGATACTCGATTCGACAGGGTAAAACAAAAAATTGAAGCTTCCAAAAAGTTGCTGTTTTCTAAAGCTGATTTCCCAAATTACTTTGTGCTGGTTGCTGGAAGCATTTGGGACAAAGATATTAAATTAATTACAGCTGTCATAAAAAGAGTTGAAAATGAAATTAATTTAAAAGTGATTTATGTTCCACACGAACCTGAAGAATCAAGGATAAGGCTAATTGAAAAACTTGATTCAAATACAATTCGATTAAGTAAACTGAATTCACTTAGTTCGGATAAAACTCAATTGTTGAAAATTATCACAAAAAATAACATTATTGTTGATTCCATAGGCTTATTGCTTGATTTATATTCATTAGGTGATGTTGCATATGTTGGGGGTGGATTTAATCATGGAATCCATAGTGTAATCGAGCCAATAGGATGGGGGATACCTGTTGTTTGTGGTGGAAATATTTCAAATTCTATCGAAGCAATTCAAATGAAAGATTTTGGGATATTAGAAACTATTGAAAATAGTAAAGATTTGGAATTTTGTTTAAAAGAACTTTATTTTAATAAAGCTAATTATGAAAGAATAAAGGTAAAAACAGAAGAATATTTCAATAAAAGAGTTGGTTCAACAGAAAAAATAGTCAACAAAATATTAATGGAAAAAAGCAAATCATTCGGTGGTAATAATTTTTAGGAAATCACTTGCTTTTTTAAAGTCTTCTTCTAATTCAAAGGTAAATTTTTCGAGATCAAGTTCTTTTAGCGAAGGAATTCTTTCGACTAAAATTTTCCAGGATGGCTGTTCTTCAAAATCTATTAACTTGTATCCTTCGAAGAAATCTGCACCCCACATCTCACAAAGTAGATCCGAAAACCTTACCACAGCACCAAGTTCTATGTCATCTTTCAAAAAATTTAATTTTGAGTGATAGGTGATTACATTAATTATTGGGTTTGGGAGTTTCCATCTTTTGGAAACAAAATTTCCAACTTCCAAATGGTCCACCCCAAAAATCTTTTTTTCTGCATCCACATCAATTAAGCCATCATTTTTTGTTAAATCAATCACTTTTTTGTATTCGGAAAAGTTATATTGCATTAATATTAATTTTCCAAAATCGTGCAATAAGCCTCCAATAAACTCCATTTCCTTATAATTTCTGCTAATTTTGTTTGCAAGTGATTTAGAAACGATACCAGTCGAAGCGGAATGCCACCAAAACTTTTCAATTAATTGCTGGGTATCTCTTTGGGAATGTAAAATAAAACGAGAGAAGATGGAAACTCCAATGACAATATTTGCAAGTCGATTTAAGCCAATAGTAATTATTGCTTGTGCAATACTTGAAACAGGAGTTCGAAGCCCATAGATTGCAGAATTTGCAACCTTTAATACTTTAGCAGTTAAAGGTGCGTCCGTTTCAATTGTGTTAGCAACTTTACGAATGTCTACGTTGTTATCTTCAATTTGCTGAAGAATTTTTGTTGTTACCGAAGGTAAAGTTGCTATTTCTTGGATATCAAGCAGCTTGTCTAATTCTAGCATTGATAATCATATCTTAATAAACTTTTTGATAATTCTTCTTTGCTCAAATTCTAAAATAACAAAGTAAGTTCCTTTTTCCAAATTTACAAGGTCAAATTTAATCGTTTTGCTTCGAAATGCCTTCAAATTGTAATCAAAAATGTGTCGGCCAAACAAATCTGTAATTAAAATTCTGGTAGCAAAAAGATTTGTTGGAATTTCAATATAAAGGAAATCGAGGACAGGGTTGGGTGAAACGATTATTTCATCTAAATTACTTTCTATTGCTGAGGGTTGATTTTGAGTTGTGAATTTCCAAGTTTCAGACCAATCCCCATATCCATATTGAGTTTTACCTCGAACACGCCAATAGTATGTGGTTTCGTAATTTAAGTTGGAAATAATTAGCTGATTTGAAGTTAAATTATCGGAAGAAAATGCAATATCTTGTGTAAAGTTTGGGTTTGTCGACAAAACAAATTCATAATATTCCGCTCCATCAATTGGTTCCCATAAAAAAGTAAAGTATAAGGGCATATTTGTTGTGTCATTAGGTGGATAAATAAGTTTTGGGGCATTTATACTTGTGGAGAAGGAATATATGGGACTCCACAAACCCGCATAACTATCTACATAATAGCGTGTTCTCCAATAATATTTTTTGTTTGGTAATGAATTATTGAAAATGAAAGTATTTGAATTAAGATTTGAGTCGTTTACAATAATATTGTTAAAATTATTATCTGTAGCAATTTGTAAATGATGATGGGTTGCTTTCTCCCAATTCGACCATTCCAGTGTAATTGGAGCTTTCAAATTTATTGAATTGTCGGAAGGGGAGATTAATTCGGGGGGTTGAATAACGGTAAGAAACCACCAGGTTTCTGACCAATCGCTTGGAGCGTATTCGTCCAAAGCACGAACACGCCAGTAGTATTTAGTGAAATATTCAAGCAATTTAGTTTCGAAATGGTCATTTGATTGACTTATGCCATCGAAAAAATTATTTTCAAAATTTTCATCCAGAGCTATTTGAACTTCGTAAGTGATTCCTCCTTCTGTTGGTGACCATTGTAAAGAGGTGATTAATGGAACACCATATGTTGTGTTTGCGGGTGACCGAAGCTTTGGTGCGTCAATTTTTGTTCGGAACATCCATACCTCCGACCAGTCAGATTGGGTATTACCTGATTTGCTTGCAACTCTCCAGTAATGATCGGTTGCAAAACTTAATTTAGAGTTATCTTTGTAGGAAGTGTCGGTAATAGATTTGAGCTCCTTGTTGATAATTAGTGTGGAAAAATCTGGTGTTTTTGAAACTTGTAAAATGTAACCAGTAGCATCTTCAACTTTCGTCCAGACAAATGTTGGTTGAATTGGATTCCCACCGCTGTTGTTTGCTGGGGATATTAACTTTGGAGGGGATATAATCGTTGTGAAAGAAAAGATTTGAGACCAATTACCTAGTGCATTGTTGAGTCGTAGACGAATTCTCCAAAAGTACAAGGTGTTAAACGAGAATTGGTAATAGTTTGAATAGGAAGTATCTCCCAAAACTATTCTTTCTTTTACGTTAGCGAAATCACTTTCATCGGAAATTTCTAATTCAAAAATATCTCCGAATGAAGGTTTTGCCCATTTAAAAATAGTTGAAATTGGAATTCCTTTTGAAGTATGCGTTGGTTCTATAAGCGTGGGTAATGGTAATCCATTGGGGTCGGCACCTCGGAAAACATTTGTATTTGTGACTATCCAAATAAAACCGCGATTATCGGTCCTTAAATAAATAATGTTTTCTTTCAGGAAACCATAAGAAATATATGTAGAATCCCAGTTGTTGCCATTGTCAATGGAAGCTTGAAGACCACCATAATAGGAACTGAAGATAATTTGGTCGAATTTAGTGACAATAATTGAGCGAAGATAGTGAAAAGAAGATGATAAAGGTTTCGAGGTCCAATTTTGCCCTTCGTTTGTAGAGCGAAGAAGTGCAAAATCTCCAGCAACATAAATTGTGCCATTTTTTGTAAAAGCTATATCCCAATAGTTATTAGCAGACTTGTTTAAAGCAACGGACCAGGAGTTCCCATTATTACTCGATTTGATAACACTATCAGTTAATGAAATATAAATAGTTCCGTTATTGTTGAAACCAATTGCCCTAATACCTTGAACTGCTTTCGAATGGATGCCAAGTGGACTCCAAGTTGAACCCCCGTCTGTAGAACGAAGAACATCACTCGAAGGGGAATTGGGGTCTCGGGGATTGGCTGGGGGAAAAGAAATTCCAACGAAATATAAATTGTTATTGTTTGCAAGAACGGTAAATGTTGTATCTTGTTTTGTAAGTACTGTATCCCACGTATCGCCTAAATTAGTCGAAACAAGAAGATACCCACGAGGGGAAAGTGTAGAACGACCCAAAGCAAAAAGTCTACCAGATGAGTCTTGACCAAATTGATTTACTATTACGCTATTAATTGAAATGTCTTGCCAACTGAGACCATAATCAGTACTTTTGAATAAGTTACTTGGGCTTGTGGATATGAATAATACATTGTTAAAAGAATAAAAAGCCAAAATATAATTATTTGATGAGCGGATGCTTGACCAGTTAGCACCACCATCAGTGCTTTTGAAAAGTGAGCCGTCGATGGTTGCGCAAAAAAGTATTCCTTGACGACTTCTTGCTAAAGCTGTAACACCTATGTCTCTTAAACTTGTAAGCATCCAATCTTCAGTAGCCCGAGAATCGTAACGTAATACTCCTATATTTTCTGTTCCTGCTATTGGTTCAGCGTTATTGTAATAGGTTACTGCGGTAACGTTTTTCAAAGTGTCTTTTCTTTTGAAAACAGCCCAAGAAAGACCATGGTCAGCGGAAGAGAAAACACCTCCTTCATACGTTCCACAAAAAATTTCTCCGAAACCATTTTTTGCAAATGAAGTAATAACTTTAAAATTGTTACCATACCCACTTCGTCGCCAAGAACTACCGTTATCGTTGGAATAATAAATTCCATCACCGTTTGTGCCTGCAACAATGGAGCCATTATCGCCAATTGTAAGACAATTTACATCTCTAAACCAAAGTCCTTTATTTACAGGAGTTTTAGTGTTGCCATTGCCTGTAAATCTATAAATACCAAATCCTTCGATTGCAACAAAAATTGTATCGGGATATTTAATTTTTAAGGCTTTAACCTTCAAGTTTGGAAGTCCATTATTTATTGATGACCAGGATGCTCCATTATTAGTCGAAACAAAAACTCCGCCGCCATAAGTTCCAGCAAATATTCTGCCAGATTGGTCGAATTCAATGGCAGTGATAAATTTATTTGTTAATCCATTGTTTTGTTCGGTCCAGTTTTGTCCCAAATTTAATGAACGAAAAATTCCTTGCCCCCAAACCCCAATATACATAACATCGCTACTGTCGAAAGAAATTACACGAATATGGGACGGAGAAGGTATCGGGATAGTATTCCAAATAGGAGCAAGTGTATCGCGTGATGCCTGCGAAAATATTGTTTCATATGATATTAATGATATGAAAAGAACGAACAGAATTGGTATGATTTTTGTTTTCATTTGTTTCTCAAAAAAATTATACATAATTTATACTTGTAATTTATACAAATTTGCAAAAATAATTATGAAAGACCTCCAAACAAATTTGAAAAAAAATGGTAAGCGAGTTACGAAAAAAAAGGACAAATATTTCTTTAATAGAGAGTTAAGTTTTTTGGAGTTTAATAAAAGAGTCTTGCTTGAATCCCGCGATAAAAGACATCCACTGTTGGAAAGACTAAAATTTCTTGCAATATTTAGCTCTAACCTTGATGAATTCTTTATGATCCGCATTGCTGGTTTGAGAAGGCAAACGGAATCTGGAGTAATTGAATTATCAATGGATGGATTAACTCCCAATGAACAACTTGAATTAATAAGGGAAAAAGTCTTAGAACTATACGAACTTCAGGAAGAAATTTATTTTAATGAAATTCTACCCGAACTGAGAGAGGCTGGGATTTTTATTCACCAATATAAAGATTTAGAAAGTAAAGATAAGGAATACTTGCATAAATATTTTTGCAATTCTGTGCTTCCCTTGCTAAGTCCGCGGGTAATTGACCAAGCTCATCCTTTCCCTAATTTAATTAATAGAGCATTGAATATTGTATTCGTTCTTAAAGAAAAAGATAATCCAAATCCTTTATATAATTTTGTGCAACTATCTGATAATGTTGAACGATTCGTTCGTCTCCCAAGAGAAAATGCAAATGAATACCATTATGTTTTGGTTGAACAAGTTATAAAAGCAAATCGTGACCTTTTGTTCCCCGGTTATGAAGTTATTTCTGCAAATACTTTTAGAGTCACTCGTGATGCTGATATTGAAATTGCCGAGGATGAAGCGGAAGATTTACTTTCTGCAATTTCGGAACAAATTAAACTACGGCAGTGGGGAACTGCTGTTGTAAGGTTGGAAGTAAGCACAAGGATGGACGAAACTTTGTTGCGTAACTTAATGGATCATTTGAAAATCAAAGAGGATGCAGTTTACAGGTTAAACAGACCTTTAAAAATGCCTGATTTTATGTATCTACTTTCAATCGAACGAAGAGATTTAAAGGATATACCATTTCAAACACAAATTCCCGTAGAATTTCGCTCCCCAAATAAGAGCATTTTTGAAGTGCTTTCCCATTATGATGTACTTGTTCATCATCCATTTGATTCATTTACAAACAGTGTATTGCGTTTTATTCGAAGCGCTGCCGATGACCCCAACGTGGTAACAATAAAAATAACACTTTATCGAGTTGGGAAAAATGCTCCAATTGTTGATGCATTGTTTAAAGCTGCTGAAAATGGTAAAGATGTTGTTGCTTTTGTAGAGTTAAAGGCACGATTTGATGAGGAAAGTAACATTGATTGGGCGAAAGAATTAGAGGCTCGAGGTGTTAATGTTATATACGGTGTTGTTGGGCTTAAAACTCATTGTAAAATTGCTTTGGTAATTCGACGCGAAGGCAATCAATTTCGAAAGTATGTTCATTTAAGTACTGGTAACTATAATTCGATAACTGCAAGAATTTACACTGACATTGGGTTGTTTACTTCAAAAGAGGATTTTGGATGGGACTCTATCCATCTTTTTAATATATTAACTGGATACTCAAAGTTTAAGGACTGGAAAAAGTTTGTGGTTGCACCTTTTGATTTGAAAAATAGATTAATTGAACTTATTAGACGCGAAGCAGAATATTCCACACCACAAAATCCAGGTCTTATTTTTGCCAAGATGAACTCAATCGCCCACGAAGAAGTAATTGAGGAACTTTACAAAGCCTCGCAAAAAGGTGTTCAAATTAAACTTTTGGTTCGGGGAATTTGTTGTTTGGTACCTGGGCTAAAGGATGTTAGCGATAATATCGAAGTTCGTAGTATTTTAGGAAGGTTTTTGGAGCATAGTAGAATTTTTTATTTCAAAAACAATGGTAATCCTGAAATCTATCTTTCAAGTGCGGATTGGATGACTCGTAATCTCCATAGAAGAATTGAATTAATGTCCCCAGTCGAAGACCCCAAGTTAAAAGATGAATTATACAATATTTTAGAACTTTATTGGAAAGATAATACAAAATCCTGGCGTTTACGTCCAGATGGAACCTATGAAAAAGTTGCCAAACAACCTGATGAAGAAGAATTTTGTGCTCAACGATATTTTCTCGACAAGATTTCCCACGAAAAAACTACTTCCAAGTTTAGGTTTTTTACACTCCCCAGATAATCTTTTATGGATGGAAAAACCAATATTTTTATTGTTGCTGGAGAAAGTTCAGGGGATTTACATTCATCTCTTCTTATGCGGGAAATCATCAAAATCAAACCCAACGTATCGTTTTTTGGAATTGGCGGAAGCCGAATGGGTTCTTTGGGGTTGGAAAGCCTTGTTGAACTGTCGTCTATTTCGGTAGTCGGCTTCGTCGAGGTAGTTAAAAATTTAAAATTATTCAAAGAAACTTTTGATAAGTGTGAAAAAATTTTTTGCAACGAACGGATAGATCTTTTAATTTGTGTTGACTTTCCTGGCTTTAACCTTCGGTTAGTAAAGCTTGCAAAAAAGTATAACATTCCTGTGTGCTACTACATTGCCCCACAACTTTGGGCTTGGGGTAGAAAAAGAATAGAATTAATCCAAAAGTATGTAGACTTGTTGCTTGTGGTTTTTCCATTTGAAGTCGAGTTTTTTTCAAAATACCACTCAAATGTTTATTTTGTCGGACATCCATTAATGGATTTGCCAACCTTTAGCGAATCAATTTTGTCTTTTTCCCAGCGCGAGGACTCCATAGCAATACTTCCTGGTTCACGCCGTATTGAGTTTTTCCATCATCATAAGTTAATTTCAAAATTGATCGAAATTATTAGATCAAAATATCCAAATTATTCTATAAAGATTCCCGTTGTATATCCTGAAAATGTGGTGATATTGAAGAAGCTTTTAGGCGATTTAAGCCAATCGGTGGTTTTTGAACAAGATTCATTGGAAATATTGAAGAAAAGTAAAGTAGGCATAATAAAGTCAGGTACTTCGAACCTCGAGGCTGCCCTTCTTGGTTTACCTTTTGTGATGTTCTATAAAACTTCTTTGCCTACTTATTTACTTGCCCGCCAACTTGTGAATCTTAATCATATATCAATTGTAAACATTTTATTAAACGAAAACTTTGTTCCTGAATTTATTCAAGGGATGGCTAAGCCATATAGGATATTTTCAGCATTGCAAACTATTTTACAAAGTCCTGAGATTTATTTACAAATGCAGAGTTCTTTTCTTCGACTTAGAAAGATGCTTGGGGGAGAGGGTGCTTCAGAAAAAGCTGCAAAGAAAATAGTTCAATTTTTTGGGTTATAATCCTTTATCATAAGTTAGTTGTTCTGTGAAAAGAATTTTGCAACGCCGTATCTTAATCCTTTATCACTAACAATTACTTTATTGATGTTAAAGTTTTCACAAAACTTCTCTAAAATTATAGTTCCAGCAAGAATTACATCAGCTCGCAATGGTGGAACGTAAAGTTTGTCAACAATTTCCTGCAAAGTCAGTCCTAAAAATCTATTCTTTGCCCAAAGTATTTGTTCATATGTAAGAATGTAGTTTTCAATTTTCTCTCTGTTATAGGTTTTCAAACCTTGAACAACCGCAGCTAAAGTTGTTGGAGTTCCAGCAACCGCATAAATATTACCTTCTACTGTCATATTTCTTACTTTGTCAAATTCTTTACCAATGTATTTGTAAGCGATGTTCAGCTCATCGGTGGTAGGTGGATGTTTGGTGAAAAAATTTTCCGTGATTTTTACTGCACCAATTGGCAATGATTTTCTGAAGATTATTTTATTTTCTTTGCCAGCAATAATTTCTGTGCTTCCGCCACCAATATCAATTACTATTGAGTAACTATTATCAGAAACTGTTCCAATAAAACTTAAAAGAGCTTCAAACTCTCCATCGATAATTTTAACATCAATTCCAGTTTCGAGTTTTATTTTATTAACTATTTCTCCTGAATTTTTTGCTTCGCGAAAAACTGCGGTTCCAACGCAACAAATTTTATCAGCGCCGTAATGTTTGGCAAAATTTAAATACTTATGAAGTATTTCGATAGCTCGTCCGAAAGCCTTTTCTGAAATTATACCAGAAGAATTTAAACCCTCGCCTAAACGAGCAATTTCGTGAAAATCTTGAATTGGAATAATGTTCTTGTTTTCATCAACTTCAGCAATAAGCATTAAAATTGTATTTGTTCCAATATCGATTGCTGCAACTTTCATTTTGCGTTTGTTCCTAAATACTTAATGCAAATGCAGACCATTCCTCATCTATAATTTTATCAATAATTCTAAATCCTTTGTTGGATGCGATATCTTCAAAGTCACTCGAATCGTATATCAAAATCCCGCTAACTAATAAAATGCCAGTTTTTGATTGAATTGCTGAATAAAATTTGTTTAGGTTTCTAACTATAGTATCGAAATTTAGGTTAGCAAAAATACCATCACTTTCGGGTAAATTTGGAAGTGCATCTAAATCCATTTCAACTAAATCTATTCCTGATTGAATTGAATTTAATTCGAAATTTTCATAAGCATTCTGAATCGACCAGGTATTATTGTCTATAGCAAGGACATCTTTTGCCCCAAGTTTAATGGCAAGAATTGAAAGGATTCCGGTTCCAGTTCCGACATCAATCCAGAAAGTTCCAGGTTTAACATATTTTTCTGCTAATTGCACCATCATTTTTGTTGTGGAATGATGACCAGTTCCAAAAGACATTTTGGGATCGATGATGATTTCAATAGGTTTTCCAGTTGTTCCCTTAAGCCATGAAGGTGAAACAGAAATTTTATCGGTTAATATTAGGGCTGTTATGTTCTTCTCCCACACTTCATTCCAGTTTTTTTCGGTTTCTTTTTCAATTTTTTTAAAAATAATTTCTGGATCGGCAAGCTTAAGAGATTCAAAAAGAAAATCTTTGTCGATTACATCCCATTTTTCCTGTTTGAAAGTAACTATAAGAGTGTCGCCTTTTTCTTCGACACCAAGAATTGGAAAGTTGCACAGTATTCCGATCAAGTTGTCGAATAGTTCCTCTTTGCTTTCTAAAGTTACATAGATAAATTCTTCATTCATTATTTTCTTCCAAATATTCGTTCCATTTCTAATTTAAAATCTTGGAAATTGTTAATGGGTCTTTTACACCGAAAATTGCTGCAAATATAGGCTGTCGGTTTATTGTCAATCATTTTATATTCTTTCCAGAAGAAATTGTCATTCGGTCGCATATCTTCAACATTATACCAAATCGTAATAGTTTCAGGACGAAATACATTTTCCAAAAGTCTCCTATATTCTTGTATTTTGTCTTCATCGGTGTAGCAAATAACGATTTCGTTGTTTTGTTTCATTTTTCTTTGAAATGCATAATTAAAGAAATTATAAGCTGAAGGATTTGCCAATACATTACTAGAGAAGGTTTGTTCCAGTTTCATCGAAATATCTTGGAAAAAGGGATTCCCTGTAAGCCTAAAATACTCGATTAAGTTATTATACATAACAGAATTCCCCGAAGGAATTGCTCCATCGAAAAATTCTACAGGATTGTAAATTATATCTTTGGAGTCTAATGGTGCAAGTCGGAAAGCAGAAATTTTTTCGTCCCAGAATAATTCAATTGCTTTATTCAAAAGTTCCAGCCCAAGCTCTGCGAATTTAATTTTGGAAGTAGATTTGAATATTTCAAGTAGGGCAAACACTGAAAAGGCATAATCATCCAGAAATCCTACGATTGAAAAAGTTCCATCAATGTAACAGTGGTAAAGTTTATTGTTTTGCTTATATGTATTGTTAAGAAAATTGTAATAATTATCGAAAATGTTTAATAATTCAGAGTTTTGGTTGGTGTAGAAATAATTACTTAAACCAGCAAACATTAAACCGTTCCAGTCAATTAATATTTTGTAATCTTTGAATGGTTTTTTCCGTTTGCTCCGAAATGAAAACAGTTTTTCTCTTATAGCATTGTATCTTTGAGTGAGTGTAATTACATCTATATTGAGTTCATCTGCAATCACGGGTAAACTCTTTTTGAGATATAATATATTCTTTTTTTCATTTGGATTGTGGGGGTCATAGAAATTTCCTACGGGTGAAACCTCGAATATTTTTGTAAAGAAATCAAAATCCTCAGTTAAAAGACTTTTTAGCTCTTCGTAACTATAAAGATAATATTTTCCTTCTTCCCCTTCGCTGTCGGCATCTAAACTAGAAAAGAAAACTGAATTATCGAAAAGAAATTCATTTATAACAAAATCTTTAATTTCCGATGCTGTTTGAAGGCATAAAGGATTTTTGTCAAGTAAATACATTCGTGAGTATACAAGCAATAACATCCCTTGGTCATACAACATTTTTTCGAAATGGGGCACAATCCATTTTTCATCGGTTGAATAGCGATGAAACCCAAATCCAATTTGGTCATATATTCCACCTAAACGCATCTTGGTAAGTGTCCTAGAAGACATTTCGAGTGCATTTTGCTCATTGAAAAAGTAAGCATAGTCGATAAGAAACAGTAAGTTATGACCAATAGGGAACTTTGGAGCCAGACCAAAACCACCAAAGTCTTTATCGAAGGAAAATTCTAATGATTTATATGCAGAATGGATGAAGCTTTCATCGATTACAACCTGGTTTTCACTTTTTTCAGAATTTGTTATGTAATTAAATATAATTTCGGTTGATTGGTCAATTTCGCTTTTTCTTGTTTCCCAAATATTTATAACGTTAGTCAAAATTTTTTTTAGTCCTATTCGACCATATTGGTTTTCTTTAGGGAAGTAAGTTCCAGCAAAGAAAGGTTTTTTATCGGGTGTCAAAATAATAGTAAGGGGCCAGCCTCCACTACCGGTAATCGATTGGCAAACTTTCATATAAAAGGCATCAATGTCGGGGCGTAACTCTCGATCAACTTTAATTGAAACGAAGTATTTATTTAATATTTCAGCAACTTCTTGGTCTTCGAATGATTCCTTTTCCATTACATGACACCAATGGCAGGTTGAATATCCAATAGAAAGAAATATAGGTTTGTTTTCATTTTTTGCTTTCTCAAAAGCTTCGTCACACCAAGGAAACCAATCTACAGGGTTGTAAGCATGCTGAAGTAGATAGGGGCTTTTTTGGGTAATTAATCTATTTGCTTTCATATTGTTTCTTAATGATGTGATGAAAATTCCTTTTTAATCCTTCAAATTTGGCACGTTTTATTGGCGACTTTCTAAATCTAATAGAAAATTTTTCGGGAGTTAGATTTTTAAGAAATTCATAACTAAGATTAGTTTCGTAATTTCTTGGATAAAATTCTGGGTTTTCACGAGTTAATGTTTTAAAAGCTCTTTTGTTCCATGGGCAAACTTCTTGGCAAATATCGCATCCAAAAATCCAACCATTTAAGTCTATAGAATTTGGTATATTGTAGTCTGGTTTTGCTTCAATAGTCCAATATGAGATGCATTTTCTTGAATCAATAACTTTTGGTTGCACTATTGCTTTGGTTGGACAGCTGTCTATGCATTTGGTACAAGTTCCACAGAAATCCTTTAATGGAATATCAGGCTCTAATTCTAAATTGGTCAAAATGATACCTAAAAAAATGTATGAACCATAATTTTTTGAGATAATTAAGCTGTTTTTACCTTGCCAACCAATCCCAGCTCGAACTGCCCAAATTTTTTCCAGAATTGGACCAGTGTCAACGTAAATTTTATAGTTTAAATTTTCTTTCCTTTGTTTAATAAATTCAATAAGTTGTTTTATTTTATCTGATAAAATATAATGATAATCTTCACCCCAAGCATATCTTGATATTTTAAATTGTTGGGATTTATGATTGTAATAATTAAAATAAGAGTATCCAACTACGATAATTGTTTGCATTTTTTCTGAAATCAAACTAATATCTTCTCGCTTGTCCAAGTTTTTTTCAAGGTAAGACATAGTAGCAGAGTAACCATTTTCAAGCCACTGAATGTAATACTTCATTTCTTCGCTTAGCTTTTGATAACGGGCGAATCCAATCTCGCAGAAACCAAGTTTATATGCGAATTCTTTTATTTCATTTTTTAGGTTATTCATTGTTTTGGATGTACTTTTTCCATTTTGGTAATTCAAAAAAATCAATGTGAACTAATACAATTCCATCTATTTCTAATACTTCGTATGTTTTCAACTTTTTTCGTCCTTGTTTTTTGATAATATTTTCACCTGTGTCTAACCGAAATGTCCACCCATGTTCGGGACAAGTAACGCAGTTATTTTCGACCCACCCCCGAAAAAGAGAAGGTGAATGCAAATGTGGGCAAATGTTTGAGATGCAGTATAACTTACCTTGTGAACGGAAAATTGCAACTTGTTTTTCTATTTCTTCGCCAAAGTGAATTAAAACACTTTTGCTTTCCCGAATATTTGATGACAACTCGACTGCTATATATTCTTTCCCATTTAAAATTAATTTCTCCCCAATATTTTGAATCATAAGTCAATTTTTTCTGAAATAAAAAATGATTCATCTTTGCGGGAAACTCTGCCAGCTTTAACAAAAGCATCGTGTTCGAAAATAATAATCCAATTTTCTTCGACTGCTTGTTGAAGCATTTCTTTTTTCTCTTTCAATGTTGTTAGTGGATAGTTATCGTAGGCGAGAATGTAAGGCAAATTTATGTGTGCAGATGTTGGAAATAAATCAGCAGCATAAAAATAAATCTGATTTTCTATTTTAATCTTAACTGCTTGCATTGCCTGTGTATGTCCATAAAGTGGAATAACTTCTATAAATTCGTTTAAAAAGCCACCCCCTTCAGTAAATTCAATTTGATTGTGTTCAAACAATGGAACAAAGTCGTTTTTTATGAAGGAAGCTTTATCCTTTTCGGTTGGATTAAGCGCCCATTTCCATTGGTCTTTTTGTATGTAGTACTTAGCATTGGGAAATGTAGGTATAATTTCATTATTTTGAACCACTGTTGAACCACCACAATGGTCAAAGTGCAAGTGAGTAAGAATTACATCGGTGATATCTTTTGGATCTAAGTTAAACTGACTTAATATATTTAAAATATTAGACTTATTTATGTCGATTTTATAAATTTGTTGAAACTTTTCGTTATATTTATTTCCGTTTCCTGTATCAATTAAAATATTTTTGGTTTCTGTTTGAATTAATAAAGGTCTTGAGGCTAAAGGTATTCGATTTGCTTCGTCTGGCTCGGAATATGCTTTCGTCCATAATACTTTAGGTACTACACCAAACATTGAACCACCATCTAAACCAAAAAGTCCAGTGTCAACAGTTTGAATTTTTATTTCTTTCATTTCTATTCCTTTACTTTTATGAAAATTAATCTTTCCACTTTATACTACATCCAATAGATGGTTTTTGCTCAATATCTATTGGTTTATTACTTAAAATGCATTCAATAGCGTAACTTAGGTCCTTTCCAGTAGGTGGTATGTTATTTCCTGGACGAGAGTCGTCAAATTGTCCACGGTAGACTAATTTCAAGTTTCTGTCGAAAAGAAAGAAATCTGGAGTACAGGCAGCGTAATATTGCTTTGCAACTTCTTGAGTTTCATCAATTAAATATGGAAATTTATAATTAAATTTTTTCGCATACTCAATCATTTTCTGTGGACTATCCTCTGGATAAGCGTTATAATCATTTGGATTTATTGCTACTACATTTACCCCTTTACTAATATATACATTTGTTACTTCGACAAGTTTGTTGATAATGTGCATAACATAGGGACAGTGATTACAAATAAACATCACTAAAAGAGGATTGCCATTTCTGAAATCATTTAGCGAGAAGAATCTACTATTAATTGGGTCATAGAGATTGAAATCTGGTGCTTCTGTACCTAATGGTATCATTTTCGAAGGTGTAGCTGCCATAATTATAAAAATTTAATTAAACATAATTTTAGTAGACGAAAAAGACTAAATTTTCTTTTCGTGTATAGAAAATTCTTGTGTTTGTTTACAAAAAAAGCGAGCAATTATCTTGCTCGCTTTTAATAGTACATTGTAATTCTTCTAAATTAATCCTTTAGCCATTAGACTACAAATACACGAAACATTTATCATATCGTCGACACTACAACCTCGGGATAGGTCGCAATAAGGCTTTTTTAGGCCTTGAATAATTGGACCTACTGCGGATGCTCCAGCCAACCTTTCTGTTAACTTATATCCAATATTTCCAGCATCAAGGTTTGGGAATATTAAAACATTTGCTTTACCGGCGACAGGAGACCCTTTACATTTACGCTCGCCAACGGAAGGAACCAAAGCAGCGTCGGCTTGCATTTCGCCATCAATTAATAACTCCGGTGCTTTTTCTTTTGCAATTAGTGTTGCTTCAATAACTTTATCAACGAGTGGATGCGTGGCGCTTCCTTTTGTAGAAAATGAAAGCATAGCAACATAAGGGGTTAAACCTGTAACCGAATGAAAGTTTTTCGCCGAAGTTATTGCGATGTCCGCAAGTTGTGCGGCGGTTGGGTCTGGATTTACAGCGCAATCGGCAAAACATAGAAGTTTATCGGCAAAAACCATAATAAAATAACTACTGACAATTGAGATTCCGGGTGCAACACCAACTGTGTAAATTGCAGAACGAATTATGTCCCCAGTTGAGGAAACATTTCCGCCAACAACGACTTTTACTTCATCTTCGTCGAGCATGAGTCCAGCAAAATAGATTGGTTTTGCAATTAATTCTTTTGATTGCTCAAGAGTCATTCCTTTTGCTTTTCTTTTCTCGAATAGTTTTTGAGCGAATTTTTCAAAGTTAGGTGATTCTACAGGATTGACAATTTCGATACCATCCAGTGAAATTTTGTTTTCAAATGCAATTTCTTTAATGTTTTTGGGATTGCCAACAAGAATCGGTTGACCAAGATTATTGTCTTTGACAAACCTTGCAGTTTTGATGGTTCTTATATCTTCTGCATCAGGATATGCAATAGGATAGTTCAATCCTTTTGCTTTTGCTCTTATTTGTGAAATGAAATCAATACTCATACTTTCTCCTTAAAAAAATGATTACCAAATACGAGGAACATTAAGTATTACACGCAATGTATCGCGTGCTATCAACAATTCTTCGTTTGTTGCAATAACATAAACTTCAATTTTACTATCTGGAGCAGAAATCTTCATTTCTTTTACTCCAACAGCCTTTTCGTTAAGTTCGTCATCAAGTTTAATCCCAAAAGTGTCTAAATTAGAAAGGCAACGGCGTCGAATTTCTGGTGCATTTTCACCAATTCCACCTGTGAAACATATTGCATCTGCACCATTTAATTCAGCCAGATATGCACCAATGTACTTTTTGATTCTATTGCAGAATATATTAATGGCCAAACTAGCTCGGCGATCGTTGTGCTCACGTTCTTCTTCTAATAAATCTCTCATATCATTAGTTAAACCAGAAATTCCAAGTAGGCCTGAACGTTTGTTTAAAACATTGAAAACTTCTTCTACTGTGGAACCTTCGTTGTGGATTAAAAATTCAATAATTGCTGGGTCGATATCACCAGAGCGGGTACCCATTACCAGTCCTTCAAGTGGTGTCATTCCCATAGAAGTATCGAGAGAAAATCCATTTTTTATTGCGCACGCAGAGCAACCATTGCCAAGATGTAATGTTATTATGTTAACCTGTTCTCTTTCTATTCCTTTGATTTTTCTGTATCTATACGCAATATACCGATGCGAAGTCCCATGGAATCCGTATTTTCTGATTTTGAACCTACGATAAAGCTGATAGGGTATTGCGTAAAGGTAGTTTTCTTCTGGCAGAGTAGAATGGAAAGCAGTGTCGAAAACAGCAACTTGTGGAATTCCAGGAAAAACTTCACGTGCAGCATAGACTCCTTTTAAATTTGCTGGATTATGAAGTGGAGCCAGTGGGATACATTCTTCAATTTGGTCTATTATTTCTTCGTCGATTAAAACGGATTTTTTAAGACGTTCAGCTCCGTGGACAATTCTGTGGCCGATGGCATGGATATCGGAAGTATCTTTAATTCCTTCAATTTGTGTATCAGGGTGGTTAATCCAGCTGATGATATAATTTAAAGCTGCTTTATGGTCGCGAATTGGTTCTGCAGTTCTCAAAGGAGGGCGACCAGATGATTGTAAAGTAATAATTGCTTGGCTACCAATTCTTTCAAGATACCCTTTGGCAAGCATCTTGTCTTGGTCATTTTTAATTGCTTCCAGATCAGTTTGAATAATTTGGAACTTAACCGATGAACTTCCACAATTCAACACTAAAATATTCATTTTCACCTCAAAGTAAAATTCAAAATTACCACAACTATTTTCAAAAATTATGGATTAATTTGCAAAATATTACAAATTGTTGCTAATGTTATTTAGAGTTCTTTTTTATAAAGTTTATTAATCCAATACATAGCCATTTTGCTAATGCTTCTCTGTTTGTGTTCTCAAGAAATCTAAATTGGTTGCTTCGATTCCTAATATTTCCCAGTTCGATATAAACTGTTGGTGGGAGAGAATATTTAAGCATAAACAAATTACGAGTCTCAACAGTGCCGTTGTATCCTCGATTTGGTTGGTATTTTTTATATTGTTGTTCAAAGGTTAATTGGAGAGTTTCTGCTATTTTTCGACTAATTGGATTTTTCTCTTGATAATAATAGAAGACATCGACTTTTTCTGTTTCGGAGCGAGAATCTAAGTGAATATTTATCGAAATATGGTACTTTTTCTTTTGTAAATTTTTTTTGTAAAGATTATTTAAAATGTCGACGCAAGTTTGCAGTCGCTCTTTTTGATTTAAAGGAATTTTTACACCTCCAAAAAAAAGTTCGCGATTGCTTGGTTCAAGAAATTTTTCATCACGAATACCATCGATTGTATCTATTGTAAGCATAAAAACCTTGGCTCCGTTTTCTTCCAAATGCTTTGCCAATCTTAAAGTTATGTCATAAGCATATTCGTCTTCATGTAGTTCCTTATCTTGAAAATAGCCAATTGCACCGGGGTCAGGTCCACCATGACCACTTACTAAATAAAACACACAATCCTTTAAAATCCTACTTTTAATTTTAATTTTTCCATACTTTTTGCCGTAATATGGTTTTATTAGTTTATTAGAAGTAAATTCTTTTTTGAGTTCTTTTGAAGAGCTTTGGTCTTGAACATTTTTATTAGAAACCTTGTAATTAGTTAAATAATCTAATGGTACAAGAACAACGTTTTCACGAATATTAATTCCTTTTCTTTTTAAAATTTTGTTATATTCAAGTATGTTTTCCCTAACCAAATCCAAGCTATCTGAAGTTACTTTTAATTGAAGGTGTTCATCTAATTTCTTCCTTTCGATTTTTAGAATTGGAAGGTAGTATCTTACTCCAATTAAGAGTTTCAAATTATGGTCTGTTCTTTTTCGATTAAGTTCTATAAACTGTTGCTTTAGTTCTTTGGAAAATGGAATTTGAAAAGAACGAAAAATCTTTTCTAATTTATCTCCTTTTTTTGCAACGAAAGAAACGTATGTCTGGTCGTTTGAAAATAATACTAATGAAGAGATTATAGAAATTATTATGTATAGCAAATAACTTTTGATTTTCATTCGGAATTTCTAATTTCTTTTTGTAATTGCTCAAGTATTGTTATTGCCTGTAAAGGAGTAATATTGTTTAAATCAATTTTTTGTATTTTTTCTTTTATTCTTGAATCAGAAAAATCGAAAATAGCAAGCTGTCGGGTTTGGATTTCCTTATTAATTGTTTTAATTTTTTTTGGATTGGGCTTTGAAATCTTAATTATTTCATCTTGGGGTGTGAGGCCAACTTCAAGTGTTTTCAATACTTCTTTAGCTCTTTCAGTTACTTCGCGAGGAATCCCTGCCATTTCGGCAACATATATTCCAAAAGAATGGTCGATATGACCTCGTTTCAATTTATGTGTAAATATTACTTTATTGTCTTTTTCCAAGACTTCGATGTAATAGTTGACAATATTTTCGTATTTTTTTTCAAGTTCATTTAGTTCATGATAGTGGGTAGCAAAAAGAGTTTTAGCTCCGATTGTGTTGTGAATATATTCAGCTATTGCCCAAGCAATGGAAATTCCATCGAATGTTGCTGTACCTCGTCCAACTTCATCAAGAAGGATAAGACTTCTTCTTGAAGCGTTATTTAAAATGTTAGCAGCTTCTTGCATTTCCACAAGGAAAGTGCTTTCGCCTTGGGAAATATTATCCTGGGCACCAACTCTGGTGAATATTCTGTCAACTAAGCCTATTTTGGCAGAATCTGCTGGAACAAAAGAACCAATTTGTGCAAGGAGGACAATTAATCCGACTTGCCGCAAGTAACAGGATTTTCCACTCATATTTGGTCCGGTAATGATATGAATTAGTGAGGTCCTATCCATAAAAGTTGAGTTCGGAGTAAATTTTTCGCCCAACGGTAAAGATTTTTCGACAACTGGATGCCTTCCATTAACAATTTCAAGCTCGAATTGGTCGGTAATTACTGGTTTGCAATAATTATTTTGTTTGGCAATGGAAGCGAAATTTAACAAACAATCAAGCTCGGCTATAATATTGGCTGTCGATTGAATTTGCTCGGTATAAATGGATATTTCACTTAAAATTTGATTAAATAAATTATTTTCAAGTTCTTGGATTTCTGACTCAAGATTTAGAAGTTTAAATTCCAATTCACGTAATTCTGGGGTTGTATATCTTTCTGCATTAGTCAAAGTCTGTTTCCTTTCGTAATAAACAGGCACTTTGTTCGAGTGTGTTTTAGTTACTTCGATGTAGTATCCAAAAACGTTGTTAAATCCAATTTTTAATGATGGTATGTTTGTTTTCTTCCTTTCATTTTCCTGATAATTCAGAATAAGTTTTTTCCCATTTTGGGAAAATTCAAGTAGTTGATCAAAGTCTTTATTGAAACCAAACTTAATAACATTGCCTGAACCCACATTAATACTTGCATCTTCTCTTATAGCATTTGAAATCAACTCCCTCAATTCATCGAAAGTATTAATTAATGTGAATTTATTTTTTATTTTCTCATTATTTGCATTAATTATGATATTCCTTATTGTGGGGAGTGTATCTAAAGATGATTTTAGGGCAAGAACATCACGAGGATTTGCTTTAAAAGAGCAGATTCTTGAAGTAATTCTTTCAATATCGGCGATTTTTTTTAATTCTTCTTTTAAGCTCTCTCTGATAAAGTCATTAGCAAAGAAAAACCCGACAACTTCTAACCTTTCGTTTATTTTGTCGATTTGGACAAGCGGTTGGTTTACCCAGCGTTTTAAACATCGGGCACCCATTGGAGTAATTGTTTGATCAATTACAGAAAATAAGCTACCTTCTTTTTCATTTGAAAATGAAGAATAAATTTCAAGGTTCTTTCTTGTAGAAATGTCCAAAAGCATAAATTCGTTTGGGTTGTAATATCGTAGCCTTTTAATTTGATTTAAATAGGCTGGTTGTGTTTCTTTTATGTAATAAAGAAGTGCACCAGAGGAGATAATCCCAAATTGCAAATTTTCAACTCCAAATCCTTTTAACGAGGTGGTGCCAAAATGTCCGAGTAATGCTTCGCGAGCAAATGTGAAGTCAAATATCCAAGGTTCAAGTTTGTTTATGATGGGCTTTGATGTAAAAGTATCAAATAAATTTTCGAAATGATGTTTTTGCTCTTTTGATATTATTATTTCTTTTAAAAAATAGGTCTCAAAAAAATCTTTGATATAATGAAATGGAAGCTCACCTATGTAAAACTCCCCTGTGGAAACGTCGCAAAATGAAACACCATAAATTTGATAGGAAGAAGTTTTGGTTGAAAGATAAATTGAGCAAAGAAAATTGTTTGACTTATCGGGGAGTAATTTGTCATTTAAAATAATTCCTGGGGTTACGACTTCGATTACCTCTCTTCTAACAATTCCTTTAGCCTTTTTAGGGTCTTCCACTTGTTCGCAAATTGCAACACGATAGCCAGCTGCAACAAGCTTAGGAAGGTAGTTTTCAAGTTGATGATATGGAAAGCCTGCCAATGGAACATCGCCGGCTGCTCCGTTATTTCGTTTAGTCAATATGATGTTGCATGCCCGAGCTGTTTTTTCAGCATCCTCAAAAAATGTTTCATAAAAGTCACCAATTCGGTACAAAAGAATATGGTCTGGATATTTATTCTTTATTTGTAGATATTGCTTAATTAACGGAGTGTTTGGATCTTTCATAAGATTTAGAAAAAACTCAAATACAACTTACAAATTTAAGAACCTAAATGAAATTAATTTTTAAATGAGGTAAGTATGTTATTTGTAATTATTAATGTAAGCATTTAAAAATTTATAATAAATATTTTTGTAACTTTGCATTTTTATTACAAACAATCAAAGAGTATTTATGGGTAAAAAGAGCGAAAAGAAAATGAAAAAATATGTTTACTATTTTGGCGGTGGTAAGGCAGAAGGTAATGCCAAGATGAAGGATCTTCTTGGTGGCAAAGGTGCAAATCTTGCCGAAATGACAAATCTTGGGCTTCCAGTTCCTGCTGGTTTTACAATTACTACTGAAGTTTGTAGATACTATTACGAAAACAACAAAACATATCCAAAAGACTTGTATCCACAGGTAAAAGAAGCTCTTGATAAGGTTGAGAAAGAAATGGGCGCCAAGTTTGGCGACCCAGATAATCCACTTCTTGTGTCTGTTCGTTCTGGGGCAAGAAGTTCAATGCCAGGAATGATGGATACTGTTCTGAACCTTGGTTTGAACGACATTACTGTTCAAGGATTAATTAAACAATCTGGTAACCCCAGATTTGCCTACGATGCATACAGACGTTTTGTTGCAATGTATGGTGATGTTGTTCTTGGGCTAAAACCTCAAACCAAGGACGATATTGACCCCTTTGAAGAAATTTTAGAAAATAAGAAAAAAGCAAAAGGTGTTCATTATGATGTTGAGCTTGATGTTGAAGATTTAAAAGAATTAGTGGTTGAGTTTAAAAAGGCTATAAAGGATAGGCTTGGAGTAGAATTTCCTGAGAATCCAGAAGAACAACTTTGGGGCGCAATCGGTGCTGTTTTTGGGTCTTGGAACAATCCTCGAGCTATTGTTTATAGGAAATTGAACAATATCCCAGATTGGTGGGGCACAGCAGTAAATGTCCAAGCAATGGTGTTTGGAAATCTTGGCGAGGATAGTGGAACTGGCGTAGCTTTTACTCGTGACCCAGCTACTGGCGAAAATAAATTTTATGGCGAGTTTCTTATGAATGCCCAGGGAGAAGATGTTGTTGCTGGTATTAGGACACCTTTGCCTATTGAACAACTAAAAGAACGTGACCCGAAGTCTTACGAAGAGCTTCTTCGGATACGTGAAATTCTTGAAAAACATTATCGAGAGATGCAGGATATCGAATTTACTATTCAAAAAGGTAAACTGTATATGTTGCAATGCCGTGCGGGAAAAAGAACTGCACTGGCAGCAATGAGAATTGCAGTTGATATGGTAAACGAAGGTTTAATCAAACCAAAAGAAGCTTTGCTTAGAATTGAACCAGACCAATTGAATCAACTTCTTCGCCCAATTTTTGATGCAGAAGAAAAGAAAAAAGCACTAAATAACAATCAACTTATTGCAAAAGGTTTAAATGCTGGACCTGGTGCAGCATCTGGCAGAATTGTCTTTAATGCTGAGGATGCTGTAGAATGGGCTAAAAGAGGCGAGAAGGTGATACTTGTTCGGATTGAAACTTCTCCCGAAGACATAGCCGGTATGAATGCAGCAGAGGGTATTTTAACTTCCCGCGGTGGTATGACTTCTCATGCTGCTCTTGTAGCTCGTCAAATGGGAAAAGTTTGTGTTGCTGGTTGTGGCACTTTAGTTATCGATTACAAAGCACGTGAAATGCGTGTTGAAGGAAAAAATATTGTTTTAAAAGAAGGGGATTATATATCCCTTGATGGTTCCACTGGAGAGGTTTTCCAAGGCAAAATTGAAACAAAACCAAGCGAAGTTATCCAAGTGTTGTTAGATAAAACTTTATCAGAGGAGAATGCCCCAACATACAAAATTTATAAGCAAATAATGGAATGGGCAGATAAATACCGAGTTTTGAAAGTAAGAACTAATGCCGACCAACCAGACCAAGCACGAAATGCAGTTGCTTTTGGCGCCGAAGGAATTGGACTTTGCCGAACTGAGCATATGTTCTTTGGCGAAGGCAAAATCGGTCCGATGAGAGAAATGATTCTTGCTGATACTCCAGAAGAAAGAAAAAAAGCATTAGCAAAACTACTTCCATTACAAAGGGCTGATTTCGAGGGCATTTTTATTGCTATGGAAGGTCGACCAGTAACGATAAGAACTCTTGACCCACCTTTACATGAATTCTTGCCACATGATGAACAAGGACAAGAAGAAGTTGCCAAAATGCTTAACATCCCTGTTCAAAAGGTAAAAGAAAGGGTTGAGTCACTTAAGGAATTTAATCCAATGCTTGGTTTTCGTGGTTGCCGACTTGGTATTTTATATCCAGAAATTACTGAAATGCAAGCTCGTGCAATATTCGAGGCTGCTGTTAATGTGAAAAAACAAGGTTATGAGGTTCTACCCGAAATAATGATACCTCTGGTTGGTAACTATAAGGAGCTTAAGCATCAAGAAGAAATTGTCCGAAAAGTGGCTAAAGAAGTTATGGAAGAATCTGGTGTGCAATTCGAATATCTTGTTGGTACAATGATTGAAGTTCCTCGTGGTGCAATTACTGCTCGTGAAATAGCCGAAATTGCCGAATTTTTCTCATTCGGTACTAATGACTTAACTCAAACAACTCTTGGATTAAGTCGTGATGATTCCGGAAGATTTTTGCCTTATTATGTGGAAAAAGAAATTTACAAGCGAGACCCATTTGAAACTATCGACCAAGATGGAGTTGGTTTCTTAATGAAGTACGCTGTTAAAGAGGGCCGTAAAGCACGAAAGAAGCTCAAAGTTGGTATTTGTGGTGAGCACGGAGGAGAACCTGCCTCGGTCGAATTCTGCCATAAAATAGGACTTGATTATGTTTCTTGTTCCCCGTTCCGAGTTCCAATTGCTCGTTTGGCGGCTGCCCGAGCGGCAATAATCGAAAAAAAGGAAAAGAAAAAAGGTAAATAAGAACACTTTTAACTTTTTAATTTCAATTTTTTGGGCAAGATATTCTGTCTTGCCCTTTGTTTTTTTAATTTTTTTTATTTTAATTTTTCAAAAATATTAATTGGAGGTAATATGATCAAAAAGTTATTTTCCCTTATTCTAATCTCAGCTTTCTTTTTTTCCTGCGGTGGAAAAAAAGAGGGAGGTATTTCCAAGCTTACTGAAGCTGAAGAAACCGAGCTTTTGAACAAAGCCAGTTCAATTTTTGGTGTTTTACCAAATAAAATGCCCGGCAGCCAAAACGATTCCCCTGAACTCATTGAGTTAGGTAAAAAATTATATTTCGAAACTAAGCTTTCTGTAAACAACACAATGTCGTGTAATACTTGCCATGACATTAACAATAAGGCTGGAGTTGATAATAAACCAACTTCGCCTGGTGCTCTTCCTGGAACAATGGGTACACGTAATACTCCAACTGTTTTTAATGCTGGTTTTCAATTTGCTCAATTTTGGGATGGTCGTGCAGCAGACTTGAAAGAACAAGCTAAAGCTCCTATTTTAAATCCGGTGGAAATGGCAATGCCGAACGAAAAAGAAGTTGTGAAAGTTATTTCTTCGATTCCTGAATATAAGGAGATGTTCAAAAAAGCTTTTCCGGATGATAAAAATCCAATCACTTTCGATAATATTGCACATGCAATTGCTGCATTTGAAAGAACTCTTGTTTCAAAATCCAGATACGATGAATGGATTACTGGTAATAAAAATGCTCTCACCGATGAAGAAAAAGTGGGTTTGAAGAATTTTATTGAGGTGGGATGTATTACTTGTCATACTGGACCATTATTTGGGGGGAGTCTTTATCAGAAGATGGGATTAGTCAAACCTTACTCAAATACAAAAGATCTTGGTAGATTTACGGTAACAAAACAAGAATCGGATAAATTTATGTTCAAAGTTGCTATGCTTCGAAATGTTGCTTTAACTCATCCCTATTTCCATGATGGGAGCACTCACAGCCTGGAAGAAGCAGTAAAAATTATGGCCGATATCAACTTGGGCAAACAGTTGACTGATGAACAATTGAAATCTATTGTCGCGTTTCTTAAATCCTTAACCGACCCTTCGTTGGAAAAGAAAATAGCATCAAACAAATAAGCTAACTTTTGTTTTTTCTTTTATGCTGCAAGAGTTTTCTCTTGCAGCTGTTTTTTTACAACAAAAAATATTTTTCTTCATCTTATTGTTTTGAATTTGTTCTTTTTTGAATAATTTTGTTATTGAAGTTTGTTGGACAATAATTTTTTAGAAATGGAAAATATCTTTTCATTTGATGAGGAAAAAAATAATTATGGATTTTATGCTGGTAGTCGTTCGACTGATGATTTTAATGATTTTAATGATTACGAAGATTTCGATGATGAGGATTTTTCCGAAGAAAACATTTTGGGTGACGAGGATTTATTAAATATCGAAACAATAGATGAGGAAACATTTTTCCATAGGGAAAAGTCAGATGACTTTGATGAAGATTTCTTAATCCCGGAAGATTTTACTGATGAAGATTTCGAGGATTTATTAGATTCTGATGACATTGGTGAAGATGTTGATGATGATTTTGAGTACGATAGATAGTTTCTTTTTATGGTATCCATTGAATCTTATGGGCTTTTTCCATTCTCCGATACTTATGTAAGCATAAATTTCGAATGCAAATTTGAAGATTTTGATTCTTATTATTTGTATCAAAGAAATACACTAACTTCCGAAAAGGCAGAATTCATTTTACCAAAAAAGGAAATACACAGCATTTTGATTCAACCTTCCGAACCCTTTGTTAGAAATTTAAATTCTACCTTTTTGATGCTTAAGTTTTTGGAACCAATTTCTCTTTTGCCTTATTCAAAACTGGTGGGATTCGTTGATTTTCCCTTGAATACTTCAATTTTTGTAATCGATAATAAATTCGAACATATAGATATATTCTCTATTGCTCCAACTAAGCTTGCTCTTTATGGTAATCCACATAATGGAATAATTTGCCGTTATTGGGAAACATCATTTAAGCCCTCAAAACCTTTTCAAAAGCCATTTGAAACTGGGATTCTTGAATTGACCCTAACAAATCCGACTTCTTCGAATGTAATTGTTTCAAAATTAGTTTTGAATTTTTCTTTTATTGAAATTTTTTATAATAGTTTAGCTTGTATTTCTGCTGCAAGTGTCAAAGTAATTTCAGATAAACTTGCTGAAACAGAATTTATCCAGCCTGATGTTCCAAAAGAATTTCAAAAATCTATTGATTTAATTCCCACTAAAATTCTTTCGAGTTCCAAATTTTTAATGGAATTTGGCTTATGAATTTGTTGAAGTTGGTTACACAACAGATTGTTATTGATATTGTTATTATTGTTGTAATATTTCTCTTTCTACTCTTCTTATTAAAAATTATTACCCGAAGATTAAGAATTTTTTTGAGAGACAAATTCTCTCAAAATACATTAATAATCTTAAATAAAGTTATTTTCTATGGTTTTATTTTAATCTATTTAGTTTTTATTCTTTTCTATTTTGGAGTGAATCTATCCGCTCTGGTGGTTGCTGGTGGTTTCCTATCAATAATTATAGGGCTTGCAACCCAAAAGGTTTTGGGAAATATGATCGCTGGAATTTTTTTGATTATTGAAAGACCGGTAAGACTTGGACAATCTGTTACCATTGGAAATATTTCTGGTGTGGTTGAAGAAGTTCGATTTCTTTCTACAATAATTCGTTCCTTCGAAGGTCAATTTATTAGAATTCCAAACGAGCAAGTCTTTGCAGATATAATTATCAACTTAATGGAGAATGTCGCACGTAGGGTTGATTATATTGTCAACATTCGCTATTCCGACGACTTTTTCAAAGCAAAAGAGACTATTTTGAATTTGTTAAAAAAGGAACTCTTCGTTTTAGCCTTACCTGAACCCGAAGTTTTTGTGGAAGAATTTGCAGCGAGTAGTGTTAAAGTTCGAATCCGATTTTGGTGTCCTACAGAAAAATGGTATGAAACTAAAACTAAGCTTTTACCCTACATTAAGAAGTCGATTGAAGATGCTGGAATTGAAATTCCTTTCCCGCAAATGGAAGTAAAAATCAAAGATTAAATTTTTATGAACTTAAATACTTCAGGTTTGATGCCTTTCCGAAAGATTATTAGAAAATACGTTCCTTTTGCAATATTTCCCAAATTAATTGAACTTGAATATCTTCTGTTGGGCTGTGTTTCGAAAATTTTTTCGAAGATAATTTCTCCAAACATATTGTAAACTGACACTTTTAACCAATCAGAGTTGATAGTAGGCGTATCAAAATATAAATCTTCTCCAGTTTTTAAAACAGTTGGTAATATTATTGTTAAATTTTCTGCTTTATTTCTACTCAAAAGTATAAAGTTATTGTCCAAAGCAATATCTGAATTATGAGATTTTTCGCCAAATTTTAAAACAAATGTACTTTCTGGATTAAATGGCTTCCTTCTGGTTTTTCCTTCAATAGACTCTGCTATTACATAAAAATTGTATATCGAATCAATATTATTTAGTCTTAAATCGAAGTAAAATAGATCATAATATTCAGAGTAATTCATAAGAAAAGAGGAATAACTCGGCTCTGAAGCACCTTTGATAAAAATTGTCATCTTTTCAACAGGGTTTTTGAATTTAGTTTTAAATATTATTCTTTGATGACTTTCTAACGGAAAGGTTATGGGATTTGATATCAAAATATCGTAATTTATTGCAGAAGCAAAAAAATCAGGAACTCCCCAACCATAAGTATTGTTTGGATTTTCTTTATTGGAAGAATAGTTTCTAAGAAGTTGTGTAACCAATCCAGATGTAAGTTCCTCAAAAGCAGACAATAGACAGGCTACCCCACCCGCAAAAATAGGACAAGCAACAGATGTTCCGCTTCCCTTGATAATCGTATCCGGATTTCCTGCTGCAAAAGAAATAACAGATATCCCTTGGGCTA
>CAYPRT010000014.1:0-54257 GCA_964413155.1 uncultured Hyphomicrobiales bacterium | reverse complement strand
GTTGTTCTCATTAAAAGAATCGATGGTGTTTTTGGTACAGGTTTTTTTATTAATGATGAGGGTGACATATTAACAAATCTACACGTTATCACTGATTTATATGGTAATATTTTGCCAAATTACTCTTTAACTGTTAATACCAGAAATGGTTTTAAATATTTAGTTTCAAATGTAATTATTCCAGAAGGTTGGGAGTATTTGGATTTAGCTGTTTTGAGAACCTATGAACTACCACCAAAATTTTTACCTTTTAAAGATGGGGACGAAGAGGTAGGGGAGGAAGTTGTTGCAATTGGGCACCCTAACGGAAACTTATGGAATCAGTCGAAAGGAATTGTTTCGAATATTAATCTAAAAGGAGATCTATCTTTGGGTGACTATTACTATTACTTTTTGCAGCATGATGTTCCGATTGATGAAGGGAATAGTGGTGGACCATTAATAAATTCAAAGGGTCAAGTTGTTGGAATCGTAACAGCTTATAAATTGATGTTTGGACATCAGGGGTTGAAAATCCAGGAAACAGGTAAAATTGCTGTAAAAAGTTCCTGGGCAAAGAAATTTTTAGAAGAGAATGACATTAGATATTCCACCAAGCCGATTGTTGCCGTAGGAATTTCGGAGATTGAAAAGCAGATTTACGAATTGCGTCAAGCAAGGGAATTGTTTTTAGAGGAAAAAAGTCAATTCCAAAGAGAAGTAGATGATTTTCAGTGGCAGAAAAGACAATTTGAAGTTGAAAGAGCAAATTTCTATAAAGAAAAAGCTGTGTTCGAGGCAAAAGTTGCCGAAGCACAAAGTTTGCTAAAACAAGCCGAACAAATATCGAGTGAAAAAGAAAAAATACAAAATGAATGGAAAAATATTTATGAAACAAGAGCAGAACTTGAAAATCAAAAGAAATGGATTGATGAAAAAGTATGGACTATCAAACAGAAACTTCCTAAACGATTTGCTTTTGAGCTAAAATTTCAACCAAATTATTTGTATAACTTTAGCCAGAAATTTGATTTTATGGGTTGGGAAGTAGGTAGCTCTTTATTCTATAAATTTGGGTTTGAACGCGATTACTACAATGATGTTGTTGAAAATGACCAGATTGGACTAACAGTTTCGTTTAATAAATATTCAAATTTCCCAATAAAAACTATAACCTCGAAATATTCTGCAAATTTTGGGCTTGCTTTTGAATTTAGCAACCTTATTCGTATCTCGTTAGGTAAATTTTTTGAACTTCATCCATTTGTCGAAAATGATAAAAATATGTATTTCTTTAATCTTCAATGGAATTGGACAAAAACGCCGTTTATTGTTGGTTTATCTGCTTCATACTTTTCGAACCTTGATTTTGATAAAAAGATTGTTGGAATTGGTTTGCATTTTATTTTCAATGTTCCTTTTTTGAAATTTTAATTCTATGGAGGATTTATGAAAATCAAAAGTTTTATTTTCGTTTTAATTTGTATCATTTTCATTCCCTTTGCGTTAGATTCTAAGCCTAAAAAACCAAAAATTGAAACTTATGAGATCGAACATACCTTTACCCAATGGTGGTATTGCTACGACGGGAATAATTACAATGAGAATTGCATCGAGAAAATGAAATTGACATTTGAAAATCAATCTCAATACCAAACTTCTGGGTTGTCTTTCTGGGTCGAAATTAGAAACTCCGACGACATTGTTTTGTATAAGCGGAAACATACAGCATCGTTGCAGTTAGACCCGGGTGAGGTTGGTTCTACCGAAGAGTTTTATTTATATGAACAGGTTTGGTGGTACGACCCAAACAAAATTTATATATCTGTTGCATCTGTTTGGTAGTTTTATGTTGTTATTTTTTATTGTTTTTTATTTTAACAATTAGGAGTGTCCTATGAAAAAGCATTGGATTTTCGTGTTTCTCGTACTCGTGCTTCTTATTCGATGTGCATCGGTAAAACCGCCAGCGGTTTTGGATTTCTCAGCCTCGCAAACACAGGTTACGCCTGGGACGAGCGTTGAAATTATTTGGAATGTAGAAAACTCTTCTGCTGTTGACATTAAAGGAATTGGGGCAAATTTGCCGCCTCGCGGAAGTCAAACGGTTGTTTTGAATCAAACACAGACATTTGTGCTCTTAGCAAGAAATGGGGAACAATCGATTTCGAAGGAACTTACAGTTGTTGTTAAGCAGCCAGAAGTAAAAGAAGAACCAAAGAAGTCAACTCCAGCAGTTGAAAAGCGGAGTACTGAGCGTTCAAATTATCTTAAAGGCATAACCAACATCGGTTCAGTGAAACCATCCGATGAGCTTTTCCTTAATATCAATTTAATTGATGCCCACAATTTCCCGAAAGAAGTAGTTTTGTATTGCACAGTTAGAGACCAATATGGTAATCAAATTGCAAACCTTGCTCCACCATACAATTACAATTACGTAGATAATTGGAAAAAGCTTGCCGAAGAAGTTGCTGGGAAAGATTATTATATCGAAAAATTCAATGTTCAAGAGGTTCGCGAAGACGTTGCTCCCCCATATTCCGTAAGTTTCGTGCTTGATTATAGTGGTTCTATGGTACAGGACATTGGTTTTTTAGAAAATGCCTTAAAGGTTGGATTAGCTTTTTTGCGAAAGGGCAAGGATGACTTCACCATTGTTCAATTCGATCATAGGGTTTTTAATCCTGTACAAATTACGGAAAATACAATGGATGTAAGTAAAATCCTACCATTTTATTCACTTGGTGGTTACACTGCTTTTTATGATGCCTCCGTACTTGGTTTAAACTTAATTTCGAACTCATCTAAAGAAAAAGTTGCAATTTTATTTACAGATGGAGGCGATAATGCTTCATTTTACAATATCTTTGATGCAATCAAAGAAGCTCGTAACATAAACGCAAAAGTATTTATCATTGGTTTCAATCGGCCATTTGGAGGTTTCCTTCAATCTACTCTTGAACTAATGGCATTGTCAACAGGTGGAAAGGCTTACTTCCCCCAAAGTGTAAAAGAATTTCCAGAAATTTTTTCTGATATATTTAATCTTCTTAATGTTTACTATATAGTTAAGTTTTCTGCTAACAAAGGAATTGGTGATTTTAGGACGGTTAAACTTTGGTTCGAAGCTCCCGTTATAAACAAAACAATATTTGCGGAAAAAAAGTTTTTCGTTACTGACTTCACCCAATCTGAAAATATAATTGAAACTATTAAAAATGAACCATCAGGGAGTTATGTAAATGCCGTTGAGAAAGAAGAACAGAAATCTTTAATTATTGCACTTTTTGAATACAACAAATCTTCTCTGCGAAAAGAGGATGATGAAAGATTGACCGAACTTGCTAAGCTTCTTAAAGAAAATCCAAACAGGAAAATCAAAATCATTGGTCATACAGATACTAAAGGTTCCGACCAGTATAACCAGCGACTTTCATTACTTAGAGCAAAAGCAGTTGCTAAAAAATTGCTTTCGTTAGGGGTAAATAAAAAGCAAATAGTTGAAATTATTGGTATGGGGAAGAAGGCCCCAATTTATCCCAATGAAACCGAAGAATATCAATTTCAGGAGAATCGGCGTGTGGAAATTAAGTTCCTGTAAGTTTTTTGAATAAAGTAATGCGCTATTTGAATGCACGTTTATCTTTTACAATTTTGCAAGGGGGGCTTTTGCCCCTTGCTTTGTTTTAATTCTTATATTCAACTATATTTCTGTAACATTGATTATACCAAAAAAAATATTTAAATTTTATCTAAATAAGATTTTTTTTTCTTAAAATGGATTTTATTATAATTGTTTTTTTTAATTTTACTTTTTGAATTAATTTATTATTTAATGGAGGTTTGGTAATGTTTTATTTGAAGCTTATTTTTATTGCTATTGCATTTACATTATTTCTTTATGGTTGTAGTGGGGGCGATTCCAATAAAGGCGAATTTACTATTGTTAAAGATGTAAAAATTGGGCAATTTGATCCTCAACTTGCTGCCAAAGGTGAACAAATTTTTAAAATGAAATGTGTTGCATGCCATCAATATGATAAGCGTTTGGTTGGTCCACCTTTGCGAAATGTTGTAAAAAGACGTAGCGCAGAGTACATTATTAGTATGATTACTGCCCCAGAAGTAATGCAAGAAAAGAATGATACTGTTAAAGCCTTGGTTCAGCAATATATGACTAAAATGACTAACCAAAATGTTTCCCTTGAAGAAGCAAAAGCAATATATGAACATTTACGGCAAATTGCCGGAATGAAATAATATATTATAAACAAGTTAGGAGGATTTATGAAGGATAAGTTCCTTTTAGCAATTTCAGCAATAGCAATATTGTCTATTGCTGTATTTTTCTTTGGTTGCCCAACGGGCAAAAAGAGTGTCGTCGAGCGTGATGCAGCAGAAAAGGTTTACGTAGCACCTGGTCAATACGATGAATTTTATGCGTTTCTGTCGGGTGGGTTTAGTGGTCAAGTTGCGGTTTATGCTATTCCGAGCGGAAGATTGTTGCGGGTTATCCCGGTTTTCGCGCAAAATCCTGAGAATGGTTATGGTTACTCCGAAGAGACCAAACCGATGTTGAACAGCACTCACGGCTTTGTGCCTTGGGACGATTCTCATCATCCTGAATTATCGCAAACCAATGGTGTTGCCGATGGACGATGGCTTTTTATCAATTCGAATAATACCCCAAGGATTGCTCGCATCGATTTAACAACTTTCCGAACTGCAGAGATTATAGAGATACCCAATAGCGGGGGCAACCACTCTTCGCCGTTTGCTACGGAAAATACGGAATATATTGTTGCGGGAACGCGATTTAGCGTCCCAGTCCCACAAGAAGATGTTTCAATCGAAAGCTACAAAGATAAGTTTAAAGGAACATTGAGTTTCATAAAGGTTGACCCGCAAAACGGGCGTATGAATATTGCATTTCAAATTCTAATGCCTGGTTACGATTACGATTTAAGCCATGCTGGAAAAGGAAAGTCCCACGGATGGTTCTTTTTTAGCTCGTATAATACAGAGCAAGCCCATACATTGCTCGAAGTTAACGCGAGCCAGAACGATAAAGACTTTATTGCAGCTGTGAATTGGAAAAAAGCCGAAGAGTATATTGCCCAAGGCAAAGCCCACGAGATAGCCGGCACACACTACCGCAATGTTTTCGATGAGAAAAAACAAACCGCATATTCCGAAATTATCGATAAAGTAAAAATTTTGATTCCCGAAGAATGCCCCGGGCTCGTTTACTTTATTCCAACGCCTAAATCACCTCACGGTTGCGATGTTGACCCCGAAGGGGAATATATAGTTGGCGGAGGGAAATTGGCAACAGTTATTCCTGTCTTTTCGTTTACTAAGATGTTGAAAGCTATCGACGATAAGAAGTTCGATAAAACTATCGATGGCATACCGGTTTTAAACTACGATGCTGTGCTTGCGGGCGAAGTCCAGAATCCTGGCCTCGGACCCCTCCATACGGAATTTGATGGAAAAGGATATGCTTATACTTCGGTATTTATTTCGTCCGAAGTTATTAAATGGAGTTTAAAGGACTTTAAGGTTGTCGATAGAATCCCAGTTTATTACTCAATAGGTCATCTTTGCCTTCCTGGCGGAGATACCAAAAAGCCGACTCCGAAGTACCTTTTAGCTATGAATAAAATTACCAAGGACCGTTATTTACCAACGGGTCCAGAATTGCCGCAAGCCTGTCAGTTGATTGATATTTCTGGTGAAAAGATGAAAATGCTGTCCGACTTTCCTACGGTAGGTGAACCCCACTATGCACAGATGATACCAGCAGAGGTAATAAAGGATAAGTCAGTGAAAATCTTCAAGATTGAGGAAAATCAACACCCATACAAGACAATCAGTCCCGACCAGGTGAAAGTTACGAGAAACGGAAAGGAAGTCCACGTGTATATGACGGCAATTCGTTCCCACTTTACTCCCGATAACATCGAGGGAATTAAAGTTGGCGATGAAGTTTACTTTCATGTTACTAACCTTGAACAGGATTGGGATATTCCACACGGTTTTGCTGTGTTCAGTTCGACGAATGCTGAACTTCTCATTATGCCTGGGGAAACGCTTACATTGAAATGGACTCCAAAGTTTGCGGGTATCTTTCCGTTCTATTGTACGGACTTTTGCTCTGCTTTGCACCAAGAAATGCAAGGTTATGTTCGCGTTTCACCTGCGAATGCCAAAGTTGATTTGACTTGGAATAAATAATTTATTTTTTATTGGCTGTCAAGTTGTAGTTTCTTATATGCTTGGCAGCCTTTTCTTTTTGTAAATTTGGAGTAGCGACAATGAAAACTTCGAACTTTTTAATGGGGATTGCGAGTTTGCTTTTAATAGGGGTTTATTTTATACCGGTTTGGTTTATTTCGCTCGATGCTCCTCAATTTCCCGAAGGACTTGGGCTTTATATTTATGTAAACGATATTAAAGGTTTTAAACCAACGGACCTCGAAAGTCTTAATACATTGAACCATTATATTGGGATGAAAAAAATTGTACCGAAGGAAATACCTGAATTTAGAATTATTCCAATTATTCTTGGTTGTTTTATTGTTTTGGGCTTAGTTTTTTCTTTTATGAAAAAAAATTGGTTAAAAATTCTTTGGGTTAGCTTGATTTTGTTGGGTGCAATCGTTGGAATCATCGATTATTATCGATGGGGTTATGACTATGGGCATAATCTTGATCCGAACGCTATTTTGAAGATTCCAGGAATGGTGTATCAGCCACCTTTGATTGGAGGAAAGCAGTTACTTAATATTTATGCTTTTTCGTTCCCATACTGGGGTTCAGCGGTTATCATTCTTTCTTGCGTTTTAGTTATACTTTCTTATTATATGCAAAAAAGGAACAGTTGAATGTATCATAAGAAAATATTATTCTTGCTTCTTTATTTGATCTTATTAGTTTCTTGTTCAAGAAATCAGCCAGCTCCAATCAATTACGGAATTGATGCTTGCGATTTTTGTAGAATGACTATTGTCGATCCAAAATGGGGAGCCGAGATAATTACCGATAAAGGCAAGGTCTATAAATTCGATGTTGTAGAGTGTATGGTTGCTTACTATTATTCGAAAATTGATACTAATAAAGTTGGTTCAATTTGGACTATCGATTTTGCGAATCCTGGGCAATTTATTGATGCACTAAATGCTTATTATATACTGACTCTTCAATTTCGCTCACCAATGGGTTTAAATGCAATTTCTTTGAAATCGTATAATGACACAGCGAAAATTGGACTTAAAGGTGATTATGAAAAGTTGAAATGGTGGGATGTGGTTAAAAAAGTTAAGAATGAAATTCTTGAATAGATTTCGCTTTATTTCGATTTTGTTAGTATTAATATTTTTTTTAAATAGTTCTATATATATTTTACCTGCCTCCATAGTTTCATCTCAAGGTGATTTAATTTCAATTAAGCAGGCTATCGAGCTTTCAAAACCGTACGATACTATTATTATCAAAGTGGGAATGTATCGCGAAAGCAATATATTAGTAGACAAGCCATTGACAATAATTGGTGAAGTTGGAGCCACAGTTGATTGTGCAAATTCCAACTCGAATGGATTTTTAATTGTTTCCAATAATGTGACTATTGAAAATTTGAAAATTCAGAATATTGGCATTAGTTACGTTTCCGATAATGCGGCAATTAAATTCCAAAAAACGAAGCATTGTAAAGTCTCGAAAGTTACTGTTGAAAATGGTTTTTTTGGTATATATTTTGCTCAATCAAGTTATTTTTCAATATTAGATTGCAAGTTACAGGCAACCCGACGAACAGAATCAAATTCGGGGAATGGAATTCATTTGTGGTATTGTTCCAATGCATTGATTGCAAATAATATCGTTGTAAATCATAGAGATGGCATTTATTTGGAATTCGTTAAAAATGCATTAATAAAAAACAATAAATGCTCGAGTAACCTTCGTTATGGGTTGCACTTTATGTTTTCCGATAGTTGTTCATATACTCATAATATATTTTCGCACAATGGTGCCGGTGTTGCAGTAATGTACACAAAAAATGTTCTTATGGTGGAAAATCAGTTTGAAAATAATTGGGGACCAAGTTCATACGGTTTGTTGTTGAAGGATATTCGAGATAGTTACATTTCGGGAAATAATTTCGAAAAAAATACGGTAGGAATATTTATGGAAGGTTCTAACCGAATTTTATTCGAGAATAACAACTTTTTTCGTAATGGTTGGGCACTTCGAATTACAGCAAATTGCGAGGAAAATACCTTTCGAAAAAATAATTTTGTTTCCAATACTTTCGAGGTGGTTACAAATAGTATGCAAAACAGGAGCTATTTCTTTATGAATTATTGGAGTGGTTATTCTGGTTATGATCTTAATAAAGACGGTATTGGGGATGTGCCCTATATTCCTGTAACTTTGTTTTCGATTATTGCGGAAAGCAATCAAGCTAGTTTACTTTTGTTGAGAAGTTTTTTCGTTGAACTCCTTGAAGCATCCGAAAAAGTATTTCCTTCTATCGTTCCTAAACTTTTGGTTGATAATTCCCCTTCTATGAGGATCTGGAAATGATTGATTTGAAAAATGTTTCAAAGAATTATGGAAAAATTAGGGCTTTGAATGATGTAACATTATCTTTTAAACGAAATAAAATAACTGCAATAGTTGGTCCGAATGGCTCAGGAAAAACGACCCTTATTAAAAGCATACTTGGATTAGTAAAAATTGACAAAGGAGAAATACTCTTCGATGGTTTGAATATTTCCAAAAGCAATGCTTATCGAAGTCGGATTGGGTATATGCCACAAATTGCTCAATACCCCGAAAACTTGCGTGTAAAAGAAGTAATTGAACTGATAATGAACTTAAGGAATATTGATTATTCCAAAGCTCCAAAAGATTTGATAAATCTTTTTAAATTAGAACAATATCTTGATAAATACATAAGAAATTTGTCGGGTGGGACAGTTCAAAAAATTAGTGTAGTAATAGCAATGATGTTTAATTCCGAAGTTTATATACTTGATGAACCAACTGCGGGATTAGATCCCATCGCTGTTGTTGAACTAAAAAACTTAATTCGAGAACGATTAAATCAAGGTTCAACTTTTTTGATAGTCTCACATCTGCTGTCAGAAATCGAAACTTATGCTGAAAGATTAGTGTTTATGTTAAATGGAAAAATATTAATCGATGATGATATTCAATCTTTTATTCAATTCGCCGGCAAGGAAAATCTTGAACAATCAATAATTTATTTGTTAAAAGAACAAAATTATTTTTTAGAATATAATGGATACTGCTTATAAAATCGCCAAATTTCAGATCCAAAATGTGTTTCGCTCCCTATGGCTTATAATTTATGTAATAGGTTTATTTCTAATTACGACTTTGATAATTTTCTTTACAAGCGATAGTTCAAAGGTTGCAGTAAGTTTGCTTTCAATCGTTCTAATTTTGAATCCTTTAATTAGTATTCTTTTTGGTGGAATATATGTATATAATTCTCAAGAGTTTATTAGATTGGTATTAACACAACCTATTGAAAGAAGTTCATTGTTCTTTGGTTTATTTTTAGGCTTGTTAGTTCCTTTTGTGCTTGTTTCTTTAATTGGGATGGGCGTTCCTTTGTTTTTAAGCGGCATAGTCGATATTCCTTTATCCTTAGATATACTTGCAATGGGAATCCTTGTTCAATCAATTTTTGTTTCATTAGGAATTTTTGTCACAGTGAGTTTTCCAGATAAGCCTTTGGGGTTAGGTATTGCATTTCTTGTATGGTTAGGATTATGCTGGATTTACGATGGTTTAATACTTTTCATTTCTTTTGCATTCCAAGATTATCCACTTGAAAAGTTCCTTCTATTCTTGATAATATTAAATCCTATTGACCTTGCAAGAATTACTATTCTAACGAAGCTCGATACTGCTGCTATGCTTGGAGTGACAGGTGCAATCTTTAAAGCATTTTTGGAAGGAAGCATTGGTAATTTTATTGCTTTTTTGATGATTTCCTTTTGGATTTTTTTGCCATTATTTTTTTCTTATCGAAAATTTATTAAAAAGGATTTTTAATTTCATAATTATATCTGCTTATTATCTAATTTTTTTCCAATTTTTCCCAAAATTCTTTCTGTTTACATTTTTGGGGATTACAAAATAAAAAAGGGGAGACAATTTGTCTCCCCAAAACGAAACTGGGTCCCAAGAACTTTATTAATACTTGTCTTGGTAATTTCGATAATTGCTCGAGCGGGAGAAATTTCGCTGAGGTTTCTCTTGCTGCTTTGCTTCGTTAACTAGAATGTTCCTACCACCAAATTCTTTGCCGTTAAGCTCTTGAATTGCCACTTTGCCTTGCTCAGCGTTCATTTCAACAAAACCGAAGCCACGCGAACGCCCTGTTTGGCGGTCGCGTACAATTCGAACAGATTCGACTTCCCCATATTGGGAAAAGAGATTCTCAAGTTCCTCTTGTGTAGTAGAGAAACTGAGATTTCCAACATAGATATTCATAAAAAGAACCTCAAAAAATTAATAATAAAACCTACTCTCCTTTCTTTAACTTCAGAAGAAATTAAAGGAAGGACAAACACAAATTTAAGAAAAAAATATCAATAATATCGTAAATAAAAAATAATGTTTTTTTTATTTTTGTTTTTGATTTATACCGAATTCCAATGGAAATCCCTTTTTTTAGTGTCATAATCACAACTTATAATCGAAATGAACTTATTAAAAGAGCAATTAATTCTTTGCTCAATCAATCTGAAACTCAATGGGAAGCTATTATTGTCGACGACGGAAGCGAAGATGAAACTTATCAATATTCAATTAATATTTGTCGAACAAATGAACGTTTCTATTATATTTATCAAAGCAATCGTGGTTCAGCATTTGCAAGAGAAACTGGTTTGAAGATTTCAAATGGGAGGTATGTAACGTTCCTCGATTCTGATGATGAATACGAAAAAGACCATTTGCTACTTCGTAAGAGAATTTTAATAGAAAATCCATTTATCGATTTTTTATACGGTGGGTACAAAGTTATTGGTTCTAATTTTGTACCCGATTTACATAATCCTAAAAAATTAATAAATCTGGATGAATGCGTTGTTGGGGGTACCTTCTTTATTCGTAGAACTGTGTTAAATAAACTTGGTGGAATTCCAAAACTTGAATATGCCGAAGATGCTAAGCTTTTTGAGTTAGCCAAAAAGGGAAATCTAATAATTAAAAAAGTAGACTACCCTACGTACATTTATCATCGTGACCACGAAAATTCACAAACAAAAGTTTTTTCCAAATGAATAAAAAAGATAAGTTAAACCAAATAATAGATATTTTGGAAAGGGAATTCCCTAATGCTAAAATTCTTCTTAATCATTCAAATCCCTTTGAATTGCTTGTTGCAACGATCCTTTCTGCTCAATGTACCGATGAACGAGTAAATTCTGTTACAAGAGAACTTTTCTCTAAATACAATTCAGCCAAGGATTTTTCAAAACTTAGAACCGAAGAATTAGAAAATATGATTTATTCCACTGGATATTATAAATCAAAAGCAAAATATATAATTCAATGTGCGAAGATTATCGAAAATCAATATGGTGGAAAAGTTCCGTCGGAACTTGATTCTTTGCTAAAATTACCCGGTGTGGGCCGCAAAACTGCAAATGTAGTTTTGTCCCATTCCTTTAACAAACCCGCAATAGTTGTCGATACCCATGTTACTAGAATAACAAATCGTTTGGGATTAGTTAACACCAATGATCCTGTAAAGATTGAATTTCAGCTGATGAAGTTAGTGCCGAAAGAGAAATGGGTGGTTTTTACTCATCTACTAATTGCTCATGGTCGTAAATATTGCATTAGCCGTTCTCCAAAATGTAATTTTTGTCCGATTTCTTCTTTTTGTGATTTTTATCAAAAGAAGTTGTAACTTTTTTATTTTATCTTTGTTAACTTTATTTTAAAATTAAATAAATATGAAGAACTGTTACTCTTTTCTTACAACGATATTGATATTGATACAATTTAACACCTTATTTGCAAAAATAGAAGTTGTTAAGGATAGTCGTGGAACGGATTTTTGGTTTACTTTTCTCCCTAATTATCATAATAATTATTATGAAAATGTTACAAGTTTAAAATTTGGAGATTCACTTTATGTTTTTGTTGCTGCTGCTGAACCAACACGGGGGAAAATTGAATATTTTGACCAAGAAGGTGTTCCATATGAAACTGAATTTGAAATCACCGACCCAACGAAGATGTTTATTTTTAGTGTTCCAAGTTATTATTTTGAATTGAAAGGGTTCAACCTTAGTGGTATTATTACAACTACAAATGACCCTAAAATTCAAACTGAAAAAGTTGTTTTAAATTCATTTCATATTACGTCCGAAAAAGAAGTATCTGTTTATGCTTTAAATCAAGCAGTAACTACTTCGGATGCTTTTTTGGTTTTACCCACTGATGTTCTGGGTAAAAGATACTTCGTTCTTTCTTTTTCTTCTGATGGAATAGAAGATATTAATCCATTTGAGAGTAATCCTAATACTCCATCTCAATTTGCCATTGTTGCAACAGAGGACAGCACATATATTACACTCTACCCAAAAAGTCCCACTTTCAGAAATGGTTCGAAAATTCAACAGTTGCTTTTAAATCGTGGTGAAGTTTATTTGGTTCAAGCCCAGATTTCAATAGGCAATCTGAATAGTGACCTTACTGGTACTGAAATTATTGCTTCAAAGCCTATTGCAGTTTTTTCTGGCCATCAACGAGCAACTGTTCCAGTGACAGTTCGCAATTTTGTTTCTAATCCTTCACGAGACATTTTGATTGAACAATTGCCTCCGGTTTCTACCTGGGGAAAAAATTCAATCGTTATACCTTTCGCCAAATCACAAAGTGAAATTGCCTATGGTAATAATTTATATAGAATACTGGCTGCTGAGGATGGTACCGATATTTTCCTAGATGGCAAAAGAATTACAACTTTGAACCAAGGGGAATATTATGAAGGTGTTCTCGATGCTCCTCATTATATTTCTTCCAACAAACCAATACTTGTTGGTGGTTTCAAAAAAACTTGTGGTTCTGGTTCAAACTTTCTTGGCGACCCATTCTTTACCATAATGCCCCCTATTGAGCAGTATATGGATGAATATCGAGTCATCAATTCTCAAGCATTTGAGTTGAATATGAATTCTTATGAAAAGGTATACGAAGAACAATATATTTCAATAATTATTCCTCAAGTATCTTGGCAAAGTTTCAGGATTGATGGGGCTTCGCTTGCTTTATCTGATATCAAACAAGTTCCAACTAGTGAATATGTTTATGCAACTATTAGAGTAAGTGATGGGGTTCATTATTTATGGGCAGATACTGGTTTCGGTGTCGTAATTTATGGATATGGTCATGCTAACTCTTATGGATACATAGGTGGAAGCAATTATCTCATTTTGAATTATCTTGAACCACAAATTACAACTTTACAAAGCGACACTTGTTTTGTTGCAAAAGGAATAGCATATAAAAACAGATCCAAAGATGCTGCAATGAAAAGTTTAATTGTAGTTGATTCTTTGCTAATTAATACAGAACTAAGTCAAAATGAAATTCACACTGATACAATATTCTTCTCCTTTCGATTAAAAGACATATATCAGGATGGCAGGTTTGCTATCTATGCAATTGACACAATGAATCTTGTAAGTCAAATTCTTGTCAATTGGATCAAAGGTTTTACCCTTTCTATTGAGAATAAAAAGCCTGGAGAAATTGTTTCAATAATAGGTGAGGCCCCTACTGGAAATGATTTTTGCTTCAATATCCCAATTATTAATTATGGTATCTTCAATCAAAATATTACTTCAATTTATTTAAAAAATACAAAAATCAAACCCAAAAACTTCTCCCCAATCACTTTAGACCCTAAACAAAAGGTCGACTTCCAATTTTGTTTTTCGTTTACAAATGATACAACAATAATCGATACCTTAGTAATCGAGAACGAATGCTTAAGCATACCTTTTGGAATTGTCCATGTTACATTTTCTACTGATAAGTTTCCACCCGAAATACTTTTTCTTAATGATACTTGTATGAGGAACATTGAGATTTTTGTTTCCGATTCGCTTTCTTTTGATAAAGGTTTAAAAAAGATCGAAGTTATTGAAAAAAACAACTGCGAGATTAATATTATTAATGAATTACCTCGAAAAGCAATAGTAAAATTACAAATATTGGATTTTCAAAAGGATGCTTCAATAAGAATTATTGCCGAGGATTTAGCAGGTAATGTAACAGAATACGAAAAACATATACCAGGTTTTACTTTATCATTTTCCAGCGATTTTGAAACTCCTGTTGTCATCAGTGAATTTTTTATTGATGAAATTATTTGTAATGAATTATCTTTATGGAACTCTGGACAATTTCCATTAGTAATTGAAAAAGCATTCTTTTTGAAAAATTCCGAATTCAGTATTGCATCTTCTTCTCTTCCATTGGAAATCCCACCCAAATCAAAAGTCGATTTGAAATATTGTTTTAATCCCCTTTCAGCAGGAATAATAGAGGATACTTTGTTAATCGAATATGATGTTTTTTGCATTTCTTTGAAAATACCATTTGTTGGCAAAGGCAAGAAAATTGAACTAAACGCAAATTCGAATTGTAATGCTGAAATTACAAGCCAAATTATTTCAAAGAAAAACCAATCTTCGGGAGTAAGAGTTTTCCCTAATCCCATCACCGATTGGTTATATATTGAGCAAGATTCACAGGAAGTTAATTTTGTTCGAGTTCAAGTTTATAATGTTCTTGGAAATTTGCTTATGGATATTTCTTATGGGGATACAAAAAGCAGATTAATTGAAATAGATTGTCGTAACCTACCCAATGGATTCTATTATTTACTCCTCTATTCGGACAAAGGAACAGGAAAATTCCATTTCCAAAAATTTTAAAATATTAGAATTAATATTTTTTAATAATTTTCGTTTTTATAATTTTATTAAGAGTAGATATTATGAAAAGATTATTCGTTGTCTTTTTTGCTGTATTTTTTGGGTTAATTGCAGGAGTATATTTTTCGCCCTTAATTTCAACTGATAATATTTATCAGCAGATAAAAAAAATAGATAAAGTACTTAATATTGCAGCAAAGAACTATTTAGAACCTGTTGATACTCAAAAATTAACAGAAGCTGCTATTAAAGGACTTCTCGATGAATTAGATGTTCATAGTGTTTATATTCCAGCAGATGAACTTAAACGAGTAAATGAAGACTTTCAAGGAAGTTTTGAAGGCATTGGCGTTGAATTCGACATTATTAACGATACTATCGTAATTGTATCACCTATTCCTGGTGGTCCGAGCGAAGCTCTTGGAATTCGTTCTGGAGATAAGATTGTAAAAATCGATGGAGAAAGTGCTATTGGATTATCTCGAAGCGATGTACCTAAAAAATTGAAAGGGCCAAAAGGAACTGTGGTTGAAGTTGATATTAAAAGAGAAGGTGTGAAGGACTTGCTTCATTTTAGAATTGTTCGGGATAAAATACCTTTAAATACAATCGATGCTGCTTTTATGGTAGATGGAACAGATGTCGGAGTTATTGTTGTAAATCGATTTGCTGCAACAACTCACGACGAACTGGTTGATGCATTGCAAAAACTTACCTCGATGGGAATGAAGAAACTTGTTTTAGATTTACGAGGTAATCCTGGTGGTTATTTAAACCAAGCTTTTTTGATGGCAGAAGAGTTCATCCCTGCTCGAGATACAATTGTTTATACTAAAGGTAGATTACCTGAATTTAATGAAGTATATATCTCAAGTGGTGGTTCCAAATATGCGAAACTACCTTTAATAGTTTTGATAAATTCTGGTTCAGCTTCTGCGAGCGAAATCGTCTCTGGGGCAATACAGGATTTAGACCGTGGGCTTATTGTTGGAGAAACTTCTTTTGGTAAAGGCTTGGTTCAAAGGCAATATGATTTAGATGACGGCTCCGCTTTTCGTCTAACAATTGCAAAATATTATACACCTTCGGGCCGTTGCATTCAACGTCCTTACAAGGATAAAGATAAATACCGACATCTTGTGGGTCGGTTGGAGCTTGAAGAAGGCTCATATATTTATGATGCTTATAACAAAATTGTTGCTCAGGTAAAAAGAATTAATGATACTTTGAAAAATCCCAAAGATAGAATACCTATTGATTCTCTTCCTATTTATTACACTCGATCTAAAAGAGTTGTGTTTGGTGGGGGAGGCATCACACCAGATTATATTATCAAACAGGATACTATTACTCGTATGACAGCAAACATTCGTAGTCAGAATTTATTCTTTGAATTTATCGATAAATCTCTACGAAAGGAAGTTGATTTAATTCGCAGTAAATATAATGATTTTAAGGAATATAAAAGGAACTATGTTATTTCTGATGAGCTAATCAATAAATTCCGAAAGTTCGTTGAATCGAAGGATATAAAAATTGACGAAAAGGACTGGAATACTGATAAAAACTACATTGCTGTTTATCTTAAAGCACAAATTGCAAGGATTGTTTGGGGAAGGTCCCAATTCCTCGAAGTAATTTTCGATACAGATAATCAACTTAAGAAAGCTATAGAGTTGTTCCCCGAAGCTATAAAAATTGCAAAATTGAAATAATCTTAATAAAAAACACTTTTCAGCCAGCCTAGTGCTGGCTTTTTTATTTTTCTATTTCAACAAAGACTTTTTCCTATTTTGCTAATCCAAAATTATTTAGCAAATTGCTTTATTGATTTTGTTGTTTTTAAAATGAATACGATTTTAAAAGAATTCCTTGAAAAGCAGTTTAAAATCGAAACGAGCGTAAGATTACCAATTCCATTTGATAATTTTTTGGAGATGCTTGCTAATAATCCTTCACTTTATCTTCGTGATATTTTTCAGTTTTTTTATGATATGGTTTTCCTTTATGTTACTGACCAGGATGTTCAAGAAGAAGGTTCTAAACACACTTTTTTTAATAAGTATAATATAGACAATTTATTAGCTAAAAACTGTGAAGTTCCTTTTTTTGCTGATCCTATATTTTCCGAACGTTTTATAGATCTTGTTAAATCATTTAAAAAGAGAACTGTCCAAAACCATTTGATTTTGTTCGAAGGGCCACCCGGTAGCGGAAAATCCACTTTTTTAAACAATTTAATCACCAAAATTGAAGAATATGCTAAAAGCGAAAAAGGCATTATGTTCAAAACTTATTGGAGAATTAGTACCGAAACAATACAAAATGCTTTGAAAGACAACGATTTATTTAATGTTTTTATTGATGATACAGAAAATCTTGCTTCGGAGCAGAAATTTGTTTCTGATGATTTGAAGAAGCGAAAATCTATTGATTTTTCCTGCCCAAGGCACGACCATCCTATTCTTCAAGTTCCGAAAAATTTAAGATACGACCTGTTCGATATGATAATAAAAGATCAGCAATTCAAAAAGAAGCTTTTCGAAGCTAAAGAATACGAGTGGGTTTTTAAGGATTTACCTTGTAATATCTGTCAATCGATTTACAATGTGCTTTTGGATAGATTAAAGAATCCTTTCGAAGTTTTTAAAATGATTTATGCTCGCCGAGCAGTTTTTCGTCGCCTATTTGGTGTTGGTGTTAGTGTTTTTAATCCCAGCGACCCTCTTGTTGTCGAACCTTTCCGAAATCAATTCATTGAGGATTATTTACGTACTTTACTACGCACCGACAATATTGACTTTGTTTATTCTGACCTTTCCTTTACCAACAACGGGGTATATGCCCTGATGGATATAAAGGAACGGAATTATGAAAGACTTTTTCGCTTACATGGGATTATTAGCGATGGTGTACATAAAGTTGGACTAATCGAAGAATATATTAAATCACTTTTTCTTGGTTTAGTAAATCCAGAAGATAAAGTTAAATTTGTTGAAGTTCAGTCTTTTCGCGACAGAATAATCTATGTAAGAATTCCTTATGTTCTTGACTATAAAACCGAAATAGAAATTTATAGAAATAAATTTGGTTCCGAAGCTTTTAGTAAATTTCTTCCTCATTGCTTAGAACTTTTTACCAAGTTAATAATTGCAACCCGTTTAGATATTACAATTGATTTGTTTAAGCGTTGGATCCCGGATCCGATTAAATATGATAAGTTTTTAGATAAGAATTACTTGCATATAAAGATTTTTATTTTTTCGAATGAGCTTCCTCTTTGGCTCGATGATAATGATGTAAAGAAAATTGATAACACTTTCCGTTCAGCGATTCTTAAACTTTCTGAAAATGATGGTTTTAAAGGCATTTCGGGCCGCCAATCTTTGCAACTTATTGGTGACTTTTTGGAAAAGCACCAAGATGATGATTTGATAACAATGGAAATGATTATCAATTTTTTCTTTTCCCTCGAACTAAAGGAATTTAAAGAGTTGCTACAAGATTTGATTGTTTTTCTTGCAAATCATTATGATTATGTTGTAACCCAAGAAGTTAAAGAATCGATTTACTTTTTTAATAAAGAAGAAATCGAAAATCAAATTGCTAATTACTTATATGCAGTGAATTTTGATATTGGCGAAACGGTTAAGTGTCCTTATACTAATGATGAGATTCAAGTATCCGAAGAATATTTTAATAACTTTGAAAAATCAATTCTTGGCAACAATGCTACACCATTCGAGATGAAAAAATTTAGGAAAGAAACTCAACATATTTATGTAAACACAACATTGTCTCAAGAGATAAATTTGTTTGGAAAGAAGATTAACGAAACAAACCAATTCAAGCAATTATTTCAAAAATTTACTAGTAATTTAAAGGAAAATGCCTTAGCCCCATTTTCTGGGAATATCAATTTTAAATCTGCTTTATTAGATTATGACACTCCTTCATTCGAAAAATACGATGAAACAATTAAAAGGAATGTTACATTCCTAATTCAAAATCTTACCCAAAAATTCAATTATACCAAGAAAGGTGCGATTAAAACAGTTGAATATGTATTAGAACACCAACTCGATAAAAAATATTGAAAAATTATTTAACTTTCGAGCCAGGAGGAATATCCGATAGTGTCGTTATTAAGGTAAGTTTCGAACCATCGTCTGTACTGGCTGCGAGAAGCATTCCTTCGGATTGAATACCCATTAGTTTTGCAGGTTCAAGGTTTGCAACAACAATAATGGTTTTGCCAATAAGTTCTTCCGGGGAATAATGCTCACCAATCCCAGCTACTATTTGCCTTCGATCATCACCAATATCAATTAAAAGCCTAATGAGCTTTTTAGATTTTTTTACCTTTTCTGCTTCAAGAATCTTTGCTGTTTTGAGTTGAATTTTAGAAAAGTAGTCGTAAGAAATTTGATTTTTCTTTTCTTCTTCTAAAATCTCATCGGGTGATTTACCAAGCTTACTAATTTGTTTTTGAATGACTTTATCATCAATAAGTGGGAAAAGTATCCCAAGACTTTTAATTTTTTTACCTTCTTGCAAATGGAAATCAAATAAATTTGACCAATTATCTTCACCTGAATTACCAAAGTTAGGTTCACCAGTAATTGGTGAAAAGTCTAATGCTTCGAAAATTTTCTTTGTCGTGAATGGAATGACAGGAGAAAATAAAACTGCAAAAGAGTAAAGTAATTGTGAGCAAATAAAAAGAGTTTTTGCAGATTCATCCGGAGCTTCTTTGATAGTTTTCCAAGGTTGTTCATCGTTGAAGTATTTATTGGCGAAACGTGCTGAATTCATTATTTCGAAAACTGCATCACGAATTTTAAAGTTGTAAAGAAAAAAAGTAGCATTTTTATGCGAACTAGCAATACCTTTGATCAACTCGAGCTCATTATGTCTTAAAGAGGTAAAATTATTTAGTTCAGGGGTTTTTCCAAAATAAAAACCTTCGTAAGCAATCTTCCATTCCTTTGCTAAATTTTTGTATTTGTCAGCAAGAGTTGGGATTTTGCCCTCGAAGTTCTTGGATAGGAATTGCACAACACGGTTAACGAAATTTCCGAAAATACCAGCTAGCTCGCTGTTGTTACGGGTTTGAAAATCTTTCCACGAAAAATCAGCATCCTTTGTTTCAGGGAGATTACAAGCAAGCGAATATCTTAAAGCATCAATGGATGAGGTATCAGGAAAATCTTCAAGAAATTCAACAAGGTCGATTGTCCAATGTCGGGACTTTGAAAACTTTTCACCTTCCAAATTCAAAAATTCGTTTGCAGGAACATTCTCTGGTAGAATGAAACCATCGTTACGTGCGTAGAGCATAGCTGGGAAAAGCAAGGTATGGAAAACAATATTGTCCTTGCCAATAAAGGCTATATAATGAGTTTTAGGGTTTTTCCACCATGAATCCCAGTCTTCGGTCATTTGAGGATTTTTGCTTTTAAGTTTTTTCATAAGATGTTTGGTAGCAGAAATGTAGCCAAGTACGGCTTCGAACCAAACATACATTACCTTGCCTTTGGCTTTTTCCTGATCAATTCCTTCAATACCTTCAATGGAAACACCCCAAGAAAGGTCTCGGGTAATAGCCCTTTCTTTCATACCTTGTCTTAACCAACTTCGGCTTTGTTGAATTACATTTTCTTTCCAATGATTTGCATTACTTTCAATGTAATTTCCCAAAAATTCTTGGAATAAATCGAATCGGAAGAACCAATGAGTTGTTTTTTTGACAATTGGCTTTTGCCCTGTTATTAGGCTTTTTGGAGACAATAAATCAAGTTGATTATAATACGCGCCACAATTTTCGCATTGGTCACCCCGAGCTTTATTGAATCCACAGTTTGGGCAAACACCTTCAACATATCGGTCAGGTAGAAAAATGTTTGCAACTGGGTCGAAAAATTGCTCCTCTTCTTTTTCTATAAGGTAGCCTTTTTTCAAAAAATCTGCAAAGAATTCTCGTGCAGTTTCGTGGTGAATTGGTAGGGATGTTCGGCTAAAAACATCGAAACTCATACCAAACTTATCGAAAGCTAATTTGTTTGCTTCGTGATACTTATCTATGATTTCTTTCGGGGTCTTACCTTCTTTTTCAGCTGCAATAGTAATTGCAACTCCATGTTCGTCTGAACCACAAATCCAAAGAGTTGGTTTTCCCTGCAAACGTAGGAATCGAACATATATATCAGCAGGTAAATATGCACCTGAACAATGACCTAGATGTATGTACCCGTTAGCGTATGGGAGTGCTGAAGTTACCAAATATCTGTCAATAATGTTACTTTCCATTTTGTTATTTCAATTTAAAAAGAAACAAAATTAATGAAAAAAAACGAGGTATTTTAAATGCAAAGGCATAAGCCCTATGATCTGGTTTTTCGAATGCTTGGAAAAAAAGAAAAAAGTAATTTTTTAAGAAAATAGATTTAAAAGGTTAGTAATGATTTTTTAAATAAAAGATAAAACTACTAAATTTCGTAAAAAATTTAAAAAAACACCCCAGGAAAATCTGGGGTATTTAATAAACTAAAACTTTTTTAACTTTCTGGTATTTCAACTGCAACGAGACTTGTAGAATCTTTATATTTTATTTGTAAAATCAAAGCATCACCGGGTTTTTTAGAATCGATAATCTTCTTTAGCTCACGAATGGAATTAATTTCTTTATCATCAACTTTTAGAATTACACCACCAGGAGAAAGACCCCTTTCATATATAAGCGAGCGTTTAGTGACGTTTTTAATGTAAACACCATTTTTCACATTGAATTCCGACTTAAGATTATCGTCTAAAGGAGTAACTACTAATCCCAATTTTTCAATGTTTGCAGTTTCTCCAGGTTTAGGCTCTTCCATTTCTTCTTCATCTGATTTCATGGAAATAGAAGTATCGCGTGTTTCGAGCTTCACTTTCTTCTTAATTAGTTCTTTTCCACGGAGAATTGTTAACTCGACAATGTCCCCGGGCCTATGTTTTGCAATTTCAAGTTGTAGGTCGTTACTGGTTTCTATTTTTTTTCCGTCTACTTCAAGGATTACATCTTTAACTTGAATCCCAGCTTTTTCAGCAGGACTGCCTTTTTCAATTTGGTTAACAATTGCCCCTTTAACTTCCTTCATTTCAAGTGCTTTCGCAAAGGTTTGGTCAACAGTTCTAATATAAACACCCAGATAAGCCCTTTCGAATTTTCCTGTTTTGATAATTTCAGAGGCAACTCTTTTTACCAAATTAGAAGGAATTGCAAAACCATAACCAATGTAAGTACCAGTTCTTGTGGCAATTGCTGTATTGATTCCAACAAGACTTCCGTTTAGATTGAACAATCCACCACCGCTGTTACCTGGATTTATTGGAGCATCAGTTTGTATGAAGTTTTCGATAGCAAAATTGGCACGAGAGCCATCTTCAGGTCGAATTAAATTTAATCCACCTCTACCAATTGCACTAATAATTCCTGAGGTTACTGTTGAGGAAAGGCCAATAGGGTTCCCAACAGCTATAACAATTTCGCCAACTTTGACTTCGTCGCTATTAGCAAAGTGAACAGGTTTGAAACCATCTCCATCCACCTTGATTACAGCCAAATCCGTCCATTTGTCGCTACCAATTACTTTCGCTTTATATTCTTTCTTATCAAAAGTCATAATCCTAATTTCGTCTGCTTTTTCTATAACGTGATTGTTTGTTACAATATAGCCATCGGATGTAATAAATACACCACTTCCAGCAGCAGTAACTTCTGATTCTGAATCATCATAAAAACGTTTAAAGAAATCCTTCCAATCCCTAAAAAATGGATCATTTTCATCGAAAGGGAAAAGTTCAAATCCTTTTGATTTTTGGTCTTGTTTGATTTTTACACGAATATTGACAACACTTTCAATTACTGCATTTGCGGCATTTTGATATGCTTCGTTTAGAGCTTTAATTGTTGGGTTCATTTCGACTGGTGGCTTCGTTGCACCGATTTCAGGCTGAGCAAAAATTTGCCCTTTGAACAATGTGAAATACAAAACAGCAAAAATTGTTATAGTAGCCACAGAAGCAATGCCAATTTTAAGATAGTTCTTTTTCATAAAAACATCCTCCAAAATTTTTCGATTAAATAAGACGTAAAGTTCAAAAGTTTATTTGAAATTAATACTGATAGAGAATAAATAATCGACTCGCTCTTTTTTCTTAACTTTGTAATTTAGATTTGACAAATATTATGTTTCTTTCTCGAATAGAGTTAGTTGGATTTAAATCATTTGCCAATCGAACTGTTTTTAATTTTAATGGTGGTGTCACTGCCATTGTTGGTCCAAATGGTTGCGGCAAAACTAATGTTGTTGATTCTATTCGCTGGGTTCTTGGGGAGCAAAAAACTTCGCTTTTAAGGAGCGAAGTTATGGAGAATGTTATTTTTAATGGTTCCGCGACCAGAAGACCTTTAGGAATGGCTGAAGTTTCGATTACTTTTCTCAATGATAAAAATATTCTTCCAACTCAATTCGATGAGGTTACAATTACTCGAAGATTATTTAGGGATGGTCAAAGCGAATATTTAATTAACAATACACAATGCCGATTGAAAGATATTGTTGATTTGTTCCTGGATACAGGAATAGGGCACAATTCCTATTCTATTATTGAATTAAAGATGATTGAAAATCTTTTGAATGGCAGTGTCGAGGAACGGAGAAAACTTTTGGAAGAAGCCGCAGGCGTTGCAAAATTTAAACAAAGGAAAAAGGAAACAACTAAACGATTAGAATCCGTGCAAAATGATTTACAAAGGATTTATGACATTGTTGGTGAAATCGAGCAACAGGTTCGTTCTCTTGCACGCCAAGCTTCCAAGACAAGGCGTTATAATCAAATACAAGCCCAACTTAAAGAGCTTGAATTAAATCTTTGGGGATATAATTTCGTTAATTCCAAGAAAATATTGAATGAGCTGGAAAGTCAAAACATAACAAAAAAAGAGGAAAAGGAGAAACTTCTACAACTTTTGGTAGAAGTAAATAATGAAATTAATGATTTTGAATCAAAATTAGCTACAATCGAAGAAGAACTTCAAGAAGTTTATGAAGAGGAAAACAAAACGTTTAGCGATTTTTCGGAATGTAAAAATCGCATGAACTTAATTAGTGAAAAAATTGTTTCGATTGATGCAACCTTAAAAAAATTAAATGATGACAGCAAAGAGGCCCAAAATATGATTTCGCGTTACGCTAAGACACTCAAAGAATTAGAGAACCTCCAACTTTCCAAAAGGAATATTTTAGAAAATCTTTTAAAAAACTATGAGAATTTCAAAGTGGAGATTGAACAACTTGACTTAAAACTTAGAGAAAAGCAAGACAATTTTAATTCTATACGCGAAAACATAATTAAGTTCCAAAATGAGTTAAAGTTTGAAAAACTCAATCTAAACAAGTTGCTTTCGAGCATCGAAAATCTTGGAAAACAAAAGAAAAAAATTGAACAAGAACAGGAACAAACCCTTTCAAATTTAAAGAAACTATCCTCCGAAAAAGTCCAAATTATTAATGAAATAAATAAATTAAATTCTCAAAAAGTTTCTTTAGAAAAAGAGTTAAGTGAAAGAGTTCAATCCTTAGAAAAAAATAAATCCTTTTTAGAAGAACTGAAGCAAAAAGAAAATGAGTTAAAAATTGCATTGAAAGAAGTTCAAGTGTCTTTAGACTTTTTGAATTCTATTCTTGATGTTGATGAAAACACAAAGTATTTGATTAAAGAGTCTGATTGGAAAGAAAACCGAAAATATTCTTTGTTATCCGAAGTAATCAATATAGACGAAAAATATCGAATAGCATATGATTCTCTTTTGGGGCAATTTAAAAATGTGTTGCTTGTTGAAACCGAGCAAGATATTGAAGATGCAATTAAACAACTTTCTAAAGAACACAAGGGGAAATGCTTATTTGTTCCGCTGGACAAAGTCCCCGAAAATTTTGATTTGGATGTCCATTTTGATGATTCAAAAATCATTGGGTTTGTTTGGCAGTTACCCGAAGTAGACAATAAGATTAGGAATATTTTTTATGCAATTTTTGGTTATAGTGTAATTGTCCGAAATTATGAAGATGCAGTTGAAATTTCGCAAAAGTATCCTGTTCAATGTGTTGTAACTTTATCTGGTGAGCTTGTTTGGGGAAGGTGCGTTCAAAAGCGAGGACAAATTTTAAAAATGGAAGGGTTAAGCATTGGGAAAGAAGAAAGAATAAATAAGTTGCTGAGAAAACGAGAGACCATACGAATGGAGTTGAATGAAGTTGAGATGGAATTGCAAAAGCTATTACCAGAAAACAAAAGTTTAGAAACTACGATACTTGAAATCAAAGGTAAAATTTCAAAACTTGATGAAAAGCTCAAAAATCTTAATGATTCCCTGCAAAAACTTGAAAATCAACTAATTAATTTAAAATATAGGAAAGATACAGCAGAAGTTGAACTTAAAAAAATTGACTCAGAAACACAAAAATTCCATTCAGAAGTTGAAGTATTAAATTTGAAAATTGAACAATTATCAAAAAATTTGGAAGAATTTAATTCGGATAATAAAGCTTCTGAAAGTGATTTTACTGAATTTCGAAGATTTGTCGAGGAGCGAAAAGTCAATTTTAATGAAAGTGAGAAGCAAATTGTTAGAATCAGAACAGAACTTGAAGGAATTGAAAAAGAAATTTTAAGAATTAAAAACGGAAAAGAAGCTCAGGAGAAAAAGATAGAAAAAATTCAATCTGAAATTAAAAAATCAGTTCAAAGCAAATTAGAATTGCAAGAAGATTTAAAGGGCATTGAAATTAAAAAGCAACAATTGGAAGAAGCTTTAGATGAACTTAGAAATAAAAGGGGTTTATTATTAGAAAAGAAAAAAGAATTCGAAGATATAATCAATCAACAGGAATCCCACAGAGAAGAGGTACAATATAAAATCAGTAAAGTTTCAAGTTTAATACATCAAAATGAAATAGAAATTGCTCGATTAAATGAAAATTTACACTCTTTGTTTTCGAAAGCTTTGGAGGTTTATAATGTAAATCTAAACGATATTAACAAAGTATATAGCCAAGATTTTAATCCCGAAGCTATTGAAGAGGAAATTGGGAAATTGAAGAAATCGTTAGTTTCTTTTGGAAATGTTAATTTTCTTGCCTTGCAAGAATATGAAGAGCAAAAGCAAAGGTTAGATTTATATAAAAAACAAATAGATGATTTAACTCGCTCCGAGAGTTCATTAAAAGAGGCGTTAAATGAAATTAATCAAAAAGCTGTCGAAAAATTTTTAGCTACTTTCGAAAAAATCAACTCAAATTTTTCAAAAGTTTTTGCTGAATTATTCGGAGGGGATAGCTTCGCCGAACTGGTTATTGACTACTCGAATCCTTTGGAATCCGATGTTGAAATTCGTGTTAAGCCTGCGGGTAAAAGAGTGAATTCTATAGATACTCTTTCGCAGGGAGAAAAAACTTTAACGGTACTTTCTCTTTTATTTGCACTTTATTTGGTAAAACCATCTCCATTTTGTGTTCTCGACGAAGTGGATGCTCCATTGGATGATGCAAATGTAGATAGGTTCCTGAATTTATTGAGGAAGTTCTCTTCTGATGTTCAATTTATTTTAATAACTCATAACAAAAGAACAATGGAATTTGCGGATGTTCTTTACGGGATAACTATGGCAGAGGATGGTGTCTCTAAAGTCCTTTCTGTAAAACTTGTGGAATAGAATATGGTTTATTTGAAATTTTTAAAAAAATTATTTATTCAATTTTGTTTTTTTGTTTTGTTTGTTTTTACTCTCTTTTTTGAGTCTTGTGAAGAAAATACTCAACCCTCGAATCAAAGCGATGTTCCTTCTGAGCCTGTTTTACAAACGACTGTGATTGATGTATCCGATGGAGATACCTTTGCAATTTATTATAAAAATCAGAAATGGAAAGTTAGAGTTTTGTATGTAGATTGTTTCGAAGTTTCGAAAGGTAGCAGGCTTATTGACCAAGCTAAAAGAGCAGGAATTTCGGAAGATTCTGCACTTGCTCTTGGATTTAAAGCTAAAGAATTTGCTAAGAACACATTGTTATATAAAAAGGTTGAATTAAGAAGGGATTATCACGAACCCAATTTGGATATCTATGGTCGTCTTCTTAGGGTTACAATTGTCGATGGTATGCGATATGATTCTCTTATTAAAGTGAATGGATTGGCTGCACCTGAAAAATAGACGAGTTATGTTAAAAGTATTCAAGTTCTTTGGTAAAATTATTTTATATTTCATTGGCTCAAGTTTAGCAATTGTTATTACTTATAAATTTGTGCCTCCACCAGTAACTCCAATTATGATAATTCGACAATTTGAAGGATGGTTCGAAGGTAAAAATATTGGTATTAAGAAGAAATGGGTACCTTATGAAAAGATTTCTAAAAACGTTTTTCGAGCAGTAGTGTCTGCCGAAGATGCCAAGTTTATGTCTCATAATGGGTTTGATTGGGATGCAATTGAATCTGCTCGTCGTTACAATGAACTTCGCAAGGGGAAAAAATTGCGTGGTGCCTCAACAATTTCTATGCAGACTGCGAAAAATGCTTTCCTTTGGCACGGTAGAAATTATGTTAGGAAGGCGCTCGAAGCATACTTTACTGTTTTAATTGAGTTTATTTGGGGGAAAAAGAGAATTTTGGAAGTTTATGTTAATATAATTGAATTCGGAGAAGGAATTTATGGGGTTCAGGCAGCAGCAGAACATTTCTTCGGCAAGAATGCTTCCGAATTAAACCAGAGGGAATCTGCTTTGCTTGCTGCTGTTCTTCCAAATCCACGTCGATGGAGCCCTGTTGCCCCAACGCCATATATTGAAAAAAGAGTTGCCTTTATACAAGGAAGAATGAATTCAGTCGTTATTCCAAAATGAGTTTTGTAACTTTTTGTGTAATGATTTGTCTAAATATTTTTGAAAAATGAATAGTCAAAGTTGAGGTTAAAATGAAAATTATCAAATTATTCTTTTATTTGCTTGTTTTTTCTATTGGTAGCAATCTTTTTTCAAAAGATCTGATTATTGATTCAAAGTTTTTAATTAAAGAGGTTTCTTCTGAACATATTTTGGGGGATCTTCCTAACATTAGTTTTAAGCTTGTTCCTTCTGTTATTCGAGAGATTTTTACATCTGATTACGACCGTGTTTTAATTCAAAATTTCCCAATACTTGATAAAGGAACATCCAATTTGGTTTTAGATCGAGCAATGATTCCGTTCGACCAAAATAGTGAATTTTATTGTGGTACTCGTAATGGTTTAATTCGGACAAAAGCCCCTATTTTGATGTGCCTTTCTGGTAAAATTGTGGGAGAACCAAATTCTTTTGTTTTCTTGAATTACACCGAGTTTGGTTTGATTGGAACTATTCAAACCGAGGATGGCAAAATTTATACTTTAGCTCCCGAATATCAAACAAAAGATGGAAACCACATCTTAACTGAATCAAATTCTCAGGTAATTGATAAGAATAACATCTTTACTTGTCTTACCGAGGATTATTCTGGTAATTCCAATGAAATTGAAGATTTCTTTAAGCTTTATAAAGATGATGTTCCACTTGCTAAAAAACCTCTTCTTGAAGTAAAACTTGCTTGCGAAGGTACTTCTGATTTTTACTCTATTTTTGGCAATTCTCAATCCGCAATTGCTTATATTGCATCAGTAATTGCTCAATCTTCCAAGATTTATCAGGAATTTTTAAATGTTAGGCTTTATATTGGCTATGTAGTTGTTTGGGAAGATTCTTGGGAAGACCCTTACACAGGGACTGCAAATCTTTCTCAAAAGCTAGATAAGATGCCCAGTATTTGGAAAGGCAAATCTATCGATAGAGCATTAACAGTTTTATTTGCAAATCTTGCAAGCCAGCCTGCTAACGAAACTGTTGCTGGAATTTCATTCGGTGGTACTCCTTATTATGGTAGTCTTTGTAATAAAGACTATGGATATTGTGTTCTTGGAATCCGTGGTAATGCTAAATATCCAACTCTTAATTATACTTGGGATGTTAATGTTGCAACTCACGAGATGGGACATAATTTCAGTTTACCCCATACCCATAACTGCTACTGGCAACCAAATATGATAGATACTTGTGTAACCGGAGAAACTTATGGCGTTGGTGATGCCTGTATTAAAACTGGAGCACCAATTCCAAGACCAGGAACAATTATGAGTTATTGCCACTTAACCAATTCAACTCATTCGGTACAATTGATTTTCCATCCTCGTGAATTGCCACTTGCTCGAAGTGCTGCTGAGCGTTCTAGTTGTGTTAAACAAGCTTCATCACCCTATATTTCATTGCTAAATCCCCTTGGAGAAAAAACTTATGTTGCAGGTGAAACTTTATCAATTCGTTGGACCTCTGCGAATGTTAATTATATCACAATATTTTTCTCGGAAAACAATGGCAAGGATTGGTCTTTGATCGCGGATAATATTCCAGCAACAGATTCAATTTACTACTGGCAACTGCCTAATATCAGAACTACAAAAGGATTGATTTACATACGAGACAAAGGGAATCCAAATGTTGCCGATACTTCTTTGCTCCCATTTTCAATTATGCCTAAATCAATTACTATTCTTTCTCCAAATTCAAATGATGAATTTGCCCAAGGGGAAATTGTTCCTCTTTCTTGGAATGCAACTTTGGTTGATACTTTCAAAGTTTTATTTTCAACCGACGGGGGCAATAATTATAAGACTCTGCTAACTGGTCACATTGGTTCGTATTACGAGATGGTTGCCCCTGAAATTCAATCCGACCAATGTAAATTTCGCGTTACTTCCAATGATGGAAAAATTGTGGCAGAATCACCAACGTTTAAGATAGGCGTGCCATCGGGTGAGATAGTTTATCCCAAGGGAGGGGAAATGTTGTGTATTGGAGCTTCGTATACAGTTCGATGGAATGCTTCATACATAAATAAAGTAAATTTGGAATATTCCACCGATAACGGTGCTAACTGGCGTAAGCTTGCTCTTGGAAATCTAGATGCCAAAATGGGAGCTTTTGTTTGGAAGGTTCCGAATAAAATTTCTAATCTATGTTTGGTTCGAATCAAACCTACGTTTAACGAAACAACCTTAGCAAAAAGTGAATCTAATTTTGCAATTGATTCCTGTCAGGCAGTTGGAGATGTTCCTCCAACGAATTATGCAACAAAAGATTACATTTTTAATGTTAATTCCAATCCACCAGACAATACGATCACGTTTGAAGTTGGCAACTTGGAAATTCTTCATAATCCAAAGGTTGTATTGTATGATTTTTTAGGAAGGCAAATTTTTTCTGAAAGTTTGAATAATATTCCTTCCAACAACAATTTGAAAATTATTAAACTTAATTCTATTTCTCAGGGGATTTTGTTCTTAATTTTGCATTTTGATGGTGGTAGTAGTTTGGTTTCAACTGTTTTGTTGAGATAATTATGCCAAAATAAATTTGCTATTTGTTTATTAAGTAAAGATGCAATTAATTTGCATCTTTACTTTTTTATTTATAAAGGTGAAATTATGGAATGGTTAAATCAATTAATTATTAAGACAATGCCTCTAGTTCCTAAACCAGTCATAAGAAAAATTTCGAGTCGTTACATTGCTGGGGAGAATTTGGAAGATGCTGTGGAAGTTACCAAAAGTTTGATGAAATTAGGTGGAATGTCGACAATTGATGTGTTAGGGGAATTTGTTACAACAAAAGAAATGGCTTTGCATGAGAAGTCTATGTGTGCGCTCGTGCTTGATGCTATTTACCAAAATCAACTTGAATCTTATCTTTCCGTGAAACCAACTTCATTGGGGTTGGATATTGATTTCGAATTTGCATACGAGAACATTAAAGAGCTTGTGGAAAAAGCGAGGAGCTTGAATCTTTTTGTTCGTCTCGATATGGAAAATTCACCATACACAGACAAAACTTTTCAAATTTTCAAAAAATTGCGTGATGAAGGATTTTTAAACGTTGGTATTGTAATTCAGGCCTATCTTTATCGAAGCGAACAAGATATTAAAGACCTTGCTAAATTTAAGCCTTCCATTAGGCTTTGCAAAGGAATTTATCGCGAATCTCCTTCCATTGCAATTCAAGACAAAGAGGAGATACGACTGAATTACAAAAAGCTTTTGAAGCTAATTCTTGATTTGGGCTTGTATCCAGCTATTGCCACTCACGATGATGTATTAATTAACTATGCTTTGGAATTAATCAGCAAATACAATTTAAAACCTACCGATTACGAATTTCAAATGTTACTTGGTGTTCGCGAAGAACGACGGAATGAACTTCTTCGTTCCGGACATCGGCTACGGGTTTATGTTCCTTTTGGCAAGGATTGGTATGGTTATTCAACTCGAAGATTGAAAGAAAATCCTGATATAGCGGGGTATATTTTTAAGGCTTTATTCGTAAAAAATTAATTGAATTTTAGTAATTTGGTTTTTTGTACAACAAAAAAGGTTCAAAAATGCGTTCCACTTTTTTTATTTTATTATTTTCTATTGGAATTTTATTTCTTTCAAATGGGTGCGAAAAGAAAAAAAATTCCCCGCTACTGGACGAAAAAATAACCCCACAGAATTTCTTCGAATTGGTTGAAAAAGTTAAAAAAGATACTCTTTTATCTTACGAAGATATTGACTTTTTTACTTCTGGTGTTGCTCGGTACAGTAATCTTGTGGATTCCCTTTTTAACAAAACAGTAAAACAAATAGTCGAGGAAGAGAAGAAGTTGCGCCGGAAACAAAGTTTCATCAACCTAGCTACAAATACAATTGTGTGTTATTCCCGTTTTCGTTATGACGACTGGAAGCCCATTGAAATTAATGGTTCAAAATTTAATGTGTTTACTTATACTATTTCAAATATATCTAAGAACGACATTAAGAGAATTTACGGATATTTACAATTTTTCACCGGAAGCAATCAATTGATTAGGGCATATCGGTTAAATGTTGACCAAACTATTAAAGCAGGTCAATACACTCAATTTCAATCCACATTTAGGATGGAAGAAGAAAACCAAAACGAACAATTTCTTATTAAGTCTTTGAAAGAAAATCCAAGGTCAATTTTTGTTAAATGGTTACCTATGTATATCGAACTTGATAATGGTCAAAAAATAGACCTTGAGGAAAAATAATTGATACTTTTTGAGTTATTTAAATTAGGGAAGCAATTGAGCTTCCCTTTTTAGTTTAGATTTTCAATGCGAAATTATGATTTTTAAATAATTATTTATATTTTCGTTTTTATTTTTTAAGATTTATTTTGGAAAACGATGGATGACTCTATTGCTGCCACAAAAAAAAGGTTAATAGAAATTGAAAAAGAATTAGAAGAGTTAAAATCTAAAAGGGAAGAGCTTCGTGCGCGTTGGGAGCAAGAGAAAAATTTAATTCAACAAGTTCGAGATAATAAATCACAAATTGAGAACTTGCGGCTTCAAGCCGATGAATATGAACGCCAAGGTAATCTTGCTAAAGTTGCAGAAATTCGTTATGGCTTGATTCACGAATTACAAAAAAAATTAAATGAGGTAAATACTAAGCTTCAGGAATTGCAACGCGCCGGAAAAATGCTTAAAGAAGAGGTTGATGCAGAAGATATTGCCGAGATTGTCTCAAAATGGACTGGCATTCCAGTGCAAAGGATGCTTGAAAGCGAAAGAACTAAACTTTTGAAAATGGAAGAAAGGATTCATCAACGACTTGTTGATCAGGAAGAGGCTGTTCGAGCGGTTGCAAACGCTATTCGCCGTTCCCGCGTAGGTTTGCAAGATATCCATCGTCCAATTGGTTCTTTTATTTTTTTGGGTAGTACTGGTGTAGGAAAAACTGAACTTGCGCGTGCCTTGGCAGAATTCCTTTTTGATGACGAAAATGCTATGGTGCGTATCGATATGAGCGAGTATATGGAGAGATTTAGTGTTTCACGTCTCGTAGGAGCTCCACCGGGTTATGTTGGATATGAAGAAGGGGGGCAATTGACCGAAGCGGTTCGAAGACGCCCATATTCAGTTGTCTTGCTCGACGAAATCGAAAAAGCCCACCCCGATGTATTTAATATCTTATTGCAAGTTCTCGACGATGGTAGACTTACGGATAGCAAGGGTCGTGTTGTTAATTTTAAGAATACTATTATAATAATGACTTCAAATCTGGGAACAGAATTAATTCAAGAGAAAATGGCTTTTCTGACACCTGAAAATCGTGAAGAAATAATGGAACGATTGAAAGATGAAATTTTCGAACTTTTGAAGAAACGCTTAAGGCCAGAATTTCTTAATAGGATTGACGATATTATTGTTTTCAAACCTTTAACTCGTGAAGAAATTTTCAAAATAGCTATCTTACAACTTAATAAGGTGAAGTCGAAGTTAAATAAGAATGGAATTGATTTCGAACTAGATGAAAAAGCGTTAGATTTAATTGCTTCTATTGGTTTAGATCCACAGTTTGGTGCTCGACCATTGAAAAGAGCAATCCAACGTCATATTGTCGATAAACTTGCTTTTCTAATTCTCGAAGGAAAATTTGTCACGGGAGACAAAATTATGATAAGTTCGAAAAATGGTGAATTTGTTTTTTCTAAAGTATGATGATATGAATAAATCACTTATTATCTTTATTACTTTTGTTTTTCTTGTTTCATGTAGCTCTCCGAAGATTATTGTTGAAAAGGTTTCTGAACTGCAGGAAATTAATCAGGGTGATAGCGTTTGGATTTATTGGAAGTTCCTCAATGCATCTTCCGTTAAAGTGCCAATCCTTGATAAGGAATTTAATCCAATTGACTCTTTTCTTTTTAAGCCCTTAAATTCTACGAGAATTGATATCATTGCCCATAATCAAAAAGGAGAAAGTCTTGTTCAGTCTGTTTATATTTTGGTGCGACCACCTGATTCCAAAGATGAACAAAAAACCCCCATTCAAAGAGGACCTTTGGGTGCAATCGATTTAAAAAGTATAATAAATACAGAAAGGACATCATATTTAAGTGGATTTGTTTCAAATAGTATTGAAAATGCTGAAAGGCTGAAAATTTTTAGAATTTCTTTTTCGAAGAATCTTGATTCTTGTCAAATTAATTTTGGCTTGCTCGATTCGTCCGGCAATATGCTTTACGACTTATATAATTATTCAAGTGATAGTAAGTTGGAAGTTATTAATGAATGCCCAAAGTCAATTTTAAAATCAAACATTTTTTCTTTCCCAAAAAGTTTAACTTATGGACATAATTTAAGCTTATTTGTACTTATTGATTATTCAGTCTTGCATTTAGCACAAAACTTGAAAGACCAACTAATTGAAGGATTAAAATATCTTGAATCTACAGATAAGTTATCACTTTCTTTTTTTGGGGTCAACCTTACAACACTATTTCCCTTGCAAAGATATGATTTTGCTTATTGGGAGTTAAAGAATCAGGTTTTCAGCCCTCGTACTGAACTAAGCTCAATTTACCGTTCATTATATAATTTGATTGATGAAGTTGTCCAAGGTGAAAATTCAGTTATTATATTAATAACTAATCGAATGGATAACTCTTCAATCAATGTTTTACCAGATGATGTTGTTAGCAAAGCTACCGAGAGAAATGTTGAAATTAATATTATCGGTTTAGGCAACGAAATTTCGTTGAATGTTTATCGTTATCTTAGTTATAAAACTGGAGGTAGTTTCTACCATTTGCCATGGGATTTTAGCAATATTAAGGATGTTTTACGCGAGATTTCGCTTTCGAAGAAATATTATTATTCTTTGACTATACCATTTCAATTAAATCCTCATAGTTGTAATGATGTAGTTTTTAAAATGATTGCCAGAACAAAATATTTTGAGGTTTACGATGCTTTAACTTTTCCTTTTAAAGAAAGAGAGTTTTATCAAAATTATCAAGCTGTGGCGCTTTTTGAAAAGTGCGATACAACTATTTCTAATTCTTTTTTCCCTGTCTTGAACAGCTTAGCTGCCTTATTGAAATCCAATAAAGACTTTGTAATTGAACTAACAGGGAATGCAGGATTAAGTGAAATTAGTTGTGATGCTAAATCATTATCGCTTTCTCGTGCGAACTCTGTAAAAAAAATATTGGTCGAGAATGGTGTGAACCCATCGCAAATAAAAGTCTGTGGAGCAGGAGTTAGCAATCCACTGTATATGGATGAAGATGACGAAATAACCGCTATGTTAAATCGAAGGGTTCAAATTCGCTGGCTTCTTCCTTCAGTTTTGCCGTATACCATCGTTGTCGACACTGTAGTTAGTGAAGAAATTGCAGAAAAAGAGATTGACTATTGGGAAAAAAAAGGATTTAAAGCCTATTATTCTCGTGTATTTGACAATGGTGTTTTTAAATACAAAATAGTTCTTTGGGGTTATCCAGATATCCGAAAGGCTGAAAATGATGCTAAAATTATTTCGAGAAAGTACAAGAAATCTTATGTTATTGAATAAGATTTCCAAGTTTGTTGGGCAACTTTTTTTACTTTTTACCTCGTTCATTATTTTGCTGGTTTTTTCAGCCTTGTCATATAACAGAGAAAGAGCAAAAACGTTATATTTTGAACAATGTTCAAAGTGTCATCGAAAAGATGGAAGGGGAATTAAAGGTGTTTATCCGCCCTTAAAAAATTCGGATTATGTTCAGAAAAGTGATAAAATAGAATTACTTCGAGGGATGCTCTTTGGTCGCAGTGGTAAAATTATTGTGAATGGTGAAGTTTATTATGGTGTAATGACAACAGAAGTTGATAAAAGCCTTTCAGATGATGATATTGCCTTGATTTTGGAATATGTATTTAAGGAACTGAATGGAATTGATAAAAATGTTACTGCTGAAGATGTTGTTAAAGCAAGAAAATTAGGTAAATTGCCACCTCATAAATAATATATTATATGAAAGAAGGATTCTTCTGTTCTGGATTTTTTTTAGTTTTACTATTTTCTTGTTTTAATTTATTCTCTACTCCAGACCTTTCTTTGCAAACTGGTAACAAATGTACAAAGTGTCACATTAACCCTCAAGGAGGTGGAGTTAGGACAGAATTTGGTTGGAAGTACCTTCGCGATGCTTCACATTTCCCTATTGGTAAAGATGAGATAAAAGAAATATATGAGCTTTTTGATAAAGAGACATACGCCGTTGATATTCATCTTGGGGATTCCATTAGAGGAGAAACTTTTCCCCAAAGTTTTGCTTTTGGAATGGATTTTAGGCTACAATCAGTTCGCTCCCACAAGACTGAATCTGCTAAACGAAGAATTTTTCCGATGGAATCAGGTTTATATATAGTTTTTTCCCCTTTAAAATTTCTATCATTTAATGGACAATACAATCCTGGTCCAATTATTTTTCAAGGACAAGACAATTGGATGGCATCTGCAAATTTTAAGTTTAATAACTATTTACCTGAAATTCAAATAGGTAAATTTCAGCCATCCTTCGGTATTAGGGATTGTGATATGACTAAATTCGATAGAAGAATTGCTTCGGTTGATTATTCAGCAAGTTTGTTCCCTCCAGATTACTCAGAATATGGGATTGAAATTTCCTATAGAAATTTTGAATATTTGGATGTTTTTTTGGGAGTTTTCGATTCAAGATTTCTGTCTCAGGTAACTATTTTTGGAAATATTCCAATAGTAGTTAAGCATAATCCAAGTTTCAATTTAAAGCTAGTTTTTTATCCTCAACTTAACTCTGATTTTCTAATTTATTCATTTTTAGGCACTTCGTTTTTAAAAAATGGGGATTTTTTTTATACGAGTTCATTCGTTGGAATGAATTTCCTCGAGACTTTTTCTTTGCTTGGTGAGTTTGCTTATTCCGATTTAAAATCGTATCGTAAAACAACGAATTATCTATTAAGAATTTATTTTCATCCTTTTCGGGGAATTACACCTTTTTTGGCATTAGAAATTGCAAAAACCAACTTGAGCATAACTCCAAAAAGTAAATGGGAATTGGAGAACCAATCGAGAATTTTAGGGATTAAATTTTTCCCTGTACCCTATTTAGAGACTCTTATAGAATATAGATATTTCAAATCCACCGAGAGCAAATCTACTCGATGGGCTTTCCAGGTACATTTATATTATTGAGCCAACAGGCGGATTCGAACCGCCGACCTGCTCATTACGAGTGAGCTGCTCTACCAGCTGAGCTATGTTGGCAAACCAACTGCAAAAATAATAAACTTTATTGAAATATAATTTATCCTGGTTTAATTCTATGTTTCGCCATTCTAAGACCTTTTATTACAATTTCTTCTGGGATAAGTATATCGAAACCTGTAAGCGGTATTCCTTTCTTTTGCTTAAGTCGATTGAGGACTTCATAGAAAACTGGTTCAGCTTCTTCGTATCTTTCCATGTAAAGCAAAGCATATGCCTTTAAATGCAAAGCATAGATTTGGTCTGGGGCTGCTTCCAAAGATTTTTCTGCCCAATGTAACGCTTCCTCATATTTTCCTTTGTTACCAACCATTTTGGCAAGGGTTGAAGCTGCTGCTGCAAAAACCGACTTGGAAAGTGTTTTAGTTTGAATTGCCATTCTGATTGCTCTTTCAGCTTCGGTTGCTAATGACATTTGAGCAAGAGTTTGCCCTAGTTGGTACCAAGCGTAACCGTTCAGAGGTTCCTCTTTTACATGCTGAATCAACATTCGATAATTCCTTTTTATTTTCGACTCTAGAACTTCACGACCCTGATTATATCCAAGATGCAAAATTTTGATGTTTGAAAATTGGATAGAAAGACCATTTTGAAATATTGACGGGGCGATTTGTTCGTGAACACGACCAATGAACTTAATGTTTGGGTAACCAAGATTACGGAAAATTCTTGGATAACCCCCGCGATGCACTTCTGTATTTCCATCCATTTGATAATGTTCACTTTCAATTAGGCAATAAAACCCACCTATTGTTTTATCTGCATTTTTTAATAAATCCAAAAGTTCCTCTGGGGATGGATAAACAATTCTTTCATCGGCATCAAGGTATAATATCCACTCTCCAGTGCAATATTTAAGTGCTTCGTTTCTTGCAGTGGAAAAATCTTCTTGCCAAGCGAAGTCGAAAATCTTTGCCCCATAATTTGCAGCAATTTCTTTTGTTCTATCGTTGGAACCGGTATCGACTATTACGATTTCGTCTGCAATACCTTTTACGCTCTCCAAGCAACCAGGCAAAAACTTTTCTTCATTTTTAACAATCATACTAAGAGAAATAAATGGTTTTGCAGTTGATTTTGTTTTAAATTGTGAAATCTTCTTGGTTTCTGGTTGCGAAAATTTAGTCGTTGTATATTCAATTAATCCTTTTTGTTTTTTCTCATAATCATAAACTTGGATTATAAAATTATCTATTTCGCTCGCAAATTCTGGATTTTTTTCTTTAAATGATTTAAGTGAAAAGATAGAATCGCCGAATTTTCCTTGAAAAATCAATGCATTAGCAAGGCCACGAATACAATCGAAATCTTTTGAGTTAATCTCTAACCCTTTCCGAAAATACTTTTCTGCTTCGATAGGCTTGTTAAGGCCTATTAAACATCGCCCTATTCTAAAGTAAAGTTTATCGAAGGGAAGGAAATAATCGCCAATTGCTAAAGCTAAGGCATTTGGGTTGGACAAAGCTTTTTCCATCTCCAAATAATGGTGAAGTGCAATATCATATTGCGTAAGTGCAGAATAGGTTTCGCCTAGGATGAAATTTGCGAAGGATTGATTTGGGATAATACTCAATGATTCTTTTGCTCTTTGGATTGCAAGGTCAAAATCGCCGAATCGAAAAGCAATTATACCACCATAATTTAGTGCTTGGGGGCGTACTGAACTTTGTGGATTTACAAGCGACAGTGCCCTTTTAATGTAGTTTTCTGCGTCAACTAGCTTATTTAAAGCGAGGTAAGTTTTGGCAATTTGAAAATGAAAATAAGAATTTTCAGGTTCCTTCTGAACTGCTTGTTGTAAAAGTTCAAGATTTCTAAGTTGTTTTTTCTGCATTTCTTGAGGAGTTAGAGAATAACCATAGTGGATAAAAATAATATCCGTATCTTTGATTTGATAACCTTTTTTGAATAAGGAATCGTGAATTTGTTCGTGCACAATTCCTTCAAATCGAACATCTGGGTCATTTCGAAAAATCCGCAAAAGCTTTGTAGCATAAGTATCGAACCCGCTTCCTTGAGATTTCGATGCAAAAGAAATACTATTGATTAGCCAGCCACCTACTTTCTCATTCACATTTTGAAATATTCTGTGAAAAGCCTCGGGATTTTGGAGCTCTTCATCAGCATCTATCGACAGGATAAATGGATAGGAGGCTTTTGAAAGAGCGTAATTACGAGCTCTCGCAAAATCATTTTCCCAGTTAATTTGAAATATTTTGTCAGTGTATTTTTGAGCAATATCAAGAGTTTTATCAGTGGAGCCAGTATCGACAATAATTATTTCTTTTGCGATAGGTTGAACGGAACAAAGACACTGTTCCAAAAACCTTTCTTCATTTCGGACAATCATACAAACCGAAATGTCGGGTATATTTTTTTTCATAGATATTTTATTTATTTCTATCTGATATAAATTCGCCTAGCTACTTCGTATCCAATTATGAGTGGTTTATTTTGATTTTTTACGTTGAGGGTAACGGTATCATTAATAGGAGTTTTTTCAACAATTTGAAGTTGAGTGTCGGGAAGTAATCCTCGAGATTCGAGATAACCCAACAATTCAGGTTTGTCATCTTCAAGATGGCTGATTACGTAGTTTTTACCTATCTCACCTTCGGTCAGTGGTAACTCATTTACCGATTGAACTCTGCCTTCTTTGGAAGGTATAGGATGGCCGTGAGGGTCAAATTTTGGGTCGCCAAGTATTTTAGTGATTCGTTCAACAAACTCTTCTGAAATGAAATGTTCAAGCCTGCAAGCTTCTTCATGGACTTTTTCCAATGGATAATTCAACTTTTCTTTTAGATAGAGCTCTAATAAGCGATGAAATCGAATTGTTTCAAGAGCTGCTTTTTCACCAGCTGGCGTTAGCTTAGCCCCATGATATGAGTTATATTCAATTAATCCCATAGACGCAAGTCTTTTAAGCATACCAGTTACCGATGCTCCCGAAACACCTAATTCTTTCGATAAATCAGTTGTAGAAACTGGTTCATTGCTTTGTAATTTGTAAATTGCTTTCAAGTAGTCTTGAATTGCTTGACTTAACATTTTTACACCTTTTTCATTTTTTATAATTATTTAACAAAATTCAAAAATTAAATTAAAAAAAATAAAACTAAAACAAAAAAAATTTTTACTATAATGAAAAAAATGTTGCTAAAGTAATCTTAAATATCAATGCAGAAAATGTTGAAAGCGTTAAACCAATTAATACTGTCAAAAGGAGATGTTTCCAACCAAATTCTTTGAGTAAAACAGCTGAAGTAGAAATACAGGGAAGGTAGAAAATGATGAATACAATGTAAGTTATCACTTGAGGAATTGAAAGAGGAAGAACTCGGAGTTCAGTAATTCCAAATGCTTGTGAAGTCATAAAAACAGCAAGTTCCTTACGGAGAAATCCAAAAACCAATGTCGAACCAAGTTTTTCTGGTAAACCTAAAAGACCAGTAATGAAAGGTTGAAAAAATTTGTTAATAATTTCAGTAAAATTAACAAAATCAAGGATAGATAAGACAATGCTACCAGCCAGAAGGAAAGGAAATGCGACTTTAAAAAACTCTATCAACTTGAATTTAGTTTTTCGAAAAACAATTGAAAGTGATGGTAAACGAAGAGGAGGGACTTCCATAATAAGGCCGATAGGCTTTGGGAAAAAGATTGATAGTATTTTCGATGTAAAAGCGATAGCAAGAAGCACATATGCAAAGATAACAACAGTCCAAAAAGGGCCGGTAAGTGCAGTTGTTAAAGCAAAGATTACTGTTAATCGAGCAGAGCAAGGAATAAAGTTAATCAAAATTGAAGCGAGGAGTCGGTCGCGACGATTTTCAATAATCCTTGTTGCATAAATAGCAGGAACAGTGCATCCAAAACCCATTACGAAAGAAGCAACAGATTTTCCATGTAGTCCAATGAGATGGAAAATTGTGTCCATTAGAAATGCTATTCTAGCCATATATCCACTTTCTTCGAGAATTGATGTGAGAAACAGCAATGGAAGAAAGTAGGGAAGGACTATTCCTAAAGCTCCTGCTAATCCTTGATATAATCCATCAATTAAAGCCCATAGAAATGGACTTGAAGATTTAATTGGAAAAATGATTTCTCCAGCGTAAGTAATCGGAATTTCGATTAATGAACTCAGCCAATTTCCAACTTTAAAAACAACAAAAAAGTATAATACAAAAAAGATTATTGCAAAGAAATATCCAGATAAAGGTTTTAGAAAGAGAAGATCAATTTTTTCAGTTATGGGCAATTTAGAACGTGATAAATATTTTGTAATTCTATGCGATATTTCCATACTTATATGGTGACGTTCGTAAGCGAATACTTCAAAAAGACTGGTTTTATGATGCTCGGAAATATCCTTAATTGCATCTTGAATTAATTCCTCATCAAAGTATTTAATATGTTTAGAAATTAAAGAAGGGTTTTCGAGAAGTTTAATCCCAAAAAATCGCGGATATATCCCATCTTCGTTAATTTTTTCTATTGACTTTTCAATCTTTTTTACCCATTCTTCAATGTGATAAGTAAATTTTGGATATTTGGGCAAAATTTTTTCATTGGATATTTGTAGAGTAATTGCATCAAGAAGCTCGTTTATACCTTTTCGATATAAAGCAGAGATTTTTACAACAGGGACGCCTATGATGTTTGCTAACAAAGCTTCGTCAATTTGAATTCCTTTTTTTGTTGCTTCATCATTCATATTTAGGACTACAACCATTGGCAAACCAAGTTCCAGCAATTCTACTGTCAGCTCTAAACTTTTGGTTATAAGAGTTGAATCAATAACATTCAAAATTAAATCAGGTTTGTTATCAACTATGTAATTTATTGTTACAAATTCTGCAGGTTCAATTGGATTTAGAGAATAAACTCCAGGCAAATCAATTAAATGAACGAGTTCCCCAAAGATTTCTATGTTGGTTTCTTTGTATTCAACGGTTGTTCCTGCAAAGTTAGCTGTTGAAACTTTAACATCGGATAAGGCATTGAAAAGAGTGCTTTTTCCACTATTTGGTTGGCCAACTAATGCAATAGTTTTAGTTGACACATTCGACTTTAATTTTTTGTGCAATTCCACGCCCAATTGCAATTCTGGCATTGTCCTTCGAAAGATTTTTAATTAATATTGGACCAAAACCTGGGTTTGAAATAACTTGAATAAGATCATTTGGATGTAAACCAAGAGCTATAAGCTTTTGTTTGACATTCTTACAACCATCTATTGAAATAACTTTTACAACTTTTTCATCGTTTGCTTCGGTTAAAAACATATCTACCATCAAATTCTCTTAATTTTAGAAAAACCTAAATCCAAAAATAAACAAAACTAACAACACAAAAAAAATTTTATACGAAAATGTAATTAGAATGTTGTTAAAATATTATGTTTTTATTATACAGTTCTATTTCCTTTTGAGCATCTTTTAATGCTTGGTAAATACCTTTTTTATCATAAAGAACTTCAACCAGAGCTTTTTCAATAATTGCCTCGATTTCTATCCATCTTGGATGGACTGGTGTCATCTTTGAATGTTTCAATTGTTCAGCAAAAACTTTTTCAAATTGGTCTAAATTATTCTGGTATTTTTGTAAATAAACTGTATCGGCAGGGAAACCAGCCTCGGGGATTTCCTTAATTAATGTTAATATTGCTTCCTCTGAGAGCAAAAAATCAATTAATTTTTTTGATAATTCCTTGTTTTTGCTTTCCTTATTGATTGCAAGGTATTCTCCTCCGGCAAATGAAATACCAGTTCTACTATCAATTCCAGGAACTAAACATGTTGCGAAATTAAATTTATGTGGAGCTTTGCGTAGCAATTCCAAAAGCCATTGTCCAGAAAAACAAAAGCCAATTTTCCCTTGTACAAAAAGTAAATCAATTTGCTTTTGTGTTTCGATTATCCCTAATCGAGAAAGTCGATAATAAATTTCGAAAGCACGAACTGTTTCGTTAGAATAAATTGTAATATTATTGTTTGTATCCTGGACTTTGCCATTTAGCGACCAAATCAAAGGTAATATTTTTTTGTATAATCTATGAGGGTCGGAACCATTGCACCCAAATCCATATCCAAGTCCACTATCGTTGATAATCTGAGCATAATTAACGAGTTCTGTAATATTTATGGGTGGTGATTCAATTCCACAACTCCTCATTAAATCAAGATTGCAAAATAATACTCTTGTACCTAAAATCCACGGCAAAGCATATAGTTTTCCATTAAACTTAGCGGGTTCCAAAGAATAATCGTAGTAGTTCATTTTTTTAAAAAATGTGGTATCAATTGGTTCCAAAACTTGTGCCGATGAGAATTGAGCTATCCAATCAGATCCCAATTCAAGTACATCGGGGGCTGTTCGAGAATTAAAAGCGATTATTAATTTGGTTTTCCCATCATTCCAACTTAACTCGGAAACATCTACTTGACAATTGTAACGCCGTTCAAATTCTTTTATTAGGTTTCGAACAACTTTTGCTTGTGAAGGTTCACTCCAAAAATGCCAGAATTTTATATGATTTCTTTCTTTTGAGCATCCAACAAGTGATATTGACAATAATAAAATTATAATAAAATATTTTTTCATTTTCTTTTTTTTAAATTGCAAACTTAAAATTTTATATGAAAATGAAGATTATATGAAAATGAAGAAAGGAATTGTTGTCATCTTTCTTTTTTTGACTGCTCTTTCTGTAGATATTTATGGGAAAGGTATTTTCTACGAAATTTTGGGAAACAAAGGGAAAGTTTATCTTTTGGGTTCCATTCATTTAGCAAAAAGTGGTGCATACCCTTTGGATTCAATTGTCGAAAATACTTTTAAAAGCTGCCCAAATTTTGTTATGGAAATCAACCTAAATAATTTTGATTATAAAAAAATTATAGATTTAGGTATCTATAAAGATACCACAAAATTGGAAAATTTAGTCCCTAAGAGTTACTTTAAGATAATTGATAGTTTGTTCAATCTTTACTCTATTCCAAAATTTATTTACAATAAATTAAAACCATGGGTTGCAGTTCTCTTACTTTCAAATTTGGAGATTTCAGGAAATTTAAAAGATGTCGTTCCTGGAACCGAACAATATCTTTTGAGCAAAATCGATAGCACAAAAAATATTTTGGAACTTGAGTCTTTTGTTGAACAACTTGAAGTCTTTCAAAATTTGTATAACCTTAATCCTGATTTGTTTTTCGAGTATTTTCTTGTTCGAAAAGATTCCAATATTTTGCTTTTCGATGAGCTATATTCTGCTTGGGAATCCGGGGATGAAAACAAACTTCAAAATATTATGAATGAGGATTCAGAAGGATTTCCACTTTCAGCTGAATATAAAAATATTTTAATTGAAAATAGAAATCGAAAAATGTTAGAAAGAATTGAAGATTTCACAAAACAGGAGGGATGTTTCTTTGTGGTTGTTGGCTCTGCCCATCTTCTGGGTAAGAATGGGGTTGTTGAATTATTGAAGCAGAAAGGTTATAAAGTCAAAAGATTAGTTTAGGACTATTATATTTCGCAAGATTGATTTTCTTTGATAGGAATTATCAAATTGATTAAACAACTAGTAAGATTTAATAATAAAATTTTCCAAGACTTAATTAACTACATTTTTGTTTAATATTTTACTTTAAACACATATTAATCTTAACCAAAAATAAGTGGACTAAAAAAGAGAAAATAAAATTTTCTCAATAAATTATCAATAAAGACATAAGATGTCGTTAATATTATTTGTTTTTTTAAATTTTTTTTATATTTGTATTTTGACATCATTAAATAGAATTGAAAGTGATAAAACATCAAATTCTTTGCTTCAAGTTGATATTTCTAAATTTTCTTTCAAAATTGTTTATTTTAGAATAAAGTGTAACTGAAATATATTGGAGGTATTATGTTAGCAGCAGTTAAAAGAATAGGTGAATTTGCCATAGAAACCAATATTGACACAACTGCCGATAAACCCAAGAACAAAGAAGAAAAAGTGATTTTTATCAATCTTCTGCAAGCAAATCCATTCCAAATTGAAATTGAAATTGAGGATTTTGACAAAAGCAAAGCAAATTTATATCTTTGGGATGAAAATGTTAAAAAAGGGAATGCATCTTTGCCTTTTTGTCGAACTAACGACCCAGCTCATTCTTTAGAATCAAAGATAGGAATATGGTTAAAAAATTTTCTTAAGGAAAATCCTAATTTTAAAAATAGAACAATTTTGGACGCCTTTTTTTCGAATTTCGATAAGGTTAGAGTAGAGCTCAATAATAGAGCAAAGGACTTAAATTTCAACAAGGTCAATTATTTTCTTGGATTTAAAATTAATGGTGAGTATGCGGGAAACGATGTGGAAATTAAGGAGTTTTGGAATAAAAGCAGAGAAGTTAAGGATTGGTATAATGGTACTTGTTCGGTTTGCGGGGAAAACACTTTGGTTACAGCAAGAACTGGAGCTTTTCAATTTGATACAGATGATAAGCCCGGTTTCATTGCTGGGGGATTTGATAAAAATTTCTCTTGGCGTAATATCCCTGTTTGCAAAGACTGCCGAGATAAGTTGATTTTTGGAAAGAAATTTATTGAAAACTTCCTTCAATTTAGATTTTATGGGCTTTCTTACTGGCTAATTCCAAAATTTTTTGTTGAAAATAAAGAAAGAATTGATGATACCCTAAAAATTTTATCTGATAAAAGTAGAATAAGGAACATAACTCTTGAAAGATTGAAGTTTGCAACTGATGAAGAGAATAGAATAGAAGGTATGGTGAAAAATGCTTTGAATGAAAATGATGCCAATTCTCTACTAAATAGTTTGCTTATTACTAATGATGAAAATGAACCTTTTCATTATCTTAAAGTACAGAAGGATTTTCTTGCAGTCAATCTAATGTTTATTAGAAAAATGCAAGGTGCTGAAAGAATTCTGTTATTAATAGAAGATATTTTACCTTCGAGATTGAGAAAAATTTACGAGAAAAAGAACAGTGTTGAGACTAAGTTTAATAAATTTCTTTTTGCAAAAAATGAATTAGACAATAAGGAAGAAAAAAAGAGTATCTGGGAAAATTACAATAAGAACTTTAATTTTAGTAAAATTAGAACATTTTTTAGCAAAAGCGATGAGAACAAAAGTAATAATGATTTAGACAAATATTTTCTCGAAATTACCGACTCAGTGTTCAAAGGCAAACCAATAGACCGAAATTTCCTTTTCAAATTCTTTATGAATACAATTTCAAATGCTTTTGTAAAAGATGTATATTTCCGCTATCGGGTTACTGATGCAATGATGGTGACAAATTTTTTTGAAGAATTAGGTATAATAAATTATTCAAAGGAGGTTTATATGGATACATCATCTTTTAAAGAATTATTCGATTATTATGGGAAATCACTTAATACCCCAGCAAAGCGAGGTATCTTTTTACTTGGAGCCTTGACACAAATTCTTTTGAACGTTCAATATCAAATGCGAGGTTCCGCTTCGTTTATGAAAAAATTAAAAGGCTTGCGAATGGACGAGCAAGACATTCGCGGCTTGCTGCCTGAAGTTCAAAATAAGTTTATTGAATATGATCGCTTCGACTATGGCAAAAGACAACTTGCAAAGATAATTTCTGATTTCTTCTTGCAATCGGGTGACACTTGGAAATTGGGCACTGACGAAATTAATTTTTATTTCGCTTGTGGAATGAATTTATATGATAAAGTTTCTGAAATTTTGTATAACAATTTAAAACAAAAGGAGGAATATAATAATGGAAACAATTCGTAATCGTTCGGAAATTCTTTTCCTTTATGATGTCAAAGATTCTAATCCAAATGGTGACCCAGTTGACGAAAATAAGCCTCGAATTGATGAAGAGACTGGTATTAACATTGTCACCGATGTCCGTTTGAAAAGAACAATTAGAGACTATTTTCTAACTCTAGTAGCAAATAACGATAATCGTTTGGTTGGACAAGATGTTTTTGTCAAAGAGGTTAGAGATCAAGAGGGTTTTTTGTATGATGCAAAAACTCGCGCAAATGATTTTTTAACCAAACAAGGTAAGTTCTCGGAAATGAGGCAAGTTATTAAAGAAGATATTTGTAATAAGTGTATCGATATTAGACTTTTTGGAGGAGTGATCCCATTAGAGTTGAAAGTAGAAAAAACCGGAAAAAAATCCGGTGAAGAATCATCTGAAGCTGAAAAAAGCGGCTCGATTACCTTAACAGGTCCAGTTCAATTTAAGTTCGGTCGTTCTCTTCATAAAGTCGATGGACCGACCTTTATCAAAGGTACCGGAGCTTTTGCCGATAAATATGATGAAAAGAATAAAAAACTTCAATTTACTTTCAGAGAAGAATATATTTTGCCGTATTCATTAATTGCTTTCTACGGTGTCGTGAATGAAAATGCTGCGAAAGATACCAATCTGACAAACGCAGATGTCGATTTGCTTTTGGAAGGAATTTGGAAAGGAACAAAGAACTTGATTACGCGTAGTAAAGTTGGTCAAATGCCTCGAGTTCTAATTCAAGTTGTTTACAAAACTGGAGAAAATTACCATATAGGCGAATTAGATAAATTAATAAAACTCGTTTCGGATTTACAAGACGAGGCTATACGAGATATTTCTGAAGTTAAATTGGATGTGAGCCCTTTTATAAATATACTTGAGCACAATAAACATATGATTGAAATGATTAGAGTTAAACTTGACGAGAGAGTTTGCTTTATCAAAAATGAAGAAACAATCGATTTGAAATCAACTTTAAGTAATTCAGGTTTTGTTGTCGATGAACTTCCTTTTTAGGGAGTATGTGCTATGAGAGTGTTAGCAATTAATCTTTATGGTGATTTTGGTCATTTCAGAAAGTTTTTTTCTACCTCTTCGCCATTAACTTTTTCTTTCCCTCCACCCCCAACTATTGCTGGAATCCTTGGAGCGATATATGGCGCCAGCAAAGATGAATATCTCAATATTTTCGATTACAAACATTGCCGAACCGCATTGAAAATTGTCAACAATATTAAAAAGGTTCGCATCGGAATCAATTTGATTAATACTAAAGATAACAATTGGCAACTTGTTAGAAAAAAATTTCACGAGCCTCGAACTCAAATTAGAACGGAATTCCTGTTTCAACCAAGTTTTACAATTTTCGTAACTCACGACGATGTTAGTGTTTTTGAAAAACTTATAAAAAATATCAAAGAACATAGATGCATTTATTCTGTATCGTTTGGTTTAAGTGAACTGCTTGCCAATTTTAAATTTGTTGGACTTTTCGAGTTCGAAGAATGCGAGAATGATATTGTGGAAATTTCGACTCCTTTGTTGATGAGCAACATCCTCGACAATTTTATTGAATTTGAAACTGGGAAAAGGTACTTAAAAGAAAAAATACCTGTAAAAATGAATCCCAATAGAAAAGTGGAAGAATACGAAGAAGTCCTTTACGAACCTCAAGGAGGAACAATCAGAGCAAAAGTGAAAAAATATCAGAAATTGGAAGATGGAACATTTATATCTTTCTTCTGATTTATTTTCCCACGAAGGGAAACTTCTTGAGGTGCATCTTATTGAAGTTGCTAAACTGGCAAAGTCCCTTTTGAAAGAAAAACCCCCAGCTTTGAAAGATAAAATAAGAGAAGTTTCCCTTCTGTGTGCCTTGTTTCACGATATTGGTAAAGCAACTAATTTTTTTCAGGATTATCTAAAAAAACAAAGAGAAATTAGCCCAGAAAAACGGCAACATAGCTTACTTTCTGCGTTCTTTGGCTTTTTTGTTGCTGCTCACATTTTTTATAACGACTTTTTTAAGTCATTCCTCGTATTTTTTTTGATATCCCGGCATCATAGTAATTTATCCGATCCAAAACATTTGTTTACTTACGAGCAAAAAGACTTCGACTTGCTTTTGGAACAAATTGATTCAATCGAACCAAATAAGTTCAAAATTTTGCTTACAAATTTAGCGCAAGATTTCGAAATTGATTTTCCCTCTTTCCAAAAAGTTTTCTCATCGAATGTTTTGGAGAACTTTAAAAAGTTTGTTCTAAATTTTCAAAAAAATAAGTATCCCTTACAAGAAGTAATTTTCAAATACATTAATAACCTTAACTCTTTGGAAAATTATATAATTGTAAATACAATATTTTCTATTCTTCTCGATGCAGATAAATCTGATGTTGTGTTAGACAACAAAGAAATTCTCGAATCTCGATTTGAACTTTCAAAGGATTTAGTTACTTCCTACATTAATTCCGAAAATTTTCTTTCGACCCAGACCCAAACTTTTTTGAACTATCTACGCAAAGATGCTTATTCCGAAGTTCTAAACAAAAAAATTAATCCCGAACAAAGAGTTTACACTTTGACTTTGCCTACAGGTTTAGGAAAGACATTGATTTCTTTTTCTTTCGCTTTGAAATTAAGAAACTTACTTGGAAATTCCCATCGAATTATCTATTCTTTACCATTTTTGAGCATTATCGACCAAAATTTTGATGTTTTCACAAAAGTTCTTTCCTACAATGGGATTCCTATTACTTCCAATGTTATTTTGAAACACCATCATCTTAGCGATTTGAAATATGTTTCGTCTTCTGCGGAAGTGGATTTCGATTATGATGAGTCGAAAATACTTATCGAAGGCTGGAATTCCGAGATTATTGTAACTACTTTTGTACAGTTTTTTCAAACTATAGTTTCGAACTCTAATAGAAATCTCCGCAAATTCCATCGCCTGGCGAACTCTATTATTATTCTCGATGAAATCCAAAGTATTCCAATCAAATATTGGCAATTGGTTCGCAATTTGATGTTGGAAATGGTTGAAAAATTGAATTCTTATTTGATTTTTGTCACTGCAACTCAACCTTTGATTTTCGATGAAAGTGAAGCTCTCGAATTGGCTGATTCTGGAAAATACTCCAAACAACTCGATAGAATTGAACTTTATCCACATCTTGGAAATCAAATTACAATTCCTGAACTTGTAGATAAATTTGAATTTGGTAAAAATTCTATCCTTTTCATTTTAAATACAATTAAATCTGCCAAAGATACTTTTGATATTGTCAAAGAACGATGGAAAAATTCTATATTCCTTTCTACTCATGTTGTTCCTAAGGAAAGACTTGAAAGAATTAGTGAGATTAAGAAGAAACTTAAATCCAAAGAACCACTTGTTGTTGTTTCAACTCAATTGGTCGAGGCTGGGGTAGATATTGACTTCGATATTGTTGTTCGCGATTTGGCTCCGTTCGACTCTATTATCCAATCGGCTGGAAGATGCAATCGGAATGGTTTGAGCAAAGGCAAAGTCTTCGTTTTCAATCTTGTCGACGAGAATGGAAAAAGTTATGCAAATTACATTTACGATTCTGTTTTGTTGAATATTACTCAGTCAATCTTGAAAAACCGAAAATGTATTGCCGAACCAGAAATTCTTAATATTTCCAAAATCTATTTCGAAGAAACTTCTCGCAGGAAGGTTCAAAATGAGTCCATGGCATTAATCGATTGTATTAAGTTCTTAATTTACTCTTCTGTAGATGAAGATTCTTATTCTATCGAAGATTTTAAACTAATCGACGAAGAGTATTTTGAACAAAGTGTTTTCGTCGAAATTGATGATGAAGCAAAAGAATTATGGCAAAAATTTATTAAGTTATATTCCGAGAAATCCCTTGACCGTTTCGAGCGAATGAAAGGATTTGCTGAATTTAAAACCAAGTTTTATGAATATGTTATTTCGATTCCTAAAAATGTTAAAAATAAACCTGTTAATTTTTTTGGTAATCTTGCTTATATTCCCAACAATCAATTAAATTTGTTCTACGATAAATCTACAGGTTTCATTCTTATCCCAAATATTTCAACAATGAGTGTGTAATGGAAATTAAATCCTACAGGATTTTTTTAGCAATTGATGGTGTTCTAAATAAGCGTGATGCCCAAAAAGTTCGTGGATACTTAGGTAGTATCTTTTGGACTAATCCTTATGCCCATCAACACAAACCCGATGGTTCTCTTATTTATACTTATCCACGAGTTCAATACAAAGTAATTAATGGCAATTGCTTAATCGTTGCCTTCAACGAAGGTATTCCAATTGTCGAACAGGTATTTGCAAATTTGGAAACTCTTCTAATTGATGAAAATTGGAAAAATATTCACTCAAAAGCACTTGAAACAGCAGTCGAAGAATTTGCTCCTACAAATGAACCTATTGAATATCAATTCTTGACTCCATGGTTGGCTTTGAACGAGGAAAATTTTCGTGTTTATAAAAATTCCCAAAATCCTCTGGAGCGAAAATGGCAACTCGAAAAGATTTTAACTGGAAATATCCTTTCGGTTGCAAAATCTTTGGGATTTACTATTGGAACAAGAATCCACACCTCGATTGTTAATTATAAACCAATTTCAGTAAATGTGAAAAATGTTAGAATGGCTGCTTTCTACTGTAAATTTTTAACCAATTTCTCCTTGCCACTTTTTTGGGGGCTTGGGAAATCTGTTTCTCGTGGCTTTGGGGCTATTATCAAAACTTTCGAAATACCGAACTTCCAAAAGGGGATTCTTCAACTTCTTCCCAATAATGAATTGATTTATAAACAATTATCAAATTTTGATTGATTAGGATGAAATTTTCGGCTCATTTGAAGATGACAGTTCCCGTTCTTAATTTTGTCTTTTTGCATAAGTATATGGAACTGTTCATTAATAGTTTTGGTGCATATGTTCAAAAAAATGGAGATTGTTTCAAAATTAGAACTGATGAAAAAACAATTGAAATACCTTGCCAAAAAGTTTCTTCCATCGTTATTTCAACTTCAGCATTAATTACCACCGATGCAATCAAACTTGCTATAGATAATAATATAGATATAGTTTTTCTTGATCAATCTGGACACCCATTTGCTCGTGTTTGGTTGCCTAAACTTGGTAGTACAACATTAATTCGACGACGCCAACTTGAAATTTCGGAATCCCCAGATGGTTTACGATATGCCTTAGATTGGGTGCGAAATAAATTCGATAATCAAATTAGTTTACTTTTGCGTTTACGCCAAACCCGTCCCCACCGCTCATCAGAAATTACCTCTGCTATCAATGAATTAAAAGAAATTTCCTCTCGTTTGGAAACTTTGTTATTGGAATATTCTTCAATTGCCGAATGTCGCAATGAAATTCTTGGAATCGAAGGAACTGGCGCTCGTGTTTATTTTGATATTATTTCTGCTCTTCTTCCTGAACGTTTCCAATTTAAAGGTCGAAGTAGAAATCCTGCCAAAGATGAGTTTAATGCTTTGTTGAATTATGCCTACGGAATTCTTTATTCTCGTGTTGAAAAAGCCTGCATCATTGCTGGTTTAGATCCTTACTTGGGTTTTTTACATTCCGATAATTATAATAAAAAATCTCTCGTTTTCGACTTAATCGAAAACTATAGAGTTTGGGCAGATGAAATTGTAATTAATCTCTTCGCATCACGTAAGGTAAAAGTTGAAATGTTCGATAAGATCCCTAACGGAATGGTTTTGAACAAAGAAGGGAAAATCTTGCTTGTTACCGAATTCAACAATTTTCTTGAACAAACTGTTCGATATCGGAATAGAAATGTTCAAAGAAAAAATATTATTCAATTTGATTGTCATCGTTTTGCAAATCAATTGATAGGCAAAGAGTATGAAACAAAATGAAACTTTAGTTTGGGTTGTATACGATATATCCGATGACAAAATTCGCAATAAAGTGGCAAGAATATGTAAAGATAAAGGACTTTATCGCGTTCAAAAGTCAGCATTTCTTGGTACTATTAATCGCAATCAACTCGATGAACTTTCAATTTTTTGTGAAGATGTTATTGATAAGGACTCCGATTCTGTTTACATTTTTCCTATGTGCAAAGATGATTTTCGAAGCGTAATTCTTCTTGGACAGGCTTTTGATAAGAAACTTGTTACCGATGAAGTAAAAGCTTTGTTTATTTGAAAAATAATATGAATAAGGAACTTCACGAATTTATTGAGGTATTAATTGAAAATAGAATTCCTTCTTTTGTTACACCCGAATTCGATACTGAACACACTCCAATGATTACCCCCAGCGAAATCATTGAATATATTTATTGTCCTCGATACCTTTATTACTTAAATATTCTTGGTATTCCTCAACACGAAGAAATTCGATTAAAGGTTTTGAAAGGCAGGCAAATTCACCGACAACGCGAAAAAAATAACCCAAATTACTTACGAAAAAATCCTGAATGCATTAAAAAGGATACCTCTGTTTATCTTGCTTCTCCAAAAATTGGCGTTCGTGGTGTTGTCGATGAAGTTCTTTACCTTTCCGATGGAACCCTGGCTCCTCTCGATTATAAGTTTACATTCTTTACGGATTTTATTTTTAAAACCCATCGGATTCAATCGATTATTTATGCATTACTTATTCAGGAAATCTATAAGAAACCTGTAACTCGTGGGTATATCTGCTATGTTCGCACAGGGTATTCGTTGAAAGAAATAACCTATACAAATGAGGACTTTCAAAAAGCTATTTCTGTTGTTGATGATATTTTTGAAATTATTAAAAAAGGGTATTATCCTAAAAGAACAAAGTATACTAATCGCTGTATTGATTGTACTTATAGGAATATTTGCGACCAGATTTGAAATGTTCTTTGGCAATTGTGGGGCTTACTAATCAGTAAATTTTATTTAAAATTTGAGGGGTGATTTTTGTAATTTTATCTTTTATAATGATTTATTTGGTATAAATCGATGTAAAAACAAATAAAAAATCAAAAAAAAACAACATTTGGAATAGAGAAAAGAATGGAAATTAATCCAAGTAAAATTAAAAGAAAATAAGAAAAAATAATGAATAGAAAAGAAAAGACTGTTTTAGAGGAACATCCATCAAAACAAGGATTGAAACATAAATCGATTCGTGTCGTTCTTCTTCAACCGAGTAGTTTTAGAGGAACATCCATCAAAACAAGGATTG
>CAYPRT010000013.1:0-55131 GCA_964413155.1 uncultured Hyphomicrobiales bacterium | reverse complement strand
CATCAAAACAAGGATTGAAACTTTTTTAGCTTCAACGAACTTTTTTTTGTTCGCTTGTTTTAGAGGAACATCCATCAAAACAAGGATTGAAACTGAAAACCAGTTGATTAGATTCAATGCTAACTCTCGGTTTCAGACCAACATCCACCAAAACAAGGATATGAGTATTTTGAATTTTCCCTATTTCCTTTATTTAACCTGAATTGTTTTTCCTTTTGATTTTTTAAAGGTGTTTTTAAAAAGTTATGCGAAAGAATTGTTGATTTTTTTTCCCTTCCTATCTGCTTGATGTTTTTTCTGACTTGATAAATGGAATTTAAGTAGTAATTGATTGTATTTACTTCAAAATCATAATTGGGAGCAATTCGGTATGTTCTTCTGTAATGAAACGGATAAAATAAATTCCAGTTGCTAAAGAATTTTCTGCTCGGTTGTTGAAGTTCAAATGTAATGTATGTATGTCGTTCGTAAATTCTTTATTAGAAATGGTTTCAATTAATTCCCCGAGTGGCGAAATAAGTTCGATTCGTACCAAGGTAGGTTTTAGCAGAGAAAAAATTAAAATTGCATTCGAAGTGATAGGATTAGGATAAACTTGGAATGATGTATTCTGGTTTTGGTTTCTTCCTACTTGTGCTGTTGTTTTGGTGTCCAAAAGAAATCCCTCGAATCTTCCAGTTAAGGCATTAAAGCCGTATCCAGCAATATACCGAGCATCCGGGGTAATTGAAAATGCCTCGGCAAGGTAAGAGCCATTAGGAAGTAAGTCCTTGTATGTATTATTTAAATCTTCCATTATTCCAATATTATCTTCCCATCGAAAAGCATGTTTTATGTTGTCGTCTATTTCTAATGAACCAACAACTGTGTAACCGGGTTCAGATGCAGCATAGGCAACACTGGATTTTTCACCAAGGCTACCAATAATTTCAATTATATCGTTTGGAGAACACCGAAAAGCACGGGGATATTTGGTGGAGGCAACCATTTCGCCAACCACAAAAGTGAAATATTCTTTTCCAGAAACGCCATATGCAATGCTCCAATCTTCGGTTCCTATTAATTTTCGAAAACCATATTTTCTATCCCAAATAAATGCCCTGTTAATTGATTTACTATCTTGGGCAAAGCCAACCACGACTTTGCCGTCCTTTGAAATATCGGTTGCAGCACTTGATTTGCCTCCAAAAGTTCCGAGTTTTGTTAAACCGCTATCTTGGCTCCAAATAAAGGCAGTTGAAATATCTCCCAAATATAAAGAGCCAACTACAAATGAACCATCTCCCGAAACGGCTTTTGCAATTGTTTCTTCGTATTCGTGGGCTAAATCTGCAATCTCTTGCATTCCAGAACCTTGAATCCAACGAAATGCACGAAATTGATTCATAGGGGAGTGGGCTGTTCCGACTATCACGGAACCATCGGAAGATACACCATAAGCAATACTTTCTGGTCCTCCAAGTGTTCCGAGGTCTTCCATACCGCTGGTTGAAGTCCACCGAAATGCGCGCCTTTTATTTGTGGAATCTTTTGCCCAGCCAACAACCACCGAGCCATCGCTGGAAATATCCAATGCTTGGCTTTCGTCACCGCCGAGGGTCCCCAACCAAGTGAGGCTTTGTGCATCAATGTTCGGGAAGGTAAAAATCTCGAGTATAAAAGTAATAAGTAGTTGAAAAAGCCACTTTGAATTAATTTTCATTTTTTTGAAATATTTTTTACATCTATGGGTAATGAAATATGTATTCTTGATACAATAAACAAAATTTTACAAATTAAAATTAATTAAAAGTAAGAAAATAACAAAGAACTATTTAAGATCAAGATTTTAATTTTTTAATCTTCATTCGTGGTTAATGAAATGGAATAAGTTTGTTTCGTTATGATTTTATGATTTTTTTAAATGAAACATTTTAAAATTATAATAAATTAATTATTTAAAAAACCCTGATTAACCCAGGCTTGAACTTTTGCAATATCACAATCGTTGGATATGTATTGACGCATGCTACCATATAAGCTTTTAACTAATTTACCGCTTTTCGCTGTTGCTTTTATATCGTTGTAAGTTTCAAGGACGATACCAGCAAATTGAAGTGAACTATTATGGCAACCTTCGCAATTTCTTTCTATTAGTGGTTTGATAATTAGTGTAAAAGAAACATTATTGGTATCACAATTATAAATAGGACCAGCGAAGTTAATCGTTTCATCTTTTTCACAGCAAAGAAAGAAAATGGACGAAAGTAACAAAATTACCAACATAGATAGGGTGAATATTCGAACTTTTATCGTAATCATTTCTTTGCTCCAAATTTTTAAAAAATTTATACGAGAAAATATGAAAATTATTTTTTTATATTAAAAAAATTTTTGATTTTCTTTAAATATCGATTATGGATTTTTCAAAAGTAAGTTGTTCTACACTTCGTGTTAAAGTAAATTTTTTTTATAATGAACTTCTTATTCCCATAAATTTTTTTTGTTATTAACAAGGGATGATAAAATAAATTTTTTCCAGTCACGTTTTTATAATTTATTTTGATATATCTATATGCTGATAAAAAAAATAATCAGTGGTTTTTTAATATTAAATTTTCTAGTTTTTTTTACTTATCAATATTATTTTTTTCATTACTGTAATAAAGCCGGTAAAATCGAAATAGAAATTTCCCCTAAAAAAAACAATTGTGAATTTTGTACCATTCATTTTGAAAATCCTTGTGAAAATAATAATACTCCTAAATCCTTAAACGAACAACACTCTTGTTGTTCAAGGCAAAAAACTACACACAATAATACTTATTATTTCTTTGAATCACAATCTCAACATAAAAGTTTTTCGGCGAATTGCTGTATATTGTTTTTTATTAATCTTAAATTAGAATATAACTTTATCGAAAAATTCCGTGTAATTAATTATTTTATTGCTTATCTTTGGGAAATTAATGCTAAAGATTTAATTATCAATATTGTAAACTCCTTTTTATTGGTTGTCTCCAATCAAATAAGCTTACCTACCAAAGAATTCCTTTCGAAATTGCTTGCTACAATCTATTTTACTTCTCTTGCTAGATAGCATTTTATTCCTTTAGTTTAGATAGAAAAATCTATTTTTTTAAATTTTTAAGGTGATTAAAATGTATAGGAAGTGTATTGTATTTGTATTTTTATCAATACTTTTAAGTCTGAATTTGAATGCTCAAACACACTACGAAGAGCACCATATTTTAGGCAATGTTTCAATTGCATCCTGGTTCAAACAAACAAACTGGAAACTAATTGAACCAAAGGATTATCCCTGTGATAGTTTATTAATAGAGGATTTACGGCTGAAATCTAAATCTCGGAAATATGAATTCTATATTTTTGGTGGGTCCTGGTGTTCAGACACTGAAAGTGAACTTCCAAAAATTGTTCTTGTTCTTCGGCAGATTTGTGGTAGCGAGGAATTTATTCATCTTTATGGGGTTGACCGAAACAAACGAGAACCATCGGGAACTGCCGAAAAGTTTAATATTGAAAAAGTTCCAACTTTAATTGTGACAAAAAATGGGACAGAGATTGGAAGGGTTGTTGAATATCCCCGTCCAGCATTAACCTGGTGCGATGAATTGTATGAGATTTTATCCAAAAAAATTGAGTAAACAAAAGTAGGTGAATTAATGATTTTTATAGTATCAATAATATCATTGTTTATAAGCTTTGAGGCTTTTGGAAGCGGTAAATTGGATTCCCTTCTGGATGTTGCTTTGAAGGTGAATCCGAAAATCAAAATGCTTGAATCGAAGCAAGTAGTTGCAGAAACGAAAGTTCCTCAAGTTTCGAATTTGCCGGACCCCGTCCTTTCGGTTGGGACAATGAGTTTTCCACTTGGGAAATTCTCGTTCAGCGAGGATCCAATGACTGCAAAAGCTATTGGGGTAAGCCAAATGTTTCCATTCCCCGGTAGATTGAACGCTCGTGCAATTGTTGAACAAAAGGATATAGAAATCGTTCAGCAAGAAATTGCTTATGCGAAGCTGGAACTCGTCAAAGAAGTTTCAAAAAACTATTTCGGTTTGTGTTTTGTTCGCAAAGCTTTAGAACTTTCAAAAAAGAATATAGAAATTTTGCGAAACGTTTCCGAAATAGTTCAAACAAAATTTACGGTCGGAATGTCGAGTTTATCGGATGTCATACAAATCGAGACAGATATAACAATGTTGAATGAACGTATAATTGAACTTCAAGCGAAAGAAAAATCTTTGGTATCGGTGTTGAACGCGTATCTATTGAGGCCAGCAAATACTGAAATTGATACGGATTCGTTGGATAGCCTTCCCAAAATTGACTTTAATTCCGAACTTTTGCTTTCCTATGCGAAAGAGAATAGCCCATACCTTCGCCAGATTACTCTTGCAGAGCAAAAATCGAAATCTTACGAAAATCTTGCTAACTTTGAATTCTATCCAAATTTCGGACTATCGGCACAATATCTGCAAAGAAATGCTTTGGCTGGTGTGCCATCTTCTGGAATGGATATGGTATCGCTGATGATTGACATTGAATTACCGATTGACTATGGAGGGAAGAAAAGTTCTATGGTCGAAGAGGCACGAGTAATGCAAAAGATGTATTCCGAAGAATACCAAATGGCTTTGCAGATGTTAAATGTCGAATTTTCTAAAGCTGTAGCACAATTGGAAGAAATACAAAATCGTGTAAAACTTATAAGCGAAGTTTTGATTCCACAGATTGTAAAAAATCTCGAGGTTGACATAGAAAATTTCCAAGTTGGTAAAGTTGATCTTCTTAATGTTTTAAATACACAAAGAAAATATTACGAAATCGAGACGAATCTATATTCGCTTCGTGCTAATTTTTGGGAAATGATAGCAGAAATAGAATTCTTAACAGGCAAAAAAATAGTTAATTGAGTTTGTTAACTTAATTAGGGAGAAAAGATGAGACCGAAGGTTTTGCTTTTAATAATGTTTCTTTTGATTCTTTCAATAACAGGAATCTATTATTTTGCGATATATGAAAAGAATGAAACAAAGACAAAAGTAAGCCAGCAAAACAAGCAACTTTGGACTTGTGGTATGCATCCACAGGTTGTTCAAGATCATCCTGGGAATTGCCCGATTTGCGGAATGAAATTAGTTCCCAAACAAGGGACAGGAACCAAATCCAACGGTGGAAGGAAAATATTATACTATCGTTCGCCGATGGATCCGAGCATAACCTCGCCTACTCCGATGAAAGACCCAATGGGTATGGATTTCGTTCCAGTTTACGAAGACGAAGCTAGCGCCGAAGGAGTTGTTACAATTGACCCAGCAGTTGTTCAGAATATAAACGTAAAAACCGACAAAGTTGTCAATAAGCAACTGCCAAGCGTTGTTGTAACAAATGGAATTCTCACCACAAACGAAACCAAGGATTATTTTGTTACAACTCGTGTAAATGGTTGGATAGAAAAACTATATATTAATTACACGGGACAAAAGGTAAAACGAGGGGACAAATTGATGGATATTTATTCCCCAGAACTTGTTGCGGCGCAACAGGAACTACTAACAGCACTTTCGTATAAGAAAAGCCTGTTTACGGTAAATACCCAAGATGTTCTAACAAGTGGCGATTTGATGATTAAGAATGCAATAAGAAAATTACAGTTACTCGAAGTGTCCCCGAGCGATATTGATGAATTGATTCGAACGAAAGAATTAAAGACTTATGTAACTCTTTATGCAAAAACCAATGGGACTGTAATTTCGAAAGATATTCTCGAAGGTCAAAGTGTAACCCCTGGGATGCCATTGCTGAAAATTGCAGACTTATCAACATTATGGTTAACAGCCGACATATATGAATACGAATTGTCGAAGATAGCGTTAGGTTCGCCAGCCGATATTAGATTTAATTTTATGCCTGGAAAGGTTTTCAAAGGCAAAATCAGCTTTATTTATCCCACTATTGAGCCGAAAACAAGAACTGCAAAAATTAGAATCGATTTACCAAACCAAAATGGTCTATTGAAACCAGCAATGTTTGCTAATGTTACAATTTATGGGAGAGATTTAGGAATTAAACCGGTGGTTCCCGAAAATGCGGTTATTCGTAGTGGGCAAAAAGATATTGTCATTGTTGCTTTGGGTAACGGTAAATTCAAACCACAGGAAGTTATTTTGGGTGGATATTCGCAGGGCTATTATCAAGTTTTGTCTGGATTAACCGAAGGTATGGAAATAGTAACTTCTGCTCAGTTTCTAATTGATTCGGAAAGCAATTTGCGAGCGGCTGTTAGCCAACTGACCACTGCTGAACATTCACACACAAATGTAGAACAAAAGGATACTGCCACAGAAGGTGAACATAAAAACCACAAGAGCGAGGAACATACATCACATAAAAAAGAGTCTATAATTCGCGAAGGAATTATAGATTTAAACGCAATCGACAAAAATAAAGATGGCAAGGTTTTTCAAGACCAGATGGATTGGAATGTCATCGCAGACGAACCGGGAACTTGTCCAATTTGTGAAATGAAATTGAAGGAAGTTCGGCTCGGAAGAGCGAAAGAAAACCTACTTAAGCACGGCTTTAAAGTGAAATAAAGGAGAAAGTGATTATGTTTGAGGACGGAAATCCAAAAGAAGGAATTATCGCGAAATTGATTGAATGGTGCGTTAACAATAAATTTATGGTCATAATTCTGACAATAGCAATTATTCTTGGTGGTATTTGGGCACTCAGCAATACAAAAGTTGATGCTATTCCAGATTTAAGCGATGTGCAAGTGATAGTTCTGGCTGAATATCCTGGGCAAAGCCCTAGAATTGTCGAAGACCAAGTAACTTATCCTCTTACAACGAAGTTACTGGCTGTTCCTTATGCCAAATATGTTCGTGGGTATTCTATGTTTGGTTATTCAATGGTTTATATAATTTTCGAAGACGGAACCGATATTTATTGGGCAAGAAGCCGTGTTTTGGAATATCTTTCGGGATTAGTTGGGACTTTGCCTCCGGGAGTTACGCCGCAATTAGGACCTGATGCAACTGGTTTGGGCTGGGTTTTTCAGTATGTGTTGAAATCCAAGAAACGAGATTTACAGGAACTAAGGTCTATACAAGATTTTTTCCTTAGGTATGAATTGAGGTCTATTCCAGGAGTATCGGAGGTAGCAAGTATAGGAGGCTTTGTTAAGCAATATCAGGTTAATATTGACCCAACTAAGCTTGCTTCGTATAATATTCCTTTGGAAAAAGTAAAAATGGCAATTCAGATGAGCAACAACGATGTTGGTGGGCGACTTTTGGAGATGGGCGAAATGGAATTTATGGTTCGTGCTTTAGGCTATATCCAAAGTGTAGAAGATTTAAAGAAAGTATCGATTGGTATTTCTCCTGTTACTGGAACCCCAGTTTATTTAAGGGATGTTGCCGATGTTATGATTGGCCCAGAATTACGACGAGGTTTGGCAGAGTGGAATGGTGAAGGCGAAGTAGTAGGAGGTATCGTTTTGCTCAGATATGGGGAGAATGCATTAACAACGATTAACGCCGTAAAAGAAAGGCTTGCAGAGTTAAAGAAGTCGCTACCCGACGATGTTGAAATCGAAATTGCATACGATAGAACTTCATTGATTGAACGGGCAATAGATAATTTGAAGGATAAATTAACGGAAGAAATGATAATTGTTGCTTTAGTTATCATAGCCTTTCTTCTTCACGTTCGAAGTTCATTAGTTGCTATTTTTACTTTGCCGACCGCAATTCTATTCTCCTTTATTATTATGAAGTTGCAGGGAATAAATGCAAATATTATGTCGTTAGGTGGGATTGCCATTGCAATAGGAGCGATGGTTGATGCTTCGATTGTTTTAGTCGAAAACGCAGCTAAACATTTATCCGAGGAATACGATAAGCCACCAGAACAACAACGACCACACTGGAAGATAATTTTAGATTCCGCAAAAGAGGTGGGACCTTCGATTTTCTATTCTTTAATGGTAATTACGGTTTCCTTTCTACCAGTTTTTACTTTGGAACAACAGGAAGGGCGACTTTTCAAACCTTTGGCATTTACGAAAACCTATGCGATGGGTAGTGCAGCGATATTGGCTGTAACAATTGTTCCGATTTTGCTTGGTTATTTCGTTCGTGGTAGAATGAAGAAAGAAGAGGCAAACCCACTAACTAAAATTTTAGTAAAAATATATCATCCAGTAGTTGATTTTGTTATGAAGCGACGTTGGTTGGTAGTTGGAGCCGCTTTAGTCATTATTTTAGTTACTATTATTCCATTTAGCAAACTTGGTTCGGAATTTATGCCTCCCCTTTACGAAGGCGATTTGTTGTATATGCCAACTACATCTCAAGGAATTTCGATAACAAAAGCAAGGGAAATATTGCAACAAACCGATAAGATTATTAAGTCGTTTCCAGAAGTAGAATCTGTATTTGGTAAAATTGGTCGAGCGGAAACAGCAACCGACCCAGCACCTTTAATAATGATTGAAACAACAATAAGGTTGAAACCGCAAGAGAAATGGCGCAAAGGAATGACCCCCGACAAACTTGTAGAAGAAATGGATGCTGCGATTAAAATTCCTGGTCTAACGAACGCCTGGACAATGCCAATTCGAACAAGGATTGATATGTTATCAACTGGTATCAAAACACCTGTAGGTATTAAAATTGCCGGCGCTGATTTAGGAATACTCGATTCACTAGCTGGATTGATTGAAACTGCAGTTAAAAGAATTCCTGGAACTCGTTCCGCTTATTCCGAAAAACTAATTGGTGGATACTATGTTGAGTTCAAAATAGATAGGGATGAAATATCTAGATATGGTTTGACTATTAAAGATGTTCAAGATGTTTTTGCATCTGCAGTTGGTGGTGAAAATATTACAACTACCATAGAAGGATTGGCTCGCTTTCCTGTCAACCTTAGATATATGCGGGATTACCGGGAAAATATCGATGCTTTAAAAAGAGTACTTGTGCCTTTGCCCGATGGGGGGAATATACCACTTGAACACCTTGGACAAATAGAAATAAAGAAAGGACCAGCAATGATTCGCTCGGAAAATGTTCGACCCAACGTTTGGATTTACGTCGATTTAGCCCAAGGAGCCGATATAGGTTCCTACGTTAAAAAAGCCAAAGAAACAATTGCAAAGGAAGTGAAACTACCCCCGGGTTATTCAATTAAATGGTCTGGCCAGTATGAATATATGGAACGAGCTGCTCGCCATTTGTCCCTTGTTGTTCCACTTACTCTTTTGATTGTGATTGTGCTTCTTTATATGAATACAAAATCGGCGGTTAAAACTGGTATTGTTTTATTGGCATTGCCATTTTCTATGGTTGGGGCTGTTTGGTATTTGTTTTTGGCTGGCTATAACCTGAGTGTTGCGGTATGGGTAGGAATCATTGCGCTATTAGGAGTAGATGCAGAAACTGGGGTAGTGATGCTTTTATATCTTGATTTGTCATACGAAAAATTCAGGCGGGAAGGTCGTCTGCGTTCCATAGATGATCTACGCGAATCGATTTTTGAAGGTGCCGTCAAAAGGATAAGGCCCAAAATGATGACCGTTATGACGACGTTACTTGGGTTGTTCCCAATCATAATTGGGATTGGAACTGGTTCGGATGTAATGAAAAGAATTGCTGCTCCAATGGTTGGAGGTATAATTACTAGTATGATAATGGAACTAACGGTTTATCCGGCAATATTCTATATTATCAAAAAAAGAAAGTTAGTAGCAGAGTCAAAAGGATAATTAAAATGGATGAGCATTGTTTGCTTCAAAAAGCATTCGCAAACCAGACTAAACTTTTTTATGTTTTGAAAATGCTAATAGTTTCAAACGTTTTTTTAACAATTAATAGGTGAATTATGGAAATATACCCATTGCTAATTGCCTTCGCTGTATTGGCTTACGTTGCCGTTTTTGGGCACAGCAAAGAAAGCCATCGAAACGATGAAAACACCAAGAGCCATCGGATTGCAACTGACACAGTATCTATTGAGAACGATTCAACAAGGCATCAGCATTCTGAACTTGAAAATATGAATAAAGAAAACATTGTAAGTTCGGAATCGATGTTTGAGCATTTACATAATAAAATAATTCATTTCCCAATCGCATTGTCAATTATGGCATTCTTTCTTAGCATATTGAATTTTAAGGCTAAAAAATATGACCAGTCAATTTTGCTACTGGTTGTAGTCGCTTTCGTTACTTCAATTGCAGCGGTTATAACAGGTTTAATCCAAGAATCCCATTTCGAAGGTGAGCCGAAAGAATGGATTTTGGACATTCATAAGGTTTTTGGTTTTATCATCGCTATTTTCTTGTTGCTGTGGACAATTGCTTTAAGAATCCCTGCTATGAAAAAATATCATTGGATTCCCGGACTTATTGTTGTTGTTTTAGTATCGGTAACCGGTTTTTTGGGAGGTTTAATTTCCCATTGATTAATTTAAGGAGTGATTGAAATGAAACGCGCTTTTAAAATACGTTACATACGTATTTATTTAATTGTCTTTATTGTTGTTTGGGTTCTTGCTGCGATTGTCGATACTATTCTTTATCGCCCAAATCCTTTGATGAATGAGCAAAATCTCGGTTTCTTCGATATGTTGTTTGCAAACATTCCTCAAATGCTCCTTTTCCATAGAGTATTGTTTCTGCTGATTGCATTATTTCTTACATCAGTTATCCTACAAGTCAATGTTGTTCGTCAGTTGAAAATTTCAGAACAAAGACTGAAAGAAGCAAACGAGACAAAAGATAAAATTTTTTCGATAATTTCCCACGATTTCAAAAGTCCATTCTCAGGGTTTCTTACTTTGAGCGAACTACTAATGGATAAAGATGAGGAACTCAATCGTAACGATGTTTACGAAATTGGAAAAAGCTTAAATTTTTGTGCAAAAAAACTCTATGACTTTATGGATAACCTTCTTTTTTGGGCTAAATCACAAATGACATCCGGACAGCTTCATTACATCAACTTCAATTTGCATAATCTTGTGAATGAAGTTCTCGATATTTATAGACATAATGCTAATCTAAAAAAGATAGGACTTGTAAATGAAGTTCCTTGGGACTACGAAATTAAAACCGATGTTGACACTTTAAGAATTATTCTGAGAAACTTGATTAGCAATGCGATTAAATATACTAATCCCGATGGTAGAGTTCGTGTATCGGCTCGGACGTTGAATATGAAAGATAATAAAGAGCTAATAATTTCGGTTGCCGACAATGGGGTTGGAATGGACCAGCAAACTCTAAATACACTGTTTTCCGACCTTAAGTTACCTTCGGTTCGTGGGACTGGTGGGGAAGAAGGAGCAGGTTTAGGACTATCTTTTACAAGAGGAATGGTCGAAAAATTGGGTGGTAAAATATGGGTCGAAAGCCAAAAAAGTATAGGCACTACATTTTCAATATCTTTACCAATTATTTAAGTTAATTAATAAGGCCAAACAATGTTAAAAGCAAAAGTAATTAAAACAGTGGTTTTCATCGGAATATTTCTATGGTTCTATGATGCCATCAGGAATCTATTTCATATTGATAAAAGCGGCAAAATTTTCGATTTTTAAAGTATTGTTTCTTGTTAAATAATTAAAGGTGTTTAAAATGGAAAAATCGTATTTTAGTTCAGTTTTTGTTCCGATTTTAATCGGAATCATAATTACAGTTGGGGTTGTTGGTTGTTCAGTCCTCGGTTCCGGATGCTCTGGTATGAAAGGACACGGGGGACACGGAGGGCATTCTGAGCATTCTGAGCATAATTACGTAAACGACACATCCGAAGATGTTGAAATAATAAGGAAAGGTAAAATCAATGTCTATGAGATTGATGTTAATATGGATGGCTATGTATATCAAGACCAAATGCATTGGAATGTTTTATCCGATGAACCGGCTAAATGCCCAATTTGTGGGATGGCATTAAAGAAAATTCCGAATCGAGTTGCAATCAAAAATTTAAAAGAAAACGGTTTCGAAGTGCAAGAATAACAGGTTTTTTCAACTTTTATAAAGGTGTACTATGAATATCTCTTTGAGTTCCTTTGGTCAAGGAAAAAGAACTTTTAGGACTATTGTCCTAATGGCAATAATTATAACTGCACTGTTTTTGTGTAGCTATGCTAATTTTGCACAGCATAACCACTCGCGGCATAAGAAAGATAATAAAAAAGAGCAAACAACTGAGTCAATCGTTCGTGAAGGTGTGATTAACGTTGAAGAAATCGATAAGAATAAAGATGGAAAAGTATATCAAGACCAGATGCATTGGAATGTTTTATCCGATGAACCAGCTAAATGCCCAATATGTGAAATGAAGTTAAAGGAAGTAACAATCGAAAAAGCGAAAGAGAATTCGGAGAAGCATGGATATAAAGTAAAATAGGCATAGAATCAAGATTCGGTTTCTTTGTATATTAGCACTATAAATTTGTGTTCTGTATTTTTTGTTAAAATCATTTGGAGGCATTATGAAAAGGATGGTTGTTCTGTGGTTATCCATTATTTTATTGATTGTTGGATGTGCAAACTCGAACAACATCGACTACGACAAATATTTCGAGTCCTTAACTAATTTAGACGCCAAATCTACTATTGCTTTAGCAAATGAATGGAGATGGACTGCACCAAAAATCACGTGTTTTGTCAATACTCGAGAAGTCGTTATTGAATTTCCTGATGGTAGAAAAGTATCAAAACCATTACCCGATAGTTTGGTGTATCTTGCAATTGCTCCCTATATGAATACTACTCATACTTGCGAAACTCATTATCCCTCGAGTTGCCAAGGTGAAATGAGAGAACAAACGTTTCAACTCACAGCGAAAGATATGAATGGGAATATTTTGTATGAAGGCGAGGTTAAAACTTTGAAAAATGGCTTTTTTGAATTATGGCTTCCACGCGGCATAAGTGTTCAAATTGACATACGATACAATTCGTTATCGGGGAGTGAGATAATTTCAACTTTTGATGGTGCTCGAACTTGTATTACAACAATTAAATTGAGATAGATGTAAATACAGATGAAGATTCTAAGTGGATTCTTCAGGGTGGTTATATTTCTAACTTTTGTGTCTTTTCTATTTATTTGGTATACGAAGAATAATTTTAAAAAGCTTTCTAAAAAAAATTAATACTTAAAAAATTTATTTGTAGATTCACCAATTTTAATAAAATAAATACCATTTCCAAGATTACTTATATCAATTGGTTCTTTGTATTCTTTGTCTATCAATTTTGTTCCAAGGACTGAATATACTCGAACAGGCTTGCAACTCAAATTGTCTGAATTTAAGTTCAAACGGCTGTTTTCGAGCTTGAAAAAATAGTAGAGTTTGTGTTTGTATAATTGACAGAACTTGGAGTTTCCCAATATATTCGACTCACATATAATTTGAATCTATCTTTACGGCCAACCCCAATAAATTCATTATTACTCAAAAAATGTAAATGTCGGAAACTTGTTATATTTTCATCGATGTGTTCGTAAAATTCAAAATCTTTGAAATTGCGGAAATCTTCATCAATTCTACAAATATAGACTTTTGTTTGTAGCCAAACGCACCCATTAGATTTTCAGATAAATCAATAAGAGTGGTACCAAAAATATACAAGAAACCATTTGGACTTTGTTCTAAAAAATTTAGTCGTAATCCAAGATTCTTAGTTGGAATTCTAAATTTATTTATCTTTAAAACTCCGCCATCTGGTTTGATTTTTAACAAAATAATAGCTTGAATAATCATCAAAGAATATTTTTGCTAAGACAATGTAGCTTTCGTCCCAAGATTTTTGAATTGGGTAAATTGAAAAGTAGTGGTCTGAAATCCAGCATCTTCGAGGGTTAACACAACATTTTTTGAAATAATGCCATTTGTATCTATTTCTTTTATTTGGATAATAGGAAGGAAGTTTCAGAAAATCTTACTTAAAACGAGTAATATTTTTCCATTTCGAGATATCTTTGAATCCTCAAAAAGAATTATAGTCACCAAAGGCATCTGTATCAAATCCTTTGCGCCAAACAACTTGCCCAAGAGAGTCGAAACAAACTATAATTAAATGGTCTTTGTTATAAGATAAAGTTTCATTAACTTTTATTTGTTAATTAATAAAAGCATGATAGAATTTATTGTTTATGGGTAACAAGGCCCACAGTGTCAAAAAAATCTGAATTCGAAAAGAAGATTTTTCTTTTTCGTTTGTCTTTGTTATATCACAAGGAATTTTAAGTTATACCAAGTTCTCTTCCTTGTCGGTGTTGAGAATCGCCGGAACAAAGATTGTGGAAGATTTAGCATTTAGCCTTCCATATCCGCAGAAAACTTTGTAACTGGTTGTAGCATATTCAAGGATTGTAGGATAAAGCATGTATTTTTTCTGTTTCATACTTGTTATAATTTAATAAAGTTCCATCTCAATTGTACTTGAAAAAAGACGGGCAATTGAAAGTAACTGATTTAGATTGGTCGAACAAAATCACAATATTGGTGTCAGATTCAATTATTGTTGGCATTATAGAAAATATTGCAGGTTCCCCAGGGTCGTATTTTCTTTCCCAAACAATAGTTTGGGAGAATGCGAAAGTTGAAATGAACAATAATACCAAAATTAAGCTAACCATATTTACTTCCAACAATTAAAATAAGTTTTTTATTTGCAAAATGAACAACTGAAATTTCTAATTTCACTTTTTAATCCACAACAACGGCGGCGGAGCGAGTTTCCCCGCCGATGCCTGCATTATTTCATACAATCATAATTTTAACCCCATAGCATATTAATCTTTGATGCGGGTTAGTAGCCACTTATAGTATTTTGTTTTCTCGGGAGTTCTGTGTTTGCAAAGCATTTCTAAAAAACCAACTTTATATTTGTAATAGAAAGTCATTTCAATTTTGTCCGCTACAAGCGTATTGTCGTTATCAAGATAGAATTCATCGAGCGATGGATCGTTCGAAGGTCGAATAAATTTCCATCCTTGAAGCGTTGTTGGTTTAATAATTCTGTTGAAGAATATTTGTGCTCCAGTTGCTTTGTGTTTCTCGTTGTTAAGTGTGAAATCCTTACTGGTTTTATTTGTTGTGCCTTTCCATTCCTGAATAAACATTGCGGGTGCTAATACGAATTGCTTAGCACCCGAAGGAGTAAGCATTTCTTTGTAATCAAAATATATTTCAACTTGCGTCGTATCGCGAAAATACTGATTGTAATAATCTTTATCGAATGGCTTGAAACGAATTTCATTTAGTTCGTTAAAGCCTAATTTTGTATCTGTTGTATCGACAAAAGGAAGAAGCCCCCGAGAGAGAAGTTCGAACAAATTTTCATAAAAAATAACTTTACAACCTGGGATGGCGATGCCTGCCCTGGTGACGAACAAATTGCTCATCAAAACATTTTGAACCCTTTCCTGCGAAGGGAATGTAAAGATAATCGTTTCGGTATTGCCCGTGAAATTCCATAGTGAATCGGTATAACCAAATTTGTATTCGTATTGTGTTGTTCCCGATGGATAAAAGGGAACGGAGGTTGAGTCGGTTGGAGTTTCTTTGCAAGCCGAAGCAAAAATTTCCCAAAAGATAACACACAATATAAATTGAAAATATTTCATAGTAACCTCATACATTGTTACAACATATTTGTTTCATTTTACTCCACAACAACAGCAGCAGAGCGAGTTTCCCCACCAAGACGAACCACAACAAGATACACACCCGACGGCAATCCAGCGAAGTTCCACGAAAGGTCCGATGAATAATAATTCAGGCGAGTAAGAGTAAAGGCTTCTTTTCCTGCAACCTGCATTCCCATCATATTGTAGGCACGGAAGTCCGCTCTTTCGATATCGAATCGAGAATCGTAATAAATTCGCATCGTTGTTGAATTGCGGGCAGGATTGGGAATAGGTCGGGAAATGTAAAGCGAAGGCGATTCTTCAATAGTTGGTGTTTCTATTACAGGGCTGGTTTGTTTTTCCTTCGCAAAGAAAAGAGTTTGTCTTTTTAAAAGAGAATCGTAAGCAGATATTGCGTATAGGGAATCACCTTTCGAACTGACTATATTGGTTATGGAATACCTCTCCCCAACAAAAGATAGTTTTTCCCAATTCGTTGGGTCGGCTTCAAAGTTTTTGTTTGCCAAAAGCCCAAGCCCAAAAGTTGTTCCGAAATAATAGTAAACAATATAGTATGTATCCATTATTTTAACTATGGCGTTTATTCCCGAAAATTCTGTTGCGTCCTTTTCCAATATTTTCAAGAGTGTTCTTTTACTGAAATTATAACATAAGAGAATCATTTTACCAGTTGTGTCCGAGGTCGGAATTAGGTAAGAAATAAATAAGTTCCCATCGCGATAGCTAATATTTGATATTCTTTCAAAATCGCCTTCTAATTTGAAGGAATAAACATTCTGCCATACTTTTCCTGTATCTATCGAAAAGGCGATAAAAAATTTATTGGTATCTTTGAAGTCTCTGCCAAATGCATAAAGAGTGTCGTTTATGTTTTGTATCCAAAAAAAGCTGCTATCGGCAAACACTGTTCTACCTGTCAGTTCCATACTATCACTGAATGAATTTATAATTATGTAGTTTTTATTTAAAATATAATAATTTGTAGTTGCTACAAAATTGTTGGAGATGTCTGTAATTAAAGAATAAGAAGAGCCACCATAAATCATTTTTTCATATTTTAAAGCTATTGAATCGCCCCCATCGTTGGTATATGCAAGGTTATACGGTGTTTCACCAAAAGAATTTTCCCCATAAGCCATACCATGCATTTTATCTTTGAAATAAGCTGTCCCGCCATAGTTTGCTGGGTCATAAAACCCATCAATTTCTATAAACATTTCGTTCCAGTTCTTCGGTGGCTTCCAAGTTACACCCCCGTCGGTTGTGGAAATCCATAATAACATTGGATTGGCAATCTTTGCATTTAATCTATCGAAAATAAAAACAGGAATAGAGGAAAGTATTTTGCAAAACGAAACGACTTCGAAATTCTTTCCATCGTCATACGACATTAATATGAGTTTATCCTTTCCGACTGCTATTATTGTGTCTTCGGAAATTAACATAAAGTTCTTAATTTTTGTGCCTTTTATATATCTATCGAATTTAGAGTATATTCGTATTGCCTGTTTATTTGTTACATCTATTCTGTAAAAGCGTAAGCTGTCGATAACTCTGTCGTAAAGCGAAAAACTATATAACAAATAAATTTGATTACCATAATTTGTCAGGATGTTTGATTCGGGGTTCAAAATAAATTCAATGGAATCATTTTGAATTTTGTAACGATAGAGACCGCTTGTTTGCAAATAAAAATATATATTACTATCGTCGGACATTAAAACAGAAGGTGCAGGACACGATGAACAAATTCCATAATCTGAGAAATTCAGAATTCTACTATTATCGTTTGAAATATCAATTAAGCCTAATTTTCCTTTCCCCGCTGAATATGCAATAATATTATTCAAAATTGTCATATCGTACGAAGCAGTATCGGTTGAGTAATCATATTCTTTTTTGATGTTTAGATTTCCATCAAGAAGAATAATTTTTGAATCAGTGAGGCAAAACAATATGGTATCTTTGGCAAGTATTTTATAAAATTGAATAGAATTCCCAAGCTCTTTAGTGGTCCAAGTTTCGCCGTCATCGTTTGAAAAAATCATATATTTTTTGCTCGTTATTCCGTAGAAATTTTTACCGATACTTACCATACCAATAATACTGAACGAATCGTTAATAACGATTTGTTTCCAATTTTTGCCTCCATCAACTGATTTAACAATAATACCTGCATCGCCATAAACTAATATTACTTTCCCGTTGTAAGCCGAGCCATTAAAATTTGATAATACCGGAAAATATTCGACTTTCCCTTCCAACAGTTCAGCTTTCGACGAAGCAAAGGAAAAAATCAAAAAAATTGTTGAAAATAGTATTGCTTTAAACTTTTTCATTTTTATCTCCACATATTTGTTTTTAATATTTCCATTAAAATTTAAATTTGCCGGGCGGAAAGCTATACTTTCCGCCCTTTCAAAATTATTCACAAGGTTTTGCAAAGCAATTTGTCATCCAAGGTTCGTCCCAACTTTTGCCTGGGGGTGGAAGTTGTGGTTCTTCTGTTGGACATAGTAAAGGCTCGTCTGCATAGGAGTATAAGAAAATTTCTCTCTCTACTGGAGGATTGACGCTATAATCTATACAAACCTTGTAGACGTAGTTGCAATTAATGTCGTAGCCACAAAAAACCAACCTTGTTACATAATCACCAGGGTATTTTTCCCAGTTTTCCCAATACATACATCGGGAGTTTATAACCACAACTTTAAATTCAACATTTACTGTATCATCGCAAGGCGGGTGTTCAGGCATACATACCCGGTTTGCCCAATAGGCGACTGTTTGGTGTAGCCATGATAAAAAATCCCTCCAACTTGGTAAATATATTAAGCAGTTGTTATATCGGGGTAAAACCCATTCAATTTGTGAAACGACTTGTTTTAAGTTGTTATCCCATTTGCAACAGAAGTAAATTCGCACGTCACAGGTGAAACCACCTGCAAAATAAGAATAAGTTGCATCTACCCAATGCTCTTCATAATCCGGCGGGCAGGCTGCTTTTAGATTTGCAAAAGCAAATCCAAAAGAAAGAACAATTAACAAAAGTTTTATTTTTTTCGTTTTATCCTCCAACATTTTTTAATAATAATTTTAAATTAGAGTTTTTCATTGGTTCATGAGATTTTGTAGTTTACGCAAAGGAATGAAGAAACATAATTCGACTTGATCATAGGCGGTCCCCGGCAATTTGAACAAAGATGTTCATTGGCCAAATCGGATTTATTTGTCCGAGTAGAGTTGCTCTCTCTCTCTCTCTCTCTCTCTTACTTTTTCAAAAAAGTAGATAGAAATAATGCGAAAAAAATACAAAGGAAATGTTGGTTCCTGACCGATAAAAATTTTCCCTGCATTCAGTAAAAGCATTATACACATTTTGAAATGAACATTAGCAAATTAAAAAAGAGAATTTAAATATGCAAATATATTTTTAAAATAATCAACAATAAAAAAAATTAAGAAAAACAAAAAAATTTGTTTTTTAAAAAAAATTTTGTAATTTGGTATTTAGGAGTCCTAATGACTCCAAAATATGTTTAACAAATAGGAGGTCTTACAATGTTTAAAAAAATATTCGTTTCTCTCGCGATTTGTTTAATAATATTAATAATTTCACTTGCCGCAAAACCGAATAAAAGCAATGTGCCTTATCCCGAAAATTATCGCGATTGGACTCACGTAAAATCTTTAGTGATACTACCTGGACATCCTCTCTTCTCAAGTTTTGGTGGCATCCATCATGTTTATGCAAATGATAAAGCATTAAAAACGTTGCAATCGAATTCCAAAACTTTCCCCGACGGTTCAATTTTAGTCTTCGATCTATTAGAAGCGCCACAAAAAGACAATACAATTGGGGAAGGGGAAAGAAAGGTTCTTGCAGTGATGCTTAAAAATTCTAAAAAGTTCAAAGAAACTGGAGGTTGGGGATTTGAAGCATTCAAAGGAAATACCAAAGACCGAGTTGTTAAAGACCCTGTTTCTGAATGTTATTCTTGCCACACCCAAAAAAGGGAGCATGATTTCGTTTTTACAGAATTCAGAAAATAAAGAATTGAAAAAGAATAGGGTAATGGGAAATTCCCATTACCCTTGGATTAATTTGAAAGAAGTTTTGTAAATTCTTTTTTCGGTAATTACATTGTTATGGAAACTGAACAAATTAGTTTTGCTCTTGAACGATTAGGTACCATATTTAGAGGTTTACTTTGGGATGCTTCATTTGGTTTAGGTTTGAATCCTATTCAATTCCAAGTGTTAAATTTTTTCCATCAAAAGAAAGATTTAAAAGTTACATCTAGTCAATTAGCCGAAATGTTCAGTGTTTCGAATGCCTCGATGAGTGACACATTGAATTCCCTTTCAAACAAGAATTTAATTATTCGTAAACGAGATAAGAAAGATAAGAGAATTTTATACATTTCAATTTCAGCAAAGGGAAGACAATTAGTTGACAAGGCAAAAGATTGGGATAAACCTATTAAAGATTTTTTATCTTCAATTCCTGAAGAGGATTGTGTTGCAATTTATACTTTTTTAATGACATTACTAAGAAAATTATATAGGGACGGTACAATAAATTATTTAAGGATGTGTTTCAGCTGTAAGTGGCTTGAATTAGATGAAGACAATAATGAAAAATACTATTGTAACCTTTTGAAAATTCCTCTCGAAAAGTTTCAATTGCGGGTTGATTGTCCAGATCATTCAATTAGAAAGAGTATTGAAAAGGTTTTGTGATTTTCTATTTTTAAATTATTTCATTCTGCCTTTTTGCTTATTGCAAGGATTTCAACAGCAGTAAGGTGTTCATAAAATATTGAGATAATCTTCTGAATTTTTACTTTTAGTTTTTCATTTCCAAGATAAACTTTAATTGAGAGCAAACTGGAAATAAGTGTTGTAAGGTTATTCGGTCTGCGTTTCTTTATTAAAATAACTTCATATCCGGCAGTTATTAGTAAGTTTTTTAAACTTTCAACTGAATAATGAAAGAGGTGGTTGATTGGTTGAAACCAAATCCATTTTGATCGAAAGATTTTTCGCCAGAAACAATCGAAAGCGGGAACCCGAATAAGAAGTAAACCGTTTCTATTGACTTTCTCTTTCAATTCATTAAGTAATATCAATGGTTGAGGAATATGTTCCAGCGAATGCGAAAGAGTTACAATATCGAAGGCTTGCTTAACTTCATAAATTTTCGAAAAGACTTTGATGCCAATGTTTTGGGTATAAAAACGAGCTTTTTTGGAAAGTTCAACTCCAATTACTTCAAATCCAAGACGACGGATATTGTCGAGAAAAAAAGCACGGTCACATCCGATGTCCAAAATTTTTGCGGGCGGTTTTTTGTATTTTGTAATTAGTTTAATTAATTCAAATTGTTCAGGCTGGCGTGCGAATCTTCGTTGTTCGATATGCATTATTTCTGAAGAACTAATTTCATATTTTTTAGAATAATATTCTTCTATTGCATCTTCGTTGGGTAAGTTTTTATTGAAGATAATCTTACATTTTTGACATTGATATAAACTTGTTTTACCTACTTTAATAATTTTTAAATTCTCGGAACCACAAATTCTACATTTGTTAACCATTGTCAACCAAACAAAATTAAAAATACAAATTAATCAAAAATAGAGTTCACAAAGGATTTGGTGAAGAATAAGTAATGTTCAAAAAGCTAGTAAGGAATTTTGTAAAAAAGGTAGAACAACGAGAAATTAACTATTTGGGAAACCAGTATTGCCCAGAATTCTTTTTTAATAAAGTATTTTGTCAAAATGAAGAATGGCATCGATGTTAAAAAAAAGATCACTAAAAAAGCCAAGTGTTCTGTGCTAAAGAAATCAGGGGGATAATTGAAAAAAGAGAATTAATTCAAAATTGATTAAAACAAGTATTGGTAATGTAATTATTTATACAATTACAGCTTGAGCGATAGTGCCAAATCCTAACGAAAGATAATCGAGATAATCAATTGTCTTTTTGGAAATGACTTTAAAAAAGAGGATTGAAAGTAGATAACCAGGAGAAATTGTTATCCAAAAATAATTTGGGAAGAATTCAATTTTTCAAACGGATATGAAGCAGAGAAGGAAGAAATTTCCTAAGATAAAATTTTTTTACAATCCAAATTTGTGGTTAGTAACAAAAGTAATATTGGCAAGCCAATGACAATTCCACCAGGAATTTGGAAGTAATTAAAAACTCGGGAAATTGAATCAAAGTCCCATACAAAATTGAGTAGAACTAAAATCTGTTATTAATGGAATGATTATTAAGAAAGTTATTTTGCTTATTAAGTTCGCTCGTAAAAGAGTAACAAAGAGTGTCCCCCTTTCGAGGTAATTCAAAATTTTTTTGTTTTATAAATCCCTATGTTGATAAATCATTTTGGCTTAGTGTTTTTTTAAAAAATTAATTATAAATAATAATAGGGTAAAAAAGATACTGATTAGCAGCATAGAAGTAATAGGAATATAAACTTTAAAATTCTCTCGTTCAATGACTATATCACCAGGAAGCTTTCCAAATGGAATTTTGGATAGGTAAGGTAAAAAAATACCTATCAGAATGAGAATAATTCCAGCAATGATAATGAAAATTCTAATCTCACTTTTAAACATTTTCGACTAGTGAAAAAACAAAATTAACAAAAGCCAGAGTTTTTTAAAAACAAAACTGCCCGTTGTAGGCGGGCAGTTGAAAAATACAAAGCAATGGAAAAAGTTTAAGGAGCATATAAAATGGGTTTTGAAATTGTTTTCCCATCGAATTTTAATACAATAAAGTAACGACCTGGTTGAAGATTTCCATTTTCCACTTTAAAGCTGTGTGTTCCTTTGACGAGTTTGCCATTGAAAATTTCCTTTACAACTTTACCATTTAAATCTGTAAGATTAATGGTGACAATCCCATCGTTTGGGATATAAATGTCAAAATTGCAAGTCGAGGAAAAAGGGTTTGGATATGGTTTGTAAATGCTTGCACCTAATGGTTGAGGATTTTGTCCATGACGGCTTTGATAATTATCGCAAATTCCATCGTTATCGTTATCTACAAAGGTACGTATTCTTAGTCTTTCTCCAGAACCATTGATGTTCATTCCGCGCTTCGGACCATAATTTGGTCTGTTATCACAAATACCATCATTGTTGTTATCAATAAAATTGTCACAAATACCATCATTGTTAGTGTCGACGAAACGAGCGCAATTCGTTCCTTGTGCTTTGCATTTTTTCCCGAAACCTCTTCCTTGGGAAAAGCTTTCGGTAACACCTAAAATTAGAATAAACAAAATCAGTGCTGTTAAGAAACGATGAACTTTCATAAAACCTCCTATTTATTAAAATAATGGGTTCAATTTGTTTGACAATCAAAATTGAAAATGGTTTAATCCTTTAAAAAAATATTGGTTAAATCTCTTCGTTTCCTAATTTTTTTATGGTGGCTTATGTTGAATAAAGTTGATATTTTAAATTCTATTGTTAATATCGAAGATCCAGACCTCCGCAAAACATTAGTTGAACTAAATGCTATTAAAGATGTTAACATTGATGGAAAAACTGTAAAAATTTATCTTGAACTCGTTCAGCCAATTTTTACTGTTTATGAAAAAATCAGTAAAGAAATAAACGATGCAATAACAAAGCTTTATCCAATCGTTGATGTTGAAGTTAATTTTTCCGAATTAATGTATGATTTGTCGAAACGAAAAGTTTTAAAGCAAGTTAAAAACATTATTGCAGTTGCATCTGGAAAAGGTGGAGTTGGAAAATCCTCGATTGCTGCTAATCTTGCAGGTGCATTATCACTTACTGGTGCAAAAGTTGGAGTTCTGGACGGGGATGTTTATGGGCCCAGCCAACCAACAATGTTTGGATTAAGCGAACAACCATTTGAAGTTGTCGAAATGCCCGATGGGAATACTATGGCGTTTCCTCTCGAAAAATATGGGATTAAAGTCGCATCAATGGGAATGATACTCCAAAAAAATGAGGCTGCGATAGTCAGGGGCCCCCTTTTAGCAGGATATTTTTCAATGTTGTTTGAGCAATTGGAATGGGGTGAACTCGATTATTTAATTTTCGATTTACCTCCAGGGACCGGAGATGTTCAGCTAACATTAACACAAAAGATACCTTTAACTGGAGCAATAGTTGTTACTACTCCCCAGGAGATTGCAGTTGCAGATGTTCGAAGAAGTATTGCTATGTTTCGAAGAGTTAATGTAGAAATTCTTGGTGTTATTGAAAATATGAGCTACTTTATACCGCCAGATGCCCCCGATAAAAAGTATTATATTTTCGGCGAAGGGGGGGGAAAACGTGTATGCGAGGAGTTCGGTGTTGATTTCCTCGGTGAAGTTCCATTCGAAATTTTGACTCGGGAATCTAATGATTCAGGGATGCCAGTAGTGTTGCGTGAAGATGCATCGACTCAAAGGAAAATTTTCCTTGATATAGTGCAAAAAGTAAACTCAAAAATAAGGCAGCGGAATTTTAAAATTTTGCAACTTCCAGTTATGAAAATTTCAATATAATTTTTGAAAGTTTATATTTCTTTTTCAAAAATTAATTTATAATTAATTTTTTTTGTCAAATTTGCATTTTTATTTTTGTTCAACAAATTAATATGATGTTATGAAAAAATATTTGACAATTCTAATTTTCCTTTTGATTTACCCATTAGCTCTATATTCTCAGGGAATAACGACCTCGTCGATAACTGGTTCAGTTCGCGACGTCGATGGTAAACCATTGGCAGGGGCAACTGTTCGTGCAAATCATTTACCTTCTGGGACTATTACTGGTGGATTTGTTAACTCCAAAGGAAATTTTTCGATTGTGGGGCTTAGACCTGGCGGACCATATAAGATTGAAGTATCTATGGTAGGATACAGAACCGAGACAAAAGATGATGTTTATTTGTCTTTGGGACAAGAGTTCAGTATTAGATTTATTTTGCAACCGAAAGATATACAAACCCGTGAAATTCAAGTAATTAGTGATAGAAATGATATTATAAGTAGCAATAGAACTGGTGCATCCCAGGCAGTAACAGAAGTTGAAATAGTTTCTTTACCTACAATTGCTCGCTCAATTCACGATTATTCGCGTCTTTCTCCTCTTGTAGTTTCATCGACAAGCGAAGGTTCGAATATTGGTTCACGAAATAGTAAATACAACAATATACAAGTGGATGGTGCTGTTTTAAGTGATGCTTTTGGCCTTGCAACTTCTGGTACTCCTGGTGGGCAAGCAGGGGCGGAACCAATTTCTCTCGATGCTATTGAAGAATTTCAAGTTTCAATCGCTCCGTTTGATGTGCGACAAGGTATGTTCACTGGTGGATTAATAAATGCAATCACTCGAAGTGGAACTAATGACCTAAAAGGAAGCTTATATTTTTATGGTAGGAATCAAAATTTTGTAGGTAAAAGTCCTGTACCTGATGCTAATGGAATTCGCCAGAGCTACCCAGATTTTAGTGACTATTTTGTGGGTGGGAGAGTTGGTTGGCCAATTGTTAAGAATAAACTTTTTGCATTTTTCAATGTTGAAACAAAGAACCGTAAAGACCCTCAAAGGATTGGACTTGCTGGCGACAAAGGTTATACATTTAATTTTAATGTTCCAAGGGATACACTTGAAAAAATTCGACAAATTTCCATTAATAGATATGGTTACGACCCAGGATCATATGACCTTTATACTCGGAAGACAGAAGATGTAAAATTGTTTATGCGATTCGATTATAATATCAACCAAAACAATCGATTGACATTAAGACACAATTTTGTTAAAGCTAATCAAGGAAATGCTGTTACTCGAGAACAATTTGCCTTTTCATTTTCTGGACAGGAATATATTTTTAATTCTTTGCAAAATCAAACAGTTTTGCAATTAAATAGCGTTCTGGGTAACAATATTGCAAATGAATTACGTCTCGTTTATACTGCAATTCGAGACAAAAGGGACCCGGTTTCCAGACCTTTTCCATCTATTTCTATCTATGATATTGGTCCAAAAGGGGAGGATGTTTATTTTGGTGTAGAAAGATTTTCCCAAGCAAATGCTCTTGACCAGGATATTATTGAACTAACTGACAATTTTAATTATTTTTATGGCGATCATACATTTACTATTGGTACGAGCAATCAATATGTTGCTTTTGATAATTTGTTTTTGCAAGATTATTACGGAACGTATGGGTTTAATTCAATTGCTGATTTCGAGTCCGGGAAACCTTCGCAATTTCAACTGAGTTACTCGTTAGACCCAAATAATCCAAAACCACGAGCAAAATTTAGATATTTCCAGTTTGGACTATATGTTCAGGATGAGTGGAAGGTCCAGCCTAACGTCAAGCTTTCGTTTGGTTTGAGGATGGACATGTTTGCGTTTCCTTCTAAACCCGCCAGAAATGACTCATTGTCAAAATATTTTCCAGGTTTGAGCACTGATGAACTTCCAACTCCTGTTTCAATATCACCAAGGTTTGGATTTAATTGGGACATTTTTGGTGATAAAACAGCCCAGTTTCGTGGTGGAGTGGGTGTTTTTTCGGGTAAAACTCCTGGAGTTTGGATTTCAAATCAATTCTCAAACACTGGAACTGATATTGGTAGGATAGATGTAAGAAATCCTAAAATTGTGTTTGACCCAAACCCGGCACGACAAATATTAAAAGTAGATTCTTTAACCCCAATAAAAACAACTGAAATTAATATAACAGATAAGAATTTAAAAATGCCTCAGGTATTGCGTTTTAATGTTGCATTCGATAAAGAACTACCATATGGGTTTATAGGTACTGTTGAATTTTTGTATGGGAAAACACTTTATGATATGACCTATAAAAATTTAAATCGTCAAATATTGAAGACATATGATGGTTCAAGAGACTCGACTTTACCTGATGGTCGCCCTGTCTATAGTCGCTATGATGTTAGTCCATTATTTACAAACGTTTTGCTGATGACTAATACAACAAAAGGGTACCAAACCAGTATTACTTTCCAACTCCAAAAGCCATTTGGTAAAGGACTTCTCCCAAACCTGAATTTTAATATTGCATATACTTTTAGTAAAGCAAAGGACGTTAATAGCTTAACTTCAAGTCGAGCTATTTCTAATTGGCAATATAATCGTGCAATCGACCCGAATAATGCAGAGCTTGGAACTTCTTTGTTTGAAATACCACATAGAATCCTTGCAGATGTTTCATATAAATTTAATTATGGGAATGGATTTTCGACCTCCTTTGGTATTTTCTACGAAGGACGCTCAGGTGCACCTTTCTCTATTGCTTATTCTAATGATGCAAATGGTGACAGAACTCCAGACCGCCGTGCGACCAACGATCTGGTTTATATTCCATTTAGCTCGAATGATCCTATTATGGTTTTGAAGGGTAATAATTGGAATGAATTGAATGAATTTATTTCTTGGTTTCCCCAACTCGAAGATCAAAGGGGTAAAATTATGGAGCGAAACTCTCTGCGTCAACCATGGTTTAATCAACTTGATTTGAGAATTGTCCAAGAGTTTCCTACTATTAGGGGTCAATCTCTTCAAATTTATATTGATATACTAAATGTTTTGAATTTGATTAATTCCGATTGGGGGCATCTAAAATATGTTAGTAACCAAGTTTACGACAGGGCATTTACATACAATGGAATAGTAACTCAGGAATTGATTGATGACCCAAAAAATGGATTTACTCAATCGGATTTAGGCAAAATGATAATAACATTTTCTATTCCAAAAGATTCACAGAATAAACCATCCAAAGATGCAATATTCAATACTGCCGATCTTTCATCTCGTTGGCAAATACAATTTGGTTTAAGGTATTCATTTTAATGAACAGGGGGCAACTATGTTGCCCCTTTTTCCTATTTTTTAGATTAATATCTTGTTATTTTCTATTAGCGGAAAACCCCAATTTAATTTTGAGACTAATTCTTTTGCAATCTCCCCTAGTAAATAAAAAGAACCAATAACAAGCACTGGTTGGTTTATTTCCATAGAATAGTTTAATGCTTGGGTTGAAGAATCAAACAAGTTGATTTCTAGAGGTGATTGAATAAAGCTCTTCCCGCTTAAATGTTCTAGAATGATATTTTTCAATTCGTTATTTGTTTGGGACCTCTCGTTTTTTAAATTTGGAAGAAGAAACCTTTCGGAAATGTCGATAAGTAAGTATAACATTGACTTGTAATCTTTATCTTTCATTACTGCAAAAATTATATTCCACTTTGTTTCTGGGTATAGTTTTTTAATTAGATTTACTAAAACTTGGATTGCATTAGGATTATGTGCAACATCAATAATAAACGGTGGATTTATTTTTATGAGTTCGAAACGACCAAAGAAACCAGAATTTACGCGAGCATTTTTAATTCCATTGGATATGCTTAAATCTGAAATATTGAAAAACTTTGAAAGTAATTCGGTAGTGGTAATCGCTGTCGCAATATTATCAAGTTGGTGCTCGCCAATGATAGGACTTTCAAGCTCAAGCATTCCAAATCTTTCAGTAGAAACAGATAACCTCATTAGATTAGGTTTAATTTCTTGAATTTTTCCTCTTACGTAGTTTTCTGCCAAAATAATCTCACTACTCGAACCGAATTGTTCCAATGCAATTAAATATAAATTTTCAGTATTTCGCGAGATAACGGCTGGACGCGGAGGTTTAATTATGCCGAATTTTTCTTTTGCTATTTCTTCTATGGTATTGCCAAGGTATTCTTCGTGGTCGAAATCAATTTTGGTAATAACGGAAACCAGAGGGAATAATACGTTTGTAGCGTCGAAACGGCCACCAAGGCCTGTTTCGACAACACAGACTTCGCACTCTTCTTTTGCGAAATATTCAAACGCAATTGCAGTAGTTATTTCAAAGAATGTTGCTTCGAGATCTTTGCTTAATTCAAGGTATTTTTCTACCAAAGGTTCAAGTGTTGAGTCAGGGATTGGTTTTCCATTTATTTTTATCCTTTCGTTAAAAGAATAAATATGTGGGGAAGTATAAAGACCAGTCTTGTATCTTGACTCTTGGAGTATCGAGGATAATAAAGCGGATACACTACCCTTCCCATTTGTTCCTGCAATATGGATTGCGTTCAAAGTAAGATGTGGATTTCCTGCTTTTTTTAGCAGTGTTGAAATTCTTTCTAATCCTGGCTTAATACCGAATCGACGAAGTTTAAATAGTTTTTCAGCAAGTTTTGAATCCATTATCATCCTCACAAAGTTTCTCGTCGAATTGGATAGGATTTTCTAAGAAAGTCGAAATACCTTGATTTTTCATTCGGGTCGTCGATTTCAAGTATTTTTTTGAACTTTTCGTAATCTTCCAATATTTGACGGCTTTGCTTCAATTGTTGATATAGTTTCGAATAGTTGGAAAAAAGAGATTTTTCTGCTGGTTTGTAATGTGAAAGTTCTTGATCGAGGATTGAAGTATCTATTTTTATTCCAAAAAATTTCTGGAATTCATCTATTAATTTTTTTGCACCTCGAAGTTTCCCATCATAAGAATAGCCAGCAATGTGAGGAGTTGCAATCAAACAAGTTTTTAGCAGATTCAAGTTGATTTTAGGTTCGTTTTCCCATACATCAATGACTAGTGATAGATTCTTATCAAAAATCAGTTTGATTAAAGATTTTTCCTCTACCACTCCTCCACGAGAAGTGTGAACAAATAAAGTATTTTTTTTAAGAAGTTGAAGGTTGTGTTCGTTTAAAAGGTAATTAGTTGGGTATTTACCCAAAAATGTAAGAGGAACATGGTTTGAAACAATATTTGAATATTTTATTATTTCTGGAAAGTCGCAATATTCACAATAGTCTGGAAATCTTTCAGAAAGTCCTTGCTCGATAATTTCTTTCAATGGTGGATCATTTATTAATACTTTTAGACCAAGGTAATTTGAATATCTTGCAACAAGTTTCCCAATATTACCAAAACCAATGATTCCAATGATAGACCCTGGTAATTCCACTTGGATGGTATTTTGCCAATGAAGTAATGAAAAAACAACGTATTCTGCAACGGAGTTGGCATTGCTTCCTTTTGAGTCAACTAAATAAATCCCCTTACTTTTTAAGTAGTCGACATCGATGTGGTCGATTCCAGATGTTGCTGTGCCAACAAATTTGACATTAGTTTGCTGCAGAAGACTGGAATTGACTTTCGTAGTTGAGCGAACAAACAATGCTTCGCATTTCGATTTAAGTAGTTCATTGTTTGAAAGTTCTCTGCCCGAAAACAATACCACATCAACTTTTTGTTTTAATAATTCAGGCAAAATAGGTATTTGTTCATCACAAAAAGCAATCATATAACGAATACAAGAATAATCATAAAAGTAGTAAACGAGGCTGAATAATAAAACTTGTTTTTTTGTTAAATTGTTTTTGAAAACGAAGGTGAATTATGGAATGGTTTGAGAAGTTAATAGATACGTTTATTTGGATTTCACTATTAATGAGTTTGGTTCAAGTTTATTTACAAACAAACAAAATATGGAAAAGGAAACATGAACGAGTCGTTGCAGAAAGTCAATCAATTGCTGGTCTTTCATTGCTAATTTTGAATTGCCTAATTTGGCTGATTTCTTATATATTGAAAAACGATATAGAAAGCATTATTGATACATCTTTAATAATTGCTCAAGCTTTAGTTTTTCTTTTAGTTGGTACCGGCCTTTGGGTTCGTGGGCAAAGGCGTATGGGGTTCTGGAAACTTGTTAAACAAGCTCTCAAAATTGAGAAAAAGGAGGCAAACTATTTATTGAAAAGATTTTTCAAACCTCAAAATGCCGAAATTATCATTGACATCTTACATCATCTTGCAATGATAGACGAAGAAATGGACGAAAGAGAAAAGAAACTAATAGAGTTTTTTGCTTCGGAATGGAACATTCCTTATTCCGCTGAAACAAAAAATAAAGAAAGGAAACAAAGAGAAAAACAAAATAAATTTGTCGAGTTAAGGAATAAACTTCTTGATTATTTGCAGCGCGATCCACCCATTGAACAAGTTGCTCAATTAAAAGATTTAATCAATGAAATGATATTAGCAGATGAAAAAATAACCTCCGAAGAGAAACTGATATCCGGTGAACTTTTGGGAATTATCGATTCTTATTTAAAGCAAGCAGAACGAAAAGATGTTTATCAGGTAATTATAGTTCCACAAAATCCAAATCAAGAACAAAGAATTAGGGAACTTTTACCCGATAGTGAAATTATTCATTCTTTTGGTGGGGTAGTATTTTCCGTTGGTTCTTTTTATTCCCGTGAATTTGCCGAGATGGTTTGCCAGCGTTTTCGGAAGATGAACTTTTTTGCTATTGTGTATAATTTAGAAGAAATTATGTCGGAGGGCGGGAATCAAAAAGATTTAAGCTTTGCTAATTAATTTTTATTTGACTCAAATATTTTGCATTTTAATACGATTAATATTTTGAATATATTTTTTTTGTATGGGATATATTGTTGTTGTAATATTTTTAGTTTTTTCTTTTCCTAGTGTTTTGTTTGCACAATGGGAAAAAGTGAAAAATATTCCTCCACCTTATGATGACACATATTGGTTGGAAATTTATTTTCTTCCTGACAAAACAAATTATGGCTGGGTATGTGGTTACGATGGTAGGGTCTTACGAACGACTGATGAGGGCAAATCTTGGGAAGGTGTTTCTATTCGTGGTGCCTACCAATTAGAACATGTTCATTTTGTTGATGAAAAAATAGGTTTTACTTCTGGAATTGGAACTGATGGTTATGGTGTTATTTATAAAACAACTGATGGAGGGCAAACTTGGTTCAACATTACACCAAATAGGGCTGAAGACCTTTGGGGGCACTGGTTTGTCGATAAAGATTACGGTATCGTCGTCGGTGGAGGATGTATTTCTCCCCAGAGATTTTTTGTTACAACAAATGGTGGTCTTTCTTGGGATTATGAATACGAAGTAAATTGGTTTCCAAATTCTGGTTTAACAGATGTTATTCTTTATTCTCGTGACGGTTTGGGTTTTGCTACCAGTAGTGGGTATATTTGGAAAACAACTGATGGTGGTCGCTCATGGAATTTATTTAGTCGTTCAGGTAATAATGATTGGCAAGAGGATTTGTGGATATCTGGTCAAACGATTATTGTTCCTTATTCAACTGGATGTGGAGGGGATGGTGGTTCGGGAGGAATTCGTGCTTCAAAGGATTTTGGCAAGACTTGGAAAGAATTTCCTACCGGGACCTCGATGTTTGGTGCTTTTTTACATGATTCTCTTCGTGGTTGGGCATGCGGTTGGAATAGGGCCGTTTATTATACCTCTAATGGGGGCGAAAGCTGGACTTTGATGAATTGTGGTATAGAACCAGAGGTATCTTTAGATGATTTTTGGTTTGTTAATGATACTTTGGGCTGGGTTGTCGGTAAAGGAATTTATAAATTCACTGGTTTTAGAAAGATAATTTCTCAAATCCAAGTAATTCCCGATTCAGTTGCTTGCGAAGGTGATACAATTATTTTGCGCGCTGTCAATGATGCCAAGTTTTATTCTTGGTCTACAAATGCAGTAACAAGAGAAATCAAGGTAACTAAAAGTGGTACTTATGAGCTTATCTCTTGGGATAGCGAATGCGATTCTGTAGTTCCTGCAAAAATTAACATTTCCTTTGCACCTAAACCAAAGTTGGTTCTTTCACTGCAAGGGAAAGTGCCTATCTGCGAAGGGGATACAATACCTTTGTTTGCATCTTACTCTGATGGAAAGATTAGATGGTCTGATGGTTCTACGAGTGATACAATATTTGTTACTAAGCCTAAAAGGTATGTGGCTTACGTAACAACAGAATTTGGGTGTATAGATAGTTCCTTTGTTGAGTTTTATATTGTGCCTCGTTCAAAAATTCACGCTTTAACACCTCTGAACATTTGCGAAGGTGATTCTGTAATATTATCTATTTCGGGCAAGGAAGTAAAATGGTTTTGGGAGAACGACTCCAATTTAATTGCATTTAAGAATACTATTGCAGTTTACAAACCCGGGAAATATTATGCAAAAGTTATAACTAATGAAGGATGTAATTTTTCTGATACAATAACAATTCTTGTTCGGAATGAGTCGAATGCATTCGAGTTTCAGCTTGCGCTAAATTCGATAATAAACTTTGACAGCACTAAGATTAGGAACTTAAAATGCTTAAGTTTGTTAATTAAGAACAGACTTGGTAAACCAGTTCAACTTGATTTTATTTTTATAAAAGTTAACGAGTCGTTTTCTTTGCTTCCATCTGAATTTCCAATGAACTTTGAGCCTTTTGAAACAAAGGAAATTACGCTTTGTTATTTTCCCCAAAAGGTGGGAGTTGAGCATGATACAATGATAATCTTCGATAGATGCTGGGATCAGATTTTCTTCTTAACTGGGATAGGTGTTCCCGAAAATTATGCATCGGAAAGTTCTTGTAGTGTAAATGTATATGGGAAAACCTTTCAATTTACAAATGAAAGCCAAAGTTATTATGAATTTCCCTTTCCAAATCCTTCCAGTGGATTAGTATTTATTCCTTTTAGCGGTTCAGAAAATGTTATACTTAAATTGTTTAATTCATTTGGTCAATTTATTGGTTCTCCAACACTAATAAAAATAATTAAAAATGATAAAATCTTTTATCAGATAGACTTAAGAAGCCAACCTTCGGGTACTTATTTTATTCAATTGTTCACAAGAACTGGACTATTGAAAACATTTCCGATATACTTAGAAAGATGAAAATATTAGATGCTGAATTGATTTGCAGTGCGGTTAAACCCGAAGATTTTCCCATAACCAATTTGCCTGAATTTGCTTTTTGTGGTCGTTCAAATGTTGGTAAATCTTCTTTGTTGAATACTCTTGTTTTAAGGAAAAACCTTGCTTACGTAAGTTCAAAACCTGGTAAAACCCGTCAGATAAATTTTTATAATGTATCGAATAAATATATTTTTGTCGATATGCCTGGGCTTGGTTACGCAACTGCATCGAAAGAAGAAAGAGCTCGTTGGGCGGAATTGAACTTGAATTACTTCAAACAACGTGAAAGCCTTGTGTTAGCTGTTTTATTGGTGGATTCAAGAATTGAACCTCAAAAAATTGACCTTGCCCAGATTGAACTTTTCGAAGAGTTGAAAAGGAATTATGTTATAGTATTTACTAAAACCGATAAAATTAGTGAAGATTCTTTGAAGAAGAGGTTGAAAGAATATGAATTTTTATTGCAATATTGCAATTTTTTAGTTGAACTTTTGCCATTTTCTGCTGTAACAAGAAGAGGGCGATATGAACTTCTAGCATTGATTAGAAAGTTTTCAGAAAAAGGTATTTTGGATTGATGAAAAAAAGAAAAAATCCGAGAAAGATTAAAAATTTAAAAGGATTATTGTGGAAAGCTCCAGTTTTAGTTGTTACATTTTTTTTATCTTTGGTTTTTCTAATTACATTGACATTATCCTTTAATTTTACCAAAACGCTTTTATTAAAGGGAATTCTTTCTTTTGTTAACAAAGAATTAGAAGGAAAAATTTCTTTTAGTAATGCCAGATTAAGTATTTTTAGCGGAATTATTGTAGAAAATTTACTAATTACATACCATACCGATACAATCCTTTTTGTTCCACGAGTTCGAGTAGATTGGGATTTGAGTCCATTGAGACAAAAAAAAGTTTTTGTAAAGTTTGTGGATTTATATAAACCAAAACTAAAATTAGTTAAAGAGAAAGGCGATGTTTTGTGGAATTTCGAAAAGATTGTAAAGAAAAAGCCTAAGGATACAGCTTCTTCAAAAACAGATTTTACAATTTTTCTTGATAAAATAAATTTTGTTGATGGAGATATTGTTTTAATTGATGAAAATCAAATTCTCTCGGATTCTCTTTTTAATCCATTAAACTTAAAGCTTAAAAATATTTATTTATCGTATAAAGGACAGATTCTTTTGAAATCGCATCATTATTATTTTGAAATAAATAGGTTTTCCTTTTCAGAAACAAACTCTAATTTTAAATTAAAAGATTTGAATGCAGTGTTGAAGATAGATTCCTCGATTGTGAACATTCCACATTTTTCACTACAAACTCCAGAAACAACGGTAAACGGAGACTTGAAATTTATTAATTCTTTATTGTCAATTAATATTAGCTCCTCGTTTGTTAACACAAACGATGTTTTGAAATTTGTTAAGGTTCCATTACAAAGTGGAGTCACTATCGAATTCAGCGGGGAAACCGAAATTGGGAAGGAAATTAAACTCAGAAAAGCAAATTTAAGTTTTGGTGATAAGTCGTTTATATTTTTTGACTTATATTTAAATCCTAAACCAGATAGCTACGTTGTCAAAATTTCGAAAGTTAATGGGAATATTTTGGAAAAAGACATTAGAAGAGTCTTACCAGAGATATTGCAAAATGTAACATTCAAGTTTGATTTTATTACTCCAAAAAATTTGCTTGTTGAAATCAATTCGAATAATTACTGTTTTAAAGGTTTTGCAAAAAGTGGACTTGGTAATGTTAATTTTGATTTTACTATTATTAATTCAAATATTTACAACTTCAATATTGCCTTCGAGAAATTGGATGTTAAAAAGATTTCACAAGAATTTCCCAATACTAGTCTTAGCGGCACCGGAAAAGGCATGGTAAATTTGACAAATGGAATAAATAAAATAACAGGTTTGCTGGAACTTGATATTTTTAAAGGTTGGTCAACGGTCAAAGGACTCGAGAATTTCGGATTAAAAGTTTCTTCTCAGTTCAAGAATGGGAAAATAGAAATTAGTAAGTTGATGTTCTCTTCTTTTTCAAAAGATACATTTGAGATTAACAAGTTTGAACAACCTAATCTTGAATTAAATGTTTTTGTTGATATTTCCGATTTTAAGAATATCATTTATCGAGGGAATGTATTACTTCAGAATTTTAATTTGAAAAACTTTACCTCCCAAAAAGAAAACTATCCTGAAAATATTAGTGGCTCAATTGAATTTTCTGGAGAGGGAACAAATCCAAATACTCTGAAATTATATCTTTTTGCTGATATTCAAGATTTTGAATTCCCAGACCGACAGCTGTTTCCTTTTACAATTTCGTTCGACATTCAACATAAAAATAAGGACAATAAATCTATACAAATTAATTCTGATATTTTGAAACTTAAAATCGAGGGGAATTACGAAATACCATCATTGTTAAATAATATTTCCAAAGAGTTTGAAACAATTGCAAATAGCATTAAAAGTAAATTTGTTCTAAATAATTCTAATTCGATTGTCAATGTAACGAGCTATTTAGAGAATACAAAAATTAAAGGAAGAAGAGAAAAAATTGAGCCTTTAGAATTTAAATCCTCCAATTTTAATGCTTCTTTTGAAATAAGGGACTTTTCCATTCTTGGGATTTTGTTAAATACAAATGTTGCTTTTTCTGGGTTTGGGAAAGTTACTTTCAAACAAACAGAAAATGAAAGCAGTTTAGATATCGACACTTTCCAAATTAGCTTATTGAGTTTTGAAATCGAAAGGTATAAATATAGTTTTGCAAATACCCTTTTAAAGGGAAATTGGTATGTTTTCATTGAAAATAATGAGCCCAAAGTCAGGAAAATTACTTTAAATGTTGAATCAGAAAGTAGGGCATTTCTTGGAAGCAGTTTTCTTGATTATTTATATTTATCCTTTGGTTTCGATGGAAATAAATTTGATTATGACTTATCTACTTTCTTAAATTCTTCTTTTCAGTTTGAAATAAATGGAAATGCAAGTTCAAGTGATTCAACTTTTATAGTTCATTTAAATAAGTTCCTTTTTAGTTATTCAAATATTTTTCAATGGTATTTAGTTGAACCTGCAAAAATAATGTTTGATTCTACTGGAGTTTTTGTTAATGAGCTAAAGTTTGCGAGAGAAAATGCAGAAAATATTTTTATTTCTGCTAATTACTTTTTTAATGATACAATTTCTGCAAAACTTCAAATAAGAAATGTTCCATTAACAGATTTCCAAAAATTATTACCACCAGAAAATTCTCTTTCCAATATTCAAAAGTTCGATGGCAAAATTGTTAACATAGAAATTTTATTCAGTAATTCACTAACTAAACCAGAAGTAAGTGTTTTTGTGGAAACAGAAAACCTTCGTTTTGATGATTACGAACTAGGGAACTTGATTTTAAAATCACAATATTCTAATGAAAATATTGAGGGCAATGTAGAAATTAAGAGCAAAAGTTTTTCGCCCATTGAAATTAAGGTAATTAAGTTGCCAATTCTTGTAAATCTTAAAGAAGGTAAATTTGGGATCAAATCGAACGAAGAATTTCTTAGTCATATTTATTGCAAGGAATTCAATCTTTCCTTATTAGACCCTTTTCTTTCGACAGTAGTTGAGAATTTGAATGGTAAAGGCAAAATTGACGTTGAAGTTTTCGGGTTTCTTCCCGAAGATTTAATGATTAATGGAGATGTTGAATTAATTACTGCTTCTTTTATTTTATTGGCTAATAACTTAAAGTATTTTTTGAAAGGCCAGATTAATTTTCAGGAAAACCGAATAGAGTTTAGCAATATTTCTTTTTTGAATTCAGTTGATGATTTGAAGAATGGAAGCGCCATAATTAATGGACAAGTTCTATTCCAAAAAAATAAATTAGAAAAGTTATATCTTTCTTTAAAAAGTAATGGTTTGAAAATATTAAGTCAGGCTTCAGCTAAATCTCTCCCAGAAATATATGGGGACTTAATCATTTCCACTCATCCAGATGAGCTAAGGTTTAGTATGGTTGGCAATGAATTGAAATTAGAAGGCTATGTGAATGTTCAACAGGGAAAATTGTTTATGCCGGGAACTTTTTCCAATGCAAGTATAAAAGAATCTTTTGTTAAATACGAAATTTCGGGTAGCCAAAAAATTTCCAAGGTTGAATCAATTGATTCTGAGTCTAACAAAAAGAAAAATGTATCGAATCTGAAAATAGATATCATTGCTAAAATATTAAATCCTATTGAATTAACTCTGGATTTGACTTCACTTGGTCAAATTTATGCCTTGATTTCACTTGAAGATAAATCTTCCACCCTTCGGTATTATTCTGATCTTAGTAGCAATGTAACAAGGCTTTTTGGAAGTGATTTGGTTCTACTCGAAGGTTCAACTTTGAAATTAGTCAAGTTGTTCAAAACGGAAGGTAAAATTAATTTTCCGACTGGTAGAATAGACAACCCTGGTTTGGATTTAAAAGCTGAATATTCCGGCCAAAGCCTATATAATGACGCCATTAGGAACTTCAAAGTTTTTCTTTATGTGACTGGAACGCGAGAAAAACCGCAACTTCGTTTTGATTATACAATCGATGGAGAAAGTGCTGTCGATGATTCATCAAAAGTTGCACAAGATGCTATCTTCTTATTAGCATTTGGTAGAACAAAAAGTGAGTTTGAAAGGGGAGGAGCTTCAAATTTAAATTTAAATGAGTTTTCAAGTTCAGGAGGGTCTGCTCTTCTTTCGAAAATCGCCACCCAAGCTTTATCGGGTACTGGTTTTATTTCAAGTGCGGATATATCGTTTCCCAGTTCTACAATTTCCTCTTTAGATAAAGCAACTTTACATATGAGTGGTAGGTTTTTAGGATTGACCTGGAGGTTCGGGGGGACAATGGCTGACTTGTTAAATAGCAACGAAATGGTTGTTGAAGTTCCCATAGGCACTATTCTACCTTTTTATTTTCCTAATATAATTTTACAATTAAGCCGTTCATCGAGTTTAACTCAAAGTATACAAAGGAACCAAAAGGACTGGGAAATAAAGTTGAAATACGGTTCAACTTGGTGATTTTACAACAAATAGTATACATTCATTTTTATTCATTTTCCACCCTTTTCAATAGGTTATAATTTACACTTTTAGTTGAGTATATTTTATGGGGTTCCGAAATGGGAGTACATAAAGAAGATTATCATCGAATAAAAACTGATTTAGTTGTAGTTGGAGCTGGGATTGCAGGGATTTCATCAGCATTGGAGGCTGCGGAAACAGGTATAAATGTTATATTGATCGAGAAGAATCCATACATTGGAGGCCGTGTTGCACAACTTTTTGAGTATTTTCCAAAACTCTGCCCTCCAACTTGTGGGCTTGAAATAAACATTCGAAGATTGCGTGAAAATGAGAGAATTAATTTAATCACTCTAGCAACTGTGAAAAAAATTGAAAAAAACGAAAAGGGAATTGTTTTAGAAGTAGTTCAAACCCCTCGGTTTGTGAATAATCGTTGTACAAATTGTGGGGATTGCGTAAAGGTTTGTCCTATTGAAAGACCAAATGATTTTAATTTTGGTTTAGATAAAACAAAAGCGATATACATTCCATACGAAAGTGCTTACCCTCCTAAATATGTTATTGACCCTGTTTTCTGCCGTTTTGAAGAGTGTAAGATGTGTGTTGAAGCTTGCAAGTATAATGCTATTGATTTAAACGAGGAAAAGCAGAAATTTTATGTTCATACTCGTGCAGTAATTTTGGCTACAGGTTGGGACCCATATGATGCTGGGAAATTAGATAACCTTGGTTTTGGAAAGTACCCAAATGTAATTACAAATATGATGATGGAGCGTCTCGCATCTCCATATGGGCCATGTTATGGAGAGATAAAAATTCCCAATCTAGATTTGGATATTAATGAGGTAGCGTTTGTACAATGTGCTGGTTCACGCGATGAAAATCATCTTGAATACTGCTCCTCTGTATGTTGTTTAGCTTCGATGAAGCAAGCCAATTACATTAGAGCAAAGTACCCAGATGCAAAAATTCATATCTTTTATATTGACTTGCGGGCTAATGGTATATTGGAAGACTTTTATAATCGAACAAAAGAAGACCCAAAAATTGAATTTCACCGAGGAAAAGTTGCAAAGGTTACAAAAAATCCAAATAACAAAAGGCTTATTGTTGAAGCAGAAGACACAATTGCTGGGGTTCTAACGACTAAAGAGGTTGATTTAGTTGTTCTCGCAACAGGAATGCAACCAACAACTTCGAAAAATGAAATTCCTTTGGGAAATCTTATTGATTCAAATGGTTTTTTCATAAATGACTTCGATGACTCGATTTTTGGTTGCGGAGTCGTTGTTGGTCCAAAAGATGTAGCTTCGGTTGTGCAAGAGGCTACAGGTGCTGCAATGAAAGCAATTGTTAAAATTAAGGAGGCCAAATAATGGCAACAGGAGAAAAATTAGGTGTTTATATTTGCACTGGATGTGATATTGGAAATTCGGTGGATTGCAATAAAATTGCCGAGGTGGTTCAAAGAGAGTACAAACCAGCCATTTGCAAGATTAACAATTGGGTTTGCAACGATAAATTTGTCAATGAAATCAAAAAGGACATAAGCGAAAATGGATTAGATAGAGTTGTTATTTCAGCTTGCTCTCCTCGTTTTCTTACCGATTTGTTTAGGTTTGGAAAAGTTGTAGTTGAAAGAGTAAATTTACGTGAGCAGGTTGCTTGGACTCATCAACCATTTGATGAACACACACAAGAACTTGCTCTCGATTATGTAAAAATGGGGATTTTGAAAGCGATCAATTCTGAATTTCCAGAGCCTTTGGTTTTTGATATTAATTCTACAATTCTTGTTGTTGGTGGTGGTATCTCTGGACTGAACTCTGCTCTTGCCTGTGCAAGTTCTGGTTACAAAGTCATTTTGGTTGAAAAGGAATCCGAATTAGGTGGTTTTTATAAAAAACTATATAAAGTTTCCCCACAAAAGTATCCATATCTACTTTTAGAGCCAAATACAATAGACGAGATTATACGAAAAGTAGAAACCAACCCAAATATTCAAGTTTTAAAAAATTGTAGAATACAAAAGATTTCTGGTCAACCTGGAATGTTTGATGTCGATGCCATCTTCGATGGTAATCCTCTTCAATTTCAGGTAGGAGCCATAATTCAGGCAACTGGATGGAAACCTTATGACGCAACGAAATTAAGTCATCTGGGGTATGGGAAATTTTCGAATGTCCTAACAAATGTTGAATTCGAAGAATTAGTTCAAAGTCAGAACTTATTGCAAAAGTTAAATGGCAATTCTGTTAAGAGTGTTGCTTTTATTCAGTGTGCAGGTTCACGCGATCCAGATCATTTGCCATATTGTTCTTCGTATTGTTGTACTGCAAGTTTAAAGCAAGCGTTGTATATTAGAGAAATGTTTCCTAATGCTAAGATTTATATTATTTATAAAGATCTACGTACCCCTGGAAATATTGAAATTTTCTATAAGAGAGTTCAAACAGAGGATAATATTTTTCTAACAAAAGGTGAAATTTCATGTGTTTCCAGTAATGGAAATGGTTCGATTTCATTAGAAGTTGCTAATACTTTTCTTGCTCCTAAAATTAAAATCGAAGCAGACCTTGTGGTACTTGCTACTGGAATGGTTCCTTCTACATTTGTTAATGTTGAAGAGCTTGAAGAACATACAACAACTACTGCGGACGGAAAGAAAGTTGCTGCTGGAGCTGAAGTTGGGGCTAAGATTTTAAATCTCACTTATAGGCAAGGCACTGATTTACCAACTCTTAAATATGGTTTTCCTGATTCACATTATATTTGTTTTCCATATGAAACTCGAAGAACTGGAATATACGCTGCTGGCACTGTTCGAGCACCAATGGATGGAATAACTTGCAAAAAAGATGCTTTTGGCGCTGCTTTGAAAGCAATTCAGGTTATAGAAAATATTAAACTTGGTAAAGCAGTCCATCCCAGAAGTGGTGATACATCTTATCCGGATTTTTTCTTGCAAAGATGTACTCAATGTAAGCGTTGTACCGAAGAATGTCCGTTTGGTACTTTGGATGAAGATGATAAGGGAACCCCCAAACCAAATCCAAACCGCTGCCGAAGATGTGGTATTTGTATGGGTGCTTGTCCTGAAAGAATCATCAGTTTCAAAAATTACTCACCACAGATTATTTCCTCTATGATTAAGTCCCTTGAAATTCCAGAAAGTGAAGAGGAAAAACCTCGTATCTTGGCATTTTTATGCGAGAATGATGCTTATCCTTCTTTGGATATAATTGCACGAAAAAGAGTACAATATTCACCATTTATAAGGATTATTCCAGTTCGCTGTCTTGGTTCAGTGAATATCATTTGGATTGCAGATGCATTGTCTATGGGTTACGATGGGATTATTCTGATAGGTTGTAAATATGGAGAAGATTACCAATGTCATTTCATTCGTGGAAGCGAACTAGCCAATAAACGTATGGAAAATGTTCAAGAAAAATTAAAGCAATTAGTTCTTGAACCGGAAAGAGTAGAGTTTCATACTCTTTCTATTGATGAATTTGAACGAATACCTGAGATATTCAATGCATTTGCAGAAAATATCGAGAAGCTAGGACCAAACCCATATAAAGATATGTGATATTTTTATTTTGTTTGTTCTAAAATATTAATAATATTTTTTGTAAACTGACGAATATCGAAGGGCTTAGCGAAGTAATAATCAAAGCCTTTTGTCAGGCAGTCTTCTTGGGTGAAAATACCAATATAAGCAGTAATAGCAACTGTTGGAGTAGTTTTGTATTCTTCCAACGAGCGAATACGAGAAAGGAATTCAAATCCATTAACACCGAAAGGTAAATTCAAGTCAATGATAAATAAGTCGTAATGATTTGTTTTTACTTTTTCCCAACCTGAAATTGCATCGCTTACGGTATCAACATTAATATTATCTTTTGAAAGCATTTGACGAATAAGAAGGCTGTTGGTAATATCATCTTCCAAAACAAGAATATTTCTTTTCATGATGCCTCCTGTGAATTTATTTTGCTTACTTTTAATGGCAAAATTATTGTGAATGTACTTCCTCGATTAAGTTCGCTTTGGACAGAAATATTTCCTCCAAGCTTTTCTACAAACTTCTTTGCGATTGACAATCCAAGACCCTGACCTTCGAACTCGCGTGATAAGCCTTGGCTAACTTGATAAAATTCTTTCCAGATTAAATCTATTTTATCTTTTGGGATACCAATTCCTGTGTCTGAAATAAGAATTTTGACAGAACCGTTTTCCAATTGTAATTTAACTTCAATTTTTCCTTGTCTTGTAAATTTAAAAGCATTGTTTATAATATTATTGATGACGGCACGAACCATATATTCATCTTGTTCGACAATCAAACTTTCGAATTCGCTTTGGAAAGTTACTTCAATTGCTCTTTCAGAATAATAATTTTTTTGAATTTCAATTAACTCCCGAACTACATCTACAATGTCAAATTCTTTTTCTAATATATTCATTATTCCTATTTCAATTTTAGAGTAATCTATAATGGAGTTAACGGTGTTTAGTAAACGCAGTCCGCTACGATAGATTATCTCGCCGATGGTTTTTAATTCTGGTTCTTTTCTTTCATACATAAGAACTTGGGACCATCCCATTATCCCGTTCAAGGGTGTTCTAAATTCGTGGCTAAAATTCATCAATAAATAGTTTTTTAAAGCGTTCAGTTCTTCTAATTTTTCCTTTGCTTTTTTCAATTCTTCGACATATTGCTTTTGTTTAGTTATATCTTCATTGATACCAATAAAATTAATTATTTTTTCATTTTCTAATAGTGGGAGAATAGTTATTTTAATCCAACGGCTTTCTCTATTCTTTGGGATTATTTCAACTTCGGTTGAAAAGAAATTGCCTGATTGAAAGGCTTGTAGGAATTTTTCAAAGTCAGAAATATTTTGTTCAGTAAGTAAATCTTTGTGTATTTCAGTTATATTCTTACCAAGCAAATTTTGTTTATCAAATTTTATGAAATTTGCCAAAGCAGAGTTGACAAATCTAATTATCCCTTTTGTATCTGTAATAAACACACCTAAATGTATTTGTTCAATTATCATCAGAAATTTCCTCAATTCAAGTTCCAGTCTTTTTAGATTAGTTATTTCTCTTCCAATTCCAACAACCCCTGTGATATTCCCCTTGTCGTCCCTTAATGGGGAAATTCGGGTTTGAAAGTAGTAAGTTTCATCTCCTAAGGTTCTTGACCATTCATAAAGGACACTTTCTCCTTTTAAACACTTTTCTTGCATTTCAATATGAATCTTTCCATCTTCTGGTCCAAGAATTTCAATTGCAGTTTTTCCAAGAAAATCTTCTTCTTTGAGCCCCCATTTTTGAAGCCATTGCCCATAAACGCCAGAATGTCGGTGACTTAGGTCAAGTGTATAAAAGATGTCGTCAATTGAATTTACAAGAATACGGAATTTCTCTTCACTTTCTCGTAAAGCCCTTTCCATTTCCAATCTTTTAGTTAAGTCTGTGGCAATTCCAATAAATGAGGTAATTATGCCATCTGGTGAAGTCACTGGGCTTGCTGTTAAGTGAACAATAAATGTCTTTCCATATTTATTACGGTTGATAACCTCCCCGCTCCAAGTTAAATTTTTTGAAATAGTATTTAGAATATCCTCATCTATCCTTGTATTGAGGGATTCTTTTGTCCTAATAATAGAAATATGTTTGCCTTTAATTTCTTCAAATTTATAGCCGTACAAGTTCTCGAAGGCTTTATTAACGTAAATAATATTATTATTTAAATCAGTAATAGTTACAGCTTCACCTATTGAATTAAGTGCTTGTGCATATTTTAATATCTCATTGAACTGCTTTTTCCTTTCACTAATGTCGCGAACAATTGCAAGGAGATTTACATTTTCACCAATTTTAATCTTATTCAAAGTGACTTCACATTCGAATTCTTTGCCTTTTAGTGTTTTATGTATCCATTCAAATCGAAGTTCCTCGCCGCGATAAGCTCGTTCAATATAGTTTTTTGCTTTTATTCTCGAAAGTTGACCATCTGGCTGGTATTCTGGGGAAAATTCATATGGGGCTTTTCCAATTATGTCCTTCCTTTCGCAATCAAACATTTTCAATGTAGCGAAATTACAATCTATAAAAGTATCTGCAGCCATAAGGAAAATAGCATCAGAAGAGGACTCGAAAATGGTTCGAAATTTTCTTTCATTTTCTTTCAACTTTTCTTCTAATAATTTACGCTCTGTTATATCAGCAATATATCCTTCGAGTGCTATTACATTTCCGTTTTCATCGTAAATGCCACGACCTTGTTCAAATACCCATCGAATTTCACCATTTTTTGTAATAATAGGATATTCATCTTGAAATACTTCCCGTTTTCTTAATAATATTTGCCATTTTACCCAAAGTCTTTCCTGATGGTCTTTGTGTATTAGGTCATTAAAGGATAGAACCTTATTCCCAATTAACTCTTCGGGTTTATAACCAGTTATGTTATAAACCTTATCACTAAGATACTGCATTGTCCAATATCTGTCGTTTCGACAACGGTAAACAAATCCTGGTAAGTTGCTTATTAGGGTAAAATAGAACCTTTCTTTTTCCCGTATTTCCTTTTCGATTTTTTCTTTTTCTCTTTCAGTTTTTATGGTATAGAGCGATAATGCAACATCATCAGTTAATTCTATAAGTAACTCAATTTCCTCTTCGATGAAATGTTCTCTCCATTGTGAAAAAATAATCAAATAACCAAATATTTCTTTTTGATGTGAAATAGGAACGATAATTCCAAAGAATTTTTTTCCCTGAAACTCATCTACGAATTGAATAACTTTTTTTTGAGATTTAGGGAATTTATCGAAAAGGACAAGATGTTGTTTCCCTTTTTCTTCAAGAAAAATGTATGCAGCATTCTCAAAAGGTTTATATTCAAACTGAACGTTTCCCTTGGCTGAAAAGTAAACAGATTTGTTGGTAACATTAGAAAATGTCAAAATTCCAGCAAAAACGTAGTCTATTGTCTCAATTAGAATTTGGCAAGCTTTTTCGAGAATCGAATCAGGATTTCTTGCAAGAAATAAAAATTGGTTAAGATTTCTTATTGATTTTAAAAGTTTATTAAAATGAATTAATTTTTTCTCTTGCAAGACTCCATTAGTCACATCTTTGGCGATGTGAAGAATGTAATTTATTTGACCATTTCCATTGTAAATTGGTGTGCAATTCAGAACGAAATATTTGTCTTCAATTTTTATGTTCATTTGAAAAATATTCGACTTACTTGCTAATTCTGGAAAAGAATCTTTTGCCGGACAAAAAGTTGGGATATTTTCCAAATGTGTGCAGTTGAAGTGGTGATAGCAGAAAAAGTCTTTACTCTTTTCATTTTCAATTGAAAATTCTTTTTTAGCTTTTTGGTTCAAGAAAATTAATCTTCCTTTTGGGTCTGAAACTGCAAATAAATCGTCGATGTAGTCGAAAATTTTAACCTTTTCTATAAGTCCTTCAAAATTTTCAAAAATATCCATTGAAATCTCTTTTTTTGCAAAGCAAATTAATGAAAAAAAATTAACTATTTTAGGCATTTAACAAAAAAAGAGGGTCGAAATCTCGACCCTCCAAAAAATTGTTTTTATCAAGTTTTTATTACATCTTAATTAGTTGCATACCTTCTTGAATGACTTTTCGAACGTGCTCAACCGATTTGTGGAGAAGGGCTTTTTCGTCCTCATTCAACTTCAATTCGATAACCTTTTCGCAACCATTTTTTCCAAGGACAACAGGAACACCAACAACAACGTCGGAATATCCGTATTCACCTTCGAGCAAAACAGAGCATGGTAAAATGCGTTTTTGGTCTTTAACAATGGATTCTACCATTTGAACAACAGCAGCGGCTGGTGCGTAATAAGCACTGCCAGTTTTCAGGTAAGATACAATTTCGCCGCCACCTCCAGCCGTTCTTTTAACTATTGCTTCTAATCTATCGGCAGGGATTAGGTCTGTCACTGGTATACCAGCAACGGTAGTAAAGCGTGGCAATGGAACCATAGTATCGCCATGACCACCCAGAATTAAGCCCTGGATGTCTTGCATCGAAACACCCAATTCCATAGAAATAAATGCCCGATATCTTGCTGTATCAAGAATGCCAGCCATACCAAACATTCTGCTTCGCGGTAGGCCCGTAATTTTCATTGCTAAGTAAGTCATCACATCAAGTGGATTAGACACTATAATATAATATGCATTTGGTGAATATTGGAAAGCCTGTTTAATGCAAGATGAGACAATTTCGGCATTGGCAACTAACAAATCGTCACGCGACATTCCTGGTTTTCGAGCCATACCAGCGGTTTGAATTACTATATCAGAGTCTTTTGTTTGTTCATAAGAGTTCACACCAAAAATTTTTGAATCTGATTCCATAATAGGCATAGATTCATACATATCGAGGGCTTTACCCTGTGGTATACCTTCAAGAATATCAACAAGATAAATTTCGTTTGCAAGTTCAGCGTTTGCAAGGAGTTGGGCTGTTGTTGCCCCCACATTTCCAGCACCTATAACAGTTATTTTCATAATCTTTCCCTTATAATAATTAAACAGAAAAATATAAAAGGAACCCACGAGAAAAGCTCGTGGGCAAAAGTTTATTGAGCTGCTTCAACAATTTTTCTGTAGCTTGCGGTGGTTAATGATTTCGGTCGCGTTATTGGGTAGCCCATTGCACGAGCAACAACTGCTTGTGAGCAAATACCCAGTGCACGGGAAATACTAAACAATACAGTGTAATAACTGAACTCTTTAAGACCATAATGATAAAGTAGTGCACCAGATGCAGCGTCGACATTTGGCCATGGGTCTTTAATCTTTTGAACTTGCTTCAAAACATTTGGTACAACTTCGTATACCAAAGCGACTGTCTTGAACACTGGGTCTTCTGGGAAATAATTTTTCCCGAAAGCAAGGAATGCATCAAATCTTGGGTCAGTTATTCGCAAAACAGCATGACCATATCCAGGGATGACACGCCCAGAATTTAATGTGTCCCAAGCGTATTTTTCGAGCTGTTCGTGGGTAGGAACGCCACCAAAGTTTTCCAGAACACCAAGGATCCATGCAAGGCATTCTTGATTTGCAAGACCATGAAGTGGGCCAGCCAAGCCATTTAATCCGCCCGATAAGGCGTAGTATAAATCAGAAAGTGCAGAATTAATTGTTGCAGCAGAAAAGGCACTAACATTTCCACCTTCGTGGTCACAATGAAGAGTAAAGTAAAGTCTCATTAGTTTTGTTAGTTCTTCATTAGGATCGGGTAAGCCAATCATATGGACAAAGTTTTTAGCCCAATCGGCAGTTTTATCGCTTTCAATTCTGGGGCCCTTGTTGAATCTCTTTCGGTAAACATAAGCCCCGATTGATGGTAACTTTGCAATGATGTTAATTAGATCGTCGTAAGTTGCTTCCCAGTATTGGTCTTTTTTCATTCCTTCAGCATATCGTTTAGCAAAGATAGATTCTCTTTGCATTACAAGGATGGCCGTGTTGAACATAGCCATTGGGTGAGAATCCGCAGGCATTGCATTTAAAACATCCCAAACATATTGTGGGACTTCTTCGTGGGCCCTTAATTCCTCCTGTAAATCTTTTAATTCTTCGGGAGTGGGAAGTTCACCTGTCAAAAGTAACCAAAGAATTTCTTCAGGCCACTTATCAAATAAGTTCTTTAATTCAATCCCACGAATGATTAGTCCTTTGTCTGGTGGAACTTCACTTGTGTCGCAAACTAAACACTTTACACCTCGCATTCCTCCATAAGCTTGAGCTAGAGTCACCTGGGATACAACTTTGTCGCCGTATTGTTTAACGAAAGCTTGAATTTCTTCGCGCAAAGGCGGAAAAATTTTGGCTAACTTTTCTTTGAGAATTGACATAATACACCTTCAATTTGTTAATAATTTCTTTTTTATGCTCTTTCGTTAAAGAGCAAATAGCAATTTAGAAATTTTGTTTTTTTCAGAATAATGTTTTTATTAATTGTTAAAAAAAATACAAGGAAAAAATTAAAAATGTAATCAATTTGTTTGTAAAATAAATTTGTTTGGGTAACGTTAAAATTTTTTTTAATTTGGTTAAATTTTATGAAAAGTAAAAATATTTTTAAAATATTATTTCTTACATTGGTTGGGTTTTTTATTTTGCAGACACCAAATTATCTTTTTGCACAAAATAATTTTCGATTGGTTGTTGAGCGAAGCAAAATGAAATGGATTGGAAAAAAGTTTTTGGGTGCCCATTGGGGTTGGATTAAATTTAAATCTGGTTCAGTTAATTTTGATGGTAATAAAATTACTTCGGGAAAATTTGAAGTTGATATGAACACAATTGAAAATGAGGACATAAAAGAAACAGAATATCGAAATAAGCTTATCAACCATTTGAAAAGCGATGATTTTTTTTCAGTCGAGAAGTTTCCTACTTCTACTTTTGTTATTACACACACCACTCCAATAAAAGATACGAAACCTGGTCAACCAAATTATGGAATAACTGGTAAAATAACTATCAAAGGAATTACTCATACTCTTTCATTCCCTGCAACAATTAAAGTGCAAGGGGACAAAATTACCGCAAAGGCTACTTTTAATATTGACAGAACAAAATTTGATGTTCGTTATGGTTCTGGAAGCTTTTTTGATAATCTTGGCGATAATGTAATTTATGATGATTTTACTTTAGAACTTGATCTTGTTTTTCAGAAACAATAAATACAATCAAGGTTTTATATCATCATTCGCTTCCAAAAAGAAGAATTAAATTTAGGGTCTTTTAGATTAATAAACTTATTCAAGTTAGGAAACGAAGCCCGAAAGATTTCGGGCTTCATTCTTGAATCCTTGGCTGGATATAACTTTCCTCCACAATCTATTACTAATTTGTCGAGATAGTTCAATTTCGATAATAGTTCGCTACTAAAGGGGAAATCAATTGCAAGTGTAATGCCTGGTTTGGGAAAAGACAGGTACCCTATTCCTGCAATGTTACCAAATGTCTTCAATACAGTTAAAAACGATTTCAAACCTAATTTTTTAATTGTATTTATGATTGATTTTAGATTATTCAGTGAATTTTCGTATGGTATAACAAATTGATATTGAACAAAACCTTTTTTCCCGTAAAGCAAATTCCAGTTATAAATTGAGTCGAGAGGATAGAAAAAAGGTTCGTAGTGGATTATTTGTTCATTTCTTTTTTCAAGTTGTTTATTGAAGTGGAGAATATTAAAACAAAATATTGTCCATTTATTGATTAGAGAAAAAGGAATTTGAAATGGAATTGTTAATTCTTTTCTAATATTGGCTTTAAAACTTTTGCTTGGTATTTCAATATGGTTTGCTCTTTGATAAATACCTCGCATACTGTTCAGTCCCCCATTAGTAATGTCTACCCATGCAACTGTATATTCAAAGTTCTTTTCAGATTCAGAATTTATCTCGAAAAATTCTTCAACAGAGTTAAATTTTATTGTTTCAAGAAACAGGAAATTTCCAGGTATTGGCTTTAATTGAATTTCAGCCCAAAGAATAATACCTGTTAACCCCAACCCTCCAATAGTAGAGTGAAAGAGTTCAGTATTGTTCTCTTTTGAACAATAGTAGATTTTACCATCGGAACGAAAAAGAGCAAATTTGTTCACAAAGTACCCGAAGCTTCCGCTTTTATGATGGTTTTTCCCATGAACATCGTTTGCGATCGCTCCTCCAATGGTAATGTACTTTGTTCCAGGGGTTACAGGTAGAAAAAATCCAAAAGGAACAATAAGTTTTAAAATGTTGTTCAAAGTGACTCCACCTTCGCAAATTAGAGTTCCTTTTTGTTTATTGAACTCGATAAAATGATTAAGTCCTGTTGTATCCAAAAGTATTCCGTCGTTGTTTAAACATACATCACCGTAACTTCTGCCCTTGCCAAAAGGCAAGACAGAAAGTGCATATTTTTCGAAATCAATTTCGTTTTTCCAAAATATTTTTTCAATTCTTTGAGGATTTGATTTGGGAAACAAGCCCCAAGATTGGTATTTTCTCATATTTTAAAAGCAAGAAACCATACAAAAACAGAAAGGAGTGCTAAAACTAAAGATAAAGGATTTTTTACAGAAGTCCAAATTGGGTCGAAATCAGCTTTGCGTCTATTTGCTAAGTGCCATAAATTCAAATTCCATAGTAATAGTAGGAACGCAACTAACCATAAGAGTTCTGGAGATTTGTATAGGCGAAACACTTTTTCACTATTTATATAGAGAATGAAGATAATTATTGAAGCGAAGCAACTGCAAATACCTAGAATTTGAATTAGGTGTGAGGAATCCGAGTCGTAGGGTCTATTAATATTTTTAATCTCATTGGATGGAACCAGTAATAATTCTGTAAATCTTTTTAAGGCTGCAAGTGATAGGAAAAAGAACATCGAGAAAGCCAGTAGCCAATTGGAAATTGAAATCATTGAAGCTATGCTACCAGCGTAAAGGCGTATAACATAGAGAAAAGATAGTATGAAAATATCCAGCAAGGGAACTTGTTTGAAAAATAAACTGTACAAAATATTTATAAAAGCATATAATGCAAGAACGAGAATGAAATTTAAACTAATAACAATTGAAATGGTAATTGATAAGACAAGAAGAAGGAAAGCCAACCCACCTCCAGTATATGCAGAAATTTTGCCACTAGCAATGGGTCTTTTTGCTTTTTCTGGATGCTCCCTATCGGTTTGAACATCAAGGATGTCGTTGACAATATACAAAGAGGAAGCTAAAAATGAAATGGAAAAGAATGCAAGAGTTGAATTTGTCCATCCCAACTCAAAGTTAAATTGATGTGCCAATAATAATGGAACAAAAACAAGAAGATTTTTAATCCATTGGTGAATTCTAATTAATTTGAAAAAATCTTTAATAGATGTAGGTTGTTCAGCAAAATTTTGAGCAAAGTTAGGAAGTTTTTTCACATAATTTGAGACAATTCTGGAGTTAGAATAGCAGAAGGATTTATTTGAAGTTTTCCATAAAGGGAAATCAAATATTGAATCTCCAAGATAATCGAAACCTTTTATTCCAAAACGAGAAATAAGAAATTTTGCTTTTGTTTTCCCTTTCAAGTTTGAATGATTGTTTGACCCGTAAACTTCATCAAAAATATTCAAATAATTATTTACTTTTTTTGCAATTTCATTTAAGCTGGCAGTAATAAGGATTATTTTTTTTCCTTTTTGCTTTTCGCTTATTAGAAAAGATAGAATTTCTTTTCTAAATGGTAATTCTTCTACAGCTAAGTTTACTTTCTCGAACAATCGACCCTTTAGATATCTTTTACCTTTAATGTACCATAAAAGAAGAAGGAAAATATTAAGGGGATTTTTTTTAACAAAAGTTACAACCAATTCAATCAATATATCAGTCGAAATTAAGGTATAATCTAAGTCAACACATAATGGAATTTTTTGACTTTCGCCTTCCATAATAAGTCGAATAAAATACAAAATTAATTAAATGAGGTCGATTGAAACTTGATTCGCCAATTATTTTTAAATTAGTTTTTTTGTGAGGTGTTTTTATGGCTAAAAGGACAACACAATTCATTTTTTTATTGTTTGCTTTCCTTTTTTCTTATCAAATTTATGCTCAGCAACCGAGGAATAAAGGAAAATTCATTGATTACAAAAATGAGTTTTGGGAAGAAATTCATAAAGCTTCTCAAGAGTTTTGGAAGGAACCCGAAAAGAAAAAGCCACGATTTGTTGTTGATTTCGAGGGTATGGAGTTACCAAAATCCAAAGAGGAATTTAAGTATTATTGGCATAATGAACCTCATTCTCAAGGGGCAACTGGGACTTGTTGGAGTTTTTCGACTACTTCGTTTTACGAATCCGAAATATTTCGGCTAACAGGTAAAAAAGTAAAGCTTTCGGAAATGTATACAGTATACTGGGAATATGTTGAAAAGGCTAGGTACTTTGTAGAAACTCGTGGCAAATCTTTCTTTGGCGAAGGGAGTGAATCAAATGCTGTCCGACGAATATGGAAAAAATATGGTATTGTTCCATTCGAGATTTTTTCGGGTAAACTTCCTGGGCAAAAATACTTTGATCACACCAAGATGTTTAATGAAATGAGTGAGTTCCTTAAAGGGGTAATTAATAATAATTATTGGAACGAAGAATTTGTTGTTGAAACTATTAAATCAATTTTAAATAAATATATGGGGCAACCACCTAAAACTTTTGTTTACGAAAACAAGTCCTTTACTCCTGAAAGTTTTCTTAAAGATTATCTTAAACTTAATTTAGATGATTATGTTGATTTCATGTCACTTATGGAAAAGCCGTATTATGCTAAATCAGAATTAGAGGTTCCTGACAATTGGTGGCACGATTCAACTTATTATAATGTTCCATTAAATGAATTTATGGATATAATAAAAAATTCTATCCGTGATGGTTTTACATTAGTTATCGGTGGGGATGTTTCTGAACCAGGAATCGAATCCCACCACGAAGTAGCAATTGTTCCAACTTTCGATATTCCTTCGGAATATATTGATGAAAATGCAAGGCAATTTAGATTTTCAAATAGTACAACAGGAGACGACCATGGTATCCATTTGGTTGGCTACAAAGTTGATCAAAATGGTAAAATGTGGTTCTTAATCAAAGATTCTGGAAGCAGTTCTTTCAATGGAAACAATAAGGGTTACTATTTCTACCACGAAGATTTTGTTAAATTAAAGATGTTGAGTTTCACTGTGCATAAGGATGCTGCAAAGGAAATTTTAAAGAAATTCAAATAAGAATCAAATAAGAAGCTATGCAGCTCCTTTTTTAAACTCAAAGATAGGTGGAGCATCATTTTTAATTACTTCGCGAGTTATTATACATTTGGATAAATTTTGCATATCGGGAGCAGTAAATTGAATTGGTAGCATAATTTCTTCGACTATAGCTCGTAAGCTTCGTGCCCCTGTTTTTAGCTCAATTGCTTTAGCAATAATTTCATCTAGCGCATCTTCGGAAAATACCAGTTCGATTCCATCCATTTCGAAAAGTTTTTTAAATTGCTTGATAATAGCATTTTTTGGTTCAACAAGAATTCTTTTCAAAGCTTCTGCACTTAAGTCCTCGAGTGGAGCGAAAACAGGCAATCGTCCAACAAGTTCAGGTATAAATCCATATTTGATTAAATCATCAGGTTCAACTTTGAAAAGTAATTTTGAAGTTCCTTCTATTGAAGGCTGGATCTCTGCAGTGAACCCAATAGTGGTTTTGCGTAATCTTTTTGCAACGATTTGCTCAAGACCAACAAATGCCCCACCGCAAATAAATAGAATATTTTTTGTGTTTACATATAATAATCTTTGTTCAGGATGCTTACGTCCGCCTTGCGGTGGGACACCTGCAATTGTTCCTTCAAGAATTTTTAGAAGGGCTTGTTGAACACCTTCTCCCGAAACATCACGGGTGATGGATGGGGAATCACTTTTACGGGAAATTTTATCAATTTCGTCAATGTATACTATTCCAATTTCTGCGAGACCAATATTGTAATTTGCATTTTGAAGTAAACGGACAATTACTGTTTCAACATCGTCTCCGACATACCCAGCTTCTGTTATAGTTGTAGCATCGGCAATAGCAAAAGGAACACGAAGAATTTTGGCAAGAGTTTGCGCCAAAAGGGTTTTACCTGTTCCTGTTGGTCCAATTAATAAAATATTGCTTTTATCGATATCTACATCACTGTCGTTAATAAAGTTTAATAATATTCTTTTGTAGTGATTGTAAACTGCAACGGAAAGAATTTGCTTAGCATAATCTTGTCCAATTACATATTCATCAAGTTTCTGTTTGATTTGGCTTGGAGTCGGTATTTTTTCAAGTTGATTTTCCTTAAGAAATCTTTCTAACCGTTTATTTTTGATAATTTCGTAAGTATTTTCTACACAATAGTTGCAAATTAAAACCTTATTTTGTCCCTCGACAAATCCTTCAACCTCGAATTGGTTACGACCACAGAATGAACAAAAGTGAATCTCTTGTTCTGAATATTTTTTGTAACCCATAATTAATTCTCTTCTTTGTTGGTTTGCTTGGGTGCTTTTGTTAATATCTTATCTATGATACCATATTCTAAAGCTTCCTGCGAGGACATATAATAGTCGCGGTCAGCATCTTTTCGGATTTTTTCGATATCTTTGTTTGTGTGTTTAGCAATAATTTCATACAACATATCTCTTATTCGGAGCATTTCGCGTGTGTAGATTTCGATGTCTGTGGACTGTCCTTGAGTTCCACCTGTTGGTTGGTGCATTAATATTCTTGAATGTGGTAAAGCATACCTTTTTCCTGGTGTTCCGGCGCATAACAGCACTTGTGCCATCGAAGCAGCCATACCAATGCAAATTGTTACAACATCGGGCGAAACATATTGCATTGTGTCGTAGATAGCCAAACCAGCAGTTACACTTCCCCCCGGAGAATTAATATATAGATGTATG
>CAYPRT010000012.1:0-75174 GCA_964413155.1 uncultured Hyphomicrobiales bacterium | reverse complement strand
CCTTCGACAGGTAGTGCAGTCGCTGCCGATGTTGCAAGCAAGAATGCAACAAAAACCGAAAGAAAAACTCGGAAAGTTTTCATAACTACTCCTTGAACAAAAATTTAACAAAATATGTATTGAAATTTAAATAAAATTTACTTAAATTGTAAACCTTATCGTCTTCGAGGCTCTCCGAGATGTAGAGTTCGAAGCTGATAGGGGTGTCCATCGAATTTTGGTTCATAACAGCACCTATTTAATTTGTGAAAAAAAAGAAAGTGGATTGTTGTTTCGTATGCAACGAAAAAACAAACTGATAAAAATTTTTATAAGATTTTTTGTTTTTTGGAAGGCTTTGTTTGTAGGGAAGGTGAGAAAGGTAAAAAAAACATTATGCGTTTGTTGGAGGGGTTCAAAGTGTCAGGTATGACGTATGTCTAATGAAGATAATGTTTCGTAAGTTTTTTATTTTTAAGGAATTATCGAGTCATTCTTGTGCTCCTTGGGGGACTCGAACCCCCGACCCGCTGATTAAGAGTCAGCTGCTCTGGCCAACTGAGCTAAAGGAGCATACAAAATTAACAAAATTTTGCTAAATTTTTATCGTTAACTTTTTTCGGATTTTTTATTATTAATATGAAAAGGCTTATTTTATTGCTAATCATCTTCTTAACAACAATTAAAATTTACGTTGCAAATTATCCTGACTTACTTGCTTATTGGAGTTTTGATGATGAAACCGTACGGGATGTAACAGGAAATGGTTACGATGGAATGATGGTGAACAACCCAACTCCAGTGCCTGGAGTCTTTGGTGGAGCCCTTTATTTTAAGGCAAGGGCAACTATATTCCTACGAATGGGAACTTGCCCCAGATTGGTCCCCTTATTTTATTGCCACCTATAGACTTGCGTGAAATAGATGAATTCAACATTCCTTTGTGAAGAAATGAAGAAGGATTTTCAAACGAATATGGTGATGCATATCTTTTCTTTAGCCACGATGAGCGCTTTTGGCTTGAAATACATAACCATTATGCTCAGTATGCTGGAGTTTTTCGGTTGCTACTTCAGTTTGCTGAAGGTGGCTACCGACACGGAACAAATTTGATTTCGAAACCATTCGACAAAACCTATCGCAATCGATGGATTTGCTATGCTTTGGTTTATAGGAGTGGAATACTTTATGCATATATTAATGGAGAACTAGTTGATCCCTTGAGTTAAAAAGTTATTTATTCTATGGATAATTTTGCATTATATCGTTCTTGGTGGGTTTATGATGGTGAGCAAAGGACTTCTTCTCGTTTCACAGGAGCTATAGATGAGGTTGAAATTTGGAAAAGAGCTTTGAGCGACAATGAAGTTTTAGCGGAATGTGTTGGTGGTGGACCCCCTATCGTTTGACTATTCAGAATTTTTTTCTACCCCACATTTAAATCTTATTGGTTTAACAAGACTCGAAGAGAACGAAATTGTTCTTACACCTTCGCTGAGTAATCAATCTGGTGCGATTTGGGCTTCTTTCGGAGTTCCAATTTTTTAAGGTTTCGAAACAGAATTCAGTTTCGAATGAATTTTGGGAAAAAGGAAATGCACAGCGAAGCTAATTTTCCCGGAGCCGATGGAATTGCTTTTGTCATCCAAAATTATTCTAACAGAGAATTAGGATTACTTGGAGGTGGAATAGGTTATTCAGGGTTAAGGAATTGTTTAGCAATAGAGATTGATACATATGCTAACGATAGTTTGCAAATCGAAAACTGTTTAGATCGGAATGATAATCATATTGCAGTTTTAAGAGGTGGGACAAATGAAATTAAACCAATTCATAGTTCACAATATTTAATAGCAGAGAATAAAAATATTATACCTTTGCAAGTGGATGGGTGTATTTTGTTAAAATTGTATACAACAATAAAGAATTGAGGATATGGTTAGATACTACAAAGAATTTTAATCAACCAATTCTTTTAGTAAAAGACATTGAAATCGAGAGATTAATAGGTAGCGAGAAAGGATTAAGTTTTATTGGATTCACTTCTGCAAATGGCAATGCTTACGAGCGTCACGAATTCTTCTCTTGGAGTTTTTGCACATATTTTCGTAGAATGATCTCATCTTCGTAAGAATAAAGATATAACCAAAATTGTGAGAATTTGTTTTTAGTAATCCAATTATTGATTTGGAATTACCAGAAAGTGGCTTTTATAAGATCAAAGTGACAAATACAAGCTGCCTGTTATTATTGGAAAAGAATGAATACTTGGTGCAAGGGCGGAACAAATATCTAACTAATTTTAATGATTTTAATTCTGTCTTGTACTTTATTCAACTTTCTTCTGGTAATATTGAAAGATTTTATAAGGTTCTTTGGATAAAGCAATAGGCTAAATTATTTTAATTTGCCTTCTTTTGAAAAACCAAAACATTTGTTGAAGCAAGCGAAGGGAAAATCTTGTTGAAAATCAAAGTATATTTTGTTGAACCAAAACCTCTATTGTAGTGAATAACACGGTAATTTAGTTTTTTGAAAAATTTTTTAATGGATAAAGGTTGGCAAAGATGTACTGCGTCGTCGTCACTTCTTTCGAAATCAATTTTACCATTTTTCATCCTTGGATAAATCATAATAAAACGAGGTTCTTTTGAAATCAAGTTTTCGATGTACCACTTAATGCTACGAAAGATGCCAGCAACTGCATCCAATACATTGTTTAGCTGCCAAAATCTATCCTTTTTTGTTAATATATGAAGTAAACCATTTATATAAGCGTTTATTCCTGACCAGTTTGGACAAAGTATTATTACGAAGCCTTTCGGTTTTAATATACGATGAACTTCGTAAAGGAATTTTTCGACAAAAATTATGTGTTCCAAAACACATAAAGTTGAAACTGCATCGAAATATTCAGATTCGAAAGGTATCGAATCGTCTTGGTATGGAACGAGGCGAGCATTTTTATTCGAGATTTTTGCTGAATATTCTTGAATTTTTTCCTGTGAAAAATAGTCCAAACCGACTACTTCTTCGAAGCCGTACTCAGCAATTGTATCGGGGATACGCCAAGTTCCAGAACCTACATCAAGAATTTTTCTGTTTTTATCTTGGACAATCTTTGCAATAAAGTTAGCATATTCTAAATAAACGGATTGGGGTCGTTCAAGGAGACCATAAGAATTTGGACGCTCAATGTAAAATTCTTTAAGTGCTTTGTTAATATTATCAAAATCTTCCTTTTTAAGCCTTCGTGGGCTAAATTTCACTTTGAGATTTTAAAAGAATTTATGTTTTAATAATTATTTCTTCAAGCTTTTCATCAAGGTTTCGCGTTCTTCGTCGGATAGCATATCCATAATAGAAATTCCGGAGCTTAATGGTTTTGTTTCGTAATTTTTAAGATTGGGGTTTCGCTTTTGGTTTTGTTGTTGTGGTTTATATTCGTCTTCTTCCTCTTCGACCAGGCCAAGAATAAGTGACTCTTCTTCGGGAACAATATCTACAATGTATACTTTTATTTTGTCGCCTTGTTTTAAAGGTATTTTATTTCCACGAAGAATTCTTTTCATTTTACTTCGTGGTAAGAATCCATCAAGTTCTGGAGAAATTGAAACCACACAACCTTGGGGAACAACCTGAATAACTTTACCTTCGTAAGATGAATTGATTGGATATTTTTCGTGTAATTTGGGCCAAGGATTTTCTTGTGTCTTCTTCATACTTAATGAAATTGTCTTCTTTTCAGCATTAAAATCGATTACAACAACTTCAATTTTGTCCCCAACTTTTAACATATCGCCAGGTCTTCGCAATCTGCGTGTCCAAGAAATTTCTGGTGTTCGCAATAAACCTTCGACCATAGGCTCGAGTTCGACGAAAGCTCCGAACTCGGTCAATCGACGAACTATTCCAGTGTGCCGAGTTCCAACTCCATATTTTTCTGGGTTTGCCGCCCATTGTTTTGTGTCGATTAGTTCTTTTCGGCTTAAAGCAACTCGCCTGTTATCTTTATCAACTTCAATGATAACTGCTTTCAGTGTATCGCCTATTTTGAAATGATCTCTTAAGTTGTCAATTCTATAGGGTGCAAGACGACTGATATGAATTAATCCTTCGACTCCACCAATATCTATAAAAACACCAAAAGGTGCTATAGAACTCACTTTACCTTCAACAATTTGGTTAACTTTCAAACTGCCCCAAAGTTCATCTTCGAGCAATTCCTTTCGGCTAACTATGACTGCCATACTGCCTTCGTCGTATTCCTGAATTTCGTGAATCTTTACTTTAATGTTTTTTCCTACTACTTCGAGAAGTTCCTCGTCGGTTGGGGATTTTTTTAGATGGAAATGTGAGGCGGGTAGAAACAATGGAGCCTCTTTGTAGAAAACTCTTAAGCCCCCACGAACTCTGCTGTAAACATTGACTTCAATTGGTTGGTTGTCATTAAAAGCTTGTTTGATTTCGGCGAATGCTTGCATTAAGCGTGCCCGCTTACTTCGTCGAATTTCCCTTTCTTGTTGAAGTGTTGTTTGTTGGGCAGTTTGAGTTTGTTCAGCTTGGTTTTTTAGTGTTTCTGTTGTTGATTGTTGTTGTTCAGTGCTTTGAGTAGGTTCGTTCGTTATTCCGGAAGAAGTGGTTCCCGAACTTTCGGCTTGTTCAGTATCTACTTTTGGTTGCTCACTTGAAATTGCGGTTTGTGGATTTTGAATCATCGATTCAGATTGAGTTTCTGTTTGCGAAGCGTTAAGATTGTTTTGTTCCATTTTGCTCACCTAATTACAAATGCTTTTAAAAAATTGATTTAAGTATAAAAAACAAAAATAATAAAAAAAACAATTGTAAATATCAATAAATCAAATTGAATTTTTCAAAAATCATTTATTTTTTAATGATTTACTTGTTTCATTGAATTTTTTATCCTTAATTAGGAGATTGTAAATTTCATAAGCCTTGAAAAATTTTATGTCGTTTGTGTTGTTTTTTTATGATTTGAAAATAGGTATCTTTTTTAAATTGCATTTTTTAAGAAAAATATAGGTGATAAAATGCTTTTCGATTTTGATTTAATTCAAAGTGTATACTCAACATTTGCAAAGCGAGTAGAACTTGCCAAAGCAATTTTAAAAAGACCATTGACACTTGCCGAAAAGATATTGTATGCACATTTATACAATACCGATGAGATAAAAGAATACAAGCGAGGGGTCGATTATGTTAATTTCCGTCCCGATAGGGTTGCAATGCAAGATGCAACTGCTCAGATGGCTTTGTTGCAGTTCATTTCTGCTGGTTTACCACGAACAGCTGTTCCAACAACCGTTCATTGCGACCATTTGATTATTGCTCGAAATGGTGCAAAGGACGACTTAGAGTATGCCTTGGGTTTAAATAAAGAAGTTTATGACTTTTTGTCTTCTGTTTCGCAAAAATATGGGATAGGATTTTGGAAACCTGGTGCTGGTATTATTCACCAGGTTTTGCTTGAAAATTATGCTTTCCCCGGTGGTATGATGATTGGAACAGATTCTCATACTGTAAACGCAGGTGGTTTGGGAATGGTTGCTATTGGTGTTGGCGGTGCCGATGCCGTTGATGTTATGGCAGGTATGCCCTGGGAATTACGAATGCCTAAACTAATTGGTATTCGGTTGATAGGAAAATTGCAACGGTGGACCTCTCCAAAAGATGTAATTCTAAAGGTTGCTGGTATTTTGACTGTTAAAGGGGGCACAGGTGCAATTATTGAATATTTTGGAGAAGGAGCCAAATCCATTTCTTGTACTGGAAAAGGAACAATTTGCAATATGGGAGCCGAAGTTGGTGCAACAACCTCAATATTCGGATACGACCAAAAAATGTATGAATATCTTGTTGCAACAGGGCGTAGCCAAGTTGCTGAACTTGCTAACCAATTGAAAGATTATTTAACAGGCGATGAAGAAGTTTATCAAAACCCCGAAAAGTATTTTGACCAAGTGATTGAAATTAATTTGGATGAGTTAGAACCTCATATCAATGGACCATTTTCGCCCGATGTAGCATGGCCCTTGAGCAAATTTGCCGAAGCTGTCGAAAAAAATGGTTGGCCCGAAAAACTTTCCGCTGGATTGATTGGTTCTTGCACAAATTCTTCTTACGAGGACATTTCTCGCTCTGCCTCGATTGCAAAGCATGCCTTAGAAAAAGGTTTAAAAGCTAAATCCTATTTTCTAATTACCCCAGGAAGTGAACAAATTCGCTATACAATTGAGCGAGATGGCTTTATCGAGATATTCGAAAAGATTGGTGGGACAGTCTTGGCTAATGCTTGTGGTCCTTGTATTGGACAATGGCAACGCAGTGATATTGGCAAAGATGAACCCAATTCTATTTTAACCTCATTCAATAGAAATTTTGCTAAAAGAAACGATGGAAATCCAAATACTCATAGTTTCGTTGCTTCACCAGAAATTGTTACAGCATTTGCTTTGGCTGGCACATTAAAATTTAATCCTTTGAAAGACTTTCTTGTAAACGAAAAAGGGGAAAAAATAATGCTCGAGGACCCAAGTGGCTTTGAACTTCCACCTCGTGGATTTGATGTCAAAGAACATGGGTATCAAGCTCCAGCTGAAGATGGTTCTTCTATCGAAATTAAAATCAATCCAAATTCGGAACGCTTGCAGCTTCTTCAACCTTTTGAACCTTGGGATGGGAATGATTTTATTGGTCTTCGCTTGTTAATTAAAGTAAAAGGGAAATGTACAACAGACCATATTTCAATGGCTGGACCTTGGTTGCGTTATCGTGGGCATTTGGATAATATTTCGAATAATTTGCTAATTGGGGCAGTGAATTATTTCAATGATAAAACAAATTCTGTAAAGAATCAATTGACTGGTGAATATGGTTCTGTTCCCGAAGTCCAACGCTTTTACAAATCAAAAGGTATTGGAACAATAGTCGTGGGGGACGAAAATTATGGTGAAGGCTCATCTCGGGAACATGCTGCTATGGAACCACGTTATCTTGGTGTTAAAGCAATCTTAGCGAAATCCTTTGCTCGTATTCACGAAACAAACCTAAAAAAGCAAGGTGTTCTTGCTCTTACTTTCGCAAATAAAGAAGATTATGACAAAATCCAAGAAGACGACATTTTCGATATTATTGGCTTGAAAGAATTTGCTCCAGGAAAACCATTAAAAGTTGTTTTGCACCATAAGGATGGTTCTTCCGAGGAGTTCCTTGTAAATCATAGTTATAGCGAAACACAAATCGAATGGTTCAAGGCCGGTTCCGCTTTAAACCTTTTGCGTGGAAAGAAATAATTATCCACATTTAAAACAAAGAAAGGGACGGTTTTCATTTAGAACCGTCCCTTTTTGCTTTTAGGGCATTATTTAATTTATTGCTTTTCTGGGATGTTTTTAAGGATTTCAATAAGGAAGTTCCAGACGTTTTTAACAGATGAAATTTGTACTTTTTCTGCTGGAGAATGAACATCTTTCAGATTGGGACCGAAAGATATCATATCCATTCTAGGGTATTTTTCTCCAATCAAACCGCATTCAAGACCAGCATGGATAATTTCGATTTTTGGTTCTTTTTGATACATATTTTGATAAATTTGTTTGGCTACGTTAAGGATAGCTGAATTTAAATTGGGTTGCCAGCTTGGATAGCCTTCGCCATGGCGAGGCAAAGCACCCGCAAGCTCAAAGACAATTTTAACTTGATTGGCGATTTCGTATTTTTCAGTTTCTATTGAGCTTCTTTGGCTTGTCAAAACAAATATTTCATTTGATTTTGTGTTGATAACAGCAAGATTAGTTGATGTTTGGACCAAACCCTTTACTTCTGGACTATACCGAACGACACCGTGCGGAAGAGAATAAATTGCAGATAGTAGTTTTTTCTGTATTTCTTTGCTTACAACTTGGTTTGGTAGTTCAACTTTTTCATATAAAAGTTCAATTTTAGGTTCTTTTGATTTCCACTCAGTAATCAGCACTTGTCTGAATTTATCGACAAACGAATGGAAAGAAATTTCATCGTTTTGATGAAAAGTAATGGTTGCAAAAGCCTCGCGAGGGATGGCATTGTGTGCATTTCCACCGTCGAAAGATGCAAGCCTGAAATCAATCAATTTACTTAAGCTCCAAAGAAAGCGATTGAGAAGTTTTATAGCATTTCCTCTGCCGTCGCCTATTTCCAAACCTGAATGACCCCCTTGCAAACCTTTTAAAGAAACCTTATATGCAATGTGGTTTACTGGGATAGGTTCAGATTCATAATAAAAAGAGCCAGAGGTGTTCATTCCGCCAGCACAACCAATAATAAATGTACCTTCCTCTTCTGAATCAAGGTTAAGTAAAATTTGCCCCTCAAGCAAGTCAGTTCCTAATTGTTGTGCACCAGTTAGCCCAGTTTCTTCATCCAAAGTAAGCAGCACTTCAAGATTTGGGTGTTCGATTTCATTCGAGGCAAGAACTGCAAGCCCCATAGCAACTCCAATTCCGTTGTCGGCTCCAAGAGTTGTGCCTTTTGCTTTTACCCAATCACCCTCAACATATGGTTGAATAGGGTCGTTAAGAAAATCGTGTTCAACGTCGGCATTCTTTTCGCAAACCATATCAAGATGACCTTGTAAAACAACAGGCTTTTGGTTTTCCATCCCTTTTGTTGCAGGCTTTTTTATTACTATGTTGCCGAGTTTATCCTGCTTGAACTCAAGATTGTGTTTTTTTGCGAATTCTTTCACATAGGCGATTATTTTCTCTTCTCGCTTCGAAGGTCGCGGAATCTGAGTGATTTCTTCGAAAATGTCCCAGACAAGTTTTGGTTCAAGATTTCCTAAAATTTCTCCCATAATTTACCTTTCTTTTAGTTCATAAAAATCAATAAAACCAGCTTTATAAAGTTGTGTTAAAAAAAGGAGAACACGCTCGGTGGCAGGTTCTACTTTTTCTGAATATTTTTCTCTCATTTTTTCTATAAGTTCCGACACTTTACTTTTACCATCAATGTTAATCCAAAGATAACTTCCAATTTCATCAAGATTAGCACGAATGTAGGGATTTCGCATTTTCGGTAAGATAAATTTTTGAGCAAACTTGCTTGTGAAGCGTGGTACAAGGACATCGACTAACTCTCCCTCTCTTGTTTTATGGTTATATTTGCGAAAGGGATGCATTTCCAAATAATTAAGTTGACTTTTTTTTGCTTTTTCCCAAACCATAAGTTACAAAGATACAACCTTTTTTGTTTCTTTCAAATATTCAATGTATTCTTTCAATATATCCGGAAAAGGAGAAAGCACCCTTTCCAATACTCCTTTGCTTTTGGAAATTACGATTCCATAATTGGTAATTGGAACACCCACTTCTTTAGCTTTGGCAATTCGGTTTAATTTTTCTCTGCGAGTAAGCATACAAGAACCACAATGGATTATCAGTTTATATTTATTTAAATCATCCGGGAAATCCCTCCCAACAGCAATGTCGAATTGTAGATTTTTACCTGTATATTGTTGAATCCAGCGTGGAATTTTTATTCGCCCGATGTCGTCTTGCAAAGGATGATGACTACAAGCCTCGGCAATTAATATTTTATCCCCATTCTGTAAAGTGTCGATATATGTTGAACCAATAACTTCTTCTCTTAAATCGCCTTTGTATCGGCAAAATAAAATGGAAAATGTTGTACATTTGATATTTTGTGGTGTCTCGGCTACCATTTTATCTACGACTTGTGAGTCGCAAACAACCAAATCGGGTGAGCGACTTAAATAAGTTAAAAATTGGCCGTATTCGGTGTCCTTAACAACAAAAGCAGCAGAATTATTGTCCAAAATCTCTCGAATAGCTTGAACTTGTGGAAGAATCAATCTTCCTTTTGGTGCTTGGCTGTCGATTGGAACAATTAAAACAACTAATGCATTGGGAGGTAAAATATCTCCAAGAAGTTGAATTGTTTTTTGGTCAAGTGCTTCAACTATTTTAAGTAAAATTTTTTTGAACGAGTTAAGGTATTCATCATATTTGCTTTTATCTATAGAAAAAACTTGCAGATAATCTTCGGTGTGGGATTTAATTATATCAATGAATTCTTTGTCTGGTATCTCTAAATCAATCTTGTTAATAATAATAATCAAAGGAATATTTTTTTCTTTTGCAGTCAGTGCGATTTGTTCTTCGAATTCTGTCCATTTATTTGGTTCGACAACCAGAACAATAATGTCGGCTCTATCGTAAATTTTCTTTGTTCTTTCAATTCGCTTTTGCGAAAGAATACTTTGGTCATCGATTCCGCCTGTATCGATGATATTCACTGGACCAACTGGAAGCAATTCTATAGGTTTTTCAACTATGTCGGTGGTAGTTCCAGGAATTGGGGACACAATTGAAATATCCTGATTGGCAATCAAGTTCAGAAAGCTTGATTTCCCAACATTTGTTCTACCAAGCAATGCTATTTGAAGCCTAAGTGATTTTGGAGTACTAATCATAGTCCGCAATAAGATTTATTAAAAACGTATTTCACTTAAAAGCATTGCAGAACATACATTTTTTTGTTGTTTGAATAGCTGCGAAAAAATTTACTTGTCTTTTGGTTAAGCCAGAAAAAAAAGTTAATTTTAAGTTTCTATAAAATCAATATACTAAATTGAACGAGGTGATTTTAGAAGTTAAGAATTTGACCAAGAAAAAGGAAAATTTGCTTATCTTGAAGGACATTTCTTTTTCTGTTCAACAAGGCGAGTTGGTTTCTATAATTGGTCGTTCAGGATGTGGAAAAACCACACTTTTAAGATGTATTAATTGCTTGGAAATCTTTGAGTCTGGCTATCTTCGCGTTTCTGATATCGAAATTGTACGGAACAATAACTATTCTAAACATAATTCGCTCAAGCAAGAGGAGAATGATTTTAAAGTAAAATCGCAAAAAATTAGGCAAAAGGTTGGAATGCTTTTTCAAACATTGAATTTATTTCCACATCTTACAGTTCTCGAAAATCTAATTATTGCGCCAATTGTTGTGAAGAAAGAACCCCGCGAGCAAGCAATTGAAAAAGCCAAGGTACTTCTTGAAAAAGTCGGATTAAAAGGTTTCGAAAATAGATATCCCTATCAACTTTCTGGTGGTCAATCTCAACGCGTTGCTATTGCTCGTGCATTAGCTTTGAATCCTGAAATTATGTTATATGATGAACCAACATCAGCTCTGGATCCCGAGCTAGTTGGCGAAGTATTAAATGTGATGAGAGACCTTGACAAAGAAGGAATGACCCAAATAGTTGTTACTCACGCAATGAACTTTGCTCGTTCTGCATCCGATTTTGTGATTTATATGGAAGACGGCGAAATTATTGAAATCGGATCACCAGATAAGATATTTGATAGTCCTTCAGACCCTCGAACCGAGGCTTATGTTCGTTTATTCCGAGAATGAGTATGAAAAAAAATGCTTTCCTTCCTTTTTTTCTATTATTTGTTTTGGTTTTTCCAAGTTTTTCTTCCGAAAATAGTGAGCTAAAGGTTCTTCGGTGGGCTGCCGATGCCGAAAGTAATGCTCCTTATATTTTCCAAGACCCCAAAATCCCTTCGAATATTATTGGTTTTGAAGTTGATATTGTAAATGCCATTGCTGAAGTTCTTGGTGTTCAGACCAAATTTGTTCAAAACCAATGGGATGGCTTAATCCCAGGATTATATCGAGGTGATTACGACATTGCAATCAACGGTTTGGAAATTACAGACGACAGGAAGAAAGAAGTTAATTTTACGATACCTTATTACATCACCTATGAGCAATTAGTTGTAATGAAAGGTGTTACGTATATCAACAGTTTGTCCGACCTTGTAGGAAGGAAAGTTGGGGCACTTAAAAATTCCTTGGCAGAAAGAATTTTAAGGGCAAAAGGTGGAATTGATGTGCTTACCTACGAGGGCGAAGTAAATGCCTTCGTTGATATGAAAAATGGCCGAATAGAAGCTGTTCTTGTCGATGCACCAATAGCAATATATTATACTGCTGTCAATCCTGAATTCGAGATGGTTGGGCAACCAATAGGAGAAGTTACCTATGGTATTGCATTACGCAAGGAAGACACTGTGCTTTTGCAGGAACTCAATTATGCAATCGATGTGATTCAAAGGAATGGCAAACTGCGGGAGATTCTTGACAGCTGGAATTTGTGGAACTATATGATGGAAACTTACTTGGATGACTATACTCCAACGAACGTTCCCCCAAAAAAATATCAATATTTCATTGAAAGTGTTGGCAAGAAAAGCAAGTTCCTAGAAAGAATAGATTTGTATTATAAATTCTTACCTGTGTTTTTAGAAGCAGCTTTGATTACATTAGGACTTTCGATACTTGCAATGTTCCTTGCAATTGTAACAGGTTTGATTATTGCTTTACTTCGGATATATGGTGGTAAAATTCTTTCTTGGCTTGCTGTTTCTTATATCGAAATTATTCGTGGTACACCACTTTTGATTCAATTATATTTGATTTTCTATGCCTTACCATCAATTGGAATAAAACTTTCGCCATTTCTTGCTGCTATTTTAGGTCTTGGATTGAACTATGCTGCTTATGAAGCCGAAGTCTATCGTTCGGGGTTTTTTGCCATTCCCAAAGGGCAAATGGAAGCTGCTATTTCGCTTGGTATGACTAAATTTCAAGCAGTACGATATGTGATACTTCCTCAAGCTATTCGAATTGTAATTCCACCAGTGACCAACGATTTCATTTCACTTCTGAAAGATTCAAGTTTAGTTTCTGTAATTACGATGATTGAATTAACAAAAGTTTATAACCAAATTGCTTCGGCTTATTATGATTATTTAGGAACTGGTATTATTACGGCTATCTTATATCTTCTTCTTGGTTTACCTTTTATTCGAATTGCTCGTTATTTCGAAAAAAGACTTGCGGTTGAGTATAAATCTCAAAAAGTTAAGCAATAATATTTCATTTCGTTTATCGTTTTTGTGTTTTAAATTTTGGAGGTTTTTATGATTAGAAAGGCTTTGCTTTTCGGTGTTTTAACTTTTATGCTTGTCTTTATTTTGTATGCTCAAAACAAAGAAAGTATGAGATTGGATACAGCGAAAGCAAAAAGATTGCCTCCTTTGCAACAGCAACGGTTCAATTCTTTTGAAGAGGCCCTTGCGCAAGCAAGTGAATTGAAAAGCCTTGTACTTATTGGTAAAAACATCACAGAAATTCCCTCCACAATAGAAAAGTTTCAAGCACTCGAAGTACTCGACCTTTCCCGAAACCAAATTTCCTCTATTCCAAATGAAATTTCCAAACTTCAAAATTTAAAAGTTTTAAAACTGGCTAAAAACAAGTTGAATAAATTTCCAGAAGTTTTAAGTACTTTACCAAATCTTGAAACATTGGACTTATCCGAAAATCAAATAGCAACAATGCCCGAAAAATTGATTCAACTTCCGAAACTAAAGACTTTGAACCTTTCCAAAAACAACATTACCAAGTTTCAAAATTTAGACCTTCCAGATTTAGAAAATCTTGATTTAAGCTCAAATCAATTAGTAAATTTTCCCGAGCTTCCAAATCCTGCAAAATTGAATACATTGAACGTTTCGAACAATAAAATAAAGAAATTAAGTGGAAATATTTCCAAATTCACCCAATTGAGAAGATTGATGATTTCTAATAATGAAATTGATACTCTTGGAAAAGAAATCGCCGCGCTCGAATTCTTAAACTTTCTTAAAATAAACAACAATAACATTAAATACATACATCCGCAATTTTCTAATTTGAAATCTTTAGTAACACTCGATATAGGTGGGAATGCTATATCCTCGTTTCCACGCAATCCCGATGGCTTTCGTGTTTTATCAACTCTAATTTTTAATGATAACAGAAGCGAAAAGTTTCCAGTTGAAATTTATGAAATAAAGACATTAAGAGTTTTAAATTTAAGCAATAATAAAAACCTCAATCTCAAAGGCATAGAAAATTTATCGAATTTGGAAAATTTGAAGCTGAGCAATTGTGTTTTGACAAGCCTTCCACCGGAAATCTTTAAGTTAACTGGATTGAAACAGTTGGACATTTCCAAAAATAAATTAAAGACCTTACCAAAAGAAATTGGAAATCTGACGAATCTTTACACTTTGAACTTAAGCTTCAATGAATTGGAAGAATTCCCACCAGAATTTTTCAATTTGGGGAATTTGCAAATTCTTTCTGCAAACAATAATAATTTGAAAACTATTCCAGAAGATATTCGCCGACTTGTAAACTTAAAGCAAGTTCAATTGCGAAGAAATAAATTCAACGATGAAGAATTGGATAAAATAAGGAAACTTTTAGTTAATGTTAATGTAATGTTATAAAAGGGTTAAATTATGGTAAAAAGGCTTTTTGCTATTTTATTTTTTGTTTGTGTTTTTTCCAAAACAATTAATGCCGAAGAAGCTCGCTTGCTTAGGTTTCCTAATGCATCGAAGGACAAAATAGTTTTTGTTTACGCTGGCGATTTATACGTTGTTGGCATAAGTGGTGGGATTGCACGAAGAATAACAACTTCCGAAGGACTTGAGTTGTTCCCTCGCTTTTCGCCCGATGGAAAATATATTGCTTTTTCGGGGGAATATGACGGGAATCGCGATGTTTATATTATTCCTACAGAGGGTGGCGAGCCAAAAAGATTAACTTATTCTATGGATTTACCAAATGTTCCCGAACGGATGGGACCCGACAAAATCATTATGGGTTGGACACCCGATGGTAGTAAAATACTTTATCGTTCTCGTTCCAATTGGTGGCATTCTTGGAGCGGTAAACTTTTCTACGTTTCGAAAGATGGAGGTTTACCAGTTGAACTTCCCCTACCCCGCGCAGGTTTCGCTTCGCTTTCCCCAGACGGTAACAAAATTGCTTACAACAGAGTTTTCAGAGAATTCCGAACTTGGAAAAGATATCGTGGTGGTCAAGCCGACGACATTTGGATTTTCGATTTTAACACAAAGAAGATTGAAAACATTACTAATAATCCTGCACAAGATATTATCCCAATGTGGTTTAAGAACAAAATTTATTTTCTTTCCGACCGCGACCACACTATGAACATCTTTTGTTATGATTTGAATACGAAGCAGACAAAAAAAGTTACTAATTTCGACAAATATGATGTTAAATTCCCTTCAGTTGGAAGCAACTACATTGTTTTCGAAAATGGTGGCTACATATATTTGCTTGACCCAAATACAGATAAGTATGAAAAAGTAACAATAGAAATTGCCGAAGATTTTCCAGATTTGCGACCAAGGTTCAAAAATGTTAAAGAGCAAATTCATTCGTTCGAAATATCCCCCGATGGTTCTCGTGGTTTATTTTCCGCTCGTGGAGAAATATTTACTGTTCCAGCAGAAAAAGGGTTAATTCGAAATATTACGCAAACTCCTAATGTTCACGACCGCTCTCCTGTTTGGAGTCCGAATGGAGAATGGATTGCATATATTAGCGACAAAAGTGGTGAAACCGAGGTTTATATTTCTAAACCTGATGGAAGCAGTGAAATTCAGTTGACCAAAAATGCAAAGACATATCGTTATTTCTTAAAGTGGTCGCCCGATAGCAAAAAGCTTCTTTGCACCGATAAACTTATGCAATTATATATTATTGATATAGAAACAAAAAAGATAACAACAATTAGAAAATCCAAAGTTTGGGAAATTACTGATTTCACTTGGTCGCCCGATAACCGATGGGTTGCTTTTGTGGACTATTTGGAAACTGATTTTCCTGTGATTTACATTTATTCATTAGAAACTGGTGAAACCCGTCAGGTAACAAGTGAATTTTTTGCCAGTTATGCCCCTGAATTTTCTTCCGACGGGAAATATTTGTTCTTTGCTTCCGATAGAACTTTCAAAGCCAGTGTAGGTGCTTTCGAATGGAACTTTCAATATCGGGATATGAGCAAAATTTATGGGGTAACTTTGCAAAAGGATACTCCTTCCCCTTTTGCCTTCGATGAAGAGAAACCAAAAGGTGAGGAAAAACCGAAACCCGAAGAAGAACAGAAGGATAAAAGAAAGAAATCCAAGGAAACTAAAGACCTAAAAGACGAAGGTAAAAGTAATGTTAATGTTGTAATTGACTTCGATGGCATAACTGAAAGAGTTTTTGATTTTCCAGTTCCAAATGGCGAATATCGGAATTTACGTTCGATTGGTAATAAACTTTATTACGTTCGGTCTTCCTCGAGTCAATCACCCAAGTTTTATGTCTTTGACATTGAAACCAAGAAAGAAACCGAAGTTGGCGATTTCAATCAATACGAAATTTCATTCGATGGAAAGAAAATTATTTTTAAAAAGGATAAAGATTATTACATTACTGATTTAAAGGATAAAATTGGAACAGACAAAGGCAAGCTGGATTTAAATGAAATGACAGTTTTAGTTGACCCTCGAGCCGAATGGACACAGATTTTCGATGAGAGTTGGCGCCAAATGCGCGATTTCTTTTACGACCCAAATATGCATGGATTGGATTGGAAAGCAATTAAAGAAAAATATGCTGAACTTTTGCCATTTTGCCGACATCGTTTCGATTTGACTTATATAATTGGAGAAATGATCGGCGAGTTAAATGTTGGCCATGCATACGTTGGCGGTGGGGATATGCCAAAGGTTGATCCAGTACCTATTGGGTTGCTTGGAGCTGATTACGAATTTGATTCTGCATCTGGTTTTTATAAGATTAAAAAGATTTACAAGGGGCAAAACTGGAAAGAGAAAACTCGGTCCCCATTAACTGAACCGGGCGTAAACATTAAAGAAGGTGAATTTTTATTAGAAATCGACGGAGTCAGGCTTTCGAAAGAAACTACTCCATTCAAGGCTCTTTTAAACAAGAGCAACAAATATGTTAAGATAAAAGTTAACAGCAAACCTACCATGGATGGAGCGAAAGAATATGTTGTGAAAACAATATCGAGCGAGGCTGGGCTTCGCTATTTGGATTGGGTAGAATATAATCGTAATTATGTTGAAAGCAAAACTAATGGTAGAATAGGTTATATCCATATTCCCGATATGGGGCTGGACAATGGTTTGAATGAATTTGTTAAGTATTTTTATCCCCAAGTTCGAAAAGAAGGATTGATTATCGACGACAGATTTAATGGCGGAGGAAATGTTTCTCCAATGATTATAGAAAGATTGCGAAGAATACTTGTGGTTGCTAAAAACGCTCGTAACCAAGAAGTCGTTATGACAAATCCCGATGCTGTTATGACTGGACCAATGGTTTGTTTGGTTAATGAACTTTCGGCATCGGATGGAGACTTGTTCCCTTATCAATTCAAAACCCTTGGCATTGGAAAAGTTATTGGTAAAAGGACTTGGGGTGGTGTTATTGGTATTCGTGGTTCACTACCTTTCCTCGATGGAGGTTATTTGATGCGACCTGAGTTCGCAAACTTCGGTGCCAATGGCAAATGGATTTTGGAAGGTGAAGGTTTAACCCCAGATATTGAAGTTGATAATGACCCATATCTTGAATATCAAGGTATCGACCAACAACTTAATAAAGCTATTGAAATTATCTTTGAAGAAATGAAAACCAATACGAAACCACAAATACCGAAGGTTCCGCCTTATCCTATTAAAAGGTAGATTGTTGTTGAAACAAAGGGCACGCTCCTCGAGCGTGCCTTTTTTATTTTCAATCTTTTATTTTCGGAAAAACGGATTAGTGTTTTTTAATATGTTTTCTTTTTTAATATTCTTCAAAAAATTTATTCAATTCATCCAAAACCATTTTGAAATCATCTGGGAAATCTACTTCGAAAAACATTTTCTTTTTTAAAATAGGATGGTAGAAGCCAAGCGTCTTTGCATGCAACATTTGGCGGTCTATAGATTTCAAAAGCTTAGATGCAAATTGTTTGAAGCGAATGCTATGGCCACCATAAACGACCGAATTCCCTCCATAAGAAGGGTCACCGAAAACTGGGTGCTTGTTGTGTGAAAAGTGAACACGAATTTGATGTGTCCTGCCTGTTCGCAATTTAATTTTGACCAAGGTTAGATATTCGAAACGTTTTTCCACCCAATAATCGGTAATTGCTGGTTTGCCATTAAGGCGAACAACGGCAAAAAGTTTTCTATCGCGGGTTGAACGACCGATATCCCCTTCATAAGTTCCAAAATCTTCTTTGAAATTTCCCCAGACTATTGCATAATAATATCGTTCAACAGTTCGTTTTGCAAATTGCTCTGAAAGATGTTGATGAATAGTTGGGTCTTTCGAAACTACAAGCAAGCCAGTTGTGTTTTTATCAAGTCGGTGAACAATTCCTGGGCGAATTTCTTTCGAGGCAAAGATTCGACCTTCGTCTTGGTCCTCTTCGAGTTCCTCCATACTTTCCCCTGATATTTCTATTTCCTCGCGATAACCAAGATGATATAAAACTGCATTGACAAGAGTTCCTGTTCTATTGCCATAGCCAGGATGCGTTACAATGCCTGCTGGTTTATTTATTACCATCAGGTAATCATCCTCATAAATAATATCGAGGGGAATGTTTTCGGGGATTAATTTTAAAGGGGGAAGTCGTCGCAAACGGCAAATAATAATATCGTTTGGTTTTACTTTTCGATTTGCCTTAGCAGGATTACCATTAATTGTAACTTCAGAATTTTCAATCGCCTTTTGAATTTTAGTTCTTGATACATTTCGCAAATGTCTTGCAAGAAATGTATCGATTCTTTCTGGAACTTTTCCGGGTGGGACAACTATTTTATGCTCAACAATGTAAAAACCATTTTGGTTTGAAATTACAGTTTCGTTCTGGTTCATTTCGGAATTCTTTCCGAACTTTTTCGGAAAATATTGGAAAAATTTGGAAGTTTTTTGTTAAAAATAATCAATAAAACAACTCCAATTGAAACACACGAATCTGCAATATTAAACACTGGCCAATGTGTATAGTTTATTAAATTCCCAATTCGAATGTCGGGAATATCTACTTGAATAAAATCAATGACCCGACCATAGAATAAGGGGGCATAACCAAAAATAAGTCCATAAAAAACCCTGTCGATAAGATTGCCAATTGCTCCAGCAAGAATAAGACCAAACGCTAACTGAATTATGAAAGAATAATCTTGAATTCGCAAAATCAACCAGAAGAGTAAAATGCTTGCAAATGATGAAAATAAGCTTAAAATAACCTTGAACTTACCAAATTGAATACCAAGAGCCATACCGGCATTTTCTACATAAACAAATTTTACTAACTCACCAATCACATTAATTTCCGATTCAGGATTTGGAACAATGTAACTTTCTTTGCCAATATGTTGAACATTAAAATGCTTATATATCAAATACTTCGAGATTTGGTCTGATAGTATCAATAAAAAAACAATGCAAAAGAGTAATAATGTTTGCTTCTTCATATTTCTTTAAACTAAATAAAAAAAGACGAAAAAATAAAAAAAGGTTTGCTTTAAGTAATATTAATATTTGAAAGAAAAATTCAAAAGTGAATTTTTGAAAAATTCTTTGTTGTAAAATGGTGAATCGTTCAAAAAAAATCAATTCAACTCCAGCAACTATTTGACGAGTGGTTCGATTCTATCGATTCCGTCTTTGGGACACTTTTTATGAATTTTATAGGATGCGGAAAGAGTTGTAATTGGCACTGCCAGGAGTCTTTCCTTTGCAATTAATATTCCACAAACTCTGCAAATTCCATATGTTTTGTCATCTATTCGCTTCAATGCATCGTCGAGTTTTTTAATATATTCATTAATTCTTTGAATTTGGGCATAAACTTTTTCTTTTTCAAAAATTTCGGAGCCTTGTTCAGCCATATGCATAGAATAGATAGAACCTTCTTCGGCAAGGTCATAGGCATTAAGGTCTTCGAGTCTTTCCTTCAACATTTCAAGCTCTTCAAGAGCCTCTTTTTTTACCTCGAGAATCCTTTTACGGAAAATTTCTAAGTCCTCGTCGGAATATCGAACTTGTGGCTTGACTGGTGGTTTTGTCTCTTTTGCTACAATTTTCTCTTCTTCTAGTTCAATTTTATATTTTTCACTTTTTTCTTCTTCTTTTGTTTCAGTTTTTGATTTAACTTTGGTTTTTGCTTCTTTCTCTTCTCTTTTTGCTTTGGGTTTACTTTCAATTTCTTTTGTTAAAGCGAGTTCTTTTGTTTTGCTTTTTTTATTCTTTGTTTCTTCAGTTGCTTTCTTATTTTTGTTGGTTTTCTTTTCTTTATTTGTTTTAACTTCTTGCTTATTTACGGCTTCTTTTGCAACAACTTTCTCTTTTTTCCCTTCAATTTTATTTACTTTTGTTTTTGTTGATTTTTTTTCTTTCTGATCCTTTTTGGATTTATCTTTTCCGACTTCAACAACCTTCGAACCATTATCAACTTTTAGCTTAGAAGTTGTTTTTTGTGTTTCTGGTTCTTCGACAGGTTTTTTGCGTGGCTTGCAAACTCTTTTAGGTTTGGTTTCGGTTGTTATTTCTTCTTTCTTTGGCTTTAATTGTTCCTTTTTTTCTTTTTTCCCTGCCATAACTATCCTTTCAAAAAAACACAATATATAAAAAACTAATTTATTAGCAAATACTTAATTATATATTTTCGCACTTTTTAATGCAAATTAACAATTTCATTTCATCTATTTCAATTTCGTTTGGATTTACTAAATTATCGACCAATTCGAATTTTTCGGCTAGGGTTTCGTTTTTTATATAATCTTTAGATTTGAGAAGTGGTTCAATAAATTCTTCTGGGACTTTAGCGTAAATTTCGATTCTATTTGTAACATCGAAATTCGAATCTTTGCGAAGTTTCTGAATTCTATTAATAAATTCCCTTGCTATTCCTTCAGTGCGTAATTCTTCGGTGATTTGTGTATCGAGCGCAACTGTAATATTGTCTTCTGTTCCAACTAACCAGCCTTCTATTGTATCGCTATATACCTCAATATCTTCTGGTTGAATTTTAACACTTTCGTCATTTAATACCAATTCGATATTTCCTAATTTTTCTATTTTGGTTATTTCTTCGTGAGTAAGTTCTTTTATTCGATTAGCTACATTTTGTGTTAGTTTTCCAAATTTTTTTCCAATAACTTTAAAGTTTGGTTTTGCTTTTTTCTTAACAAATTCAGTATCTGCAGATACAAATTCAATTTTTTTAACATTTATTTCTTCTTTAATAACATCTTCGAAATACTGAATATTTCTTCTTTGTTGTGGGGTAAGAACTGGCACTAAAATTCTTGAAAGTGGTTGGCGGGTCCTTATTTTTGCTTTTTCTCGGAGTGCTCGTACAATTCGAACTATTGTTTGAGCCAGCCACATTTTTTCTTCGAGTTCATTGTCGATTAAGTCTTCTTGAACTTTGGGTATTTCCAGCAAATGAACAGATTCTGGTTGATTTTCCAATCGTAACTTTTGGTATAGCGCTTCCGATAAAAATGGTGCAGCAGGTGCCATCAAAATGCAAACATTTAAAAGTACATTGTGTAAAGTTTGATATGCCGATAATTTTTCTTTGTCGTTTTCTCCCTTCCAAAATCTACGGCGATTTCGGCGAATATACCAATTCGAAAGTTCATCTATTACGAAGCTTTGAACCAAACGGAATGCCCGAGTTAGTTCAAAGTCCTCCATGTACTTCACAAAGTCCCGAATTAATGTATTGAGACGGGAAATAATCCAGCGGTCTATTTCCAATCTTTCTTGAATTGGTATTTCTTTTTCTTTACCTGTGTAGTGATCAATATTAGCATAAAGAGCAAAGAATGAATAAGAATTAACAAGCGAACGGAAAAAGTCCGCAAGAATACTTTTTTCGATATCCTCTTCATTGAATAGTGTTGCTTTCCAAGGTGGGTTATTAACAAGCAAATACCAGCGAACAGCATCGGCTGAATATTCCTCCATTACTTCGAAGGGGTCTATTACATTTCCCTTCGATTTTGACATTTTTTCCCCTTTTTTGTCGAGAATCAATTCATTCACTACAATATTTTTAAATGCTGGTTTTTGGAAAATTGCCGCAGCGATATTGTGTAATGTATAGAACCATCCACGAGTTTGGTCTACACCTTCAGCAATAAAGTCTCCGGGGAAGCTTTTTTCGAATAATTCCTGATTTTCGAAAGGATAATGAAATTGAGCAAATGGCATTGAACCTGAATCAAACCAAACATCTATTACCTCTGGTACTCTCTTGAAAATTTTGCCATTTTTTTCGAAATAAATTTTATCTACAAATGGGCGATGAAGGTCTATTTCAATATTCGAATCTTTCAGATTTATTCGATTTCCATTTTCATCGAGCATAAATCCTTCTTTAAGTTCTGCAATAGAACCAATTGCAAAGCTTTCGGTTCCATCTTCGCTTACCCAAATTGGCAATGGGGTTCCCCAATATCTATCTCGAGAAAGGGACCACTCTTTTACTTCGGCAAGCCAATTTCCAAAACGCCCCGAACCAATTTCCGGTGGTTGCCATTTTATTTGTTTGTTTAGTTCAATCATCAAATCTCGATATGCTGGAGAATTAATGAACCAAGATTCACGTGCATAATACATTATTGGGTTTCCTGTTCGCCAGCAATGAGGATAACTATGTACATAATCGAATGTGGCTCTGTAAACTTTCCCCATAGTTTTTAATGCTTTTACGATGTCCCTGTCTGCACCTTCTTCCTTACGGTCTGGGTAAATAAAGTCCTTGATTGCACGACCAGCGAATTCTCCCATATCTTCCGTAAAATGTCCATTTGGAGTTACTGGTTGAAGGAATGGTATTTTGAATTTCTTCGACATTTCGTAGTCATCCTCGCCAAATGCTGGTGCAATATGAACAATTCCACTTCCTTCTTCTGTGGATACAAAATCTCCTGGCAAAACTTTTAATGCATCTGGATACTTGTCTTTATCGATTTTTGCATATTTAAAAATTTGCTCGTATTCAATTCCAACTATGTCTTTTCCTTTAAATTTTCCTAAAATTTTGACTTCGCCATCCAAAACCGAAAGGCGACTTTCCGCAAGTATAAGCAGAAATTTCTCTTCTTTATCTTTTATTTTTCGTGTATTTTCAACCCAAACATAATCAATTTCTTCGCCAACTGCCATCGCTACATTTGCAAGCAAAGTCCAGGGAGTTGTTGTCCAAACCAATAAGTGTGAACCAACGAATTCTTTTATTGGAGAATTAACAATTTTAGGTATAATGAATAAATTTGGGTCTCGAACTTCTTTATATCCCAATGATAATTCGTGACTACTTAATGGCGTTTCAATAGTTGGTGATTGTGGAACTACTTTAAATCCTTTATAAATTAAACCCTTATCGAAGAATTTTTTCAATGCCCACCAAACAGATTCTATATATTCATTTGTACAAGTTATATATGCTTTATCCAAGTCTAGCCAATAACCCATTCTTCGAGTTAAATCGCGCCAGCCTTGGTTCATTTCTATGTTGTAATAAACAAATTCCTTGCACTTTTGGTTAAATTTATCTATACCAAATTTTTCTATATCCGATTTTACTTTAAAGCCCAGCATTTGTTCAACTGCAATTTCAACCGGCAAACCGTGGGTGTCCCAACCTGCCTGGCGCCGGACATAGTAGCCTCTCATAGTTTTATAGCGGCAAACTGTATCTTTTATCGTTCGAGCCATTAAGTGATGCAAACCAGGCTTACCATTTACAGTTGGTGGACCTTCGTAAAAACTAAAGAAGGGACAATTTTTTCGAATTTCAAGGGATTTTTCGAATATTTTATTTTTTTCCCAAAAATTTAATATTTGATGTTCAAGCTCTGCATAGTTAAACTTTTCTGGGAATGATTCGAACATTTCATCACCAAATTTTACAATATAAAGACTACAAATTTAATATTTTTTAAGGATTTAAAAAAAGAAATAATAAGCCATATTATAAAATGTTCCACGTGGAACATTTATTTACCAATACAAAATCGAGAGAAAATATTGTTCAAAACATCTTGGCTAAAATTTTCACCTACTATTTCACCAAGAGTTCGAACAACTTTCCTTATGTCGTCGGCAATAAGTTCATTCCCTAAACCCGAGCAAAGACTTTCCTTAACATTTATGAGCTCTTTGCTTGCTCTGTTCAAAAGGAGATAATGGCGCTGGTTTATTAACACATCGTTTATATGACTTCTTTCTTTTCTTAATTCTTTACTTATTTCTTCTTTTATCTTTTCTAAACCAATATTATTTTTGGCAGAAATAAATATTTCAAAATCTCTGGGTGTTGGTAGTTTGTTGATTAAATCGATTTTATTTTGGATTAATAAAACCTTGCAATTAGAGTACCTTTTTTTCAATTCAAGAAAAAGTGGGTCTGAATTTTCCCTTCCATTGCTAATATCGTTTAAAACTAAAATCATATTAGATTGTTCAAGCAATGATTCAACCATTCGTATCCCTTCAATTTCAACGATATCTTCGGTTTTTCTCAAGCCAGCTGTATCAATGAGTTTAACAGTAAAGCCATCGATAAATATTGCCTCCTCTAAATAATCCCGAGTTGTGCCTGGAATTTCGCTTACAATTGCTCTTTTCCTTTGAAGTAGGGAATTAAAAAGAGTGGATTTCCCTGAATTAGGATAGCCTGCAATCCCTACATAGTATCCAGAACGCATTATTTCTGCAGAATGATACGATTCAGTCAAATCTTTGCAAAATGCTATTGCTTCGTCAAGTGATTTTTCGATAATTTTTCTATCGATAAATTCAAATCCTTCCTCGGCGAAATCTAATTCTAATTCAAGCAAACTTGCAGCGTCGAGCAATTTTTGCCTAAATTCTTTAAGCCTCCGACTAAATCCCCCTGCTAACTGACGAACAGCAACTTGATAGCCAACCTCTGAAGTTGAATGAATTATATCGGCGACTGCTTCGACTTGTGCAAGATCCATTTTTCCATTTAGAAATGCGCGACGGGTAAATTCTCCAGGTTCAGCAAGCCGACAACCTTTTTTAATAAGTGTCTCAATAATTTTTTCTGCAACAATATACCCACCATGACAAGATATTTCGGCTACATCTTCTCCTGTGTATGAATTTGGTGCTCGGAAAACTGATATGGTTACAAAATCGATAAGTTCGGTATCGTCCTTAAATTCACCATAATGTATTGTATGAGTTTTTGCTTCAGAAATTTTTACTTTCCCAAAAAAACAAGTATCAACAATGGAAAAGATACCATCGCCGGATGCTCGAATAACAGCAATTCCGGAAATACCAGGTGGTGTGGACAAAGCAACAATTGGATCAGCCATTTATAATTTTTTATGGGTACCGTCGCAAAATGGTGAATTTGATGTTCGTTTGCAACCACAAATCCAAACAACTTTTTCTTCTGTTAAATCGAATTTAACAGGAGTAAACTTTCCTAAGGTTTTGTGAGTTCCATCGCAGAATGGTTGTCTTTTGGAACCACCGCAAGCACACCAATAATAAGTCCCTGCGGTCAATTTGATTTGATATGGTGATTTTTGGGCAATTATCGGCTCTTCCATACTACTAAATGAAAAAAGTAATACAAAAAAACTATATCGAAAAAGAATAACAAAAATTGTTTTAAAATATTACAACAATTCAAATACAAAAACAAACCAATGGTTTTAATAAAATTTCGGTTTATCTAATTTTGAATTTGGCTTTGTTTAATAATTGTTGGTGTTATATGCGTTTTTTTATTTTGTTTTCATTATTTTTAATATTTGCTGCACAAAATTCATATTCTGATATGCGTTCCTTTGTTTGGACTTATGAATATTTGATAATGGACAAAGGTAAAGCCGAAATCGAGCATTATATGACTATTTTAGTTCCCAAAAAAACTGATTTCAAAGGTAAAGCTTCTATTGAACACAAATTGGAAGTGGAAGTTGGTATGACTAACCATTTCGACTTTTCGGTTTATCAAAATTTTATCCAAAAACCAGATGAAACATTTCAATACACTGGTTTCGACTTTCGTGCACGCTTTAAAATTGGAGAAAAAGACCAGTTCATTTTAGACCCATTAATTTATCTTGAGTATGGTTCTAATTTTAATTTGTCCTCGCATAAGCTCGAAGGTAAGTTGATACTTGCGAAAAATATTGGTGACTTCATTTTCGCTATTAACCCAATTTTTGAAATTGAATACGAAGACGAAACTGAATTGTCCTTTTCATATGCAATGGGATTGTGTTATGAGTTCTCTTCTCTTTTCCGGACTGGTATAGAATTTAAAGGTGACAAAAATGCACATTACGTTGGAATAACATTTTCGCATGGTAAAGAAAATCTTTGGGTAGCAGCTTCGCCGACAATCATCATCTCCGATAATCCAAAATCAAAGCCAGAATTTATGTTCCGTATGATTTTAGGTTTGGGATTGTGAAATTTTCAAATTAATTGAGGGAGACCTTCAACAATTTTTCAATATCTTTGAAGGGCTTCCTTTTTCTTTTTTTTCAATAATTTTACAGTTATGGTAAAAATACTTGAAAATTTTTCATTAAAAGAAAAAAACAGTTTTTCAATCGATTCAAAAGCAAGATATTATGCTGAAGTTCAAAACGAATCGGATTTGATATCCTTAATAGATACCTATGCATTCCAGCAAAACCGACGATTCATTTTAGGTGGCGGCTCGAATACACTTTTTGCAGAAGATTTCGATGGTTTTATACTTCATCTAAATAATCGAATCGTCAAAATTATCGAGCAAAATAAGGACTATGTCATATTGGAAGCAGAAGCAGGTTTCCCTTGGCATGAATTTGTAGAACTCACAATCCGAAACAAATTCTTTGGTTTGGAAAATCTCGCTTTAATTCCAGGAACCATTGGCGGGGCGATTACACAGAATATTGGAGCATACGGAAGCGAGATAAAAGATTTTGTGGTTGCAGTTCGCGGTGTAGATGTGGAAACATTGGAGTTTAAATGGCTTTCGGCTGAAGAAAGTTTTTTCGGGTATCGAAGTTCTATTTTTAAAAATCAACTAAAAAATAAATTTATTATTACTTCGGCTAAATTTAGACTTTACCGAAAACCAAAAGTTAACCTGACGTATTCTGAATTAAAAAAAGAAGTAAAAAAAATTCCTTTTCTAAGGCCAGACCCAAAATATGTGTTGGATACGGTTTGTAGGTTACGAAAGTCTAAACTCCCCGACCTTTCTAAATATCCCAATGCGGGCTCTTTTTTTAAAAATCCAATAGTTAGCAAAGAAAAACTAAATGAAATTCAAGGGAAATTTTCTAATGTTCCTCATTTTGAAATAATTTCCGATTTTTTCAAAATACCCGCAGGTTGGCTGTTAGAAATGGCTGGGTGGAAGGGTAAACGCATTGGAAATGTAGGAACATACGAACACCATTCACTTGTAATTATAAACTTTGGGGTAAAAGCAGGAAAAGAAATTGTAGAATTTGCTCGAACAATTCGTAATGATATATTTGAAAAATTTCAAATTCTACTTGAAAACGAAGTAGAAATAGTTTTCAATTCTAACGAAAAATTTTAACAATATTTTACATTCGAACTTGTTAATATTTTTGGATTTAGTTATTTGCTATGGAAATCAATATCTTCAAGAAATTAGCGAAACGATTCTTAAGCGATGGCAATAAAGATTTAACCATCGGCAATAATCTTTTTAAAAATATTGAATTGCTCTATGCCGATTATTACTTACCCGTTTATTTAATCGATGATAATTATAATTTGCTTTGGGTGAACGAAAAGTTTAGAAATTCATTCTCAGCTGTACTAAACCATAAATGCCACTTAGTGGTTATGAAAAGCCAAAATATATGTGTAAACTGTCCTGTATTAATTTCTTCGGGAAAAAAGTTGCTGTTTGAAAAAGCGATAAACATTAAGGAATTTGATAGAAAGCCTTTTGTTCAAAAAGTTCTTACTCAGCCTCTCCAATACGAAGGTAAAGACTTTTTTCTGAATTTCATTATTGAAGAAGAATTTCCTTCATTCGAAAATAAACAATCCAAGGATCAAACAAACAATTTAGAAAATAATCTTAAGTGGTTTGATGAATTATTTGAACAATTCAACATACCAGTTATCATTTCGGATTTGAGTTTTAATATAAATTTTGTGAATAAAGCATTTTTAGAACTTTCTGGAATTTCGAACGAAATAATTGGGGTTAACTTTTTTAATATTTGTCAATTCAAAGATAATCCCCCAATTGAAACAATACTGGCTAGCTTAATCAACAATGAAAAGTATGTTCTAACTAACGAAATTTACTTCAAAGGTTCTCGTTTTGCAAACTTCGTTTCAATTGAATTTATCCCTTTTGCCTTAACAAAATCAAACAAACAAATACTTTTGCTAATCCATCGACATAAAGATTCAAACCTGCAATCAGTTGAAGAAAAAGCGAAATTCGAGTTGTTGACGAAGTTATTTAATAAAATTAACTTTGGAATTGTTGTATTTAATGACATAGGTGAAATTAAATTTGTAAACGAAAAAGCATTTCTTTTATTAAAGGAATTTAATGACCTAACCAATGAAATTATTAAACAAAAAGAAACCATTTTAAAAAATGGAAATGCAAAAATTTCTATTTCTGACCATCAAGTAAACAAAAGTATTCTTATCGAGGGATTCGAAACGAAGTTGCATACTACTAAAGAACACATCAATGTATTTTTTATTGAAGATATTACACAATTTGAAGAAGCTGAAAAGGAATTGAGCGCATTAAAGCAAATATTGTTTAAAATAGAGAAAAACACAAAGTCAATGTTGTTCAAAATTAATCCTGATTATAAGATATCAGATGTTTATGGTTCATTCAATGAAATTACAGGTTGCAAAGTTGAAGATTTCGTCGATAAAGATAGAAGTTGGTTAGAGCTGGTGCATTCGGAAGACTATCACAAGGTGAGAGAATATCTTTCTGAGATGTTTCATTTCCCAAACCTTCAAAAATCATTTATATACAGATTAACCAAACCGAATGGTGAAGTTGTTTGGGTAGAATCATTTGGTGAAAATGTTTCGGACGAACGTGGGAAAATACTTTTTTTAGAAACGATTACCATCGATATTACAGAACGGAAAGAAGTAGAGGAAAGATTAAAAACTTCGCAAGAGGAGATGAGGAACCTTGCTATGTATTTTGAATCATTAAGGGAAGAGGAAAAGAAGCGCCTTGCATTCGAAATTCACGACGAACTTGGGCATATTCTTACAGCGATGAAACTTGAACTTTCGTGGGTTTTGAAGAAAAAATTCTTGCGCGAAGATGTTCTTCACGAAAAGTTGCATAAAATGATAGATATGATAGATTCGACGATTAGAAAGGTTCGTTCAATATCCTCGCAACTTCGACCAAGTGTACTCGATCATTTTGGTATAACTGCTGCAATCGAATGGCAAGCAAAAGAGTTCCAAAAGCAAACAGCAATTCGATGTAGGTTGTTCTTACCAAAGCAAGAAATTCAGTTAAATGAATCAAAGTCTATTGTAGTATTTCGGGTGTTCCAAGAAATTTTGACAAACATAGCACGTCATGCAAATGCTACTAGAGTAAATATTCATCTGGATGTAGAAGGAAATAATTTGATTCTTACAGTTTCCGACAATGGGAAAGGGATTAAACCCGAAGATATTTCGGCCAAGAAATCTTTGGGAATTATTGGAATGAAGGAACGAGCAAGTTCAGTTAATGGGAAACTTACTATAAGTGGTGTTTCTAATATTGGTACGACAGTAACATTAACAATACCAATAAATTAACTATGATTAAGATAATTATTGCAGACGACCACGCAGTAGTTCGAACTGGTTTAAAACAAATTATTGAGCAAGACCCACACTTAAAAGTAACGGGTGAAGCCAGTTCGGGATTTGAATTATTAGAGAAAATTCGCGAAGGAAATTATGATGTGGTTTTGCTGGACATTTCTATGCCCGGAAAAGATGGACTTGCTACTTTAAAAGAGCTTAAGAAAATCAAACCTAAACTTCCAGTTCTCATTTTTACAGTATACCCAGAGGACCAATATGCTGTTCGCTTATTGAAGGCTGGTGCATCAGGGTATCTAAATAAAGAATGTGAACCAGAGGAGCTTATCGAAGCAATCCATCGTGTTTCGCAAGGTCGTAGATATGTCTCTCAAAATTTAGCTGAAATTCTGGCAACTTTGCTCGATGAATCGCATTCTGCACCTTTGCACGAACAACTTTCCGACCGAGAATATCAGGTTATGTGTATGATTGCTTCAGGTAAAACTATTCAGGAAATTGCAAAAGAACTCGATTTAAGTCCAAATACTGTCAGTACGTATAGAATTCGCATCCTTGAAAAAATGAAAATGAAAACGAATGCAGAAATAACACATTATGCAATAAAAAATGGCTTGGTTTAACACCTAGAATTGTTTTTATTCCAAATTCTTAATAATTGAGTAAAATACCGATAAACTGTTTGTTTGATATTTTAATAAAAATTATTTCTTTAGAAAAATTTCGTCGGAAAAAATTTTAGTAATAAATTCTTTTTCAATAAATTCAAAACCATCTTCTTCGAAACAATTTTCAGAGAATTTGATTGACTCGGCAACGACAAAGACTGGAATTTCCGATATTGAGCAAAATTTAGCCAACCTTTTGCTTGGTATACCATTAACAACTCCGTAATTTGGAACAACACAATCTGCACCAATCATTGCGAATGACAAATCCAAATTTTTACCAATATTATTCAAATCGACAACTTTTGCATTAACTCCAATAGTTTCTAATTTCTCGACTAGTTGAACGCTGTAGTCGAATTTCTGCCACTTGGATTGAACAGAATAGACCTCGAGATTGCTTTCTAAGTTTAATCTTTGAACAAATTTTACAAAGGTTGAACTAAACGAAGCAGTAATTATTTTGTAGTCTGATGGAAAATGTTCAACTATGTATTTAATGGCTTTTTCGATGGTTTCATTTGTTGAATTATCTATCAAATTGATTAATTCTTTAAGTTTCAAAACTAAATTGCTTGGTTCTGCTGAATAAATATATCCAAGAACTCTATCCAGAGAGTTTTGTAAAGCAGCCATCGAAGGCTTTGCCTTCTTTAGTTCATAAATTAAATATTTATATTTCAATACATCTTCAACAGGTTCTTTTTCGATAATTTCTATAAGTCCCGAAATTGCATTTTTAGCAATTGTGAGACTACCATTAACATAATCGTTGCTAATAGTTTCAATCAAATTTTGTACATAGATATCATAGTTCATTGTAAATATGCGAAAAATCGATTTTGCCTACTTTTATTTGGTAATTTTCTTTAATTGTATGGATAGCAGATTGCAAATCTTCAGAAATTATGCCAAAATCAATCGAACTTTTTGCTTCCAGATAAGCACCAAGATGGTCTGCTGCACGAATTATTTTCCCATCATATGGAGAAAATTCATCATTGTTATATTTTTCATTTATTTCTTCCACTGAACCAACAAATTCTACCTTTCCATTGCTACGAATCTTATTCAGAAATTCATCTTGGGTGAAGTATCGAATATCGTCTTTCCAAGGATCTTCAAGCAACGGGTAAATTTCCTTTTCTGCAAGTTCTTGTTCAATACTATGAATTAAAGTCTCGAAATCTTGAGATGAACTTTTAACTGGGTGAATAATATCGCGGGTAACGGTTTCAGGTAAATCGTGAAATAAACCGCCGAAAAAGTTGTTATAAATTCTTTTCTGGCAAGGGTTATTGTCGCGAGTTAAGAAATACGCAGCAGAAGCAACAAACATAGAATGACCAAGGACAGAAGTTCGAGGAATCCTTGGAGTTTGAGACCAACGTATCTGAAAGCGAAGTTGTGAACAAAGTTCAATAAAGTCTGAAATTTTTTGGCGGGTAGTTAATTTTTGGATTCCTTCCAATTCCATAAACTTTGATATGTCCTTTAGCATCTCGCGGTCGATTTCATCAATTTGGTAACCAAGAGGATTGATTTGCTTTATAAGTAGAAATTCCAGATAACTCGAATATTTGTGTGCTGCATCGAGGATATAACGGCTGAAATCATCTATTAATTTCTCTTCGTAAATATATTCTTTCAACTCCGAAAGTAATTCTCTATCTTTCAATCGAGATTCAAAATAATTAAATACCCATTGATTTAATTTTTTATATACTTCTTTATATTGTTTCTGGATGCGGAAAAATATCGGATTTTTAATATCCCGAATTACAATTCGGCGTAAAAGTTCATAAACACCCCCACGAATAATATTATGCCAATTGATTTTCTTTCCTCTTTCTTCCTCGTATTTAGCAAGGCACCAAGCAATCATCATTTTATGGGCGTGTTTGTCCATTTCGATAAATTCCACTGGGCGAAGTTTGTCGTTCCAACGAAGTACTGTAAAACCTTTGAAAAGTTCTTTGAAAATTATTGGTTCAGAAAACATTTTTTACTCTAATCTTTTTTAAAGGACAAAATTAGTTAATAAAACGGAAGAACAAAAAAGGGAAGGGGATTTCCCCGTCCCTATAAAAATTTCTTAAAAAATATCAGCGAATGAAAATCATTTTGCGAATAAGTCGTTTCCCGTTGACTTCGAGTGTGTAGTAATATAATCCTGGGGTCAATTTTAATTCGCCTGCATTAACATCAAAGAAATTTGAACCAGATGGGAACGACATTTCAATTGTTAGAACTGCTTCGCCAAAACGATTCCAAATAGTAAACCTTACGAATTTGCTTTTTGGCAATGTTAATTCAATGCGAGTGTAGGAATCGAAGGGATTTGGATTGTTTTGATAAAGTTCAAGATTCCAACTTCCTGTTTCACCTTTAAGAATTGTTTTGTAAGTAACGGTTACAACACATTCGGAACTCCAAACTTCGCCACACTGATTGTATACTTTTATTTGTAGGTTCCAGCATCGTCCGTAGTTGCTGAACTTATAACTATTTCCTTGTTTGTAAAGGGTATTTCATTTCCATCTTTGTACCATTGATAACTTAAGTTGTCTCCTGCGGCAGTAATTGAAAGTCGAATTTCACTTCCTTGTGCGATATCTAAACTTTGAGGTAAATCTTTAACTATAGTTGGTGGGAGGACAACAAATAGAGTAGCTTCATTTGAAATTACTTGATCGAAGCCAGTAATAGAAACAACAACATCGTAAGAACCGACATTTGAAATGTTGACAGAATTTATTTTAAGAGTTTCGGTGTTGGTTCCGGTGAATTTTGCATTGTCTGTGATTGGGCTGCCGTTAAATCTCCATTGATAGTTTAAAGTATAACCAGGCACTGTGGAGACAGCTTTTACTGTTAATTGAACATCTTCACCTTTGCAAGCTTCAATCTCCGAAAGAGGTTGAATTATTACTTTAGGTTTTTGAGCAACAGTTATGAAAGAAGTAAAGCTTGGGATCAATTTTGGTGATTCGTGGGTTATCAGACGAAATCAAAACGGGTTGAACAGAAGATGAGTTTAAATCGAAACCGGTTGCATTTTGCCAATTTTGTAGTGTTGCACCAAGATTTGTTAGGTTGGAACCATTTGAATAATGATTGTTTTCATCCGTTATTAAGTCGGAGGGAATTGAACCGGATAACTGTACTGCATAGCCACTTCCATTATTAAAGAAAATATTTCTTTTGAAAATGTTTTGTGTTTTTAAGCTAGTGAAGGAAGCACAGTAATCATAAGTATTAGAGTAAAAAGTGTTATACAACAACATAGTTCCGCCAAGATTAAAAAGCCGCAAGGTACTAGCATTATTTGTTGTAATCAAGTTATTACCAACAAGCGAAGGAGTATTATTTAAATATAGAGCAGCTTTGTTATTGCCATTTAGTTTTACATAGTTTCTATAAATTTTTACATTTTTGCTTCCAGAAGAATAAATACCGTGAGTATTTGTTCCAATGATAAAATTATCTGCCAAGAATGAGCCACCAATGTAATTATTGAATTCGTATCCAGAATTGATTAGAGCGATTACTGCTTTATCGTATATTCCAGTAGCATTAGTAGTTAATTGATTTTTTACTTATGTTGAAGACATTGACACCACTTACATATATTCCATTAGAGTTTATAGTCATAACAACGTTTTCTTCGACAGTTGCTCCTTCCAAACCTTTTTGTGTATGAATAACACAAATGCTACCTGTGTTATGGTTGATTATGGTTGAAGAAGCAGGACCAACACCGCTCACACGGTTACCCTGGACAAAAGAACCGTTTCGGACAAAAATCCCACTTTCAAGGTTAACTCCTGCAACATTATTATTTTTGATGAAGTAACCGTAAACATTTTCGATGTGTAAACCTTGTCAATTTTGGCTAACGAAGGTTCGTCGGAATTATTGAAACTTCCATCTTGGTTCCAGTCGACCCAGATAACATAGCCGGTGCAATTCCAGATTGAATAACCATCGACCGTAAATGAGTAAGTTTGACCAGGAAGGCAAGGATTGGATTTGATTGACGTATAATTGCTGTAACCATTTGAATTGTAACTGCTTCGGTTGTCTATACCGTTAAAAAAGAAGCGAGTCATATAGCCATATTGAGGATAAAACCTTGAACACTACAATATTGTGATATAAGCATAGTTTAATTGAGTAAAAAAACGATTGTTGAAAGAAGAAATCCAAAGTAGAAGAACCTTTTCAATTTTTTTTCATTAAATTTTCTAACAAATTTGTATTTAAAAAGTTACAAAAAATTCAATGAACAAAATTCCATAAACTAAATTAATAAAATAAATAATATACAAATATTTATAAAAAAAACCGAGCATAAACTTATGCTCGGTTAAAAGATGATATAGCCTTCTTTTGGAATTTATAGTTTATAATGCGAAATTGCTTTTACATATTGAGCTCTTTCGTATTCGCTTGGATTTGGTGTTTTTTCTTGCGACATAACACCAATCATTTGCTGGACACTTTCGTATTCGTGTTCTTCCATCCATTCGAGTAGTTCTCTTTCAAGTTGAAGAAGGTAAAAAATACCATTTTTCAGCAAAGCCGAGCAAAGCATTGTTACATTTGCACCGACGAGAAGCATTTTAATGACATCATCTGAAGAATGAATTCCGCTTGTTGCAGCAAAATCTAATTTAACTTTGTTTTTTAATATTGCTATCCAACGCATAGGCAGACGATTTGCATGAGAAGTGCTCAATTGTATGGAAGGTCTAACTTCAAGTGCTTCTAAATCGACATCCGGTTGATAAAATCTGTTGAATAGCACCAAAGCGTTTGCACCAGTTTGCTCAACTTTCCTGGCGAAGTTGGCAAAATTTGTAAAGAATGGGCTTAGCTTAATGGCAAGGGGTATTTTAACAGTATTTCGAACATATTTAATTATTTCAATGTAAGTGTTTTCCACAAGTTCGCCAGACATTTCAGCGTCGGTCGGAATAAAGTAAAGATTAAGTTCAAGAGCATCGGCGCCAGCCTCTTCAATTTTTTTTGCAAAATCAATCCAACCGCCCAAAGTTGCACCATTTAAGCTGGCAATTATTGGAATTTCGACATGTTCTTTTGCTTTATGAATAAGTTCTAAATATTTGTCTAAAGCGAAGCGGTATTCATCCATTTCTGGGAAATATGTAAGCGACTCGGCGTAAGAATATGTTCCCTGTGTTAGATGGTAATGTAAATCCAACTGTTCCGAACGAATTTGCTCTTCGAAAATTGAAGGTAATACAACAGCGGAAGCACCAGCCTCTTCTAACTTCTTAATGTTTTTTAGATCTTCGGTAAGTGGTGAAGCAGATGGCACCAAAGGTGATTTTAATTTCATTCCGAGATATTGTGTTGTCAAATCCATTTATTTCTCCTAATAAGAATATAAATCAAACATAGTGAGGTTCGCTCCATTGGGAAGGAGGGAACTTTCGTAAAATATTTTTTCATAACAATCATTATTCTTGACCAGTTGTTTTCATCGAGGCAAGGTGTTTATACATTTGGTAGCGTTTAATAACATATGCTTGCGCCATTTCTTGCAAATGTTTACTAAGTTCTGGATTGCTCTTCGAGAGCATACGGAAACGAATTTCGGAGTTCATATATTGACTAATTGGAACAGAAGGTTCCTTCGAATCCAAAATCAAAGGATTCTTGCCTTCCTTCGAGAGTTCAGGGTTGTAGCGGTAGAGAATCCATTGACCAGTATCGACTGCAAGTTTGTGTTGTTTCAAAGGTTGACTCATATCAATTCCATGAGCAATACAATGTGAATATGCAATAATAATTGATGGTCCTTCGTATGCTTCTGCTTCGATGAATGCTTTCAATGTATGTTCATCTTTTGCGCCCATAGCTACTGTTGCGACATAAACATTTCCATAGGACATTGCCATCCAACCAAGGTCCTTCTTGAAGGCAGGTTTTCCATTGGCAGAAAATTTAGCTACTGCACCAAGAGGAGTAGCCTTCGAAGATTGACCTCCAGTATTGGAATAAACTTCGGTGTCGAGAACAAGAAGATTAACATCCTTCCCCATTGCCAGCACATGGTCAAGACCGCCGAAACCAATGTCGTATGCTCAACCGTCGCCACCAATAATCCAGACACTTTTCTTCACAAGATAATCCGCAATGGTTAGAAGTTTCTGAGCCTCGGGGGTTTGAATTTCTTTTAATTTTTCGACAAGGATGGCAACTCTTTCTCTTTGGTCGTAAATATCTGCCTCTGTTTTTTGTTTTGCATTAATTATTTCATCGGCAAGTTGTTCACCAACCAATGGAGCAAGAGATTTGAGCAAGTTAATTGCAATTTCTTTTTGTTTATCTATTGCAAGTCGGAAACCAAATCCGAATTCAGCATTATCCTCGAACAAAGAATTGGACCAAGCGGGTCCACGACCATTTTCATCTTTTGCCCAAGGGGTTGTTGGAAGATTTCCGCCATAAATTGAGGAGCAACCAGTTGCATTTGCTATAATTGCTCTATCGCCGAACAGTTGGGAAACTAATTTAACATAAGGTGTTTCCCCACAACCGGCGCAAGCCCCTGAAAATTCGAATAATGGTCTTTGAAACTGCTGCTGACGGATATTTGTAACTTTAATAATTCTACGATTGATATCTGGAATACTTAAGAAGAAGTCCCAATTTTTGGCTTCTTGCTCACGCAAAGGTAATTGAGGCTCCATATTTAAGGCTTTTCGTTTTGGATTACTCTTGTCTTTAACCGGACAAACTTCAACGCAGACGCCGCAACCAGTGCAATCTTCGGGAGCTACTTGGATAGTATACTTCATACCAGCAAATTCCTTATCCCTAGCATCTGTGAATTTGAACGTTGCTGGTGCATTTTCCAAATATTTGGGGTCGTATACTTTAATACGAATTGTTGCATGTGGGCAAACAAAAGTACATTTCCCACATTGAATACAAATTCTTTCGTCCCAAACTGGAATCTCCAGAGCAATATTTCTTTTTTCGTATTGAGTTGTTGCGGTAGGCCAGGTTCCATCGACAGGAAATACACTTACAGGTAGCCAATCCCCACGGCCTGCGATAATTGGTCCTTCAACCTTCTTAACAAATTCCGGTGCGTAGTCTGGAACTGGAGGTCGTATATCACGAGTTGCGGTGATTTTCTCTGCGATTTTTAGCTCGTGAAGATTATCAACTGTATTCTGAACTGCCTGTATGTTCATTCTAACAATTTCGTCGCCTTTCTTTCCATAAGTTCTTACAATTGAATCTTTAATTGCTTGGATGGCCTCTTCTTTTGGTAAAATCCCAGAAATAGCAAAGAAACAGGTCTGCATAATAGTATTTATTCTTCTTCCCATTCCGCTTGCTTCTGCAATTTTCTGGGCGTCGATATAGTATACTTTAATTTTCTTATCCAGAATTTGTTGCTGAACAGTTTTCGGGAAGAAATTCCACAGCTCTTCACCTTCGAAAGGAGCGTTGATAAGGAAAGTGCCACCGGGAATGAGATTTTCCAGCATATTATATTTTTCAATAAATACTGTTTGGTGGCAAGCAACAAAGTTTGCTTTCGTAATTAAATATGGTGCACGAATAGGACGGGGACCAAATCGAAGGTGCGACACTGTCAGTGTTCCTGCTTTCTTCGAGTCGTAAACATAGTAACCTTGAGCAAATAAGTCGGTATGTTCACCAATAATTTTGATTGAATTTTTGTTTGCTCCAACAGTGCCGTCGGAACCCAAGCCAAAGAACATTGCGCGGACAACGTCGTCTGATTCAATTGAAAAGTCTGGGTCAAAGTTTAAGCTGGTATGAGTTACATCATCGATTATTCCAATTGTGAAATGATTTTTTGGCTTGTCTTGTTTTAAATTGTCGAATACAGCTTTTACCATTGCGGGAGTAAATTCCTTCGATGATAATCCATAACGACCACCAACAACTTTTGGGAACGAAGCAAATTTTGAATTACCATTGGCAAAATATTCTGTCATTGCAGTAATAACGTCTTGGTACAATGGCTCGCCAGTGGCACCTGGTTCTTTTGTCCTATCGAGAACAGCGATGGATTTTACTGTAGATGGCAAAGCCTCAATGAAATGCTTTACACTAAATGGTCGATAAAGGCGAACTCGAATTACGCCTACCTTTTCTCCATATTTTTCGACAAGGTATTTTGCAGTTTCTTGAGCGGTTTCTCCGCCACTCGCCATAATTACAATTACTCTTTCGGCTTCGGGGTGCCCAATGTAGTCAAACAAATGATACTGTCGCCCAGTTAAACTTGCAAATTTGTCCATTTGTTCTTGGACAATGTCTGGGCAAGCAATATAGAATCTGTTTACAGTTTCACGGTTTTGAAAGAAAACATCGGGATTTTGTGCAGTTCCTCGGATTACGGGTCGTTCTGGATTCAAAGCTTTGAGTCTGTGTTGACGAACAAGATCCTCGGGAATCATCTCCCTCATAATTTCATCTGGTACAATTTCAATTTTATTTTCTTCGTGTGATGTTCTGAAACCATCGAAGAAGTGAATCATTGGAATTCTAGATTTTAGAGAAGAAGCATATGAAATTAGCCCAAGGTCCATAACTTCTTGAACTGAACCTGAGGCCATCATTCCAAATCCAGTTGTTCGGGCAGCCATAACATCGCTATGGTCGCCGAAAATCGAAAGGGCGTGGGTTGCAACAGTTCGAGCGCTAATGTTGAAAACAGTCGGGGTTAATTCGCCAGCAATTTTAAACATATTGGGGATTTTCAAAAGCAAACCTTGAGAGGCGGTGAAAGTTGTAGTGAGTGCTCCAGCTTGCAATGCACCGTGAACAGCTCCAGCGGCTCCGGCTTCGCTTTGCATTTCGACCACAGTTGGTGTCACTCCCCAGATGTTTTTGTACCCTTTTGCTGCCCATTCGTCGCACCATTCTCCCATATTCGAAGAAGGTGTAATAGGATAAATAGCAATAACTTCATTAACACGGAAAGCCACATACGCTGCGGCTTCGTTTCCATCCATTACAGCAAATTTTTTCTCACTCATTTTTCCTTTTCTTCTTTTAAACAAAAAAACAAATTTAGAAATAAAAAGCTCCCTAATTATGTATAATTTTTATATCTGTAACTAATTTCATCATTCTTTTTGCCTTAAGTATATTCTTTTCTATTTTATTAAAAAATCAAGCTCTTATACTTTGAACATTGAAAAGTTGTGTTGTTTGTGTTGCTAAAAAGTTATTGCCAGTTCTAATACAGTGAACATTGATTGGGAAAAAGGAAGAGGTTTTATTTTAGTGTTAGCATTTGCGATTTATTATTCAAAGTTTTCGATCAATTTTTGAAGAATTTTTTTTGCAGCTTGTGGTATTATTGTTCCAGGACCAAAAATTTCTGTCACTCCTGATTTGTAAAGTACTTCATAGTCCTGTGATGGAATAACTCCGCCAACAACAACAAATATATCCTCTCTACCGTATCTTTTTAATTCTTCGATAAGTTGTGGAACAAGTGTTTTGTGACCGCCAGCCAACGAACTAACCCCAACAATGTGAACATCGTTTTCAACTGCTTGCCGAGCAGTTTCTTGTGGGGTTTGAAACAAAGGGCCTATGTCGACATCGAAACCCATATCGGCAAAAGAAGTAGCAATTACCTTGGAACCGCGGTCGTGCCCGTCCTGTCCCATTTTTGCAACAAGTATTCTGGGTCTTCTTCCAGCAATTTTTTCAAATTGGTCCGCAAGATGCCGAACTTCTTCGATTTCTTCACGGCGAGAATATGCAGCACTATAAACACCCGAAATCGCTCGAATATTTGGCTGATGTCTGCCCCAAATTTTTTCTAAAGCATAGGAAATTTCTCCCAAAGTTGCTCGAACTCTTGCAGCTTGAACGGAAAGTTCCAGTAAATTTCCTTTCCCAGTCCTTGCACATTCAGTTAATGCATCCAATGCAGATTGAACTGCCTCGTTGTTCCTTCTTTGCTTGACTTCTTTAATTCTTTCAATTTGCTTTTGCAAAACCAAAGTGTTGTCCACTTCAAGAATTGGGATAGAAGTTTCATCTTCTATTCTATTTTTGTTAACACCAAAAATAATTTCTTCTCCTGAATCGATTTTTGCTTGGCGTCGGGCTGCAGCTTCTTCAATTTTCATTTTTGGTAAGCCTGTTTCAATTGCCTTTGCCATTCCACCAAGTGATTCTATTTCTTGTATATGATCCCAAGCTTTTTGCATTAATTGGTGTGTTAGATATTCCAGATAGTAAGAGCCACCTAATGGGTCAATTGTTCGACAAATTCCAGTTTCTTCCTGCAAGTAGAGTTGTGTATTTCGAGCAATTCTAGCGGAAAAATCGGTTGGCAATGCAATTGCCTCGTCCAAAGAATTTGTGTGAAGAGATTGAGTATGCCCTAAAGCTGCAGCAAGAGCCTCGATAAATGTTCGAATTACATTATTGAATGGGTCTTGTTCGGTCAAACTCCAACCCGATGTTTGGCAATGTGTTCTTAAAGCAAGAGATTTTGGGTTTTGTGGGTTAAATTGCTTAACAATTTTAGCCCATAGCAATCTTGCAGCTCGAAGTTTTGCTATTTCAACAAAGAAATTTTTACCAATCGCAAAGAAAAAGGAAATTCTTGGGGCGAAATCATCAATGTTTAGTCCGCCACGAATGCCTGCTCGCAAATACTCGAGACCATCAGCTAAAGTATAACCGAGTTCCAAATCTGCAGTTGCACCAGCCTCTTGCATATGGTAGCCCGAAATGGAAATTGAATTGAATTTAGGCATATGTTTTGCAGTATAAGCAAAGATGTCTGTAATAATTCGCATTGAAGGTTCGGGAGGATAAATAAAGGTGTTTCGAACCATAAATTCTTTCAATATATCGTTTTGGATTGTTCCAGATAGCTTTTCTTTCGAAACCCCAGATTCTTCGGCGGTCACAATATAAAAAGCCATAATGGGTAATACAGCACCATTCATAGTCATAGAAACAGAAATTAAATCGAGCGGGATTCCATCGAAAAGTAATTTCATATCTTCCACCGTATCGATTGCAACTCCTGCTTTGCCAACATCTCCAACAACGCGAGGATTATCAGAATCGTATCCGCGGTGGGTTGCAAGGTCGAACGCAACTGATAAACCTTTTTGACCAGCAGCAAGGTTCCGGCGGTAAAATGCGTTGCTTTCTTCTGCGGTGGAAAAACCAGCATATTGCCGTATTGTCCAAGGTTGCTGTAAATACATTGTTGGATAGGGACCGCGTAGATACGGAGGAATTCCAGCAGTAAAATCAAGATGTTCGAAATTTTGATAATCTTCAATAGTATAAAGTGGATAAATATCAATGCCTTCGAGCGATTTTTTTATGAATTCTTCCAAATCCTTGCCAGTTCTTCTTCTAAATTCATTTTTCCAGTATTCAAAATTGTATTTTTGCTCAAATTTCTCTAAACTTATTTTTGATAAATCAGGGAATTCTTGTTTCATTTTTTTTAAAATTAATCAATTACAAAAATACAAAACGGATAATAATCGCTTGGTTAATAAAAAAATTATTATGATAAACCGAGTACTAAGTGAAAATATCGTATTGTTTGTTCAAAATTTTTTTTATGAAAGAGAGGCGATGCAATGGAGATGGGTTATATTTCAAGATATTTTCAATGTGTTGTTTGGTTCCATAGCCTTTGTGTCGGTCGAATCCATATTGCGGATACAATTTGTGAGCCACATTACACATCCAGCGGTCACGGTGAACTTTTGCAACAACGGAAGCAGCAGCTATCGAAAAGCACTTTGCGTCTCCATCGATGATTGTTTTAGCAGGGAATTTTCCGTCGTAACGATTTCCATCGATTAATGCAAAAGGTTGCAATTCGATGAGTTCAAGAAGAATTTCGTTCATTGCTTCAATTGTGGCACGAAGAATGTTTGTTTTGTCGATATCCTCGGGAAATTTCATTTTTATGGAATAGTTAATTGAGTTTGAAATTATATGTTGATAGATTTCTTCCCTTTTTGGGGATCTAATTTCTTTAGAGTCGAAAACCTGAAAATTTGGTTTAAAGTTTAATGGAAAAATGACTCCGGCAACAACAACGGGACCAGCAAGCGCACCTCGTCCTGCTTCGTCAATCCCCACAACCAAAATGTTTTTTTCCCAGTATTGTTTTTCAAAGTCTAATGAAGGGGAATACATATTATTTAACGTAACCCATCCCAATTAAATTCAAAAATTCGTTTCGTAGGTTCAAATCAGTCAACAAATAACCTCGCATAACAGAAGTTATCATCAAAGAATTTTCTTCGTTGCCTTTAACTCCCCGAGCAATCATACAATAATGGCGAGCTCGGATAACAACTCCGAGTGCTTTTGGTTTTATTAAGTTTTCAATGTAGTCGGCGATTTGTTCACCCAATTCTTCTTGGATTTGACCGCGTCGGCAGAACCAATCAACTATTCGACTCAATTTGCTTATTCCCAATACATATTTGTTTGGAATATAACCTATTGCACAATCGCCAGAAATTGGTTGCCAGTGGTGCGAGCATACACTCATTACAGTTATTCCTTTGCTGATAATTAATTCATTTACTTTCTTTCGATTTGGAAAGACCGTGCTCTTTGGTGGATCTTGGAATCTACCGGCAAAAAGCTCGCGCACCAACATTCGGGCAATACGTAAAGGTGTTCGAGATGAATTTGGGTCGCGTCTGGAGATTCGAAGAATTTCCATAACTTCGATAAACTTCTGTTCAAGCCGTTCAATCATAATTTCTTTTTCTTCTTCGGTTAAGGGAATGTTTCCATTAGCATCGAAAAGTAATTCTCCCCATTGATTTTTATCGGGGAAAGTAGCTAAAATTTCGTCGGGTATGCTTTCAAATTCGTCAAAATCGTTGTTTTCTATGTAACCTTCCATAATATAATTAAGTTATTATAATTGTTCACCGAAATATTCAACAACATTATTTTCTGTTTCGTAAAGTTTGATTTTGTAAAGTTTGCAAGAAGTGATTTTTGGTTCCAATTCTTTCCAAAATGCAATTGAAAGGTTTTCCAATGTTGGAATAATGCCACGAAGGAAATCTACATCAAGGTTCAAATTTTTATGGTCGACCTTAGAAATTATTGTATCCCTGATAATTTTTTTGAATTCTTTTAAGTCTATTAAATAGCCAGTATTAGCGTCTGGTATCCCACATACGGTAACTTCCAAGACATAATTATGCCCGTGCCAGTTCGGGTTGTTGCATTTATTATAGATTCTCTCGTTTTCTTCATCAGAAAATTTTGGATTGTATAACCGATGAGCTGCAGAAAATACCTCGCGCCTTGTTATGTAAATCATACTCATATTTATACATAAATTTGTAAATTTAAAAAGGAATTTACGAAACATTTGTGTAAATATTTAGTATTTAAGAGGGGACATGTTATTTTTTGCAATGATTTATCTTTGTTTGAGTTTCACACTTTTCTGCCAAACGGAAAAAGGAATTAACCAAAGTAATAATATTCTGTCTCTTTCATATCAAGCAAAAGGGACAATTAACTTTTCTTTGCCAGGATTAAGTTTTTCTGCACAATTTGTGGCTAAAATTGTTGGCAACGATTCTGCATCTATTTCATTCTATGGTCCTATGGGTGTTGTTCTTGTAAAAGCTTATTCCAATAGAAATTTCTTTGAATACTACGATGTCTTTAACAATTGGGCTATTATTGGCAATCCAACAAGGGAAAATATTTATAAATCTTCTCGAGTTCCATTAAGTTTTAGCGACATAATTTATTTATTTAAAGGACAAATGTTTTATCCACTCGATTCACTTCGGATTGAAAAAAATGACGGCGATAAAATACTATATTCTTTCAGAACGAACGTGTTTGTTGATTTTTTCCTTGTCGAAAACTCTCGCCTTGTTCAGTTTCAAAAGAAAAATTACGAAGATAAAATAATTGTAAATATTGCTTTTCAAGAGTATTTAAATGTTGGGGAATATACTTTACCCAAAAAGTATTTTATGCAACTTGAAGAAAGAAAGGGAAATGTAAGTATTAATATTGACCAAATTGATTTTACTATAGATACAAGCAAACCTTTTTCGTTTAATATTCCTAAATCTGTAGAAATATTCAACTTCGAATGAATTATTTTAGTATAAATAATAAAAGTATTAAACTGTGTTTCTTTCGGATTTGTTGGAGTCTGATATTATTTTTTATTTTTTTGAGCAACCCTTCTTTCCTTTTATCTTCACAACAAAGAGTAAATATTTCGTTTCCATTAGAAAGTCGAGCTAATGGTGAATTTTTCTCATTGAATTTACTGCAACCACCACCCGAAACAGCCCCAAAAAGAAAGATACTTGAGAAAAGTTCATCTAAAGACACTACACTTCCGTTAGAACCTAAAATTAAAGATAATTCGTTAAACAATGTCTCGGATACGAAAAATAGGATGGAGACTTTACGGGATACAATATCAACCAAAACAACATTCGACGATATTATAAAGTTTTCTGCAATTGATTCAGTTAGATTGAATGTCAAAGGAAAGTATCTTTATATGCGAGGGAAAGCAAAGGTTGAATATAAAACACAGAAGTTGGAATCTGAAATTATTGAATTTTTCTTCGAAAGTTCGCTTTTAAAAGCACAAGGGAGCGTGAACAACGAAGGTAAAGTTTATGGATTCCCTGCATTTACCGACAACAAAGAAATTTATTATGGGGAAAGAATATCATACAATTTCAAAACGAAGCAAGGAACTATTTCATTGGGCGAAACCCAGTTAGGCGAAGGATTTTATTTCGGCGATCGAATTAAAAGAATTAGCGAAGAAGAATTTTTCGTTCAAAATGGATGTTACACTACTTGCAACGCTCCACATCCTCACTACTATTTTGGGTCGCCGAAAATGAAGATTGTGGCGGGCGAAAGCGTTTATCTCGATCCTTTGATTTTTTATGTTGAAGATTTACCAATTTTTATTCTTCCTGTTGGTCTATATTTTCCAAACAAAAGTGGAAGGCAATCGGGTCTTATCGTTCCTTCTTTCTTCTTTTCGCAAAAGCGCGGTGTGACAATCGAAAATCTTGGCTTGTATCTTGCACTTTCCGATTACTACGATACCCGTTTTACGCTTGATTTCTATTCCAAAGGTGGTTTCCTTACGAAAAATTATACTCAATGGAAATATCGCAACATTTTCTCTGGCAATCTCGAAGTTTCTTACGGTCGTGTTCGCTTAACTTATGATGAACCTTACCAAAAAACCTGGTCGTTTAGTTTACAACATAACCATAAAATAAATCCTTTTGAATCTTTCAATGCGGACATTAGATTCTATTCCCAGGATTATTTTCGCAATACTTCAATTGATTTATTAACTCGCCAAACCCAAGATTTAACCTCGAATGCATCTTATTCTAAAACTTTTGAAGATGGAACTTCGCTTTCCATAGCTTACTCCCGTTCTCAAAATATATTAACTGATGAATACACTGAATCTCCAAGCCTTAGTTATAGTATTCCAACTCTTAACCCATTTCGTTCTATTTTTCCAAAGGTGGAATTCTTGAGAAACTTTTCTTTTCAGTATTCATTACGAACAAATCATACAAAAGTTAAAAGGCTTGTTGAGTCAAATTTTACTTTCGATTACTCTACTAAAATAACCCATAACCCAAGTATTTCTTTTCAATTACCAAAGATTAGTTATTTCAGTTTTACACCTTTTTTCTCTTTTTCTTTTAATAACTACTTTCGAAGAATAAATAAAAGAATGAACCCTTCTGATTCAAGCCTAATTGTTGAAACAGAAAAAGGGTTTTTCGCCGAATATACTTACTCTGTTGGAATTAATGCATCGACGAAGCTTTATGGAATTGTTTCGCCCAATATTCTTGGAATTAAATACATTAGGCATACGGTTTCACCAAATATTCAATTTTCTTATACCCCTGACCTTTCCAATCCGAAATTTGGATTTTACAATAAATACTTCGACTTGAAGACTAATCGAGAAGTTTTATACTCACGCTTTGAAAAAGATGGTGGAGGTTTGGCTTCTCGTTCGCGCTATCAATTGCTTTCTTATAATATACAGAATAACTTTTCGATGAAATATAATCCTTTGGACACTGGCGAAGATAAAGTCATTGATTTTCTTAATGCCAGTCTTTCTGGAAGTTACAATTTTGTTGCCGATTCGCTTCGTTTTTCGGATATTTCTGTTTCACTTTTTTCGACAACAATACCAAATGTATCGCTTAATGCTTCTTTTGGGTTGACGCTTTATGATCAAGATGCTATTACTGATGCCAATGGCAAGCAAACTTACCACAAAGTCAATAGGTTTTTAATTTCTTCGGGGAAAGGGTTATTCCGACTGACAAGGTTTTCTATGAGCTTGAACACCAAGGTTAGCGGAGGGAAATTGCCTGAATTGCCAACCACAAAGGAAAAACCTTTGGATTCACTTTCGCTTGGTGAACGTTTCTCACTTCGTCGGAACTACGAAGAAGAAACATTCGATTTTTGGGGCGATAACTCTCCCGGCTTTCAACCTTTCAAGGCAAGTTGGAATATTTCCATAGATATTAACTATAATTTTAATCAAGAGATAATTAATCAGAAATCTTCCTCCTTGAATTTAAGTTTGGATTTTGCATTAAGACTTACCCCAACTTGGAATATTTTCCTCACTACGCAATATGATGCGATAAATCGAGAAATTGTTTCACCTATTGTAAGGATTAATAAGGATTTGCATTGTTGGGATTTAACTTTTACTTGGTATCCTTATGGGACATTTACAGGTTTCTACTTTCGTTTTGGAATAAAATCTTCTGTTCTTCGCGACCTTAAAATTGAAAAACGCAGTTCGCCTTTGTATTAAGTCCTTCATATTGAAATATTTTTAAAAATAAGTTTCTTTCTTATACTTCTCTACTTTTTGAAGGATTTCTTTGTTTTTTTGAATTTTACTATAAAGAATAAATCAAAATGAGAAAGTTATTTATTCTTCTATTGTTAACTTTCCTTCCAATATTATCTTTTGCACAAAGCAAAATTAATGTACAGATGACAAAAGAAAAAGACGAAGAATTTCATCGTAAACGGAATGAATGGATTCAAAGCTTGCATCGCTGCGAAGAGGGTTTGCCTTATTGGATTTTGGACAACAAGGCAAAGGAAGTTTTTCGAGAAATGGTTAAAGAATTTCAATCAAATTCGCTTTTGCAAAATTCCTATGCAAATGGCCGAATAATTGGTCAATGGATTGAGAAAGGCAGTGATAATTTGTCGGGAAGGGTACATACATTGGACTTTGATACGGTCGATAAGACAATTATTCTTGCTTCTGCTGGGGGAAATATTTGGAAGGGTACTATCAAGGGTAATGATTGGTATTGCTTGAACAATTCTCAAAGGTTTCCAAATCCCAGAATGGTGAAAATTCTGGATTTAAACGGGAAGAAAAGAATCGTTGTCGTTTCTAATTCGCCATCTTCAGTTTATTATACCGATGATTTTGGTAAAAATTGGATTAGATCATTAGGTTTGGACAATGCAGAAAAATGGGGCTGGATGATTCGAGGACAGGTAACAATAGACCAAAAGGTTTATGTGTTGCTTACCGAGTGGGATTATAAAAATTGGAAGAGTGTTGTTAGCTTATACAAATCTTCAGACTTTGCTCAATCTTTTTCTAAAATTTATTCAGCTTTTTTGGATTATAATATATCTCAGCTATGTGATATCTGGGCCCCACGCTACGATATGAATATACTTTATTTTGCAATAAAAGATACACTGTACACAATTGATTTACAAAATAATTTCAATATAGTGAGTATTAACCCTTTTATCGATAAATACACCGAAGGAGTAATGGTTCGAGGGTGTGCAATTGGAAAAGACTTGCACCTATACCTTGCAAAGCAAAATAATAATGTTGAAACTATCTTTTATTATTCTACTGACGGTGGTAAAAGTTTTACTGCAAAAGGTTCTCTTGGCTTCTATCCTTTCGAAAAAAATAGTTTCGAAGCTTCTCAAGCCTTTCCAACTAATGTTTACTTTGGACAAGTTGAATTTTATTCAAGTATTAATAATGGGAATAAATGGTCTCGTCTAAATGCTTGGTATGATTACTATTCCAAACCTGAGACAAAATTACACGCTGATATTCCCGGAATTGTTAGTTTCAGGATTTGGGATTCAAAAAATAAACGATTTATTGATTATGTTTTTGTTTGTACCGATGGCGGTTTGTATTTGTTAGAATTAAGTTACTATACCGATCCATTTCAAGTAACTAACTTATCTATGAAGAACTTAAATATTTCTCAATATTACTCGATATATACCTATAAAAAGGACCCAAAGGTGCTTTTTGCTGGAAGTCAAGACCAAGGTTTTCAACTATGTTTAACCGATTCCGGAAAAGCTTTATCGTTTACGCAAGTTATTAGCGGAGATTACGGACATTTAGGTTCCAGCGACGGTGGCGACAATTTATGGTGTGTTTACCCTGGGTTTGCTATGTTAGCATTTCATCCGAATGAAGTGTATTCATATTTAAAAACCTGGAATTTTGTTGGTGGACGTTTCCTTTGGTTACCTCCGATAATACCCGACCCAAAGGACCCGCTTGTAGCTTATGTTCTTAGCGGGGATAATGAACAACCTTCTTCAACTCCAGCCTCTTTCATATACAAGTTGATGTATTTGGAAAGCGAAGATAGTATTGCCTACGAAGTAATACCTTTCAATTTTGCTTTGGACGACCCCAACCGAAAGGTTTCCTATTTTGCTATATCTCCTCTCAAATATGGATATTGGTTTGCAATAAGCAACGATGGATTATTTTTCCGTTCTACTGATGCTGGAAATAGCTGGGAGGTTATTTCTGATTTTGCAGGTCCAAAAAGTCACTATTTTTATGGGAATAAGATCCTTCCTTCACGAGTACAAATGGGTAAAATTGTTGTCGCTGGGAGTGGATATTCAACTCCCGGCCTATTTATTTCTTACGATACTGGCAAAACCTTTACGCCATTAAATAATTCACTTCCTTCTACACTTTTCTTCGATGTTGAGTTTAATGAAGATGAATCTTTGCTTTTTGCTGCAACAGAAATTGGTCCTTTTGTTTATCATTTTGCCGAAGGTAAATGGTATTCTTTAAGTGGTGTGGATTGCCCCGACCAAGTTTTTTGGGATGTTGAATATTTGCCAAGCCTTAAAACAGCCCGTTTTGCAACTTATGGGCGAGGTATATGGGATTTTAAGATAGAAAAAGTTTTAGATGTAAAGGAATCTCAATGCGAAATTCCATCTAAAATCGATATAAATGTCTTCCCCAATCCTTCGACTTCATCTGTTCGAATTGATGTCAATACTGGCCAAAATACAATTCTATTTGTTGAAATTTTCGATTCAGAAGGTAAACTAATAAAAAGACTTTGGAAAGGTTATATCAATTCGGGAGATTTGCAATTAGAATGGGATTGTACTACCGACGAGGGTTACAAGGTCGTCAGTGGAAATTATATTGTTGTTGCAACTAGTGGATTTGTTTCGAAGTATAAATTCATACAAATTGGAAGATAAAATGTTGAACCACATTGTTTTATTTAAGTTAAAAGAAGAGTATTGCGGGAAAAATAAAAACGAAATAGCAGGAGATATTAAAGAAAAACTTGAACGACTTCCAACTCTAATACCTGAAATTATTCATTACGAAGTTGGGATAGATGCTTTAAGCGACCCAAGAGCGTACGACTTAGTTCTTATATCGAAATTCGATAATCTAAATTCGCTCGAGATATATCGAAACAATCCAATACATAAGGAAACTCTTGCATATATCCTTGAACGCTGTTTGGATGTCAAAGTAGTTGATTATTATTCTTGAATTGGGATTTGAATTTTTTTCACAATTAATCTCTTGATAAGATTTTTACAGCAGGGATTTCCGAAAGTAATTGATGTAAATAAAGGAATAATAACATAATTTCAATTGAAGATTCAAGTTCAGGTTCCCAATCCCAGTAGACTTTACCTTTCCTTTCATGATATTTTGAATTGGGTTCAGTGATTTCTTGGTTTTTAATAAAATAACTAGCAGTGAGGGACGAGACAATCTTGTCGATTTTTGGTGGATGACTTTCAGCTCGGCAAACCCAAAAGCCAATAGGTAAAGGTTCTTCAGTAAGGTCATACCATTCTTCGCTAACGTCCAATGATACATCATCGACTTCGGCGCTCCCCCAAAGAATTGCAGAATCATATTTTGTAAGAATTTCGGATTTACTTCCTGCCATCTTTTTTACTTGAATATCTATTCCATACTTTTCGTTCAAGACCAATTGTCCAATTTGAATTATGAAATCATCAGGAGTTGGGGAATACAAACTATAAATGTTATCCAAACCTGGTTTGAAAAAGATAGAAGCAAATCCTGTGTAATTTTCCAAGAAAAGCATTGGTCCTGGAATGATTCTAAAGTCAGCAATTTTAACACCTTTACCATATCCTAAAGGCGAAAGGAAAGCTGCATCTACAAGGTTGCGAAGCATATAATCAGTGCATTCGCTTTCGTTTAATTGATAGCAACGAATATTTTTTCCCTTTATATAGCTTTCACTTCCTTCGAATAAAGGATTATATATAGGGTTTTTTGGAAATGCTAATCTAATCATTATAGTCTATTTACAATTTCTTTGAAAACTTTGCCTCGGTGCTCAAAATTTATGAACATATCGAACGACTTGCAAGCAGGCGAAAATAGGACAATATCGCCTGGTTCGGCAATTTCTTTAGCTCGGTAAACAGCCTCTTCGAGTGAATCTTCAAGATAACATCTTTTCATAGTGCAAAAATTACTAAAAATTTCGCCTCGGGCTTCCCCAATTGCTACAATCGCTTTGACGTTGTTAGCGACAATATCGTTAAGGAAAACATAATCATTGTTATCGCTTCTACCCCCCGCTATCCAAACGATCGGTCTATTGTAACTTTGAAGAGCGTAGTATGCTGCGTCGACGTTCGTTGCTTTAGAGTCGTTAATATAATCTACCCCATCGATAGTTCCCACAAATTCAAGGCGATGTTCAACTCCGCTAAAATTCATTAAAGCTTTGCGTATATCTTCTTTTTTTACTTCGAAATATCGGGCTGCGATTATTCCGGCAAGGGAATTATACAGATTATGAATGCCGGGTATTTTGATTTCCCCAGTTTTCATTATAACCTCCTCGTTACTTGCATCAGGAAATCGCAGGCAAACTTCGTTACCTTGGATATATGCACCTTTTTCCGAGTGCTCTAATCCAAAGTAAGCGATAGTCCCCCTTGCCAGCGATTTAGCTAAATAAGTTTCTTTATCATCGAAATTCAAAATTAATAAATCTTGTTCATCTTGATTTGCAAAAATTTTAAATTTTGCATCACGATAAGTTTCGTAATCGCCGTGATATTTTATATGGTCCGGTGTAATATTTAATATTATAGCTACATTTGGCTTAAATTTTTCAATTCTATCCAGTTGATAACTGCTTATTTCAAGAACGATAATTGTCTCTGAATCTACTTCATCAACAACATCGCTTAACGGAGTGCCAATATTTCCCGCAGTAACCGATTTAATTCCAGCAGTTTTAAATATATAGTCGATAAGGGCTGTTGTAGTGGTTTTCCCGTTTGTTCCTGTTATTGCAATAATCGGGTTTTGTATGTATTGGTATGCAAATTCAATTTCACTGATGATTTTTTTCCCTCGATTTGTAGCTTCTTTAATTATTTGTGAATTCGGAGGAACTCCTGGCGAAGCGACAACTAAATCGAAATCATCGAGAAGTTCGTAACTATGTTTACCAAATTCAAACTCAATGTTGTTTTTTTCGAGAATTTGAATTGCCTCGGTGAAATTTTCGCTCGAATTATTCTCGCTTATAAGTACTCTTGAATAACCTTTTCTTCGTGCGAGTAAACCAGCCGAAATTCCGCTTTTTCCGGCGCCAATAATAAATACTTTATCCATTTGAAGAAATATATTAACAAATACAAAAATAGAAATAAAATACCTAATAGATAGTGTTCCACTTGTGAAGTAAATTTCTGTTTGGTTTTGCTAACAAAATGATATGGTTCGGAAAGCGACTAAAAGTGTTTTTGCAATAATTGGATAATTTTGCTTTTTATTATTTGAAAGAGAGGGAAAAATGATTGTCAAAGAAATTATTGAACCTAAAAGTATTGTTGTTGTTGGTGGATCGAACGATACACGAAAACCTGGGGGGAAAGTGCTGGAAAACATTATCCGTGGGAACTTCGACGGGGATTTGTTTGTTGTGAACCCAAAAGAAAAATTAGTCCAAAATGTTCAAGCCTTTCCCTCCTGTAAAGAATTACCCCCAGTTGAACTGGCAATCTTTGCTATTCCTTCGGGATTGATACCCGATGCTATGGAGCAACTTGCCATTCGTGGAACACGCGCATTCATTGTTTTGTCTGCTGGATTTAGTGAAATCGGCGAAGAAGGGAAAAGACTTGAAAAAGAAATAGTCGATATCGTCAAAAAGGTTGATGGGACGTTGATTGGTCCGAACTGTATTGGGGTTATTACTAAAAAGTATAAAGGAGTTTTTGCAGGTCCGATACCTGAATATTCACAAATGGGTTGCGATTTCGTTTCGGCTTCTGGTGCAACTGCAGTTTTTATTCTCGAAGAGGCAATAGTGCGTGGAATTCGTTTTTCCGAGATTTTTTCTATTGGAAATTCTGCACAAATTGGAATTGAAGAAGTGTTGGAATACTGGGACCAAACCTATAAACCTGGGTTTTCCTCTAATGTTAAGTTGATTTATGCAGAGCAAATTACAAATCCAAAAAAGTTTTTGGAGCATTGTATTTCATTGAAAGAGAAGGGATGCCGAATTGCGGCGATTAAAGCAGGGCGGACAAAGGCAGGACAGCGCGCTGTTTCGTCCCACACTGGTGCTTTAGCAGGCGAAGATACCGCTGTTGAATTGCTCTTCCGTAAGGCTGGAATTATTCGATGCGAAGGAAGATTAGATTTAGTAAATGTTGCGGGTGTATTATTAGGTAAAAAGGTCAAAGGCGACCGTGTTGCAATTGTAACGCACGCAGGTGGACCAGGCGTAATGCTTACCGATACTCTTGAGAGTGAAGGTGTGAAAGTTCCTAAGATAGAAGGCGAATTTGCCCAAGTATTACTTGGAAAACTGAATTATGGTTCTTCCGTTGCCAATCCAATCGATTTTCTTGCTACCGGTACAGCTGAACAATTAGATATGATATTGGATTTTACCGAGAACAAATTCGATAATATTGATTCGGTAGCTGTAATTTTTGGTACACCAGGTTTGTTCGATGTTACAAACGTTTACCAAATTTTGTTTCAAAGGCAGCAAAATGCAAAAAAGCCAATTTATGCTATCCTGCCTTCGATAGTACAGGCACACGATGCTATTGAAAAGTATAAATCACTTGGTGGCAATTATTTCAACGACGAAGTTGCTTTTGGTAAAGCGCTGTCTAAAGTTTTGAAGATAGAATTGAAAGAAAAGGGTGAAATCAAAGAGTTTGCGGATATTGATAGAGACAAAATTCGTGATATTATTAGTAAATCCAAAAATGGCTTTTTACCAATTAACGAAACTATCTCTCTTTTAAATGCACTTGGAATACCTTTCGTTCAAACTTTTATCATTCAAAATATATCTGAATTGGAAGAAGCAATTAATAAATTAGGTTTTCCAATAGTTTTAAAAGTTGATGGACCATTGCACAAAACTGATTTAGGTGGGGTTGCTATAGGAATAAATTCCCTTAATCACGCTAAACTAAAGTTTTTAGAATTAATGAAAATTCAAAATGCTGTTGGTGTTCAAGTTCAACCGATGATTAAAGGTACTGAATTATTTTTTGGCGTCAAATACGAACAAAATATTGGGCATATTATTGCATTCGGTTTAGGTGGTATTTTTGTGGAAATAATGAAAGATGTTGCAATGAATCTAGCTCCGCTAACAACAACTGAATCTAAAGAAATGATTGAATCGATAAAAGGGAAGGCAATTATCGAAGGGGCCCGAGGTGGGAACATAGTCGACAAAGAAACGATTAGCAACATTTTATTACGAATTTCAAACTTAGTTCAAATTGCCCCAGAGATACTGGAAATGGATATAAATCCAGCTTTTGCCACAAGCGAAGGAATTGTCGCTGTCGATGTGAGAATTAAAATTTAACAACAAATTGATTTTTTAATCAAGAAATTTTTGTCCGATTTTATTAGTTTAAGTAATTTTGTGTTTTTCAACATTTAAGAGAGAATAACAATGGAAGAAATTAATATTTCAATGTTGATGAATGACCATGCAATAATTGAAAAAGCTTTGGTTTTATTGGAACGACAACTCGAAAAACGAAAAAAGAATTGGCAAGCAATTCAAACCCTACTTGATGTCCTTTGGGATTATGGAGAAACCTGTCATAATATGAAAGAAGAAAAAGTTTATTTCCCATTGCTACTCGAACGAGGTCTTCCACCGCAAGGTCCGGTTTCGGTTATGTTGGCAGAACACGAAAAGGAAAGGCAATTCTTAACACAATTGAAGGAAATCACTAGGAATCCTGAAAAAACAGATGAAACACTTAGTAAATTCATTGATATATTTTCGCAGTATTCAGCCTTAACCAAAGACCATATTTGGAAAGAGAATGATATACTTTACCCAATGGGCAGAAAATTTGTCCAACCAGAAGATATCCCCTATCTTGCAAACGAATTCAAAAGAATAGAGCAAGAGTCGTTAGGTGCTGGGGCATACACACGCTTCAAAACCTTGGTCGATGCAATGGAAAAAGAAACTGGAGAAAGAATAAATCTTCTTGCCTCTTTACCAATAGATGTTATAAGTAATATGTTAGATTCATTACCTATTGAGTTAACTTTTGTAGATGCAGAGGACAGAGTTCGCTATTTCAATAAGCTTGACAAAGAAAAAATTTTTTCTCGAACACTTTCAGCCATAGGACGATTAGTTCAACAATGCCACCCACCTAAAAGCATTCATCTTGTTAACCAAATAATTAAAGAGATGAAAGAAGGAGTAAGGGATAAAGCTACATTCTGGATACATTTCAACGGAATGTATCTTTTTATTGCTTATTACGCTGTTCGCGATGAGGAAGGAAATTATCAAGGAGTTGTTGAAATGGTTCAGGATGTAAATCCATATAGAGCTTTGGAAGGGGAAAAGCGACTATTGGATTTAAGGTAGTTGAATAAGCATTTGTTTTAAAAAACATTTAAAAGGGGTTTTATCCCCTTTTTTTGTTTAATATGAAAGGTTTTGTTGTATTAACAAAAAATTGTTGTATAACTCGTATTTGTTGTAAATTTGTAATCCAGAGTTTTTCAATTTATAATTGGAGGGAAAATGGAAAGATTTAAAAATTTCATTAATGGTAAGTGGGTTGAACCAAAAAGTGGGAAATACTTTTTAAATATCAATCCAGCTAATACAGAAGATATAATTGGCGAATTTCCCGAATCCGGCAAAGAAGATGTCGAGGATGCTGTTGCAGCAGCGAAAGAAGCTTTTCTTCGATGGAGATTAGTTCCTGCTCCCAAACGTGGTGAAATAATCAAGCGTGCCGGTGATATTTTTGCTCGAAGGAAAGAGGAAATTGCGCGAATAATGACTCGGGAAATGGGGAAGCCAGTTTTTGAAACTCGAGGGGATATCCAAGAGGCAATCGATACAGCCTATTATGCAGCCTCCGAAACAAGAAGACTTTTTGGACATAACACCCCAAGCGAATTACCCGATAAAGCTAACCTTTCCTTTCGCGTTCCCATCGGTGTAGTTGGTGTTATTACTGCATTTAATTTTCCAATTGCAGTTCCATCGTGGAAAATACTACCTGCAATTGCTGCAGGGAATACTGTCGTTTTTAAACCATCGAAAGATGTTCCTCATTCTGGCGTTGTCTTTGCTGAAGTGATGGAGGAAGCGGGAGTTCCTCCTGGGGTTTTCAATGTTGTGCTTGGTAAAGGATATATGGGAAATATGCTCGTTGAGCATCCCGATGTTAAAGTAATTGGTTTCACTGGTTCAACAGAAGTTGGCAAGAAGCTTGGTGAAATTTGTGGTAAACTGAACAAGAGAATTTCATTGGAAATGGGGGGTAAAAATCCATTGATTGTTATGCCAGATGCTAATATGGAGTTAGCACTTGATGGGGTTCTTTGGGGGGCGTTTGGCACTACAGGCCAACGATGCACAGCAACTTCTCGCCTTATTCTTCACAAAGATATTTACGATGAGTTTATCAATAAATTAGTTGAAAGAACAAAGAAACTCCGACTTGGCAATGGACTAAGCGAAGGTGTTGATGTTGGACCAGTTATCCACGAGCAACAACTTCGCACATGCGAAGAATACGTAAAAATTGGTTTAGAGGAAGGAGCGAAGCTCGTTTGTGGTGGCAAAAGGGCAACCGAAGGCGAACTTTCCAAAGGTTACTTCTTTGAACCTACGATTTTCATTGATGTTACCCCAGAAATGAGATTATTTAAAGAAGAAATTTTCGGACCGATACTTTCAGTTTCGAAAGCAGAATCGCTTGAGCATGCTATTGAGCTTGCAAATTCTGTAGATTATGGACTTTCTTCTTCAATTTATACAACAAATATTAATAATGCATTTATTGCAATTCGAGACCTCGAAGCTGGGATTACCTATATTAATGCTCCAACTATTGGCGCAGAAGCCCATATGCCTTTTGGTGGAGTAAAAGGCACGGGGAACGGGCACCGAGAAGGAGGCTGGACTGTTTTTGATATATTTACAGAATGGAAGACTGTTTATATTGATTATTCTAATAGGCTTCAAAGAGCACAAATTGATAATTATTAAAACACTTTTTTCATTTTAACTTAATGTAGGGCATTTTTGTTACTTTAAGTAGTGGTTTTTTTGAAATGGTAAAAGGATTTTATTCGGCAATTCGAAAAATACATTTTGTTGGGATAGGTGGAATTGGGATGAGCGGGCTTGCCGAAATACTGTTCCGGCAAGGTTTCGGTGTTACAGGTTCCGATTTGAAAGAATCGGAAAATACGAAATACCTTTCGGATTTGGGTATAAAAATTTCAATTGGACATTCCCCCGAAAATATTAACAAAAGCGACGTGGTTGTTTATTCGAGTGCTGTAAATCCAGAAACAAATCCCGAAACAATCAAGGCTCGGGAACTTGGAATTCCTGTTATTCGCCGAGCAGAAATGCTTGCCGAAATCACTCGTTTGAGCTATACAATTGCCATTTCTGGAACACATGGGAAAACCACTACAACTTCGATGTGTGGGTTACTTCTTGTTTATGGGGGATTCGACCCAACTGTGATTGTTGGAGGGCGACTTCGTTCCTTTGGCGGAACAAATGCCCGGCTTGGCAGTGGAAACTGGACAGTTGTTGAAGCAGATGAATATGATAGAAGTTTCCTACAACTTTTGCCAACAATTGCCATAGTTACCAATATCGAAGCAGAGCATTTAGATATTTATAAGAATTATGATGAAATTAAAAAAACCTTTGTTGAATTTTTGAACAAAGTTCCTTTTTATGGAGTTATCATCGCAGGTATTGATGACCCCGGAGTAAAAGAAATTTTACGCGATTTAAAGCGTAAAATTGTAACTTTTGGGCTTACGCGGGTTGCTGATTTTCGTGCCGAAAATGTTGCTTTTGCAGAAAATCAGACTTTCTTCGACCTGTTTTACGAAGGTGAATACAAAGGGAAAATAATGCTTAATGTTCCAGGCGTTCATAACGTTAAGAATGCACTTGCTACAATCGCTCTTGGTTTTCAATTGGGAATAGATTTTCAAATCATACTTAAAGCACTTTCAGATTTTACTGGGGTCAACCGTCGCTTCGAAATAAAAGGAATTAGAAATGGAATAATGATCGTTGATGATTATGGCCATCATCCCACCGAAATTCAAGCAACTTTAACTTCTGCCAGAAATGGTTGGGATAGGAGAATAATTGCCATATTTCAACCTCATACCTATTCAAGAACTTTGGCTTTAGCGAAAGAATTTGGTTCTTCGTTCGACAATTCAGATATTTTGATTGTTACCGATGTTTATCCTGCACGTGAAACTCCAATAGAAGGAGTATCGGGGAAACTTGTTGCTGATAGCGCAAGAAACTATGGACACAGGAATGTTTATTATATCCCAAAGATGGGAGATATTGTTCCATTCCTAAAAAATCACTTAAAAGAAGGAGATATGGTAATTACAATTGGAGCTGGGAATATCTGGAAAGTATCGGAAGAGCTATTAAGTATTTTATAATTTATAAACATTCAAAACACCAAAACATAATTCTCTTCTTCAAAGAGTTTTCAAATTTTTAATTTTGCTTTTTTATTTGTAAAAAATATGACAAATGTTCCTTTTAAGGAATTCGAAGAAATAACCGATGATGATTACCGTAAACTTGGGTTCCGCGCAGGAATAGAAATTCATCAGCAACTTGATACAAAGAATAAATTATTCTGTCGGTGTCCTTCGCCCCAACCACCTTATGATGATTCATATCAAATTGAAATTTCCAGAACATTAAGACCTGCGTTATCAGAACTTGGCGAAATTGACCCCTCTATTTTGATGGAATACAAGAGTAAAAAAGAAATAATATATAGGATAAATCGGGAAACCGTTTGTTTGTATGAGCTTGACCAAAGTCCCCCTTTCGAGATAAATCAATATGCACTTGATATTGTAATTTCCTATTGTTTGAAATTTAAAGCTCGAATTGTTGACGAGATATATATTTGTCGGAAGTATCATCTTGATGGTAGTATCCCAAGTGGTTATCAAAGAACTGCAATGGTTGGGATTGATGGAGAATATTGGTTGAAAGGAAAAAAAATCCGATTACCTGAAATTACAATAGAGGAGGATGCAGCTCGGGAAATATTTGATTCTTATCACAAAAGGGCATATTTCTTGGACCGTTTAGGTATTCCATTAATTGAAATTGTTTCGGAACCCTCCTTTGAGTCTCCTACCGAACTTAAAGAATTTGCAGAAGCCATTCGAAATGAGTTCCTCGTTGCTGGAAATGTTCGGCGTGGTAGTGGAACTTTGAGAATGGATTTAAATATTAGCATCGACGGTTCGCATCGTTGCGAAATCAAAGGAGTTGACAAGATTAGCCGGATTCCAATACTTGCATATAACGAAACACGCAGGCAGTGGAGTTTGTTGCGATTGAGAGATGAGTTGCATTCAAGGAATATTACCCCCGAGAATTTTAAATATGAAGTGTATGAATTAAGTAGTATTTTAAAGCATACTTCTTATTACCCAATTCAAAAAGCGTTAGAAAATGGGGGAATTGTTTATTGTATTAAGCTACCGAATTGGGCTGGGCTATTGAAATGGCCTACTCAAAGGTATGTTTCTTTTTCACAAGAAATTTCTGAAAGGGTAAAGGTGATTGCTTGCTTAACAGAAACACCGAATATTATTGTTTCAGATATCATCGATAATACAATATCTCAGGAAGAAATTGATAAAACAAAAAAATTCATCGGAGCAACAAAAAACGACGGATTTGTAATTGTGTGGGGTTCAGCCGATGATGTTCAAACAGCAGTTGAAGAAATTAAAATAAGAACCTTCGAAGCAACTGTAGGAGTTCCAGCTGAAAGTCGTCGCGCTTTGCCTTCTGGGGCTACGGGTTTCGAAAGAATATTACCAGGTTCACAAAGGATGTATCCAGATACAGATTTACCTCATATTACTATTTCAAAAGATAGAATTGCTGGGTTGAGTTTATTGCCAAAGGAAAGCTATCGCGACCGAGTAGATTGGAGCGTTCGAGCAGGATTCCCGAAAAATTTAATACATAGAATAGCAATATCGTCAAGGTTCAATCTAATTCGAGAACTTGTGGATAAGCACCAAATCCCCGCGACATTGTTGTCAAGAGTTTTTGTTGAGTTTTTTTCTGCCCTTGAGAGAAAAAATTATAAAACCAAAAACCTTCCAAATAATAAATTAAAAGAGATATTTTTGATGTACAAAAATGGGCAAATAGTTCGAGATGGAATATTCAAAGCAATAGAATATGCATTGAAGGGTGAATGGAATGAAATCACTGAAAAAATAACACCTGCGTCAATTGAAGAGTTAGTTGAAGCTTATGATAAATCTTTGGAGTTTTTTACCACGAGTAAAATATTTCATCCAGAAAAAAAGAAGGAAATTATATTTGGGTTTATGATGGAACAACTTCGCGGAAGAGTTGATGGTGTTGAAGCAATGAAATTTGTCGAAAAAAAATTAAATGAAGGATAATGGAATCTGTTGAATACAAAGGATATAAAGGGGAAGCGTTATCATTATTGAAAACTTTTGGTGTTGGTGTTTGGTGCGAAGTTAAAATTAAAACAGATAATAGAGAATTAATTGGAATTATTCTTCCCCGAAGTGAGATTGCCGACGATAAGCATATTGTTATAAAACTTCGAACAGGCTATAATATTGGTATTTCAGCTGATAAAATAAGTAGTATAGAACTTATAGAAAAGGTGGAAGTTCATCCTACTTCACTGCGAAGGGAATCTCCATTCGACCCAGAAAAACCAAAGGTTAAATTGATAAGCACGGGTGGAACGATAGCGTCGAGAATGAATTACAGGACCGGTGCGGTGGTTCCCGCTTTTGAACCTGAAGAACTTTATGTTTTTGTTCCGAAGTTGTTTGATTATTGCAACTTGTACACGCAAAGGTTGTATAGTGTTTTAAGCGAGGATATTGGTCCAGAACAATGGTTGGGAATTGCCAATGCTATTGCCAATGACATTGAAGAAGGATATCAAGGAATAGTTGTTGGCCACGGAACCGACACAATGCATTATACGTCTGCTTTACTTTCATTTATGATTCAGAACCCTCCTATTCCAATTGTATTAGTTGGTTCGCAACGCTCCAGCGATCGACCAGCATCGGATGCTCCTTTGAATTTGATTCATAGTGTAAAAGTTGCAGCCGAAAGCGATATTGCAGAAGTATCGGTTTGTGCTCTTGGTCCGATTTCTGATTCTATGGGATTAGTCCATCGTGGAACCCGAGTCAGAAAAATGCATTCTTCCCATCGTTCTACTTTTAGAACTATTGGTGATATTCCACTGGCAATTGTAAATACTAAAAAGTTAGTGCCATTACGAAAAGATTATAACAAACGAAGAAAGGATACTCGTTTCAACTTTTTACCTTCGTTCGAAGAAAAAGTAGCATTACTTTATAATTATCCTAATATGAAGCCAGATATTATTGATGCTTTAGTAGATAATGGTTACAAGGGAATTGTAATAGCTGGAACAGGCTTGGGTCATGTCAATCGCCAAATTTATCCGGCTTTAAAGAAAGCACACGAAAAAGGGGTAGTTGTCTATATGACTGTGCAAACTCTTTGGGGCTATGTGCAAATGTATGTTTACGAAACCGGAAGGAGCATAATGGAGCTTGGGGTGATTCCCGGGGCAAATATGCTTCCAGAAGTTGCTTATATGAAACTTTGCTGGGTTTTGGGTAGAACAAACAAAATTGAAGAGATAAAAGAAATAATGTTAACTCCAATAGCTGGTGAAATAACAGAAAGGGAGCCAATTGATGGATACCTTGTGTTCCAAGGTGGAATTCCAGAAGTTGAAGAATGGCTTTCGAAAATCAGCAAAAGTTAATGTTACTTTTGACTTGCTAAATAATATCTCTTAGAATTTCTTTTTAAAGTGGTATGTTCCCATGTTTTTTGGGCGGATTTGTGTCGACCTTGCTTTCGAGAAGTTTGAATGCATTGATTAAAATTTGCCGAGTTTTTTTTGGTTCAATAACGTCATCTATATATCCGTAGGATGCTGCTATGTATGGATTAGCGAACTTCTTATTGAATTGTTCTATTAATTCTTCTTCTTTCTTTTCTGGATCTGGTGAATTTTCTATTTCCTTTTTGAATATAATCTCAACAGCCCCTTTCGGACCCATCACTGCAAGTTCTGCCGTAGGCCAGGCGAAATTAAAATCCCCTCGTATATGCTTGCTGTTCATAACATCATAAGCTCCACCATAAGCTTTCCTGGTGATTACTGTGATTCTTGGAACCGTAGCTTCGCAAAATGCGTAGAGTAATTTTGCTCCGTTAACGATAATTCCTCCCCATTCTTGGTCGGCCCCAGGCATAAAACCAGGGACATCTTCGAAAACAAGCAAAGGTATATTAAAAGCATCGCAAAAGCGAACGAAACGGGCACCTTTTCGCGATGAATTAATATCAAGAACACCTGCAAGAACAGCAGGTTGATTTGCTACAACTCCAACAGGATAACCTCCTAAACGGATAAAACCGACAATGATATTTGGCGCCCAATCTTTATGCACTTCAAGGAATTCCCCATTGTCGGATATTCTACTTATTATCTCCTTCATATCATAAGGGATATTTGGATTTGCTGGGACAACATAGTTCAACTCTTCGTCTTCGCGGTCGAAAGGGTCATCGTTTGGAATATATGGTGGGTCGTCGCTGTTATTTAATGGGATATAAGAAAGTAGTTTCCTTACAAGTTGGAGTGCTTCTAGGTCGTTTTTAGCAGTGAAGTGAGCTACACCACTTTTTGTGGCATGAACACTTGCCCCACCAAGTTCTTCCGAGGTGTACTCTTCGTGTAAAACTGTTTTTACCACCTTTGGACCTGTGACAAACATATATGAAGTCTTTTCGACCATAATGATGAAATCAGTAATGGCAGGAGAATAAACGGCACCACCTGCACAAGGTCCCATAATTACAGAAATCTGTGGAATTACTCCCGATGCTAATGTATTTCGGAGAAAGATATCTGCATATGCTCCAAGTGAAATTACTCCTTCTTGAACACGAGCACCTCCAGAATCATTCAATCCAATTACAGGACAGCCGACTTTCATTGCCATATCCATAATCTTGCAAATTTTTCGTCCATGTTCGGCTGCAAGACTACCTCCAAGAACCGTAAAGTCTTGTGAAAAAACAAACACTTTTCGCCCATCAATAGTTCCAAATCCAGTAACGACACCATCGCCAAAGAAAACATTTTTATCCAAACCAAAATCATAGGAATGATGATGAACCAGCATATCGATTTCGTTAAAACTACCTTTGTCCAAAAGGAGTTCGATTCTTTCCCGAGCAGTAAGCTTTCCTTTCTTGTGCTGTGCCTCAATTCGTTCTTTTCCGCCTCCTTCAAGTGCTTTGGCTTTTAATTCAAACATATGTTTCAATTTTTCTTCGATAAGCTCTTTGTTTTTCTCGTCCATTTTTCTATTGCATTTAATTAAAAGATTAAATTTAAACAATTTTTATTTCTTGACATTGAAACTAATTTATGTTGTTTCTGTTGATTTTTCATTCTTACAATAAATTTGTATTAATTACATTTATTAAACTTTAAAAGGTGTGCCTATGAAATATATTATCGACGAAAGGAAACAATTTGAACTGGTAAACAATATTATACAAAAAACAAGTGAAATTGTTCAAGGTATTAAGGCTCGGAATTTGAAGGATACAAACTTATACCTTTCGGTAACTTTGGTTTTAATGTTTTTACATCAGGTTTCTGCTTTCCTGCCTATGTACTTCAAATTAAAAAAGAACCAGCAGTTCGACCTTGATTTGTTACTTAACTTTGAACAAGGGTTAACCCATCTAACTGAAGTTTGGCGGGATTTTGACAATGATCCCGAATCTTTTTACCAAGCTTGGAATGGATTTCTTGAAGTATGGGGTATAATCTACAATTATGTTCAGACCCATCTGGATGCTTTCGACTTTCACAAATTTTATTTAAACTAATTCAATTCTTTTCATTACTTTTCGTCTTTATTTTTTAATAAGGAGCATTATGAAAAAGCGAATTCTTCGAAATGGTTTTGGTGGGTTTACTATTTTCCCGCCAGTGATAAAGTCTTTGATTATTATAAATATTATAGTTTTTTTCCTTGATTTACTATTTTTGGGGATTTACCGAATTGGGGATACCCCGCTTATTTACTATTTTGCAAAATATTTTTATTTACATCCATTGCAAGATGGCAACTTTTACATCTGGCAACTGATTACATATCAATTCATTCATGGGGGAATTTGGCATCTCTTCTTTAATCTTTTTGCATTGTGGATGTTTGGCGTTGAATTGGAATCTATTTGGGGAAGTAGAAAATTTTTGACTTTTTATTTACTATCTGGAATTGGTGCAGGGCTTTTCCAATTATTCATTGCTCCAATTTTTTCCGAACCATCACCAACAATTGGAGCATCGGGAGCTATTTTCGGAGTATTAACAGCTTTTGGTTTTACTTTCCCAAACCGACCTGTTTTTATGTTTCCAATTTTTATTCCAATTCCTGCAAAATTCTTTGTTATTCTTTATGCAAGTTTAGCTTTTTTGCTTGGGATTACCGGTTCGGCTGGGAATGTTGCCCATATTGCTCATCTTGGTGGTGCGGCAACTGGTTTTCTATTGCTCAAATTTGGAGACGGAATCGGAATTTATCGGTTAGTTAATAGATTGACTGGTGGGACAGTTTATCATCCATACGATACATATGGTGGTAGCTTCTTTGTTCAAAAACCTCGACATCATAAACGAGAACCTTTTGCAGAAGAACCTGAATATTACGAGATTTACGACGAGCCGAAAACTGAATCCAAGAAAAACTTTTTCTTTTTCGAGGGGGAGGAAATCACTCAAGAAGTTATTGATAGAATCCTCGATAAAATAGCCGAACGTGGCTATCAAAGTCTTACTGAAAAAGAAAAAAGAATCTTATTGGAACTTAGTAAAAAACTTTAGTAGTTTCATTTTCTGGTAATTTATCAATGATTAGATATCCAAGAAGAAAATCACGACAAGTAAATGTAGGTGGAATACCTGTCGGAGGGGGAGCTCCGATTTCAGTTCAAACGATGACCAAAACCAAAACCTCAGATATCGAAGCAACAGTTGCTCAAATTAAACGATGCCAGGATGCAGGTGCCGATATTGTTCGAGTTACTGTGAACGACAAGTTAGCAGCCGAAGCAATTCGTGAAATTGTTCAACGTGTAGATGTTCCTATTGTTGCAGATATTCATTTTAATCATATATATGCTCTTGCTGCAATTGAAGCTGGTGTTGCCAAGGTTCGAATCAACCCTGGAAATATTGGTTCTAAAGACCGGATTAAGGAGGTTGTCGAGGCAGCCAAGAAGCGAGGAATTCCGATTCGGATTGGAGTCAATAGTGGCTCGCTCGAAAAGGATTTGCTCGAAAAATATGGCTTCCCAACAGCCGAAGCTTTGTTCGAAAGTGCTATGAGACACGTGAAGTATTGTACGGAACTTGGTTTCGAAGACATTGTTATTTCTGTGAAAAGTACAAATGTTCAGTTGATGATTGAAGCTTATCGCTATATTGCTCAAGATACTGATTTCCCCCTGCATTTGGGTGTTACCGAGGCGGGAAGAGAAAGCATTGGTACAATAAAATCGGCAGTTGGGATTGGCACTTTACTTGCGGAAGGAATTGGCGATACAATACGTGTTTCACTTACTGCCGAACCAGAGAAAGAGGTTGAAGTTGGGAAAGAAATTCTGCGCTCTCTGGGTTTGGCCCAACGAACTGTTGAACTGATTTCCTGTCCTACTTGTGGTCGATTAGATGTCGATTTGTTCAAAATTACTGCTGAACTTGAACAAAAACTAAAAAATATAAAGAAGCCAGTAAAAGTTTCTGTTCTCGGATGCTCGGTCAATGGTCCTGGCGAAGCTCGGGAAGCGGATATTGGCATTGCAGCTGGAAAAGGTGGCGGTTTGCTTTATATCAATGGCGAAATTTTTAGGAAAGTTAAAGAAGAAGAAATAGTCGAAGTTGTTTATCAGGCAGTAATGGATTTCCAGCCAAAAGAATAATCAACTTTTTTCAATAGGATAGGCTTTTTTTTATAAAGGCTACTTCGAATTAGTAGTTTATTTAGGACTGTTTTTTAACTCCGGAGGCAAAACGTAATATTTTGGTGGTATTGATACTGTGTCAATCTTGATTGGTACTTCGTTTTTTTGTTTATTATTTTCATTAATTGGAATTTCAAAAGGAATTTTTTGGAGTGAAAATCGCTCTCTTTCTGTTAGTAAAATTTTAGGTAACGATTTAATATTTGCACCTTCGTTATCTTTGTTTCTTTGAATTTCTTTAGTAACTTTATCATTGGATATTTTTTTTAGATTATTCTCTCTTTGTGTTTCTTTTGCGAAAGGCTTCTCAATTGGTTTAGTCTTAAAGATAAAAGAATTTAAATTGGCTTGGTAATCGAAATATCCAGTTGAGTTCAAACAAGAAAGGAAAGAGCGAAAAGGAATAAAAAGTCTTTGATTTATTTCCAAAACTGGTCGCTGGAGTTGTAAAATTTGCACTAGTTGTTCATTACGGGAAATAGAAAAAAAGAACGAGCCAGGCAGAAAGAACAGTTTGTATTTTCCAAAAGAAAAGTTAAAATTGTTTATTTGTTGTTTAAACGATTTTCCGAGATCTTGAACATCGAAATAAAAGTATTCATATTCATTTATTTGAGAAATTACAATTGGGAAAGTTTTGTTATCGATAACTAAAAATTGTTTTTTTGTTGTTTGAGATTGAATGGATGAAGCAGAAAATATAAATAGAAAGAGAGAGAGAAAAATCCTCTCTCTCCAATTTTGAAAGAATTTGACGAAAAGAACAATTTGAAAGTTAAATTTCATAATTAGGGAAAATTAATTAGGGTTAGAACCTTTTATGTTTTCCCCTTCAGGTTTTTCAATCGAGATCAGCTCTAATTCGAAAATTAGTGTTGCATTAGGAGGAATAGTTGGAGGTGCACCCTTCTCACCCCATCCTAAATGTGGTGGAACGAAGATACGCCAGATGGAACCTTCTTTCATATGTGTAATTGCTTCTTTCCATCCGGGAACCAATTGAGCAACATTTAAAGTCACAGGACCACGTGGATAAGTATTGTCAAATTCTTTGCCATCAAGATATTGAGCACGAACATGCATTTTGACAAAATCAGTTTCTGTGGGAATTTTACCTTTTCCTTCGCGTAAGACAATATACTGCAAGCCAGAAGGAGTTGTGATAACCCCTGGCTTATTTTTGTTGCTATCGAGGTATGCCTTCCCTGCCTCTAAATTTTTTGGAGCTTGTTCGAGAAGCTTTTGTTCTTCTTGTTTCATTCTTTCATCTTGTTTGGCAAGTAGCATTTTTTGGAATTCAATGCGAAATGAATCTAACTCTTTATGAGTTACAAACATTGAATCGCCTTTAAATGCATTTCGAAAACCTAAAATTAAGTAATCCATATTGACCTTTAACGAGTCGCGCATCATTTGGCGACCTATGTCGTAACCCATCAAGTAACTTGCCTTATCGTCTGGATTTGTTGGTTTTGGCAGATTTGTCTTGATTCGTTCTCCTTGGTTGCAGGAAAAAAACAATGGTAGAAGTAACAATAAGAATAATTTTTTCATAAATATTCCAGTTAAAAAAACAAATTTACAAAGAAAAATTTTCATATTTTACTTAAATATATTAACTTGCTTTCTAATAAAAATATAAATGCAGTTTATGGCTGCTGAATTTAAATTTCCGAGCGATATCGACCCTTTGGGCGAAGGTTATCGTAAAAATCTTGATTTTCAAAGGACGCAACAAACGAAGGTTCGTAATGTTACCGTTCGTGTTGGTGAGATTGTGCGAGGAAAAATTCAAGAAGTTCTTTCCCCTACCCAAGCTGTCATTACTTTGCCAGATGGAACTTTTTCCGCTGAAATATCTGGGCATTTCAACCCTGGAGATGAATTGTTCTTTAAAGTGCAATCGACCGAACCTGCATTAGTTTTGAAAATTTATAGTACTTTTGCAAAGATACAAAATAAAGAACTTTCGACGGGGGAAATCATCCGTGTTCTTGATTTACCCTCGACCCAGTTGTTTCAGAAAATTATAAACAAGGAAAAAACAATATCGAATGTTATTATCAGAGATGATGTTTTGTCCATTGCTACTTATGCAAAAAAAATTATAGAAACCTTCCCCAAACAAAATATTGATGACATTCTTAATTTTATTTATCTTTTTCTAAAAGTTCAATTTGAGCCCAGCCCAGATTTGTTCGAAAGTTATTTTAAAATGATAAACTTTCCGAATCAATTTCCGGCATTATTGTTTAGTTTGCTCTCCCAAAGTCAATATTTCCCAGATATAATTCAAAAGAAATTAGAGGTAATAAGAAATTCTACTCCTCGGCCAACTTTTTTTTCAATATTTTCTCTTTTAAGTCCAAATAATTTTAATTATGAAGATAATATTTTTTCGATTTTGTGGAAGTTTAAAAATAGCATTGAATATCGAAATATTAGTGAAAATATTAGAGCAATTATCGAGGAAATTTTAGCAGGATTTTCAAGTTTCTGGTTGTTGAATTCCGCTTTTAGTTATACAAATCCACAAATTTTATTTGTCATCGCACCATTTCTATATAAAGACTCTTTGCAATTCAATATTTTTCATTATAGACGAAAGAAAATTGGTCAGAAATTCTTTTCAGAAATTAAATGGGAAGAAAGCGAAAATTTTCTTCCTGTTTTGCCAACCTTTGAGCAAGAATTCAAGGACTTTTTAAAAAAGGAAGAGAATGCACAAAGTTTATTGAATTCGCAAAAGGAATTTAATCGAAATTCTCGTAAGGAATCGAATCGAATTGTAATAAAACTACCAAACTCGGAAATCAAAATTGTCAAATTACTATCATTCGATAGAGGCGACCAAAGAAAAGTATCAATTGTTATTTAACTACCTTCTTATTAATTTTGTTAATTTGTATTTAATTCAATTTCAAAAAATGGAATATCAAATATTTTTGTTTAACTCCTTAACAAGAAAAATTGAAAAATTCACCCCTCTTGAAGATAAACTTGTTCGAATGTATTCCTGTGGACCTACGGTTTACAACTATGCTCACATTGGGAACATGCGTTCATTTTTATTTGCCGATTTGCTTCAAAGAGTTCTTCGGATAGTAGGTAAATATAAAGTCCACTGGGTGATGAATATCACCAACATCGATGATAAAACAATTCGCGATAGTGCCTTTGGAAGTTCGGCATGGTTGCCAGAGATGGGAAAGCAAACTGATGATCCTTTGAAAAATTTAATAAAATTCACAGAGTTTTACCGAAAAGCATTTCTTGTTGACATTCAACAACTTGGAATAAATTTGCGGGATTTTTACAAGATGCCAAAAGCCACGGATTATATTCCCCAAATGCAAGATTTAGTTCGCCGAATTGTCGAAAGAGGTTTTGGATACATTGTCAATGGTTCCGTTTATTTTGATGTTAGTAAATGGCGTCAGTATGATATTTACGGGAAACTTTACCATATTGATTTCGATAAATTTAAGGAAGGTTCAAGAATTGATGCAGATTCCTACGATAAAGAAGAGTTCAGCGATTTTGCACTGTGGAAAGCCCGCAAGGAGGGTGAACCATTTTGGGAATTCACTTTAAATGGGATAAAATGTGATGGAAGACCCGGCTGGCATTTGGAGTGCTCTGTAATGGAACGAGAGATTCTGGGTTTGCCATTCGACATTCACACGGGTGGAGTGGACTTAAAATTTCCTCACCACGAAGATGAAATTGCACAAAGTAAGGCGGGTTATGGAGTTGAACCAACAGTTTTCTGGTGCCATAATGAATTTCTTCTTGTAGAAGGGAAAAAAATGAGCAAGTCGCTTGGTAACTTTTTTACACTTCGCGATTTAATTGCAAAAGGCGTTGACCCACTTGACATTCGGTATTTGATGTTCTCGGCACATTATTCTACCCAGCTCAATTTTACTTTCGATGGTCTCAACTCCAGCAGGAAAGCTCGGCAAAGAGTCCAAAACTACATCTATGAACTATTTGAAAATGATAATAGGACTGGAAAAGTAGTTGATGCAAACAAACTTAAGCAAGAAGTTTTCTCATATCTTGCAAATGATCTTCAAACACCTAAAGCACTTGCAACTCTTTTCGATTTTATCAACGAAAATCCAGCATTAGAACTAAATAATGAATCGGCGCAAGGTTTAATTGAATTTTTTGAGAATTTTAACAAAATTTTTAATGTTTGGGAGATTAACAAAAGGAAACAAGAAGCTGTCGAAGTACCAAAAGAAGTTGAAGATTTGGCTCGTGCTCGCTGGGAAGCAAAAATGAAGAAAGATTTCGCCACAGCAGATAAATTACGAGAACAAATTAAAAATTTCGGTTTTATTGTAATTGATACAAAAGAAGGTTACAAAATCGAAAAAGTAAGCGATTAGGCACTAAATCAACATAGATTTTTGTCTTTCTGTCAAATATTTATCGTAATCACGAAGGAATATTTCCAATCCTCGATCGGTTAGAGGGTTTTTCAAAGATTGCATAAGGACGTTATATGGGACTGTTGCAATATCAGCTCCAGCGCGAGCTGCTTCAACAATATGCAAGGGATTACGAATTGAAGCAGCAATAACAAAAGAATCATAGCCTTGAACATCCCAAATTTCGCAAACATCGTAAAGGATGGAAATTCCATCGTATGCAATATCATCTAGTCGACCCAAAAAAATTGAGATGTAAGAAGCGCCTGCGTTTTGTGCGGCAATAGCTTGAGTTGCAGAAAAGATTAATGTAACATTTGTTGGTATACCTCTTTTGGAAAGTTCCTTAACAGCAGCAAGACCCTGTGGTATCATAGGAATTTTGATTGTTGCATTGGGGAACCATTCAACTATTTGTTCTGCCTCGCGAATCATTCCTTCTTTGTCTGTTGAGATAATTTCAACAGAAACATGGCCTCCTACAATATTGTGTATTTCAAGGATACGCTGTTTGAAATCAACTGTTGGATCTTCCTTAGCAAGAAGTGATGGGTTTGTTGTAACCCCACGAATTATGCCAAGCTCGGCAACTTCTTTTATTTGTTCTAAATTTGCTGAATCTAAGTATAGCTCCATTTTTGAACCCCGAAAAAAAAGCAAATTACTAAATTTTATGTTTTTTTGCCAGTTTTAATTTTAAGAATGAAATGTATTTCGAAAGGATAACTAAAGCAAGTAATGCAAGCATAATAAAAAGAACAATACGCGATTGGAAAGGAATGAAGTTGGCTTTTTGGGCAAAACTTTCAGGAATAAAAAAGAACATAAACGGAGAAATTACACTTGCAACTGGGTTTGCAAAATCCATATCCTTTTTGATTAAATTGTATGCGATTAACCACAAAACAAACCAAATGAAAAGCAGGAAAGGTTGAATAAGCAACAATATCCCCGCCGATGTTGCAAGCCCTTTGCCTCCCTTAAATCGAATGTATATGCTGTAGTTGTGACCTAAAACTGCGAAAAATGAACTTGCAAGAAGTGCAATGTCATTGTTTGGTGAAATTGATTTTGAAACAAGGACAGCGGAAATCCCTTTCAAAAAATCCAATAGAAAAACTACAAAACCAATCCATTTTTTTCTAGTAATTTCAAATGAATTCATTGCCCCAACATTTCCGCTACCTTCGCTTCGAATATCCTTTTTAAAAAACAAATAGACAATAATATAAGCAAAAGGAATTGCACCAATGAAGTAAGCGATAATCGAGATAATAATTATTTCAGTCATTTAGCTTTTTTCGATATTTTAAGTAATATTCAAGTAATTTGCTTGTCGAAGGATTATTTCCCTTATCTATTTTGCCAGTTTCGATTTGGGAAAGTATGGATTTAGCAAGCTGTTTTCCAAGTTCAACTCCCCATTGGTCAAAAGAATTAATATCCCAAAGAACACCTTCAACGAAAACTTTGTGTTCGTAGATAGCTAGTAAAGAACCAAGAGTTTTTGGGTCAAGTCGTTGATAGAGGATTGTAGTCGAAGGACGATTTCCTGGAAATATTTTATGTGGAACGAGTTCAATTTTATCCAAAGGGTCAATCTTTGAATTTTCTAATTCAATAATAACTTCTTCTCTATTTTTCCCTATCATAAGAGCTTCGGATTGTGCAATTAAGTTTGCAATCAAAACATCGTGGTGGTTTAGGAAAGGGTGGTCTGGTTCAATTCCGGCAATGAAGTCGATAGGAACAATTTGTGTTCCTTGATGGAGCAATTGGAAGAAGGAATGTTGGCTGTCGGTTCCAATTCTCCCCCAGACGATTGGACTTGTGGGGTAATCGACTTCCTCTCCATTGGAATCTATTCTTTTTCCGTTGCTTTCCATAATTAATTGTTGAAGATAATCAGGCAGTAGTCTCAATTTCATATCATATGGAATAATTGCGTGAGTATTGAAATTCCAAAAATTGTTGTACCAGACAGAGAGTAGGGCCATCAAGATTGGAATATTACTTTCAAGTGGTGTATTTCGAAAGTGCTTGTCGACAAGGTGAGCACCTTCGAGTAATTTTTCAAAATTTTCAAATCCAATAAAAAGAGAAATAACCAAACCAATTGCACTCCACAAAGAGAAGCGTCCACCTACCCAACTCCAAAAGTGGAACATATTTTCAGGGGGAATACCGAAGGCTTTGCAAGCTTCCTCGTTTGTGGAAATTGCAATAAAATGTTTAGCAATATCGCTTTCATTTAATTTATTGTTTTTTAAAAACCATTCGCGTGCAGTTTTTGCATTAATCAAGGTTTCTGGAGTGGTAAAACTTTTAGAAGCAATAATAAACAGAGTTTTCGAAGGATGAATTTTACTTAAAGTTTGTTTAATATCGTAACCATCGACATTAGAAACAAAATGGACATTTATATTCGGTTTTTGATATTGTTTAAGGGCATCACAAATCAGTCGCGGACCAAGGTCTGAACCGCCAATACCAATATGGACAATGTCGGTAATTCTATCTCCTCGATAACCACGCCAGAACCCGCTTTGGATCATTTCGGTAAAGTTTTGCATTTTCCAAAGAACTGCATTTACCTTTGGCATAACATCCCAGCCATCAACTTTTATTGGAGTATTTTCTCTGTTTCGCAAGGCAATATGTAGTGCAGGTCTTTTTTCTGTAAAGTTGATTTTTTCACCATTGAACATTGCTTCAATTTTTTCGGGCAGTTTCTGTTCAATGGCTAATTCAATTAATAATTGGATTGTTTCATTTGTAATATAATTTTTTGAAAAATCAAAAATGATTTCGTTAAATTCGTATGAAAACTCGTTAGCCCGATTTGGGTTTTGCTCGAAAAGTTCTTTTAATGGTGTTTTTGAAATAAATTTTTGGTGTTCAATGAGTTTTCGCCAAGCTTTTGTTTGAGTAAGTTTCATTTCTAAAACAATAAATCACAAAAATAATTGTTTCTAATTTATAAAAAAATAGATAGATTTTTAAAATGCCAATTCTTCAGATAGGAGATAAGATTCGAATAGAGAATGCTGTTATATTAGCACCGATGGAAGATGTCACGGAAAAGCCATTTAGGATGATTTGTAAGGAGTTCGGTGCCGATATTGTTTACTCCGAGTTTATATCCAGCGAGGCATTGTATCGAAAAGTGGAAAAATCAATTAAAAAGATTGAATTTGATGAAAAGGAACGACCAATTGGAATACAAATTTTTGGTTCGAACGATGAGCCTATGGCCGAGTCAGCAAAGCTGGTCGAAAGTTTTTCACCAGATTTTATTGATATAAATTTTGGTTGCTGGGTGAAAAATGTAGTTCGGAATAATGCTGGGGCCGCTATGTTGAAGCAGCCAAAACGAATGCAGGAACTCACCCGACTTATTGTTCAAAGTGTTAATTTGCCAGTAACAGTCAAAACTCGTCTTGGGTGGGATCGTAATAGCATTGTTATTTGTGATGTTGCAAAAATGCTCGAAGATGTTGGTATTTCTGCAATTGCGATTCATACCCGAACCCGCGAAGAAGCACATAATGGCCAAACAGATTGGTCGTGGATATCCAAGGTCAAACAATCAGTAAAAATTCCTGTTATTTTGAATGGTGATGTTAAATCTGCTTATGATGTTAAAAGAGCTTTTGACAAAACAGGATGCGACGGTGTTATGATTGGTCGGGCTGCCATTGGAAATCCTTTTATTTTTCGTGAAGCTAAAATTTATCTTCAAACAGGAACTGTTCCCAAGCCCCCAACATATGCTGAAAGAATCAATGTTTGCTTGAAACACTTGAAATTAAATATTGAAGCCAAAGGTGAACGTTATGCTATTATTGAGTTTCGCAAATTTTATAGTGGATATTTGAAGGGTATGCCCGAATCGAGTAAAGTTCGTTCCAAGTTGGTTCTTTCAGAATCATTTAACGAAATAGAAGACTTGCTTTATTTGTACTTGAAAGATCTTGAAAGTAAGGAACCTCACATTGCTTCTAATTTTGTTTCATAATAATTTTCTTCTCTTGGTGGAATAATCCTTTTTCTGAATATTTTTCTAATATTAAACAACCAAAAAAGCCCACGAGGCGTGGTCGTGGGCTTTGTTCCGAAGGATATTTATTTTAC
>CAYPRT010000011.1:0-99685 GCA_964413155.1 uncultured Hyphomicrobiales bacterium | reverse complement strand
AGTTTTAAAATAGGGTATGGCTACAGAAGATTGTGTGGGAATTGGAATAAGTTAACCATAAAAATGAGTTTAAATGCTTAACAGGTATAACAGAACATTTTTCTTTTTAAACAGACAAGGCTTCTCTTATTCCCAATCAACTGCGGTTTCTTTCACCGCAGCAAGCAATGACTTCGAACTTGCTATTGCTGTTTCCATTGCCGTATTCGGAATCGATTCACCTGAGGCTTTTGCAACGGTTACTGGACCATTGCTTGAAGTACCAATTTTGATTCCCTTGTGAATTTAGCATTGAAATATCAACATAAATTTGAACCTGTCCCTTCTAAATGAATAATTTAAACAAAAAAGAAGTGAAAAATGGAAATTGACTCAATTGAAGTAATGAAAACAACCAAAAACATTCGCAATATTTGGTGCTTCTGCAAACGAAAACACTTATGGCTACAAATTAGTCAAAAACTTGTCAGATGTGGGGTACGAAGTTATTCCAATAAATCCAATGTATAAAATTATTAACGAAATAAAGTGCTACCCCAGTTTAAATGAAATTTCTCAAAAGATTGAAAATATTGTTTTGCCCTTTCTCCAAAAAACAGTTTAAAAATTCTTGAAACTAAAGATATCCCATCTGAATGCTATGTGTGGTTCCCACCTGAAGGCAGGAACGAAGAAGTAATTAATCTTGCAAAACAAAAGAATTTAAAAATCATTCACGACCATTGCCCAATCGGAACATTCTTGAAATTACACAGTTTATTTCAACAAAAGAAGGAGCTAAAATGAAATTCATCAAATCGATTTCAATTATTTGGTGGCTATTATAACTATTTTTCTTTTTGGTAACATATCATCTATTGAGGCTCAAGATTCAACTAAAACCTCTATGTTAAAACCTAAAGTTACTTTTATTGAACTTGGTTCGGTCAATTGTTTTCCTTGCAGAAAAATGAAGCTAATTATGAAGTCAACCGAAAAAAGGTATGGAAGTCAAATTAAAGTGCTATTTTACGATGTATGGAAACCTGAACAAAAGGAATATGCAAAAAAATACAAAATAAGAGTTATACCAACCCAAGTTTTTCTCGATGAAAATGGTAATGATTTTTTCCGGCACGAAGGATTTTCCCAGAAGAAGAAATTGATAAGATTTAACTAAAACCTGGATTAAAACCAAAATCTTGGGTTTAATATGTTCGAAAACTTGTTTGAAAACCTATACTACGCTGTCAACGAAATTTCTTTGTTGTCAATTTTGGCATCATTTGTTTGGGGAATACTGAGCATTTTACTTTCACCTTGTCACCTATCCAGCATTGCATTAATAGTTAGCTATATAAGTGCAAAAGAAATAACATCTATAAAAAAGACTTTCATAGTTTCTTCAATATTTTCCATTGATTCCTTATTTACGATTGCTATAATTGGAATTATTACTACCCTACTTGGCAGACTTATGGGTGATATCGGACCTTATGGAAATTATCTTGGGGCAATTATTTTTATAATTGTAGGATTATATTTGATGGATATAAAAAACTTGACTGGACAGGTGTTAGAATTTCCCAAACACATGAATATCATTGTGGATCCCTTTGCTTTTAGGTTTCTTCTAGGGATTTGTCCTTGGTCGCTGCACGTTTGCCTATATGGCTCCAGTGCATGGTGTTGTTTTTCAAACCTCGCAAACTAACCATAGTTTTTCTAAAGGCTTGCTTTAATCGTTTGCGATTGGAAATAGTTTAATTATCATAATCATAGGAACTTTAACAGGCGAGGTACAATCTTATTTGCAATGGTCTCAAAAAACTAAAGTTGTTAATTGGATCAAAAAGGGATCAGGATTATTAATTATCTTTGCTGGTTTATAATTAATTATAAACCAAATTGGCTGGATAAATATTTCATTACTTTAATCAATGCAATACTTTGCGAAAACGTCTTGAACTAAATATGAAAAATGCAATTCCAAAACAAAGCAACACGATTATTTGCTGCCATAGTTCATTAATTCCATTCCCTTTTAAAACAATTCCACGAAGTATCTCCAAGAAATATCGCAAAGGAATAAGATAGGTTATCGGCTGAATTATTTCAGGCATATTTTCGATTGGGAAAACAAAACCAGAAAGATAAATCATTGGCACAATGATTCCAAAAAGAGAAACTATCATTGCTTGTTGTTGTGATTTAGAAATAGTCGAAATGAATAACCCTATCCCAAGATTAGAAAATGCAAACAAAAACCCTGTGAAAAACAAAAGAACGATATTCCCTCTTATCTCTATACCAAACCATAATCTCATAACAAGAATAACAAAGATAAAATCCACTAATCCAATAAACAAAAAGGGAATTAGTTTACCTGCAACAATTTGATGTGGTTTCAAAGGGGAAACAAGGATTTGCTCTATCGTTCCGTTTTCTTTTTCGCGTACAATTGCCATAGCAGTCAATGGAATAGCAATTATCAAAAGAAGCAAAGCTACGATACCAGGTAGAAGAAAACGGCGGGTAACCATTTCGGGATTATACCAAACACGAATTTCTGGACTAATATCTCCAATAGGGATCAAAATTCCAACCCTAATTAATTCATCTGTAATCAATTGTTTATAAAATCCAGATGTAACATTTAAAAGGTAACCCATTACAATCGAAGATTTATTACCATTTGAACCATCCAAAATAACCTGCACTTTTGGTTTATTGTTTTCAAATATCTCTTTTTCAAAATTAAATGGTATCACAATACCAATAAGACAATTGCCCGATGAAATTCCTTTTTCGATTTCTCTATAATTTTTACAAAATTTTAATACTTTAAAATATCCGTTAGATTGTAGTGAATTAACATATCTACGACTTAACGCAGAATTGTCGTAATCTAAGACATATGTATCTATCCTCTTAACATCCATATTTGCAGCGTAGCCGAGAAGAATCAACTGAATTATTGGAGCTACAAACACTACGGCAACAATTTTCCTGTCGTGTCTAAATTGAATTAATTCCTTGATCACAAACCAAAGTATCTTTTTCATAATCGGATTAAAGTTCTTATTCTATAAAGAATGACACTTAAAAGCACAAATAAACTGCCGTAAATCAGTAGATAGACATAATTATCCCATAACAAAAAAAACCCAGTGCCTTTCAAAAGTAGATTGCGTATAATAGAAAGGAAAAATTTTGCAGGAGTTAGATTTGTAATCAACTGGATCAAAAAAGGCATACTTTCGATTGGGAAAATAAAGCCGGAAAGCAACATTGAAGGCAATACCGAAATAATGGCAACCAGAAGGAATGCAACAAGTTGATTGTCCGAAACTACTGAAACAAAGATGCCAATACTAACAGCGGAATAAATATATAAAATAATTGCTATAATAAGAAGAAAAAAATTTCCTTTTAAGGGAACTCCAAAAATCAAATTCCCAAGAATAACAACCATAATCGAATTAACAAATGCTAAAAACAAGTATGGCATTACTTTCCCGAAAACGAATTCTATAGGCTTTATCGGTGCAATGAGAATTTGTTCAATTGTGTTTCTTTCTTTTTCCCGAACAATCGATAAAGAAACTGTAATTGCACCAGTTAAAATGATTATAATTCCTATCAAGCCAGGGACTAAAAATCTACTCGATTTAAGTTCAGGATTATACCAAAACCGTGGTTCAAGTTCGAAAGGTAAACCTATTTCTTGAGCCTCTGCACCTTTGTTTATTTCGCTAAAAAATTTAATAGAGTAAGAATTAGCAACAAAATTCGAATAGTTGTAAATAACACTTGAAGTATTTCCATTTACACCGTCTATCAAAAACTGTATTTTAACAGATTCACCAAGCATTAACTTTTTTGTAAAATTACGAGGGAGAACTATTACCAATTGTGCTTTTCCTTCTTGCAATATTTTCTTTGCATCGGAATAATTGTTTAAATAAGCAACTAAATCAAAATATTCGGATTGGGTCAAAGAATTTACAAAACTCCTTGTTTCTTTGGTTTTTTCAAAATCGAGAACAGCAAGTCGAATATGCTTAACATCCAAACTTATTGCATAACCAAAAATAATTAATAAAAACAAAGGAAAAGCAAACACCACAAATAGCATCCTTGTTTCTCTTTTCAAATGACGAACCTCTTTCTTTGCAACTGCCAAAACTATTCGCCAGTTAAGCATCTTTTCTCGAAATATAATTCACAAATACATCTTCAAGAGTAGGTTTTATTTTTCGTATTGAAAGAATCTTAGTTTGTAATTTATCAGATAAAATATGGCAAAACTCTTCTGTCGAAACCGCTTTCGTTTTGCTGTAACAATGAAGTTTGTTGCCAAACAAGGTAAACTCGGCAAAATCGAACTTCTTCCCTGCTAAACGATAATTCATTTCAGCAGATCCAAAATCAATTTCAAAAATTGGATAATCTTCGAAAATCTTTTTAAGCTCGGTGGGACTACCATTTGCAACTATTTTCCCTTGATGAATAAATGAAATCGAATTGCAATATTCTGCTTCCTCCAAAAAGTGTGTGGTAACAAAAACAGAAATGCCACCTCGGGAAAGTTCTTGGATAACTTCCCAAAAATTTCTTCTCGAAACTGGGTCGGCGCCGGATGTTGGTTCGTCGAGGAAAACAATGCTTGGTTCGTGCATCAAAGCAATCCCCAATGCAAGTCTTTGTTTTATCCCAGTAGGAAGCTCGTATGTTAATACACTTTCGTAAGCCTTTAAGTTGAACTTTTCGTAAAGCCAAGCTTTCGTTGAACTTATTTTTTTGCGATCCAATCCATAGACTCGACCAAAAAAATTTATATTCTCTTCAACTGTTAAGTCATTGTAAAGAGAAAACTTTTGGGACATATAGCCGATTTTTTCTTTTACCTTCAGTGGATATTTAACAACATCAACTCCACCAACAAAAATTTTACCTTTCGAAGGGGATAATAATCCAATTAGCATTTTGATTGTTGTAGTTTTTCCTGCCCCATTCGCTCCAAGAAATCCAAATATTTCGCCCTTTTCAACCTTAACCTCGACATCGTCTACTGCAACAAAATTTCCAAAACGCTTTGTCAAACCTTCGACATCAATTGCAAGCATTGAACCTACAGATTTAATAGATTAAAAAAAACGTTTTCTAAACTTGGGGAAATTCTGATTATTTCCACATCGTTTAAACATAATTTTTTTATTGAAGCTTCGAATTCATTTATATCTGCTTCATTCCTTGAAATAACTAAATTTACCCTGTCGCCAAACAACTGAATTTCAAAGTTACTTTTGGATAAATTTTTTATACTATTGTAGTCTAATCCATAAATTTCGATTACTTCATACCGAGAATTGAATTCCTTAATCAAATTAGTTGGAGTGTCGCAAGCAAGTAGTTTACCTTCGTTAAGCAAAGCAACTTTATGAAATCTTTCCGCCTCATCTAAATAAGGAGTAGAAAACAAAATAGTTTTTCCCCTTCGAACCAAATCGCTGAGTAAAAACCAGAACTCACGTCTAGAAATCGGGTCGACTCCTGTTGTGGGTTCATCAAGTAACAAAATCTCTGGGTCGTAAATCAAACAGCAAATCAAAGCAAGTTTTTGTTTCATACCTCCAGACAGATTCGATACCAAGGTGTTTTGAAAGCTTTCAAGCTTTGCAAAACTGAGCAAAAATTTATACCTTTCATTAAAATCCTCTACTCCGTGAATCTCGGCAAAAAATTCCAGATTTTCTCTAATAGTTAAATCACTATAGTGGGAAAAATTTTGAGAAAGGTAACCAATCTTTTTTTTTATTACTTCGTAGTTTTTTTTAATATCGCTACCGAAAATTTCAATTTTGCCATTGCTTGGTTCAATAAGACCAGCAATTTGCCTTAGCAAAGTAGTCTTTCCAGAACCATCGGGACCTGCAATTCCAATAATTTCCCCTTTGTTAACAGTCAAATTAATTTCAAAATTTGCAAAATGACCATTAAATTTTTTCGACAAATTTTCAACAACGACTACAGGTTTGCTAACCATTTTTTAATTATTTTTCAAAACAAATTTTGCATCTGCTGGCATCCCAGGTTTTAGTTCTCCACTTAGATTGGGTATCCTTATCTTTACTGCAAAAACTAATGTCACTCTTTCATCTTTAGTTTGGACATTTTTGGGAGTGAACTCAGCTTGGTTGGAAATAAACACAACTTCCCCAGAATACTTTTTTTGTGGATAGGAATCGTTAGTAATTTCAACATTTTGTCCAAGCCTTATTTTGCCTAACTCAACTTCGGGTATATAAACAACCATTTCGACAGTATCGAGTTTACCTAATTTAAAAAGTGGAGAGCCAAATCCAACAAATTCTCCAATTTCGACAAACTTTTTTAGAATTGTTCCACTTGAAGGGGCAACGACAAAGCAATCGGAAAAATTCTTTTTAGCAAGGTTAGTCGTTGCAATTGCTTTCTGCAAATTTGCTTCTGCTTGCAAAATTTCTTCTGTGCGAAAAAGATTCTTGATTTTCTTTAGATTTTCTTCTGCTTGTCGGAGTCGTGATTTGGCAATCTTCATCTGCAACTCTGCATCTTCAAATTGTTTTTGACTAAAAGAATTTGCAGATTTCAATTCCAATGCTCTTTCATAATTAACCTTTGCAATTTTAAAGCTTTCTTCTGCTTGGTGGTAATTCTCTTCTGCTTGCAAAATGTCTTCAGTCCTAGCCCCTTTTTGCATTAAATCAAGCTGGAGCCTTGCAAACTTTTCTGCGGACTCTGCTTGTTGCAGTTGATACCTGAAACTTTCAAAATCTAAAATGAGCAAGGTATCGCTTTGCTCGACTTTTTCGCCTTCGTCCTTACGTAGTTCAATTACTTGCGAAGCAACTTTGGACTTAATAAAAACCTCGGTTGCTTCAATGATACCAGAAACTTCAATAATGTCCCGATCATTATTTCGGATGCAAGATAGTAAAAGAAACGACGCAAAAAACAAACTTATTTTTTTCATAAGCATCTACGAAATAAAGCAAAAATAATAAAAAGAAATTTTCGTAATTTTGAATGTTTGAATGATTGTGGTCCCGTAGTTCAGCAGGATAGAACAGCAGTTTCCTAAACTGCGTGTCGGGGGTTCGAGTCCCTCCGGGACCACAAAAAGTTTTTTACCTAATTTTAATTAATTTGGGGCTTTCTTGTTTTTCTACAATTTAAAAATGAAAAACCTTTTTGATACTTCAGGTGTAAATTTCGGCGCAGGTGAGTTTTTCGAAGATATTTGCACAAAGGAAAATATAAGAATTGAGCGAATTATTTCTTTTGGGCATAGAAGTCCCGAGGGCTTTTGGTATGACCAGGACGAATGGGAATGGGTCGCTCTACTTCAAGGAGCGGCAAAATTGACGTTTTACGATGGAAATAAAGAAGTAGAATTAAAAGTTGGAGATGCAATTTTAATCGAACCACACGAAAAACATCGTGTAGAATGGACAACACCCGAGGGTATGACAATTTGGTTAGCAGTTTTTTTTAAGTAAAATTATTCAAGTAAACCAGGTAGTAATTTTTTAACAATTATTGGCACTGCTTCCATAACTTTGTCTTCGGGTTTAAAAATATCGCGGGCTTGGTAATCTGGATATGCCAATTTCGTATTAACATCGTAAATATAAGCATTAATCAATATTCTTTCAGCTTTACGATTAAATGTACCACTAATAACTGCATTCGCATTTAGCATTTTGACTGCTTTCCACATATCAGTAGGATATTGTGGATTTGTTGGGTCAAGATTAAATTGACTTACCAATAAATCAATAGAATCAGATGGAATAATAATAAAATGCTTTTGGGTAGAATCGAATTGCTTAAGTAAATTAGCAACGCTATCTTGAAGTTTGTAACTTAATATGTTCAAAGATAAATCACCATCCATATTCTGAAATGGCAAAACAGCAATTCTAATTTGAGGGAATAGATTAAACGAAGCAAAGAACAACCCTACAAAAAACAAGGGGAAAAATCTTTTCATCCTCTGCCCTCCATATTTATTAATCAAAAAGGATTTTTTTGAAGGTATTCTTTTACTTCAAGAAAAGAAGAGCGAATCTTGTCTTCCATTGCAGCAGCATTTTCCCAGTTTTTTTCTTTTGCATATCCCATTAGTTCAATTCCAAGTTGGGCAATATGGTCCAAGCCAAATTGGAAACAAGAACCTTTCAAAGTGTGTGCAAAACGATACAAGTCCTCACTATTTTTGGACTCAATGAGATTTTTAAATTGCATATCAATGTCGCTAATCCAATTATCGACGAACTCAGGTAGGAGTTCTCTAACAAAAGGGTCATCCGATAATTTCATTTTACCTCCAAAATTTACCAAATTTGGTGGAATTGCTTTGATGAAAGGATTGTAAGCCGAATTCTGTCTACACCAACGAATTGGTGGAGGCAGTCATTTATCTGGGAGCATTGTTGCCAATGCCCTCAAGCGGTCTACCCGGAAGCACAAACTCCGAAGAGTTTGCCGATGGAACAACTCGGCTGGGCAAAGCCCAATGCTTCCCTATTTGACCTTGCTCCGCCCGGGGTTTGCCAAGCCACTTCGGTCGCCCGAAGTGCTGGTGGGCTCTTACCCCACCGTTTCACCATCGCCTCCATGTCGTCTGCCAGTTGGCAAACCGGATTGGCAGTCTGTTCTCTGTGGCACTTTCCGTCAGCTCGCCACTATTAGTGGCTTGCTGCCTTCCTGTTAGGAAGCGGGCTGTTCCGCGGAGTTCGGACTTTCCTCAAGAACAACTACTCTTGCGACTGCCCATCCTTCCATCAAAGAGCAATTCCACCAAACAAAATTAGAAAATTTATAAAATATATTCACTATCTATTTCAAGGTCTTCTGGATACAATATCCTTCCACAATTTTCACACGTATATAATTTATCCAAATTGTTTCGAATTTCAACAATTTTTTGTGGTGGAATATGGCTGAAGCATCCAGTACAACTACTCTTTTTTACCTTAACAATTGCATCTTTATGCGTTCCACGAATCCTTTGATATATTTCAAGAGTGTGCTTATCCAGTTTTTCGATAATTTTTTCCCTTGCAGCTCGAATTTCATTCAATTCTTCGTTCTGATTTGTTGCAATAAGCTCGTAATCTCGTTCAAGATCTTGGAGTTCCTTCCAAACTTCGTTAACTTCTTTTTTCTGCTGTTCAAGAACATTTACTAAATTTTCCTCCTTAACATTTGTCTGCTGCAATTCTTGGGAAATTCTATTATATTCCGAGCGTGCAAACTCAATTTCTCGTGTTATAGCATCGAATTCCTTATTATTTCGAACCAAAAATTGCTGTTTGGAAAGTTTCTCTTCGCGAGCCTTTAGTTCTTCGAGAGCCTTTTTGGATTTAACAATAAAATCCCGAACTTCTTCGAGAACTTTTTGTGTTTCCTTAACATACGAATCGAGCTCCTGATATTTTTCCTTTTGCTTTTTAATTCGTTCGGGAAGGTCGCCAAATTCATCTTCAAGGTCATCTTGCCGACGATCTACTAAAGAAAGTGCAACAAGATATTGCAAAGGATATTTCATCATATTTCCTCTGATTTATCTAACAGTTCTTTTTTCTGAATTTCATTGTAATTTTTATCTGCGAAGTATCTCACAGGATTGGTATATATATTAGAAACAAAAAAAGGTAATTGAGGGTTGAAAGCTTCTTCAAAAAGAGATTTCATTGACTCGGCAACGAAGTATTCCATTTCCCAATGTCCTGGATCAACAAGCATCATTTTCCCATTATATCTATGAAAACTATGGTACGAAATATCGGCAGTAATAAATGCATCAACATTCTTTTGTAAGGCAAGCTCGGCGAAAGACATACCACTACCAGCAACAATTCCTACTTTTTTTATTCTATCGCTCTTCCCTTCGCACCAACGCAAGGGAGAAAAGGTAATTTGGGCAATACGTGACAAAAAGTCGAATTTCTCAAGAGAAGGATTATATTCGCCAACCACACCAATGCCAAAGTTTTCAATTCTTGGATTTTTTTCAAGAAACTCGAGTATTTTCAAACCTATTCTTTTTCCAAATATCCAACTTGTCCCTTTCTTATATGCATCAAAATTGGTATGGCAAACAATCAAGGAAATAGAATTCCGGATCAGTTCTTGAACGAGGAAGCCAACCCTTTCACTGCTTTCGATTTTTAATAAAGGGTGGTAAATTAAAGGATGGAATGAGACAATTAAATTTGCTTGTTTTTTCTTTGCTTCTTCGATTACTTTTGGAGTAAGTTCATAACAAATTAATACACTTTCTACTTTTTGTCCATTAATTCTTACTTGTATTCCTAATCTATCATCTTCAATTCCAGCTTCGAACGGTAAAACTACCTGAATCTTATCAACAAACTCTTCAATTGTCATTAAAATTTCATAAAAAAAGCATTCAAAATTAGCAAAAATTTTCGAAACTTACAATTTATAATATCTTTTTCGTTTTTATCACTTGATTATGAGTAGTATTTATGTTTAGGAAAATATATTTATTAACCAAAAAATCGATTTTGTGTTTTTTCTTGTTATGCATATTTTTCAATAAATCTTTTGCTTCGGTTGACATTTCACCCAATGAGTATGGCTTTCAATTTGATTCAAATATTGTTTTTAATAGTCCAAGGCCTTTGATATCCCAAGACATTTCCCCTTCGAATAAATCAAAATTCTGGGGATTAAGTTTAATCCTATCGAACAACGGCTTTGGTGTTGGTGGATTTTACGAGCATTACATTGCACGGACTACATCTATTTTTGCAAATCTATACATTTCTGGGGCAAGAAATACCGACGAATTTGAATTTTACGACCCCTGGACTGGTGAAATATCTATTCCTGGTAAAATTAATCGAATTTACATCTTTCCTTTTACATTCGGTGTAAATAAGTATTTACTTACAGAATTATTCAATACAAACTTTACTCCCTATATGAATTTTGGAATTGGTCCAACTTTTATTCTTACAACTCCTTACGAAAAAGAATTTTTTTCCTCGTTTGGTTATTCCAACTTTTATGTTCGCCTTGGAATTTTTGTTGGAACAGGAGTAAACATTCCAGTAACCGACCAGTCATATATTGGAATTTCCGCCCGTCAATATTGGATTCCTTTCGGAGGCAAGGGATTAGAAAGTATAAAGGACAAACCAATTTCTGATTTCGGGGGATTTTTCCTTGGCTTGAATTTTGGAATAAAAATTTAATTTGAAATTTTAATCAAGTAATTATTTTTCTATAAGATTGCTTTGTATCTCTTGAAATAGGTATTCCTTTAATCTATTTAATTCAGTTTTGTTCGCATCGGAAAAATTCTTAAATGGTTTACCTACAATAACTTCAATTGTTCCCGTAGCGAAAAAGAAACTTCCCCTAGGTAGAATTTTGCGAGCCCCAATAATTGTAACTGGAACTATTTCCTTTCCACTTTTGATTGCGAGAAACAAAGCTCCTCGTTTAAAATCACCCAATGAGCCATCCTTTGAGCGTGTACCTTCGGGAAAAATCAAAACTGAAATTTCCTGTTGGATTAGTTTCAAAGCTTCCTCGAGACTTTTTCGTGCAGATCCAATTACCTCTCTTTCAATAGCAATAAAATCTGAATATTTTAAATACCATCCAAAAATTGGAATCTTTTCTAATTCCTTTTTGTACATAATTCTCAAACGATTTTGAATAGCAACAAAAACTGCTGGAATATCGAAATAACTAGAATGATTAGCAACAAAAACATAAGATTTATTTGTATCAATATTTTCTATACCTTTGACGGAAACCTTTACTCCTGAACAAAACAAAATGCGTTTTGCCCAATGGCGATAGTGATTTAATGTCCGATACCAACGGGGAAATAAAAAAGTACCCATAATTGCAAGAATTGAATCTACCGCTGTAACAAAGATAACAAGGATAAGTCGTATAAAAAAAGTAACTAAATCAACAATCTTTTTTATTTTCGATGCCTGCAAACTGTTTCGCATATTTCAACAATAGAAGGGTCTACAATGCGATAGTATCTTAAAAGCCCTACAGGACGGCAAGCAAGAATTCCTGCCTCTTGCATTATTTTGATTTGTTTCGAGACATTTGCCTGCATCAAACCAGTGGCATTAATAATATCGGTAACACACTTTTCTCCATCAAGTAGTGTTCGCAATATTTTCAATCTGGATATTTCAGACAAAACTTTAAAAAGATTCGAAAGTCTTTGTAGGTCTTCATCAGTGAAAATCTTTTTTTCTGCCATCGATTTACCAAATTAACTCATTCATAATTACGAAATTAAAAAAATTCAGCGTTTTATAATTTTAAATTCCACCCTTCTGTTCAATTGTCTACCTTTTTCAGTTTCGTTAGTAGCAACAGGGAATTGTTCGCCATAGCCAATAACCTTTAACCTTTTTGCTGCAATCCCATTTGAAATTAAATAATTAGCAACAGATTCAGCACGCAACTTTGATAAATTTAGGTTATAAATATGAGAGCCCAAACTATCAGTATGCCCAGAGATTTCAACTTCAATATTTGGATGTTCTTTTAAAAATTTGACAATGCGATTTAATTCAGCATAAGATTCTTCGAGTAGCTTGTAATCATTATATTCGAAAAAGATATTATTAAGTCTTATACTTTCGCCAATTTCTACGGGCACAAGGAATAAATCCCGCTGAATTTCTTGATAACGCAAATCAGTTCTTATGTCAATATTTTCATTAATCGACAAAAAGCTATCTGCTTGGGCAAGAAAGCCATATCTTGCTCCACCGGGAAGAACAATTTTATATTCACCTGTCAAGGGATTAGACTCAGTTATTCCAATGACCTTACCTTCGGGTAAAGTTTCATATTGAATTTTTGCTTCTAATGGTTGATTAGTCTTCTTGTTTAAAACTTTTCCCGAAACAATAACAACCGAGTTAGATGCTAAAGATTTGGGTAGCAGCACTCGAAAAATATCTTCTTTTCCAAATGAATTCTTAGTAGAGACAAAATAAGCGTATTCGCCCGAAGCGGGAATTGTAAAATAAGCATCCCAACCTTCGGAATTTACAAGTTTACCCAAGTTGATTGGCTTAGACCATTTTTGCCAAGTGGAATCCAATCTACGAGACATAAAAATATCTAATCCGCCGTATCCTGGATAGCCAGCAGAAGCAAAAAACAATGTTTCATCGTCATAAAACAGGAAAGGCGAAGTTTCATCGTCGGCAGTATTTATTGTTGGTCCCAAATTAAGGGGTTTCGAAAACTTACCATTTTCTTGGAGGAAGCTTACATAAAGGTCCATTCCTCCGAAAGAATTTTCATCTTCAAACGAAAGAAGCATAACCTTTCCATTAAAAGCAAGAAAATATGCAGTTTTTTCGTTTAGGTTGTTGAAATCTTCTATTTCAATTTCCTGAGGAAAATCCCAATCTCTACCATTATATCTAGCAATAGAAACCCCTTTTTTAAGCGAACCATCGGGTAAATAAACATTTCCTAAAATTAGTGACATACCATCGGGTGTGGTTCCGAAGGCAAAATTATGCATTTCGTTGTTTATTGGTGGAGGTAGTAAGAATGGTGGAGTAAATTGACCATTCGAATCAATATCAGAATACCAAATATCTTGTTTTTTGCTGGAACCAAAATTAGCCGGATGCCCGTGCCGAGTAAAATACAACCTTTTTCCATCAGGTGTAATTATTGGAGCCACTTCTTGGTATTCTGAATTAACATTACGTCCAAGGTTTTCAGCGGGGTGCATCTCATTAGGCGGAATAAAAATTTCGTTAATTCGAACTTCATAATTACTTTCGTCAAATTCAGAAATTCCAACCGCATCAACTTGAAGAAATTCAGTCAGGTAATCAGTCCTAAAAAAAATTTTAATGGATTTGACATTGAATGAAGTTTTCTGAATTAAGTATTTGAATAATAAACCTTTCCTTGATGAAATTACAAAATTGTGATTTAGATAAACAAGATACTTTTTATCTTGTTCATCAAAAAGAAAAATTTCCTTAATACAATTATCCGAGTTATTCAAATTAATAATAATCGTTCTTACGGGTTGAGGTTTGGAAAATCCTAAATGAATGAATTCACCATCTTTAGATTTCAAGTACCTTGGGGTCCAAGCACAAGGGGAAAAACCAAAGTTTGGCGTCACACTTGGTTCGCCAAGAGCCTGTTCAATTGAATATTGCCTTATTCCCAGCTCGGAAGAATATCCAAGTACACTCGATGCCCATTGAATTTGAGCATTTGCCATATAACTAAAAAGGAGTAGAATAACGAAAATAAAAATTTTATGAACCATTAAGTTTACTGTGCAAAACTTTTAAAGTATTTAGTAAACGAACATTATGAACTCTTATATAGTCTATGCGATATTTAAGTAGTAATGAATGTAAAAGAGCAGTTGGAACATCACGCTCCAAAGGATTTTCAATATTCAAGGTTTTTCCTATAAATGATTTTCTTGAAATACCTAACATAAGAGGAACCCCAAGGTCATAGAAGCGCTCAAAATTACAAAGCAATTCCCAATTATGTTCAACGGTTTTTCCAAAACCTATACCAACATCGGCAACGATATTTTTTACACCTAAACTTTTAGCGATATTAATATTATTTTCCAAAAATCTGAATATTTCTTCGACTACATCATCGTATTGTGGGTTCAACTGCATTGTATTCGGAGTTCCTTTCATATGCATAATAATAAGAGAGCAATCGTGCTTTGCGGCAAGCTCAGCAAGTCGAATGTCATTTTGCAAACCGCTCACATCGTTAATTATTGTAGCCCCCAAAGCAACGGCCTTTTCTGCAACTTCATACTTCATTGTATCAATAGATATCATTACCTTTGGTATTTCCTTTTTTAAACCTTCGATTACTGGCAATACTCTTCGAAGTTCCTCTTCTACTGAAACTGCTTCTGCACCAGGACGTGTACTTTCTCCACCTACATCAATTATGTCGGCACCATCTTTATGCAATTGAATCCCCCAAGAAATCCCAACCTTTGGGTCAACAAACATTCCACCATCAGAAAAGGAATCAGGTGTTACATTTAATATCCCAACAATTTTCGGAAACATAATCGCCACAAAGGAAATAACAAAATTACCAAAAACTCAATAAAATTTGGGAATCAATGGAAAATAAATTCCTAAAATCCAAACCCGAAAAGTTCAATAAAATAATCAAATGCTTTGCATATTCTGCTACCATACCAAGAAAAATAATCTCCTGGAACAAAGAGTATCTGGCTTTTCGGAAAAATTTCCGTAAATTCTGGAAGATGCTTTTCAGAAAATGGATAAGGTTCTGATGAAAGTAAAACTAAATCTGGATTTAATGAACAAAGATCATCTTTTTCAACTTTGGGATATCTTCCAGAATTCTCCTTCAAAGTTGCTCCAAGATTCTCGAAACCACATATTTCGAGCATTGAATTAATAAAAGTATTTGAACCAACTACCATAAAAGGTTTTCGCCATATGAAGTAGAGGACTTTTTTACCCTTCAATCTACTATTACTCTTTTTCGATTCAAAATTACGCTTCTTTCGAAGGATATTGTTTATTATTTTTTGTGCTTCAAATTTCGTTCCTGTGATTTCACCAACTTCATCTATCATTCTCAAAGCTTCATCGAAATTGTTAACAATAGAAACCCAAACAGGTACAAACTCTCTTAGCTTATCGATATCTTCTTTGTTGTTCTCTTCCTTGTTACCAATGACTAAGTCTGGTTTCAACGAACGAATTAAAGCGAAATCAAGTTTTTTTGTCCCACCGATTTTTGGCAGTTTTGAAACAAATTCTTTTGGTTCAACACAATATCGTGTTACACCAACAATTTTATCCTTTAAACCTAAATCGAAAAGCAATTCTGTTTGCGATGGAACTAATGAAATAATTTTTTCAGGGAATTTGAAAAGTTCTATTTCGGCTCCAGTATTGTCAATAAATTTCATCTTTAAGAAACAAAATTTTATTCAAATCAAATTGAAAACAAGGAAATTCGTTTTTAAAGTAACAAAATATTTTAAAATTATGGCAAGAAATAAAAATAAAGAAAAAATTTTAGAAAATATTGACGAAACGAACTTCTCTATCCCGGTGGTATTATCAATTCTGCCCTTACGCGATATTGTTATATTTCCTTATATGATTTACCCAATACTAATAGGTCGGGCAAGTTCAATCCAAGCTATTTCGGAGGCAATGGAAAAGGACAAGTTCATCTTTCTTACTGCTCAATAAGACCCAACTATCGAAGACCCCGATTTCGAGGATATTTATGAATATGGAACAACAGCTAAAATCCTTCAAGTGGTAAAATTACCAAATAACCTATTAAAAGTTCTAATTGAAGGACTATACCATTCAAAAATAATCAAGCCTTTAAAAAAGGAAGAATATCTTTTAGCAGAGATTGCCCCAGTCGAAACCCATTTTGATGAAAACGACCAAGAGTTAATTGCATTAGTTCGTCGGGCAAGTGAGCTTTTTTACAACTATGTTCGCTCGCATAGGCTCCTTTCCCCGGACGTCTACACAGCATTCGAAAACATTAAAGACCCAATAAGAAAGCTATTTTTCGCATCAGCAAATATCCATATTTCCGTTCAAGTTAAGCAAAAAATCCTTGAAAAAACCAACTTAAAAGACCAATATTTCGAGTTGAACTCAATCTTAACTTCCGAGCTTGAAATCTTGAAAATAGAAGAAGAAATAGACACAAAAGTTCAAAATCAAATACAAAAAACACAAAAAAAATATTACATACAGGAACAAATTCGTGCATTACAAAAAGAACTGGAAGAAGAAGAGGAAGCACTACCTGAAATTGCTCAACTTAAGGAAGCTATTGAAAAAGCAAATATGCCCGAGTACGCATATAAAAAAGCAATCGAAGAATTAGAACGATTGAAAAAGACCCCAACAATGTCTCCAGAATATTCTGTGAATAGAACATACTTGGAATGGCTAACTTCTTTACCTTGGTCCACAAAAACAGAGGATAACTTCAGTATTGAACACGTAAAAAAAATATTGGACGAAGACCACTATGACTTAGAAAAACCAAAAGAGCGAATTTTAGAATATATTGCAGTTTTAAATGTTGCAGGAAGTTTAAAGCGCCAGATTCTATGCTTTGTCGGTCCACCAGGAGTTGGAAAAACCTCCCTTGCTCGTTCGATTGCAAGAGCATTGGGTCGTAAATTTGTTCGTTTCTCTTTAGGCGGGGTTCGCGACGAAGCAGAAATCCGAGGGCATCGCCGAACTTATGTAGGTGCAATGCCAGGCAAAATAATTCAAGCAATGAAAAAGGCTGGGACAATTAATCCGGTCATACTTCTCGACGAAATCGATAAAATGTCGATGGACTTTCGTGGCGACCCTTCTGCTGCACTTTTAGAAGTGCTGGACCCCGAACAAAATGTTGCATTCCAAGACCACTACATCGAAGTGGATTACGACCTATCCAACGTGCTATTCATCACTACAGCAAATGTAAAGTATGAAATACCACTTCCTTTACTCGATAGGATGGAAATTATTGAGCTTTCAAGCTATCTTGAACCCGAAAAGCTGGAAATAGCAAAAAGACATATCATTCCAAAAATCAAAGAAGAATTTGGAATTGAGGAACTTAATATAGAAATCAACGACGAAGCAATTTTAAAAATTATCCGAGAGTATACACGCGAATCTGGGGTTCGTAACCTTGAAAGAGAACTGGCTTCAGTTTTCAGAAAAACTATAAAAGAAATTATCTTAGATTTTGAAAACAAAAATGGGTCGAACGGTGAAACATCCTACAATACTGCATTGCGTGAAAATCCAAAATTCAAAAGATTTATTAAACGAAAAAAATTTGTTATCGACGCCAAAAAAGTCGAAGAGTATTTAAAAGTTCCTAAATTTAAATTCAAGAAAGAAAATCTCGAGCCGAAGGTTGGTGTTGCAATTGGCTTGGCATGGACTAGCGTCGGGGGGGATATTATGCCAATCGAAGTATCGATAATGCCGGGGCAAGAACGACTTACTTTAACTGGTCAACTGGGCGAGGTTATGAAAGAATCAGCTAAAGCAGCGCTTTCCTTTATTCGCTCAAACTATAAAGATTTAAAAGTACCCAAGAACTTTTTCCAAAGGAAAGAAATCCATATTCATTTTCCTGAAGGAGCAATTCCCAAAGACGGACCTTCGGCTGGTATTACAATTGCAACAGCCTTGTTGTCCGCTGCCAGTGGAATTCCAGTTCGTGGAGATGTCGCAATGACTGGCGAAATTACCCTTCGAGGGAATATCCTGCCAATTGGTGGCTTGAATGAAAAACTGCTAGCAGCAAAAAGGTCGGATATTAATACTGTAATTATTCCAAAAGACAATGAGCCCGATCTTGCCGAAGTTAATGAGTTTGTTAAAAAAGACTTAAATATTATCTTTGTGAAACATTTTACTGAAGCTATCCCCTATGTTTTTGTTGATTGGGACAAAGCAAAAAATCCAAGTGAAACAAAGCCAAAAAATAAATGATTAATTTAAAAGAACAAATTGAAAAACTGGAAGAAAAATTTTCAGAAAATCTTTTTCAAGATTTCAAAGAAGAATTTATTTCCGCTTTAAACAATGGTCTAATTCGTGCAGCCGAACAAGATGCCAATGGAAATTGGAATGTAAATACCTGGGTAAAAAAAGGAATACTGCTTCTATTTAAGTACGGCACAATTTCAGATTACTCCTCTGAAAATTTTTCATATTTCGACAAAAACACATTGCCTTTAAAACCTATTTCTATGAACAATCGAATTAGAATTGTCCCTGGCGGAACTTCAATACGAACAGGATGTTACATTGCCCCAGGTGTAATTATTATGCCGCCAAGTTATGTGAATATCGGAGCTTTCGTAGACGAAGACACTTTGCTTGACTCCCATTCTCTTGTTGGGTCGTGTGCTCAAATTGGTAAACGAGTGCATTTAAGCGCCTCGGCACAAATTGGCGGTGTATTGGAACCAATTGGTGCTCGCCCTGTAATTGTCGAGGACGATGTTTTCATTGGTGGAAACTGCGGAATTTACGAAGGAGTTTTGGTTCGAAAGAAAGCAGTAATTGCTTCTGGAGTAATTCTGACTTCTTCGACAAAAGTTTATGACCTTGTTAACGGAAAAATTTTTCAAGGCAGCAAAAATTCCCCTCTCGAAATTCCACCACGGGCAGTTGTCGTTGCTGGCTCAAGAAAAATAAAAGGAGAATTTGCCGAAAATCACGGACTTTCCATTTACACTCCAATTATCGTTAAATACCGAGACGAAAAAACCGACGCAAAATCTACTTTGGAAAAAATTTTAAGGTAATTGTTATGGAACAACAAAAAAAAGCCTTAATAATATTGGCAACAACAAACATTATTGTCTGCGTAATCTTCTTTATTTCATATTTTCTTTCTAAAAATTCTTTCTTCTTGGTTGTTTTTCTGGTTAACATCTTTGCTTTTATTTTTGCTTTTTTTTTAATTAGAAAGTTAAACATAACAAAACAAAAAAATGAATAAAAACATAGTAATTCCTAAACTTCGAGAAGATATCGTTTTTCAAATTGTTGAAAATGGCAACAAAAAGAACATTTTACTTTACGACAAAAGCCAAATTGCAACTCAACCTTTACTTTTCCCAGAAGAATTTGCCTCCATACTTCAATTTTTCGACGGTAGGACAACTTTAGCCCAACTCGAAAAAATAGTTTCTCAAAATTATCCCGGCAATATCGATGAATTTCTTTCCTATTTTTTGAAATTGATTGATGACTTGAATTTATTATGCTACCTTGAAACTCCACATTTCTTTAAAATCCGAGACGACTTCGTTGCATATATGAACTCACCCACAAGGATCCCTGCTTGTGCAGGTTTCTCGTATCCAAAAGATATGGCCAATGCTGAAAATTATTTTAGAAATATTTTGTCAAAATCATCATTTAAGGAAACAAATCAAAATATTCGAGCTCTTATTGTTCCACACATAGATTTTGCAATTGGCGAACCTGCTCATAAAGTCTATGCACCTGCTTTCTATTCGATTTCGCAAAACAATTACGACGCTTTTATCATTTTGGGGACTTCCCACTACGGAAACTCTGACTACTTTATGTTCACAAACAAAGATTTCGAAACACCTTTTGGAGTTGCAAAAATCGACAAAGAATTCATTCGGGAACTTTCCGATTTTCTACCATTCGAAATCACTATTGATGAGCAAGCACATCGTTTCGAACATTCTGTTGAATTCGCAACTGTTTTCCTTCGTTTTCTTTTCAGAAATCCAGATTTAAAATTTATCCCAATACTTGTTGGTTCTTTTTATGAGTTCATTTATCAAAACAAATTACCACAAAGTGACGAAAGAATTAAGTCATTTTTCGATATTCTTAGAATGAAATCTTTTGAATACTACAAAAATCCTTTATTTGTTGCAAGTGTAGATTTTGCTCACGTTGGACGCAAATTCAACGATCCATTTGATGGTATGGACAAGATTGACGAAATTCTATCATTCGATCAAAAACTAATAAAACATATTGAAAATTGCAGTCCCGATGACTTTTTCGAAGAGGAAATTAATGTGAAGGATAGATATAAAATTTGTGGACTTTCCCCAATATATTCTCTTCTTTCAATTGTGAAACCACAAAAAGGAAAGCTTCTTGCTTATAATTATTGGGACGATTCTGCAAATAAATCAATTGTATCGTTTGCAAGTTTTTGCTTCGAATCTTGAGAACTGAAACGTTCAAATAAATGCAAAACAATTTTTACCAACTTACATTTCACAATCTCAGATTCAATATCTATGCTTGCTTTTATGTTCTACCTTCTATCTATACTTAGTACAAAACAAATTCAAACCTTTGTAAAGGTGAAAAGCACTCCAACTTTCTTGTCGAAATATTTCCAAGGGTCTTAATAATTCTACTTTAGAATCCAAATATCTTGTTTATTTATTTTTCAAGATACTACCATCAAAATAAAAATAAACAGTTCCATCAATTACTTGAAATTGGTTGTAATTAAGGAATTGCCGTGATTTTCATTTGTTTTATATTTTACATCAATAATTTTTATTCTTTTAAACAAACTATTGCGAGATTAACAAAATGATTTAAATTAACCTTATATATTTATCCCTCCTTTTAAACTTGTTTAGGTAAAGTAAAATGGAAGGTAGTTCCTGTTTTTGGTTTGCTTTCGAACCAAATCCGACCGCCATTTAGTTTTACTAATTCTTTTACGATATTTAGTCCCAACCCTGTTCCAATTTCGTTGTTAGTTCCTGGGGTTGTATAAACAAAATCGAGTTGTAAAAGCTTATCCTGCACTTCATAAGGAATTCCCACGCCATTATCTTGAACCGAAATTTGCTCGAATTTCACGCCGTTTTCCTCGATAGTCTTTGAAAAGATGCGAACGACACCACCTTCGTTTGTGAATTTAATAGCATTAGAAACTAAATTTCTTAAAATTGTATAAACACAATTTGAATCAGCAAAAACACCCACTGAATCGTCGATACGTGGTAATAAAACTATATTTTTTCTTTGGGCAGTGTTTTGGAAAAAAGTTATGGTGGAGTCGACAACATACTTCAGGTTCAGTGCAACAGGATTGAATTGCATCGATTTAGTTTGTGTTCTTGTCCAAATTAGTAATTCTTCAAGCAAATCAGCAAGTTTCGTAGAACTGGTCTGTATCGCAAAAACAAAATCTCGCATTTCTTCGGTTTTCAACTCGTCAAACGAACGAATAAACTCATCGCTCAAGCTTTTAATACCATAAATTGGATTTTTCAAATCGTGGGCAATGATTGAAAAGAATCGGTCTTTTGTTGTATTTAACTCGGCAAGCTCTTTGTTTTTCTGATTTAATTCATTATTGATTCTTTCCAGCTCCTTGCTTTTAAAAATTATCTCTTTTTGAATTTTTTCAAGATGCTCCTGATATTTCACCTGTTCAGTTATATCGTAGAAGACAACAAGAACGGATTCCAGAATTCCATAAATAAATGGCACAAAAGTAACTAAATAAATTGTTTGTTCATCTTTTGTTCGAATTTGGACTTGACTTTTAATTTTACCATCTGGTTTCAATATTACATCGGAGATTTTTGATAATGCTTCATCCGATAAGTACATTGTCAAGCTCGAAAATGGAACAACTTCGGATGTGAAAATTTTTTTAAATGTATCCTTTGCAATTTGGTTCGAAAATATAATTTGTTCATTATGTACAACAAAAGCTGGAATAGGCAAATGTTCAACAATTTCACGATATTGTTTCTCGCTCGATTTTAACGATTCTTCCGCTTTAACTTGTGCTGTTACATCACGGCCAATAACTGCCAGTCCCCTCCTTGAACCACCAATACAATAGACAGGAACTTTTATAACATCAAAAACTCTTTTGTTCCCGTCCTTTGTTTTGATAGACTCTTGGAATCGGCTTGCTTTCCCACTTTCCCAGGTAGCTTTGTCAGAGGCAATACAAGTCTCAAATTCATCTTTATAAAATTCATCATACTCAATTAATTCTTTATCAGTTTTGCCTATTACTTCCTTGCCAGTTAAATTGAAAACTTCGAGCATTGCACGATTTGCATACACCCAACGCCCATCAGGGTCTTTAATTGCAACTCCATCAGGAAGAGCGTCCAACATCGAAAAAATAAAGTTCCAGGTTTGCTTTAATTCTTCTTCCTTGCGCTTCTTTTCTGTAATATCAATTCCAACGGACAAAACTTCGACTAAATTGCCATTATTGTCATAAATAGGAGTGTTTTTCCATGCAATCCATACTCTTGTTCCATCTTTTTTAATATTCTCGTTTTCGTTTTGTTCAAATTTTATTGGGTCTTGAAGAATTTCTTTAACTAACAAATCAAGGACCCTTTCAGTTGAACTTTCAATTTCCGGGACAATTGTTCCAACTACATTCTTTCCAATTAGTTCTTCGCGAGAAAAACCAAAAAAGTTCAAACCAAATTGATTTATAAATAAAATATTTCCAGAGAGATCCATATTCAAAATTATACTGTTTGCATTTTCGAGTAAGTTCTCATAGCGAGAAGCTGTTTCTTGATATTTTCTCTGCAAATTAACAATTTCAGTGATATTTTGAAAAGAACCCCAAGCACGCTGAACAAAGCCATTTTCAACTATTCCAAAAAGAGAGTTTCGAACATATATGTTGTTTCCATTTTCATCTTGCATGACAGTAACAAAACCATCAAGAGTATAATTGTTTTCAATAAACCTACGAAGGAGCTCAACTTTAGTTGGATTTTCGAAGCTAATAATTTTACTGATAGGGGTACCTTTTGCAGCCTCTATGTCATCGAACCCATAGAATTTTGCAAACGCTAAATTACAATCGGATAAGTAAGCATATTTAAATATCAAGTCAATTTGTTGCTCAACTGGCAAAGAAATTGGAAGGGGTTGCTGTGCTTCGAAACACCAAATTGCATCAGTCGAAAGTTCAACGTAAGTTCTATATTTTTCTTCGCTTTTCCTTAGAAGATTTTGATAATTTTTAATCTCGGTTAAATCAAGAAAAATGTGAATAAACGTTTTAACTTCATAATAATCGGCGCCAAATCCGGAACAAATATGCCTTATGTTACGTATTTCCCCAGTGGGAAGCGAAATATCGAATTCGCTGATAATTCGGTTTGCTCCTTCTTCGAGCATTCGCATAGCTTCTTGGCATTTTTCAAATGTTTCTTTCGGAATGAATTCAACAAAAGTACGACCAACAATAACAGAGTCCACTGGTAGCCCTAACAAACGAACAAATTCATTATTGAAAGACAAAATTTTTCCTTTAAAATCGGTAATCAAAATTCCAACAGGTGAGTATTGGAAAAGAGTATCCAATGTTTTTCTTTTGGTATCAACTTCTTCAAGCAATTTTTTCAATTGCAAAGCTTTCTTCTTTGTTGTGTTTAAATACAAAAGAAGAGAAATAGTTGTAATTGCAAGCAATAAAAGTATTAGCAAAGTAATAGCTAAAAAGTCATTTAAATGTAAGTGGAAAATATTCGAAACAGTATCCCGAAAAGATTGTAGACAAATTAAATTTACCATATATCATTCATATAAAGTTTTCGATAAATTCTTACACTTTCGAAAAGAACAATTCCACCAGCAACAGCCACATTCAAAGAGTGTTTCACACCGAACATTGGAATTTCAATAGCATCGTCGCACAAGTTTAAAATCTCGTCTTCGATTCCTACAAGTTCATTGCCTAAGACAATAACTAATGGGAAGTCGTCTTTTTCGATCGATGTGTATTTTCTTTTTCTATCCGTTATTTCCAAAGCAAAAATTCTATTTCCTTCCGAACGAAGAACATTTATAGCTTCCTTAGTATTTGCAAAATAACGCCACGGGACAGTTTGCACAGCCCCAAGAGCAGTTTTTTCAATTTCTTTTCTTGGGGGATGCGGAGTAAAACCAGAAAGAATCAATTCTCGGGCAAGAGCGGCATCACAAGTTCGGAAAAGAGAACCCACATTGTACAAACTCCTAATATTATGAAGAAGCAATGAGACACGATGCCTAACTACACTTTTTGCTTCATCGACCGTAAGCCTTTGAGCTAAAATTTCATTATGCAACAACCTTCGCATAAAATTATTCTAACTTAATAAATTTAAATATTTTAACATTATTCATTGAACGGATATTAAGAAAATAAATCCCGCTTGATAGGTTATTAACATCAATCTCCATCCTAAAGATATTTGATGGTATTTGACCGCGGAAGTATTCTTTCCCAAGAAAATCAACAAGACTAATAGAAGAATTTTCGTTAGAAAACCCAGAGCGATCTATTGTCAAAATATTCTCGAATAACTCAATCTTAAATTCAGTGGTTTCAAAATTCAAATCAACAGAAGAAACATTTACATAAATGCTATCGGACATATCCGATTCGCATCCATTTGGGGGAATTATTTTAACTGAATAATACCCATTTTTTGTTGGTTTCAGAATTCTGCCAGTAGCACCTTGAATAGGATTCCCATTGAAATACCATTGGTTCCAGCTGGGGTAATTGGATACAAGTTGCCCATCGGAAAGTTGTTGTATTGATGGTTTTCCTGGTGTTGGCAAAATTGTCACGTTCAAAATCGCCGAGTCTTTGCAACCAGCGACATTAGCTTGGATAAGTTTCAAAGTCCCATTTGAGGAATCGTACCAAGTTACCTTAATTATATTTTCATTTAACAAGTTATTTGAAAAGCCATTCTTAATTATCCACTTGTTAGATGGATTATCAGTTGAATCAGTCCAATATTCATACTCGCGATGGGAACAGACAGTATTTGCTCCAAATATCTTAACAATAGGATTATCATAAATCGCAAGGTTGGAACTATATGGTTCAGAAATAAAATGAACATTGGTAGCACGAACTCTTATTTTGTATTTCGAACTACCAGGCAAACTCATTGGAAGTGTGCAAAATATTTGCCCAGAAGTGGTCGATTTTATCCTTCCAAGTTCATACGAAGGATTGAATGTACCATCGGGTCTCGAAAGTTCAGCAATAAATTCGTTATCCTGGTAAAACGGGCAACCTGTTGTTTCGTAACTTAAAGTAAAAGTTCCACCTTTGCAAAACTTAATATTGGATAAATTTGTTACTTTAACAATATTCGACCTTTGATTTTTTTTGCTCTCAATGGCTCCAATATCGGGATTGAATTCATCATCTGGGGAAACTGGCCTTGGATTTCCAAACAAATCAATTTTGGGGGCAATAGATTTCAAAGCATTGCCAATTGCAGGACTGCAGGAATCGAGATCGAAATTTTCCTCTGAAAGGTTAACAAATAATGGGTCATCGGAATAAATTTTATCTCCAAGCTTGAGAATTGCTTTCTCCCGATAAAATCCTGTGGGAAATTTAAAAATAATTGAATTATCAATTTCTAATGTATCGTATGCATCCCCAAGAATAGCAATCGAAGAATCTTGGCAATAAAAAATTGAGTTATAAATTTTGGCATTAAACCTTCCAAATAAGTAGTAACCAAAGAACTCATTTTGCGAAACAATCGTAGAATTTATAAAAACTGGTTTCATCTGAATACCCAAGTCGGAAGTATTAACAACTTCAACCGAGTTATTCCAATATACCAAACAATTCATAAGATTTGAAAAAGATCGCCAGTTATAAATTCCGCCTGGATTATTTTTACGGATAATACTATTAATTAGTTCCAAAGTAGTATTATTTGAATAAATCCCTGCGCCCAAATATTTTGCTTTATTATTTTCAATCAAGCAATTTTCAATTTTAATCAGACCAGCATTATAGCAATAAATTCCACCTCCATAAGCCCAAGCCTCGTTGTTTTTAATTTTAAGGTTACGAAGAGTAGGAGAACTATTGTAACGAATTGTAAAACCTGCGCCACTTTCCATTTCGTAATTGACGCCATTTTGTATTGTAAACCCTTCTATTAATGTTGCGTTTGTTTCCCCATTTTCAATTGTAACAACTGTTTGACCATTCTTTTGCCCATCAATAATAGTGCTATCGGGGCCATTCAAACCTATCAAAGAAACATCAATGCCACGAAAAACAATATTTTCGAAATATGTTCCAGGAAGTACCAATAATGTATCGTAATACCAGGCTATATCCAACCCCTTTTGAATTGTTTTAAAAGGAGATTCTTTCGAGCCATTGTTGCTATCATCGCCATTCGGAGAAATATAATATGTTCTTCCAAAATAAATAATTATCTTTTGCTGATTAGGTGGGCTTACAAAATTTGGATTTGTAGCAACGACACGTAAAAGATAATTTTTACCCAAAGGGGTTGTATCGGGAATCACGCAAGTAACCGAAGTGTCGGAAGTTGCTGATATAGAACCTACTAATATAAGCGAGGAAAAATCCCCATCTTTATTTGAAAGTTCAACTCGAAAGACGTTTCCAGCTTGAAATTTCCCAGAAGTAAATATTCTTGTAGTGAAGCTTTCCCCTGGTTTGAATGAATTTCGCGAGAACTCAAACGATGTTATCGTTTGCGACAAAAGAAAAACAGGCAAAAGAAATGCAAATAAAGAAATCAAAAATTTTTTCATAAAACCACCTTTATTTTAAAAATTAATTTTTTCACAAGTCGTCAAAACAATTTAAAAAAACCAAATAAAATGGAAACACCAATAGAAACATTAAATGAGATAAAAACATTGAAATTAATACCCGATTTCAATGAATCTGCTATAAAAATTATAGAACTTTTAAATAACTCAATGAACTTGCTTTTAGTAACCCATACCAACCCCGATGGGGATGCCATCGGTTCTTGTTTAGCATTATTGCATTACCTCAAGCAAAAAAATAAATATACGACATTTATTCTTCAAAGTCCAATACCTACAAATTTACGATTTCTTAATGGAATAGAAAAAGTAAAATTTATTAACAACGAAAACAACTATAAAATTCCTTCGGTAATTGATACAATTGTTTTTCTTGATTTAAATGATATTTCCCGACTTAAAACCCTTCGAGAAGAGATTCAAAAAAGCAAAGCAAAAAAAATTGTTGTCGACCACCACCAAGAGCCTAAAGATTTTGCTAATTACTATCTTATCGATACAACCGCAAGTTCAACGGGTGAAATTTTATTCAAACTTCTCCGGCAAGACAAAAAAATTAAATGGACACTTGAGATTTGCGAGAATTTATATGTAGCAATTATGACCGACACTGGTAATTTCCGATTTGAAAGAACAGACGGGGAAGTTCACAGAATTGTTGCAGAACTAATTGACAACGGTGTAGACCCCGTTAAACTTTACAACGAAGTTTATAATAAACTTCCCTTCAACGCTGCCAAATTGATGGGCTTAGGATACAGCAAATTAGAAAGTTATTTCAATGGTAAATTGGTTCTAATGCCAATTCAACACCAAGATTTTGTTCAAACAAACTCTTGCGAAGAAGACACCGAGGGTTTTGTTGAATCCTTACTTTCAATTGATGGGGTTGTTATGAGCATTTTGATAATGGAAATCGTAGAAAGGAACGAAATTAGAGTTTCTATTCGTTCAAAAGGTAATTATTCTGCTCGAACTCTTGCTCAAAATTTTGGTGGTGGTGGGCATATTAACGCTGCAGGTTGCCGTTTCCCGAATGCTGACTTCGAAGAAACTAAACAGAAATTAATCGAAAAAGCAAGTGAAATATTATTCTGATTTTTCCCATTCCATCAATTTGATATAATCTTCGAAACTTTGTCGCTTACGAATTAATTTCACAGAAGTTCCATCAACTAATATTTCAGCTGGCAATGGTCTGCCATTATAATTCGAAGCCATCGAAAATCCATATGCCCCAGCATCAAGGATAATAACTATATCCCCTTCTTCGACTTCAGGAAGTGGAACATTTTTACCTAAAATATCAGAATTTTCACAAATTGGTCCACAGATTTGCGCCATTTGCACAGCTCCATCCCTTCCATAGACTTTTATTCTATGTGTTGCTCCATATAAAGCTGGACGAATTAACACATTCATTCCAGCATCCAACCCAACAAATTTCTTATATCCCCTTTTAATTCCAGTTACACGAGAAAGTATAAACCCGGCATTTCCTACTAAATACCGACCAGGTTCAATCTTTAACTCTGGGTAACCTAAATCAAACTTATCACAAAAATCAAAGAAAACTTCGGAGATTAAACGAACAGTAGTTTCAATATCCAATTCAACATCTTCATCACTATAAGGGATACCAAATCCTCCACCGATATCAATATATTCAGGTTGTATTTCAAGTTCCTTAAAAATCCTACCAGAAATTCTCATCAATTTTTCAAGAACTTCCGCAAAATAATATGGTTCTAGAATGTTGGAACCAGTCATAATGTGTATACCAAAGCGTGTTCTTCCATCATTTTTTGCCTCAAAATAAGCTTGTTTAAGCAATTCATAAGGGACACCGAATTTTGCATCTGCACCTCCAGTAGTAATTCCTTCGAAACCTCCCTTGCCAATTCCTGGATTTACCCTAAACGACACAAAATCGGGATTGCAGACCTTTCTTAATCTATAGTATGAAGATATATCATCCAGATTAATTCTGACATTACAACTCGATACATATTTCAAATCGTCAATGCTTTCATAATTTCCAGTATAAATAATATCATCAGGATGAAAACCTGCAAGTAAAGCCAGACGTAATTCAAAAGGTGCTGAGCAATCTGCACCAGCACCTAAACTTTTTATAAACTTTAGAATATGTAAATTTGGGTTTGCTTTTACTGAATAATGAATCTTGAAATTTTCAAAAAATTTTGCAAAGGCATTAAATATTTTCTTATAATTTGTTTCGATTAAACTTTGGTCGTAAACATACAAGGGTGTCCCGTATTCATCAACCAGTGATTTTATGTCAACTTTACCTATAAACTTCATTGAACTTCCTCAAAAATCTTTCTATCAAAATTATTTTCAAAAAACTCATTATGGAGTAATTTGATTGTTTTTTCAAGATCTGTCTGATAAACCACAAAGCTGAAATTAATGTCGGAAGCTCCCATACTAACCATAATAATCTTTATGTTTCGCAAAACGTTGAATATTCGGGAAGCAATTGTTGTAGAATCTTTTAGTCCTTCACCAACTACACTAACAATCGAACAATTTCTTAAGATTTCCACCGAAGAGATATTCGAAAGTTCTTTAATAATTGTTTCAAGATGTGTCGTATCCTCAATTGTCAATGAAACACTAATTTCTGAGGTAGAAACCAAATCAACAGAAGTTCGGTATTTATTGAATATATCGAATATTTGAGCCAGATAGCCATAAACTCCAAACATTCTATTGGATTTAATATTCACTACAGTTATATTTTTCCTAAAAGCAATAGCCTTAACAATTTTTTTCTTTGGGGAACGATAAGAAATCAAAGTTCCTCGGGAGTCTGGTTTGAAAGAATTCAAGACATACACAGGGATTTTTTTAGCTACGGCGGGGAAGATTGTTTTAGGGTGAAGAACCTTTGCACCAAAAATAGCCAGTTCGGATGCTTCATCATAGGATACTTCCTTGATTAATTTAGCATTTGAAACCACTTTGGGGTCGGTTGTTAAAATACCATCCACATCTGTCCAGATTTCTAAGACTTCTGCGTTCAAGACAGAAGCAATTACAGAAGCAGAGTAATCGGAGCCACCCCTACCAAGAGTTGTTGTTTCGTTATTATTATTTGAACCAACAAATCCACCAGTAATCCAATATTGACTATTTTTATTTTTAGAAAATGCGTCCATTAAACTATTCTTCGTCGCTACAAAATCAACTTCTGCACAAGTAAAGTTTGAATCAGTTTTTATTATATCTCTTGGGTCGAAATAGACAATTTTCAAACCTTTGGAAAGAAAAAACGAATAAATCAAATATGAAGAAAGCAACTCTCCATAACTTAAAATATAATCTACCGACCGACTCGAAACCTCGCCCAAAATGCTTAATGGTTTTGCAAAAAGCGATAATTCATCTTTTTTCGTTGCCAAAAAAGGTTTAAGTTTTCTCTCGATTCCAAGTTCCTTCGCGGTTTTAAGATGTCGATCAAAAATATTCTCAATAATTAAATTCGTTTGTTCAGAATTCCTTTGTTTAATAGATTCGACTAAATTTACCAACGAGTCGGTTACTTTTGAAAATGCCGAAACAACGATAAAAGTAGGCTTTGTCTTTTTAGAAATAATTGAAAAAACATTTAATATTGCGGTAGAATTTTGAACCGAAGTTCCACCAAATTTTGAAACTATCATTCAACTTTTCAATTACTATTTACAATCCAATTTCGTTCGAAACTTCTTTCATCCCATCAATTGTCAATTGAATTAGTTCATCGAGAGAAATTCCAAGCAAATCAGCCCCTTTTTGAATTATTTCTCGGTTTGCTCCTGCAGCAAAAGCCTTCTCCTTCCATTTCTTTTTAACAGATTTTACTTCAACATCTTTTATGCTTTTTGAAGGTCGAACCAAAGCCACTGCTGTAATTAAGCCTGTAAGTTCGTCTATTGCGTATAAATATTTTTCCATAATAGTCTTGGGTTCAACATCTGTGCAAGTCCCCCAGCCGTGTGAAAGAATTGCACGAATCAAAGATGTATCCCAACCTTCTTCTTCAAGTATCTTTTTTGTCATCTGGCAATGTATTTCTGGATACATTTCATAATCAAGGTCGTGAACCAGACCAACAATTCCCCAAATTTCTTCATCTTCGCCAAGTTTACGCGCAATGTGGCGCATAACACCTTCTACTGCTTTCGCATGCTTAATTAAAGATTCACTTTTGTTATACTTCAAAAATAATTCCAATGCTTCTTCGCGAGTAGGAATTTTTCCATTCATAATTTTACTCCAAATAAGTGTAACCATATAAGCCAGAACGATAGTTCGAAAGGAATTCTTTCCCCTCTTGTGGCGAAATTTTTCCTTCCTTTACCGCAGCAGTAACCCAGATTTCAATTGTACGAACAAGCCTTTTGGCATCATATTGAACATAATCCAGAACTTCTGCCACGGTTTCACCATCAATTACTTGAACTATTTTATAACTATCTCCATCGACTACAACGTGAACCGCATTTGTGTCGCCAAAAAGATTGTGCAAGTCTCCAAGTATTTCCTGATAAGCACCAACAAGAAAAACACCAATGTAGTACGGCTCATTTGGTTTAAGTTCGTGCAAAGGAAGGTAATGTGAAAAGTTTTTCAAACCGATAAAATTTTCGATTTTTCCATCAGAATCGCAGGTAATGTCATGAATTGTAGCAAATCTCGTTGGTTTTTCATTTAATCTATGTATCGGCATAATTGGAAAAATCTGGTCGATAGCCCAAGAATCTGGTAAGGACTGGAAAAGGGAAAAATTACAAAAATATTTATCTGCAAGCATACGAGAAAGTGGTCTCAACTCGTCGGGCATATGTTTCATTTCCGATGCAATTTGGAAAATTTCGCTTGCTAAAGTCCAGAACAACTTTTCTACTTTAGCTCGGGTCTGCAAATCGAGCAAACCAAGACTGAACAAATCTAATGAATCTTCGCGAATTTGTTGTGCATCGTGCCAAGTTTCGAGCAAATTAATAGAATTTACGTTATCAAGTAAATTATAAAGTTCCTTAACATTTTCGTGATCATTTTCAGCTATTTCGTCATTTTCGTAATCCCAACGAGGGTGTGAAGTTGTTTCCAAAACATCGAAAACAAGAATTGAATGATGTGCAGTTAAAGAGCGACCCGATTCGGTAATTATGTTTGGATGCGGTAAATTATTCTTATCGCAGGCGTCTTTTAACATATACACCGCATCATCGACATATTCTTTAATTGTATAATTAATACTACTTGGACTAAATGAACGAGTGCCATCATAATCGACCCCTAACCCACCACCAATATCAACAAATTGAATACTGCAACCCATTTTACGAAGCTGAACATAGAATTGTGAACATTCGCGTAAAGCGTTTTTAATCATTCGAATATTAGTTACTTGGCTACCAATGTGGAAATGAATCAATTTGAAAGCATTGTCAAGTTTATGCAATTTAATTAATTCCACAGCAGAAATTAATTCGCTTGAAGTCAAACCAAATTTACTTTTATCTCCAGCAGAATCTTCCCATTTTCCACTCCCTTGTGTGGAAAGTTTAATTCTAATGCCAATGTTTGGTTGAATTTTTAACCTTTTTGCAATCGAGATTAGCAATTTCAATTCATTTAATTTTTCAGCTACAACAAATACTTTGCGACCCATTTTTTGAGCCAACAAAGCAAGTTCGATAAAGTTTTCGTCCTTATATCCATTGCAGATTATCAATGCATCGGGAGAGCTCGTAACTGCAAGCACAACGTGAAGTTCGGGCTTCGACCCTGCCTCCAACCCAATGTTATATTTTTTTCCATATCGCATTATTTCTTCAACAACTGGGCGAACTTGATTTACCTTAATTGGGTAAACATTAAAATATTTACCTTTGAAGCCATATTCCTGCGAAGCTTCTTCAAAGCAGCGAGTAATTGTTTCAATTCTATCATCAAGAATATCAGGAAAGCGTATCAGAACAGGTAAAGAAACATCCCGAAGAATTAGTTCATCTATAAGCTCCTTCAAATCTATTTTTACACCATTTTTCGAAGGGGTAACAACAAGATTTCCCTTTTCATTTATATCAAAATAATTTTGTCCCCAGCCCCGAATATTGTATAATTCGATTGAATCTTCAACTCTCCATCTCCTCATTTTTCAATCCCTTAAAATTTAAAAACTTACAAAAATAATAAAAACGATGAAAGAAATTAATCTTTCCAAACAAACTCGAACAGAAATGATGATAATGTTACTAACAAACCTGTGTATCCAAACATTAATAAATTATCTTTAAGAATTAAGCCAAAGTCCTTTCCTATAATGGAAAAGTGTGTAGCCTCTACACCAACCATAAGCAAAGGTATCAAAATTGGAACAGAAAGGATTGGAAAGATTGCTCCTTTGACGTTTGCTTTCGAAATAATTGCACCAATAATTGTTGAAGAACCTGCTATTCCAATTCCAGCATTAAAAATAGTTAAAACAAAAAGATGATAAAACTCAATTCGGACCCGGTCAAAAAAAATAAAAAACATCAAAATTGTTGCAAGATTGATTAGAATAGAAACAAATAAGTTAAAAAGAAACTTGCCAAAGAACACATTATAAGGAGTAGAAATCAATTTCAACAATAATATAGTTCCTTTTTCTTCCTCGCTTACAAAAGTTCGACCCATCCCTGTCATCGATGCAAAAAAAATTACAACCCAAATTAAGCCAGCATAAATGTTGCTCTGAATTAATTCAGTAGGAACGCTGAAATTAATTATTGTTGTTGAAATTAATGTGAAAAGCAGTGCAATAGTGATTGTAAACCGATTTCGAAATTCAATTTGTAAGTCCTTATATGCAATAGCAAGGAATCCGTTCAATTGGCATAAAAGTATTTAAAAAGATTTCTAAACGAACCAATCTCTTGTGTATTGTCTTTTATCGACATATTTGACTTTCGAATTAGCAAGACGAGGATCGACCATTTCCAATTCGACGAAATGTCGCTCCAAATGACCATTAATTTCATAATAACGATAACCAATAATTCCAGCTTTAATAAGCTTGCTAACAATCTCCCAAAATTTTCTTTGTTCAGCCTCATTCAACTTCAACCAACTGAAGGAATTGCTGTCGCCTAAATCGAAAAGGCTATCTACAGCATCCATCACATTATTTATATTTACCGAATCAGATTTGCTTCGGACTTCCCAATAATCCAATTTGGAATTAAGAACAATGTCGATCACTTCTAATTTGTTAAATTTTACTTCGTTCGTTAAGTTAATTTCCATTTCAAACGAAATTACTCACTATTTTTATCGACCAAAGTTTTATTTTCTTTAATTAAAAGCAAAAACTACATTCTCTTGAAATCTTTCATCCAAACTTCGAGCAATTTTTTATTTTCGTTCCCAACAAGATAATTCATCAAAATATTTTCTATAGCTTTATTATAATCAACATCCTTTTCGTTTTTACGGGCAATTACAACTAAATCGGGTAATTTATGCCCACCATACTTTTTATAAACACTTTCGGGTATCAAAGCACCAATAAGACTGGAAAACGGAATACGAGAGTAATGCTTGTGAAATGAATTCCAGTATTTACGAATTTTAACTATATCGAAACCTAAATTCCCTAAAACAAATTTATATTTCTTTTTGTCCCAGAAATCCAGATGGTTTGCCCAAGCAGCCTCTTGCGAACCAAAAATATGTCGCCCAAGTTGGAACTTGTAGTGGCGTGAAGCAAAAATATACAACAAAGCACAAGTATAAAAATCTGGCGTTTGAATATGAAGAATACCACCAACTTTGAGCCAGGTTCTCCAACGAACAAGCAATTTCAAAGATTCAGCACGATTAAAATGTTCAAAAAGATGATGCAAACGAATTTCGTCAACTGAATTTTCGGGAAACTCGAGTGTTCTAATATCCGCATACATATCAGCTTTGACATCCATCACGGTATGTTCGCTTGGAGGCAAGTCGATATTAAGGTAACCTTCAAGATATTTATTTCCGCAACCAAGATGAACTTTCATTTTTCCTCCGCATTGTATAAACCAATTTTTTTGAAAATATCAATAAATCTTTGTTCGTAGGTGTGCTCACGAATTGCTCGTTTATATCCATTATAAGCAATCTCCTTTCGCAAAGATTCATTCGAAAGATAATATTTAGCCTTTTCCAAAAGGTCGTCAGGATTGTCGAAAATGGAAATCTCTTTTTCTGGAATAAAATAATCGGAAATATTTTCTACATTTTCAGTCAAAAGGAATCCACCAGACCCGGGAATTTCGAATACCCTTCCTTTTATTTGCTTACCAAATCTATGAATTGTCGCAGAAAAGTTTTGTGGTAATCTTAATAGATTTTGAAATCTGATTTTTTGGTCACATCTTCGCGTCAAGAAAATACTTGCTAAACTTCTAAATTTGAAACCACCAGAAGCACGACTGAAATTTAAATTAATCTTTGAACTGCGAAAGACATTCAACATTTCCTCGAAACTTATCCTCCCTGTTTCCCAGCCTCTCCCAAAGCAATAGGTTTTAATTCTGTTACTTTTCAAGTATTCAACTAATTTCCCTCTATTGCTATGATTTTGTCCTACAAAAGTAACATTGTATTTATATTCAATATTATCAAAATCAAAATCAGCTGGAATCTGGTAAAGAAAATGATTAAATCCCCATTGGGTTTGAATAACATTATAAATTCCAAACTTGTGGTAATTAGCAATAGCTTTCCTGTCGGTTGTCGAAACAAAGGAAAAATAAGGAGCCCAATAGCGAGAAAAATTATAAAATCTCCAATGGTCGTCTGCAAACCAATTAAAGGTAACTATTTTTAAGTCGTCTTTAATATGCAACAAGACTTCTCGAAGAAACTCATCATTAAAAAGAAAGAAAAAAACCAAATCGGGCTTAAAATTTTCAATGTATTCTAAAAGTTTTTGATTCATCCCTTTTTGTCCAAGTTCCCTGTAGTAAACATCAAAAGGAAAATGGAGAACTTTGTGTCTTCCATTTTCCATTTTGGAAAGAGTGTCGTAGAAATTATAATACTCGAAACTCAAACCACGAGAAGGTACACCATATTCATATTTTAGCCCACAAAAAAGGATTTTCATGTTCAAAAAAATACAAAATTAACACTTCGTAGTTTATAAAACATTCTTGCTAATAAGAAAATCATTTGGATTGAAGGGAAATAGGAATAAATTAAATCTCAAACAGCTTTGTTGAAATATTATCTTTTGGGGAAAAATATTTCTTTAAAGGAATTTGAAAAGAGAAAATAAAGGAATTTTTAAGAAGATTTTCGAATTCAAAGTTGTAATCAATTTTGATTTTATTTGCATTATTATTATGTAAAACTTTCTTGCTTTCTACAGAAAGATTCTCAATTCCCGCTTTAAGAGATAGAATTGAACGATTGAGAGGGAATTTATTAGCAGCAAGTTCAAAATATTCCTTCGCTTCATAAAAGTTTTTAGATTGAATGAGGGATTTAATTAGAAAAGAATAAAGAAGAGGGAATTCACCAAAAATTTGAATTCCCTCTTTACAGAGTTCGATAACTTTATCGTGATTTTGGTTATCGAATTCCTTGCTAACCTGTCCAATAAGCGCAACAGGGTCTAAAAAAGAAATCATTTCAGTCGCGTCTTCCAAAAAGTCGAAGTAAGAATAAGAACAAGTTAATAAAGTCAAGATAAAGAGTTAAGGCGCCAAGAATTGCAATTTTACCTATGGCTACATTATCATCACTAAGTTGGAAAAACATTTCTTTAATTTTTTGAGTATCGTAAGCAGTTAATCCGACAAAGACGAAAACACCAATTAAAGAAATTGCAAAATCGAGAGCAGAACTACCGATAAAAATATTTATAATAGTTGCCAGAATAATTCCAATTAACCCCATAAAAAGGAAACTTCCAAAACTTGTCAGGTCGCGCTTAGTTGTATACCCATAAAAGCTCATTGCGGCAAAAAGCGCAGCGGTTGTAAAGAAAACATTTTGAATCGTCGCTGCGGCATAGACTAAAAAAATCAAAGATAATGTTAAGCCATTTAAGAAAGAATATATGACAAAAAGAAGCCACGCTGTGGAAACACTAATAGACATAATGCGAGCAGAAAGGAAAAAGACTAAGCCGAGTTCAGCAAGGAACAAAAAAATCAAAATTCCTGGGTTATAAGCAAAATACTCGACAACCGAACTCGAAGCAGTAAAAAAAGCAGTTATACCAGAGATTGCTAAACCACCCACCATCCATGCGTAAGTCTTCTGAATAAAAGACTGTAACGCAAGTGCAACAGATGGATTCTCGAAAGAATTAAATGCTCTTTTCATAAACCTCAAAAATTTTTCCAATAAGTATAATCGAAAATAATTAATAAAAATTGTTTTTAAATATCAATATGAATAATCCAGTTATGAGTATCTTTAATTATTCCATGTTGCAAACCTGTAAGAGTATCGTACATTTTTTGTGCAATAGGACCAATTTGATTGTTGTTAATAATAATTTCATGGTCGCGATAATACAATTTGCCAACAGGAGATATAGTTGCAGCTGTTCCAGTTCCAAAGACTTCCTGTAAAGTCCCGCGTTGGTATGCTTCAAGAACCTCTTGAATTTTTATTGAGCGTTCTTGAACTTTAATACCCATTTCACGAGCAAGTGCAAGGACAGAATCACGTGTTACACCTGGAAGTATTGAACCTTGCGATAATGGAGGTGTAATCAAAATATCGTCGATTACAAACATAATATTCATAGCACCAACTTCATCAACGAATTCATGTTGAATTCCATCAAGCCAAAGAACTTGCGAAAATCCTTTTTCTTTGGCTCGCTTACTAGCATAAAGCGAGGCAGCGTAATTTGCTGCAGTTTTTGCCATCCCCAAGCCACCACGAATTGCGCGAACAAACTCATCTTCAATTAATATCTTTACGGGGTTCAATCCCTCGGGGTAATAAGAAGCAACAGGTGAAGTAATAATAATAAAAGTAAATTCTTCAGATGGATGAACACCCAAAAAACAACTGCTACCAAAACAAACCGGTCGAATATACAATGATTCCCCTTTTACCTTCGGTACAAACTTATGGTCGAGCTTAATAAGTTCAACAATTGCTTCAACAAATTGCTTTTCGTCGAAAGGAGGAATACATAATCGTTCAGCAGAAGTTTGCATCCGTCGAGCATTCATTTCGGGGCGAAATAAATTCACACCACCATTGACATCGTAATAGGCTTTTAAACCTTCGAAAATAGTTTGACCATAATGCAAAGTCATCATCGTTGGTTCATAGCAAATTGGACCATAAGGAATAATTTTACCTTCGTCCCATCGACCATTTCTGAAGTTACTTATAAACATATGGTCGGAAAAGAAACGACCAAAACCCAAATGATTCCAATCAATTGAATCATAACGAGTTACAGTGGATTTTTCGATACTTATACCCATTTTTTCACCATATGAAAGTTTTAGAAAACCAATTTTAACAAATTTTTCAAATTTAAAGAAACCAGAATTAATAATGTAATAATAATGTGGAAAAGTAAAATCGAAGATTTGCAGAAAATATATATAAATCATTGAAATTAAACAATTATTTAAAAACATCTCCAACATCAATTTTAACAATCTAAATACAAAAGTTCTATTTATCATTGAAATTCAACTATTTCCAAAAAACTTTTTATTAAATTGCATTTTTCAAACTTCGTTTTAAAGAAGTTTTTTGAATTATTAACAAAATAAGGAAAAAACTATGTCAACAGAGGGTTTCAATCCATTCAAAATGGCACAACAGCAATTCGATGCTGTTGCCAAAAAACTTAATTTAGACCAAGCAACCTGCGATTTACTTCGTTTCCCAGAACGTGAATATCAATTCAATATTCCAATTCGAATGGACAACGGAACTTATAAGGTCTTTCGAGGTTTTAGGGTCCAACACAATGACGCTCGTGGACCCGCCAAAGGCGGAATTCGCTTCCATCCACAAGAAACAATTGATACTGTACGTGCACTTGCAATGTGGATGACTTGGAAAACAGCAGTGGTAGATATTCCTTTGGGCGGAGGCAAAGGTGGAGTTGTTTGCGATCCACATGAACTTACCCTTCACGAACAGGAACAAATCTGCCGTGGCTGGGTTCGTCAGATTGTAAGGAATGTTGGGCCTTTACAAGATGTTCCAGCTCCAGACGTAATGACTACCAGCCAACATATGATTTGGATGCTTGACGAGTATGAAAAGTTAACTGGCTACAAAGCTCCTGGTTTTATCACTGGAAAACCGCTTGGATTGGGCGGTTCTTTGGGGAGAACCGAAGCAACTGGATATGGCGTGATGTTTACAGTCCGCGAAGCTTTGAAGTTCTTGGGAATCGATATAAAAAGTACTACAGCTTCTTTCCAAGGTTTTGGAAATGTTAGTCAATATGCTCTTGACCTTTATACTCAAATGGGCGGTACTGCAATTGCTGTATCCACTTGGGACCCAAAAGAAAAGAGAGCAATTACTTTCCGAAAGAAAGATGGAATTAAGTTCCAAGAACTAATTGGTATAACAAACAAATTTGGCGAAATTGACAAAGAAAAAGCAAAAGAGTTAGGCTATGAAATTCTTGACGGGACAGCCTGGATCGAGCAAGAAGTCGACATACTTGTCCCAGCTGCCCTCGAAAACCAAATAAACAAAGACACAGTTCAATTAATTAAGCCTTCTGTTAAACTTATTGCCGAAGGTGCAAACGGACCAACAACTCCCGAAGCCGATGAGGTTCTGAAGGAAAAGAAAATTCATGTTATTCCAGACTTCCTTTGCAATGCAGGTGGCGTAACTTGCTCATACTTTGAACAAGTTCAATCGAATATGAATTACTATTGGACAAAAGAAGAAGTTCTGGCAAAGCTCGACCAAAAAATGACAAGTGCCTACAATTCCGTTCTAGATTTAGCAAATAAACGCAATGAATATATGCGCGATGCGGCATATATGATTGCAATAACCCGAGTCGCAGAAGCAGTTAAAATGCGAGGCTGGGTGTAATTACCTTGTAAGTTTTTTGTACCCACCTTTTCTGGGGTGGGTTTTTTTATTTTTACTAAATCTTTAATGGTTGAGATTCAAGAAGAATTTGCCACTTTATTTCTTTTGAGATACTACGATAAATTATTTTCTTGTTTGGTATCTTCAACCCATATTGAGGAGAATAATAACTATCCTTAATTTCTATGTTGGAATCAGGAAATTTAATACAAATTTCAACATTTTCGTTCCTTAAAAGAGCAAGATCCTTGTTTATAAAAGCTACGACCCTTGGATGTACGTTGAGTATTATTAGCTTTTCGCCATCCACTTCTAAATGATCTAAAAACTCAAATCGATTTAACTCGAAAAGTATTTGTCGCCGACAAGGTTTACCATATGCAAAATGCTCTGCAATTATTTTCTTTTCATCAAGGGTAACTAAACGGGTTTTTGTTCTATGCTTGTAAATCCAAAACAAATCATCAGCATTTGTTGTTTTCCATAAATTTTGTTCTGTATTGTTCCAAGCAATAGTATTATGCATTAACACTGAGCGAAAATTATTTCTTTCTTTTTCTGAACAAGTATAACAAAAGGTTCCACTATCAACAATGAAATCTTTACCAAAAGCAAACAAAGTAAAAGAAAGCTGGTCGTTATGGGAATGTCCGCCCTTTCCAATCTGTCCAATATCGCCACACCGAAATGTAAAATAGAAGTAGGATGATTTGGCAATGCATATTCCAAAGTCATTGTAATAAATTATTTTGGGCAAAACATAAATCTTTTCCTTTGGTAAACTTAATCTGTTTGAAATAGTTTTTGCAAAAAAGATTTTCGACTTTGCTAATTCAATCTCATTCCCAGAAACTAAATTAATTATATGATAAAAATGTTGTCTTTGCAAAACATTATCGAAACATACATTATTATAATCAATAGTATTGAAAAAAAAGTTCAACCGAAGGAAATAACCACTATCAGTATCTCCTATCTGTTCAATTTCTTCGTTTGGTTTTCGTAATGCATATGAAAACTCGACTATTTTCTTAATACGATTTTGGAATTCATTAGGAAAAATAATACGCAAATTATCTTTGTCTATTTGAAATTTTTGTGAATTCAATTTTCTTAGTTTTCTTGAAAAATTCCATCCACTAATTTCATAGTCCAATAAAGAAAAGACCTTCTTCTTATCCAAACATAAAAGTAACATCAAAGCAAAGAACAACATTTCAGCAGTTTGAAAATGGTAGTAAGTTGAGCATTCGAAATTTCCACCATCCGGAAAGAATTGGTAACAAGTTTCTTCGATTAATTCTTGCAAAGAAAAGGCAAGAATTTGCGATGAGAAATTGGATTGCGGTAAGTAAGCACCAGCAAAAACCAAAGCAGAAACATTTGCAAAATAATGATTACCCCGAATTCCTTCGGCCCATTCCAGATTGTTCAACAGAAACAATATGTGCTTGTAAATACTTTCAAGAAATTGATTTTTAAAAATTGAATCAAATATTTGACTATAACTATTAAACAAATCATACGATACCAACCAGTTGACTAGCCTAATTCCAACATCCATTGAAGAACGCCATTGAACAGTGTAGCCAACAGGGTTTGTTAAAATAAAATTAAGAATTTGATTTTGAAATTCGGCCAAACACCTTTCTGCAAACATAGGCTCTGTTTCGCGGAAAAGTGCAAAAGCATAAGCTAATATTGGCAAATATTGCATTCTTCCCAATTCCCAAGGATATTTTATATCGTTTCCGATCTGAATACTAATTTCTTTATAATATTTTGGGAACCAAGTAAAAGAAGTTATAGGATTCGACCAAAAGTCCAAAATTTCGTAATTCTTTTTCTCTAACTCATCAAGAATAATTTTTGCAGAGGGTTGCCAAAAATCGGGAAGTCGCTCAATAATTTCCCTGGGGGGTAATTTTGAATTCCAGGAAATCCAGCCACTTCCAAGTAGGTTAAATTTATGTTCAATAATTCGCCCGGCAATTTTTCGAATTTTATCTTTATTTTGCTCCAAAAAACTTGTATCTTCAATTTCAAAATATCCAGTTTCTAAATCTATGAACCATTCGGGAATTTTCGATGATATAATCTCGTGAAGTATTTTTTTGCTTTTTTTATTGTGTTGTTTAGATAAAATCCTATTAGCAATTTTTGGAATTGCAATCTTTAAAGGTAATCGTTTTAATTTCCAAATCTCACCCAAATCGAGCATTTATCGATAAAGAATGTATTTTGAACGAATTTTAAGGAAGTCGTTTAATCCCCTATTTAAGTGGGATTTGAATGCATCTTCATCACCTTGTATAAGATAGTCATATAACTTATCCGTCCCAGTAACTTTTTTAAACATATTCACAGCAGAAGGTTTTAAATTTTTCTCCTGAAACAATTCGGGAAAGTTTTTCTTCAATTCAAAAAGCAATATCATACCATAGGAAAATAATTTTATATCTTTATTTCTATCGAAGATAACCAAAAAACCTTTTTCGGGATGTTTCAAACTGTAGGAATTCGATTTGTCATCAATTTTACGAAATTCTATTCCTTCGAATCCTAAATTCAAAAGCACTTTGCGAAGTCGAACAAAATTAACTTTTGGTAAAGAAATAAATTGAAAAGGTACATTACTTCCAACGCCGAGATTTAAAAGTTTCAACTCGCCAAGAGCACCCAACATTGCCAAGCCACGAATTGAGTTAGGCGAAATAACATTCGGAGAAGTAGCTACCCATTCCAATCCTGTATCTTCCCATTTCATATTTCGCTTCCAATTTTCCATCCTAACCACTGTAAGCTTACATTTTTTTGGGACACCATTCATTCCCAACCAACCTTCTTCGTTTATTATTGTTGCAAGTTCGCCAATAGTGCATCCATGAATATAAGGAATGGGTATAATTCCCACAAAAGAGGTTTTATCTGTCTCCAATACATTTCCATCAACTAAATTCCCCCCCAATGGATTGGGTCGGTCGAGAACTACCACTGGCAGGCCAGCTTCGGAAGCCGCAAGCATAACATAGAATAAAGTACTAATAAATGTATACGAGCGAATACCAATGTCTTGTAAGTCTACAACAATAATATCAATTAATGACAATTGATAAAGAGTAGGTTTTCGATTGTTCCCATAAAGAGAAAAAACGGGGATGCCATAAATACTATCGTCGGGGACATATTTTCCAGCAGGAATCGTTGTATAAAACCCATGTTCAGGGGTGAAAATAGCTTTTAAAGTAAAATTAGGATTGTTAACAAAATATTCAACTGTCAATTTTTGCTCGGAACTTCTACTAGCAGAATTTGTTAAAAGACCTACTTTTTTACCTGAAAGAATATCAAAATTGTTTTGTATAAGAACATCAATTCCAAGAAGAAGTTTTCCATTTTTAGTGGAATAAGAAAAAGCAAAAAATATCGAGATAAAAAAACACCAAAAAAATATCAACAATTTCTTAAAATACATTCAACTTTTAACATTTAAAAAATTCAAATTTAAAAAACTAACGGGAATAGGGAGTTTGAAGGTATTTTCTTGCTTGTTCGTGGGAATCCCGAAAATTCTTCCAAGATAAAACTTTTTGATATTGTATTATTGCATATTTTCTCTTACCTTGAAGATCGAAAATTTTCCCTATTTTTAAATTCGAATATATCATAAAAGCCGAAGGACCTTCCTTATCTAGCTTTCTGGACAATTCATCACATTTATAAAAATACGATAATGCCTCTTCGTACTTTTCTTTCTCCATAAGAGCACTACCAATATAATATAAAGCTTCGCGAGCAGTTAGTAAATCATAGCCAGGTTTCTTTTGAGTATACCAATCTAAAATCTTTTTCCAGTGTTCATACCATTCGTCAAGATAATACAACGATACTAAACAACGCCCTAGATAACGCTGGAAAACAGGATTATTCGGATAACGAGCAACAAGCTCGTGAGCAATTTCTTTCGCCGAGAAAAAGTCTTTTTCGAAATCATAATAGATTTGTAAAAGAACGAACTTGGCTTCTGTCGAAGCATATCGGGCATACCTACTTGAAGCCTGCAATTGCAAAATTCCGAGTTTTTTATCTCCTTTGTGAACAAAAAGCATCAATGGTTTAATAACAGGATATTTTTCTGGTAAAACCTCGGCAAAGTAATTATAAATTCCAGTTCCCAGCATTATGTCGTAATTATTTGGTGCAATTTCAAGGCACTTTAATAGAATTTTGTAGGCAGTGTAACCATCGGTTGCTGCACGGAACCAATTTTCGCGAACTACAAAAAACCTTCCGCGATACCCCAAGGCTCCACCTTTAAAAAACAAGGCACTTAATTCATATTCATTCGTATCAAGTATTTTATCGCAAAGGTCAATCACCTTTTGAATTTTGTCCAGAAAAGAATTATCATAATCGCGAGAGTTACGGTAGACAGCAATTTTCCACCAGTCCACCATAGCATTTAAAAAATAACCGGCTGGAAGCCCAGGATATCGAACAATAACTTCGCGAAAGCAATTTTCCGCCTTGTCGAACTCAAGGTTGTAAATATAATCGCTCCCGAGCCTGACAAGGCTGTCGGCATCGGTTCTCATCGATGGCCATTGGCTTTGGGATTTATAATGAAGAGATGGGAAAATTAATATCAGTATGAAGAAAATCAGACAATTATCTTTAAAGGACTTAAACAATTCGGACATTTTGCACCATCCTGTTCAACTTTGTAATTGGTCTTTGTAAAATATCTTTGACGTTCAATAACAAGAAAATTACAAGTGGGACAGTAAGTATTTTCTGCATCAGGTATGTCTGTATTTCCAATGTAAACGAAATTCAATCCATAAGATTTTGCAATTTCACGGGCACGAATCAATGTAGAATAAGGGGTCGGTGGTTTATTTGTCATTTTATAATGTGGATAAAATCTGCTAAAGTGTAGAGGTATATCTTTTGAAACTGAAGAAATAAATTTTGAAATTTGCTCAAAACAAGTATCAGTGTCATTTTCACCAGGAATAACTAAATTAATAACCTCAAGATGAATTCCAATAGAAAATACATACTCGATATTATCAAGTACAGGTTTTAAATGCCCACCTGTAATCTTCAAATATTTTTGGTCGTCAAAAAACTTCAAATCAATATTTATTGCATCAAGTAAGTTTTCTCCTCGAACAATTTTAAGCATTTCAGAACTGAAATACCCATTTGAAACGAAAATATGAAACAGATTTTTGGTATATTCATTATTCCGAGAAATGTTAATAATGTCCCTCGCATATTCAAAGAATATTGTTGGTTCGGAATAAGTGTAGGAAATCCCATCTACTTTATACTCTTCTGCGATTTTGACTATTTCAAAAGGTGGAACTACTCTACTATTTAATAAATTTTCAGGTTTCAGCTTAATCGATTGTGAAAGATAGCTATTTTGGCAGTTCGCACACTTAAAATTACAACCTGGGGTCCCAAAAGAAAGCACTCTTGTTTTTGGTTTAAAATGAAAGAAAGGTTTTTTTTCTATGGGATCAATGGCAACCCCATCGACTTTACCATAAGTATAAGAAAAGAGTTTACCTCCTTTATTGAACCTGACCCTACAAATACCGCCGTAGCCATCTTTGATCTTGCAGTAATGACTGCAAAGATTGCATTTAACAGTATTATTATCTATCTTTTCGTATAATATAGCTTCAACCATAACAAAATTTTACAATAAACCTAATGCTTTCATATCAGATTCAAAATTCGAAGGTTTAATCTTAATCAACCAACCTTCGCCATACGGGTCTTGCAATGCTATATCAGGATTTTTGAGAACAAGGTTGTTTACTTCCACAACCGTTCCGTTAAGAGGAGAAAGAACAGCCTGAGTCCTAAGATCGGAAGAGAAAATCTGAAAATAAACACTTCCTTGTCTAATTTCGTCACCGACCGAAGGTAAATAGATTGTTTGAATCTTGCCAAAAGAAAACAAAAGCGCTCTTTCGATTCCAAGAACCACAAGGCCTTCGTCGTTCATCATCATCCAAGAATATTGTCCAACACCTTTAATATTGCTAATAATCTCATTTTGAAAAGGCATTTTAACGTTGCTTGTAACAAGAGACTGAACAAGAGTTGTTGCACGCTCGATTACACGACGAAGTTCTTCACGAGTAAATGGTTTAGCAATATAATCGAATGCCCCTGATTGCATTGCCTGTAAAGCAGTATTTATTGTTGCGTATCCAGTAATCATAATAACCAAAATTTTACTATCAAATTCTTTGACTTTTCGTAAAAATTCCAAACCATCCATTTCGGGCATCATTAAGTCTGTTAAAATTATTTGAGGATGAATATTTTTCATTGACTCCAAAGCCTTGACAGCCGAAAGAGCAGAGTGAATTTCAAGTGTTTCTTCTTTCTTCAATATTCTTTTTATGCTATCAAGAACTATCTGCTCGTCATCGACTATCAATATTTTAACTTTTTCATTTTCCATTTATAGAATTAATTTTGTGAAACTTCATGTTCGAAAAATACAGGTAAAACGATTTTAAATATTGCCCCACCCGATGGAGCAGTATCAACTTCAATTGTTCCATAGTGGCGTTCAACGATTCCCCACGAAACTGCAAGCCCCAGTCCACTTGTACTTTTTGTCGAAAAAAAAGGTTCGAAAATCTTATCCATCAAATTTTCAGGAATTCCGGGACCAGTATCTTCGACCGAAATTATACATTTCTTTTGCTGTCGATAATATTCACTTGATATAGTAATACAACCTTTGTATTTCATAGCATCGGCTGCATTAATTAAAAAGTTTAAAATAACTTGCTGGATTTGCTTCGAATCAGCTTTAATTTTTGGTATCTTTTCTTCAAGGCAAACTTTGATTTCAATATCTTTGAATTGTGGCAATCGATGAACTAATTCAAGAGCTTGTTTGATAATTAGATTTGGGTCAATAACTTCAAGTCGGGGCGAATATTGTTTTGCAAAATCAAGCAAATTGCGAACAATATCTCTGCATCGCAGTGTTTCCCTGATAATGACTTTTATATCCTCTTGAAGTGGGTCATCGCTATCAAGTTCTTCAGAGATACTTTCGGCAAAGGACAAAATACCTGTCAAAGGATTATTAATTTCGTGTGCGACACCAGCGGCCAGTTTACCCAAAGCTGCAAGTTTTTCACTTTGAATCAACTTTTCCATTAGCTGGATCTCATTTGTGGCATCCCTACCAATCGTGCAAGTTCCAATTATCTTTCCACTATAATCTGTTAATGGAAATCTCAGCATGCGAAAATGATGTTCTTCTCCATTAATATTAATGGTTTCATCGAACATTCGGGGTTTCCCAGTTCGCAAAACTTCTGAATCGTGCAATCTGACAGTTTTTGCAATATTCGAAGGAAGAACTTCCTCGGGAGTTTTCCCAACAAAATCTTCAGGCTTTAAATTGAAAGCTTTAGCAATTACTGGATTAACAAGAATATATTGACCATTTAGATTTTTCATACTTATCCAGTCCTGTGCATTATTAATGAAACTTTTTAGCTTTTGCTCCAGACTTTCTACCTCTCTTTTCAAATAAACCAACTCAGTAATTTTATGCCAATTCGAAAGAATAAAGCGAACATTACCTCTTGAGTCAAAAATTGGAGCCCTAGTGACTTCCCAGTAGGTTTCGTTTGGCGGAGGAGTTGTATGAATCATAATATGAGGTTTTTTTGTTTCGCAAATGTAATTAAGTATATCCTGCAACCCTTTTTTGTCGCAATTAATTTCAGCAATTTCAAGAACCTGATAACATTTTTGTCCGATTATTTCACTTTCTTCGGCACCAATAAATTCGCAAAATGATTTGTTGGCTCTTGTTATTGTTTGATTTAAATCCATTACAACAGTTAAATCTTGGAAACTATCGAAAATGGATTTCAAGAAAAAATTATCATCTTCAACTATTCTCTCAAGAGTTTCAAGTGTATGTATCTTTTTGTCTAGTTCTTCGTAAGCAAACATTAAATCCCAGAAAATATGTGCAATTGAATGCTCAATTAATTTAATTCCAGGATTTAACTCTTTTTTTAGTTGCTGAACAAAAGCATCGTCGCCTGTTAATTCAATTACCACTTCAACTTTTAAAAGTTCCAGAGCCTTCCGATAATCATTGAATACCATTAAGCCAAGCTCTTTTGCGTAAAGAACACCTTCTGCATTCGGATTAATATCTACAACGGCAACAACCTCAATGTTCAATTCCTTGATTTGTTTTTCTTGAATGAGCTTCAGAATGGCGTAACAACCTTTTCCACCACCAATAATTATTGCTTTCATTGTTTTGCCTTTTCATTTTCCTTATGTTCTTTCAATGGAAATTCTTTATCGAGCATCTCGGAGTAATCTTCAATAAACTCGTCAAGGCTCCCATAATAAGAAATAGGCTTTATCGTAAAATGAAGAAGTATCTTTGATAATTTTATTGGAATATAAGGATATAACTTGGCTAAATTCATAATTCTATAATTATAAAAAGCCGAGGCATCTTCTGGTGTTAAACTCTTTTTTACCTCCAATGAAAACTCATTCCCTTTGATTACTTGGTCGAATGTCTTGAGCCCTTTTGCAACAGCATACGAAACAATGTTGCCACAACTCCATAGGTCAAAATCAGAGACATCCTGCATCAAATCGAAATCAATCCATCGATAATTTCCTGTTTCTGTTTCGACAATAATGTGGTCGTTGCGAATATCACCATGACAAAATTTGTTTTTATGCAAAAAATTAATAGCTTTAAAGGAATCAAGTAGTTTCCACAAAATTTCAGGCAAATCTTCATAAAAATACTCAAGGTGAGTTTTCCTTTCGATCATTGGAATGTATTGAAAAAAAGATTTACCCCGAATATAATCTATTATGCGTACTGCATTTTTCTTTTCATCGTAACAGATAAATCCTTGCATAAATCGATTATCCCCACGAACTAAATTCAACACATCGCCTTCCTTTTGTGGATTTCGATAGCAACGAATTCGCAAAAACCCAATATGAACATAGAATTCCTCGTGAAAAACCATTTTTAGTATCTTTTCGCTACCATCATTCAAATCAACAGTACTAAAAACCCAATACTTCGGTTGGTCATCTATTCCAAATCTTGGTTCATGCATATTACCACGTACAAGATAATCTCCACAATTCAACCGAATAATATCCCCTCGTTTAATACGCATCCAATCTGTAGTATCGGTAACAATATTAATCCTGAATGGGTTGACTTTCCAACCAAGATAAAGCTGAATTTTCTCTGCCAAAATTTCTTTATTGTTTTCCATAACTTAATTCATTAAGAATCTTCTTTTGCTTATATTTTGGTAGTTTTTGAACTACTTCAATATATGATTTTCTAATTAGCTCATAAACAAATTCATTTTTAATACCATCAACAAGTTCAACGGTTAACCAGTACTTCTTATTTAAATGATAACCTGGTTGAATAAAATAATATTCTTCCTTTAATCGAATGGTTTCCTCTTGGGTTGCCTTTAAGCTAATTTTCAATGGTACGGAAACTAAATCGACTAATAAAAACATTTTGTCCATAACTTTAAAGACGAGTGTGACATCGTCGAACGGTAAATCTTCTACAACAAAAGGTAAGCTCAAACAAAATTCACGAATTTCCAACACATTCATTTTTTCTTTTTAGAAATATTTATTCGAAATAATTAACTTGCATTTTTTATTGAAAACAAAATTCTGATGGTTATGCAAAATTCAATTTATCATTTTGGGATCAATAATCCAATTCAAATTTTGACAAACAAACCAAAAGAAGAGCTTAGCCGCGCAGACCTAATAAATATAATTAAACAACTTGAACTTGAAAGAATTACTTTCCATTATGTAGCAATCGACGGACGATTAAGACAGATGCAAATACCAATCCAAAGCATTCATCAAGTTGAACGTATCCTTTCCGATGGTGAAAGAGTTGATGGTTCTTCTTTATTCAAAGGTATTGTTCCAACAGGAAAATCCGACCTTTATGTTGTACCTCTTTACAAAACTGCGTTCATTAACCCCTATGACAAAAAAAGCATTGATTTTATTTGTCGATTCTTCGATAACGAAGGCAATCCAGCGGACTACACCCCTGATAATATTTTAAACAAAGCACACCAACTTTTAATTAGAACCACTGGCTACGACTTAAAAGCACTTGGTGAATTAGAATTTTACTTAATCTTTGACCAGCCACGAAAAATGTATATGCTTCCCAAGCAACGGGGATATCATGCAAGTCCACCTTTTGCAAAAACTACAACCCTCTTAAATGAAATTGCTTCTTCAATAGCCGAAATTACTGGTTCGGTAAAGTACTGTCACAACGAAGTTGGATACATCGAAAGTCTTCAAAGCGAGCTTCCTGAATTAAATGGCAAGACAGCCGAACAACTCGAAATAGAATTCCAACTTTCCGATATTGAAGACATTGCAAATTACTTAGTCATTTCAACTTGGATAATTCGAAATGCAGCATATCAAAACAACTGTATCGCTTCTTTTTTCCCAAAAATTGAACCTGGACACGCTGGCAATGGGTTACATTTCCATTTAGCACTTACCTCGAATAACAAAAACATTATGGTCGATAACAACGGAGAACTTTCTAAAGAAGCCCTTATGCTCATTGGCGGACTTTGCCATTATGCCCCAAGCCTTACTGCCTTTGGCAATACAGTCATCGCATCTTATCTCCGTTTAGTTCCTGGGCAAGAAGCACCAACAAAGGTTTGTTGGAGTTATTCAAACCGTAACTCACTTATCCGAGTACCTTTGGCATGGAGCAAAACAAACAATCTTGCAATGAAAATCAATCCACAACAGAAAGAGCCATTTTATTATCCTGAAACCCGCCAAACTGTTGAATTTCGAAGCCCCGACGGTAGCGCTTTCATACATCTTCTGCTCGCTGGGCTTACCCTTGCAACTCAATGGGGTTTGACAAATACGGAACGCTCGCTTGAAATTGCCCGAAAATGTAATGTTACCGACGACCCCAATACTTTAAAAGATAAAGACCTCGAAACACTAAGCAGAAGCTGCGTTGAATCAGCTGAAAAACTTCTACAAAAACGACACCATTACGAACGCGAAGGCATCTTCCCCAAACAATTTATCGATTTCTACACAAATATTTTACTTGCTGAAAATGATAAAGACTTGAACCAAAGGTTGAATTCATTGCCCGAAGAAGAAAAAATAATAGAATCAAGAAGAATTATGCATAGAAACTTACACAGATGTTAAACATAACCCAGGCTAATGAGGATTGTTGATTCACCTATCACCATTTTTGTCTTACTTTTGATTGCTTCAAGTGGAATTTTACTCCTTTTGAAATCCAATAATCTAATTTCTAAACTTTCTTTAAATCCATATTCAATAATCCATCGAAAAAAATATTATCAAATATTTACAAGTATATTCGTTCATTTTGACTTTATCCATCTTTTATTCAACCTCATTACTTTTTACTTCTTTGCACCTCAACTTGAATTAACAATTGGAAGTTTTGCATTCGCTCTTCTTTTTTTAACATCTGGTGCAGTAGCTACTTTACCTTCCTTGATTAAATATCGTCATAACCCATATTACTATTCCCTGGGGGCATCAGGAGCTATTTCTGGTGTTATTTTTAGTTATATAATGTTCTACCCAACTTCAAGAATTTATTTTTTCTTTTTTCCATTAGGAATACCTTCCCCTTTGTTCGCAATTATTTACTTGCTTTATTGCATTTACGCATCAAAAAAGGAAACAAATATTAATCACGAAGCGCATTTCTGGGGGGCAGTTTGGGGATTAATTTTTACAATATTATTTTTCCCAAATTCTGTCTTAATTTTCTTAGAATGGATTAAGATAATACTTTAGTCAATTGGTTGGTTGTCGAAAAATTTATTATACCATAAAGCTAAGTTTAATAAAGTAAAAATACGAAAGGCGTAATTCACCTTACCTTTTCGATGTTGATTCAAAATAAAATAAACATAATCAACATTGAACATCTTCTTCAACAAATTAGAATTATTCAAGGTAGCAAAAGTAAAATCAAACCATTGATTTTGTAGCCATTCATTTATTGGTGCCCAAAATCCTTGTTTTTTTCTATAAATTATCTCGGGTGGCAAAATTCCCTCTACTGATTTTTTTAAAAGATACTTTGTTGTTCGCCTATCAGGAACCTTAATTTTTGTGGGCAAAGACATTGTGAATTCCACAATTTCGTAATCAAGAAATGGCACTCGTGCTTCGATACTATTTGCCATACCCATTTTATCAATTCTCATCAAAAGCAACTCGGCAAGCCTTTGTGATATTTCCACAAATATAACCCATTGCAAAAAATCGAACTTGCCTCCACTTAATTCATAAGCTTCGGCATATAAGCTTGAAACATATCTCCAAGGTTCTATTAATAAATTACTAAACTCTTTTTTTAATGAAAATTCCATTTCGACTGGAGGAAAAATTGAAATACCACTCCAGTAATATTCTTCATCAAATGCACTTCTTCGAATCAACTCAAGTGGCAAAAACTGTTGAAAAGTCGAAAAAATTGGCTTCGAGAAAAAATATACAAACTTTTTAAGTCCTTTAGGCAATTTGTCGAAATTCTTCCAAATAGTTTCGTAAAATCTATAATCACGTAGTAGCCAATTGTAGCCAACAAATTGCTCGTCGCTACCTTCACCAACTTGAACAACAATTGTACCCGATTCTCTTGTCAACTTACTTAAAAAATAAATTGGAATGCAAACAGGGTCAGCATTTGGTTCATCTTCGTACCAAACAAGCTCTTGAATTACTTCAAAAGCATCTTTTTGGTCAATTAAAATTTCATGATGATTTGTTCGAAAAACTTCGACAATTTGTCTTGCATATTGCAACTCATTGTATTTTTCGAGCTCTTTGAATCCTATGGTGAATGTATCAACTGGTCTATCCATCAGTTCCGACATCAAAGCAACATTCAAACTCGAATCAATCCCCCCGCTTAGAAAAACCCCAAAAGGAACATCGCTCATCATCCTATCTTTTATCGCTTTTCGTAAAAGTCGAATTATTTCGGTAGTTGCTTCTTTTTCGGAAATAGTATTGTTTGTTCCTCTTGCAAATGGATTCCAATATCTTTCAACAAATATTTCTGGATTGTCGTTCTTTAAAACAAAGTAATGTGCAGGAGGTATTTTATTAATATTTTCAAACATTGTGGAACGGTTCGAGCTTGTTCCAAAGTTCAAGTAATTTAGTGTTTCTTTAATATTAAGCCTTTTCGAAATTGACGGATGCTTTAATATTGCTTTAATTTCTGAAGCAAAAACAAATTTATCATTATCCAAAAAATAATAAAGTGGTTTTTTCCCAATACGGTCGCGAGCACCGAACAACAATTGTTTGTTCTCATCCCACAAAACAAAAGCAAACATTCCTGAAACTTTTCTGACAATATCAAAACCCCACTCCTTATAGCCATAGAGAATAACTTCAGTGTCTGTCCTCGAGCGAAAACTATAACCTTTGACCAACAACTCTCCCCGTAATTCGAGATAGTTGTATATTTCCCCATTGAATACAATAGTAACTGAACCATCAGCAGTGGACATTGGTTGATTTCCCGCAGTGGATAAATCAATAATCGAAAGACGCCGAAAAGCAAAGCCACAATTTTTGGAAGGTGATATCCACAGGCCGTTGCTATCGGGACCACGGTGGACAATTGAATTTGCCATTTCATTTAAAATTGGGAAATTTAGGGTAGATTCGTGCCTCTTTGCATTAAAAGAAAGTATACCAACAATGCCACACATCTAATCGTCACCCACGAATGGTAGCCGAATTGATAAGTTCAATCATTTCCCTCACAGCTTTTTCAAGCCCAACAAAGGCAGCACGTGATATTATCGAATGACCTATGCTAAGCTCATCTATAAAATCGATTCTACTAATAGGAACAACATTAAAATAATTCAAACCGTGTCCAGCAGCTACTTTTAAACCATTTGATTTTGAATATTTCGAAGCTTCCTTTATTCTTCTTAATTCATTATGAATCTCTTTTTCTTCCTTTAAATTTGCATACACTCCCGTATGAAGTTCAACAATATCGGCACCTGCTTTCAAAGCAGCATCAATTTGTTCAAAATTGGGTTCAATGAAGAAACTAACTTCAATTCCAGCATTATGCATAACCTTTACTAATTCTTCATATTTTGGAACATCCATTGCAACATCTAAACCACCTTCTGTTGTAAGTTCCATTCTTTTCTCAGGAACAATTGTAACCATATCGGGTTTAATTTTCAAAGCAATTTGAATAATCTCATCAACTGCAGCCATTTCAAGGTCAAGTTTTGTAGACACAACCCGACGAAGCAATTCGACATCTCGGTCTTGAATGTGACGACGGTCCTCACGAAGATGGCAAACAATACCTCGAGCTCCAGCCAGTTCACAAATAATAGCTGCGGCAACAGGGTCGGGTTCATTTCCACCTCTTGCTTGCCGGATTGTTGCAATATGGTCAACATTAACATTAAGAGTTATCATTTCTACACCAAAATAAAATTCAAAATTAGTAAAAGTAGAGTTTATTTTGGAATAATAAAAGAAAAGAGGAGATTATTCAATCAATGTGAACTTTCCAAATATTTCGTGATTTTTGTAAATAACTTTAAAGAAATATATACCTGTTGGCAAATTTATTGGAAACTTGTCGAAGTGAACTACTCTTGTCTTATTTACAATTGAAATATCATACGAATTCGATGGCAATGCAATTTCATTTAAATCTGAATTAAAAATTTTCAACTCAACTTTACCTTGAACAGGGGCCTCCTTTGGAACTGGGAAATTAATTTGGTCTCGCTTTAAATTGCAGGGATTAGGATAAACAAATTCTTTTGCGATTGTTTTGAAACCAAGTGTTAAAAATAAAGAATCGGCAATTAAATTTCGATTTCCCTGAAATGAATAATAAATTTCTCTTGGATAAAGCTGAACACCATCGCCCAAAGGATTATCCGAAAGAATAATTGTGCATTCCCGAGAGGAATCTTTCATTTGATTAATTGCAGATTGTGAATCAATATTTGCAAGTAGTACCACAAGCGTATCCCAAAGAGTTTCAAAATTGGAAGCTGGGAAAGAAAACCGTATAGGCATAATTTCCAAAGGTCTTAAATATTGGGTTGAAATTGTTGTTCCAGTATAATTCAAATCTTTATAAAATTTAATAGATGGAAATAATTCCGCATTGGGCAAAGAAAACGCACGAGTGTTGCTTCCAGAATAATAGATATAAGGTAAAAAATTTGCCAAAGCTTTTGAAAGTGAACTTTCAACCGATTTCAAAGACAAATCCAAAGAGAGCAAAGCAGAATTTCCTCTTCCGATATTTTTCCAGAGTTCTACAATTGGAAAATCTCCAAAAATTATATAAAGATATTGTAAAAAAATTGCATACCTATATCCAACAAAGTATGTTTGGTCGGAAAGAATATATTTTTGAAAGTCACTGAACAAACTTTTAACAAATTGTAAGTAATCTTTTGTTTCGGGATACAGTCTCCATTCCATAAAAGTACTTGTCATTTCGTTAAAGGATGGAAAAAGGGGGTCGCCATAACCAAATTGAAATAAATGGTGGAGTTCATGGGCTAAAGTTATTTTTAAACCAAGGAATTCGGTTTCCCGATAAGTTGGTCTTTTGGTCCCATTAGAAAAAAAAGTTGAATCAAATGGGCTAAAATCATTATCAATTATTGAATAGCAAGCATATTTATCGAATATTCCAGAAGACTTAATTTGCAAATCAGGAATTGTCCATCCATATGCAACTTCATCATAAAAACCATTTCCAATTTCCCAAAGATAAAAATCGTAAGCATTCGTACCACCTCGTCCGCTATCAATCGGTGGAGCTTCGAAGCCCATTTGAATATATGCCGAAAAAGCATAGTCCAAATAAAATAGAGCTGAATCGACATAATCGGGAATACCATTCTTGTCTTTATCTTGCGGGGGAACTCGATTCTTTCCAGATGTATCATAATGAACCACAAACAAGCCTGAATTGGAAATGGCATAAGTTTGATTCCTTGGTCTACCTGTTGAATCAAAATAAATAGTAGAAAGCACTTTGTCGTGTAAATCTTTATTCTGTCGAATAGGAAAAGTTAAGCATTTCGTTTCTTCTTGGGAAAGAATAGAATTACCTGCAAAAAAAATTAAGAAAAGAAAAAGTGAAAAAGTTTTATAGGACATTGCAGAATGCCTATTTGAACATTTCTTTAATCATTCCCCAAGAACGGTAAAAGCCATTGACTTTGTGCTCGACATTAACTGTATTGGAATACAACGAACTTCCATCCTTGAAAACAATTTTTATTCGGTAGGAATAAGAATTCGAAGACACTCTTTCGCCTTCGGAATCTTTGAGAAAAGCTTCTTGGTCAATATATTTGTATGTTGTAGGAAAACCTTTTGCATAAATTGTCGCAATCTTTTTAAAGGAACCGTTGTTTACAGAACGTTCCACTTCGAACAATAAAATATTTCTCTCGTTAGATGTCCTAAACTCGATTGTAATATCTTTTCCGTTAGATGTGGCATTTAATTTTTCAATATAAGTATCGGCAGCAACAACAAAAGGAGTTGCTACAAAAAGTAAGAAACAAAGAAATAACTTCTTCATTTTAACTATTTTGTTAATACGCAAATTTACAAAAAAAATTAAATAAACTGACAAAACAAAATTAGTTTTCGATTTAGTAAATTTGAATTTGCTAGGATACGAAATGTTTAAAATAGTTTTACCAATTTTCGAAGGTCCATTAGATTTATTACTATACTTTATTAAAAGGGATGAAATAAATATTTACGACATTCCCATTGCACGAATTACCGATGAGTTTCTTAATTATATTCGACTTATGCAAAGCCTCGAAATAGAAATTGCAAGCGAGTTTCTTGTTATGGCTGCTACTTTAATGGAAATTAAAGCAAAAATGCTTCTACCAAAAGAAAAAAATTTGCAAAAGGAAACAGAAGCAGACCCAAGAAAGCAACTTGTCGACAGATTAATAGAATACCAAATTTTTAAAGAAGTAAGCCAATTTTTAAATAATAAACTTAAAGAAAACCAATATTACTATTTCCGAGAATTATTTGAAAGCGATATCCAAGAATTTTCTTCAAAATTTAAGACTTATAAACCCACAAATGTTTTGGAACTTGCAAAGGCATTTTACAATTTAATCAACAAACAAAAGGATTCAACTAAAGAAATCAAACTAAATGAGCTCAAAATTGAAGATGCATTGGAACATATAACAAATCTAATGAAGAAAGAAAAACAAATTTCGTTTAAAAAAATTTGCAGCGGTTATTCTTTGCAATACAAAATTTTGTTTTTTGTTGCAGTTTTAGAACTTGTAAAACAAAAAAAGATTTATGCCTATCAATCCGAGCTCGACCATGATATATTCCTTTTTTCAACATCAAACATAACGAATAATTAAGATATGAACAATCAATTTTTAAAACTTGAAAAAGAAGAACAAAAACATATCATAGAAGTCTTAATTTTTTCCTCCGAAGAGCCAATTTCATTAGATAAAATTGTAGACTTCATCGAAAACAACCTCAACAATGCAATATTTGAGCAAGGAACCAACCAAAATATTGAACTACAAATTGAAAACCTTGAAGAATATGTTCAATCTCTAATCGAGGAAATAAATGAAGATTTATATAAATCTCAAAGACCTTATAACATTTATAAAATTGCCGGAGGTTACACATTCGCGACCTTACCAGAATATGGGAAGATTTTAAGTTTGTTACCCACATTCAAAAATAAAAAACGACTAAGCAAGGCAATGCTTGAAACTCTTGCTATCATTGCTTATCAGCAACCAATCACCAAGCCCGAAATAGAAGAAATTCGTGGAACTAATTCAAGCGAAATTGTTAATTCTTTACTCGAAAAAGGATTGATTCAGATGGTTGGACGCAAAGATTCCCCTGGTCGACCATTCCAATTCGGCACAACTGTTGAATTTCTTAAACTTTTTGGATTAAATTCTTTACAAGAGCTACCAAATCTAATGGAAATTAAATCATTTGTCGAGGAAAAAACGAAGACAGAAGATGTAACTTTGAAAATAGATTTCGAATCAGCAAACAACAAAGAAATGGATTCAAATTCTACTCAATAATCTTTGCATTACTGACCACATTGAATGCATTTTCTATAAGTTCCTTACCATTACCTAAAATTGGGTCACCGTGACCTGGGTAAATATCTTTTATATCGAGTTCATTTAGCTTCATCAACGTTTCGTAGTAGCTCAATGTATAAGTTTCCCTTTTAGAATGAATTTGTAAAGGTAAATCCCCGGTGAAAATTACACCTTGCAATGGAACATAAAGACTTATTGAATCAGAAGAATGACCGGGGGTGTAGAGAATTATCCCCTCGGTATCGCCAACTTTTATTCTCATTCCATCATAAACTTGAATGTCTATTAAATCCCCAGAATTATAAGCATAAACTTTAGGTGAATATTTAGATTTTATAAATTTTAATCCTCCTTTGTGGTCGAAATGCTCGTGTGTTATTATTATTTGAGCCACTTTTTTTTGTCCGACACCAGTTGAGATTTTCTCAATTTCAACAATAGCAAAATCATCAATTCCAGCATCAACCAAAGTGTTCACATCGTTCAATTTATTCCAATCTCCAAGAATATAGTAAATATTACAGGAATACCTTGTTGGATGAGTAGGTAATTTGAAAATCCTCATAATACTTTTTGGTAAATATTTACATCGTTCGAAACAAGTCGATAAAACTTATTTAGTTCGTTTGGTATTTTTTGCGTTTGTTCCATAGCTAAGTATCCACCGGGAACTAAAGAATCATAAAACATCTGAAGGACACGAAGCCTTTCTTCGCTCGAGAAATGAAGAAGTACATTTTTGCAAACGATTGATGCAAAACCAGAATCAATTGGTTGGTGGTAATCGAGCAGATTATGTTTGCGAAAAATAACCCTTTTCAATATTTCATCAGTAATTTTATACCTATTATCATCAACTTTTATAAAATACTTTTGAAAGTATTCATTTGGAATTCGAACTAAATCCTGATAAAGATACTCACCTTTATTAATAGTTTTTTCGAACTCTCCAGATTCATCAATATCTGTAGCAATGATTTTAACTCTTTTAAAAGTAAAATAACCCAACTTTTCTGAAAGCAATATGGCAAGAGTAAAAGGTTCTTGCCCAAGAGCACAACCAGCATCCCAAATTTTTATTTCTGGGTTTGAAATAAAATCCCTAAACATCAAATCGGCTAAGCGTTTCAAAACAAAATAATCCCGAAAGAAAAATGAAAAAGCCATCGGCAAATAGTGATTTTGTTAAATTTGTAAATTACTTAATACAAACTAAATATTATGCTTCAAACCCTTTACATAAAAAATTTTGCACTAATAGATGAAATTTCAATTGATTTCGAGCCAGGCTTAAACATTATTCTTGGTGAAACAGGCGCTGGTAAGTCAATCATTATCGACGCTTTGATGACCACACTTGGAGAAAGAACTTCACCAGAGTTAGTAAAAAGTGGCGAAATCAAGTCAATTGTCGAAGCAATCTTTAACATAGATAACTTAGAATTATTAAAATTGTTTTTTGATGAATTTGAAGAAGAAACAAAAGATATTTTGATACTTCGCCGAGAAATTTCCTCGAAAGGACAATCCCGATGCTTTGTCAACGATTCCCCTGTCCCATTGAACAAAGTCAAAGAAATTGGAACTTATCTTGTTGATTTTCATGGCCAACATTCCCACCAACAATTGCTTTCGCCTAAATTCCAATTGAATCTAATTGATAGCCTTTCCGATTCTCGGAATTTAATAGAAACCTACACAAAATTGAAAAAAGAACTCGAAGTCCAAATTGAAGAAATCAAAAAATTAAAAGAAGACTTTGCTAATTATTCAAAAGATAAAGAAATCTTGGAATATGAACTAAATGAAATAATTAGAATTAATCCACAGCCAAATGAACTTCAAAGAATTGAAAGCGAACTAAAAAAACTCGAAAATATCGAGCTTTTAATTAATGGTCTTGAGGAAGTTTACGAAAAACTTTACAAATCAGAAACTTCTGTTATCGACATACTTTCTTCAATTTCGAAGAAACTATATGCTTTGGCTCGCTACGACGATTCCCTTTCAATTTACTTTAATCAAATTGAAGAAATAATCGAGAATGTTTCGGAGATTTCCAAAGAAATTTCGAAAAGGAATAAGGAAATAAATTTAGAACCAGAATACATTGAAAATCTTCGTCGTAGGATTTCCGATTTAAAATATCTTGAAAAAAAATATATTAGTTACGATAACATTTTTATTGAGAAAGAGAAGTTAGAAAAAATTATTCAAAGCACAAACAACATCGAAAAATTAATACTGGATAAGGAAAAAGAAATAAAGAAGCTGAAAGAAGAAATATCCAAGGTTGCACAAAAAATCCACCAAAAAAGACAAGAAGGTATTGAAGTTTTAGAAAACAAAATCCCTGTAATACTCAACGAGCTTGGAATGAAAAATATCATTTTTAAAGTCGAAACATATCAAGAAATTTCGCCCACTAATAATATCGAGGATTTATGCATTGAAATAAATAAACACTTTTATAAACTTTTATCAAATGGAATTGATTCAGTAGAATTTTTAATAGCAACAAACCCCAACACGAAGCCAATGCCATTAGAAACCATTGCCTCCGGCGGGGAACTTTCTCGAATTATGCTCGCTTTAAAAAGTATTTCTGCAGAAAAATACAACTTCCCAACAATGATTTTCGATGAAATTGATGTCGGTATAAGTGGAAAAATTGCGTCCAAAACTGCTCAACTGATGAAAAAGCTGGCTACGAACCATCAAGTTATTGCAATAACTCACCTCCCACAAATTGCCTCTGCTGGACAAAATACAATATTGATTGAAAAACTTTCTGGAGAAGATACAATTATCCGAGCAATCCGATTGAACCAAGAACAAAAGATTGTTGAAATTGCCCGACTACTAAGTGGAGAAAAAATAAATGAATTTGCACTGGAAAATGCTCGAAAGCTAATCGAAGAAACTAACAAATTATTATGATAAAATCTCTTACAAAACCCAAGTTTGTTGTTTACTTTCTATTGCTAAACCTTGTGTTGATTCAACATCCGATTGGGAGGTTACTCATCTACCCATTTGTTATCCTAAGCACCTGGTTTCACGAAATGGGACATAGTTTGTGTGCTCTATTACTTGGGGGAGAGGTTATCAAAATCCAGATTTTTTACGACGGCAGTGGCATTGCATACCATACAGATACACACATATTTGGCAATCTTGGTAATGCACTTGTTGCATTAAGTGGACCACTATTTCCTCCTTTTGTTGGATATTTTTTTATTTCAACTTCAACTAAAAAGAATTTATCCAGACTATTGCTTTTTCTTTTGTCTTTAATCATTTTTATCAGTGTTGTATTTTGGGTAAGAAACTTTTTCGGAGCTATCTTTCTTTTATTTATATCGATATTTATAGTTTACATTACATTTACAAAACAAGAGGATTTTTCGGTTATCGTATCTCGAATCATTGGAATCCAAGCTTTTATAAGTGTGTATTTAAGTATTGGATATTTGTTTTCAACTAGTGGAAATGTAAACCAATCTTCTTTCGCATCCGATACAGAAATAGTTTCTCTAAATCTATTTTTACCTAATTGGTTCTGGGGAACTTTGATAATAGCTATTTCCTTAATCTTACTTTTCTTGGCACTTAAAAGTGTTTTAAAGAAAAATTAAACCACTTCTCCAATAATCCAATAAGTCTCTTTTTCTTTCAAATCGGCGATAACTTTTTCCAAATTTTCTTTTGAAACAATTAAAATCAATCCAATCCCAAGATTAAATACGTTTCTCATTTCGTCATCCTCGATTTCACCAAGTTTTTGTATTAGGTTAAAAATAGGTGGTACTACCCACGATTTCCAGTCAATTTTTAAAGCTAATTCTGGGGGTAATATTCTGCGAGTATTTCCAAGTATTCCACCACCAGTAATATGAGAAATACCGTTAATCAACCCTTTTTGAGCCAATGGAAAGACAACATTTAGATAAGATTTATGGACTTTCAAAAGCTCCTCTCCGAGGATATTGGAAAGTTCAGGAATGTAGTCGTCTATTTTGAATTTATTGAATAATACATTTCTTGCAAGTGAATACCCATTTGTGTGTAAGCCATTGGAAGCCAACCCAACTAAAACATCGCCTTTCCTTATTTTCCGTCCGTCGATAATTTTTTTCTTTTCGACAACTCCAACAATTGTTCCAGACAAATCATATTCACCATCGGAATAAAAAGAAGGCATTTCAGCTGTTTCTCCACCAATTAAAGCGCAATTGTTTTCGTTACAAGCTCTAACCAAACCGCTGATAACTTGGTAGGCAACATCTACATTTAACTTGCCCGTTGCGAAGTAATCAAGGAAGAAGAGCGGTTTGGCTCCAGCGGTTAATATGTCATTGACACAGTGATTCACAAGGCACTGCCCAATTGTATCGTGTTTATTCATTAAAAAAGCAATTTTGAGCTTTGTCCCAACACCGTCGGTACTCGAAATAAGGACGGGATGTTCGTATTCTTCGAATTTCGCATCGTAAAACCCCCCAAAAAGACCAAGATCGCTCAAAACTTTTTCGTTGAATGTTGAGCGAACAAGTGCCTTGATTTTTTCAACAGTCTTTTCCCCCGCTACAATATCAACACCGCTTTGTTTGTAAGTATAACCCATTGATTTATCCTTTATGTTTTCCATTCATTTTTATTTTTTCAATCAATTTCGCAGTTCGTTCGGCTTTCAAAATGAAAGAATCAAGTTTTGCTTCAATAACTTGTGGGTAAGGATTGCCATCGGTTTCGATAGTTAAAAAGGGCAATGTGGTTTCTCGGTCGATGAAATCGGGCAAATCAAAAGCAGGTTCATTAATTTTTCTTGCTTGGATTTTATTTATGACTTTCATTTCAGGAACACTTACTGCTTCGGCTAAACGAGTTGGCATACAACCAAAAGGACCAACATTAATAACTCCACAATATTTTTCCAGTATTTCTTTTAGAGCAATCCCTAAAGTCAGTCCAGGTTCACCTTTGTATTCAAGAGGGATAATATGCTTGCTATGGTTCAAAATTGGTTCAATAAGTGTCTTTGAATATTCGTAATAACCAGAGTAAGATAATATCTTTTTAATCCTATGTTCAGCAATTCGCATAAACAGAACCCTTGACCAACGTTCAATTTTTTTGTGGAAGTCGCTCTCTGGCTCAAGAAGTTTTAGCTTCAAAAGGTAATCTACATAAAATATCCACTCGCTAATATAAGCATCTTTAAGAACAAATCCTTTGGATGCAAAATATCGATTAAGATATTTGTGGGCAAAATGGTCTCGCCGAACATAAATTTCACCAACAAGAGCTACATAGCGCGACTTATTTATTGGAATTTTACTTGGTACTTTCTTGCGAATATTATTAGCAAATTCCTTCAATCCCTTGTAAATTTTTTTAGGCTTAAATTCAAAATATTCTAAAAGTTTACTGTATTCGTCCATAAATATTTTCAAGCCCTCTTCGGGATTTACAGAGTTAGCCATAATAGCGCTTCGAATATCGTCGAGAACATCGCTTGTAATTATTGCCTGAATTCCACGAAGTGCGAAATCACTTCCTAAACCTGCAAAACCATCCTCATTCATAAGAACAAGAGTAGCAACATCGGGTATTCTTTTTGTCCGGATCAAATTTCTTATGAAAACAGGATATTGCCCAAGACGGCAGTTTCCAGCCCCTTGGACAATAAAATATGCAATTTTTTGTTTTCTATCCCAAATATTTTCAAGATAGTTTAGCAAATGCCCCACCAACAATAAAAGAGGAAGACATTCCTTTCCAGTTGCAACACTCCGAGCCAATTTGAGAATTTCGGGGTTGCTTTCGGGCATAGGTTTTGCATTAAACCCTAACCCTCGGAGAGCAGAAGCAAATAATGGCGCGGCTAAATCCCCCATTGAAGGAATTAATACATCAATTTCCTTGCTACAAAGTGGAATTTTTTGCCCATTGGAACAAACAAAGTAAGAGTCGTCGCCAGAAAATTCTATTTCTGCAATCCGAAACTCTTTCTGTTTCGTTCTAATTTGATGGCGGACTGTCCGATAATTTTCAACTATATCCAAAAATGCTTCAATACGAGTGTTTATTCCAGCATCGGCTGTATGTTGGTCTAATTCCAAAGTTAAAGAAGGTTTGGTACCAATAATTCGTCGAAACTGAGGCATCAACAATGAATCGGGACCGCACGAAAAATTAGTCAAATAAACAGGGAATAGTTGTGGGTTATCGCGGATGGCCTTTGCAGCTTTCAATATCTTTTTGCCTGCTTCCCAAAATTGGCTCTCATCTAAAGAATAATTATTAAAGGGGAGAAATTCATAAGGAATAATATAAACCCCACGACTCGCAAACTTTTGGGGTACACCCTTGTTTGCATAACTTGTAAAAGAATTGTAGGGTCTTCCAACCAGAACAACAGCAAATTTATTTGGGTAACTTAGCAAAAATTCTAAAAACTTTTTACCTTCTTCTTTTACTTCGCTATGAAATTTATTTTGCCAGAAAACTGCTTCCTCGAAAGCTTCCACTGCTTTTTCATCGTCCACCCCAAGTTGTTTTGCAATTTCTATGAATTTAGGCTTTTCGGCTTCGTATCCATTCGCAAAATTTAAATATTTTGTAATCACTTTATTATTCAAGTCATAATCTTTAAATGCTTGCTTTAAATAGAAAGGTTCCCCACTAACAAAAACACAACTCGAATTGAAATCTAAACGTTGTAGGGTTTCTTCCTCTGTCCACATTTCGAAAATTTCCGGGAGAAAAATGAAGTCGGGTTGCTTATCTAAAAGATTTTGGAACATACAGAGTGAAATTTGTGCTGGATAACAAAAACTTGTATATTCTCTATCAAAACCTCGGGGGTCTGGGTTATCGGGCAATACAACTCGAAATCCAATATTAGAAAAGAAATTCGAAAACAAAGGCAAAAGAGTAAATATATGGTAAGATAAGTTTAATCCTATTGTTTTTGTACCTTTTCCATTAGGGAAAGAAATTGAAGAATTTTTAAATAAAATTTCATTTCTTTTTGCTACAAAATCATAGTCTTCGATATTAAAATGTTTGTTATACAATAAATTATAGAACTTATTACAAGCACCACCAAAAGGAAACGTTTTACCATTAACCACAATTCTATTAATAGAACAGCGCAAATCGCATTTTTCCTTTCCTCCCATACAAATAAATGGTGTTTTGTACTCAACATCTCTGTTGGCAAGTTCTTCCAAAGAAAACTCTTGTGGTTCGAGAAGTCCAAGTTGTATTTTTTCTTTAACTTGCAAAGCAACACCGAATGCACCCATCAAACCAGGTTCGGGGGGAACAATAATTCTTTTTCCGAGCAAACCTGCCATTGCAATAGGAATGGCTTTGTTATAGCAAACACCCCCTTGCATAAAAATAACTTCACCAACTTGACGGTTCCCTTTTACCCGATTAATGTAATTCAAACATATAGAATAAACAAGGCCTGCAATAATGTCTTCGCGACTTAGATTCTCATTTTGTGCAGTCTTAATATCGGAACTAATAAATGCTGCACATTGGTCACTGAAATTAGGAGGATTTTTAGCCCCAAGTGCTATCTCTTCAATCTCTTCGGTCTTTATACAAAATGATTCAAATGCAGATTCTTCGATAAATGAACCAGTGCCAGCGGAACAGGCTTCATTCATTGCATAATCTGCTGGTACTTTATTTACAAGGTAGGTGTATTTAGCATCCTGTCCGCCAATTTCAAAAATTGTGTCGACTTTTGGATCGAAATATAAAGCAGCAGTTGCATGAGCTATAATCTCGTTAAATATCCCACGGGTTAATGCATGTAATCCTGTTACCTGCCTACCCGAGCCAGTAGTCCCAAGACCTATGATTTTTATCTTTTTGTGACCAATTTGCTTTGATAATTCCGAATATACTTTCTTTGCTGCTTTAATCGGCTCGCCATGGGTGTAAAGATATGAAGAAGCCAGAATTTTATTATCATCGACACGAATAATAACACCCTTTGTAGTGGTTGAGCCTACATCCAATCCTATAATACAAATATCACCATCTTTTGCCTCTCCGCGTTCGAAACTTTTGAACTCGACCAAATGTAGGAATTCGTAAATTGGCCGATGAAAAACGAAAGAACTTTCTTTCTGTTTAAACAAGTTCGAAAAGTCAAAATTAAATGACTTATGATTTTGATAACAATAAATTGCTGCCCCAAGTGCTTCGAAATAGGTTGCCTCTTTTGGAATAACAAACTCAAAATCTTTTTGAAATAAATGCTTAATTAATAACTGATTTTTTGTGACTCCCCCAACTAACAAAACTTTCCCTTTTGGAACTTTATAAAGCAATTCCTCAACTTTGTTAGCCATCATCAATGCAAGACCAGCAAGAACTTCTTCTTTGGGAACTCCTTTATTCAAAGCGTGGGTGCAATCCGATTTACAAAATACTGAACACCTTCCCGAAACTTTAAAAGGAGAAACATTATTTTGAAATTTCGATAAGTCTTCTATCCCAATATTCATTCGTTTGATTTGCTGAAGAAAAAACTCACCGGTCCCAGAGGCACACTGATTTCGGGTTACAATGTCCGAAATACTTCCTGTTTTATCAAGAATGTAAACAATAAAAGTTTCACTTCCTAAAGAAGCAATCGCTGAAAAGCCAACATTATTTGGGTAAAGAAATTTAAATGCAATCTCGGTTGCTTCAGCTTCTGAAATATTGGGAAGGTTAATTATGTTCCTTATTTTCCTTCCTGTGACAACAACAGGAAATTTATGTGGGTTTAACAAACGAATTTGTTTTTCGAAAACTTCTCTTGGTAAACCATTGTGGTTAAAAGAATATATTTTACTAATTTCAAAACCTTTGGAAGAATTCGAAACAAGTTCAACAAAAGTTATAGTTGAAGCACCAACACAAACACCAAAAAATTTATTCATTTAGAAATTACCACCAAAATTATCTTATAGGTTCCCAGTCATTAGAAAAAGATTTGTTAAAAAGCATAACGAAGATGCCATTTAAAAGCCAGCGAAGTAGAATTCTAAAATATCCATACTTTCGGTATCGCCGAGGTGACTCATAAACACAAACTTCATCAACGAAGCGGATTTTACCAATTTTTGCCAATCTTCGGTATAAATCAAAATCTTCGCCGGCAGAAATCCTTGGATTATATCCACCAACCTTCCAGAACTGTTCTTTACGAACTACTTGGCATTCGCCACGACCCATTCCCAAACCAATTGCATTTAAAAATCGAACATAATTATTATGAAAAAAGTAAAACAATTTGTCCTTCCAATTTTCTTCGTCAGGGAAGCCACGAACCTTAAAAGCAAGTGCAATTTCTTTGGGATTGTTCTTTTCCCATTCCAAAATAAACGAAAACCACTTTTCAACATCTGAAGGAACTGTATCGCCATTGATAAAAACAAGAATATTGCCCGATGCAATCTCCGCACCACGATTCCTTCCTTCTGCTATCGTCTGACGATAGTTTCCCCTATGAACAACCATTTTGGATGTAAACATTTTCGCAATTTCAACTGTTTTATCTGTACTTCCGCCATCACTAATAATAAGTTCAGCAGAATATTTCTTTAAAATTGATGGTGTAAAATTTGATAAAACTACTGGAAGTAATTTTTCCTCCTCAAGCACGGGAATAATGATACTAATTTTGGGATTTAAAAAAATATTAAAATCCTTTTCGAATTTATCAATAGGCTCTACTTCAACATAATTTAAAATTGTTTTTCCTATTTCGTGGTGCATTTTGGACAAAGTTATACAAATAAAAAGCAAACTTAATAAAATTCAAGGAATTAAAAATAGATTGAACCAATTTTTATTGGGAAAGGGTATATTAAATAGAAACGAACAGGTTTACCGATTTCGATAGCAGGACTGGGTAGTTTAAAATAATTTAAAGATTGTTTTAGCCAGTTCCAAAAATTCCCCCCATCGGGAAGTAATTTAACTAAATCGTAGTCAAGGGCTATTATCAATTTTCTATTCCCCCAAACATATGGTCGAACAGGTTCCGAAACCTCGGGATTACATTTCAAAGAGCTATCGAGTGGATTGCAAAGGTTTCTTACGGCATAACCAATGGAAATGTCTAACCAATTGGGAAAATATTTTCCAATGCTTTTAGGCAAAAGATTTTGAAGATTGATGCTAATCCAAAAGGTATGAGCACTATAATCATCTATAAACATTGTCGAAGGCTTTCGGGAAAAGGAATTGAACCACCGGGGTGGGAAATACATAAACTTTGGAGTAAAGTTCTGAAAAAAAGGCAAGAATGAATAACCAAGATAAAAAACTGCCCCAGTAATATCGGCATAAAAGTCAGATGGAGAAAAACCCCAATCCTTTGCAAAACCATCCAATATTTCGACATAAGCAGTATAACCGAAACCTAAAGCAGTTCCAATAATATTAGACAAATTGTAGTCGAAACCACATTCTATTAAGGATTGTGAAAGAACATATGATGAAAGGAAACCACCATAAAAATGCCCAATTTTATCTACATACATTGCATATTCTCCATCTTCGGCGAAATGGAAACTGCTTTTGTTTTTCCAAATTGTCTGTGTTTGCCCAATATGTTGAAGAATAAAAATACCAGTATAAAAAGCGGAAAAAGTAATCATTGGAATTGGCTTGATTTTTGTTGTTTTTTGTATTTCTAAACCTGAAATGTGATAAAATGGTTTATCAGCAATTCTATATGTTAAGAAAGTGGAATCATTTTTGTGTTCCCAACTTTCAAAGGCAAAAAGTGAATTACTTGTCAAAATTAACACTAATAAAAAAAAAGAGTTACGCCTTTGAAAACCCATTTTTATTTAAATTTGATATCATAAAGAAGCAAAAATAAATTAAAAAATGGAAACGATTTCGGAAATATTGAAACAGACACGTGAAAAATTGAATTTATCCTTGAAAGAAGTTTCCGAAGCAACAAAAATTCGAGAAACAGTTCTGAAAGCTATTGAAGACGGCAATTTTAGTTATTTGCCAAGTATCTATATGCAATCATTTATTAAAGAATATATCGGCTTTCTTGGCCTGGATTACTCAGAACTTAAGACTCAACTCGATACAATTTTTAAATCGAAAACAACTTATATAAAAGAGAAAAATTCGCAAGTTTTACTTTCTGACAAACAAAGGAAGGTTCGATACACTTCCCAACAACTAAATAAAGTTCTTTACTTCGTTTATGCTGGGCTTTTTCTTTCAATTTTGGCAATTATTTACTTTTCCTTTTTTTATGAACCCGAGGAACTAAAACCACTTGAAACTCTTAAAACAACCGACACTTTCTCTTTATCCCCAACAAACATGCCACTATCAATAGTTCAACAGGGAATTTCACAAGATAGCATTAAATTAGAATTTCTTGCTACCGATACGGTATGGATAAATATTGTCATTGATAATCGAGTAACAGAAAAGACTGTTCTTTATCCTAACAATCGAAAAGTATGGAAAGCACAAAGTTTTTTTAGATTCACTCTTGGTAATGCAGGAGGTGTTATTATTCGCCGAAATGATGAACAATTACCTTCCTTAAGTAAAGAAAAAGTGGTAATCAAGAATATTATTGTTACTCGAGATAAATTCTACATAGAAACAAGCCCAAAAAAAACACCAAAGCAAAACGAAACGGCAAAACCAATTCTCATTTCTCCAACCGAAATAAAAAGGGAAATTCCTGTTTTAAAAGACAACAAAAAAACTTTAATTCGGTAGGTGCGCGCCACACAGGACTCGAACCTGTGACCCTCAGCTTAGAAGGCTGATGCTCTATCCAACTGAGCTAGTGGCGCAAATTTAATTTACAAAATTAAGCAAATTTTAAATTTTTTAAATTATCTTTTTTACAGGTTTTATTATCTACTCTGATGTAATGAATAAAAAAATTTTATTAATTTTGCATTGGGTCAGGTCCTATGCTTTCAAGACAAGCCCAACCCCGCCAGGTCCGGAAGGAAGCAACGGTCAGCTTGGACTTGAAGAGCATAGTAAACTTGACCCATTTTTTATTAATAATTTTTTATTTTTTTATTAATTTTTTCTTGATTTTTGGTAAATTGTTTTTTTCGAATGTAACTTTTTTAAAGAATATTTGTCTTTCATATGTTTATAAATATTATTGGAGGTTTTATGAAAAGATCCTTTTCTCCTTTGACAATTGTTTTATTCTTTATTGCTAGCATTTTTGCTTTAGCAGATTCTCCTCGTAAAGTTTTAATCGAAGAAGCGACGAACACAAGTTGTGGACCTTGCGCAGCACAGAATCCCTCACTCCAACAATTCATACGAAATAATTTTAATGATGTCATCCCTTTAATTTATCATGCCTGGTGGCCAGGATCTGATGATCCAATGTATCAAGAAAACATTCCAATGAATGAAGGAAGAATTCGCTACTATGGAATTGAACAACAAGGTGTTCCAAATGTTCGGGTCAATGGGAAAATAGCCCCTAAAACTGGAAACTGGTACGATGGAGCTGCTGGGGATACTGTCGCAATCAAAACCGAAGTTGACAAATATCGCGGAACAAATTCGCCTGTTACTTTGACGGTTGCAGAAACACGAAGCGGAACCCAATGTAGCGTTAGTGTTACGATCAACACAACACAATCTTTAGTTGGCAAAAAACTAAGAGTTGCAGTTGTTGAGTACTTCATTAGCTATTCAAACCCACCTGGCTCCAATGGAGAAAAAGAATTTTTTTGGGTAGCTCGTTCAATGCTTCCCGACCATAATGGAACAACATTGAATATGGACGCTGGTTCAAATCAAACTTTCAATTTTACTTATACGATGAAATCCTCTTGGAAATCCCAACAAATATATATTGTTGCATTTGTCCAAGACGATAATACCAAAGAAGTTCTCCAAGCGGCACAAAATCTTAAAGTTGCAAAAATTCAAGTTGCTGGTCCAAATCCATTCCTTACAATCCCTAGAAATGGTGAAATAACCTACTCCTTCAATGTAACAAATCCAAATAATGAACTGATGCGAGTTGATATTGCATTAAATAATGGAGCAAGTTATATACCAGCAAATTGGAAAACTACTTTAAGCACAAGCCAATTAGTGCTTCAACCAAATCAAACCCAAACTGTTAACGTAACATTAAAAAGTGGAAGCAAAGCAGAATTTGCAATTGTTGCTGTTGATTTCGTTCCAAAAGTTCAAACTCCATATGATCAATCCATTGGTGCATTTTATGCTTTAACTGAGGATACAAAATATGCTTTTTATTCAATTTCTCCATCTTATACATTAAGTCCAATCTTTGCCTACCAAGGTATTTTGACGAATTCTAAGTATTCAAACGATGCTTCACTTTTACCCTTCTCTCTTGATGTCTTAAATAATTATTCGATGAACAATTTTGAACTTGCCGTCCTTGGATTTAATTATTGGATACGAGGTGTATTAGGCGGATATTATGTTGAAAGTTCTCCTTTATATGCTTCATTAAATGCAATGATATCGTCTGGAAAAAGTATACTTTTGACCTCGGAAATAGACCTTTCCTTTGCCTATGGAACACAAGGTTCACAAACTGCACGAGATTTCTATTCAAATAAGCTTTTCATTAATAAATCACAAAACGCTGTGTTAAGAGTAACAACTGACCAGAGTGGGAACATTACAGGTGTTGTTCAATACCCTGCTACGGGAGTTTCTGGTGATCCAATTGGAAATGGTATTAATTTAACAATGAATCAATATAATCAAACTTCTTATCCATACTTCATTGTCTTTACAGATATTTTAAGTGTAACAAATCCAAACAAAGCAAAAGGATTCCTTTACTACGACAATAATCCATCGGCAATTGGTGGTGTTCGCGTCGAACACGATAATTACAGTCGATTGGTTTATCTTACTACAGGATTCGAAGGAATTGCCAATCCAACTCAACGAAATAATTTTGTAAACAAAATAATTGATTGGTTGCTTTCCAAACCAACAGTTAAAATTGGACCACAAATTGCTTTAAGTTTAACATCTATCGATTTCCAAGAAGTTGTTGTTGGAACTACTGCAACGCAAACCTTTGATATAAACAATACTGGTGATGAGCCATTGATTATTAATGAACTCTATGTAGACAGAGATTTTGATCCCAATGAAGTATTTAATATTCAAAATCCACCAACATTACCTTTGACTATTCAACCTAACCAAAAATATACCGTAACGGTTTCCTTTTCTCCAAAAGATGAAGCCACAACATACACTTCTTCAGTAATTATCAAATCTAACGCAAAGAATTCTCCCGAAGAGATTGTTTCTCTCGATGGAATTGGTGTTGCAGGTAATGTTCCAATCATTGCGTCAAGTAAGTCTGAAGTTAATTTTGGCAGTGTCGCTGTTCAAAGCTCAAAAGTTGGTGATGTTGACATAACCAACAATGGTTTAGCCGATTTAGAAATAACAAGTATCCAGTTAGTTAATAATCCAGGTGCCTTCTCTATTATGGGAGCTCCCGATTTACCTAAGACTCTTGGACCTGGTGAATCAACTACAATCAGTATCCTTTTCACCCCTACTGAAGCAATAGAATATTCTGCACTATTGAGAATTCAATCTAATGCAACAAATGAGCCAACGTTAAATATTCCTCTTTCTGGAAAAGGCGAACAAGCAGGTTCAGTTGCCGAGACAGAATTCCCAATCGGTGTAAATATTGCAATTTCTCCTTTCCCAGCTTCAAATGAACTTTCTTTACTTGTTACTTCGCAGCTCGACATTAATCAGGGGGTGAACATTCAAATCTACGATTTGAAAGGTAATTTAGTTGCCGATTTGGGAAGTGCAACATTTTCAAAAGGTAACACTCAACTCAAATTTTCCGTCGGCGAATTACAAAATGGACGATATAATTTGAAGTTGCAAATCGGTAAGGATGTTAAATTCATCCCACTTATTATTGTTAAGTAAGTCTAAATCTATAAAACCAAGGTTGTTCCAAAAAGTCTTTGGACTATACGGGACAACCTTTTTTATTTACACTTTTGTAAATGTTAATTGGAGGTGGCTATGAAAAAATATAGTTTTTATTATAATTTAATTTTTATAATTGCAGTTGTATTTCTTAATGGAATGTATGCCACTTTATTTTCCGAGCAACCAAAATATATACTTTTCGACAATTTAGAAAATCAGAGATTTGTCGACAGTGCTTATTGGCAATATCTAATCGACCCACAATATATGCCCGATATTGCCCCTTATGTTATTCGAAAACCTTTTAACGACTTAACCTTGCAACAATACAATCTTACGGATTTTGATGTAGCAATTTTTCTACTCGGTGATAATCGCTTGAACACAAGGGTTGGGAACGCCAGCATTTTAGATGCGATAAGGAAAATGATTGCCGCCGGGAAAAATTGTTTGATTATTGGAAGGAATGTTCTTTACTACGCTTTTAATCCTGCAGGTGGAGACCTTAACCCTGAAGTTCAAAAATTTCTTTCTGATACTTTAGGAATTGAATATCTTACCAGACTTAAAGTATCCAGACAAAGTGGAAACGAAATAACATATTGGAGTTTTAATATTCGAGGGGCTTTTGGAGACCCAGTCGGTCAGTCAATAATCAAGTGGTGCAACATTGGGTTCAATCCTCAACCAGGTATCACTTGGTGGCCTCTTGCAATTTACTTTGAATTCGATGTGTTCAAATCGAAAGATCCAGAAAAATATCCACCAGTGGACCACTTTATTAGAACAAATAATGACTATCCCGATGACACTATTGTTGGAATCAGAACCGAGCTTGGAACCTCGAGGCTTTGTTTTTGGACAATAGGCTTCGAAGCATTTGCTGGAGACATTCCTCGTGCTTATCAACTCTATCGTGCAATGACTTGGCTTAAAGGGAATATTGCCCCCGATGGAGCTACATACGATGTCGACCCAATAATCGTCGATTTTGGTGAAGTTGAACCAGGTGAATCCGACACAATCGAACTCAAAATAATTAGCACAGGAAAACTTGACCTTCGACTTGAAGAAGTTGATTTTTGGGAAAATCCAGACAATGTTTTTGAAATAATCTCTGGAAAAATCACAAATCCCGTAATTCTTAAACGTGGCCAAACCTACACTGTTAAAATTAAATTCACACCAAAAGAAAGAACATCCTATAAAGGTTCACTTTCTATTCAATCAAACGATATCTACCAAGAATATCGATACATCGAAGTTTGGGGCTCGGGCAAAGGAGTTCAAACAAAAGGTCCTATTTTGGAAACCAATTTCCCCGAAAATACAATCGATTTCGGAAAGGTACAAAAGCCAACAAGCAAAATTATTGAGTTAGTTTTGAAAAACGTCGGAGACCAAACTTTACAAATTTCCGAACTGGAAATCGATACCACTTACAAGGATTATAAACGATTCGACTTTGCACAAACTCTTCAAACTCCTATCTATATTGAACCTGGCGACTCATTCAAAGTTAAGGTTCGCTTCTCTGCTGCTACCGATGAAGAAAGAATTTATTATGCTCGAATCCATATTGTAACAAATGCAAAAGAAAACAATGAATTCTATATTGAACTCAAAGGTGAAATCGAAGGTTTCAAATCTGTCGAAGGAAATCAAGACAACAATAATATTGAAGTCTATAACAACTTATATGCAAAGTTCATAGAACTTGTTTTTCCTGGTTCTCAACCTGTTGAACCAATTTCAGTATCAATTATCAACAACCTATCACAACGAGTTTTCAATAAAATCGTTCTGCCTGATGAAATAATTAACAATCGATTCAAAATTGATTTACAAAACCTACCCAGCGGTCCTTACTATTTGATTGTACAATCAAAAGATAAAAAACTTGCCTTTCCATTCCTTTTAATTGGTAAATGATTAATAAAATTGAACAAAAACAAGAAAGGGGCTTATTTCTAAGCCCCTTATTTGTTTTTTTAATTTTAAAATGATTAAAATTCAATAGTTTCACCGAACTCCATTACTCTACAATTCCTACCCAAAGCTTCGACTTTCTTTTTAAATTCAATTGGGTCGGCGGGAATAACCGGAAAAGTGTTATAATGCATTGGAATTGTCAAAACCGGGTTAACAAATTCAACTGCTTTAACAGCATCATCAATCCCCATAGTAAAATTGTCCCCGATTGGAACAAGGAATATGTCAACTTTGTCAAGTTCGCCAATAAGTTTCATATCCAGGAACAAACCAGTATCACCAGTATGATAAACAGTTTTGCCACCAATTTTTATTACAACTCCAGCGGGTTCACCCATATATCTGCCATCGGGAGAAGAGGAGCCGTGATGAGCAATAGTGAATTTCAAACGACCGAAAGGAAAATTATATGCACCACCTATATGCATATTATGGGCTTTACAGCCATTTTCTGCTGCATAATTCGCAAGTTCGTTAACAGCAATTACAAGTGCATCGTTGTTTTTAGCAATAGTAAAAGCATCGCCAAGATGGTCTCCGTGTGCATGGGTCAAAACAACGAAATTGACTTTAATATCTTCGACTTTCACAGGACAAGAAGGATTTCCAGTAATAAACGGGTCAATAATTAACTTATAATTTCCATCATCAAGAACAAAAGTTGAATGACTTAAATAAGTGAGCCTCAACATTTTTTACTCCAAACCGTTCAACATAAAATCAAATTAACATTTTTCCATAAATTAGCAAAATTATATTTGGAATTTTTGATGGAATTGGATGCTTATACAGATGGTACATCACTCGGGAACCCCGGACCTGGGGCTTTTTCGGTCTTAATGATGTTTGAGAAAAGCGAAATTGTTCTTTCCCGTGGCTTTCGTCAAACTACAAATAATCGAATGGAACTTCTTGCTGTGATTGAAACTTTAAACTTTTGCAAAAACAATAATATTAACTTTGTTAGAATTTATACTGATTCACAGCTTATTGCGAAGGCAATAAATGAAGACTGGATAACCCGTTGGGTACATAATGGCTGGAAAACATCTTCAAAACAAGATGTTTTAAACATTGACCTATGGAAGCAACTTCTGCATTTTACGAAATTCGTTCAATTTGAAATTGTTTGGGTTCAGGGTCATTCTGGAAATGAATTAAACGAAAAGGCTGATAAAATAGCCAAGAAAAAAGCAAAAGAAGATGCAATTGAAATAGATTTTGGGTTCGAAAACAAAAATTTATCTTTCTTTAACAAATAAATTGGAAAAATTATGCCTTTATTCACAAAGAGAATTAAAATAGGGGTGGTTGGAGTTGGACATCTTGGCGAAATTCATACAAAACTTCTTACAAATAATAAACTTGCAGAACTCATAGGAATTTATGACACAAATTCGCAAAGAGCAAAAGAAATTTCCGAAAAATATAATTGCTACCTATTTGAAAGCTTAAACGAGATGTCTAACAACATTGATGCAGTTGTAATTGCCACAACCACAATAACACATTTTGAAATTGCGAAATATTTCCTCCAAAATAATATTCATTGCTTTATTGAAAAACCAATAACTGCTCGTTATAAAGATGCATTAGAACTAATTGAGATTGCCAAACAAAGAAACTTAATAATTCAAGTTGGCCATGTTGAAAGATTCAACCCAGCAATAAAAGCTATTATGAAGTTCAATCCCAAGCCCTTATTTATCGAAGCACACCGATTAAGCCAATTCAAACCACGAGCTATCGATGTTTCTGTCGTTTCGGATTTGATGATCCACGACATCGACATTGTGCTGTGGCTTGTCAAATCTTCGGTAAAAAAAATTTACGCAAATGGTGTTGCAGTTCTTACAGATACTATTGATATTGCTAATGCAAGAATCGAATTCGAAAATGGAACTGTCGCAAACCTGACAGCATCAAGAATTTCGTCAAAGCCAACACGCAAGATGAGAATCTTTCAAAAACAAGGTTACTTTTCGATTGATTTAGCAAATCAGAAAGTGGAATTCTTTCGAATTCTCGAAAAAAACGAGGCAAACGACACTGGGACTCCCGCTGTAATGTTAGGAAATATATTCGATTCACCTCGAAATGTTCAAATTGTTTACCAAACACCCGAGGTTGAACAAACAAATGCAATAGCCGAAGAACATAACACATTTCTTGAAGCAGTACTATTTGGAAAGCCAATTCCTGTTACCGCCTTCGAAGCCTCTCAAGCCTTAAAAGTTACAGAGATGGTAGAAGAGAAAATAAATGAATCAATGAAATTTATTTAATAAGAATGGAATTTGTTCTTTTTGGTTAATATTAAAAAATCCAACAATTGTATCTTTATTCTTGTTCAAATTGCCTTCGAACGAAACAGAATCAAGTTCGAAAAAAGAAATAACAACTTTGTTCGAAACAAAATAACCTTTGACGGCGACAGCATTGTCGTAGCTAATCACTTTGGATTTAATAAATAGATTACCACTTCCTGAAATATTTGAATTGTACTCATTCAAATATACCAGCATTTCGATCTTCAAGTATTCGGAAATGAAATATCCACTCCATTTCCCATGTATAGGAGAAGTATTAAAACACCCGCAGTCATCTACTTCGCAAGCTTGAAAGAACAAGAATAAAGTTAAAACAATAAAAATAACCTTACAATTCAGGTTCATAGAAGTTCTTAACCTTTTCTCTTAACTCAATAACTTGATAAATCAAGTCATAAGCAAATCTTAAAGGCAATTGAGTAGCAGAATCACTCAATGCTTTTTCTGGAACTGGATGTGTTTCGAAAAAAAGACCATCAATACCAGCAACCGCAGCAGCACGAGCAAGGGGGAAAATAAATTCACGGAAACCCCCAGATTGCTCTCCAATAGATGGTTGCTGCAATGAATGAGTGGCGTCGTAAACAACAGGACAATGAAATTTCTTCATAATTAAAAAAGAACGAAAATCAACAACAAGGTCGTTATAACCAAAAAAAGTGCCCCTTTCGGTAAGCCAAACATTTGAATTTCCTGTACTCCGAACTTTTTCTACTGCTTTTCCAATATCCCAAGGCGAAACAAATTGCCCTTTCTTTATGTTCACTATTTTGCCAGTAATGCCAGCAGCAAGCAAAAGCTCGGTTTGACGACAAAGAAAAGCAGGAATTTGAATAGCGTCAAAATATTTGCCAAAATTTTCGGCTTCGTAGGTTGAATGAACATCGCTTAAAATTTTAAAACCGAAATTTTGCTTCACTTCAAGCAAATATTGAATTGCTAGTTCATCGCCTATTCCTACGAAAGATTTCAAACTAGTTCGATTTGCTTTTTTGTACGAAGATTTAAAATAGAAATCTATGGGTAATTTGTTTTCTATTTCAACAAATTTTTCAGCCACTTCGAAAAGCAGGTCCCGAGACTCGACAACACAGGGACCTGCAATAATCAAAAATTTAGACATATTTTTACTTTGCAATAATCAAAGGTACAACATTTTGATAGTTTCCAGAACGAAGCTTTAAGTAATAAACTCCGCTGCCAATGTCCGAAACATTTAACAACAACTTATAGTTTCCTGCTTTCAGTTTCTCTTCAAAAACTACTTTAATCAACTGTCCATAAACATCGTAAAGTAATATCTCAGAAAAATCATCGAATGCAACTCCAAATTCCAATCTAACCTCGCTACTCGATGGATTCGGTTCAGGTTGATTTAAGTAATATTTCTGGTTTGAAACGGTAATAAGTCTTCCATCAACAAAGCAAACATTTGTAATAACGATTTTCGACACTATATCAAGCGGGGAAATACAACTATTGCTTCGGAAATCTAAATCGAATGAAGACTCTTTTACATCCCCGAGAAAAACAGTAAAATCAATGGTAAACAATTCTAAATCGAATGGTGTAGTTAGGATACCAAATCCGTTTAAGGAAATATGTCCGGGCGAAACAAGAACAGGATTTTCCCAAGTCCAGTTCTTTAAGTTCGGAGATGGAAGAATTGTATCAATTCTTATCATTTTGTCGTTGTAGAAGATATCTAAGTTCATTGAATTGACAGTGGAATTGTAAAGTTTCGGTATACGCCCTTTAACGCCTAACTTGCGGGAAAACATAGGTTCAAGTTGCCAAACAGGATTATCACTGTAAAAGTCGAGCAAAACTCCTGTCCCTTTAAGATTTATTATAATATCTACATTAATTGAGGTTGAAAGCTTCAAGGTAGCTTCGTAATCTTTTGCTTCGCGAGGTTCAAACAACAGTTTCAAGGTGATGTAGTTGCTGGCAGGAATAACAATCGGTAAACTTTCGTTTAAATTAAAAGCATCGGCCCCACTACCCGAAATCTCATAATCAGTAATTGTTATAGAAGATTGCCAGCTATCATTGGTAATTTTAAGGTCATAAATATTTTGGTCACAAATAATACTATTCCCGAAATCGATAGAACTAACAGAAGACAAACCTAAACCATCGCATTCTGCATCAAAAGTAGTATCAATCCGTGGATTTGGGTTCGGACCAGGACCGGCGTCGTGTTGAATTTCAATCAAATCGGCTCTTGTCCCTGGTGTTTTTGGAGTAAAGTAAACTTCGTAAGTTTTGTTTGATGATTTAGGTATAACATCATTTTCTGGCGGAGTGTTTACCCAAGTAAAATCACCAGTTTTATATTTGAAATCCATTTTGTAGATTGTAAGGTCAGCTGTAGTGCTTGGGTTCGAAATCTCGAGTTCAGCCATTCCTCGGTCACCAGGTTTTACAGCATCAAGACAAGTCCATTTCAATTCAATTTTAGGAAGAATTCCATCACCCTTGACGTTTGCAAGCAAATCGCTTAAAAGTCCTTCGAATATAAAAATAATAGTATTAGTATAACTAATTTCTTCATCGGGGGAAAATCTTATGGGAATACTCAAACTATCGTTTTGAGGAATAACTACAGGCAGGTTTACAGGAGGTTGATTGACAAATTCAAAATTTGGAACAGGATCTTGGAACGAAATATTTATCAACTTTTGTGGAATTGAGCTTCTATTTATAATTACAAGGTTTGTGTCGTTAATAGTCTTAATCCTTCTTCCCTTCCAATCAATAGAATGAATTAAAATGTCGGCATCAACACCAGTTCCAAGTAGTTCAGTTTCAGGGTTTATGCATCCAGTTGGTAACTCGAACTTTAAGTATGCTCGACGTAGCCCAGCACCAGAAGGTATAAACGAAACCTCCAAATCGAGACAAGAATCAGGTTTCACGATTACACTCGACATAGGAACTGAAAAATCGGATGAGTTTGGTCCGTAAATAATTAATTTAACTGGAACAGAAGATGGATTTGTATTCTTAAATATGCATTTAAATAATTTGGAGACTTTCACACTTAAATTTGATGGACCTAAATCAACCTGGGGTAGCGATTCACCTGTGCAAACTCCTTCTCCGCTAAGATTCAATACAAGATTGGTTCCACAATCAGGTGTAATGATTAATTGAGCAGTTCTCGGTCCTACATCTTTTGGTTCAAAGATTATCTCGATTGGGATACACTCTCCAGGTAAAATCTTTTTATCAATTAGGAAAAATCCTAATTTGAAATCGTTTTGATTTGCTCCAATAATTGACGTATTTACTATTGTTATGGGAACATTACCGATATTACAAATGAATGAGCTTACAGCGGAATCAATTAGCATTCCGATTGTACTTGGAGGAAAAACAAAGTTGTCATTAGCCAACTTCCAAATAGGAGTTTGAATGGAGAAATTTGTATCGCTAATGTCTTCGCTACCGGGGCTACCGCCAAACCTTCGAATGAAAACATCATTTTTGCCTTTGCTTGTTAAATTGAAACTCCCACTTTTGAGTGTGCCAGTAAAACTACCAACTTCGTATCTATCCCCATTACCGTCAAAAGCCACACTTTTGGAAAAAGTTCCATCGTCGGTTCCACCTTTTTGAGCATATTTTATTGTCAAGTCAGGATTGAATACTGCCGTAAATGCTGTAGGAATGGTAACTTTTGGTAGAGAATAATTTAAAGTCTGAATTTGATTCAAATATTCACCCAGAATTACAATTTCGTCGGGATTTGGTGGTGTATTGGATTTATACTTTATTTTTTGACCCCAAGCTTTAAAGTTGGTGTATGTTTGATCTGGTCCAATTAAAGTAACAACTGGTGTTGACCCACTGGCTGGGAATCGAGCCACAAAACAATAAGGAGCACCAGCAATGGGAATATTAGGGGATATATAGCCAAATTGAGCTGTTTGTTGGCAAGTCCCAACTACATAAGCATTTCCAGCCTTATCGACGCAAATACCAGCAGCAGTATCAACCCCATAACCACCTGCAGATTGTGCCCAAATTAAGTTACCGTCACGGTCGTATTTGGCAACAAAAAGATCGTAACTCCCCGCACTTGTAAGGCGTATGTTGTTTTCAAATTCCATTGTACCGGTAAAAGACCCGCAAATGTAAACATAGGAGTTGTCTTCGGTAATAGCAATACTTCTACCGAAATCTTCATCAGTTCCGCCAATGGACTTTGCCCAAATATATGTGGATAAAGGTGCAACAGTTGCTTTAATACGATAGTTATTCCCACCTGTTGGTGGAATCCATTTATAAGAAAGACCTTTTACATTCGAAGCAATTGACTTCCAAGTTGAACCACCGTCACTACTATAAAATAGATTAACAGGTTTGTCGGGCTCAACACCACTATAAATAATATTAATAGTATCACAAACAGAAAAAATTTCACCTCCGTTTGGAGAAATAATTCTAACTTGGGATATCCCACCAATTAGTTTGACTTGGGCAGGACAAGGTTTGGCAGAAATATATAATGTAGCCTCGCGATAGGCACGCGTTGAACCCTGGGTAAATCTTACCCTAATTGTTCGTGACTCACCTTTCGGAATAGTAAACGGTGGTGGTCCACCAGCACCAGAAATATCCCAGTTAATTATTTGAAAATATGATGTAGGTATGATTTTTATATCTGTAATAGTATAATCTGTCACAGGAGAATTAATTGTAATATCGAAATCATTAAACTGGTTTGGTGCAGGGTCTAAGAAATCAACAATTGTTTGGTCTATGGGCAATTTGGCAATACTGTAAGGAGGGGCTTCATAATTTCGTTCAAATGAAACTGATTGCCGTTTAAACACAATACGAATGTCTCGAATCAAATCGAGCTTGTCGCAACCAAAATCAGTTATCCAAGTCAAAGTGCACAGTTGCTTCCTTTGAATATCCAAAGCTATAAATCGATAAATGTTTTCAAGTTCCTCTTTAGTTTCAACTTTATATGCTTTGCCACCAGTTTTGGATGAAATTTCATCTAATGATTTGTGCATCGGCATAGCCAAAGTAATCGCATAAACTTGAGCATTTATGCTTTGCAACTCTTTAACAATAGAGTCAGTTTTAGGAGGTTCATTTGGATCTCCGTCTGTTAGAAATACTATTATTCTACGCTTTGTTGGGTCAGGGGAACCATTTAAAAACAAGTTAACTGCACCATAATCTTTATCAAGAAATGGTGGTTCATATTTTGTACCTCCACCAACCCAAGTGTTGTTTAAGGAATCTAAAATCTCATTCTTATTATCAGTAAAATTACAACGAATGTATGCAAAATTCCCAAAGGAAATAAGAGCAACTTTTGTACCTGTTTTGAAATTAATTGTATTAACAAAAGCTTGAACGCCAAGTTTAACCCAATCCCAACGCTTTTCACCAGCCTCGTTTTCAAGTAACATTGATGTACTTTGGTCAACAATCAAAATAATACTAACAGCGGGTTCAACCAAAGTGTCCTTACATTCCACCTGAACGGTTGAATTCATATTTTTCCCACGTTCGAAAACATCAAAATCGCTCGGCTTTAAATCATTATAGCTTTGTCCAGTTGCATCCAAAGCAATGAATGTACATCGAATTAAAGGAAAATTGGAAGCGTCAACTTCGGAAATAGAAAATGTAGCATCTTGTGAAAATAATTTGAATTGGATTAAAAAAAGTAAACATACAAATATAATCCTTTTCATTTTCTACCTTTTATTTGTCAAACATATTTTCTATTTGATTTATTTTACTATACAAATTTACAAAAAACTCTTTTCTATTTGTGTCGAAGTTCGCTAATCCACCAATTGGAAAGGTAAAAAATTTATTAGTATGACCAAAAGGGAAATTAATAATCACAGGGAAATTATACTTTTTGAAGGCTCGCTGCAAAATTTCGCGAAGAGTAAAAGAATAGTCGGGATAAAAATTCCTCCTGCTGTCTAATTTCCCAAAATATCCAACAATTACACCAGCACAGTTTTTAAATTTATCGGCTAATTCCAATTGCATCAACATCCTATCAATCTTATATGGATGTTCAGAAACTTCTTCGAAAAAAAGAATTTTTCCATTAGTATCAAAATCGTACCGAGTTCCTAATAGTGAAACTAAATTCGATAAGTTGCCTCCAACAAGTCGCCCCTCTGCTTTACCTTCGTTCAAAATATCATTCGTAGAAAATTTATAATTAATAACATTTTGGACATTTTCCTGGTTCCCAAACAAAAGAAAATCTAATATTTTAGTTGTAAAACTATCCAGGAAAAAATTTCCCGTTGGACCGTGAAAAGTTATGAGTTTAGTTTTTTGAGTTATGGCATTCAACAAAACTGTAATATCGCTAAAACCAACAAAAATCTTTGGGTTTTGCTTAATCACATCAAAATCAATTAAATCAAGGATTCTAATCGAGCCATAACCGCCTCGGGCACAAATTATCGCATCAACGGATGGATCGGAAAAATATCTATTGATTTCCTCAGCTCTCAAATGGTCTTCATTCGAAAGATATCTAAATTTTTTCTCGCGTTTGGTAATAGTTTCGCCAAATACAATATTACAACCTCGCCGTTTAAGGAACTCAGCAAAGTACCTAATTTCCCAAGAATTGCTTGGACTTGCTGGGGCAATAAAAGCAACTTTACTGCCAGCTTTCAATGTGTGTGGATAAACATAATCGTCATTGGCAGATAAAATCTCATCAGTATTTGCATTGTTTTGTGGAAAAGTAAATGCTAATACAGAAAAACTTACCGTTTTTAAAAAACCTCTTCGACCCAACTTCATACTCGCAAAACCAAATAAATAACACAATTTAAGAATTCAAGTTACAAAATTCAGGAAAATTTTGTAATTTTGTAGTTTCTCAATGGAAAGGTGCAGGAGTGGTTGAACTGGCACGACTGGAAATCGTGTGTACGGCCAAAAGCCGTACCGAGGGTTCGAATCCCTCCCTTTCCGCAAAACATTTTAATCTTTAACTTATCTTTAAAAAATTACTCTTTATATCGCTACTCCTAACTCTTCCATCAGTTTTTTTGCTTCTTCATTTTCAGGTTCCAGCTTCAATGCCCAATCAAGCATTCTACGCGCCTCTTCAAGGTCGCCTACTTTTTGAAAACATTTTGCTGACATCAGATATGCGGTTGAATTTCTTTCGTTAAGTTTAATCACTTCTGTATAAAGTTGCAGCGATTTATCAAAATCTCCCATTTCATACATTATTTTAGCCATATCGACAAGTATTGTGTCTAGTGAATTCCCCATGACAGACTCGAATCGTCTTCGATTCCATTCGGAAACCAGTTCTGTATATTTTTCCAAAGCTTCGACTAAATTACCTTTCAAATACTCAATTTTCGATACAAGATACATTTTATCAATGTTATTGAATTCAATTTCATCGAGATTTTCAAGATACTCATATGCTTTTTGGAAATCGGATTTCAGTATGTAAATTATCGATAGTCTCAAAAAGTAAAACACTTTATATTTCGTATTGAATTCATCTAACCTTGGGGATAAATTCAAAAGTTTTTCAAGCGCTAAATCTAATAAACCATTGCTAAAATCACGTTCAGCATCACCGAGTAAAATTTGAGCATCAATTTCGTCTTGCAATTTTTCTGTCGCTCTTTTAGCAAAATCTTTACCATAAAGAAAATCTATTCTCGATAGCAATTTCAAAGTTGAACGCTTCCAGGTCCAATATTTTCGAGCATAACTGGAAGCAAGAACTCCACGCACAACAATATCCGCAGGGTCTTTGTAAATTGATTTCATCAAGTTGGACAAATAATCTCCATCCGGTTCAAAAATAAATGCTTCGCTCACAAGCTCGTCGTTGTCGATTCTATTACCAATTGAAATTTTATATGAAGGAATTTTCCAGGCGAATTCATCGAGCACAAAATCTTCTGTTGCTCCTCCTTCTGTTACAATTACTGGCAAACCACACGCCATTGCCTCTAATGTTGGTAGCGAAAAACCTTCCCCTCTGTAAGGAGATACAAACACATCGCAAGCCCTATACAAACTTGCAATTTCTTCTTCGGTAAAATAGTTTTTGAAATAAATTATCTCCGGAGTATTTGGAGTTTTTCGAATCTTTTCAATTAAATCTTCGGAAGTTTGACCGCGATAAACAGATTCTGTACCCATATCTTTAACCACCAGAACCACATCGTCCTGGGTAGTGAAGGCGCTAACATAACTTTCGAGCAAAATATCGAAACCCTTTCGATAGGTTGTCCCACCTACATACAAAAATTTAAGTCTCTTATTTGTAGGTAATGGATACTTGCTTCCTTTTGGTTGAAATAATATTGGATCAATTCCATTTGGAATTACCTGAACTTTGTTGAATGGTAAACCGCTATTTAAAAACGCTTGGCGAGTAGAATTGGATGGAACCCATAATTCATCGGCTTGCTGAAAAATTTCGACAAAACGCTTCGGCAAAGTGGAAAATTCCCAAGGCTGCATTATTACCCACTTTGCTCCTTTCGGTGGTTCAGATTTTGGTGGCCATTGATGCCGAACCCATAAATATGGCAACTTTTTGACTTTTTCGGGTGGGTCTTCTTTGTATCTTATATCAAATTTCGCCAACTTTTCATACTTTGGATTTCCTTTCGGTAGAAATTGATCCACCTCGTAAGGCACAATTGTTACCTCGACCAAACCCGTATCAATCAAATTAGAACAATGCTCACGATTAATCAAAGCAAGAGAATGATAAACAAACTGTGAACCTTCCCAAACAATATTTAACTCTGGTTCAGATTTTGAAAGAGAATTTACTTCCTGACTCGCATAATCAAATGTTTCTTCACCTCGCTGTGCAGTAGTTTCAGTTTTAACCTCTTCCGAAAGTAATAACTCCTCCAAATCGCTTAATCCAAAAACTTTTTCTTCGGTTTTAGCCTCAAAAAGGTTTTCTCTAAATGTTGGTCGGAGTTCAGGTGTTGGTTGTTGTTGCTCCAATACGAATTTTAAAAATGAAAATTCATCATCTAATGCTTTTTCTTCGGGCTTACTTGTTTCTTTTTGAACTGGCTCTTCTTTTATGGATTCTTTCTTTTTTTCACTAGAAATTTGTGTTTCTTCGAAGAAAGTTTCAATTGTCAAAGGTTTTGGCACTTTGAAAACGGCTTTGTATGTAATAAAGTCTTTAGAATCATCTTCGATATTAATATCGACTAATTCATAGCCGTTTCGTTCAAAAATATCTCTAATATCATTGGGCATTACCTTCAATTTTGTGAACTTGGCATCCGAAACTCTGGGCAACTTTAAAATTCTGTCGGTAATTATCAATTCATAATTTTTTGGATATTTAAACTTTCCAGCAATTAAGTCTTTTGATATATACTCTATGTGATTTACAAACTCTTCGAAGGAATAATATTGTTTGAAATTCTTTCTCATTTGTTCAATAACATCTGGATTTAATATGCAGTAACGAATAGCACTAACAAGTGAATCAATATCATCAGGGTCGACAAGAAATCCACAAATTCCATCAACGACAAAATCGGGTATTCCCCCAATTTCCGAACCAATCACTGGCAATCGCATTGCAAAGGACTCGGTTAGTACAAATGGTGCAGGATCTTCGTAAATTGCTGGCAATACAGCACAATCCAATTCTTCTGCAATTTTCCTTAACTCGTCGTGACTATATTCACTATGAAAAGTAACCATCTTTTTCCTATCAAGCTCAAAAAGCAGACGTTGATATGCTGCACTACTAAAGCCATAAATATGAAATTCTGCGTCGGAGGGCATAAAAAATTGTGCAGCTTTAACAAAATTATGGACTCCCTTGGTAGGATATAATCCCCCCATATACCCAAATCGAACTTTTGAATGAACCTTCCTGTTCGCTAAGGTTTCAAAATATGGGTCCTTCCATAATTTGTCAGAGGTTGGATTAATTTGATGCACTACTATTATTTTTTCATTACAACCAGAAAATTCCTTCAACAATTGCATTTGACGACGAGAAACTGCAAGAACCACATCAATATACTCGCTTATTAATCTTTTTGAGTATTCAATTCTTTTATAGTAGCTGTTCCTCATAGATGGATTTTTTTGGAGCAGTTCAGAATTTGCAAAAAAATCGACAGATTTCCATCTCGACAAATCAGAATTAATCATATATAGATCTGGGTCAATTAAGTAGTAATTATAAGGGAAAAAAATTGTAGGTAAATTATATTTTTTAGCAATTTCGGGTAAGGAAAGACAAAGCCCATGAAGATTGTGAAATTGAATGATATCCGGATTAACAATTTCAACGATACGACTGAAAGCATCTTCAATCTTTGGGTCGGAAATTTCTCGCTCTGGATTCAAAGAGTCTTTAAACGGAGCAGGGCGATTATAAAGTCCAAATAATTTTACCCCTTCCTCGGTAAATTCTTCAATGGAATAAGGGGGCATTCGATTATCGTATTTTAAAGATGCGAAAAAGACAGAAACATCCAATCCACGACGGGCAAGCTCAATTGCAAGGGCTCGGGGGAAAGTAGTCCCGCCACCTGTCTCGTTCCAACCATACATAACAAATAGAACTCTTTTCATATTTCTTTTTGCCTCCACTTGTTTATTTAATAATATTTTTGCCAAAAGTTGGTTGTTTGGAATAATTCCAAATGGAATCTTAGATTGGTCAAATAAATTTTGATTAAAAATAATAGAATTCGCCCATTGGATTTGCATTGACGAAAATAAGTCATTATGCTTTTGAACAATCTTAGCTTTATAGTAGTTATCAAGTTGAATATTTTCTGTTTCTAAAGAATAAAATGTCTTGTATTTAGAATTTATTACAAGTTCAGAAACATAAACACCTTCAAGCCCGCATACACCAACACGTAGGAAAAATTCCCATAATGAATAACCAATCGGGAACGACTCATCAAATTCTCCACATTCATAAAATATCCTTCGCAAAAAAAAGCAATAATTTGGAATGAAATTGAATTTTTTTAACTTTTCAAAATTATACTCTATTGATTTAATAGTCCTTTTTTCATCAATAAGATTATAATCAAAATACAAAAAGTAGTATTCCCCCTTGGTGTTAATGTGTTTGAGAGAAGTAACAAAGCAATTCGGAGATATTTCGTCCCCAGCATAGACAAAACAAATATACTTACCCAGTGCAATTTTTAAAGCAATATTACGAAAAACAACATCCTGGAAATCATCTAGAAATCCTTTATTTGTAATGATCTCAAAGTTAAATATATTTTGGAAAGAAATTGAATTAATAGTTTTTTGAAAATCTTCCTTGTTTGCACCGATTCGATTGATTATTACAATTGAAATTGAATCATTATTTGGATTGTCAAAATGGTAGGGTAAACTTGAATGCTCGTTACTTGTAATTGTTCTAACAAGACTTTTTCCAAATATTTTCTCGAAAGCCTTACTTTGAGGAAAACCAAGTGTAGTGGCGGAACTTTCTTGTGCTATCGAACTTGTTTCAATTTTTTTAACACCAAGAAGGCTTTCAAGTTTAATAATTTCATAATTCGAATTAGCAAGGAAATAAAAAAAGTTCAAAATATTAAACGTTGAAAAATTATCAAATTTTGTCAAGTATTCGGTTAATATTTCTTTTTTTAATAAAATCAGAGATGGAAAAATTTTATTGAAATTTGGAAAATTTTGAATTGATGAAGGAAAACAAGTTGAAATATAACTTCTTGTATTCTCGAAAATTTCCCTATCGTCAAGAGTTAATAAGAAGTCTGGAAATACACCATCCAGATCTTTATTGTTTTGTAAAAAATAAAACAACATCGAAATTGCGTCGGGACGCAAGCAAGTGTCACTGATATGGAAAGCAATAAAGTCCCCCACAAAACCACTAACGACTTCTTTTATTTCGCTGATAAGGAATTTTTCTAAATAAAGCCTATATAATTCTTTTGGCAAAAAACTATTAATTCTTTCAAAGTAATTCTTCGTCTCTTCATCTTCTGTTAATAATATAACAGAACACCATCCATCCTTGTAAGCAGTTTGTTTCAAAAGAGAATAAAAAGCACCATTGGATTTTAAAAATCCCTTTTGTGAAACAGAAATTAGGCTTAATAAACCCTCCGAATCGGAATCCATAAATTTAAAATTGGCTAATATTATACAAAATCTGCTTTCAATTCAAAAAAATCAATCCAAATAATTAAATTACAAAATTTATGCCATTGAAAGTAAAGTAATTTTGAGGTTTCCGTTATTCAGAATTAGTCAACATCATCTAATTTCGATTTTTTATTTCGTTTGATTTTTATTTTTTAAAAAATATTTACTTTTAAAATTTTGCTATCAAGATATAGCATTAATTTTCTAAAAATATGAAAAGGAAAATATTTCTACTCTTTTCTTTCTAATTTGCTAGGCATTCCAATGGTTTTGCTAAAAAACCTACCACATTCATAGAATTTAATATTGCTAATGTATGTGAAAAAAATGTACTTTTGGCCGAAGTAATATGATTACACCAAAAATAATTTTATCCCATACTAACACTTATAGCATCATTAAAGAATTAATGGAAAAAGATTACATTCCTTAGCCAAAATTCAATTAATAAAGTTCATTTGTAGCAAATTTTAAATCAAGTAAATAATTATTTGATTCTTTTATAATTTTACTTCATACAAGCCAAAAAATTAATAAAATTATAATCTTTTATATTTTGATTTTTAAAAAAATTTTTTTTAAATTTGATCTTTTTTGAGGTTATTATGAAAATTTCAACAAAACTTAATTTAAGCATTGGAATTATCGCAATTGTGCTTATTTCCCTTGCAATTATCTTTTACCTTATAGTTCAAAAGGTCAATAGACTTGTCGAGGATGTTAAAGTATTACCTGAACTTCAAGCAAAACTAGGTACTTTGACAATACAACATTACCAATGGGCTGAAGCTCTCGGCGTTGGAACTATGCTTATGGGCAAAGAATTTACAAAAGCCAAAGACCCAACTAAATGCGACTTAGGTAAATGGTATTATTCTTTTTCTCCACCAGAACAACTTAAAGAGGCTTACTTAAAAATTGAAGAACCACACAAAAAAATTCATGCCACTGCAGAGAAAATCATAACAGCAATGCAAAATGGTAATTTGGAACTTGCAAAACAAATATATCAAGAAGAAACCTTACCCAATTTGGAATTAACAAGGAATGCACTTTCAGATATGCGACTGGGTGTAAAAAATATCATGGACTCTAATCTTTTAAATATTTTAAATAGTGTAATCTTCATTCAGAAAATTATTTTTATTTCATTTGGGATACTTATACTTTTCACTATAGGTTTCTTCACCTTTTTCATCATTAAGCCATTAAGGAAAAATTTCAATAAACTTATCGAGGTAGCAAACTCTGTTGCTCGTGGTGATTTTTCTTCCTTCAGGTAGGTTTAAGTTTAACTAAATGGTAATTAACACAGGAATAGAAAAGAGCAAAACATTAGTATATTTGTTGTTATTGTTTCTTTCAATTAGCAATTTAAAAGCAAACTTCTACCTTTTAACGAAAGGTGGAATTACGATACCTTACGAAACTACCATAGTTGGTTCAATAGAAAAGCTCCTAAACAAATATGGATTAGAATTACCAGCAGATGGAGATTTTGGTAATCCCAATCGTCTTGGCTTTGGAATGAACTACTCAAGTGGATATAATTTCACAAATTCTTTTTCAGTAACTCTCACCACTGGTTACTGGTATTATAGAAACTTAAATAAATATGGCTTATTCACGTTCAAAACTATCCCATTTAACCTGGGAATCGAACATAACATTTTAGAATTCGCTCACCTTAAATTTGTGGCTGGTTTAGAATTTCCATTTTTCTACAACATTGCTCTTATTGAAAGCGAAGTTTCAATTCCCGGCAACGATAAGCTTCAAAGAGTCATCTTCTCGGATAATTATTTGCTTTATGGACTTAATTTTACATCATTAATAGAATATTTATTTTCCGAGCGTCTTTCACTAAACTTTTCACAAATCATTTCTTATATTCCTCGTTCGAACAAACCATTGCTATATTTCAACTACTTTTTGGGATTAAAATATTGGATTTAAGAAAAATTCTGTCACAAAGGCTTAAAAACAAAATATTATCTTAAAAACAATAGGGCAATTCCACCAACTGTCAAGAATGCCCCAACAATGGACTGAGTCGAAAATCTTTCCTTTTGTAAATATTTTGAAACAGGGAGCATTAAAATAGGTTGGAGCGACATAATTGTTGCTGCAATACCAACTTGAATATGAGTTACAGCAACAAAACTTAAAGTTATTCCAAAAAATGGTCCAATAATTGAACCAAGAATAACCCACAGATAAGTATTTTCTTTTTTTAAATTAACAATAAGGTCACTGTTGATTTTGCCAACGAACAATCCAGCAATCAAAAGGGTCAAAAAAGATGGAAAAACTCTATAAAACGAGGCAACAAAAGTATGTATTGGAGCAATAAAGAAAGCTAGTTTAGTAAAAATCAAACCTCCCGCTTGGCCAAGCGCTGAAAGGAAACCAAAAATAACTCCCATTGTAGTAACTTTGTATTTGGTAACCTCTTTATTATTTTGCTGAAAAACTACTATAGCAATTCCAATGAAGGTAACAATCATTCCTATAATTCCAACCATAGAGATTTTCTCATCAAAAGAAAAAAAAGCAAGAATAGCACCAATAGCAGGATTACTAGACATAATAATCATTGTATAACGAGGTCCAATCTCTTTCAAAGATTTAAACAGAAATGTGTCGCCAAGAACTAAACCAATTATTCCACTAAGAAATAGGTAAAACAACTGGAGAATATAAATAGTAAAACTTAATCGAAAAAATATTATTGCTAATGAAAGTAAAATTGAAGAAACAAAAAGGCGAGTAACATTAAGATTAAACGACCCTATCCTTTTAACAACAAATGCAAAAACATATGGAGAAAATGACCAAAATATTGCAGCACCTAATGCACTAATTTCACCTATCAAAGGAAACCTCGGAAAAAAAAATACAAAATTAAGGTTTAATAAAACAACTTTTTTTATTAATTTGCTTTGTGTTTAATAAATTGTGTTAAAAAATGGCAAGTGTAATTGTTTCTGCAGTTCGCACACCAGTTGGTGCATTTCTTGGTTCACTTTCTAATTTAACAGCCCCGCAACTTGGAGCCATAGTAATTCGCGAGGCTTTAAAAAGAACGAACATTCCACCATCGGATGTAAGTGAAGTAATTATGGGAGAAGTGCTTCAAGGTGGTGTTGGACAAGCACCAGCACGCCAAGCTGCAATTTTCGCAGGTCTGCCTGTTAGTGTTCCTTGTATGACAATCAATAAAGTTTGTGGTAGTGGTTTAAAAGCTGTAATGCTTGCCGACCAAGCTATTCGCTGCAAAGATGCTGAAATAGTGGTTGCAGGAGGTATGGAATCTATGTCCAACGCACCGTATTTCGTAAAAAAAGCTCGAACGGGATTCAAAATGGGAAATGTCGAATTTATCGACTTAATGATTCATGATGGTCTTTGGGACGTTTACAAACAAATTCATATGGGAAACGCTGGGGAACTTTGTGCAAGTGAGTGCAACATATCCAGAGAGGAACAAGATGAATATGCCATTATGAGCTACAAACGAGCCATCGAAGCACAAGAGAAAGGCTGGTTCGCCGAAGAAATTGTTCCGGTTGAAATCGAGGACAAAAAAGGAAAAACTATCGTCGATAAGGACGAAGAACCAAGTAAAGTAAATTTCGAAAAAATCCCCCAACTTAAACCTGTTTTTAAAAAAGATGGAACAGTAACCCCGGCTAATGCTTCTTCGATTGACGATGGTGCTGCAGCAGTGGTTGTTGCCGACGAAGAAGTTGCAAAACAAAGAGGGCTGAAACCTTTAGCACGCATAATTGCCCATGAATCTCACGCTCAAGAACCCGACTGGTTCACAACTGCTCCAGCTAAAGCAATTAAAAAAGTATGCAACAAAGCAAATATGAAACTCGAAGATATCGATTTGTTCGAAATTAACGAGGCATTTGCAGTCGTCCCGATTGTAACTTGTCGTGAATTGAATATCCCATATGAAAAAGTCAACATTCATGGTGGGGCAGTATCACTTGGGCATCCAATTGGAGCTTCTGGAGCTCGAGTTTTAACCACACTTATTTACGCTCTTAAAAGAACAGGAAAGAAATACGGACTTGCAACTCTTTGTATTGGCGGAGGCGAAGCAAGTGCAATGATAATTGAAATGCTTTAATAAATAATCACACATTTACTTTAAAAGCAAAATTCATATTTAGTTTTACTTAAAAATTTCTTTCGTAGTTTCGTATTCATAAATTTAAGTTTTTTATGAAAGCTGTATATATTAATTCGAACGGGGATGTTGATGTTTTGAAATATTCAGAGGAATTCCCTGTTCCTTCAATCAAACCAGATGAAGTACTGGTGCGTATCGAAGCAACAAGTTTAAATCGCGTCGACTTACACATCCGCAAAGGATATCCCGGTCTAAAATTAAATTTTCCTCATATTCTTGGGGCAGATATTGCTGGTACTGTTTGGGAAATTGGTTCAAATGTCCAAAACTTTAAGAAAGGGGATAAAGTTGTTTCCTATCCAATCGTATTGCCAGACTCATACAATCCAAAGTATTCTGGTTTCGAACATTTAAACGATGGGTGGAAATACTTTGGAATGCATCTTCCAGGCTCTTATTGCGAATTCGTTGTCGTTCCAGCTAAAAATCTCGTTCGGACTAATTCTCAAGTTGATTTTGAAACTTTGGCAACATTACCTGTTGCAGGTTTAACAGCTTTCCACGCAGTAAAAACTGTTGCCAATCTTCAAGAAGGTGATGTATTCTTCATTTGGGGCGGTTCAAGTGGTTTAGGCAACTTTGCAATTCAACTTGCTAAACTTTTTGGAGCAAAAGTCATTGCAACAGTTGGAAGCAACCGAAAAAAAGAAGTTGTTGCATCCTTCGGTGCCGATTTTGTTTACAACCACAACACCGACGATGTTGTTGCCGAAGTAAAAACTCTTTTTCCGCTTGGTGTCGATTTTTGCCTGGATTTCGTTGGATCTGCTACTTTCGAAAAATCTTTGTCCATTCTTCGAAAAAATGGGACACTTTTGGTTTGCGGTATGATTACAAGCCCATTGGTAAACTTAAATCTTCAACAATTTTATATTAGGCATCTAAATCTAAAAGGTCTATATCTTGGTTCTCCTTATGATTTCGCGGAACTTGTTTCGTTGGTGTCTCAAGGTAAAATTAAGCCCCATATTGATAAAATGTTCGATTTAAAAGAAGCAAAAGATGCCCATAGATATATGGAAAGCGGCGAACATATTGGTAAAATTGTTTTGAAAATATAATCACCTACTTCTTAAAGGAAAATGAAATTGATACAAAGAAACTATTTAACCTTAATTTCTACAGGGGAGCTGTAGTTGCTTTCAGGTCCTTTGCTAATTGCTTTCAATCGCAGATAGTAAGTAGTTCCTGACTTTAAATCCGAAAGTTCGTAGTTATCAATATCGCCAATATCGGTTTGATTATAAAGCTCTAACTTGTTATTAAAGTCTTTATCTGTTGCAAGGTCAAGGATATATGTTGTTGCATTTGGGACCTTGTTCCATTTTACCAAAAAGTTGCCAGACGAAATTTCTTGCACCTCGACAACTTTTGGTGGTTTAAGTTGTGTCCATTTACTCCGCGGATTATTTGTGAACGATTCCAAATTGTAGTTTCTGTATTTGCCCTTGCCATTATATTCAAACACTGCAAATGTGTATTTCGTTCCAGCTTCAAGGTTTGTAATAGTTACTTTGGGATTCCTATCCGAACCATCGTAAAGAACAAAACTATTACCCAATCGCGCCTCGCCGTTGCCAAATTTATTTGATGTTCGATAAACCTTGCCGTTTTCAGGAAAATCAATTTTGTCGCCCTTTGCTCCAACGAGTATCCTACCCTCCCCGTTACCTCTGAGGAACTGAACAGAAATGGTGCTATCTGTCAGCTCGGGAAAAGTGATTTGGGAGGCCTGTCGCGAAGGTTTTGATGCCAATGTATTAAAAGCATATTTTTTTATAAAGATTGCACTGTCCTTCGCTATTCGATACAAACCAAAAAAATAATCTGTCTGGTGTTCAAGTTTGGTAATAATCAAGTAAGAATTCCTTTTGGATAAAGATGTCCCAATTAAACATCCTATTTTTGGAACAATTTCAGTCGGTGAAATTGCAATTGTATCTTCGGCTATTGATTTTCCCTTTTTCATAAGAATCTTTCCGGGGAAAGAAGTGTCTTTCGAAAGAAACAGGGCAAAACCTGTTGTCGCATCTTTTAATTCAACTTCGACCCAATTCGATTCGGCTTTTTTGATTGTCAATTTGGGAATTGAGACTTCTGGTGTTTTTTGCTGCACCCTACCAGCTTTTCCTTTCTGTTGTGACCCAGCATTTGGTTTTTGCGAAGTTAATTCAAGGCTAAAAAACATTAAAAAAATCAAAACCCAAATTGTATTCCTTTTCATTTCCACCCCTCGAAAACTGCAAAATTAAAAAAAAGTCCCTCCCCGAAAAAGGGAGGGACAAATACGAAAGTCACATTTACGACTATGGCAAGTAGATGAACTTCTGTTGCAAAGTTTCGCCAAATCCGCTCACACGCAAGAAGTATAAGCCTGAGGCTAATTTGTTCTCGAGCCCAAAGTTAACCATCATATTATTCATACCTTTGGCAACATCTATATTGCTCGAAAACACCACTACACCCTCGCTCGATATGACCTCGACGAGGACTGTTCCTTCAAAATCGCTGAAGTAAGAGAATTCTATTTGTGTGTCATCAGTTGGATTTGGATATACTTTACTGAGAATTACATTTCCACTAATGACTGCATTCTCGTCGAATTCGATACCGCGTGGCAAAGTATAGAAAGTTTTTCGGTTAGTGTTTGTAGCAAGATTTGTATTGTAAACAATTCCAAGCGAAGGATTCTTATATTCAAATACGCAGAAGGTGTAAGCAGTCTTATTACTTAAACTTGTCACATTTACATCTGTACCAGTTCCGTTGTAAACAGCATAAGTGCTTGAACCCAAGTCACTGCCAGAGCCAAAAGTACTGCTTGCCGTGTATGGTATTCCATCTGTTGGTGTTACAGTGCTCGTTGTTCCTTGCTTAGCTGTTACCAAAACTCCATCTCCATTACCACGAGTCCATTTCACTCGTATGCTGTTTGCAGTTCTATTCATCATACCAATGCCGTAGGCTTGTGTTGGAGCAACACTGAGTCGGACATAGTTGCTATTTGTTGTACCGCAAGAATTGGTTGCAGCAAGATAGTATCGCCCATCATCTGTGAATGCAGCATTCGTGATATTCAAAGTTGCACTGGTTTGCCCGCTAACTGCAGTGCCATCGTAGCCACTTCCATCGTCGTCGCGATACCATTGGTAAGATGTTGCTCCACTAACTGTAGATGATATGGTAGCGTTATTACCATAAATAACTTTTGCATCAGAAGGTTGCGATGTAAACGTTGGCGTTGTGTTTACAGTAACAGTTGTTGTACAAGCACTTGTGCAACCACTCACATTATCGGTAACATTCACTATATAATCACCAGCATCTGATGTTTGCATATTTGTCCTTGTTGGATTTTGTTGATTCGAAGTAAATCCATTAGGTCCTGTCCAAGAATATGAGTAATTTCCTGAACCGCCTGATACTGTTACTGAAAGATTTAAAGTACTACCTTGACAAACAGGACTGTTTGAACTACAATTTAAAGTCAATCCAGGAGTTACAGACCAACTCCAAGTGTTCGAAGCAGGAGTACATACGTTTGCACCTCTTGTTGCTCGAATTTCTACTCCTGTAAGACCAGTAGTAGAGATATTGTTACCTGGAGTGTATGAAGCCCAACTTGACCAACCATTTCCATCATTTGTTCTATACTCATAGGTATTTGTACCATTTCCACCACTACCACCAGAGAAGGTAGCACTAACGTTCGTTCCCTGGCAAACGTTACTTGTGTTAGGACTTGGACTTATTGTTGGTGCCACAGGTGTAGCTTCAACATTAACCGTTGGAGTAGTAGACAGTTCCATACTACATCCAGTAGTAGTATTTGTGGCTAAAACATTGAAGGTTGTATTGGTTGTTAAATTACCTGTAGGCAAGTTAATGTCGCTACCATTACCGATTACTGGACTACCAACGTTTGTAGTTCCAATTCTTAACTGATATGAAATTCCATTTTGCGAAGAATGAACTATAATATTCGTTCCACTGCCTTCGCAAACTGTGTCGCTTTGTGCTGAAACTGTTATATCGTAGGGCAATGGATTAACAGTCAAAGTAAATGTCTGGTAACCAGTGTTGCCACACGAAGTGGTTGCACTAACTCGATATTGATAAGTCCCAGCAAACGTTTCGGATGAAGAAATTGTCAATGTCGATTGATTCCCAACTGTATTGATTGTGTAGGAAAATCCCGTCGGTGTCCCATTGGATACTGTTGACCATGTGGAGCCATTATAATACTCCCAAGTGAAGGTATATGGACTTCCACCAGTTGCAGTTGCTACGAAGTTCTGAGTAACACTGCCTTCGCATACTTGGACATCAGAGGGGTCAGTTATGGATGGTGTTACAACAGTAAGTGTTGCAGTGTTGGAATACTTTAAGTCGCAGTCATTAGTATATTTCAATCGATATTGGTAGCCATTTAGAGAACTACTAACGGGGTTAATTGTCAATGTAGTCGTTGATGTTCCACTATAAATGCCTCCATCGCTTAAATCGTTCCAAGTAGAGCCATTATCTGTTGATTCTTGCCATTTTCTTTGCATTAATGGTCCACCAGTTGCTGCTGAAATAAAGGTTGCAGAGCCACTGTCGCAAACAGTTTGAGCAGATGGATGAGTTGAAATTACTATTTGTACATTTGTATAGTCGCTTGCAGTTGTAGGATGTGACATTGCGTTGCCAGCAAGGTCGAATATTGTATTCGCATTTTGAGTGCTAGCGGTAACATATTCATTTCCATCAATTGTACCGGTCCAAGTTATAGAGAATGTAGCCGTGTTACTTCCCGCTGTATGGCTAAGTGTTGAAGTATTAATAGATGCATTTCCACCAGTTTTGGAAACAAACATATCGGATCCTGTTAAATTTCCTGTTCCGTTGCCATTAGCATCTGTTGAACCATAAACACCTTCGCTAAATGTAACAGTTCCAGTTGTATTGTCGCACGACATCGAGAAACTCGAAATAGTAGGTGCTGTAACGTCCTTTATTACACCAGTTACTGACGTTGTTGTTTGATTTCCTGCACAATCAGTATGACGGAAATAAATTGTAAATGTTCCTTCGGTAACAGACCCCCAACCCGTTATTGAATTAATTTGAGTTGTACCACTTGTTACGGTTGTCCAGGTAGTATTATCGAAAGAGGCTTGGGTGGTACTTGGGTTAGCATCTGTAATTGTGAATTGGACAACTTGTGTACCATTTGTATAAGTTCCAGTAGTGGGGTAAGTAACAGTTATTGCAGGTGCTGTATTGTCATAAATAAAGTAATGTGCATTTTGTGTTGATGTGGTTTGGTTGTTAGTTCCATCGGTTGTGCGT
>CAYPRT010000010.1:22474-101494 GCA_964413155.1 uncultured Hyphomicrobiales bacterium | reverse complement strand
GGGCTTTATTCTACCATCGGCAGTTGGACCTCGGGATGAAAACTTTAATACTGTATCACCAGATGGATTGACTGCTCCGATTGCAATTTCCCCGATTGCATCGGCTGGGGCTTGAATTGTTGAATCTGCTGGACCTTTATTGCCAGCCGATGAAACCAATATTATTCCTAAGCTTTGAGCAAAGTTCGCATATGCTGAAACAAGAGAATTCTTCCCATTTAAGTCACTAAAATCATAATTTTCTTCTGTAGAGTCGAAATGAAAATAACCCAACGAGGAAGAAATTATATCGACTCCAATAGAATCCATCCATTCTAACGCAGAAGAGAAGCAGTCCTCCTCGATGTGGCTTTCAAAGGGGATACTTTCAGTTTTGCTTAATATGAAATTAGAAAATGGGGCTGAACCAATCAACCGACCAGGTAGAAAACCACCAATGATCGAGAAAACCATTGTTCCGTGTGAATCCTGCGAAGGGTCATCGTTTATCTGGTTTTCGCATATTGTGTCCTGATTGAGGAAATCATATTCTGCAACAACTTTAGTATTTGCAAATCCTTTGTGTTTCTTCCACCGAAATCCGCTATCAATTAATCCGACGAAAACTCCTTCTCCTAATATTCCGAATGAATGAAACTTGTCAATTGAAAGCATTTTCAGTTGGTTGTAACTTTCTCCATATTGTTCGTTTTCAGTCTCATCTAAAAATATTTCTTTTTTTAAATCTAATTTATCGTTTTCTTTAATAGAATTGAATAGAAGATTTTTAGGAATCTTTTCGCTAACTTTTTGAATGTTTTGAATAAATGGGAGTTTATTTAATTTTTCTATTTTTTCAGGTTCAATCTCTACTACAACATAATTCAACCACTTTAAAGCTAATTTAATTTCCCCACCAATTGCTTTAATTTCATTCAAATAATCGCTATTAATTGGGACATCGGCAAAAGTAACAATTGAGTCTTTTGGAAATACTTTTAATCTACGATGCTTGCTACGTTCGGAAATTGAATTTTCGGCCTTTTTATACAAAGAGCTTCCTTTGTAGAAATCTCCATCCCCCTTATCTTTGAAAAAAATTCTATATTTTTCAGCATAGGATTGATTAGCTACAAGCAACAATAATAAAATAATAAACATTTTTATTTTTGTCTTTGACGAAAAAATAATTTAGTAAATTTTAACAAATTATGTCTTTGGTTTTGATTACAGGCGGTGGTCGAAGAATTGGGAAAGGTTTGGCAATTGAGTTTGCCAGAAAGGCTTGGGATATTATTATTCACTTTAACAAGTCCTTCGAAGGTGCTGAAGAAACAGAAAAATACATTTCGAAAAACTTTGGTGTAAAAATAAATAAGTTCTCTTGTGATTTAAAGGATACTAAAAGTCTTGAGAAATTGTTCGAAAAAGTTTTTAAAGAAATAGGCGTTCCTGATGTTTTGATTAACAATGCAGGAATATTTCCTATCCGTTTATCGCTCGACGAACTCGAGGAAGAAATTTGGGATGAAACTCTTGCAGTAAATTTAAAAGCGTATTTGTTTATTTCCAAAATATTTGCCCGTTATGCACGCGAAGGAGCAAGAATTGTCAACATTGGTTCATTGGGAAGTATTGAAACTTGGAAAGGTAGAATACCATACAATATTTCGAAAGCTGGAGTGATTCAACTTACTAAATCGCTTGCAAAGGAACTTGCTCCTAAAATTTCAGTGAATTGTGTCAACCCCGGAACAATTTTTATTCCATACGAACCTAATCAAATTGATGCTCCATTGATTCCACCAGAAAGAATTCCTATGCAGAGATATGGAACTGTACTTGATGTTTTCGATGCTGTGTATTTTTTTGCTACCTGCTCAAATTTTATTACTGGACAAATAATAAATGTAGATGGTGGTTACCACCTTGATAGGTTCTAATCGAGAACAATTTCTCCTTTGGCGATTTTTTGTAAAATTTCGGGATAAAGTTTATGTTCTTGTTCAAGGACTCTTGAAGATAGAGTTTCTACAGTATCCCCTGGATAAACCGGAACAATTTTTTGGCCAAGGATTCTACCATGGTCAAATAGTTCATCTACAAGATGAACTGTACAACCCGTTTGAGTTTCACCAGAACGAAGGACAGCTTCGTGAACAAATTTACCATACATTCCCTTACCACCAAATTTTGGTAAAAGTGCAGGATGAATATTTAGCACGCGGTTTTTAAAATGATGTAGAACCTTTTGACCTACTTTTTTCATATAACCTGCTAAACAAACAATATTAACATCGTGTTTTAAAAGGGTATCGAGTATTGCTGAATCCAATTCTTCTTCAGAAGGAAAGTGTTTGGAACTTAAATGATAAGCAGGTATGCCTTCTCGTCGTGCTCTTTCAAGTGCAAAAGCATTTGAGTTGTTTGAAATTACAACACAGGGTTTAGCATCCAATTCCCCTCTTTTAATTGCGTCAATAATTGCTTGCATATTACTTCCATTATGAGATGCTAAAAAACCAATTTTTAATTTTTCCATATTACTATTATTTGAATAATAGCAAAAATAACATATATTAAATTTTTAATTTTGTTTTTTTGGAAAACTATTGGGGTTGCAGATGAAAACCTGTAGGAAAGTCTTTGTTGCTATTATTTTTGTTTGTTCATTTCCTTTTATTTCTTTTTCCCAACCTGTTATGAATCCAGTTTTAGACTCGATTTTACGAACAATGCCACCGGAAAAAGTTCCGTATGTGCCTTTCTTCTTGATGAATTATGATATGGAAACATTACAAAATATGAATAGACAAGAATTGTTAGAGCTTTTTAATGTCAGATTAAATAAATTTATTATTGATTCAGGTTGGAAATTTTTTCCTTTTGAACCAAAATTCGTTTATTCAGGTAATGTTACACTTACCCCGGAACTACTTCTTTCATTGAAAAGAGTTGGGAGGCCAAAAATTTCCCCCGATGGTAAGTACCTCCTTTATTCTGTTGGAACACCAAATATAAATGAAAATAAAATAGAAACTGATTTGTTTTTGATTAATCTTGGCACAGGGGAGAGAGAGAAAATTACGGAAACTCCAGAATTTCCAGAATCTGATTATCAATGGGATAACACAGGAAAATACATTTATTTCCTTTCAAATGAAAATTCTAAGCAGCAAATTTATCGCCTTGATATTACAGCCAAAGAGAAGAAACAGATAACCAACTTTGAAAATGATATTACGAGTTTTAAAATCTCTCCTAATGGAAAACTTATTGCTTTTACATCAGAAGTTAAAGTTGAACAAAGTGTGGTTGATAAATACCCTTATTTAAAAAAGGTAAAAGTAAGGATTTATGACAGGCTTCCAATTCGACATTGGGATACCTGGGAAGATGAGTATAAGTCTCATCTTTTTGTTCTAGATTTAAACAACAATTCTATTACAGATATTATGCCCAATGAACCCTATGATGTTCCAGATCCTCCATTTGGTGGTTCCGAACAATATTCTTGGTCTCCAGATTCAAAAGAATTAGCATATACTTGTAAAAAGGTTGACGACTATGCTTTAAGTACAAATACTGACATTTACATCTATAATTTAGAATCCAAAACAACTACAAACATAACCAAAGGAATGAATGGTTATGACAAAGACCCATTGTATTCTCCTGATGGAAATTGGATTGCTTTCCATAGTATGAAAAGAGCTGGATTTGAAAGCGACAGAGTTCGGTTGATGTTGTATAATAGAAAAACAAAGAAGATAAGCGAGCTTTCTTGGAAGCTTGACCAATGGGTCGGGGATTTCATATGGCATCCAAACAGTCAGAAAATATATTTTTCGGCTGAAGATGGTCCAACTGTCCAAATATACGAAATCAATGTTTCTGATGGGTTCTGGAAGATATTAACCAAAGGTTATTATAACTGCGACGGCGGCTTGGATATTTCCCCAGATGGTGAAAAGATTTTCTTTGGTAGGCGGAATATGCTTCGACCATTTGAAATATTTTCTTTTTTTATTAACAATCCAGATGCTCCTTTGATGCAACATACATACGAAAATGAAGAAATTTATCGAGAAATCAAACCAGTTCGAATTGATAATTACTGGATTAAAAGCAAAGATAATAAAAAGATACACACTTATGTCATTTTCCCACCAGATTTTGACTCAACTAAAAAGTATCCAGTAATCGTTTACTGCCAAGGTGGCCCACAATCGACCATTAGTCAATATTTCAGTTATCGTTGGAATTTGTTTTTATTTGCCTCGCAAGGATATATTGTCGTTGCACCTAATCGTAGGGGGGTGCCGGGATTCGGACAAGATTGGGTTGATGCAATTAGCAAGGACTGGGCTGGTAAGCCTATGCAAGACATTTTGGATGCAACTGATTCTTTAAGTAAACTCAGTTTTGTTGACCCGAACCGAAAAGCAGCAGTTGGCGCAAGTGCCGGTGGTTATGCAGTTTTTTGGCTTGCTGGAAACCACAAAAAAAGATTTTCTGCCTTTGTTTCCCACAGTGGTGTTTTTAATTTAGAAAGCAAGTATGGTTCAACCGAAGAACTCTGGTTTCCAAATTGGGAATTTGGTGGTCCTTACTGGGAACAAAAAAATAGGGAACTTTTTGAAAAACAATCACCACATAGGTTTGCACAAAATTGGGATACCCCAATTTTGATTTCCACCGGAGAAAAAGATTTTCGAGTGCCATATACTCAAAGCTTGGAGGCTTTCACTGTAGCTCAATTGAAAAAAATTCCTTCGAAATTGATTATCTTTCCTGAACAAAACCATTGGATACTAAAACCACAAGAGCAAATTCTTTGGTATAAGGAAGTATTTGACTTTTTGGACAAATATTGTAAGAACAAGAAATAATTTCAATCTTTGGGGATATATGATATTATTGACCAGCTATCGGGGTTGAAATATTTGAAAACAAATTCATTGATATCATTTAATTTAATTGAGTTGATTAATTCAATTGTTTCGAAAAGGTTTTCGTATTTCCCAAAAGTCAAATAATATCTCACAAGAGATTGTAACCTTTCGGAAAGATTTTCCATCGAAAAATAAGTAGCAGATTTTAGCTGCTCTTTTGCAATGATTAATTCATTATTCGTAAAGCCATTTTGGTAAATTTTCATAAGTTCTTTCGAAAGGACATTGATTGTTCGTTCCCTTTTTCGTTGTTCCATTGTGCAATAAATGTAAATGGGGGAACAATCGGAATAAGTGAAAAAGGTTGAGAAAATATTGTAAACTAATCCATATTTTTCACGCAAGGTTTTAAAAAGTCGGCTACTCGAGGACTCTCCGGTCAACAAAGATGCAATAGCAAGAAGAATTCTATCTTTTCCTTCGAAAAAAGGAAGAACTTTTGAATAGATAATGTGGCTTTGCAAAAACTTTTTGTAAAGTGTTTTTATGATTCTTTGACTTTTTATTTGGATTTGGTTTCCCTGAAATTTTTTAAGACTTTTGATATTATTTTGATTGATGTTCATTGAAATTAGGTCAAGAATATAAGAATGTTCAAAGTTCCCAATTACTGAAATAACGATATTTTCAAACAAATAATTGGTTTCATAAAAATTAACAATATCATCTAAGTCAATTTTTTTTATACTTGAAATCGTTCCAACAATCGGGTGTCTTAATGTGGATTTTGAAAAGATAATTTTATCGGTATAATCAAAAATTGCTTCTTCTGGATCTTCGTTGTATGAACGAATTTCCTCGCAAACAATAGATTTTTCTTTTCTAATATCTTTTAAAAGAAAACGAGGTTGAAAGACAATTTCGCTTAACAAGTCCCAAATTTTTTGAAAATTATAGTTAAGCCCTCGAACATAAAATAATGTGTTTTCCTTAGTAGTAAAAGCATTTGCATAGGCGCCATATTTTTCGAAGAGCTCATTAATTTCGCTTGAATCATAATTTTTTGTTCGACGAAAAACGCAATGCTCTAGAAGATGGGCTAAACCTTCCTTCCCTTTAAAATCATTACGGGAACCAACTTTAACGCCTATTCCCAGTGCAAAGGAATTAAAAAAGGGAATTTTCTCCGTTACAACTGTTAACCCATTTTCTAAACGGGTGATTTGGTTGATAATTTTGCCTAAATTACTATGTATTTTGTTTTGGAAGTTTTTGATTCTTTTTGCCATTTATTCAATATTTTCAGCCAATTGTTCAATAAATTTCCAAGTATTCATTATATCTTCGCGAGTTGTATTTGTTTGCCCAATAGAAAATCTTAGGGTAAATTTACCATTTAGTATGGTATGAGAAAGAAATGCAAAGCCGCTTGAATTAATTCTTTCGAGAAATGTTTTATTTATTCGATTAATATTGTCATTAGTTCTATCCAAATGGTTGGGAATGTATCGAAAACAAATGGTAGTAAAATTGACAGGAGCGAGAATTTCGAAATGGGGATTGGAACGAATCAAGTATTCGAGTTCTTTCGCTAATGAAATATGGTAACGAACTTTTTCTTGCAGACCTTTTATACCAAATGAACGAATCACAAACCATAGTTTTAATGCACGAAACCGACGACCTAATTGAATTCCCCAATCTCGATAGTTGTTTACATTTTGGTCAAAATCGGTTTGAAGGTAACTCGGAGTTAGTTGAAATGTATCGATTAGTGATTTTTTATCCTTTACAAAAAAAGCAGAACAGTCAAAATTCGTAAAAAGCCACTTGTGGGGATTGAAAACAAAACTATCAGCAGAATTGATACCTTTACAATAATGTTTATATTCTGGAAGAATAAGAGCAGACCCAGTCATTGCTCCATCGATATGATACCATAAACCATATTTTTGTGCAATTAACCCAAGTTCTTCAAGTGGGTCAACAGCTGTTGTGCTGGTGGTTCCAAATGCTCCAATTAAACAAATAGGTTTGAAGCCATTTTTAATATCTTCTTCAATTGTTTGTTCAAGAATTTTTGTTTTCATCGAGAAATTCTCATCGACAGGAATTTTTCTTAAATTCTTACTTCCGATTCCAGCAATTTTAACAGCTTTTTCTATTGATGAATGAGCTTCTTCGGAACAGTAAACTGTATATTTGTTGTTTGTGTATCCTCTAATATTTATTTCAAAATTTGAGGCTTTTTCTCTTGCAATTAGAACTGAAACAAGGGTAGAAGTAGAAGCAGTATCTTGAATTACACCATAGAATTCATCCGAAAGACCAAGCATATTTTTTAGCCAAATCATTACTTTTTCTTCTAACTCTGTTGCTGAAGGCGAGGTTAACCACATCATAGCCTGGATACCCAAGGCTGAAGTTAAAAATTCAGCGAGTATCGAAGGAAAACTTGTATTTGCAGGAAAATAAGCAAAAAACCTCGGATGTTGCCAATGAGTTATTCCTTTCAAAATTGTATTTTGGAAATCATCGAAAATTTTCTCAAAAGACTCTGGACCTACGGGTGGATTATCAGGAATCGAATTGAAAATTTCACGAGGTTCAACATTGGAACGTACTGGATATTGCCTGATATTGTTGTAGTAATCTTTAATCCAATTAGTAATCAATTTAGCATATTTTTCAAATTCATCAGGTTCCATATTATTTCACTTTTTCTGGGTTCCAAGCAATGCGGAAACCTTCGGAAAGAGAGCTTAGTTTTTTCATATCCTCTTCATCTAAATTAAAATCAAAAACAGTGGCATTTTCGATTATACGCTCTTTCCGAGAGGACTTTGGTATGACAATCGTTCCAACTTGCAATGCCCAACGAATTAATATCTGTGCAGGGGTTTTATTATACTTTTGTGAAAGCTCGACAATCGTTGGATGGTCGAATTTTTTTCCACGTACAAGGGGGGAATAAGCTTCAATGAAAATGTTATTTTCCTCGCAAAAATCCTTTAGTTCTTTTTGGTAAAGGAAAGGTGAGAATTCTACCTGATTTACAACGGGTATAACATTAGCATAGTTGAAGAGCTCTTGAATATGTGCAATTGTATAATTGCTTACCCCAATTGAAGCTGCAATTCCTTCATCGTAAACTTTTTCAAGTGCTTTCCAAGTTTCTTTTCTTAAACCAGGAACGGGCCAGTGAACCAAAATAAGATCGATATATTCGAAGTTAAGTTTTTTCAAACTAACTTCGACCGCTTTCAAAGTTTTGTCATAACCTTGGTCATCGTTCCATACCTTTGTAGTAACAAAAATATCACTTCTTTCAATACCAGAATCCCTGACGGCCCTTCCAACATCTTCTTCGTTTCGATAAAAGGAGGCAGTGTCGATATGACGGTAACCATATTCAAGTGCCCAAAGGCAAGCGTTGTATGTTTCATCCCCTGGGGCCATCAAATATGTTCCTAAACCAAGAACAGGTATTTTAACTCCATTGTTTAGAGTGATTTTTGATTGTAGATTCATTTCCAAATAAATATTTTTTTTAAAAAACGTTATTACTAATTAACGGAAATGAATTTTGAAAATTGTTTAAGGGGAATTTATGGATGTTAAATATTCAATGATAGTTTTAATTTTTTTTATCTATCCAATATATTTATTTCCTAAAAGTAACTTGATTCTTCTTGATGAACCAAGTTTTGTTGAATTTAGAAAATATGATAATAAACCTTTAATAATCGAAAAGAGGAATTATGATGTTCTACGCTACGATCTGTTTCTTGATTGGTATAATGTGATGCTTCGACCATATTCTATGGAATCTATTGATAAGATTTGGAATGGTATAAACACAATTCTCATTAAATCCGAAACGGAAGGATTAAATATGGTTGAATTAGATGCTGCTGGCTTAAGTATTGATTCCATTTTTGTTCAGTACAAAGGAAATTGGATTGGAATTGTTCCCACCCCTAAAATCTTTGCTAACATGTTAAAAATCAATTTACCATTTGAGTTGAAACTTGGAGACAGTGCTTCAATAAAGATTCATTATACTTATGACAGAAACATTTCAGAAGAAAGTTACAGGGGATTTTATTTATATCAAAAGGGGAAATTTGTGGGTCGCTTGCCTGCACCGTTTTATGATTCAGTTTTTGTTGAAGAAAGACTTGCCTACACGATGAGCGAGCCAGAAGACGCTCGTTATTGGATGCCTTGTAATGATGCTCCTTACGATAAAGCCGATGCAACTATTACTGTTAGGGTTCCTTCGGATTATATTGTGGCTTCTAATGGATATCTTGCTAAAATTCAAAATTATGGAGATACTGCAAAGGTTTTCTTTTGGATTAGCGACAAACCAATTACTACATATCTTATGGCTGTTACTGCTTCGAAATTTTACAAGTTTTCAAATTGGTATAAAAAGATAACAAATCCTAATGATTCAATTGAAATTCAATATTACGTATGGGAAAAAGATTACAAGGCAACAAAAACTGATGGTTCAGAGTATAATGCAACAAATACATTCAAAACCACTGTAGGAATGATGGAGTTTTTTTCTCGAATTTTTCTTGAATACCCATTCGTCAAGTATGGTATGGTAGCTTTGATGCCCTTTAACTTTGGTGGAATGGAACATCAAACTATTACCTCAATTAACAGAGTTTGGCTTCGACAGAATACACAATTTGGTATTGCTCATGAGCTTGCTCATCAATGGATTGGTGACCTTGTTACTTGTGCGACTTGGAAAGATATTTGGTTTAACGAAGGTGGAGCAACATGGAGTGAAGCACTTTATGCAGAAAAATTATGGGGCAATAAAGATGGTTACAATTTATTCCTCTTAAGTTCAAGAAATTCTTATTTGAAAAAGGGTGGGCTTCAACTGCCGCCTATTTATGACCTTCCAATTAATACAATTTTTGGGGATTATGCAGTTTTAGTTTATCAAAAAGCAAGCTGGATTTATCATATGTTAAAAGAAATGATAGGCGATTCTCTATTCTTTGATACATTTCGTTCATTTCTTATGGATTTTTCTTATACATCCATTACCACAGAAGATTTCATAAACTATTTTAATAAAAAGGTTCCAAATCCAATAGTCGATTTCGATACTTTTTTTGACCAATGGTTATATAAGGCGGGTCACCCTGTGTTTTCAATTTCATCTGTTGTGCATAGTTTTACTAATGATTCAGGCTGGTTCGATGCGGAAATCTATGTTTCCCAGATTCAAACAGGTGCAAATGTTCCTGAGGTTTTTACAACCCCAATTAGAATTATCTTTAAAAATGCTGATTCAAATTATACAAAAGTCTTTTTGACTGACTCGAAAAGCCAAGTCTTTGCTATTAGCTTGCCTTTTTTTCCCGATTCAGTTGTTATTGATACGACTTTTATCCTTTGCGAAGTTTGCGATATTTTCTTGAGTGTTGATAGTGAAAATAGCAATAATGGAATTAAAGTTTTTCCTAATCCATTGATTTCAGATAAATTAAACTTGTCTTTTACATCACCTCAAAGTGGATTATGCGAAATTGGATTAATAGATGCATTAGGAAATGTAGTTTTAAAAAAGAATATTGGATTTATTAATTCTGGATTAAACACAATTTCTATACCTGAAGCTTCTAATTTACCTTATGGGGTTTACCAGGTCATATTAAAATGTGAAAGTAACCTTTTGAAGTCACACTTTGTCAAATTATCTTCTAATGTCTCCAGATAGCAAATCTTTGATTTTAGGATTAATTTCAGTAGTTTTTTGGTCGACTGTTGCAACTGCCTTCAAACTTGCTTTGAAGCAAGTAAGTTTTTCTGAACTTCTTGCTTTTTCTTCTTCAATTGCCGCATTCATTTTGTTTATTAGTTTGCTAATTACAAGAAAAGCTAATTTGCTATTTAAACTAAACTCGAAGGAAATTTTATTTTCTGTTTTCATCGGTTTTCTTAATCCTTTTTTATATTATTTAATTCTTTTTAAAGCATATTCAATTTTACCCGCACAAGAAGCTCTAAGTTTGAATTATACTTGGGCGATAGTTCTAACATATCTTTCCTCTGTATTTCAAAAGAAGCGAATTAGTTTACTTTCGTATTTATCTTTGTTTATTAGCTTTTTTGGTGTATTAATAATTATTTCAAAAGGTGAGATTGTTTCTTTGCAGCCGTCGGACCCTTTAGGTGCATTTTTGGCATTGTTTAGTGCTTTCATTTGGGGTTTTTCTTGGATATTAAATGTTCTTTCTAAAGCTGAAGATAACTTGCGACTATTTTTAAATTTTTTTTTCGGTTCTATATTTTCCTTTTTCTACCTTTTTTACTTTAATCAAGCAAATTTTCCTCCTCCGATGAGCGTTCTCCCGATTTCCTATGTTGGACTTTTCGAAATGGGAATTACTTTTTTAGTGTGGAATAAAGCTTTGAAGTACTCGAATAATCCAGCAAAAGTAAATAATTTGATTTATCTGTCACCTTTGCTATCTATTGTGTTTATTAACATTATTCTTAAAGAGCCTATTCATACTTCAACAGTTGTTGGTCTTTTCTTTATTTTGTTAGGAATAGCAATTCAAAATTTTTTCCCCCCGAAAATTATTAAGTTCAAAGCTTAAGCATTTTTTTATTTTAAATTTGTTATTTTATCTTTGTATGAATCGGTTCATTTGGTTATTTGATTTAATAATATTATTCTTTGTAGTTTTTGTCCATTCTTGTATTCCCTCCAAGAAAGAAAATAATTCATTAAAGGTAAAAAAGGATTTTTTTAATCAAACATTCATTCAAAAAGTAAAAAATTTTGATTTTGAAAGAATTCCAAGGTCTTTGCTTGATAATGACCAAAAAATATTTATGGATATTGTAGACTTAATAGTAAACTCAAAGTTTGAAAAGGCTGAAAAAGAGATAAAAAAACAAATTAGTGAGCAACCAAAAACAAGGTATTTAACAGAGTATTACCAATTGCTTACCTATTCATTTATTTTTTTATCTAAATGGAATGAACTTTTGCCCTCGAACAATTTTTATTTTTACGACCCAGATAGTGTTTTTATTCTTGCAAGAGCTTTTTCAAAAGTTAATAAGGACAGAGTAGTTTTCCACAAAAGAATTGACACATTGAATTTTGTCACATCCCCATCTGGTGCAATTATAATAAAAGTCATGGTGAATGGAAAGATAAGGAACTTTTGGTTTGATAGTGGAACAAATTATACAATTGTTTCGTCGAAAACAGCCGAAGACTGCAATTTGCCTGTTTTGGAGAATAAGAAAAGTAAAGCTATTACCTTGACAAACTATAGAGTGGATGTCGTACCTTCATTTATTCAATCTATGAAGATAGGGGAAATTGAATTTTTGAACCAACCCTGTCTGATTGTTGACGATTATAATTTGCGGATGCATCTTTTAGCTTCTAAAGTTACTACGGAAATCTATGGAATTATAGGCTGGAAGTCTTTGCAGAGTTGTAAATTTACAATAGACTATAGAAACCGGATTATCATAGCTGAACAACCGGTTAATACAAATAAAAAAATAGGTAATTTCTTCTGGGTAGGAGTTCCTTTTATTGTTGGGAGATTTAGCGATCTAAATTTGCTTTTTATTTTCGACATTGGTGCGGAAAAAAGTTTTTTAACAAATAATATTTTTTCAAAAATTGACTTTCAGAAAGTTTATTCTCAAACAAGAAAAATTGGTTCTGTTGGCGGTTGGATGTATAATGCTGGGATTGTTGTACCTTTTTTAGAATTTTATATTGGAAATTATAAAATAACACTTGAAAACATTCAAACAATTGAATTGGTTAAAGATTTCTTTTTCAATGTAGATGGAATTATTGGACTGGATTTATTAAAAAAGGCCAAAGTATCTTTCGATATATTAAATTCAAATTTTGAAATTTTAGAAAAATATCAGTGAAAGTTCTTATTTATTAAATTCTTCCAAAATTCATTAAAAAAATTTGCATTTTTATTTCCTTTTATGTAATTTGTAAATGTGAACCATTTTATTATGAGCAAAATTGTTTTTAAAAAAGGGTTTAAGGAGTTTTATCAAAAATTGTTCCATCTCAATTTCTCATTTTCTCCAATTAAAAATAGGGGTGCTTATGGGAATCAATTTCAATTTTTCAACCAAAATTCGCGACAGGCCTTAGCATTTTCTTGGGTTGCTCTTCGTGCGTTTACATAATTTCTCTTTTCGCTTTTTTAGATTTTTAAGTAATGTTTTGTTAAATAATGGTTGTGGGAGTATGAAAAAGTTATTTTATTACTTAATTGTTGCTTTATTTGTTACTTCCTCGTTCGCATTTTCTCAAGAAAGAGTTGTAACGGGGAAAGTAACAGACGAAAGCGGTGCAGCGCTTTCGGGCGTAACTGTTATTGTAAAAGGAACAGCTATCGGTACTTTTACTAAAAACGATGGCTCTTTCACCATTCGCGTACCAGCTAATGCAAAAACATTGGTCTTTCGTCGCGTTGGTATGAAAACAAAAGAAGTTCCTATTGGAACTAAAGATTTCTTTGCTGTTACACTCGAGGAAGACAAATTGCTTACCGAAGAAGTTGTTGTTACTGCTATTGGTTTGGAACGAGAGAAAAAATCAATTGGTTATGCTTTTGAAGAAGTTGGTGGAAAAATTGTTTCCGAGTCCAAGGTAACTAACATTGTTAATTCTATAACAGGGAAGGTAGCTGGTGTTCAGGTAATAAATTCTGCTGGTGTACCAGGGGCTTCTGCTTATATCCAAATTCGTGGCCAGAATTCTTTTCTTGGTGGCAATCAACCACTATTTATTATTGATGGTATTCCAATCGATAATTCGATGTCTTATAGTGGAAATCCTGATAATGGTACTAATAATCTTCTTGCGGGTGTTGCATATTCCAATAGAGCAATCGATTTAAACCCTGATGATATTGCTTCCGTTACTGTTTTGAAAGGACCCGCTGCAACTGCTTTGTATGGCATTCGTGCTGCCAACGGTGCTATTGTAATTACTACGAAAAAGGGACAAACTTTGGCTCAAGAAAGAATAAATGTGACTTTTTCTGCTACCACTTCTTTTGAAGAAGTCAATAAGCTGCCTAGTTACCAAACTAAATATTCTCAAGGCGCAGGAGGAAAGTTTGTTCAACCAGGTAATGCTCAATCCCGTTCTTGGGGTGCTTTGATTGATACTTTGTATTGGGATTTGGAGTCTACTAACAAATTCAATAAATATGGCAACATAGTTAGCAAATACTTTGTTGATAGTGTTAATAATCCATCTCGATTTAAAAAGATTGAACCCTATGATAATGTTAACAACTTTTTTGTAACTGGTGCAACCAATACACAAAATCTTTCTATGGCTGGTGGTACTGAGTTTGGTTCATTCTACTTGTCTATATCTAATTCAAAATCCACAGGTATAGTCCCACTTACAAGTTTTGGGCGACAATCTATCAGGTTTAACGGAGAAGCAAGAATTTCTTCGAAATTAAAGGCTTCTGGTAACATTAGTTACGCAAATTCTGGTGGTCGTCGTGCTCAACAAGGTTCAAACATTTCTGGTGTTATGCTTGGTCTGTTGCGAACACCACCTACTTTTGACAACTCTAATGGTTACGGTAAAGATGCTATTGACCACCCAGATGCATATATGTTCCCCGATGGTACACAAAGGACTTATCGCGGAGGTGGTGGCTACGACAATCCTTATTGGACAGTAGTCAAATCCCCATTCTTCGATGATGTCGACCGATTTATTGGAAATATCCAATTGAACTACTACTTTAATCCCAATATTGACTTAATGTATCGTTTAGGTGCTGATATTTACTTCGATAAACGCCGACAAGAATTTGCAATAAACTCCAGAAACGCACCAGCAGGACAATTATTCCATCATGAATTATATAGTAATGACCTTACTTCCGACCTAATTTTGACTTTCAATTATAATTTGACTGATGACTTGGTGGGTAAATTGATGATAGGAAACAATCTCTTTCAAACTATTGGAAGTTCGCTTTATACTCAAGGAGATGGACTAATAGTTCCAGACTTTTACCATATTTCAAATACAACAAGTCAAATTGTTAGACAGTCACGTGGCACTCTCCGTCGTTTGGGATTTTATGGCGACTTATCGTTAGATTATCAAGAATGGTTGTATTTCAATGGTTCGATTCGAAATGATATGTCGACAACATTACCCAAAGATAATAACTCATTCTGGTATGGTCAAGGTAGCTTTAGCGTTGTCTTTACTAATTTGTTTAAAGATGTTTTTCAAAATAGTTTCTTGAATTTTGGGAAACTTCGTTTTAACTACGCTGTAGTAGGTAAAGATGCCCCAATGTATGCTACAACGACTCCATTTATTCAAGCTGCCTATGCCGATGGTTACACAAATGGTATTTCTTTCCCATTCAATGGTCAAGTTGGGTTTGTTACTGGTGATGTTCTTGGAAATGATAAACTCCGACCGGAAAAGACAACATCTTGGGAAATCGGTTTTAATCTTGCCTTTTTGAATAATTTGTTCTCTTTAGATTTGACTTATTACAATTCTGTTAGTAAAGATCAAATATTTAGTGTACCAATTGCTCGTTCTACTGGGTATTATGCTGCAGTATTCAATGCTGGTCAGATATCCAACAAAGGTTTTGAAGCAATATTAAACATTACTCCAATTAATAATGCCGATTGGCGTTGGGATATGAATTTTAACTTTGCAACAAATAATAATATGGTTGATGAACTTTATGAAGGTATAGACAATATTTTCCTTGGTGGTTTTGAAGGTTCTTCAATAAGAATTGTAGCTGGAAAACCATATGGTTCAATTTTTGGTTTTGGATGGGTTCGAGATCCAAAAACTGGGGAAGTTGTGATTGATGATGACCCGAATAGTGAAAATTATGGATTTCCAATCCTGGATTTGAATAATGAAAAAGCTTTTGGTAGTGCAAATCCTGACTGGACCCTTGGATTCCGCAACACCGTTAGTTGGAAAGGCTTATCATTGTCATTCTTAATCGACATTAGACAAGGTAACAAGATGTGGAATGGTACCAAAAGTGCTTTGTATTTCTTTGGAACACATGGGGATGTTTCGACTCCCCAGGTCCGTGATCCAAATTTGAACAAGAAAGTATTTAAAGGAGTCAAAGGGCACTTTGATGCAAATGGCAATCTTGTTACCTCTGGTGCAAACGATATTCAAGTTGAAGCTGGGGAAAATTGGTATTCTTTAGGTAATGGCAATGGATTTTTTGGTAGCAATACAGAAGATTTTATCGAAGATGCCGGATGGGTTCGATTACGCGAGCTATCCCTTTCTTATTCATTACCCAAATCTATTGTAGAATATACGCCCTTCACAAATGTCACACTAACATTTACCGGCAGGAACTTGTGGCTCAGTACTAAATACACCGGTGTCGATCCAGAAACAAATTTAATGGGTTCTTATAGTGCTCAAGGACTTGACTATTTTAATATGCCGGGCGTTCGAAGTTACAACTTTTCTATTACAGTTGATTTCTAATAAAGTTTAACAATGAGGAGAATATTATGAAATCAAAAGTTCTTATAATAGCAATTATACTGGGTTTTATTTCCTTTTCCTGCGACCAATGGATAGATACAAATTTAAATGTCGATCCAACGAGCCCGAGCAATGTACCATTGAAAACAATTCTTCCAACAACACAAACTGGAATTGCATATGTACTTGGTGGAGACATTGGTCGATTTACAGGATGCTTTACACAACAATTCTTTGGGAATAATCGTCAGCATCTGGGAATTTATAACTATACATTCAAGGAGGATGACATTAGCAATGCTTGGAATACAATGTATGCTGGGCCAATGGTAGATTTGCATTATATTATCTCAAAAGCTTCCGAGTTGCAATCACCCTATTACCAAGGTGTTGCCGAAGTACTTATGGCTTTCAGTTTGGGAATGTGGACAGACTTAATTGGTGCAATTCCATATTCCGAAGCATTTAAAGGTAATGAAAATCTTACACCCAAATTGGATACTCAAGAGGAAATCTACAACTCAATTCAAAAATTACTCGATAGTGCTATTACTCATTTGCAGTCTACTACCAGTATTTTCATTCCCGGTGCTGATGATTTCATCTATGGCGGTAAAACTGCAAATTGGATCAAAGCAGCCTATACTCTAAAAGCTCGATTCTATCTGCATATCAAAGAGTATGATAAAGCTCTTGCTGCGTTGCAAAATGGTTTTACAAGCAATGATGATGATATGCAAGTAAACTTTACCGATAAAGAAACAGAAGCAAATCCTTTGTACCAATTTAATGTTCAACGCGGCGATATCTCAATGGGTCCGGCCTTAATGAAATTAATGAATAACTTTAATGATCCGCGAAGACCATTCTTTGCCAAACAAGACCCAAATGGAGGATATTCCGAGGAATCACCACTCGGACCTTTTTATGCCAGTATCAATTCCCCAGTTCCTTTCATTACCTATGTTGAAGCCAAATTTATCGAATCCGAATGTCAACTTGCAAAAGGGAACACAACTGCTGCTTATAATGCATATAAAGAAGGAATTCTTGCTTCGATGAAAAAAGTTGGTGTTTCCGATAATGATGCTCAAACTTATTGGTCACAACCATCTGTGGATGTTGGTGAAAATAATTTGACACTGAAAAACATTATCGAGCAAAAGTATATTGCCTGTTTCTTCTCACCTGAAGTTTATACCGATTGGAGGAGAACAGGATTTCCCACTCTTACTCCAGTGAAAGGTGATAAAATACCTCGCCGTTTCCCATACCCACAATCCGAGCGATTGTACAATTATGAAAATGTGATAAAGGTAGCCCCTAACTTCCAAAATATAGATTTTATCTTTACAGATAAACTCTGGTGGGATAAGACATTCTGGAATCCCTAATTGTAATTTTATGGGGTTGTCGCTTTTTGCGACAGCCCCAATGCTATTTTTAATAATGAAATGAAAGTTCTTTGGCTGGTTTGTTAGGTAAATTCATTTTTAGTTTTTCGTTTGCTGTTTTTATTATTCTTTCAGGTTTTTCTAACTCATTTACTTGATTCATTAAGAAAATATTTTCTTGTTTGATACTTTCTAAATTATCTTTCAATTCTACACATTCCTTTGCTAATTGATTTATTGTAACTACATTGTTAACAGTCAAAAAAATGATTATTCCTATAATAATAACAGTAACAAAAACAAATATTTTATTCCTAGATTTTATGTCCATATCACAACAATTTTTTTGTAATTTCGTCAATAATTTTGAGGGGAAATTTAAAAAATAATTTTTAAAAATACAAAATTATTTGTTATTTGTTCTATGTTTTTGTTCCCTTTCCTGGATAGCAAAATAATCAAAATAAAAGGAGAATAGAAAATGGCATTCAAACTTGATGGAAACAACAACCCTTCTACCAAAGAAATGATCGACCTTGAAACGCTAAAATCCAAAAAAATTGCTGAACTAACTGCTATTGCTAAGTCCCTTGGCATAACAGATTTTTCGGATCTACGCAAGCAAGAATTAATATTAAAAATCCTTCAAGCACAAACGCAAAGCAAGTCTAAAGAAACTATTGAAGAGAATGTATTGAGCGCAACAGGTGTGCTTGAAATTTTACCAGATGGATACGGATTTTTACGTTCTGCAGATTATAATTACTTAAATTCACCCGATGATGTTTATGTCTCGCCATCGCAAATAAAGAGGTTTGGGTTAAGAACTGGTGATACGATTCGTGGTCAAGTTCGTCCACCTAAAGAAGGCGAAAGGTATTACGCTTTGCTTAAAGTCGAAAGTGTTAATTATCTTGAACCAAATTTGCTTCGCGATAGACCACTTTTCGATAACCTAACACCCACTTACCCAATAAAACGAATCAACCTCGAAACTGGTCCAACTGATTATTCTATGCGAATTGTGAACTTGCTTTGTCCAATAGGTAAAGGTCAACGAGGTTTAATTGTTGCTCCACCGAAATCGGGGAAAACAATACTTCTACAGCAAATGGCAAATGCAATAGTCAAAAATCATCCTGAGATTAAGTTAATAATTTTATTAATCGATGAACGACCTGAAGAGGTTACAGATATGGCTCGTTCCGTAAAAGCTGAAATTATTTCATCAACTTTTGATGAACCCCCCGAAAGACATATGCAAGTTGCCGATATGGTTCTTGAAAAAGCAAAAAGACTTGTGGAAGCAAAACTTGATGTAGTTATCCTTCTTGATTCAATTACTCGATTAGCCCGAGCAAGTAATACAGTTACTCCTCATTCAGGGAAAATCTTGTCTGGTGGGGTAGATGCTAATGCTCTTCACAAACCAAAACGCTTTTTTGGTGCTGCGAGAAATATTGAAGAAGGAGGTTCATTAACTATCATTGCAACTGCATTGATAGAGACTGGAAGTAGGATGGATGAGGTCATTTTTGAAGAATTTAAAGGGACTGGGAATATGGAGCTTGTGCTTGACCGTAGAATATCCGATCGAAGAGTTTTTCCCGCCATCGATGTCAATAGAAGTGGTACTCGCAAGGAAGAACTACTTCTTACTCCCGAGGAGCTTAATCGCGTCTGGATTTTAAGAAAAGTGCTTAGCGAAATGCAGCCTGTTGAAGCTATTGAATTCTTACTCGACAAAATGAAAGGTACGAGATCAAATCGTGACTTTCTCCAGGCTATGAGCTCCTAACTCTGGTGGAAATCCAACTATTTTGTATCTAAAATTGCTTTTATTCGTTTATAAATTTCATTAATTTCTCCAGAACCATCTATTAAATAAACTAAACCTTTTGATGTATAATATGCAACTAATGGTTTAGTTTGTTTTTCGTAAACATTTAAACGGTTTCGAACGGTTTCTTCATTATCATCGCTTCTTTGGTATAGTTCACCTCCATCAATGTCGCATTTACCATCTACCTTTGGGGGATTGTATATTAAATGATAAGTTTTACCACATACACGGCAGGTTCTTCGAGCAGTTAGTCTTCTTATCAATTCTTCTGCTGGAACCTCTAGGACCAAAACGGCGTTAAGTTTTAAATTAAGTTCTTCAAGAAGTTTGTCCAATGCTTCGGCTTGCGGAATTGTTCTTGGAAAACCGTCCAAAAGGAATCCATTTTGATATTCTTCTTTTGTTAGTTCGTTTCGAATCATTTCGACAATTAAATTATCGGGAACTAATTCACCTTTATCCATAAATTCCTGGGCTTTTTTCCCAAGCTCGGTGCCTTTTTGTCGGTGATATCTCAAAAGGTCACCTGTGGATAATTGTTTAATATTGAAATCCTTACAAATAAATTCTGCTTGGGTACCTTTCCCAGCCCCTGGTGGTCCTAAGAAAATTAATTTCATTTTTACTCCTTTGTTAAACGCATTTTTGTTCAACAATAATTGTTTTTATTTTATCAAATATTTCTTTGCTTTCTTTTGGGATTCTTTGTTCTATTTTTTTAAAGAAAAGTAAAGCGTTTGATTGATCAAAAAGTTGATAATATAGCTCTGAAAGTTCGATCAATTCTCTTGTTGTTGATACTTTTTCGGCATATTCAATATATTTGCTAATTAATTCTTCTTCTTCAAAATTGAACCTTTTTAGTAGTTTGACTAATTCAAATAGTTCATTCACGGATTTAATAGAATTCCAAATTTTACTAATTATCTGCTCCTTAAAGTTTGTAAAATTATTAATAAGGGACAATTCTAAGAAAGAATACAAATCAGGGAATTCTGAGGCACTTTTCACAAATTGTTTAAGAAAGTCTTGAATCTCACTTTGATTAAAATTATTTTCTTGCATTATCCAAGCTAGTTTAATTGCATCTTTATGGTTTTCAACTTTTAATTTCCAATTGTTAAGATATTTTTCTACTAGTTCTTTGGACTTCTCTTTATCAGGAATTAAATCAGAAACAAATTTACAAAGTTCCGATAAGTCATTTAAGAACTTTATTCTCGAAGTATAAAGATTATCGACGATGTTTACAACCCACTTTTTATCATTTAGATAATCAATAATTGCTTTGCCAAGTTTGTAATAGTTTTCTATGTTTAAATATTGGTTATCTAATAATGACAAAGCACTATTGAGAATTTTTTTAATGTAGTATTTGTCATTTAGTTCAATAAAAACTCGATTTGCCAGATGAAGGTAATCTTTTAAGTATTTTGCTTCTCGTTCAAGTTTTTGAAATTCTTCATAAGCTTTTTGGTTTTCCTCTCTCTTTTTTAATTTTTCTTCAACTCGTTCTACCCATTGCCCGTCTTTATTAAAGTATTTCTTCACACTTTCGACCACTTGTTTCATGTCTAGCAAACTTGCTACAATTTCTTCTGCCTTTTCGAATTTTGTCCTCGCTTCCTCGCAATCATTAAGTGTATCATAAAACATTTGTCCTAAAGTAATAAATTCCGAAGTAGTTTGTGCAAAAGATTCAGATTGTTTAAGTATCTTCGCCAAGAAATCATCGGCATCGAACAATTGTGAATAATTTTTTGCAATATCAATTAACTGTTCAAATTTTGAAGCATTCTCTAAAGCCTTTTGAAAGAAAGGCAAGGTTGTTTCTTTGTCGCTAGTTACCAAAAAACAATCTTTTGCGATTTTAATTATGTCACCAACTTCGTTAACTTTTTCAAGTATGTAAATAAATTTCTCGCGAGTTAGTTCTTTGTTGCTAAAAAGATTATTGGTAAGTTTTATCAATTCCTGTAATTCAGTAATAGCAGTTGTTTTTAGAAAAGTAAAATCAAGTATTTCTTTGGCAAGTTCTAAATTTTCAATCTCACTTTTTGCAAAATTTATTAATTCAAACATTGTTTTCTTATCTTTTAAATTACTATAGGATTTTTTCAGAAGTTCAGTCGTTTGCTCTTTATCTTTAAAGAACTTCCAAAGACTAAGGGCAATTTGGTAATTTTCTTCAGCCGAAGTCGAAAAATCTTTAGCTTGCTTGATAAGTTCCTTTACTTTTTCAATATTTTGAATTTTGAAAAAAGCTTCTGCTAAATTGAGAAATTCTTTAGTGAATTTAGCATCTTCTAAAGCCTCGTTTAAAATAGATTCAGCCCATTCTTTATCTTCGAGCAATTCAAGAATAATTAAAGAAAATTCACATAAATCATCTATTCCGTTGACATTTTTCTCGAAGGATTTCAAAATAGTTTTAATCAAGTTAATATCGGTGGATTTCTGCCTTAAATCTATGATTAATTTCTTAAGTTCTTCTAATTTCTTGAATTTTGAAATTAAACTCATAAGGAGACTATCGAGAAACTCTGAAGATTGGAAGTCCTGAACAATAAAATATAAAATTGTTTCTATTTCTTCGTTCTTTTTTACATCTTTGATTGCATTTTGGAACATTTCAAATGATTTTTGTTTGTCATTCAAAAAAACGCACACGCTATGTGCAATTTTTGCAAATTCAATTGGTTCAAAAGCATTTTCTTCAGCAGCTTCATAAAGTTCTTTGGCTTTTTCTTTATTCCCAATTTGGCTATAAACTTCAGCAACAGCAACATACTCATTTGGGAACTTACATTCGTCTTCAGCTTGTTCAAGTAATTCAATGGCATACTCCTGGTCGGCTGGTTCAAATAGAGCTTTTTTTGCAAGTTCAACATAATCGTTTACTTCAACACATTGCTTTTCTTCTTCTTTTAAATTATCTCTTAATGCCATAGTTTCTCCTTATAAAAAAACAAAGTAATTATTGTATATCCATTGACAAAAATATTTTTAGAGTTTGTAATAATTTTGTTTTTTGAGTTTGCCTCATTATTTTTGTTTTTCCCAAAAGTGAGTCAGAAATTATGGAAAGGGAAATTTTTAAAACCTTCATTGTGGAAGAGTATGAACCAAACAAATTTCGACGCTTCGTTGGAGAAAAGAAAATCGAAGATTTACCTGATGGAGATGTTTTGATTAAGGTTCTTTATTCATCTCTAAATTATAAAGATGCTCTTTCTGCTCGAGGTCATAAAGGGATAACACGAAAGTATCCTCATACCCCTGGGATTGATGCATGTGGTTTTGTAGTTGAATCGCGTTCACCAAGGTTCAAAGATGGAGATCAAGTTTTAGTCACTGGTTACGATTTAGGAATGAATACCTCTGGTGGTTTTGGGCAATATATTCGAGTTCCTGACAGTTGGGTTGTCCCTTTACCGAAAGGATTGACATTGTTGGAAAGTATGATTTATGGAACGGCTGGTTTTACAGCTGGACTTTGTGCTTTCGAATTTCAAGAAAGAAAAATCACGCCAGAAATGGGCAAAGTTCTTGTTACGGGAGCTACTGGTGGCGTTGGTACAATTGCTGTTGCATTGTTATCCAAAATTGGTTACTATGTGGTTGCTTCAACTGGAAAGCTGGATAAAAAGGATTATCTTATTAACTTGGGAGCAAAAGAAGTGATCCATCGTTCCGAGGTAGTCGATTTGAGTGGTAAACCATTGCTTCCACGCAAATGGATTGCTGTTGTTGATAATGTTGGGGGAAATACTTTATCGACTGCTATTCGTTCTACGGATTTTAATGGAGTTGTAACTAGTGTTGGTTTGGTTGAAAGCGACAAACTTGAGATTACAGTTTATCCATTCATTTTGCGTGGAGTTTCATTAGTAGGGATAGATTCTGCAGAAACCAAAATGGATAAAAGGCTTAAAGTGTGGGAACTACTTGCTTCCAATTGGAAAATAAGTTTTGATAATATTTATAGAGAAGTTTCACTTAATGATTTAAATACTGAAATTGAAATAATAATAAATGGAAATCAAACTGGAAGAGTGATAATTAATCTTTGGAAATAAATATGGAGGGGATATGTTTTTACTTGCAATTGGGTTAATAATTTTGGTATTAGTTTTTTTGGTCTTAAAATGCCAATTGGAATTGGAAAATATCGTAAAAGTTTAATAACCATTGGCTTGCTTATATCATTCATTGGCTTTTTTAACTTCAACAATTAGGCAAGTGGACGTTGGGCATGTTGGAGTTCAAATATTTTTTGGAAAGGTGCAACCAAAGTTCTTTACGAAGGTTTAATTTTTGTTAATCCATTTATCGAAATTAAAAAAATGTCTATTCAAACGCAAAGTTTCACGATGAGTGGAAGTACCGATGAAGCAGTTCGTGACCACGATGATGCTATTCGTGTACTTAGCCGAGATGGCTAAGAAGTAACTATCGACCTTACTGTTTTATATAGGATTAATCCTGACCAAGCGCCAAAGATTTATCGTGAAATTGGTTTAAATTATCAAGATAAAATTATTCGACCTGTTACTAGAACTGGAATTCGCGAAAGTGCCACATATTACGATGCAATTTCTCTTTTTTCGGGTAAACGCGAAGAATTTGAACAGAAAATTCGTGAAAAAATTTTCGATGAGTTCCAGAAAAGAGGTATTGTTTTGGAAAGATTGTTAGTTCGAATTATTGCATTACCGCAGTCAGTCAAAGAAAGTATAGAACGTTACAGCTGTTCAGGAAGCCCAAAGGATGGAATATGTTCTTCAAAAGTAAAAACAAGAAGCAGAAAGAACGAGGGTTGAAGCACAAGGTATAGCCGATGCGCCAAGGATCATTAATTCTGGTTTAAGTGAAAAAATACTTCAATTCGAATTAATTAAGGTTCAAAAGGAATTGGTTAATTCCCCAAATTCTAAAATTATCATACTTGGTGGGGGAAAACAAAGCTCTCCTTTCATAATTGGTGATGGAAAATAATCAGTTCCCTTTTTTAGCAGTAAATTCCTGTAACTATTTCTTAATTTTGCTTTTTTCATTAAAGATGAGGTGAAAAAATTAGTTCCTCGGAATTAATACAGAAGGAAAAGCAATTTATATTACAAACGTACAAGAGATATCAAATAATTGTCGAGTATGCAAAAGGTTCTTATATTTACGACATTTATGGGAATAAATATCTTGATTTCCTTGCTGGTATAGCAGTTAATTTGTTGGGACATTCCCACCCAAAAGTGTTATCGGCAATTGAAAGGCAAATACTTCGATACATGCATATATCGAACTACTTTTATCAAGATGTGCAAATAGAACTTGCGGAGAAAATCATCGAACTTTCTGAATTTAGTAAAATTTTTTTCACTAATTCCGGAACAGAGGCTAACGAAGGAGCTTTAAAAATTGTTCGGCGCTGGGGGAATCAAAGGAAAAAGAATATAATTATTTCTTTTACTGGAGGTTTTCATGGAAGAACCTATGGTTCTCTTTCTTTAATGGATAAACCTCTGTATAAAGATTTAATGTATCCATTTTTGGAAGGAATCAAGATTCTTCCTTTTAACAACATTGAAGCACTGAAAAGCAATTTGAATTCCGATACTGCTGGAGTTTTTCTCGAATTTATTCAGGGCGAGGGTGGTATCTCCGAAGTTGATGATAAGTTTGTAGAAACTTTATGGAATTTGAAAAAGAGATACAACTTTTTAATTGTTGCCGACGAAGTCCAATCGGGTCTTTTTAGAACTGGGAAGATGTTTGCATTCCAGCACTGGGGCTTTGTTCCCGATATTGTTACGATAGCAAAAGGGTTTGGTGGTGGACTTCCACTTGGGGGAATTCTTGTTTCGAAAGAGCTGGAAAATATTTTCGAGAAAGGAATGCACGGAACTACTTTTGGTGGGAATGCTGTAGCTTGTGCTGCTGGACTGGCTACAATAACCGAGATTGTTCCATTTCTACTTGAGCATATTAAATCAATATCAACTTATTTGGATAAAGCCTTACATCAAATAAAAGAAGAGTACCCCGAGAAAGTTATAGAAGTTCGAGGAAGGGGATTGATGCGTGGTTTGGTATTAAGTTTTGATGCTTCTAAACTTGTAGAAAAGCTTTTGGAAGTGAAGATAATTACCAATGCTACTTCAAGAAATGTTTTAAGACTTGTCCCTCCTTTAATTATTACTGAAAATGAAGTGGATTTATTGTACAATGGTTTGAAAAATGTTTTGCAAAAAGTTTAGTGTCCTAATTTTTGTTTTGATTTTTATTCTTTCCTGCACAGAAGAGAAATTGACGGATTACTCTACAAATAAGCCTGTTATTCATAAAATTATTCCCGAAGAAATTCATCCATTCGACCTTGTAACTATCTATGGTGAATTTTTAGGTTTATTAAGTGATTCTTCATACATTTTAGTCGATTTAGTCGATTCTTCTTTACGCATCCATTCAAAAGAATGTATTAAATGGAATAATAGTTTTATTCAGTTTTATGCATCCAAAAGTCTTTATGCTGGTGAATTAAGAATTGTAATAGGAACTGACACATCTAATTCTTTGGTGTTTAATTACCGACCATATCCTAAAATTGAATTTATTCGTGTTAATTCTGGCACCTTTCTTATGGGGTCGAACACTGGGTTGGGATATGAGCAACCTATTCATAATATAACCTTAACTCGGAATTTTTTAGTATCAAAATTTGAAATAACACAAAAACAATGGAATACACTTTTTGACTATAATCCAAGTCCTTTTATTGGTAATGACCTCCCTGTATCAAATGTTAGTTGGTTCGAAGCAATTCTTTTTTGCAATAAACTCTCAAAATTGATGGACTTAGATACTTGCTATATTATAATAGACTCAGCTAATGTAATTTGGGATACACTTGCAAATGGTTTTAGGCTCCCAACCGAAGCAGAATGGGAATATGCTTGTAGAGCTGGTTCTCAGGATGATTTCTCTGGAAATGGAAATCCACTTGATATGGGCTGGTTCGATGTTAATTCAGGAATGAAACCACATCCTGTTGGCGAAAAGTTGCCAAATACTTGGGGAATTTATGATATGCATGGTAACGTTTGGGAATGGTGTTGGGACTGGTTCGAACCGTTTTATTATAATAAATCCCCTAAAGTTAATCCTGTTGGACCGAGCTCGGGAAAGACACACGTTGTTAGAGGAGGTTGTTGGCAAAGAGGAACAATTTTCGGTAGAAGTAGTAGCCGACAATTTCCAGAAGACCAACAATTGAACTTTGGGTTTAGAATTGTTAGGAGCCTATGACTTATTATTTTTTTCTTGACCTTATTGGAGTCGGGTTGGCTGTAATATCGTATCTAAAAAATCTTTCTTTCCCTTCGGCCAGTAGTTTTAATTCACCAAGTAACGCAATCATAGCAGCATTGTCCATACAATACTGAATTTTAGGAATAATTACATTGAACCCTTTTTCTTGAGCAAGTTTTTGGATTTTTGTTCTCAACCGTGAATTTGCCGAGACACCACCAGCAATTACAAGGCTTTGGATGCAATAATGTTCAAGAGCTTTAATGCTTTTTACAACGAGAACATCGACGATTGCTTCCTGAACAGAGGCACACAAATCGCAAAGCACAACATCATCAATTTTCGAATAATTTCCAAAATTCCTTTCGATGAAATAGCGAAATGAAGTTTTTAACCCGCTGAAACTAAAATCGAAATCATTAGAATTAATCAAACCACGCGGGAAATCGTATTTATAGGGATTTCCTTTCTTTGCAAGATTGTCGATTTTTGCACCTGCTGGATATTCAAGCCCAAGAAGTTTACCAATTTTGTCAAATGCTTCTCCAGCGGCATCGTCGCGTGTAGCACCAATAATTTTGTAATCACTAAAAGAGTTAACGAGAAAAAGTATTGTATGACCTCCGCTTACTACAAGGGTGATAAAAGGGAATTTGACATCGTATTTTTCTAAGAAACCAGAATATATGTGACCTTCGATATGGTCGACAGGAATTAAAGGTTTAGAATATCTAAGGGAGAGCCCCTTTGCAAAATTCGTTCCAACAAGTAGGGAACCTATTAAACCTGGTTGCGTTGTAACAGCGATTCCGTCGATTTCCTTTATGTTGGTATTTGCTTCATTTAAAGCGTCTTCGACTATTTTAGAAATGATTTGAAGATGAATTCGTGATGCAATTTCGGGAACGACACCTCCAAAGTATTTATGGATTGTTTGAGAAGAAATAATATTACTGAGCGTTTTACCGTTTTGAACTAATGCAGCAGAGGTTTCATCGCATGAAGTCTCGATTCCGAGAATTTTCATAACTCTATGTTGCTTAAATACGAATAAAGCATTGTTAATGCCGCAGAAACACTTCGTTCTCGATTAATTTGTCTTTCCACCCCGAATAAATATTTTTTTGAAATAGTTTTTTCGGGCGTTGCCAAGGCAATCCAAACAGTTCCAATTGGCTTTTCTTTTGTTCCACCAGTTGGACCAGCAATTCCTGTTATACTTATTCCATGGGTAGAATTAAAAAGTTTACGAACATTTTCAGCCATTTGAGTAGCGGTTTCTTGACTAACGGCTCCAAACTGTTGCAAGGTTTCTTTTTTAACTCCGAGTATACTTTCCTTTATTTCGTTACTGTAAGCGATAATTCCACCAAGAAAATAATCGGAGCTTCCGGGAATGTTTGTGAATTCTCCACCAAGAAGTCCACCAGTGCAGGATTCCGCAACAGCAATTGTTTCTTTTCTTTCTTTTAAAATTTTACCAACAACTTGTGCTAAAGTTACCTCTCCTTCGCCAAATATGTATTTTCCAATACGGTAATAGATGAAATCCAAAACCCTTTTGATATTTTTCTCTGCTTCGTTTAATTTTTTACCTTTCGATTCAACTCTTAATCGCACGCCTTTATACGAAGGAAGGAAAGCAACACTTACCTCTTTTGAAACTTCTTCTATGCCAACGAGTTTGTCGGCAAGAACACTTTCAGCAATTCCACAAGTTTGAATGACTTTGAATAAATGTGATGGAAGATTGTTATTAATTATTTTTTGCTTGGCATAAGGGAGAACATATTCTTGCATCAAATATTGCATTTCTTTAGGTACTCCAGGTAAAGAGAAAACCGCTTTTTGATTCATTTCAAATTGCATTCCGGGAGCAGTGCCAACAATGTTCTTCAATGGTTTGCATTTTCGGGGAATGAAAGCAAGATTTTTGTTCCTTTCCGAAACCTCTGTAATGCCACGAACGGAATAATATTCTTTAATCCATTGGAAAACTTCTTCTGAAAAATATAACTCATCATCAAAAAATTTAACTAAAACAGGTTTGGTAAGGTCATCGATAGTTGGACCTAATCCCCCAGTGATAATAACAATATCGGACGATAGCAAAAGTCTTTCCAAAGCTTGCAAAATATCCTTTTCATTGTCCCCAACAGCACAATGTTCTTTAATTGATGCACCAACTTCAAGACAACGTTGGGCAATCCAGCTCGCATTAGAATTTACAACTTGTCCAATTAATATTTCATCGCCTATAGTAAGAATTGAAACATTTAGCATTTTTTATGAGTTAAATATTTTATCTAATATTTTTGATATTCTTTCTTGCTCTGTTTTATCAAAATTTTCACAAACGACTCTTACAATGGGTTCTGTATTGGATTTACGAATTTGAATCCAGCCATTTTCTAAACTTATTCGGAAGCCATCCTCGGTATCGACATCCATCAAACTAAGCCCGAGAAATTCCACAAGATTTTCTATTTTCTCTTCCAAGTCATTGTAAATCTGAAAAGTTTTCTTTTCCATCTTTAATTCTGGGAAACTCGAAACAAGTTCGGTAATTTTAACGTTAAGTTTTTCCACAAGAGCGAGGATCAATGAAATCCCCACTAAAGAATCGCGTCCATAGTGGCAAAGTGGAAGGATTACACCTCCGCTTCCTTCTCCGCCAATAATTGCCGAAACTTCTTTCATTTTGTTTACCACGTTTATCTCTCCAACAGGGGCCCTTAAGACTTCTAATCCATATTGTTTAGCAATATATTCACAAAGACTTGTTGTAGAGTAGTTAACTACAATTTTGTTACTTTTGGGATAAAAGTATTCTAAATTTTCGCCAACACTTTGTATTGCTAAAACAATAGTTAATTCTTCCCAAACTGGAGTTCCTTTTTCGTCAAAGATAACTAATCGGTCAGCATCAGGGTCAACAGCAAAACCAATGTCTGCGTGATATTCAACTATCTTCTTTGAAGTTTCAGCCAAGTTTTGGGGATTTGGTTCCGGGGGATGCACAAATAAGCTATTTGGTTCACAATTAATTGGAATAACTTCCGCCCCAAAATTTTTTAACAACTCTTGCAAAGCAAAAGAACCGGAGGCATTGTTACAATCTATTAAGATTTTATATTTTTTGTCCCTAATTTTATTTAATAAACTGGTTTCTTTGAAAATCGGTAGCTCTAAAATTCTATTTATGTGTGTTTGAATTGCAGCATCATAATTTGTTATAACAGAACTGAAATTGTTAGGACATTTAAAAGCATAATTGTCTACTATTTCAAACAATTTTTTGTTTTCGTATTGTCCGAAAAACACCCCTTCTTGATTAATAAGTTTCAATCCATTCCATTCAATTGGATTATGAGAAGCGGTTATCGAAATCCCACCTGCAGCACTTAATTCTGTGACCATTACTTGAACAGTTGGAGTAGGAACAATTCCTAAACGGATAACATCCCGCCCCATAGCAAGAAGTGTCCCAACTACGATGTTCTCTAACCAAACACCAGAATTTCTTCCGTCTCTACCAACTACGACTTTGCCTTGTGGAATAATTTCTGAAAAACCTGCAACATATTCGGCAATTACTCTTGGTGTAAGGTCTTTAGCGATTTGTCCCCGAATTCCTGAAATTGAACGAATAAGAGCCATTTAATTGCCCCGAAAATTTTTATTTTACTTTTTCGTTTAATACTTTTATTTTAAAATAAAACAATGAGACGAAATAATTTTATAGAAATTATTGCATTTTTCTGTAGAATTTGTTTAGGCATTGTCTTTATTTATGCTGCTGTTGGTAAAATCAACAACCCCGGTGTTTTTTTTAAAGAGATTAGTAATTATCGGATTTTCCCCGATTTTATTTCACAAATAATTGCAATTGTTCTTCCGTGGATAGAAGTACTTATTGGTCTATTATTAGTATTGGGATTAAGAGTTAAAACAACTTCTTTTATATCTACAATTCTAATTTTTATCTTTACAATTATGGTTGCTACTGCTTGGATAAGGGGACTTAATATCAATTGTGGTTGTTTTTCTGGTCATCTTGAGTATGTAGGTTTAAAGAAAATATTAGAAAATGTTCTTCTTATACTTTTCGGTATTTTCCTTTTTTATTTTCCCAATAGTTTTTTTTCGTTTGAATTTTTCTTAAAAAAGGAAATACAAAAAGAGTTTTCAAAGAGTGAAGTTTCTTGATATCCTGAACTCTATTAGTTTTGTAATTGCACCACCGAGGTGTATCCTTTGCGGAAGTATTATCCAACATAATAGACTTAAATCTGAACATATTTGCATTGATTGTTGGGCACAAGTCCCAAAGCCTAAAAGCTCAAGTGCAATACTTGATAGGATTGATAAGCATTTCGGTGTTGAAAAGAATCCTTTTTCTTATGCATTTGCACTTTTCGATTCAGAAAATGAACATAAATATCTTAAAATTATACATTATTTAAAGTACTCTAAGTTTATTAAAATTGGTTACTTTGCTGGTCGGCTTCTTGGAGAATATATCCTTAATGAATTAAAGAGTCAAGAGCTCTTTGTTGACTTTGTGGTTCCAGTTCCAATTCATCGTGCACGCAAGCGTGAACGAGGTTTTAATCAAGCAGAGATAATTGGAGAGGCAATTTCAAACGCTATAGGAATTCCTTTGAGAAAAGAAATAATCCAAAGAATTGTTTATACTAAATCACAAACTGAATTAATATTAGAAGAGAGGAAGGAAAACGTATCTGGAGTTTTCCAATTAGTTTGCGATAGTTCTATGATTAGAGGTAAAAATATTATACTTGTTGATGATGTAATTACAACAGGTTCAACACTTTACCATTGTGGCAAGCTACTAAAGGATAATGGGGCAAAAATTTTAATGATTGCAATTCTTACTACTGCTTAAAGTTTTTAAAAACAGCAAATCCAAAAGGTAAAAGAATAATTTCATTATTACTATTCATACAATATTCACCCAAAATTATTTCCGAGGATCTTAGAAATGAATTATCCCCTTCTATAAATGTTTTTTGATCTTTGTTTGAAAAATTTGCAATCAGAATTATATCGAAATCCTTGAATTTTCTTTTGAATGCAACAACCGCTTCATTTGAAGAAATTAGACTAAAGATTTTTATTTGGTCGAAGCTTTCGGAAAGGACATTAAGCTCTTTTAAAATTTCATTAGTTTCTTTTATAAAAGATATAATGTTTGAAGTGTTCCAAGGCAATGAGGAAATAGAAAAAAGAGGCAATTTTTCAGGGGTGATGCTATCGATTTCCTCTGCGGTGAAGTTCAAACCAGTATTGTAAGGTAATTGGTCACAAAGTTCAAAGCCAGAAAGAATAAATCTGATTCCAGGTAAAAATGAATTAAAAGCAAATGTAAGCTTATTGAAATCGCAACCAAAACGAGCAGAGCGAGGTGTGTTGTGAGTTTCAGGGGTCAAGAAGAATGGCAGTGAAAATTCTTTTTTTTCAATTTTTTTTATGATTTCCTTTAATTTTGATGGGTCCGATTGATCGAAAAATAAATAACCGAGCGTAGCATTGTAGCGTTGCTCCTTTGAATGTGGGTGCACATTAAAATTTTCTTCCCAAAAAATAAAATCTTCTTTCTTTTCACGTGCTTTTATAAAAATCATATTTAGAAGTTCTTCTGGAATTGCATGACCCATATCGATCATTGCTCCATCGATATCGAATTTGGTAATATAATGAGGAATTATTTCAGATATGAAGTTCCACAACGATTCTACTTTTTTGCCATTAGTAATTAGTTCTTTGGAATACATTCGAACAGTATTGTAAGCAATATAGTTAAATTCGGGATGGTAGTAGTAGCGGAAGTAGGTTACATCCTTCCATAGTGGTTGTAAATCGTTTGGGGGCCAGTCGGCGAAAGCATAAGGAATTCGAACACGAGTACCATCCTCTAAAAAACCAACTGGAACTTCCCCTTCAATTTTAACATTGGTTGGAATTTCGGTGAATAGATTTTTATAACTAATATCTGGGGTGATTAAATCTTCAAAATCCTGATTTTCAACCTTTGTTTTAATGTTTTCAATTTGATCAGAAGTGAATTTTGGAGGGGCATAGGAATCATTTTCCAGAAATTCTTCTTTAACCCAATAAAACCAATCGGGGTGTTCAAGTGCCAAATCGGAAGATATCCCGCAGGTTCGAAAAACAAACTCTTGGACAACTTTTATACCTAAAAGATGGCAAGCTTCTACAAGTGCTGCAAATTGTTCCTCGAGCGATAGATTTAGAAAAGGTTCACCAAGTCTGGGCTCAAGACGCATTGGATGTTTATATGAGTAAGGTGAACCAAGGTTTCCTTTCTTTCCAACTGAACATATTTCACTAATTGGTAAAAGATAAAGAATGTCGGTACCAAGTGATTTAATGTAGGGTAACAATGCTATTGTTTTTAAAAATGTACCTGTTTCATAAAATTTATTATTTAATGGCGAGATTTCGATTTTTCCGTCTATATTATGGTCGAAAGAAGTTGTATGCCGAATCATCATACAGTAAGTTAATTGTGTTTTGTTTTGATTGTTTTCTTCTTTGCTTGGGTGATCGAATATCCATTCAATTTGGTCAATAAAAAAATCTATTGGATCAACATTAATAATAGCTCCAGGTTCTTCTGGACTTTTCCATATTGAGGGTATCCAGTAATTTTCTGTTTCAATTTCGCTTTCTTTTAAATTTTGTAGTAAACGATATAGTGCATAATTTTTTTCATTCATAGGACAATAAAACACATTTTTAAAAAAAACGTCAATAAAGATTATTTAAGCTCAATTATCAATGAAAAAAACAAAGTTAATATTTTTTCTTTTTTTGTTTTGTTCAGTAAATATTTTTTCGCAGAATATTTTTGAGCAAAAGTTCAAGCTTGCGCAAAGTTTTGAAAAAAATGGGGATTTTTCTAAGGCTGAAGAAATTTACTTTGAATTATACCAAAGGAACAACCAAAACATAGATTATTTCAATGGTTTAGTCAGGTGTAAAAAAGCTCAGAATAAATTTAGCGAAATTCTACCTTTGATAGATGAGCAATTTAATTTTAGAAAAACTTTTGAATTATTTTTGTTGGCTGGTGAAATTCATTGGTTGACAGGAAATTATGAACAAGCAAAATCCTATTGGCAAAATGCGATTTCAACTAATCCTCGAAGTGATTCCACATATTTAAAAATTGCAGAAGTTCAGAGCAACCTTCGGCAGTTTAATTATGCAATTGAAACATTACTAAACGGCCGTAAAAATCTTGGATCTAAAATTCTTTTTAATAATGAATTGATTAATCTATATTTAATCACTGGCAATATTGAAAATTGTATTGATGAAATGTTTTCTGGATTCGATTTAAATAGAGATTTCAATTGGTTGCAAGCAAAGATTTCTTTATTAATTGAGAATAAAAAATTTAGAGAAATCTTTGAGAAGAAAATAAAAAGCAGAGAAAATAATATAAACTACAAAAGTATTTATGCTTGGTTTTTATATTCTGTTAAAGAATTCGATAAAGCACTCCACATAAACCAAGAATTAGATGAGTCCACTAAAGCGGGTGGAGCAGTAGTATATAGATTTGCTCAAACAGCAATTAGCGATGGGGAATTTGATATTGCTCTTAAAGCTTTTGAGTATATTGTTTCTATGGGGAAAAAATCACCATATTTGTCCAGTGCCATTCTTGGAATTGCAAAAGCCACCGATTTTAAAATTTCACAAAGAAAATTAGTTGATAAAGATTTAATTAAAAAGGTAATCGACCAATATGAGCGTGCCCTTGAAAATTTTTCTCCAAATAGTGCCCCTTTTTTTGAGACAAAATATCGTATTGCTCAATTATGCAGTCAATACCTCGGAGAATTTTCAAGAGCGGAAAGCATATTGAAGGAACTATTAAAAAACCAATATTATCCAATTATTTTAAAGTCCAAGTTGCTTTTGGGGGATATTTATATTTTTGAGCATAAATTTAACGACGCTTTAAATATTTATAGGGAAGTACAAAATTCAGCAAAGAATAGTAAACCATATGAATATTTTCTTTCATTGATGAAAATTGGGAAGACTTTCTACTATCAATCTGCTTTTGATTCTGCCCAATATTACTTTTCACTACTTATTGAAGACTCACCCTCGGAAATTACAAGCGAAGCATTAAGATTAAGTCTTTTAGTTGAAAAATTTAAACAGTATAATCTTGCTTTTTCATTATTTGCACAATCCGAACTTATGAAAGAAAAAAATAATCGGGACTCGACGATAATTTTGCTCGAGCAAGCAAAGAATAAAGCCGAAGGCACAGAGTTAGAAGAATTTATTTACTTACAAATTATTAATGAGCAAATTGAAAACGAAAACTATTCCAACGCCGAAAAACTATGTTTAGATTTTCAAAAGAAGTTTCCTTCTTCGATTTATTTCGATGAAGTTGTATTCAACTTTGGCTATTCTCTTTATAAACAGGATAAACAAATTGAAGCAATTAATACTTTTCTAGATCTTTTGACTAAATTTCCTCGTTCGATTTACAGCACAAAAGCAAGAATTTTAATCAATAAAATTCGCAATAAAGAGAGCTAAAGAATCTGTTAAAACTCGTCTGTTTGCACTCTTTCAATATTAGCACCAAGAGAACGCAACTTGCGGTCGATTGATTCATAGCCACGGTCGATGTGGTAGATTCTGAGGATTTCTGTGGTTCCTTCTGCAATTAAAGCTCCAAGTACAAGAGCAGCGCTACCACGCAAATCTGAACCCATAACAGTAGCACCAGAAAGTTTTTTGCCGCCATAAACAATTGCAATGTTATCGCTCATTTCAATTTGTGCCCCAAGTCTTTGTAATTCTGGAATATGTTTAAATCTGTCAGGGTATATTGTTTCGGTTATTCTTGCAACACCTTTAGATTTTAGCATAAAGGCGACCCATTGGGATTGCATATCTGTTGGGAAACCTGGGTAAACAGCAGTAGTAATATCGACAGGATTGGGTGGACCTTCCATTTTAACAGTAACCTTGTCTTCGTAAATTTCGAAAGTACATCCCGCTTCTTCCATTTTGGAAATGATAGAGGTTATGTGATATGGATTACAGTTTTCTATAGTTACTAACCCTTCTGTTATTGCACCAGCAATTAAAATAGTTCCTGCTTCAATTCTGTCGGGAATAACCGTTTCGTTTGTTGGATGTAAAGTATCAACACCTTCTATTTCGAGCATATTTGTTCCAATTCCATTAATTTTGGCACCCATTTTAACAAGGAATTTTGCTAATGCTGTGATTTCGGGTTCTATTGCAGCATTAGAAATTAAAGTTGTTCCCGAAGCTAGAACTGCTGCCATCATAATGTTTCCTGTTGCTCCTACGCTGGGAACATCTAAGTGAATTCTTGTTCCGACCAATTTTTTTGCTTGTGCAATAACATATCCACCTTCTATGTTTATCTCGGCTCCAAGCTTTTCAAGTCCTTTCAAGTGTAAATCGACCGGACGAGGACCCCATGCACAACCTCCTGGAAGTGAAACTTTGGCTTTGCCAAATCGACCAACCAAAGGACCAAGCACGTAAAATGAAGCTCGCATTTTCTTTACATGTTCATAGGGAGCTTCGAAGCTGTTTATTCCCCGCGAGTCTATGAAGAGTTCATCTCCATTCAATTCAGAATGGATTCCCATATCATGAAATAATCTGCTCATAGTCCAGACATCTCTTAAGTTAGGAACATTTTGTAATGTGTATACTCCGGGACAAAGAATAGTAGCTGGCATCATCGCCAAAACTCCGTTTTTTGCTCCGGAAATTTTTACTTTCCCTTTTAGCTTATTTCCGCCTCTAATTACGAACTTTTCCATATTATTTTATTTTAAACATATAACTCAAACCAATCGACAAAGATGCGATTCGTGGATTATAGTTCGATTCCTGAGCTAGAGCACCAATCAAAAAATAATCTCCATAGATTAAGAAATTAAAACTACCAATTTCGCTAGAAGAAATTGGGATAGAACCGCCAAAACGCAATTGTAGCATTGTGTTCATTTCTTCGGTTTTTAAGTCAATTTTACCAGTTGAGCTGTTACTGGAAAAAGCACCAGTAGTTGGAATTCCTAAATTGATTGAAATAAACATCGAAGAAAACTCAAATCCCAAGCCGAAGTTTAGATAATGAAATTCATTTACCCAGTTAATACTTGCATTGTTGTATAATTTTAGTTTATAGTAAACAGAAAGATATGAAACATCGAAGATAAGTTTTGTGCTCGAATTTGGTTGAAACTGATAAGTAAATTTCCCCCCAAAATCGGGAAATCTACTTAGTTGAAAATCATTTTTTAATCCTTGGGGTGGTTCAACAGCGTTAATACATCCTTTACCTACAAAAAAAAGTCCAACTTGAAATGGGGTAAAGTTACAACCATCAAAATTTTGAGAATAAGCATGAAAAAAAACAAGATAGAACAATGTAAAGATAAGAATTAACTTTTTCATCAGCTTCCTTTATTTATTAAACTTTGATACAAATTTAAATATTTTAAAGTAATTTTCTTAGAATCGTAATTTTCTATTACATATTTTCGAGCGTTTTTGGAAAATTCTTCTCGAAGGGTATTATTTTTAAGTATCTCAATTGCCTTTGATGCTAAAAGTTCAATGTTTCCGAAAGGAACAAGAAATCCATTTAATTTATCGTGAACCAGTTCTGGCAATCCACCAACTTTATAACAAACAACAGGAACTTCGCAACTCAACGCTTCGAGCACAGCAAGTCCAAAGCCTTCGGTTTCACTGGTTAATAAAAATAAATCTGAAATAGATAAAAGTTCAACTATTGAACTTTGTTCACCTAAACAGTAAACTTTATCACTTAAATTCAACTTCGAAATTAAATTTTCTACATCACTGACCTCTGGTCCATCGCCAACTAATATAAGCTTCGAAGGGATCTCTTTTTCAATTAAATGAAAAGTTCGAACAACATCAGGGACACGTTTCACTTTTCTAAAATTGGAAATATGGATAATTATTTTTTCACCTTTTTGTGAAAAATTGTTTTTCAAATCTGGAAGAAGCTTTCTTTTATATTCTTCTGTATCAACAAAGTTTGGTATCACTTCAATAGGTTTTGATGGAGCAAATTCTCGTATCGTTGTGTGATATAGAAATTCCGAAACACAAGTAATAACATCCGTTTTATCAAGGGCATATTGTACAATTTGACGAAAGTTTTCTTGGCTACCAACCAAAGTAACATCTGTTCCATGAAGTGTCGTAACCACATAGGTTTGTAGATATTTATTTACAATATCTCGTGCAATAATTCCGCTTATAGTATGTGGGATTGCGTAATGGCAATGAATTATTTCAATATTTTCGTTTCTTACAACCTCTGCAATTTTTGCCGCTAATGATATTGAATACAAAGGGAATTCAAAAAGAGGATAATTAGGGAAACTAACATTGTGGTAATAAATATTTTCTTTAAATTTGTTAAATCTGAATGGTGGTGAGTAACTTATAATATGCACAACATTTCCCAAACTTGCCAAATTGTGAGCAAGCTCAGTGGCAACAATACCACTTCCTCCAATTGTTGGATAACACACAATTGCTATTTTCATTTAAAAATTGATAAAAGAAAAAAATTATGAAACGTAAAAATACAGAAATTTCTGCTGATACGAATTATATGATTAAAACAATTGCTGCACCTGTTTCCGAAGGTCTAATAGTTAAAAAGTCAAAATTTATTGCAAATGCAATTCCATTAAAGGCTTATTCTGAAATAGAAAATTACCTTAACAAAATTCGTTCTCAATTTTCTGATGCATCGCATAATTGTTATGCATATATATTTGGAAACAAAAAAGAAATTTACAGGTTCAACGACGACGGTGAACCAACTGGAACTGCAGGTAAGCCAATTTACCAAACAATACTTAACTTTGACTTATCTAATGTACTTGTTGTCGTGACAAGGTACTTTGGAGGGATTAAACTCGGAGCCTCTGGTTTGATTCGTGCTTATTCTGAAGCAACAAAATTGGTTCTTTCAAAAGCAGAAATAATCGAGATTCCAAAATCAGAAATAATTAATTTGGAGATTGATTATTCTATTTATCCGAAGGTTAAAGTATATATTTATGATAATTTACTTGAACTGAAAGAAATTTTTAAACCTAACAAAGTTGAGATATCTGGTACAATCGTTTCAAAAGAGTTTGAAAAATTTAAGGAAAATTTAATGAATTTAACATCTGGTACAATTATTATTAAAGAGGAGTAAAATGAAAGTTGTGAGTTGTGTCAAAGAAATGCAAAAAATTACAAATACTCATCGTCAAGAAGGGAAAAGAATAGTTTGTGTTCCAACAATGGGGTATTTTCACGAAGGACATTTAAATCTAATGAGATTGGCACGTGACTATGGAGAAATCGTAATTACAACTCTGTTTGTTAATCCAACACAATTTGGGCCGAACGAGGATTTTGAGCGATATCCAAGAAATTTTCAACGGGATTGTGAATTGGCTGAAAAAGTGCGTGTAGATTATCTTTTTGCTCCTTCTGTTGAAGAGATGTATCCTGATAATTATTTCACTAAAATTGTTATCAGTAAATTTACTGACAAATTTGAAGGAATAAAACGACCTGGACATTTTGATGGAGTTGCGACTGTTGTAGCAAAATTGTTTAATGCAACAAAACCCGATGTAGCAATTTTTGGCCAAAAGGACTTTCAACAAACTCTTGTTGTTAAACAATTAGTTAAGGAGCTTCATTTCGATATTAAAATCGTTGTTGCTCCTATTGTTCGTGAACCCGATGGATTAGCAATGAGCTCAAGAAATGTATATTTATCCGAACAAGAAAGAACAGTTGCCCCAAAAATTTTCCAAGCTTTGAGTTTAGGTGCTGAAGCTATTAAAAGGGGTGAGAAACGAAGAAAACAAATTAATGCAATTGTTTTACAACATCTTCGAACTGTTCCAGAATTCTATATTGATTATGTTTCAGCTGTCGACAGCGAAACTTTCGAAGAACCCGATGAATTTTCTTCGGGACAAACTGTTGTCATTCTTGTTGCTGTTTATTTAGGAAAAACCCGTTTGATAGATAATATAATGGTTACAGTTCCTTAGTCGATTTTGAGTAAAGTTCATTTAATTCTTTGAGCATTTTATCGAGTTGTTCTTGGGAAAAACCTTTTGAAAGAATAATTTCTTCAACTGTTCCCCAGATTGGTTCACCACAGATTAATGCTCTAATTCCGTGTTCCATCAAATAGGAAACGCTTTCGGGTAGAATTGTTACTAATTCCTCGATAGTTGTTTCTTTCGTTATCATTTTTTCTTTTTACTTGGGAAAAAAAGGATAATACCAAAAGCAGAGCCCCAAAGTATAGAAAGAAATGGGTTCGAGGATAAAGCACAGCTTCCGGTTTTACATCCGATGAAATAGTAGTAAAAATAGCCAACGACTCCACCCCCGAACCCAGCTATTATTGTAAATATGTATTTTTTCATGGTAATTGATAATATTACCAAAAGGTAATGTACGAAATATTTTTTATATTATTTTTAATTCCTTTCCAACCTTAATGAATGCTTGAACTGCTTTTTCAATATGGTGTGGTTCGTGCGCAGCGGAAAGCTGAACTCGAATTCTATCTTTGCCTTTTGGAACAACTGGGTATGAGAACGCAATAACATAAATCCCCTCATCGAGCATTCTGTTTGCAAACTCAACAGCAATCTCGGAAGAGTTTGGATATTTGCTAAACATTATAGGGACAATAGGATGTTCCCCAGGAATAATATCAAACCCTGCCTCTGTCATCATTTTACGAAACATTTTAGTATTGGACTCTAATTTATCCCTTAAGTAAGTAGATTCGGTTAGCAGTTCCAAAGCTTTTAAAGTCGCTCCAACAACAGCTGGGGCTAACGTATTCGAAAATAAATAGGGTCGGGCCTTGTTTCTCATCCAGTCAATTATTTCTTTGCGTCCAGAAATGCAGCCACCCGATGCCCCGCCAAGTGCTTTTCCAAATGTTGTTGTGATGATGTCAATTTTTCCCATAACATTGTGGAATTCGTGTGTCCCGCGTCCAGTTTTCCCCATAAATCCAGTAGCGTGGCTATCGTCAATCATAACTAAAGCATCGTATTTTTCGGCAAGTTCAACTATTTTAGGAAGATTTGCAATATCGCCATCCATCGAAAAAACTCCGTCGGTAGCAATCAAGCGGAATCTACACTCTTGTGCCTCTTTCAAACACCTTTCAAGTCCTTTCGCTTCTTTGCCAGTTGCTGGATCGATCCCAACATCATCACTCATATTTCCGTGTGCATAAATCCATCTTTTAGCTTTGGACAAACGGATTCCGTCGATAATGGAAGCATGGTTCAAAGCATCAGTAATAATTGCATCTTCTTCAGTCATCAATGGTTCAAAAACTGCACCATTTGCATCAAAGCACGACGAGAATAATATTGTGTCTTCTGTCCCAAGAAACTCGCTAACTTTTTTTTCTAATTCTTTATGGATATCTTGAGTTCCACAAATAAACCGAACAGATGACAAACCGAAACCTCTTTCGTCTATTGCTTTGTGTGCAGCTTTGATTAGTTCAGGATGTGAAGATAAACCAAGATAGTTGTTTGCACAAAAATTCAAAACCTTTTTTCCCCGAACATAAATTTCAGGACCTTGTGGACTTTCAATAATTCTTTCGTGTTTGTAAAGTTTTTGTTCTTCTAGCTTCTTTAACTCTTCGCTTAGAAATTCCTTAATTTTACCATACATTTTATGTCTCCTTTAATTGGAAAAAAATAAAATTATGGATATTGTGATTAATTTCAAAACAAATTTTTAAAAACCAGAGAATTCAAAATTTATTAAAAATTTATAATTTAGTTTTTTTAAAAAGGTGTCCAAATGAACCGAATGCAATTAGCATTATTCAGCACAATTTTATTTTTACTTTTTGTTATTTTTTCGTATTCCCAACCTCAAATTCAATACAGTTCCTTAACCGACCAAATGCCACTTGATCCGAAATTAAGAACTGGAACTCTTGATAACGGGTTAAAATATTTTATTCGTTACAACAAGAAACCTGAAAAGCGTGCAGAGTTAATGCTTGTTGTTAATGCTGGGGCTATTTGTGAGGATCCCGACCAAAATGGTCTTGCTCACTTTTGCGAACATATGGCTTTCAATGGAACGAAAAACTTTCCAAAACAAGCATTGGTTGATTTCCTTGAGTCTATTGGTGTTAAATTTGGTCCCGAACTTAATGCGTACACTAGTTATGACGAGACAGTTTATATGTTACAAATTCCTACCGATAGCCTCGAGCATTTTCTAAATGGTATTCAAGTATTAGAAGATTGGGCTCATAATGTAACTTATGAACCTACGGAAATCGATAAAGAAAGAGGTGTGGTTATCGAAGAGTATAGACTTGGACGTGGTGCAGATGAGCGAGTCGAAAGGAAGCATAACAAATTTGTTTACTATAATTCAAAATATGAAATCCACGATGTCATTGGTGATACAAATATTCTTCGAAATGCCTCGTACGAAGTTATTAAGAGGTTTTATCGTGATTGGTATCGACCAGACTTAATGGCTGTTATTGCTGTAGGTGACTTCGATGTTAATTATGTCGAAAAAATCATCCGAGAAAAATTTGGTTCAATTCCAAAGCCTGAAAATCCAAGAAAAAGGGAATATGTAAAAATTCCATACCACTCTGATGTTTTCGTTTCAATTGCTTCAGATAAGGAACTTTCTTTCCCTCGTGTTGAAATTAGATTCAAGGGGGATAAAATTACAGAAGGAACTTTCGGTGATTATCGTGAATTCATTAAAAGACAACTTTTTTCAAATATGTTGAATTATCGTTTAAGGGAATATTTAAGGAAGGAAAACCCTCCTTTTAAATTTTTTGTATTTTCAGGACTGTCCCCTTTAGGGCGAGAAAATAGTTCATATGTATTTTTCGCTGGAGCAATAGGGAACGATGTTAATCGTTGTGTCGAGACTTTACTTTTAGAAGCATTTCGTGCCTACCAGCATGGCTTTACCTCGACGGAATTTGAAAGAGCGAAGAAAGAACTTTTACGTGAATATGAATCAAATTACAACGAACGGGACAAAACCGAATCAATAAATTTTGCTTTTGAATTGGTTCGTCATTATCTTTCAGGAGAACCTGCACCTGGAATAGAATATGAGTATGAGTTGGTTAAAAAATGGTTACCAGAGATTACCCTCGACGAGGTGAATGCTTTATCCAAAAAGTTTATTAAAAAAGAAAATGCTGTGATTGCGATTAGTTTACCAGAACGACCGGATGTTGTTGTTCCAAAAGAAGGGGATATCAAGCAATTGTTTGCAACTTATTCCACTAAGGCCCTTGAACCTTATGTTGACATTGTTCCAACAAAACCTTTGTTCGATAAAAAAGTCCAAGAAGGAAAAGTCGTATCTGAAAAGAAAATCCAGGATTTCGATGCGACGGAATTCACTTTAAGTAATGGAGCAAAGGTTTTAGCCAAGCAGACCGATTTTAAAGAAGACGAGGTTTACTTTTACGCTTTTAGTCCTGGAGGGTTATCGCTTGTAAGTGACTCCGATTATTATGACTTATATTTTGCACCCAATATCATTGAGGAAAGCGGTCTTGGTTCATTTACAAAATCAGAACTCGAAAAGTATTTAGCAGACAAAAAAGTGAGCCTTTCTGTTAATGTATCTTCATACGAGGAATCAATGTATGGGACAGCATCACCGAAGGATTTAAAGACTTTTTTTGAAATGATTAATCTATATTTTACTCAACCAAGAGCAGATAAAGAAGCATTTAATGCTGTAAAAAAGCAGTGGTTATCATACATCGAAGATGCTAAGCAGAGTCCTGAGCGGGTTTTTCGAGATTCGGTGTCTTATTATGTTTGGAACAAACATTTCCGACGAATGCCTTTAACAAAAGAGATTATTGAAAAGTTGAATTTTAATAAAGCATTCGACTTGTTTGGTCAAAGGTTTAATTCTCCTTCTGACTTTGTTTTTGTTTTTGTTGGTAATTTCAATTACGACACACTGAAGATGTTTTTACAAAAGTATATCGCATCGATTCCACCCCAAGAGAAGCAAGAAAAACCCAAAGACGATGGGGTTGTTTACTTTAAAGGGGACTTAGATAAAGTATTCAAAAAAGGAATAGAAAAGAAAAGTTATGTTCGTCTTATCCTTACAAACCCTTTTACCTGGGACATTAAAGAAAAATTTATGCTAAACGCATTACAAAACCTTCTGGATATTCGGCTCCGAGAAGTTTTACGCGAAGAAAAAGGCGGAACTTATGGGGTTGGTGTTTGGTTCCAAACTCGCAAGTTACCTCGTTCCGATTACTCGTTGAACATTACTTTTGGCTGCGATCCAACAAGGATCGATGAGTTAACTAACAATGCAATAGAAGTTTTAAAGGAGGTAACTTCTAAAAAACAAGACCAAATATATTTAACTAAAATCAAGGAAATCTTTAAGCGCGATTTAGAAGTAAACTTAAAGGAAAATCAATATTGGGCAAGCCTATTCTATAATTACTATACATATGGATATCCCACAAATTATATTGATATTTACAAGAAAATGATTGATTCAATTACTTTGGATGACTTATTGGAATATGCCAAAAAATATATTAAGTTCGATAACTTTGCAAAGTTTGTTTTATATCCAGAAAAAAACTAATTTCTAGTGTTGTTTAACAATCCAAGTTTTTTAATATGGTAGTCCCAATTGATATTTTAGCAGAAAGAGTATATAATGCTCGTGATTATGTGAAATCGAAAATCTCATTTGAGCCCACTATTGCAATAATTCTCGGTACAGGCTTGAATGAACTAACAAATTATATCTCTGTAGAATCAGAAATTCCGTATGAAGAAATCCCGTTTTGCCCCGTTTCGACAGTGGACTTTCATCAGGGTAAACTACTTGCAGGAACACTATCGGGGAAAAACATTGTTGCAATGCACGGCCGTTTCCATTATTATGAAGGTTATGATATTCAAGAAGTTACATTTTTAGTAAGAGTAATGCGTTTGCTCGGTGCAAAAATTCTAATTGTATCGAATGCTTGTGGTTCGCTTACTCAATATATTCCAAAAGGTTCAATAATGATTATCGATGATTACATTAATTTATTAGGGACAAATCCACTTCTTGGTTACAACAAAGAAATTTTTGGTCCTCGTTTTGTTGAAATGAGCGAACCATATTCAAGGAGGTTGATCGAATTGACCGAAAAGGTTGCACTTGAAGAAAAAATTAAAGTTTATCGTGGGGTTTATGCTGCTGTTCCTGGTCCGACCCTCGAAACTCGTGCTGAAGCCAAGTATATTAGGCTTATTGGTGCAGATGTCGTTGGAATGAGCACAATACCCGAGACAATTGTAGCCCGACAAATGGGGATGGAGGTTCTCGGTTTTTCTGTAGTTACCGATGAAGTTTACCCAATCCCGATGCCTTCTATCAATGTTCAAGAAATTTTGGAAATAGCAGCCCAAGCAGATAAGGTTTTGAGTAGACTAATTGCGAAAGTAGTTGAAATATTGTGATTTTTATGAGAAATTATTATTTTTTTCTAATTATTTTTTTGGTTTTATTTGCTTGTAAAAACCAAGAAAATATTATTGAAAGCGAAATTCCACCAAAGCGATGGATTTTCGTTTCGGAAGAAGACCCAAATTCTTTGCAAACGCTTGAAGTACCTTCGATGAAAATTATTGGTGAAGATTTATTTTTTCGAGCAAACAATAGGAAACTTGATGAAGTTACTCAAATAACAGAATTTAGAAATCTAATGTTTATTTTTCAGAGTAATTCTTACAAAATAACTATTGTTACTTCAGATAGTTTTAAAATTGTTGCAGAACTGGATTGGGTTGCCATTAAGAAAAAGCCTTCAAGTATTGCTTTTCCAAATGCTACAACGGCTTTCATCTCCTTTTCGAACGATACCACTTTGCAAGTTCTAGATTTAACTAACTTTGTTTTGGCTCGGGTTATAAATGTCCCCGAGCCAATTATCCGTCTGGAATCCGTTGATTATTATATACTTGGAGTCTCATTCACTTATGGCAAACTTATTGTTGTTGATTCTAGAAGCTTTTCTCTTGTTCAACAATTAGAATTACCTGAACATCCAATTGATATTTCAATACATCCACTCAAGGAATTTATTTATGTACTTTGCCTTGGAAAAGGTAAACTAGATTCGACAGAAGTGAAAACTTCATCAAAACTAATTAGTATTGCTTACCCAGGATTTTCAATTTCAAAAACGAAAGAGATTTCTTTACCAAACATTAATTCTGTTGAAATATTAACAAGTGCGGTTGAGGTGGCTGGAAAATTTTTTGGGTTTATTTCATCAAACTATGGGTTACTTCGTTTTAGTGTGGCAAATCCTGACCAAATTCAAAAGTATATAGCAGGGAACTTCATTGGTTTAACTTACATTTATAAAATAGACCGTTTGATGGCAATTGAACGTAAATCATCAAATCAGTTTTTAGTCTATTTTATTAATCCACAAAATGCTGCAATTGTTGAAAAGTATTTTTTAAACTTTCCTTTAAGATTGCTTCTGCCAAGATAATGGAAGATTTTTATCCATTCGAAAAAAAAGTTAATAGAGCAAGGAAAGATTCCAAGCTTTTTATCAACCTTGAATCATTGCTTGATTTGAGTAATAAATTAAATAAAAGTCGGAATATAGAATTTATTCTAAATGCTGCAATATTAAGTTTAATGGGTAAATTAGGTTTCTTTCGCGCTTCAGCTTTCATTGGTAACTGTAGTTCTTTGGGGCTCAAAACAATTATCACGAAAGGTAATTTCGATGAGTCGAAAGTTCTTTTTTTAAATGAATACCTTAGAGATTTCTTCCAGAAAACTGATAAAATAATAACAGTTGCTGACCCCAAACATTTGATACTTTATATAACTTATGGGATTGAGTTTTTTGCTCTTCTATTTCTTGAATCCAAAGCATTTTCTATAGATTATACCCAAGAAGAATTACATTATATAAATATCGTTGCAAACTTGATTGCGAGCGCTCTTGAAAACGCAATTAGTTATCAAACTCTTTTAAAATCAAAGATTGAGCTTGAAAGAAAGAATCAAATTTTGTCTACAATTTACGATGTAAACAAGGACTTTAGTTCACTATTAAGCCGAGACCAAGTTGTGAACCACCTTCGTTATCGTATTTTTGGCCAACTGATGGTGAATAGATTTGTTTTATTTTATAAGTACAATGATTATCTCGAAGAAATATACAACAATACTAATTTAAGGCTTGACAATGAATTATCAGAAATTCTATTTAATTTAAAAGAAGTAACTTTGTTCGAAGAAAATGAAAATTTATCTGAATTTGCACGATCGAAGTTACTTTCTGCAAGCTTATTTTTAGCTTGTCCTATTCAAGTTCAGGAGCAGACGAAAGGATTATTAATCGTTGGAAGAAAATATAATAATTCTCGATTTACTGATGATGATTTGCGATTTATCGAGCTTCTGGGTAACACTCTGGGCCAAGCTTTTGAGAATATTAGATTAATTGACGAAGAAATTAAGAAAAAGCAAATAGAAAGGGAGCTTGAACTTGCTAAAACTATTCAGCAAAATCTGTTTCCAAAAGATTTTAAAGAATATCATCAAATAGATGTTTTTGGAACAAGTCTACCTTCAAAAGTTGTTGGTGGAGATTATTTTGATTTTATTCCAATAGATGATAAATCATTTTATTTTGCAATTGCGGATGTTTCGGGAAAGGGAATTCCTGCTTCGTTGTTGATGGCTAATGTTCAAGCTTCGCTTCGAGTTCTTTCGAAATTGAATCTACCATTGTCCGAAATTGTTAACCGAATCAATCAATTAATATTGACAAATACTGAACCTGATAAGTTTGTGACTTTTTTTCTTGGGAAAATTGATTTGGCTACAAAACAACTCGAATATATTAATGCTGGTCATAATCCACCAATTTTGTTAAGAGATGGAAATAGCCAGTTTCTTTCGAAAGGGGGATTGATTCTTGGTTCTTTCGAAAGCCCAATTGATTTCGAAATAGAGAATATAACTTTAAAACAAGGAGATTTAATATTTGCTTATACTGATGGAACTATAGAGTGTCGAAACCCAAATGACATTGAATTTGGCATAAATAAGTTAGTTGATTTTCTAAAAAAGTTTTCAGATGTTGATTCAAAAGTTTTGTGCCAAAAGCTAATTTCGAGACTTTCACTTTTCACTAAATCTAATGATTTTTCCGATGATGTAACATTTATTGCGATTAAGGTAAAATAAAATTACTTGTAACTTGTTTATTAAAGTTTCGTATTTAGTTTTTATCACAAAACAAGGTATTTATGTTATGCAAAAAAAAGTTTTTTTTTCAGCTTCTTTATCTAGGTTATTATTGTTTTTTGTTTTTTCAGCAATGTTGTTAGCAAATCCATTTGAAGCAAGGTGTAAGTTCAACCCAATCAAGTATGAACTTGATTCACTAGAAAACGGGTTAAAAGTGATTTATTGTGTGGACAAAACTGCTCCAATCGTTGCAACCGTAGTTCATTATAAAGTTGGTTCTCGCGATGAAGACCCTCAACATACCGGTTATGCACATTTCTTTGAACATCTTATGTTCGAAGCGACTGAAAATATTCCAAGAGCCTCAATCGATAAGTATGTTCAAGAGGCGGGTGGAACTTTAAATGCTCACACTTCATACGACGAAACTGTTTTCTATTTTAAACTTCCTTCTAATTATCTTAATCTTGCCCTTTGGATTGAATCGCAGAGAATGCGAAAGCTTAAAGTTGATAGCGTTGGTGTAAATACTCAAAAAGGGGTTGTTATCGAAGAATTAAGAATGCGCTACGATAATCAACCCTATGGAAATATGTTGATGAAAATGTCTGAAAAACTTTTTGCAGGAAGTTCTTATGGTTGGGCAACTATTGGGTATATTGAACACCTTGAAAAAGCAACAACTGATGATTTCAAAGGCTTCTATGATAATTTTTACAAACCAAACAATGCAATACTGGTGATAGTTGGTGATATTGATATTCCAGAAACGAAGAAACTTGTTCGTGAGTATTTTGGAATTTATCCACCTTTGGAACCACCCAAAAGAAATGAATTCCAAATCCCTCCCCTTAAAGAAAGTTACGAAGAAGTAATAAAGGATCAGAAAGCTCAATTGCCTGCAGTATTTATTGGTTTTCGTGGCCCTAAAATTGGAGATCCAGATTATTATGCTATGAGTATTTTATCTGATATTCTTGCCAACGGTGAAAGTTCAAGATTATATCAACGACTTGTGAATAAGGAACAAATTGCAGTTGCAACAAGTCTATTCCCATTGTCATTGGAATACACTGGTGGTATACTTCTTTATTCTGTTGTTCACCCAAATCAAAGTTTGAAAAAGGCTAAAGAGATACTTTTCGAGGAGATTCAGAAAATTGCAAAGGATGGAGTTACCGACGAGGAATTAACCAAAGCAAAAAACATTACAGAAACTCAATTTATACAAGAAAAGAAAAATGCGTTGCAAAAAGCAGAGATATTGGCAAAGTACCAAGCTTATTTTAACAACCCAAGCTTGATTAATACCGAGCTTGAAAAATACCTTGCAGTTACTAAAGAGGATATTAAACGAGTAGCTCAAAAGTATCTTTCCTCTAATTCATTTAATGTAACTTTGTTTTACCACCCGAATGGTTATTCTGATTAATTGAGAGGTAAAAATGAAACCTAATTTTGTTTTAGTAATTTTGTTATATATAATAAATATTAATTTTATGATAGCAGAACAAAAGATCGATGTTACCCAAAAACCTGAACCACTTCCAGGAAAAGAGTTTACTTTTCCTGAATACCGAGAATCAAAATTATCGAATGATATTAAAGTTTTCATTATTGAAGACCATGAACAACCAACTTTTGCCTTTAGGATTCTTATTCCCGGAGGCTCGGCTTTCGATGGGGATAAACCTGGACTTGCTGAATTGACTGCAGAAATGCTTACGAAAGGCGCTGGGAAAATGACAGCGTTAGAAATAGCTCAAAAGCTCGATGGGGTTGGGGCAAGTTTGGAAATAAATGCTAATCCCGATTATTTTACAATCACTGGTTCCTGCATTTTGAAACATATTCCAACCTTGATGGAAGTTTTTTCCCAAGTTGTTCTTAATCCGACCTTTCCTAAGGATGAGTTTGAAAAACTGAAGAAAAGAGTAATTTCAGCTATCAAGAATGAAAAATCTCGAGCATTGAATCTTGCATCAGCACTTTCTAAAAAAATAGTTTATGGCGAGAAACATCCTTATGGAAAAAGAAAAACCGAAGAAATTATCGACCGAATTACTCTTGAGGATGTAAAATCTTTTTACAATAAGTATTTTAAGCCCGATTTTGCAACGCTTGTCGTCACTGGGGATGTAAAAGAAAAAGAAATTATTTCTGTTTATAACAAATATCTTGGAAATTGGAAAAAAGGTAATTTAAGACCATTGGTTATTCCTCCAACACAACCAGAACCTCTTGGTGTATATTTTGTGAACAGGCCTGCTTCGGTTCAATCTTCAATAATTGTAGCAACTCCAACAGTTGAAATTACTAACCCTGATTACGAGGCTCTCGATGTTGCCGCAAGTATTATGGGTTCTGGATTTGCTGGAAGATTATTCCGAACACTTCGTGAAACTTATTCATTCACTTACACCCCTTTTGGTTATCAGACAAGTTCGAAGTTTGCTAATCGTTTTGCTTGCGGAGCCGAAGTTCGAAATCCTGTTACTGACTCAGCCATAGAGGTTATTAAGGAGCAACTTCACCTTCTTGCAACTGAACCACCAAGTGAAGAGGAATTAAATAGAATTAAAAAAGTAAAAGTTGGAAGCTACCTTATGTCTTTCGAAGATGCAGAGTTTGTTGCAAGTCTTATTCAGAATGCTCATTTCAATGGCAAGCCTATTTCGTATTTGAAGGATTATCCAAAGATTATTAATCAACTCACCCCGTATGATATTCAAAAGGTAGCAAAAAAATATATGCACCCCGATAAAGCATACATTGTAGTTGTTGGAGCGCCAGAAGTAAAAGAAAAACTTGAAAAATTTGGTAAAATTTTCGAGTATGACCTTGATTTAAATCCTCTTTCCGGAGAAAAGGCAAAACTTGAACCTGTTGGAATTAAAGGCGAAGAAATCATTGCGAAGTATCTTGAAAGCCGTGGGGGCAAGGAATTTCTCGAAAGTGTTAAAACTCTTGTTGTTGAAGGGAACGCCCAATTGTCATTTCAAGGTCAAACACTCAATGGAAAAATTGTTACTAAAATTAAATCACCTTTGAAGAAATATGAGCTAGTTGACTTCGGAATGTTCCAAAGTGAAGTTTGGCACAATTCAGACAAAACCTGGGCAAAAGTTCAAGGGCAAGTGGAGGAGTTAAAATTTAAAGAAAGCGATAAAAATATTTTCGATATTGCAATAAACAAAGATATTGATTTATTAACAAAATATTTTAAAGTTGATGTTCTTGGCAAACAAAATGGAAAAATACTTGCTAAGTTTACAACACCTCGAGGTTTTGAATCTACTGCATATTTCGACGAAAAGACCTTCCTCATTGATAAAATCGAAGGAACAGAGGAATCGCCACAAGGACCAATTCCAGTAACTTCTTCTTTTCAAAAATGGGAGAAGGTAGGGAATTTTCTTTTCCCAGTTAAAATTACGACTACTAATCCGATGTTTAATATTGAAGTTGAAAACACAATTCAAATCAACGTGGAGCTGGACGAGTCTATTTTCGAACCTGTGAAATAGTATAACATTTGTTAATAGATAAAAAAAGAGGTTGACAAATTTTGTCAGCCTCTTTCTTTATAATTATTAATTACTATTAAGATCAAATTACATTTCTTCCATAGATGAGCGTCGAATTCGACGTAGTGTTTTAAGTCTCTGCATTCTTTTTTCGACCGATGGTTTCACGTATGCAGTTTTACGCTTATAATCTCTCAAGATTCCACTTTTCTCGAATTTCTTTTTAAACCGACGCAAAGCTTTGTCGATATTTTCGTTTGATTGTAAAATCACACCTATCAAAGTAAATACTCCATATTTGTTAAACAAACTTTATTGTTGTAAATTTTCAATTAATCTTTTCTCGTTATTTTTTTGAAATTGAACAACAATGGCGTTCATTCCGTTACTGATTGTAACCTTTTCGCGAACAATACCTACGTCTTGCCAAATAGGATGATAAATGATATCGCCAATTTGATAGTTTTCGTGAACGTCATATTTTTTTGCATCTTCAATGGAAATGTTCAAGACCCCACGCGATTTATCAAGTTCGTTCTCGATTAAATCAAGATTAACTAATTGCATTTGTCGACTGCGAGTGCACCGAGCCCATTGCATTCTCCCTTGCGGAGTTTCAACAGGCTCTCCCACTAATTCATGTTTTGTTTCTTTCATAACAAAGGGAGAGTAGATAGTAATATACTTAGCTCGACGCACTTTTTTTGCAGTTCTTGGCATAGATTACCCCAAATTTATAAAAAACAAATACAAAATTACGAAATTTTTTGCAATTTTAAATAATATCTTTTTAATTTGACTAAATTTATGTTTGAAGCAGATTTTTAAGCTTCGAAATTACTGGAATTGGGGTGGGGTCTGTTTTATAGAGAATTGCCAAGTAAAAGCTAACCCAATCAAAAAAGTACAATAAATCAAACATTCTGAGCAAAAGTTCTTCTTCTTTGCTTTCAATCATTTCGATTTCAACATTAGATTTCAGAATGGAACACATTGCATCAATTCTCTTTTGGTTCCTTGGATGGTCGTTTCTATCCTTTAAGACAATAACTTTAACATTTTTTACAATTTGTTCTGGATTGAGAAATGAATTAATTTCATTATGATTCATTTCAGGAATTGGACTTGCAAATGCAAGACACTTTGCATTTTCTTGAATTTGTGCCTTGAATCGAATTGCAACGGGATAAAGTGTTTCTTCGCAAGCATATATTACTGGCATTTTGCAAAACAGTCTTTTTGCAAAGTCTAATGCAATGTTGTTTGGTGAAATTTCTGTGTAAATTTTAGATTTCTTTTCCATAAGCTTTTCTAAAAGTATCAACTTCGAGATTAAATTTGAAAACATTTCCGATGATGCATAAGATTTCCAAATAATCAAAAGGAGAGAGAAAAAGGAATATCCAATCGCTGCGCGTGGTTGATAGCCTTGGGGCAATTTTATAAAAGGCAAGCCTTCACTTTGAAGTAAATTCATCAGTTTTCCACCACTTGTTATACCAATTATGTTATTAGTATACTTCTTTGCTATGGAAAATGCCTCTAAAGTTTCCTCAGTGTTTCCAGAATATGAACTTACAATTACGTTTGTATCGGGTTCTATTTTGTAGAGTGGGAAATAATTTCTGTTTACAATAATTTCAACATGATTCAATTCGCTGTTTCGAAAAAAGGATTGCAATAAGTCGCCAGCAATTGCTGAACCGCCGATACCTAATAATACAAACTTTTGATTTGGATTATCCAATTTGGGAAGTTCATTAACTTTGTTAAGCACAAAGCGAACTTGTTCGTAAAAAAATTTAAGAACATTAAACATATTGCTTGAATCGATACCCTTAATCTCCTTTTCCGAAATCATATATTCCCTTTTTGATAAATTTGTAAATTAATTTGCAAACTTACTAAAATAAATAAAGAAACTAATGGAATTAAAGAAAGGTAAGTTCGATTGGGTACTTTTTCTGCTTGTAGCTTTTCTTCTGTTGTTTAGTATTTCAGTTGTTTACAGTTCAAGCGCTGCTTATGCAGAATTTAAGTTTGGTGAATACAGTATTTTTTTTAGAACACATCTGCGAAATGTAATTCTTTCTTTTCTTAGTATTATTATTTCATATAAAATCAGCTATCAATACTGGAAAAAATGGGCAATTGGATTACTGATTCTTTCAACATTTTTACTTTTAGTTGTTCTTATTTATAACAATCCTGTGAAAGGAGCCAATCGGTGGATAGATTTGGGTTTGATTAATTTTCAGCCATCTGAATTGGCAAAATTTGCTTTGATAGTTTATATTGCAAAGATAATATCTGAGCGATATGAAATAAAAGATGATATTTTGGTAGTTGCTTTTCCAGTTTTTTTCTGGATTTTCCTGTTTTGTGGGTTAATAGCTCTGCAACCAAATTTTTCAACATCCTTGGTATTTTTCTTTATTTCCATTTGTCTTTTATTAATTGGGAAAATTCGAATCAAATATTTATTCAATTTTTCGGTTTTTTTTCTTTTGCTTGGGTTAATCTATGCTTTTTCTGCAAGTTATAGAGTAGAAAGAATTTCTGGTTTTCTTGGATTTATAAGGTCAACTGAGAAAAGTAACATTGTTTATCAAACATATCAGGCATTGATTGCACTGGGAAATGGAGGACTTTGGGGGCTCGGTCCTGGTAAAAGCCGTCAAAGCCATCTTTTTTTACCAGAATCTTATGGCGATTATATTTTTTCGATTGTAGGCGAAGAATACGGTTTTTTGGGTATTATTGCACTTTTTTTGTTTTTCTTTTTAATTTTACTCAAGATTTATAAAATATCAAAAAGTTGCTCCGAACTTTTTCCATTTCTTTTGGTGAGCGGAATATTAATTTCGCTATCAACATATACAATTGTTAATGCTATGGTAAATATTGGCTTGCTTCCTGCAACAGGTTTACCTATGCCTTTCATCAGTTACGGTGGTAGTGCGGTCATTATTTATGGTTTGATGATTGGCATTGTTCTAAATATTAACAAATCGAATAAAGAAAAAGCGGAAAATTCATTAAATGAATATTAAGAAATATGAAAATTTTATTTTGTATTTTTGGTATTATTTTTTTATATTTGTTTTGGTTTTAAGGTTAAAAATATGGGTTGGTTTTTACGTTCCAAAGACAATATTGAAGCAGACAAACCTAAAGAAATGCCCGATGGGCTTTGGACAAAGTGTCCTTCTTGCAATGAAATTATTTTCAAGAAGCAACTAGAAGAAAATTATTTTACCTGTCCGAAGTGTGACCATCATTTTCGCATCGGTGTAAGTGAATACATAGAGATAATCCTCGATGAAAATAGCTTTGTTGAGACTGATTCAAACATAACTTCTGCAGACCCTTTAAATTTTGTTGATACTAAACCTTACAGTGAGCGAATAGAAAGCGCAAGAGCTCAAACTGGTTTTAATGAAGCTTTAATTACAGGTTTTGGAAAGATAAATGGAATTCCAATTTGTGCAGGTTTTATGTGTTTCCCTTTTATTGGGGGAAGTATGGGTTCGGCAGTCGGAGAAAAATTTTATCGCATTGCTTCTAAGAGCTTGGAAACTTCCTATCCTTTGATTATGGTTTGTTCGTCGGGTGGAGCAAGAATGCAAGAAGCTGCTCTTTCCCTTATGCAAATGGCAAAAACATCTGCAATTTTGACTGAATTGCACGATGCGGGCATTCCTTATATTACTATTCTTACTGATCCTACTACTGGAGGTGTTACTGCTTCATATGGAATGCTCGGAGATATTACAATTGCTGAACCAGGTTCGCTTATCGGTTTTGCTGGTCCTCGAGTAATAGAGCAAACAATCAAGAAGAAACTTCCACCGAATTTCCAACGTGCTGAATTTCTTCTCGAAAAAGGGTTCGTCGATATTGTGGTTTCTCGAAAGAATCTGAAATCCACTTTACGCACAATAATTCAATGGGTTCAAAACTAAAAGTTTTATTTTATTTGTTTCTTTTATCCCTTTATTCGCTCTATTGCAAGGAATTGAAGAATCCCTTTATTATCAATAATATTGAATTAGTTTATAATTTCCCAATCGAGCAAATTTCAAGGGAATTTTTCGATGCGATGAATAAATATGCTCAAAATAATGATAGGGAGTTTCTCTATCGAAATTTTCCATCAACATCTTTTTACATCGAGATTCCTGATTTGACTAATTTTACAATCAATTTCGAATGGATAAGTTTAAGCTATTCAACTAGATTTAACAAAAACGAAACTTATTCTTTCAACAATATTTGGCGTTCTTACAGCGAAAACTTCAATTTTAATTTTTTCCCTATTTCTCTTTCTTTTTTCATCACGCCAGTCGAAGCGGATTTCTGTACCCAATTACATTTACAATTTGGTGTTTCAATCGATAAGGTTCAATGGGATGAATATGTCGATTCAGATTTAAGTGATGACCCAAAGTTAGGATTGAAAACATTTCGCAAAACAAGATTTTCCCCTTTTTTTACTCTCGCCATAAGGAATGTTCTTCCTTTCGATATTTTCGACAGCGATCAATTTTTGAACTATTTTTTTGCAGAAGCAAGATTTATGTTTAGTTATAGAAGATTTGATTTATTTTCTCGGTTGAACCAGCCGTTGGATTTGGAGAGTAAAACTACAATTTTGCCATTCTCAATCGTTTTTTCTATTGGGTTGAATTTTAATACTCGGTCGTTCTTTCTCAAATGATTTTTTATGTTAAATTAATTGGGGGATTATTATGCAAACTAAAGTAACATTTCGACATTTGAAGTCACATCCTGAATTGCAGGAAGCAGCGCTCGAAGCAGTAAAAAAATTCGAAAGATTTTCAGATACTATTACTAGCGCCAGCGTTGAATTTGCTTCCGATAATATGAATAAAGTCAAACTTACACTTGTTGTCCGGGGCGATACTCTCGTTGTCGAAGAAAGTTCCGAAGATTTTTTAAAGAGTCTTCGTTTTGCTACCGATAAAATGGTAAGACAATTGAAGAAATATAAAGAAAAAATTTCCGAAAGGTCGTAATTTCTTGATAAACTTATTTCATTGCGGGGCTATTCCTTTTGAATAGCCCCTTTTTATTTTAGTATTTTTTATTCTTTTTATATAATTATAATTTTGAGAGTGAATTATTTTTTATGTGGTGAAATGCTTAAGACAAGAACTACATCAATCATCTTTGTAATCTTACTTTTCTCTATTAATTTATTCAGTTGCAAAGATTCTTCAATTTCTGAGAGTCCTTCCAACGAAAAAGATTACTCCAAAGCCCCACCCGGATTTCCACCAATTCCTTTTCCACCGGATAATCCATATTCAAAGGCAAAATTTGAGTTGGGAAGGAGACTATTTTACGATAAAATACTTGTTCGTGACAGCTCTTTTAAGTCTTGTTCCCATTGTTTAAAGCAAGCCAATAATTTTCAAGATAATGTGCCAAATAGCTTAGGACATTTTAATATTCCCGAACCAAGGAACACAATGTCTTTAACCAATGTAGCATATTTTGATAAGATTTTCTGGGATGGTCGGGGAAACAAAATAGAACAACCTGCATATCGAAGCTTATTCCTTCCATATATTTTCGGAACCGACACTAATGAATTGCAAAGAAGATTAGAGAATCATCCTTTGTATCCAAAATTATTCAAAGAAGCATTTGGGGAAAATGCTCACCCATCGGCTTGGTTGGTTGCCCAAGCTATTTCAACATTTGTAAGGTGTCTTGTCAGTGGTAATTCAGCATATGATCGTTATATACGAGGGGATACGAATGCACTAAATGAATCGCAGAAGCGAGGGATGAAATTGTTTTTTAGCGAACGGACACGATGTTCAGTATGTCATTCAGGATTTTTATTTACTGATTTACAATTTCACAACACAGGGACATCGATGTTTTATGCTGATTGGGGGAGGTACTATGTAACGAAAGATTACAAAGACAGATATAAATTTATAACCCCATCTTTAAGGAATGTAGAGGTATCGGCTCCATATTTACACGATGGGAAGTATAAAACGTTGGAGGAGGTGATAGAAAATTACAATCGAGGAGGATTACCATTTTTGAACAAGGATACATTACTCAAGCCATTGAATTTAAGCAAACAAGAGAAAGAAGATTTAATTAACTTTTTGAAAGCCCTTACAGATTGGGAATTCTTAACAAATCCCGATTTCGCAGAGCCTAAATGACGTTTAGTTGAATACTCATCGAAATATCTTATTAAATTACTTATAACTTCTTATTTTAGAGATTTAAAAAAGTTTGTTTGATGAGAATAATGCAATATTATTTATTTTTTCTTATTTCGTGCAGTTTGTTCCTTTTTATTTCTTGTGAACAAGCTCAGGAAGAAAATGCGCAACAAAGCATTGATTACTCTATTTTTCCTGAAGGATTTCCACCAATCCCATTTCCCGATGATAACAAATTCACACCAGAAAAGGAAAAGCTTGGAAGATATCTGTTTTTCGATAAAATTTTGTCAAAAGATTCTTCTTATTCCTGTGCAAATTGCCACAATCCACGATTTGGATTTGCAAATAATGTTCCAAATCCAATTACTATTAACAAATTTGCCCTTTCAAGGAATGTTCTTTCTATTATTAATGTCGCGTACAAAAATACAATTGGGTGGGTTGGAAGTGATATTACGCTTGAGGAAGCAATTTACCATGATTTTGACAGCCCACTTTTCTTCGATAATGACACAAATGAAATTAATCGTCGTTTAAGATTGCATCCAATTTATCCATATATGTTCGAATCTGCTTTTGGCAAAGGAGTTCGACCGACTTCATATCTTGCTGCCCAGGCAATAGCAACATTTGTAAGAACTATAGTCAGTGGTAATTCAGCATATGATCGTTATATACGAGGGGATACGAATGCACTAAATGAATCGCAGAAGCGAGGGATGAAATTGTTTTTTAGCGAACGGACACGATGTTCAGTATGTCATTCAGGATTTTTATTTACTGATTTACAATTTCACAACACAGGGACATCGATGTTTTATGCTGATTGGGGGAGGTACTATGTAACGAAAGATTACAAAGACAGATATAAATTTATAACCCCATCTTTAAGGAATGTAGAGGTATCGGCTCCATATTTACACGATGGGAAGTATAAAACGTTGGAGGAGGTGATAGAAAATTACAATCGAGGAGGATTACCATTTTTGAACAAGGATACATTACTCAAGCCATTGAATTTAAGCAAACAAGAGAAAGAAGATTTAATTAACTTTTTGAAAGCCCTTACAGATTGGGAATTCCTAAATCAAACGCGATTTAAAACTTTTGGATATTAAATAAGCATCGTTTTGATTCGTTTTTTGAATTGATAATTTATTTTGGAAATGACCCGAATTGAAAGAAGACAATTTTTTAAACTATTATTTGCTGCTACAATTACAACAGTTATGCCTCCTCATAAACTATTAGGTAAAATCCTTCCATCTTTGAAAAAAGATAGTGACAATTTACTCGGAATTTATGGAATAAGTCTTTTGGACTATCCAGAGCTTAAGAATTTATGGGGTTCTATTCGAATTAAAGTTGAAGGAACCATAATGTTTTATCCAAAAATTATAATCGTTCGTGTACCAAAAGAGCAATATGAGGTTGATTTCATATGTGTTTCTGAGCGCTGTCCACACGAAGGTTTCCCTGTGAAGGATCTTGACCCCGACCTTCACCTCTTTGAGTGCTCGGGACATGGAACTTTGTTCGATGTAACTGGAAAGTATGTTTGGGGGCCAGCATCCCGTGACCTTGAAAGAATTCCTCTTCGATACGACGGAGACCAAACTATATACCTGGAAATTCCATTGTATCCCCTGAGTGTTTTTGAACAAAACGAAGACTTTTCATACTTGCATCAGAACAATCCAAATCCTTGTTATGGAGAAACAACAATTGAATTCGGTTGTCAAAAACCTTCCTTTGTTGAAATTATTTTATTTGACGCAAAAGGGAATTTCATTAAAACATTATTTTCAGGTGAGAATGTTGGGTATCACAATAAAATAAATTTGAATTTAACAGAAATTTCCGCAGGAAATTATTTTTATAGAATGATCATAAACGGTAAACCTGTTCAGACAAAAAAACTAATTTTGATAAAATAGGGGCTTATGGAAATTCAAATTCCAAGGAGAGATTTTTTAAAGAAAGTTTCCGAATTAGCTTTTTCTGTAGGAGTAAGCATTGTAATACTTCCAATTTATGGTTGCGAAAAAGATTGGTTAATTCCCGTTAAATCTTTAGGTAAGTTCGTAGAAATTGATTTAAAGTCAGAAAAAAGCGATGTTTTGAATTTGCCTATACTAAATTTTGTTGGTTCTGGTGTAACAAAACAATTCGAAGATATAAACTACGGTATTCCATTTATTATTGTTAGAGTTAAAAAAGAGGATAAAGAGGACGATTTTCGCTGCTTTTCTGGGATGTGTACCCACGATCAATGCTATGGCAAAGAAAAAGTGCGAGCCCCAATTAAGATAGAAACTTTGACTAATGGTCGAAAGATTTGTCGCGTTGTGTGCACTTGCCATGGTTCCGAGTTCGATTTACTTAATAATGGGGCTGTGCTAAAAGGACCAGCCGAAAAAGCTCTTCGTGAATTTGAATGCACTTTCGATAGCACTAGGTCTATTTTAAGAATATACTATTAATTAGGAAGTAATGAAAATTTGTAAATTATTTTTGTTGTTAGGATTTCTTTTATTTCACAGTTGCTTAGAAAACTCTCAAAATTCCAATGATATTTCAATACCTGAAAGCAATGTAAGTTTTCAGAAACATATTTTACCTATTTTAAAAAATAATTGTGGGTTATCATATTGTCATGGTGAAGTTGCACCACAAGGGAATGTGCAAATTTATGATTATTTTTCTTTAATGAACTCTTATAATGGTGCATTAGTGATTCCGGGAAACCCTGATGGAAGTGTGCTTATTCAAATTTTTGAATATAAACTTCCTCACAAGCCCTTTCTGGAATGGAAGTTAACAGAAAATCAAAGATTAGGATTAAGAAAATGGATTTTAGAAGGTGCTAAAAACAACTAAAATTTTTAATTTGAATGTTTTTATAAACAATTCGGAGGTGAAATGAAAAGTTCTTTCTTTTACGCTTTTTTGCCACTTCTTGCTTTTTTGTTTATTGGATGTGGCGAACAAAAACAAGTAGTCGAAATCAAAGAGCTTGCCGTTTACGACGATCCAATACTTGGATTCAGTATTAAGTATCCAACTAATTGGGAAATCAAGAAGTATCCAGGTGATCGATTTCTGGCTTTTACTACCAAGACAGCGATTAAACGGTTTTCAACTTTTGATCCTAACGGTGAGTCTGGTGCCAAAATTGAACTTTTAGCAATTAAACTTCCTGAAGGCCAAACGATTGACTCGGTGATTGCTAAAAAGCAGTTTACCCCTGAGACATATTCCACTCCGACAAAGGTCATTATTGATGGTGTTGAAGCAATCAAACAAACTTATCAATTTCCTTTAGGGGATGGACTTTTCCAAGGGGAAATTTATTACGCCCAGAAGGATTCCCAAGTTGTTACTGTCATTTCATTCGAAGCTTTTGGGGGTACATTCGAAAAATATAAACCTGGATTCGAGCAAATTTTAAATAGTGTAAAACTCGCCTATGTTCCACAAGTTGGTGCGGACACTATTAAGAAGGTCGTAGAAGCTCCGCCACCGTCACAAAATCTTGTTGAATACAAAGGCGAAGGATTTTCTATTCGAATCCCAGATAATTTCGATGTTAGAAACCCAAAAGTTGGAGGTGCTCTTAAGTCCTATCAATACATTGGCGAACGTAGGTTGGACTGTGATATTCGTGTTGATATCTTTGACGCTTCGAAGCAAACAAAGCTTGAAAAGATAGTTGAGGATAACAAAGCCAAGCATCAGAATTCCGAGCCAAGAGAAACTTCTATTGGTGGGAGTAAAGCTTATTATTTCGAATATTCTCCAATTCGTAATGTTAAAAGTCGAGTTTTTTATTCTATTCATAATAATAAACTTTATCGGATTACAATTAACTGGTTTACAGGAGAGGAGCAATTATATAAACCAGTTTTTGAAAAGTCAATTGCTTCATTTAAATTCCTATAATAATTTAGGGGGGCTTTTGAAAATAAGATTAAGTGCTGTTATTTTTGTTCTAGCATTTTTAACCATCAACTTGTTTTCTAAAGATGAAAATTTGAAAGCAAAAGGTATCAGTTCTTTTTATAAGAAAAATTATGCAAAAGCAGTAGAAATATTCTCCAAAATTCTTGAACAAGGCGATACCACTTACGATGTTCTTTATTACCGAGGACTTTCATTCCTTTATTTAAACCAATTCGAATATGCATTAACTGATTTTAATAATGCTATTCGATTTGGGAAAGAGTCTGCGGACATATACAATAATCGTGGACTTGCTTTTTTATATTCCGGTGATTTCAAACTTGCATTGGACGACTTTAATAAAGCCATAGAACTCGATTCCAATTTTGCAGAAGCATATATTAATCGTGCTACAGTTTATATTGAAATTAGTGAGTTTGAAAGTGCCCTTATAGACCTTAATAAAGCATTGAGATTAAATCCTGATAATGTTTCCGTATTCTACGAACGGGGGCGTTTGAACTACAAGATGAAAAAATATCGTGAAGCAATTAAAGATTTTGACAAATGCATTGACTTAAAACTTAGAAATTCAAAAATCTATTACAATCGAGGAAACGCTTATTTTAAACTTGAAGAATATCGTAAAGCAATTGAAGATTATACCAAATGTCTTGCACTTGATTCCACTGATACGGACGCTCTTAACAATAGAGCAGTGGCATATGAGAAAATAGGTGAAAAAAAACTTGCAAATTTGGATCGAAAAAGAATTGCTAAAATATTAGGTAATGAAAATTTGCTGGTTCCAATTGATGAAATTACTTTTGTTAAATTTACTGACACACTTGAAAGCTTTAGTATAAATATTCCATCAAATTGGAAAATTTTTCAAAAGGTTGGGACCGATCACGATGAAATTTTAATCACACCAGAAAACATAGCTTCCGATACAGATTTTTATTCCACAGGGATTCGACTTTCTTTCAATCAAAATATGTCGGAACATTATGGCGTTAGAAACCCCGCCGAAATTATTGAATTTTGGCGGGGAAGCATTGAGAAAAATGCTAAAGAATATTCTCATTATAGTTATATTCAACAAAAACTATTTAGCCGAGGCAGTTACTCAGGAAATATGTTTGAAACATTAGTGCAATATGAGCAAAACTCCCAAGTTTTTCAATGTTATGAACTTGCTTTAGCAAAAGAAAATACCCTTTTATTTGCCTTTTTCCAATCACCTTATTCCCAGTTTAGTTATTTCAGGCAAATTTTTGACAAAATTATTGAAAGTATTGTTTTGTTAAAGTAATTTTATGTAGATTTAAATACTTGTCCTTTCCATCTGACATTTTTGTTAAATATAACAAAGGGAATTAGCAGTTCTACCAGTAAAAAAAAGAGAACAGCAAAAGGGAAGGTTAAAAAATAATTGTTCTTTCTCAAAATGAAGAATGGTGGGGTTAGAAGTAACAAATCTCCAAGAAATCTAATGAAAAATAATATAGCAAAATGAAGCAAATCAAGATTTAAAACAAAGTATAAAAAACCAAACCAGATAGCAAAAGACGAAAGGACAAAAATCGCTGCTCGCCATCCCAAATTTAGACCTCCGCGTGCCCACCTATGATGTTGGTCAAAATACTCTTTGATGTTCCGACAGGGTTTAGTATCGACTATTGTTTCTGGGTCAATTAAGTAATGAACTTTATATCCGTTACGGAAAAAAGCCTGTTGAAGAGCAAGATCTTCAGTAACAGAGAATTTGATATTCCTATAACCACCAAATTTTTTATAATATTTATTTCTGAAACTGGCATTGTTTCCATAGCAACCCAAAGGTTGATTCATACCCACTCCACCCATAGCCATTGTGTGCATATAAATCCATTCAACAGCTTGAATTTTGTCGAATAATCTTTTGCCTTCAACATTCGTAAAAGAGGTTATAAAGCCAGTTTCAGACTCTTGAAATAACCTAACCATTTTTTTAATCCAGTTCGGAGGGACGGTACAATCGGCGTCGGTTTGGAAAATTATATCTTTAGTAGCGTATTCTACTCCTAAATGTATTGCTCCCGCCTTTCCTGGAATATTTCCTTTTTGAAAGTCATTTTCGATTTTAACAATTCGTAGATTAGCGTTTTGTTCAGAAATTTTTTTAAGAATTTCTTCTGTTTTATCCTCTGAACGGTCATTGATTGCAACTATTTCAATTTTGTCCTTTGGATAATTGAGTTTTAGCACCGAGTTAATACATTGAGAAATGTTTTCTTCTTCGTTTCGTGCTGGAATAATTACTGAAACTTCTGGTTCATATTCATTTCGGAGAAGTTTTTTTGTTCTTAAATATTCTCGGAAAAAACCTGTAATAAAAAAAGCAATCCGAAAAAGATAGATTGAGGAGCTAATAAACAAAATCACCAAATCGTTTTTCATAAATCTTCGCTTTTTAAATATTCAAAATTAGTAGTCAATTACCAATTAGATATTCAATTTTCAATAAATATTTAATAATTTCGATTTTACAAATTGTAGAATCATTAGTCATTTATGGAATTAAAAAAAATATATACCAATGCTACTTTTGAATTTTTTTCGCCAAGTTTCGACACAAAGCTTGAAATAAATTTCGCTGGTTTTTCTGTTCCTGCGGGTTTCCCTTCGCCTGCAGATGAATATCTTGAACCAAAACTCGATTTAAACGAGTTTTTAATCAAACATCCTTCGGCAACTTTCTTTGTGCGTGTTCAAGGTGATTCTATGACTGGTGCCGGTATTTGCAATGGAGATATTCTTATTGTCGACCGCGCTCTTGAGCCGAAAAATGGTGATATTGCCGTTTGTGTAATTGATGGCGAGTTTACTGTAAAAAGATTACAAATTATCAGCGATGAAGTTTACCTAGCCCCGGAAAATGGTAATTACAAGCCAATAAAAGTGACTACATTTCAAGATTTTCGGGTGTGGGGGATAGTAACATACGTGATTCATAAACCACAGTAAATTATGATTGCACTTGTCGATTGCAACAATTTTTACGTTTCCTGTGAAAGGGTTTTTAATCCGAAATTAGAAAACCGTCCCGTGGTTGTGCTTTCAAATAACGATGGGTGCATAGTTGCTCGTTCCGAAGAAGCCAAGGCTTTGGGAATTCCAATGGGTGCGCCATTCTTTCAATACAGAGAATTTCTCGAAAAAAATAATGTCGCTGTATTATCATCGAACTATACACTTTATGGCGATATGTCCGAACGAGTTATGAACACTCTTGCTGAATTTACGCCAAATATTGAAATTTATTCTATCGACGAAGCTTTTCTGGACTTTTCTAATCTTGCTTTCATTAGAACCAACTTCGAGAAACTTAGTGAATATGGAATACAAATACGAACGAAAGTTCTTAAGTGGACTGGCATCCCTGTTTCAATCGGAATTGCTCCAACAAAAGTTCTTGCTAAAGTTGCATCGAAAAAAGCTAAAAAAAGCAATGGAGTGTGGGTTATTGTTACAAAGGAAGATATAAAGAATACTCTTTCGGATTTTCCTGTTGAAGACTTATGGGGAATTGGAAGGGCATATTCAAGTTTCCTGAAAAAAAACAAAATAAATACGGCCTTAGAACTTGCTAATATGCCCGAAGGATGGGTTAGAAAGCATCTTACAGTAGTAGGTGTTCGAATATTAAAAGAATTGAAAGGAGAGAAATGTATTGACTTTGAGCAACCTGTTCCTCGAAAATCTATCGGCTCGCAAAAATCCTTTGGTGAACCTCAAACTGATTTTCCAGTCCTTTTCAATGCTTTGGCAAGCTACATCGATGAATGTACAATTAAATTAAGGAATCAAAATAGTGTAGCAAATATAATGGGAGTCTTTGTTGCTACTAATCCATTTAATCCAAATGAACCTCAATACTTTAAGAGTCGTTTTATTAGGTTACCTGTTCCAACAAATTTCACTGGGGAACTCATAAGACTTGGTTATGTTTTGTTAAAAGATATTTACAAGGAAGGTTATAAGTATAAAAGAGTAGGGGTTTTATTAACTGGGTTAGATAATCAAAAGAATCTTCAATATAATCTCTTTGATAAAATCAATCGCGAAAAGGCAATGAAACTGATGGAAGTTTACGATGAGATTCGAAATCGTTATGGCAAAAATATACTTATGTTTTCGGCTCAAGGAGTAACAAAAGAATGGAAAATGAAACAAGAGCGACTTTCGGAACATTTCACAACGGATTGGAAAAGTATTTTAACAATCAATTTAGGAAATGGTTATTTTTGAACAAAAAGTGATGTGTTGTTGTGAAAATTCTTGTTCTTTGCACAGGAAATTCTTGTAGGAGCCAGATGGCAGAAGGATTTCTTAAATCATTCGACTCATCGTTACAAGTTTTTTCAGCAGGAACCAATCCTGCAGAAAAAATTAATCCTTTTGCAGTGAAAGTAATGAGCGAAGTTGGAATTGATATTTCTAATCAATATCCTAAAGATGTTTCTATTTTTTTGAACAATGAATTCGACTATGTTATCACTGTTTGTGATAAAGCAAAAGAAACTTGTCCTGTTTTCAGCGGAAAAGTAAAGAATAGATTGCACATTGGTTTCGAAGACCCTGCTGAAGCGAAAGGAACTGAGGAAAAGGTTTTATCAGTTTATCGACGAGTTCGTGATCAATTGGCCGAGGCTTTTAGGAAACTTTATTACGAAGTTTTTCGTAGTGATAATATTTAAAAAAAGCAATTTGTGAAGCATACAAATATTTTTGAACCGACAAACACTTTGATTTTCTTTATTATTGTTTTCTTATTATTTTTTTCCGACCTGACTTTAGTTTTGTTTGGCTTGGAGTATACTATTGCATGGAAACTTCTCGAATATTTGTTTATTTTTGGGATTTTACTGTTAGTTGCTTTTCAGGTTAAAAAATGTTTTTTAAATGAATTAATTTCTTCAACAAAGTTCGCTGGGAATTTTCTTGAGTCAACGAAATTCTTGTTTTACTTTTTCTTATTCTATTTTACTCTGTTTACATTCTTTTCAATTTTTAAACTTTATATTAGTTCTAAGTTTTTAACTATTTTCGAAAAGGAGGTTCATTTTGCTTTTTCTGCTGCGATTTCTTCACTTTTTATAGTCACCCAGCTATGCTGGCTTATTAGTATCAAAAGGAAAAATACAAGAAAATACATAATTGTTTTTTTAGTTTACTTACTAACATATGTAATTTTTTCCATTATTAATTCAGAATTTGAACTTTTTAAAGATGATTCCCTAATCGATAAGTTATTTGTACTTGCTGGAACTCTCATCGTATTTTTTGCTTTTAATATGAAAACTTGGATTGCAATTGCTTCACGTCGTACCCTGAAGCAAATACTTCTTTTTTCATTTCTTTTGTTTGTAGTTTTAGCAATTTTTGTTAACCAGGAATTTCGCTTTGAAATTGGCCTTCCTTATGTGAATAATTTCTTTTACCATTTTTCTCATACATTAGGAATTATTTTCATATTTACATATCTTCGGACTTTGTACCTCGCTACAATTTCATTGCCACTTTCAAGGATAGTTGAAAAAAAGGTTTATGAGGTAAATTCACTTTCTTATTTAAGCAAGATTGTTAGAAATTTTACTAATCTGAATGATATTTGTAAAGTGATAGCCGAATTTTCTTATTATTCAATGAACAATTCACCTTCGTGGCTTATTATTAAAAACAATGGAGCCCTTGAAATTAAAGGAAGTTACGGGGTTGACTTGAACGAATTTCCATCTTTTTTAAATGATTTTATTAAAGAATTAGAAATTAGAGAGATACAAGTCTCTAAAATCGTCAATACCATTGATGAATTAAATTTTAGCTCGATAAATTCAAAATCTCCATTTCAAAGTTTTTGTATTATTCCCATTTATGTTAATGAAGAACTTTATGGATATCTTGTTTCGGCAAACAAAACTGAGTATTTTTTCGACGAGGATGACTTCAATCTGCTATCTTCTTTTGTCGAAATACTTTCCATTGCAATTGAGAATTCGGTTTTAATAAAGGAAACTATAGAAAAAGAAAAATACCGAAAGGAGTTAATGATTGCACGCAATATCCAGCTATCGTTCCTTCCCAAGGAACCCCCTAAAAACAAATTTCTCGAAATTGCTACGTTTATTCAACCTTCTGAAGAAGTTGGAGGAGATTTCTATGACTTTGTTGAATTATCATTCGACAAGCTTATGATTTTGATTGGGGATGTGTCCGGAAAAGGGCTGGGAGCAGCTTTGTATATGTCCCTTTTAAAAGGAATTATTTTTTCAAATTCACGCGAAATTTCATCGGCCAAAGAATTTTTAATCAAAATAAATAATTCTCTTTTTTCTAAAATAGATAGGCAAATTCATATAACAATTTCTGTTCTATTTTTCGACTTCAGTAAGCAAACTGTTGAATTTGTTCGTGCGGGGCATTTCCCAGCATTAATCAAAAAAGAGAAATCTATAGAGGTTTTAAATTCTCATGGCGTTGGAATTTCTTTGCTTAAATCTTCTATTTTTTCTGATTACCTTGAACCAAAAGTAATTGATTTTTGTTTTGGTGATTATTTTGTTCTTTTTACTGATGGTCTTGTTGAGCTTTTGGGGAATAAAAATATTATCATAGGAATCGAAAGATTGAAACAAATTATTGAAAAAGAAGTATATAATAATGCATTTGAGTTAAAAGAAAGAATTATTGGATTTATGAACAATTGTTCAAATATTGATGACGATGTTACTTTATTAGTTATTAAAACAAAGAATTCTACTAATATTGTCAATTAATTAATTAAGGTTATGGAAGAAAAACTTTCAATTAAAAAGGAAACGATCAACACTCATCTTGAAATAATTTATTTAAAAGGGATACTCGATGCTCATTCAGCGCCTTATTTAGAAAATTCTATTTCTGATTCTATTTCATCTGGTATCTCCTATTTGATTTTCAATCTTAAGGAATTAGAGTACATTAGTAGTGCTGGCTTGGGTGTTTTTATGGCATTCATTGAAGATTTAAGGAACAACAATGGAGATATAAAATTTGCAGAGTTAAACGAAAAAATTTACACCATATTTGAATTGCTTGGTTTTCATTTGATTTTCGATATACTAAACACCACAGAACAGGCTATTGAATATTTTAACCAAAAAAAATTAAGGACAAATGAATAACACTTTTGATGCTCGTAATCTTAAGTTAAATATATATGCAGACTTTGCTGAATTGGATAAACTTCGAAACTTTGTAATAAATTCAGTTTTGTCTTTGGGTTTGGACACTATTAAAGCCAATTTATTTGGGTTAGCCGTTGAAGAAGCCTGCACAAATATTATTAAACACTCGTATAAATTTGATAATTCAAAAGAAATTACAATTACAATTGTATCAAAAAATAGTGAAATACAAGTTATTATTGAAGACGATGGTCCAAGTTTCGATCCTTTAAAAGTTCTACCAATTAAGATGGAAAAAATTCATAAAAATTTAAAGAAGGGCGGGATGGGAATTTTTATTATTTCGCAGATTATGGATAAAATGCAATATTTTCCAAAGGATAATATCAATTCAAAGAATCGTTTAATTTTAATCAAAAATTTTGTTTAAACTAAAATTCTTATTTTAGCATTTTGTAATATGAATATTTGGTAAAATTCTATGAAGGGAATAATAATAGGTTCCGGGGTTATATTGGGGTTGATACTTGGATTATTCCCATCAATTAATAATCCTAAACCACTTTGGTGGAAGATAGTTGTTCTTGGTTTTTTGTTCCTTACTATTTTTTTAACTTTCGTTCCATATGTTGGCTCAAACTTTTCCACTTTTAAGTTTGTTGCACAAAATAATGATGGTTTTACAGGGCCATTGTACTTTTCAGTTAAAAGGGGAAATTTAAAAGAAAGTGAAGGCAAGTTTTATGTTCCTGTTTTTAATCCTCGAAACCCTTTTTTTGTAGATACACTTATTATTGAATCTTCATTACCAAAAGAATTTGAACAAGCAAATCGAATTATTGCTAATGTAAAATATTCCCGTGATCTCGATAAATTTATTTATGTTAATACAGTGTCAGTAAATCCTTTGCTCGTTCTACCCTTTGTACCACAGTTAGGTGAGCAAATCAGAATTATGAATTTCCATGTACCTTGTGCGTGGGTTGCGGTTGTTGCTTATTTATTTTCAATGTATTTTTCCATTAGGTTTTTAAGATTTAGGAAATTCGAAGATGATGATTTTGCATCTTCATCTGCGGTACTTGGGACCATTTTTGCAGTGCTTGCAACTGTAACAGGAATGATTTGGGCAAAAATTAATTGGGGATCTTATTGGAATTGGGACCCTCGCCAAACTTCAATTTTTGTATTATTGTTAGTTTATTTTGCTTATTTTGTACTGCGTCAAAGTCTTGACAATTTCGAAATTAAAGCACGGTTGAGCTCTGTTTATTCAATCGTTGCTTTTATTACGGTTCCTTTTTTGGTTTTTGTAATGCCACGCTTGCTCGAGGGTAATCATCCAGGTTCTGCAAATAGTCCTAATGCCGGACCGATTTTAAGCAGTCAGGAAAACACTTTAAATATATTACAAGCATTTGGTTTTAGCTTCGGGTTTGCTTCATTTACTTTGCTTTATTTTTGGTTGATTAATTTAAAGGCTCGTATTGTAAGATTAACAAACAAAGTCAAGGTGAAAAATGGCTAATTTTTTAGTTCAAAATCAAATCTATATTGTTTTAATTATTGTTATTATTATTTGGTTGGGTTTATTCATTTATCTTTTCACTTTAGAAAAAAAAATTAAAGACCTTGAGAAAAAAATGTCTATGTTAAACAAAGGTGAAAGGAAAACAGAATGAAAAGATATATATTAATTGGTTTTATTTCAATAGTTTTTCTTGCAGTGATATTACTATCATTCAATAAGAGTGCAATTGAATACACTGACTTTGAAACAGCCCGGCAAATAGGTAAGAAAGTTCAAGTAATTGGCAGTTTAGCAAAGGATTTTCCCTCCAATTATAACCCTGAATCAAATATTTTAGAGTTCTATATGCGTGATAAGAAGGGGAAATTGATGTATGTTCGTTTTAACGGTCCTCAGCCAAATAACTTTACTATAGCTCCTGAATTTGTTGTGAAAGGCTATATGCAAGATACAATTTTTGTTGCTTCGCAGATAATAACAAAATGTCCTTCGAAGTATGAAGGCGAATTAGAAAATTTAAAGAAATGAGGGAAAAATGATAGGGAAAATAATTATTTATTTAGCTTCTTTGTTTTGGTTACTGTCCTTTCTTCTTTTTTTGTTTGCAGAAAAAACAAATAAAGAAACTTTTAAATCTTATGCCAAATTTACTTTTTTTGGTGGTATAATTTCGATATTATTAGCTTCCATATTTCTTTTATTCAACATTTTTACTCATAATTTTACAATTACTTATGTTTGGAGCTATTCTTCTCGGAATTTGCCTTTTGCATTTCTTTTATCCACTTTTTATGCTGGACAAGAAGGATCTTTCCTTCTTTGGGCTCTATGGATGTCGGTTGTAGGTTTTTTCCTTTATTTTTATTTAAAGAAAAATGAACTTGATTTACTACCATTGTCGTTTCTTTCTTTTATCGTTTTTTTTATCTCCCTAATTCTTATTTTTAAAAGCCCATTTGCTGATTTATGGGAATCTTTCCCTAATGGAAATATTCCTAAAGATTTTGTACCTCAAGATGGAAGAGGTCTAAATCCAATATTAGAGAATTATTGGATTGCAATACATCCCCCAATTTTATTTTTAGGATATAGCATTTTAGCAGTTCCATTTGTATTATCGATTTCTGCCTTTTACAAAAAGGATTTTGCTTGCTTCTTTAATGCTATAACATTTTGGTCATTGTTAGCTGGTGGAGTTCTTGGTTTAGGCATTATGCTGGGTGGCTTTTGGGCATATGAAACATTAGGTTGGGGCGGTTTCTGGGGTTGGGATCCAGTTGAGAATTCATCGCTCGTTCCTTGGATTTTTACAGTTGCTCTTGTTCACACACTTTTGCTTTACAAAGTCGGTAGGGGCTATATCAAAACTAACTTCGTTTTTGCTTGGCTCACTTTCCTTGGTGTCTTATATGCTACCTATCTTACCAGAAGTGGTGTTTTAAGTGATACTTCAGTTCACTCCTTCGTTGACCCCGGCAAAATTGTCAATCTGCTTCTTTTGATTTTTCTTGTTGCTTTCATTGTTTTCCCGTTGATTCTGTTTATTATTAGATTTCGTACCTTTGAACTACCTAAAGAATCCTTAAAGTTACAAAGTCGCCATTTTTATACTCTTATAGGTATTTTGCTTTTGTTAATTTCTGCAGTTGTAATCCTTATTGGTACTAGTTTACCAATCATCCAAGGTTTTATAGGTGCTAAAAAAGTTGCATTGGAACCATCATTCTACAATCAATGGATGTTGCCTATAGCTATATTGATGCTACTTTTTAATGCAATATCTTTGTATTTCAATTGGAAGGGAACCGAAATTCAGACATTTACGAAAAGTTTAACTTTTGATTTTTCAATTTCTCTTATTCTTGCTGTCATATTTTTAATTTTCTTGGAAACAAAGATCCTTTATTCATTTCTTGTTTTTACTTCAGTTTTTACTTTGCTTGTGAATGGAAAAAAATTGGTTAAGAAGCTTAAGAGTAAAAATTTCAGGGTTGGTGCATTTCTTTCGCATGTTGGAATAGCATTGTTAATTGTGGGGGCAATGTTTTCGGGCGGTTTCGAAAAAACTCAAACAATTAATCTAATTGAAGGGAAAAAAGCTTCTGCTTTTAGTTATGATTTCAGGTTGGTTCGCAAAGAACAAATTGAGCAAAATAAATCCGATAGGGAAAAATACCAATTTTATGTGCAAATTTCAAAAGGCAATACTAATCGTATAGTTAAGCCAATTGTTTATTGGAGCAGCTTTAATAATTTTGAGCAACCATATTTCGAACCAGATATTAAAACTTCAGTTACAAAAGATATTTATATTGCACCAAAGTCAATTATTTTTAATGATTTTTACTTTCCAGTATCTTTGAAGAAGGGAAAATCGATTCCTACACCTTGGGAAACGACCGACTCAATATACTTTCTTTCTTACGATATGAGTTCAATGCACCTTGGCTCTGCGCAAAATCATTTTTTGTTTGGTTTAGTATTGAAATATTTAATCAATGGAAAAATTTATCAAGATACTATTTATTCGATTCTAAATATGAAGATGAATTCTTTTAGCCCCGTTTGGAAACTTGTTCCAACCAAAGAATTTGCGATTGGGTTCACCAAATTTGAGCCAGCTGAAAATCTCGAAGAATCGACAGTCGAACTCAGCTTTGGGCAAGAAGTACTTGTTGCCGATGTTACTATCAAACCTTATATATTTTTGGTTTGGATAGGAGTGATATTAACCGTAATTGGGTTTATTTTAGCTTTAAACAAACATCGAAAAACAATCGAATAATGAGATAAATAAATTTATTGTGTTTTCGTCAACTTTTTATTATATTGTAACAATATATGGAGTGAAGATGTTTAAAAAAGGAATCTCGATTTTCGCAATTTTGCTTTTCGTTACCTTTTACGCTTGCCATTCAGAAAGTAAGGAACAACCAAAGGCAGAGGATACTTATACCGACATTAGTAAATTAGTTGATAAGCAGAATCAAAACAACGAAAATACCGTATCGGATCAGCAATCTTTTAAACCCAGAGTGTTCGTTGCAACAAATGTGTCTCCTGCTAAACCAGGTAATCTTGTTGATTTCACCTGGAAACAAGATGGTAAGGAAATAAAATTTTCGGATTATGTTCGGGGGAAAATTGTTCTTTTAAATTTTTGGGGAACTTGGTGTCCGCCTTGCCGCCGAGAAATACCAGACTTAATTGAGGTTAACCAAGAGAGCGAAGGAAAAGACTTTGTTGTTGTAGGTATAACACTTGAACGAGATGTTGTAAATGCTGAACAAAATGTTAAGGATTTTGCTACTCAAAAAGGATTAAAGTATTTAAATATCATCGATAAAGACCAATCCATTGCACGGGCTTATGGCGGAATAAATGCAGTTCCAACTACCTTTATTATCGATAAAAAGGGAAGGATTGTTGAGACATTAGTAGGAGCTCGAATGAAGCAAGATTTTATTGATGCAATTAATAGAGCAAGAAAATAAAACTATTAAATATAGAACACAAAAGGCTGGTGAATACCAGCCTTTTTTATTTTGCCAAATAATTAGGCTCCCTCTTGTTGATTTGAGTTTGTAAGTGTTCTTTTTCCAAGTTCATTATCAATCAAAAGCAATCCACCTTGCCAATCTCCAATGAGTTTAAGCTTTTCGACTATTTCATTTACATTAGATTCCTCTTCAATTTGTTCAGTAATAAACCATTGGAGGAATATATGAGTACCGTGGTCACCTTCTTTGATAGCAAGGTTAGCAAGTTCATTAATGTTTTCAGAAATAAATTGCTCGTGTTGCAATGCTGATTCCATTGCAATCAATGGGTTATCCCAATTGGAAGGTGGTTCATCGATTTTTGATATTTTTACCTGACCACCTCTATCCAGCAAATAATCGAAGAATTTCATTGCGTGATCAGTTTCTTCTTGAGCCTGAAGTCGCATCCAGTGGGCGAAGCCTTTTAAATTAATTGACTGAAAATACCCCGCCATTGCAAGGTATAAATTCGAAGAATACATTTCTCGAGCTAATTGTGCGTTAAGAGCTTCTTGAACAGTATTCTTAATCATTCTATCCTCCGAAGAAAAGTTAGTAAACGAAAAAATTATTAAAATATTTTATTTGGGTAATGTGATTATGAATTCGGTTCCTGGTTTTCCTTCTTCAGCCAGATGAGAAGGAGAATGAACTGTAATATTTCCTCCAAACTTTGAAATGATATCTTTAACAAGTGCCATTCCAAGACCAGAACCTTCGATATTTCTTTCTTTTGAAATACTACTTCTGTAAAACTCATTGAAAATTTTATCCAATTCATTTGATGGTATCCCAATTCCATTGTCTGCAACGATAATTTCAAAATTTGCTCCCTTTTCCTTTATTAAAATTTCAATTTTTCCATTTGGTTCCGTATATTTAATTGCATTTGAAACTAAATTTGAAAGAGCTAACTTTAGCAAGTTCTTGTCGGACATAATAATTGGTTGCGACAATTCGATATTTATTTTGTAATCCAAATTCTTTGATGAAATTAATATTCTGTGTTTAATATATATTTCTTCAAGAAGAGAATTCAAATCAATAGGTTCATATTCAATTTTGGTTGTTAACTTTACTTGTGAAATTTTAAGTATGTCATCAATTAAAGAGATTGCTCCTTTTAGTCTGTTTTCAATCCTTTCTATTGGGGTAGTCAAATACTCTGGTATTTCACCGAGAGTTTTATCTTTTATAACTCCGACCCAAGTTAAGGCAGCAGAAATAGGAGTTTTTAAATCGTGTACAAAAGTCATAACATATCTAGACTTGGACCTTTCTGCTTCTTCCAATTCTTTATATGCAATATAAAGTGCTTTTTCCCTCTGGTAAAGGACTTTCGATATAGAATTCGCTAAATAAATTGAAACATAAACAACAAATGCAAAAGTAGCAAAAAAGACAACTATGTATTGTACATCATTGTAAAGTGGGTATTTTATAACCCCATAAATTTGATAATGTGGAATAATTCCTTTGTATTCAAGCACTGAACCCAAAATAGATAAAATTATAACGGAAGTCATCAAAGTCGTTACAATAGCTCCAGGAAGAATTAAACTCCCAATAATAAGATGGAAAATAAAAAAAGTGTTAAATGGTGATTCAACACCCCCAGTAAAGTAGATTATTAACATAAGAAAAATAAAATCTACCGTCATTTGCAAGAGAGAAAAATGTAAGCTGTGCACTTTGATTTTTTTTGAGATGTATGGGTATTTTTGCCATAGAAAATGGAAAAGAATATTGTAAAGCAATATCAGTGGTGGAAATAAAATTATTTTTTCAAAAGGCAAAGAAATTTCAAAAAAGTATGTTTGGATTAACTTCGAACCTGCAATAAATACAAGAAGCATTAAAACTGCAAAATAACGAAGTTGAATTAACCATCGATTTCTTTTTCTGATTTCACTCCAAAAACTTTCAAAGTTTACCCATTCTGGGACAAGTGTAAAAATTTTCTTTAACATTTTCAGTTCAAATAATATTAAATTCCTAAATTGGTAATTTATGAAATTTTACTTTTTGAAACGGTATGAATGAACAGTTTGAAAAAGGAATATTATTCGGTAAAAAAATTATTTTGGGTATTACAGGATCAATTGCTGCATACAAATCCCTTATACTCGTAAGAGAATTGGTTCGCAGCGGAGCAACCGTTTTTCCAGTACTAACACCTTCGGCAAAACATTTTGTTACCGAACTTACTATTTCAAATCTAAGTAGAAATCCTACCATAGTGGATATGTTCGACAATAATTTGCAAAACCGAGGGGCTTGGCATATTGAAATGGTCCACAATTGCGACCTAATGATTATTTCTCCGTGTTCAGCTACAACTTTGGGAAAATTGTCCAATGGAATTTGTGATAATGCTCTTGTTACTCTTGCAACCGCTTTGCCAAAATCAATACCGCTTTTAATAGCACCAGCAATGGATACAACAATGTGGGAAAATCCAGCGACCCAAATGAATGTAAAAAGACTTAAAGAACGAGGAGCTATTATTATTCCACCAGCAAAAGGGGAGTTATCGAGTGGGTTACAAGGTGAAGGTAGGCTTCCTGAACTCTCAGTCCTTCTCGATTATATTAAAGCCTTTTTATACTTAAAAGAAACCAACCCTTTTCGAAAAGAACAGTTGAAGAAGATAAATGGTAAAAGCATTTTGGTATCCGCTGGTCCAACTTGTGAAAAAATAGACGATGTTCGATTCATTAGCAATTTTTCAACTGGGAAAATGGGATTTGCAATAGCTTCTTCAGCTTGTTCTTTGGGAGCAAACGTAACTTTGGTTTCCGGTCCTACTTGCTTAAAAATGGAGCATAATGTTAAGTTAATTCAAGTTGTTTCGACAGAAGAAATGTATTATTCCCTTTTAAAGGAACTTCCAAATAACGAAATTGTGATTATGTCTGCAGCAGTTGCGGATTATACACTAAAAAATAAAGTAATTGGAAAAATTAAAAAAGAAAAAAGCAAAGAAATAATTTTGAATTTGGTAAGAACAAAAGATATTCTAAGCGAAATTGGAAAGCAAAGAAACAATCAAATATTTGTCGGGTTCGCGCTCGAAGAATCATCAAGTGGTTTGGAAAATGCCTGGAAAAAGTTAAAAGATAAAAAATGTGACATCATTGTTTTAAATTATCTTGATAAACCCTTGAGTGGGTTTGCAAAGGATTACAATACAATTACAATATTAAAATTCAAATCGGAAAATGAGTTTAACATTAATTATTACCAGCCGATGGATAAATTTCTTTGCTCGCTTAAAATTCTCGAAGAAATAGCCGACTTGCTTTAAGTTTTTTCAATTGCGAATTGCTCCATTATGCTTCTTAAGTAGGAAAAACTGTAGATGCCAGTATCGTGACCGTCCTCCCAAACTATTTGAATTGCATAGTTTCCAACTGGTTCAATAGATTTTAACTCATATTTATCAGGATTAAATACATCAAGTATTAAAGGCTTTACTTTCTTGAAGCCAATTTGTTCGCCTTGGCATTCTGCACACGGACAATTTTCTCGCAAGTCTTTTAGACTAATTTCCGAAGCAAATCCATCAAGCCATTGAATATAGATTTTATCCTTATCAACTCTTTTAATTTCAATAGGTTCCATATGTGTTTACTTAATTTTAGTAACTTTAAAGTTCCATATTAAAATAAATCCAATTACAGAAATCAAACACATAGCGAGAATTATCCAAAATGCTTCATCGAGATGAGATAAAGGTATTGGAACGTTCATCGAAAAAAGGCTAACTATAAAAGTTGGCACCATTATAGCTAGTGTAATAATATTCAATATTTTCATCAAAACATTTAGGTTATTTGCAATGATCGAAGCGCGAGCATCCATCAAACTGGCAAGAATCGATGAATAGGTCTCGGCTTGTCGCAAACACTGATTGTTTTCGATTAATATATCTTCTAACAATTCCTTTTCGTCCCCAGTGATGTTTAACTTTGTAGCATTGAATTTAATCTTTTCGAGTAAGAATTGGTTTGTGGTTATAGCATTATGATAGTAAACAAGGCTTTTTTCTAAAGCGAAAAGTTGCAATAGATATTTATTTTCTTGTGCTTGGCTTAACTTATTTTCAAGTTCGTCGGATATTTTATTAATTACATTCAAATGGTAATAAAATTGCAAAATGAAGCTATAAATTATTTTAAAAAAGACATCCTTGATAGAAGAAACGCGTTGAAATGTTTTTGAATAGAATAAATCGGTAAGAGGATCCTGCGATACAACAACCATTTTGTCTTCGAACAAAAATATTCCTATAGACTGAACTCGAAATATTAGCTCATCTTCTGCTAAGTGGTGCTTTGGAGCTTTAAGAATAAAAGCAAAATGCTGTGGCTCAAATTCAAGTCGGGCTAATTCGTCGGGGTCCAGCGATGAATTCAAAGTATGTTCATCGATTAAAAATTCCTCGATTAAATATTTTTTTTCATGATCATCAAGTTTTGTATAGAAAAGCATATTTCCTTCATCGGATTCCATCAACTTCCCTTCGATAATTTTGTATTTCTTTAGCATTGGACCTCCGACAAATTAGATTAAAAATAATTTACAAAATTACTTATTTAATTTCATTTTTTGTGATAAATTATTTTT
>CAYPRT010000010.1:20863-22464 GCA_964413155.1 uncultured Hyphomicrobiales bacterium | reverse complement strand
CGCCTCTCCAATATTTTTATTTCCGTCCTTCATTTATTTTTTTATTTGCTTTTTTAAATATTTTAAGATATTTTTGTATTACCGAGAAATAGGGAATTTTATGATTACGAAAAGCCAAACTGGTTTGTCGGCTAAAGCCGAAAGAAGAACTGAAACCGTTCAACTTGTTTCTTTTCTTCTTGAGGAAGAAGAATATGCTATTCCCATTACGAATGTTCAAGGTATCAACAAGATGGGGGAAATTACTAAACTACCAGATGCACATAATTACGTTGAAGGAATCATTAATCTTCGCGGGAGTATTATTCCACTAATTAACTTGAGAAAAAGGCTGAATTTACCTCCCAAGGAGTTCGACAAAACAACTCGTTTCATTGTTATTGAATACGGAAACTACCTTTTCGGGTTCATTGTGGATTTTGTGAATAGGGTACTTACTATCCCCAAAGACACAATTGTGCCACCACCTCCATCTTCGTTAAAAATCGATGCAAAATATGTTACTGGTATTGCCAAATACGAAAATAGATTAATAATTCTTTTAGATTTGACCAGAATATTTACCAACGAAGAATTCAAAGCGCTTACAAAATTATAATTAATCTATGTTTAACAATTATTTGGAGAATTTATGAAAATCTCATCCAAACTCTATTTATCCTTTGGAATAATTCTTCTTATTCTTATTGCTTTTGCAGTTTTTTCGCCTGTTCAAATGTCGTCGTTGTCCTCGTATCTCGAACGAATGAAAAATAAAGAAGTTAAGCAATTATCCTATCTTTCTGAATTTAAAGAGAATCAGGATGTTATTGCACGTTCGTTGAGAAATATTTTGTTGACCGACGATGTTACAATAATTGAGGAAGAGTGGAATAGAGTTCTAAACTCAAGGAAGAAATTGGGAGAGCTTTTGAGTAAACTTAAAGATTTAGCATGGACCGATGAAGAGAAAAAGTTAATTGAACAAATTTCTGTTATTCGGGCAAAATATATCGATGGTCAAAATTACATTTACAATCAAAGGAAGCAAAAAAAAGTTGAAGATGCCGTTAAATTTCTTTTTGGGGAATTTCGTGAAATGCAAAATCAATATTTTGGGTTACTCAATAATTTATACTCGATAGAATTAAAGAGAATTGATGAAGTTGTTTCAAAAGGTAGCAGTATTGCGATAACAAACCGAAATCTTTTAGTTGGTGTGGGAATTTTTGGCATCATAATTGGTTTGGTTTTTGCATCGGTTATTTCGAAGGGCATTTCCAAACCTGTTGGTAAAGCGGTTGAAGCTTCGCAGAAGATTTCGAGAGGGGATATGAATGTAGACCTCGATGTCAAGTCCAAAGATGAAACCGGACTGCTAATGGAGGCAATGAGGAATATGGTCGAAAATATTGGGTCTATGGTTTCCGATGTAAAAATGCTTGCGAATGCAGCAGTAAATGGTAAGCTTGATGTTCGAGCGGATTCTTCAAAATACAAAGGTGAATTTAAAGAATTAGTTGATGGAATTAATTCAACACTTGATGCAGTTATTGGTCCACTTAATGTAGCAGCTGAATATGTGGATCGCATTTCGAAGGGAGACATACCACCATTAATTA
>CAYPRT010000010.1:0-20763 GCA_964413155.1 uncultured Hyphomicrobiales bacterium | reverse complement strand
TTAATTACAGAAGAGTATAAAGGTGAATTTAATCAAATAAAGGAAAATCTTAATAACGTAATAGAAATTCTTAACTCTTTGGTTCAAGAATCTATTATACTAATTGATGCAATTGGAGTTGGTAATCTTGATATTCGAGGAAATGCAGATAAATTTAGGGGAGTTTGGAATAAATTAGTAAATAGCTTAAACGAAATTATGATTAAAGTTGAAGCACCAATAAAGGACATTTTAGGAATTTTAAAACAGGTAGCGCAAAATGATTATACTACTAAGGTCACGCACGATTATCAAGGAATATGGAACGAACTCAAGAACAGTACAAACGAAACCATGACACGACTTGAACATATTTTAGATATTGTAAAAAATATTTCGAGGGGCGATTTCAAGGACCTTGCCGATTTAAAGGCTACAGGAAAAAGGAGTGAAGCAGATGAGATGATCCCATCATTCATTATTCTTATGGAAACGCTAGAACAAATGGCCGATGACGTTCGTTTGCTTATAAATGCCTCAATTGAGGGTAAACTCGATGTTCGTGCTGATGTAAGCCGTCATCAAGGTATTTTCTTCAATATTGTCGACGGCTTAAACAAGACTCTTGATAACTTAATTCGTCCACTTAATGTAGCAGCGGAATACATAGATCGCATTTCGAAGGGAGACATACCACCATTAATTATAGAAGAATACAAAGGTGATTTCAACGAGATAAAGAATAATTTGAACTTATTGATTAACTCAATCAACCAAATGTTATCTGATACACTCGTATTGGGCAAAGCACTCGCAGAGGGTCGTTTAGATTATCGTTCTGATGCATCCAAGCACCAAGGGAAATACAAAGAGTTGATCGAAACGTTTAACAAAGCGATTGATTCAATTGCTGAACCATTGGCTGAAACAAGCACTGTGATGGATTATATGCGAGAGGGTGACCTAACTGCAAGAGTTATTGGCGAATATGCTGGGGAATTGCAAAAATTGAAAGAAAACATCAACAACACCGCTGAACAAATGGCTTCAATGTTGTTAAATATTTCTTCCTCTGCGGAAGTAACTGCTTCGGCAGCAGCTGAAATTTCATCGATTGCAGAAACTCTTGCCGCTTCCGCAGCAGAAAACAGTGCACAAGTTGATGAAATCGCTACTGCTATCGAAGAAATGAGCAGAACTATTTCGGAAAATGCTATGGGAGCTACCCGTGCAGCTGAAGTTGCCGAAAACAATAAGAAGATTGCAGTCGAAGGAGGGAATGCGGTCCAACAAACCGTCGATAAGATGGGTGAAATTGCAAATGTAGTAAAAGTAAGTGCGGAAAAAATTGAAAAATTGGGTGAATCGAGTAAGCAAATCGGTGAAATTATTTCAGTCATTGATGAAATTGCCGACCAGACCAATTTGCTTGCATTAAATGCTGCAATCGAGGCTGCTCGTGCTGGCGAACAAGGCCGAGGTTTTGCTGTTGTTGCAGATGAAGTTAGAAAGCTTGCCGAACGAACCACCGAAGCCACGAAACAAATTGCAAACATGATCAAAGGAATCCAACGAGAAACCGAAGAAGCTGTTCGTGCAATGCAGCAGGGAACTAACGAAGTTAGTAGTGGAATTGTTCTGGCGGACAAAGCTGGGAAAGCATTGCAAGAAATAGTGCATAGTTCACAAGAAGTTTTGGATATGATTAATCAGATAGCATCGGCAACCGAAGAGCAATCTTCAACTGCTGAGCAAGTTGCAAAAAATGTTAGTTCAATTTCCCAGGTTACTTCCGATACTGCAAATCGTGTGCAAGATATTGCTAAATCTGCCGAAGACCTTGCGAAGCAAACAGAATTATTAAGAACTATGCTCGAAAAATTCAAACTTCGACGAGAAAGCGGAACAGGCTACATTGATACCAAAGAAACAAGAAAACTTTCGGGAAAAGGTAGCCGTTATCTTTCGAGCGGTGGAGTATAACAATGAAATTTAATAAAATATAGGCAGGTAGGCAGGAAGGTTTACTTCCTGCCTTTTTTGTTTATAAGTGGTCAACCCAACCCTTATTCAAAATTAGATATCTTTTCATTGCATCAGCGGTAAAACAGGAATGAATTGGTAGGATTCCAATCAAGTCTCCAACCTTAAAACGATTTATTTCATTTTTTGTGGTCTTGATTACTGAATGCTCTTGAGAAATAAAACGAACGAAAGTATCTTCAAGTGGTGCCGACCAAGAGTTAGGATCAAGTTCAACCACAAGACCATAAATATTAACTCCGTCGATTATCAAATGTTCCGAAGAAAGATGGCTTGCACCACCATAGCATACTATTTCATTTCTTTCATGATTAATTGCTACAATTGGAACGGCAAGGCAAACAGCGATATCGTCGAAATCGCAACTTCCAATGTAAACTTGTTGAACATCATAGAAAACGAAATTTCCTGGGCGAAGTTCATCGATACCAGTAAAGTCCTCGCAAATACTAACAGAAGGAGTATCACCAATGGAAAGTACTACGTCGAAACCTAAAGATAGAACTCTATTTTTTAAGTCTAGTAGTTTTTCCATAAATATTTGGTGTTGAGCAGTAACTTCTTCCCTTGAATTACAAGAATACACTTTACCATTATGAGATAAAAGACCAATTAAGTTCATATATTTAGATTTATCGATAATGCTCAAAGCTTTCTTTATTTTATCAAAGTCTTCTACGGGAAAACCAGAGCGTCCGTAATCAACATCAATTTCAAGGTAAATGTCTATTGGGAAAGTAAGAACATTTGAAAGGAATTCAATAACATTCAAGTCGGAAATTGTAAACTTCAATTTGATGTGTTGGGAAAGAAGAAGAATTTCGGGCAATTCCCTTAAGTTCAAAGGGAAAGCAATTAAAATGTCCTGCCAGTTAATTTGCGCAAAATATTTTGCCATTTTAACGGAAGAAACAGTGATTTTATTAACACCAAATTCTTGAAACCAACGAGAAATCTCTTTCGATTGATGTGTTTTAAAATGGGGTCGAAATTGAATTCCCAAACGAGTTACTTTAGAATAAACTCGTGAAATATTGTTTCTACATTTCTTTTCGTCCAAAAGCAAAGTAGGTTCCGAAATATCTTTTAGTGAAACATTATTCATTTAAACTCCTCAATGATTTTTAGACAATAATTCTTATAATCGGAAGAAGGCATTTTATCAATCCACTTCAGCATTTCATTTGCTTGAACATATCCCATAAAAAGAGCAATTTCTTCTAAACAAGCAATCTTACGACCTTGTCTTTGCTCAATTGCACGAATAAAAACTGCAGCATCAAGCATCGAAGAAGGAGTTCCAGTATCGAGCCAGGCAATGCCACGGCCAATTTTAAAAACTTGCAATTCTCCTAATGAAAGATATATTCTTTGTAAGTCAGTAATTTCTAATTCACCACGTGCACTTGGTTTAAGTCCAAGTGAAAAATCAAAAACTCTTGAATCGAAAATATATAAACCTGGAATAGCGAAATTAGAAACATAATTTTGAGGCTTTTCGATAATTTCGATAGGTTTACCTTTTTCATCAAGAACAACAACTCCATAATCTTGTGGATTTTGAACCTCATAAGCAAAAATTGTAGCAAATTTATGTTCCCGTATTGCATTTTTCAAAAAATCTAAACGACCGTAGAACAAGTTGTCGCCAAGGATCAAACAAACATTTTGTCCTTTTAGCAAATCCCGGGTGAGAATAAAAGCTTGGGCAATACCTTCAGGTTTTTCCTGGGTAATGTAAGTAAACTTTAATCCCCATTGGCTTCCATCCAGTAAGAGCTTCTGAAAATTGTTCAAATCTTCAGGAGTTGTAATGATTACGATATCCCTGATTCCAACAAGCATAAAAGTGGAAATAGGATAATAAATCATTGGTTTGTCAAAAATAGGTAGAAGTTGTTTGCTAATAATGTTTGTTGAAGGGAATAAACGAGTTCCTTTGCCTCCCGCTAATATTATACCTTTCATAAATATGAAATGAAAAAAGCAAAAATAAAAAATTGCCCGAAGTTATGGGCAGATACTTTAAGATTTTAAAAAATTAATCATCCAAAGTATATTGTTCAGAATTTGGTAAGTCCGTGCTCTCTTTTATTTGGTCTTTTTGGTTAATGGTAGGTAGTTTGCAGCTACATAATACAGAAAGTAAAAGATTTTTGTGGTCGAAAAGTTCATTATTTTCCTGGGTGCTGCAGGTGCAATCACATTTATGATGATTCATAATTGTCTTATTTTAAGTTTTACAAAATTCAAATTTAGAAAAATTTTAATTATTTCCTAATATTAAATCAAAAATTTTGTTCATTGTTCTAACAAAGTCGCATTTGGAGTAAATAAAGAAATCTACGCCAGAATTCTGAAAAGTTTGAAAGTCCTCTTGTTTTTCAGGCAAACTTGCCAACGCAATAATAGCTAAAGGCATTACTTTTTTGATTAAGGAGGAAATTTGAGGAACAAAGTTCTGGTAATGCTCGTTTGTGGAACAAAAAACGATAACTTGAGGATTTTTTTCAAGAACAATAGGTAATAAATCTTCAGGTTTTTGAAATGGAGCTAACTCAAAAGTATCGAAACCACCTGTTTGAAAAAAGTCGATTGAAAAATCTAATATTGGTTTGAAATCAGAAATCTTTCCAAAGGGAACGAGAAGAGTCAAGGGAAATTTTCCATATTTATTATTGTAATTTTGTGCTCGAATTCTAAGTTTTTCAAACTCTTCAGGTTCACGAACGAAGTTTATAGTATTAATTGGAATGAACTCATCAAAGAACTTTTGGGTGAAAATTATTGAAGAGAATGAATAATTTCCTTTGGCGAGTTCTGAAATCTGTTTAAAATCTTCAGGAATAACTTTATCTAAAATTTTGGTTTGTGAATTTTGGGTTTTAAATATCTCATCGATATTTGTTGACGTCTTTTGGTCAGTTTTAAATTCTCTATCAAGTAGGTTTGGGTATTTATTTGTTCCAATAAGAATTTTTCTTCTTTCAGCTAAACTGGAGATAAGATTTTTTTGGTTCTCTGAAATGGATTCTTGGATGAAATTTGTTCTGATACATTCAATAAATCCACCTCGACTTTCAATATGCTTAAATAATTCAATTGTTCGAGATGCAAGTTCATATGTAAATGTTTCAAGAAACCAGGAACCACCAACAGGGTCGATGGTATCAATTAAGTTATGCTCCTCCAATAATACAAGTTGTGTGTTTCTTGAATTTCGTAAAGAAAATTCGTTCATTGATTGAAGCTCGAAATCGAAAGGCGTTACCTCAATGTAATCTGCTGAACCAAGGATTGCAGTTAAAGTTTCGCACGAATTCCGAAGCATATTCACATAAACATCCAGCTTGCTTTTATTTCTTTTATTTGTTGTTGCATAGATAGGGATTTCAATTTTTTCAGGGTTTATGTTAAACTCTCCAAGAATAAGCGACCAAAGTAATCTTAATGCTCGAATCTTTGCAAGATTAAGAAAGAAATCGCTGCCAATCGATAGCTTGAAAAGGAATTTAGATAACCAAAAATCGAGAGGGAAACCATTGCGATGTAAAAATCTCAAGTATTCTACTGCTCGACTTAGTGTAAAAGCTAGTTCCTGAACGGTATTTGCTCCGCTTTCGTAGAAAACTGTTCCATCGACAGTTAAGAGTTTTAGTTTAGGAAATATAAAACTAAAAGAATTTAAGTAGTTACAAAAGTACAGTTCAAATTTAGATATATCTTTTGGTAATTTACCTTTTTGTGTACAAATAGATAGAAAATCGTAATGGATAGCCCCGTTAAACTTTCTTGTATCAAAGCCTTTTTGTTCGCAAAGTGAATAGAAAAAAGAAAGAAATTCATAGGGAAATGAAGTTTCGATGTGAAAAATAATTTCTTCAATGTTAACCTTTTGAAAAAGGGAATTGAAAGCATTCAAAGATTCTAAAATTATTCCGTTTTTGTTTGTTGAATGTGGGTTGAATTGCTTAAAAATGAACTCATTTACTCCAAATTTTATTTCATCAAGAATAAATTCGTTTGCAATAATAGGGTCGGGATGTTCAACTCTTTGAACGATATGCCATTGGTTAATTTTATGTCCAGAAATATTACCCGAACGTAAAAAATTTGGAAGACCAGGAAACTCCGATGAAATGTAGGAAATTTTAAACAAATCTTCTTTTGTATACAAAGGTTTAATGGTTATTCCTTCCTCAAGTTTAATAGAAAGTGATTCTGGGTCTTTGCCTTTCAAACTTCTTTTAACCTCTTCATACCACTTTTGATAATTGCTTGGTTTAAATTCTGAGAAAAAACTATGCGATTTTTCCATAATTTTCAAATAAAAAAAAACAAAATTATAAATAATAAAAATTAAATTCGTTTAATCATTTTTATTTTAATTAATTTGGATTTTTAAAAAAGCCTGAAAATAATTTTTCGGAGGTAAAAGTGAAAAAGATTGGGATTTTTTGTGGTGCCGAAAATGCTTTTCCCTTTTCATTAATTGATTACATCAATTCTTTTGGAAAAAATGTAAAGGCTGAATTGGTAAAAATTGGTTTCTGTAAAGTTGGTGAAATATTGGATTACGATATAATTTTCGATAGGGTTAGCCACGAAGTTCCTATGTATAGTTCAATATTAAAATCCGCAGCTCTTAATGGAGTTAAAGTAATTAATAGTCCATTTCTAAAGTGTCTTGAAGATTATTTTTTTCAATATCATATTGCACATAAATTAGGAATTAAAACCCCAAAAACAGTAATAATTCCAACAAAAGAACATCCCGAAGGTACAACATCTGAGACTTTTAAAAACTTAATCTACCCTTTGAATTGGTCTGAGCTTTTTGACTATTTGGGTTTCCCAATAATAATTCGAATGAATACAATTCAAAATGATTCACTTACATTTCGAGTTTATAATCCAATGGAATTTTTCTCCGCTTTTGATTATTCTGGTTCGAAGCAGTTAATTGTCCAAGAAGATCTGAAAGCAGATGTAAATCTTCGCACTTTCATTATTGGAAAGGAAAAAGTTAAAATTTTCAATTATGATCCAACCAAGCCACTTGTTGCTCGCTATACCAGAGAAAATAGCTTTGTTAAACCAGAAATTAAAAATCAATTGGAATCTCTTTCGAAAAAGCTTTGTTCAGCTATTAATTTAGATTTTACAGCAATTGACTTTTTGGTATCAAACAATGAAGTTTTTGTTTACAATTTTTATAACACAACTCCACGAATCGACACCACTTTGTTTTCCGATGATGTTTACGAGTGGTTTGTTTTCACTGTTGGCGATTTTCTAATCTCATTATCAGAAAAACCAAAAGCCTATATTAGTTCTGGAGAATTTAAGTTTTGGTAATACTTTAAGGGTGAGAAATGTTCGGTTATTTTAAATTTTTATGGAAATCTTTTAAGTTTTTAATTCTTTTGTTAATTTCTGTTCATTTTTGTTTTTCTCAGAAAGCTACAAGCCCCGAAGCGACTAAAATTGCTGAGTATATTCGTTTTCTTGCTTCCGATGAATTGGAAGGAAGATATCCCGGAACAGCGGGTAATTTTCGTGCAGCGGACTATATCGAAAATCTTTTCAAACAATTTGGTTTAAAGCCTACTGAAAATAAATACCTTCAAACATTTCCATTCCCAACGAAGTATAAAGTTTCCGAAAAGAATTCCGTTGTATGGGAAAAATTAATTGAAAGACCAGGCTTGCCAAAAGAAATGTGGAAGGCTATTCCAAAACAATGGAAAGTGGGAGTGGAGTTTCAACCTCTTGCTATTTCAGAAAATGGTACAGCAAGCGGAGAAGTAGTTTTTGCTGGGTATGGTATTACTGCCAAAGATATTAACTACGACGACTACAATGGAATAGATGTAAAGGACAAAATTGTAATTGTTCTTTCAGACTCCGCTGAAGGTCAACCCAAAGATGAAAGATTTATTCCGTACTCAAAGCTAAGCTACAAAGCAATGAACGCCCGTGAACATGGTGCAAAAGGAATTATTTTTGTTAAAGTTCAAAGCGATTCAGCTAATGTTTTTTATCCCCTTCGTGTTTCTTCTTTTACGAAAACTTCAGGAATTATAGCTGTGCAGGCATCAAGGACGGAAATAGCAAAATTCTTTCCTAAAGAAGCAAATCTTTATCCAACAGAACTTGAAATGCAAAAAACAAAAAAGCCCAAAAGCTTTTTAATCCCAGACACTAAAGTTACAATTACTGTTGAGCTTGGAAAAGAGTATGTTGAAGTTCCAAATGTTTTTGGTTACATTCCTGGAACAGACCCAGTTTTATCTCAAGAGTATATTGTGATTGGTGCCCATTTTGACCATCTTGGCTGGGGAACGGAGAATTCTCTCTATCGAGGTAAAACACCGCAAATACATAACGGAGCCGATGATAATGCTTCCGGTGTAGCTGCAATACTTTCTCTTGCGGAATATTTATCTAAGAACCCTTTAAAACGTTCTGTTATTGTTGTGGCATTTAATGGAGAAGAAGAAGGTCTTCTTGGTTCTTCATTTTTTGTAAAAAATCCTCCTGTTCCTATTGATAAAATTGTATTAATGGTAAATTTCGATATGGTAGGGAGGATGAAGGAAAGGAAATTAAATGTTTTTGGAACTGGCTCCTCAACTACCTTCGACAAAGTTGTTGACTCTATAGCGGTAATAGATTCCTTAGTTCTAACGAAAGGTTCCGAAGGTTATGGACCAAGCGACCACAGTTCTTTTTATGGAGCAAAAATTCCAGTGTTGTTCCTTTTTACTGGTGCCCATAGTGATTATCATATGCCATCAGATGATGCTGAAAAAATTGATTGCGATGGAATTCTCACTGTTGTTAATTATGCGAAGAAAGTTTTAGAGCGATATGGTAACACTTTTGATAAGCCGGACTATGTCTATGTGAAAACCGAAAAAAAAGAAAGTCAGAATGGTGCTCCGGGTTACGCAAAAGTTTGGTTTGGAATAGTACCAAACTTCGAGGACAATCCCTTGGGATTAAGAATAAGTGGTGTTAGTTCTGGAAGTCCAGCTGAAAAAGCAGGCCTCCAAAGTGATGACATTATCATTAAATTTGGAGGCAAAACAGTTAAAAATTTGCAGGACCTGACATATATTTTGAGAGAGTTTAAACCAAATGATATTGTCGATGTTATAGTAATTCGTGAAGGGAAAGAAATCGTTTTCAAAGTAAAACTTGTCGGTCGATGACAAATGGTTCTTCATCAGCAGTTCGAAATCCCTATAGGACAGAATGATTTTATTATTGGAGACATACGTTACCCAAATGGATTAAATAAACCACTTCCGATTATTATAATTGTTCACGGCTTTACTGGGCATAAAGATTGGGGATTTTTACCTTATTTGGCAAATAAAATTTCTCTTGCTGGATATGCTACAGTTGTATTTAACTTTTCAATTGATGTAGTTGATCCAGAAAGAGATTGGTTTGTTGATGTTGAAAAATTCTCTTCTTTTACCATATCTCGGGAAGTTGAGGAATTAAAATTTATGATACAAAATGTCAAGGAAAAGTTAATTTTCAACGATGACCTTAAAAATATCTTCGATGTGAATAAAATTTATTTAATTGGTCAATCCCTTGGTGGAGCAGTTTCCATAATCTATACTGCGAAACACGATGATGTTGAAAAAGTTTGTCTTCTTGGTTCAGTTGGTACACTTTTTCGGTATACCTCTCGGCAAGTTGATGAATGGGAAAAAATTGGCTACTTTCCTTTTACAAATACCAGAACAGGGCAAGAGCTTAAAATTAATTTTTCTTATTTTCAAGATTTAGTTAGGAATGATTTCAAACTTGAAAAATATCTTTCTAAAATCAACATTCCTGTTTTATTTATCCATGGAAGCGAAGACTTAACTGTTCCAATAAAAGAAATACAAAATTTAATTCATTTATCAAAAAATCCATTTGTTAAGTTAATTGTATTACCCAATACAAATCATACATTTGGAATTGAGTATCCATTCAAAAAAACAACTGAATCGCTTGAAAGAGTAACTGAAAATATTATTAAGTTTTTCATAGATGAGAAAGTCTAATTTCCTTCTTGTTTTCTTGCTTCTTTTTGCATTATTGGGTTGCGAACTTATTAAACTAACTGAGAACAAAAGAAGACAAATTCCTATTGATCCATCGCAATCTATCGGAACTGTTGCTTTGCTGGTAAATGAACTTAAAGCAAATAATATTGAAGGTTCCCTTAAACTTTTTGCTATAGCAGATTCAAGCTTTAATCCAGATTATTATTTTGAACTGAAAGATAAGTTAGAAAGATTCAGCAGAACGATTTCAAACCGAAATATTACATTCTATACTATTGATACATTAAATTTAGATGAGCACCTTTTAAATGTTGAATTCGACTATATTTATGAATACTTTTTTATTACCAAAAAGCAACAAAACATTTGGTTAATTAGGAATTTTGGCCCGAAAAAAGAATAAAAAAATTTAGCTTAAAATACGAACCATTCTAATCCGATTGTTACATTCCCAAGCCCAATTATGAACCTTGTAGGATCAAATTGTAACTCTAAAACACGAATTCCACCATAAATCCCAAGCGAAGAAATTGGGAACCATTCTGAACCTATGAATCCAATTAATTTTGTTTGTGTTTCGGTCGTTCTTCTAGTTTTTTGAGTATAAGGGTCTTTGTAAGAAATTGATTCAGTAGTTACAAGAAATTGTGCCTTTAAAAAAGGGTAAAATGATCGCATTTTCCATTGGGGCATAAAGTACTTAAAATAAGGACCAAATGTAAGATAGGTTGAACTTCCAGAACCTTCAGATCCGCCGTCGAAAAGTAAGCCAAAATTTAAACCAATGTGCATATCAGGATTGAGAGCATAAGCAAGAGTTCCTCCAAAGATATCTTCTTTTTGAATTTCAACACCAATTCCCCAAATTTGGTCAGGCATTTTAACTTTTGTTTCTTGCGAAAACGAAAATCCAAATGTGATAAAAAAGAAACAAACAAATAGTAAAAACATCTTTTGCATATGTTACCTCAAAACTTTAAAAAAACAAAAATAACAAAAAATTTGATAAAATCTACAAAAATATATTTTGATATTTTATTCAAAATTATTAATTTTGCATTTTAAATTTGAGTTGTTTGAAATTAAGAGGGCCCATAGCTCAGTTGGGAGAGCGCTTGAATGGCATTCAAGAGGTCAGGAGTTCGAATCTCCTTGGGTCCACTTTTGGGGTCGTAGCTCAGCTTGGTTAGAGCGCCAGTCTGTCACACTGGAGGTCGCGAGTTCGAGCCTCGTCGGCCCCGCATTAAAGCCCTTACGTTTGGTAAGGGCTTTTTTTTAAGTATTTTTAATTAACTACTAAGTAAATGGGAAAAGTACAAATACTGCAAAATCCCATAATGAGTGGGAGATAATGACCGGAATTAGCGATTTATACTTCAAATAAATAATACCCCAAAAAACACCACAAACGAACGCTGCTAATAAGAGCATAAAATTCAAAGACCAAATATGAACAAAAGTATAGAGTAAAGAGGCTATTAATAAAGCATTAGTTTTTGAGCTAAGCTTTTTGTTGAATTCTTCGAGAACATACCCTCTCCAAAAAATTTCTTCTGCTGGGCCAATGATAAAAAGAAGAAGCAAGGAGATGACCCAAATTGGTGTTCCTGTTTTAGTGTTATAAACAGAAGCAACCTGGGAGGAAGAAAAGTCGAAAATTGAATATGTTATAATTTTTCCGACATAAAATACTAAGTAAAGGATAATTGAGGAAAAGAGCCCTACAATAATAAATTTTACTTTAAAATCAAACAGACTCAAGAATGTAATTCTATTTTGGAAATATGTATATAAAGTTAAAACAATGCCAGCAACGAACATCACAGCCCAGAAATTGATTTTCTGAGCTGTGACAGGTGAAAATAAAATAAACCAGAAAATAAAGGCGATTATGAATCCAATGGTAATTTTTTTCACAAGAGCTTACTCAAAATAATCGAAATAACAAATAAAATACCGAACTGGGTATGCAATTGAGCAGTTTTTACATCCATAATAATCAGTGGTGATATATCATTATTTGTTGCTTTGTAGAATTCTTTTATGTTTTTAGTAGCAACAGGAAGTGTTAGAAATACTAAAAGAGCATAAAAGTCCATTAATTTTAACCCAATAAGTAACAATGTTAAAAAATAAGCACCAAGAAGAAGGAATGAATAAACAATTTTTGATGCTTTTAATCCAATAAGCATAGGCATTGTTTTGATTCTAACTCGATTGTCATTAAAAATATCGCGGGTATTATTAGCATGTAGAATCGCTACAACAAGTAAACCAATAGGTAGAGAGATAAAGAAAGTGTTCCAATCATATGTACCTGTTAAAGAAAAATAACTTCCTATTAACAAAAGAGGTCCGAAGGAAATGAATACTGCAAGGTCTCCGAGGGCAATGTATTTAAGACCTTTTTTAGTCAAAGTGTAAAATAATCCGCAGAATAATCCACCCAGGCCCATTAGTAAGACTTCGTATCCACGATAATAAACTAATATTAAACCTAAAAGAAAGCCAATAGCAAAAGAAATTAAACCACCGCGAAGTACTTGTTGTGGCTTGAGAAGACCTTCGATAATAACTCTACTACCCCCGAAAGTATCTTCAGCATCGACACCAAATTTGTAATCAAAATAATCAGAAACTAAATTGGCGCCAATATGGAAAAGAACAGCACCAAGCAGAACAACAGGGAACAAACCCCAAAGAATTTCGTTAGGTTTAGTGAGGAATGCAAAAGAAGTAGCTATAAGCACTGGAATAATTGAAGCAGTAAATGAAAAGGGGCGAGTTGCGCGAAACCAAATATTAAATTTTGATTGATCTGGCATATTGCCTCCATTATTTAATTTAAAAAACAAAAGTAATTAAATTATTCGAATTTTCTTGAACCATTAGGTTGATAAACATATTTGAATGTATAATATCTCTCTTTGTGTTGATATGGGTCTATTGGTTGGGGATTACCTTTCCAATAACTTATTATTTGGAGTTTTGCATACTTACCATCGGCAGTTCGAATAATAATTACACGACCAGGAATTGGTGAAACCACATGGGTTTGGCGATCATAATTGTACCAGCCATTACCAGAGACAGCTGGAATTGCAAGATCTGTCAGTGAATTTTCAATTCGGTAACCAGTTTCCGGTGCTTCTGTTACTGAATTAAAGTCTACGTCTTTAAGTATTATTGCACCGCCTTGACCTGGCCCTCTGACCCCGCTGTTTGTTATGATTGTAGTTCCTGCAAAGCCAATATCCCATTTTGTAGTAAGTGAATCAGAATTACTTACTATTGAACTGTCTCGAAGGGAAAACAGGGTAAAAATACCTTTTTTCCCTGTGTCTGCTGGTAAATCATTAATTGTCACTGCCTTGACGGAATTCGAGGGTGGGGTAGTAGTATTATTACTATCCTCTTTGGAACAAGAGTAAATTGAAAATGTTATTAAAACTGCCAAAAAAATGATATTGAATCTTTTCATAAAACCTCCTAATATTTAATTGTTAATAGAATTAAAATCTAATGATAAATAAAATGTTCGACCAGGATTTGATGCTAAGAATCTAACATCTTTTCGGTCGAATAAATTATCTATTCCGAAAGTAAGTTTAAAATATTTTAGGATTTCTTTAGAAAAGTTCCAATTAAAAATAGCGTATCCGGGTGCATATTCCCTTTGGTCATCAAGTATCATATTTCCATTAACATCCTTATACCCATACTTGCTTTTGAGATTAATTCGCAAAGAAGAAAAAATGCCTAATTTTGATGTTTCAAAAGTTAGCCTAATATTTCCAGAGTGCTCGGGGCGATGGAATAAGCCTCCATAATCAGAAAGTTTAACAGGAACATCATTTCCCAAGACATCTCTTTTATATATTTTGCGATTTTTGATTCTATCGATAACATCAAAATCCCCAGTTTGGAGAAATTGGTAAGAAACATTAAGTCGAAAATATTTGAAGAAAGAGTATTCAAAGGAAGCTTCGATACCTTGAGTAAAAATTCGATTTATATTCTGATAAGTGTGTAGTCTTTGTCCATTGGTTTTTATAGCAATTGGAAGAAAATCAATTAAATTTGAAATGTTATTTCGAAAGAAATTAACCTTAATTATTACATTTTTGAATGAAATATTACCTCCGAAATCAAAAGAAATTGATTTTTCAGGTTTCAAAGAAGAAATCGTGTCGGGATAAATTAAGATAGTTGCAATTTGACCTTGTTCTTGTAGTTTTTTCAACCCTTCTAAAACATAAGTTCTTCCGAAAACGGAATATCCAGCCATAGGATTAGTCCAGTCCAGATAAAGTTCTTCGAAGTTTGGAGCTTTGAAACCTGTACCAATTGAACCTCTTAAAACAAAATTTGGGGTGAATTGATACGAAAAGGAAAACTTGGGACTAATTTGGGAAGAATAATCACTATGGTTATCATATCGAAGACTACCAATTAGATTTAACTTTTCAAGTGGCTGAATATCATCTTGTATGTAAGAAAAGAATTGTTTATTTGTTTCTTTTCCACCGTATATTCTGATTGATTTTGCCTGCTCGGTTAAATAACCTACACCAAAAGTTAAATAATTGTTTGGCGACAATGCGTAATTAGATTGTAATTCTAATTTGTACATAAATTGAGAAAATTTATATTCGTCGTAAATTTGTTGATTTTTTGTAAATAAATCCCTTGTATCAGTTGTAAAGGTGGAATAGTAAGTTTTAAATTCATAATCAAATTTTTCCGATAAAATATTTTTATAACTAAGGAAAGTGGTAAATTCCGAAACATTGTTTCTGCTATTTATTGTATCATCGCTTGCTAAATAAGAATTAAATTCCTTTTCGAAATTTCCTCGAAATGAAATCCGAAGTTTGGATTTTCGGGTGGGATTGATAAACATTTCAGATTGAAAATTGTAATTTGTTATTTCGGGAATAGTCTTACCTATTATTTTAGGATTAAGAGAGTAACCATTAGTTTTATACCGGTGGCCGAAAAAAGTAATCGAAAGTAGATCGTTTACGAGAGTTTTCTTTAAATCCACAATGATATCATTGGAATTAAATGAACCATATTTTAAAAAAAAGGATACCTCGGTTTCGTTTTCGGGTTCGGAAGTTATAATATTTATCACACCTGCGAGTGCATTGCTCCCATAAATAGAAGAAATAGGTCCGCGAACAATTTCAATTCGATTGGCATTTCCAACTGAAAGCCGTGAAATGTCAAGAATTCCACCAGTTCTGTTGACAATCGGCTCTCCATTAATTAAAATCAAGGTGTAATCGGGATCTAAACCTTGTAGTTGTATTCCTCTTCCGTGGTCATCAACAATATTTATATCGGTGAGTTCAAGAAGTGCCTGATCAAGAGTTTTAGCATTAATTAATTTAAAATCGTTTTGTGAAAGTGTGGACATTGGGATAGGCAAATTTATTAAGTCCTTTTCGGTTCTTGTTGCAGTAATAACAACTTCGTTGGAGTGAAATTCCTTCATTTTAAGCTTAACAAACACAAAGACTGTATCGGCGGATTGTGTCAAAAATATAGTTGTATCAAAAGGTATAAAAAAAGTTTTTTCAAAAGAAATTTTGTATTCATTTTGTTTAGGAAATCTTATAGAAGTTTGCCCAAATTTATCGGTAAATAAAATTTTAGGTGGTTTACTAATAAAAATCTGGCATTTGGACACTGGTTTGTCGTTTTCATCCTTCACAAGGAAAGAAAGAACCAACTCTTGTGATGATTGTAAAATTGATATGTTAATAAAAAAATATATTAATGTTACGATAATTGCATTATTTCTCATTATTGATAAAAAATTAAAAAAGCAAATTTAAAATTTTTTCTTTACAATAATAATATTTCGCTTAAACTATTTTTCACTTTTATATCTGTGATGTTGTGAAGAAAAAAAAATTATTTTTAATTTAGTTTTTTATTAACCAGAAAATTTTATGGATAGGAATGTTAGAACATTGAAAGAAATTGAAGTAATTAGTCGGACCCGCCAATCCAAGCTTTACAAGAAACTTATTGATAAAGATACTTCTTTAATTTTCGAGGACCCTTTGGAAAATGATATGGTTTTGAATATGGGTCCGCAACACCCAGCAACACACGGTGTGCTAAGAGTTGTTTTAAGATTGGATGGGGAAACTGTAATTAATTGTGTTCCTGAACTTGGATATTTGCATCGTGGTTTTGAAAAACTTGCCGAAAATGTAACATACCATGAATTTATTCCTCATACAGACAGATTGGATTATCTATCCCCAATGTCAAATAATGTTGGTATAGCATTAGCAATAGAAAAAGCTTTGGGTATTGAAGCTCCACCGCGAGCACAATGGATAAGGACACTTGTAGCGGAGCTTGCTCGTATTTCTTCGCATTTAATGGCTATGGGTTCAACCTGTATGGATGTTGGTGCTGTTACACTTTTGCTTTGGACCTTCACAGAACGTGAAAAGTTGTATGACATATTCGAACTAATCTGTGGGGCCCGATTTACTACAAGTTATTCGAGAATTGGAGGTGTTGCATTTGATTTGCCTCCAGAGGCTATTACGAAAATCAAAGAATGGGCAAGTCAATTTCCGAGTGAACTTGAATATTTCGAGAAGTTAGTGCACAGAAACAGAATTTTTATTAACAGAATGGCGGGTATTGGCGTTATCGAACCAGAACGTGCAATTCAACTTGGGTTGACTGGACCAACGCTTCGTGGCTGTGGGATTCCCCGAGATTTAAGGCGAGACGAACCATATTTGGTTTATGATCAATTGGATTTTGATGTAATAACTTATTCTGATTGTGATGCGTGGTCGAGATATATGGTTCGTATCGACGAAATGAAAGAAAGTTTGAAAATGGTTTGGCAAATACTTGATAAGATGCCAGAAGGAGAAGTCAGATTAAAAGATAAAATAGTGCTTCCAAGAAAGCAAGATGTTTATACAAAAATGGAAGAACTTATTAATGATTTTATGTTAATTAATTTTGGAGCTGCGCCTGAACCTGGTGAAACTTATACTGCGATAGAAGCGCCCAAAGGTGAGCTTGGTTTTTATATTGTATCAACTGGAGAAGGTCATCCCTGGAAGTTAAAGATTCGTTCTCCATCTGCTTCGAATTTGCAAGGCTTACCCACTATGGTGATTGGTTCAATGATTGCTGATGTCGTTGCTATAATAGGTTCTATTGACCCAGTAATGGGCGAAGCAGATAAATAAATTCTAAACATTATGCAAAAACAATCCCGCTGTTATTGGAGAGTTACACTGTCGGGGTGACTGGACTTGAACCAGCGGCCCCTACGTCCCGAACGTAGTGCTCTAGCCAACTGAGCTACACCCCGATATTATACAAAATTACAAAAATTATATTAATATTGGAAGAGGAAATTCAATGCTTCTGAGATTCTTTCAACGAAGATAATGTTCTTTTTTCTTTTTCCAAGTATTTCGCTTTTATTTCCTTGCGGAATTATAATATTTTTAAAACCTAACTTTTCAAGTTCATTAACTCTTTTTTCAATTGAATTGACACTTCTAACTTCACCAGTTAACCCAATTTCGCCTATTATTCCTATATCATTGGGAATAGGAATGTCCTTAAATGAACTGAAAAGAGAGGCTGCAATGCCCAAGTCGATTCCTGTATCATTTACAAATAATCCGCCAGCAATATTTACGAAAATATCATTTTGTTTTATATTTATTCTAAGTTTTTTATCCAAAACTGCAATAACCATTTGTAGGCGCTTAAAATCGTAGCCATTTACATTTCTTTGTGGAACGCCGAATGATGAAGGTGAAACAAGAGATTGTATTTCAATTATTAGACATCGAGCACCTTCGACTATGGAGCTGAAAGCAGTACCAGAACTAAATATTGAACTTTGTGAAGTAAAAATTTTATTGGGGTCAAGCAACTCGATTATTCCTTTTTCTGTCATTTCGAATAACCCAATTTCAAGGGTAGAACCAAACCTATTTTTTAATGCCCGAAGTATTCTAATATTCGAATGTTTTTCCCCTTCAAGCATTAAAACTACATCGACGATATGTTCCAAAACCTTTGGTCCTGCGATATTTCCTTCTTTGTTGATATGTCCCACAAGGAAAATGATTTTATTAGAAATTTTCGAAATTTCCATTAATTTGTAAGTTGCTTCTCGAACTTGAATAACAGAACCAGGGGGGGAAGGAATTTCGCTTGAGTATAATGTTTGGATTGAATCTACGACAAATACGGAAGCGTTACTTTGTTCTATTAATGTTACAATCTTTTCCAAATTCGCATCTTGGGTTAAAAAAATTTTCTTTGTATTTATATTTAATCTTTCGGCTCGTAACTTGATTTGTTCTGGAGATTCTTCGCCAGAAATATAAATAGATTCACATTCTAAATGCTCTAAAATTTGAAGAACAAGGGTAGATTTTCCAATACCTGGCTCACCTGAGAATAATATGATAGAAGAAGGTAGCAAACCGCCGCCAAGAACTCTGTCCACTTCTTGAATTCGCGTAGGAATTCTATAATACTCTTGAACTTTTATTGAATCCAGTGGTTGAATGATCGGAGCCTTAAAACTTTCTGTATTATCTTTTTTTACCTTTTTTTCAATAATTACTTGCTCAAGCGAGTTCCACTCGCCGCAATTGGAACATCTTCCATTCCATCGGGGGAAGGTAGCACCGCAGTTAACACATTGATAGATAATTCTACTTTTCAATTTTATTGTCGAAGAGTTGCAAAAATCAAATCTGGATTAAGTATCAAATACAGTGCATCAATAATTGATTTGCGAACAATATTAGCATTTTCTATTGCCTTGAAAGATGCTATTTTGTTTTCAATTACAGCAATACCAATTGCAGCTTCTTTTAACATTCTTGCATCGTTTGAGCCATTTCCTATAGCAATGGTTTTTTCTTCACCAATGATTTTGATGAAATCTGCTTTGAGTTTTACTTGATTTTCTGGAGGAAAGATATGAATTTCAACAGGTAACTGGTCTTTAAAGTGGTTAATTTTACCAAAAGTATTGGCTGTGACAATATATATTTTTAAATTTTTAGAGATTTCTTTCAAAAGATGGAGAACTTTTCCATTAGATTCCCCCTTGTAGGCAAAAGTTCCATTATAATCAAGAACTAAGTTTTCAATGTTGAATTCAGATAAATCTGGAACTGAAAAAGTTCTCATTTTTTATTTAAATTTTATAAAAAAAGCAAAATAAAAGAAAATTATTAAACTAATTAAACCAGAGAACAAAAGGGCAATAGTTGAACTCCAAAAATTCCAAATTAATCCTGTAATTGAACTTGATAAAAAGACGCAAATACTACTGAGTGAATTATAAGCACCAAGAGCAGTTGCCGTTTCGCCAGATGGAACAATATTTGTTATTAAAGCTTTAATCATACCTTCAGTTGAAGAAGAAAATAAACCATAAAGTAAAAATACAAAGACGAGCCAAAATAATGAACCGGAAACATTAATTATGATGTATACGGCAGAAAAAACAAAAAGCCCAAATGTGATAACATTTTTTAAACCAATTCTATCAGCAATTCTACCAATAGGGAAAGAAAAAACTGTATAAGACAGATTAAATAGAATATAAAAGAAAATTACTTTATTGTCCGAGTATCCAAATTCTTTTAGCTTGAGAAGGAGAAAAAAGTCGGAGCTGTTAATCAAAGCAAAAACCAATAATGGTATCACTATCTTACGATAATTTGTGGTAGATTTAACAAGATAACTCACAAATATGAAAAAGCTTGATTTTTTATTTTTTGGGTCTATTTGTGTTGCTTTCTTTTTTTCTTTCAGAAGGAAGCAAAGTAGGATAACCACACAACCAGGAATTGCTGAAAGGATGAATAAATCTCTATATTGAATTGTGAAAGTATTTAGCAATAATAGTGTAAAGACTGGTCCAACAACTGCACCAGCTGTATCCATAGCCCTGTGAAATCCAAAGACTTTCCCTTTATGCTCTGGAGTAGTTTCATCGGAAAGTAAGGCATCCCGGGCTGATGTTCGTATTCCTTTCCCAAATCTATCCATTGTTCGAGCAATAAAAATAGTCCCTATATATGGCAATATACCCATCATTGGTTTTGAAATTGCACTTAAAGTATAACCAGCTCGAACAAATAGTACTCTTTTTCCAATTTTATCGGAAAGATTTCCGAAATACCCTTTACTTAAACTTGCAATTGATTCTGCAACACCCTCGAGTAGTCCTATAAAAAAGACTGAAAACCCTATAGATTTTAGGAAAATTGGAATTACCGGATAAAGCATTTCACTGGCAATATCGGTGAAAAAACTTATCAATGAAAGTAAAATAATAGATTTCGTAAATACTTTACCTTCCATTTTACCATTTATAAAAAAAAGCAAAAATAGTTAAATGGATTGATATGTTAGTAGCCTTTAAAACATCAAAAAAAGTGATGTTAATAAATTGAAAACTAAAGAATTAAGTATGATTTTTTTTATTAATTTGAAATGCTTTTTGAATTTGGAGAAGTAGAAATGAACCACCAAAATTTTCCAAAATTATTTCTTTCGGTGCTTTTGTTTACCATTTTAATAACTCCAAGCATACAGTCGCAGATGGTGAAGCAGGAAATCACTGAAGGGA
>CAYPRT010000009.1:54772-109350 GCA_964413155.1 uncultured Hyphomicrobiales bacterium | reverse complement strand
CGTGAGCTGGGTTCAGAACGTCGTGAGACAGTTCGGTCCCTATCCTATGCGGGCGAAGGACACTTGAGGGGTCCCGTCATTAGTACGAGAGGACCGTGACGACCGGACCTACGGTGTGCCTGCTGTCGCGCCAGCGGCACGGCAGGGTAGCCATGTCCGGAAAGGATAAGCGCTGAAAGCATCTCAAGCGCGAAGCCTGCCCCAAGATTAGGTGTCCCATGGCTTAAGCCAGTAAGGACCCTGGGAGATTACCAGGTCGATAGGCTCCACGTGTAAGCGCGGCGACGCGTTTAGCGGAGGAGTACTAATAGTTCGAGGGCTTACCATTAATTTTTAGGTTGGTTCCCTTCTTCTTTGTCCTTCTTGAATATGTGACCACCTTCGCCCAAATTTCTCATCTCGCTTCATAACTTTAAGGTCGGTGGCAATACTGCGGGGGAAACACCTCTTCCCATTCCGAACAGAGAAGTTAAGCCTCGCAAGGCCGATGGTACTGCTGGGTTCCCCAGTGGGAGAGTAGGTAGCTGCCGACCTTTTTTTATTTATTTTGTTGTTAATTAATATCTTATCTAACTTAAAAGTTTGAAATCTCAAAGACTGAATTTTAATTTCTTTAATAACGTTTTATGGATACAATCTTTGTTTCTTCCAGCTTCCGTCTGGTTGAATTGAATAGGCTATGCGGTCGTGCAGTCGACTTTGCCGACCTTGCCAGAATTCAAAATAATTTGGGACAAGGCGATATCCTCCCCAAAATGGTGGCAATGGAACATCCACAGGATATTTCAATGTAAGGCGAGCTACCTCCCTCATCAAAGTAAAACGTGAACGAAGTGGCGAACTTTGCTTCGATGCCCAAGCTCCTATACGGGAAAGATATGGTCGGGTCCTGAAATATTCTTCCGATTCTTCAACACTTGTTTTTTCAACTTTTCCGTTAATACGAATCTGACGTTCAAGTTTATCCCAATAAAACAATAGTGAAGCATAAGGATTTTCAGCAAGTTCCTTCCCTTTTTGGCTTTCGTAATTTGTATAGAAAACAAAACCACGTTCGTCGAATTTTTTTAATAAAACAACTCTCGAAGATGGTATTCCTGATTTGCTCGCAGTGGAAAGCACCATTGCATTTGGTTCGATAAAACCCTGTGAAAGTACTTCGAGAAACCAAATTCTAAATTGTTCAAATGGATTATCGTGTGCAGTAGTTTCGTCTAATTTCCCAGCAGTGTAATCTCGGCGTAATGATTGTAGAATAGCAATTAATGTTTCTTTTTCAGGTTCGCCCAATGTGCTTCTTTATTTAATTACAAGAATTTTATAATGTTCAACTGAATTTGTTGTAAAAATCAAAAGATTACAGAATCCTGAATTTAATTTCTCTAATGGTAATTGAATCTCGTTATTTTCAATAGGATTTGAATTGATTCCTATTGTATTTCCCAATATATCCACAAGGATAATTTTATTTATAATCGAAACATTTGGCAACTTAATGTTTGCTGATTCTTGATTAACTAAAAGAAAGTTGGTTTCCTTTTGTGAGTAGTTATCAGCAATAAATGCTGGGTCGAGGGTCCAAAATGTTCTTGTGGCAGACCAAGGACTGAATTGGCTTCCATTGGATGCCCGTACTCGCCAAAAGTATTGTGTTTTTGGATAGAAATTTACAGTTGAGTTGTAAGAAGCAGAAGACAAATCTGTTTGATTAATAATTAGAGAAAAGTCGTCGAATGTTTGGTCTAAACTTACTTGTAGGTGATATTTAATTGCCCCAGAAACTGGATTCCAAACAAAAGTAGGTTTAGTTGGAATGCTTGTTGCGGAATCGATTGGTTCAACAAGAAGTGGAGCTACAAGAGGTTGGTCGGCAGTGGTAAATGAAAAAACACTCGACCATCCACTTTGCTGTTGGTTTTTTATAACTGCAACACGCCAGAAATATTTTGTTTTTGGGGAAAGTTGGTTTAAAGTATATTGGTTATTGGTTAGATTTTTTTCGTCAACGATAAGGTTCGAAAAATTCAAATTATTGGAAACTTGCAAAGCATAGTATTGAGCATCAATTACGCTTGACCAAGTTAAGGTGACGGGTATTTCAAGGTCGGTTGAATTATCTGCTGGCGACAGTGGGGTTGGAGGTTGCAAGCTGGTGTTTGGAGGTGTGTCGGTAATTTTAAACCAATAAGTGAAAGTGCGAGGCGAACCATTTACTTTTACATTTGATATGGTAACTGTGTATTTTACTTCTTTTTGGATTGTCGAAGCTTTCCAATATAAGCAATTTGGAACTCCATAACCAAGATAGTCGTACTTAATATCTGAAATTGTAAGTTGGTTGTTCGATGGGTCGGTTATCTGAATAGTTGCTTGTGAAAAGTCGATAGCTTTATCGTCGTTGTTCCAAGGTGAACTTTTATCGGCTATGACTGTAAAAGAAAGGTACCAAGAAGCGTCGAAATAGTTACTTGGATAATCGTTGACAGGATAGGCAACAAAGTCGTTCATCCAGTCGGATAGGTTATGGTATTCAGGAAATTGATGGACTTTTAACGACATTCCTGTCAAAAATAAATTGCTTTGGGCTTTGGAGTAACCATCCACTCTTCCGAAAGAAGTATATTTGAGGAAGGGATTCAACATATTTCTTCGGTGTCCAATGTCCGATACATTTTTATCGATAATCCAAACTTGAATCCCTTTTTCTGTTTCTACTACAGAAGATGGAGAAATTGCAGCGCCCAAATATAGGTTGGAAGTTGAACTTCCGTTGTATCCTTCTTGCGTATAGCATTGATAGGAGGATTTTGGAAAATGGTCGAGCAAAGCATTAGCAACCGAAATAAGGGCGCTCTTTGCTACTTCATTATCGTATGCAGAAGAATATTGCAATGGCTTTAAGCCGTGAATTGAACGAATATAGTTAAAAGCTTCGAATGCCTTTTGCTTTTCAGAATTTTTTAAAACACCTTCGTTGCAGTTGCTAACATCTGGCACAACATCGTAAAGGTCGGGGACATTTACTAATGGAAAGTCTTGAGCAAAGAGGCTTTTGAATGAAAATATCAATAAAAAAATTATTGTCGTGGAAATTCTATCTTTCATTTCCCTAAAATATTTTGTTAAAAATACTAATTTAAAAAATTTAAGTTAACTTTGGGGAATGAACTTTGTACACTTCAATTTTACTTTGATTAGTTCTTTAATAATGTTGTTTGATCGCCTTAAACTTCTTTTCTTACAGAAAGAGCAATTTTATAAAGTGCAGTGATAATTAATAAACCAAGTGCATATACACCGACGGAAATCATTATTTCGGGGAAAGTAGGGACATAAAAAACAACCTTTCCAAGAGGATTAGGAATGAAACCGGCAATAATCAAACCCATTCCTTTATCAATCCAAATAGATAAAAATGTTGAAATGCAGGCGAAGGTGAGTAATCGAAAATTTTTACGGTATTTTGGGGTTATTAGCAAAATTAGAGAAATTATTGAAAGAACAACGGAAGTCCACATCCAAGGTACTAAAAATGTATTACCTTCGAGCCCAAAATAAAGCAATCGGAAATGGAGGCTATGCTCCTGGATTCCGCTGTAAAGTGCAGTAAAAAGTTCAAGAAGGAAGAAGAAAACATTGAGAATCATCGCATAGGTTACAATTACGGCAATGTCCTGGATTGCTTTTTCCCCGGCATCGAATTTTGTAAATCTTCGAAGGATTAAACAAAACAGGATAAGAAGGGCTGGACCGGCAGCAAAGGCTGTTGCCAAAAATCGAGGAGCCATTATTGCCGTTAACCAGAATGGGCGAGCTGCAAGCCCTGAATATAAGAAAGCGGTAACTGTATGAATACTAACAGCCCAAGGTATTGAAAAGATTATTATTGGCTTAATCCATTTTGGTGGTGCAATTCCTTTACGCTCCGATGCAAGTGTAACCATACTGATTATTACATTCAAAATCAAGTATCCCAGCAATGAAACCGAATCCCAGAACATCATCGAATGAAGAGTTGGGTGGAGAAATACATTTAGTATTCGCAATGGTTGTCCCATATCGACAAAGATGAAAGTCATACACATAACAACGGCACCAATCGCAAGAAATTCACCAAGAATTGTAATTTTACCAAACTCTTTGTGATTATGTAGATAATATGGAAGTACAACCATTACTGCCGAAGCTGCCACACCCACGAGAAAGGTAAATTGGGCAATATAAAATCCCCAAGTTACATCTCTGCTTAATCCTGTAATAGTTAATCCTTCTGTAAATTGCTGAAGATAATACCAAAAGCCTATTAATAAAACTAAAAATAGCAAGCCAACCCAGAGCCAGTAATTTCGACTTCCGCTAAAAGCATTTTCTAGCATAATTCTCCCATAAATTTTATTTTCTTCAATTTCGATTTTATGGAAAATTCCCTTTTATTTGGTTCTTATTTTTAATTTTGTATCTATTGTGTTAACAAAGTTGATTTTTATGAATGCATTAGAAGTAAGAGGAATTTCGAAAAGTTTCAAGGATGTGAAAGCTGTCCAAAATGTTTCCTTTTCGATTGAATCCGGTAAAATATTTGGAATTCTTGGACCGAATGGAGCTGGTAAAACTACTACAATCCGTATGATTGCTGGGGTGATTCTTCCCGATGAAGGAGAAATTGAAGTTCTTGGAACAAAAGATGTTCAAAATATTCAAAATCGGATAGGCTATCTTCCAGAAGAACGTGGACTTTACAAAAAAATGAAAGTATTGGATCAACTAATTTATTTTGGTGAACTAAAAGAAATGAGAAGAAAGGAAGCAGAAGAGCGTGGAAGATACTGGCTAAAACAACTTGACGCAAGCGATTGGGTAAATAAACGTATCCAAGAACTTTCTAAAGGTATGCAGCAAAAGGTACAATTTGTTTCGACCCTTTTACACGACCCCGATATTTTGATTCTCGACGAACCTTTTTCTGGTTTCGACCCCATTAACGTTGAGGTCTTTAAGCAAATTATTTTGGATTTGAAAGCACAAGGTAAAACTATTTTACTTTCTACACACAATATGGAGCAAGCAGAACAACTTTGCGATGAAGTTTGTTTGATAAATAAAGGCAAAATTGTTCTTTCTGGTTCAATCGTTGATATAAAGTCGCAAAGAGCAAACGATACCGTTGTTTGTGAATATTATGGCTCCGATGATATTCGCAACTTGCTTTCCGGGGTGAAGATTCTTTCGTATTCTCAAAATAGAATTGAATTTCGTTTCGATCATTTTAATTTCGATTTGAAAGAATTTTTAAAAAACTTGGTGGAAAGGGTAGAGGTTAAGAAAATTGAATTTATGGCACCCAGCCTACGAGAAATATTTATTGAAGAAGTTACAAAGATAGAAAACTAATTTATTTAGATTTCTATTAAACAATTCCAACCTTTTTCAAAGCATCCCGCATTTTCTTTCGGGCGTCGAAATTCATTGGTAAAAGTGGGAGCCTGTAGACTTCTTTTGTGTAACCAAGGAGCGACATAGCATATTTTACAGGGATCGGGTTGGGTTCAACAAAATTAAGTTCCATTAACTCGAGCAACTTGTAGTGGATTTCTCGTGCTTTGTCGATTTTGTTCGAAAGGGCAAGTTTCACCATTTGTGAAAATTCTTTTGGAGCGTAGTTGGAGATAACCGAAACAACACCTTTGCCCCCAAGTGCAATTAATGGCAAAGTTAATGAGTCGTCGCCCGAAAGCACGGCAAAGTCTTTTGGGGCATCTTTAATAATCTTCATAATCTGGTCAAGATTTCCCGAAGCTTCTTTCGTGGCGACAATGTTTGGGCAATCTTTTGCAAGGCGGATTTGCGTTTGTGCAGAAATATTAACTCCTGTTCGACCGGGAACGTTGTATATTATCATTGGTATATCAACTTCGTTGGCAATCAGACGAAAGTGTTCATACAGTCCATCTTGATTTGGTTTGTTGTAATATGGAGCAACAAGCAAACAGGCGTTCGCTCCGTGTTCTTTGGCAAAAATTGTCATATTTAAACTTAATTCGGTCTCATTTGTTCCAGTACCAGCGATAATTGGAACTCTACCATTGGCATATTCAACAGCTTCGATTATTATTGCTTGTTTTTCTTTTAACGAAAGGGTGGCACTTTCGCCTGTTGTGGCTGTTACAACAATCCCATCAACTCCATTTTCAATTTGGAAGTCAATCAAGCGACGAAGAGCTTTGAAATCGACTTCTCCTTTTCGATTAAATGGCGTAATTAACGCTGTATAAGTGCCGAAAGGAGTAAATTTTTTCATTTATTTTCCCCCGTATATTTTTATTTACTTTTAAAAAACAAAATCAACCAAGTTTATTAAACAAACTTATCTAAATTAATTATTTTTTAAATAAAAACAAAAATTTTTTAATAAAAATTCAAATATTTATTACCCTAACTGACTTTTTGAAATTTTCCATTCGAAGGATGTGAAAAAGTGATTTTTTAAGAAATAAAAAGGCTGCTTTTCCAGATGGAAAAACAGCCCAAATTTATGTAATAAAAAAGGCTATCGACCAGTAACTCTAGGAGCCAAGCAAGCAACGATAACCGTTTCTGGGGAAAGCTCGAACTCGATACCTTCGGATTGAATGTCGTTAATATGTATGGCTTTGCCAATCTTTAAGTTTGATATGTCGATTTCGAAGTGCGCAGGTATTTTATCTGGCAAGCATTTTACTTTAACCTTGGAGAGATTCTGTTGTAAAGTACCACCTTCGCGAACACCGATGGCTTGTCCTTTCAAAATGATTGGGATTTCGACTGTCAATTTTGTGCCCTCGTGAATACCATAAAGGTCGAAATGTGAAATAGTGTCTTTTACTGGATCGATTTGTATATCCTTCAAAATACAACGATATTCGTTGGAATCTCCATCAATCAGTAATCGAACAATTTTAGTTTCTTTAGTTTGAACAATAGGTTTCAGTGGTTTAGGTTCTGCAACAATTGGAATTGGCTCGATATCTTTTGTATAGAAAATTCCAGGGATTAATCCTTTCTTTCGCAATTGCTTTGCAGATGTTTTTCCTGTTTCTCTTCTTTTAACTTTCAGAACAATTTCGCTCATTTTGCTTTACCATATTTATTCAACATTATCTTTCTATTTCGAATAATGAACTAATGGAACGATTATCATGCGTTCTTATTATTGCTTCGGCAAAAAGTTCTGCAACTGATACAATTTCGATTTTTTCGCTTTGCCCTTTAAAAGGAATGGTGTCGGTTATGAACAATTTTTTAAGTGCTTCCGTTGAGTTAATTTTGTCGACCGCAGAACCAGAAAAAACAGGATGGACACAGACTCCATAAATATCGAGGGCACCGCGTTTTTTCAAAGCTTCGGCACATTGAATAAAAGTCGTTCCGGTGTCGATTAAGTCGTCGACAATAATAATATTTTTATTTTCTGGTTCACCAATAATATTAAGAACTTCAGCAACATTGTGTTCAGGTCGTCGTTTATCGATAATAACCAAGTCGGCATTAAGTCTTTTGGCATAAGCTCGAGCTGTTTTTGCGGCTCCAATATCTGGAGCAGCAACAAGGAAATTAGACAAACCAAGTTGAAGGATTCGCCTTATTAATACTGGAGAAGCATAAAGGTGGTCGGATGGGATATCGAAAAATCCTTGAATTTGCGAGCTGTGTAAGTCAATTGTAATAACACGATCTGCACCAGCGCGAGTTATCAAGTTTGCAACAAGCTTTGCACTAATAGATACGCGGGGCTGGTCTTTTCTGTCCTGCCTTGCGTAGGCGAAATAGGGAATAACAGCGGTAACACGCTTTGCCGATGCCCTTTTAGCGGCGTCAATCAAAAGAAGTAATTCCAAAAGATTATCAGCAGGGGCAAAAGTGGATTGAATAATAAAAAGGTCGACACCACGTATGTTTTCCTCGTATTTGACCCAAATTTCTCCATCGCTAAAGTTCTTAATTGTAACTTCAGTTAAATCTACACCGATATATTCGGCTATGCTTTTTGCAAGTGCAGGATTAGACCTGCCCGAAGCAATTTTGAAGTCAAGCATTTTAAAAAAATAAAAAATTTAGCAGGGATGGCAGGATTCGAACCTGCGAATGTCGGCTCCAAAGGCCGATGCCTTAAACCACTTGGCTACATCCCTGTTTTGAAAATACAAAATTATGAAATTTTTTAAAACTACACAAATTTTGTTTTTTCAAAAAATTATTTGTAATTTTGTAGCTCTTTTTTGAACGAGGTCGAAATGAATAAACTTGATTTTGTAAAGAGTTTAGTTGTTGAAAAAACGCAAAAGATCAAGCAAGAAAAGGACGGCGAAAGCTATTCTCCTATTCCAGATTTTAAAGCAGGCGACATAGTCAATGTTGCTGTTCGTGTAGTTGAAGGAGATAAGGAGCGGATACAAAATTACAAGGGTATAGTGCTTTATCGCCGTGGCGAAGGACCCAACCAAACCTTCTGTGTCCGTAAAATTTCTAATGGTGTTGGTGTAGAACGAATCTTCCCTTTGTATTCACCAATGATACAAAGTATTACAATTGTTCAATCAAGCAAGGTTCGCCGAGCAAAGCTCTTCTATTTGCGGGGAATGAGTGAGCGAAAGATTAGACAAAAGTTGCGAGTTAAATGAAAAAGAGAACTTGGTTGGAGAAACTTACCGATAATAAAGACCTTCCTAAGATTGTGGAAGTCAACGAGATATGTTCGCATCATTGGGGTGGGCGAACAATGGTCGTTCCATCTCCTATGGATGTTTATTTTCTGATGGCACAAGTCCCTGAAGGCAAAGTCACTAATTTAAATGAAATTCGTAAAGCACTTGCAAAAAAATACAGAACAGATATTGCTTGTCCTTTGACTACTGGAATATTCCTTTGGATTTCTGCTTGGGCATCAACCGAAGCCAGCAATGGAAGCGTTGTTAAACCAATTGCTTATTGGAGAACATTAAAATCTAATATGGAACTAAACGAAAAATATCCTGGCGGAGCTGAATTGCAAGCAGAAAGATTGAAAACCGAAGGGATTCAGATTGTTCAAAAAGGGAAAAAACTTAAAGTTAATTTACAAGAAAATCAATTTTTTGGATACGAAAATTTTGTAATAAAATAATCAATTTCACTTTACGATTTTTATATAAATTTGCATTTGGTTGTTGAACAATTTCAAAGAGAAAATAGAACCTTTTGATACACATTTCATTTAATACCAAGGGAAATCGAGAAGTAATTACTATTTTTGATTTTTTTAAGAAAGGTAGTGGAAAGCAAGGAAGGCTTAAATGTGTATCAAAAGGTTTTAATTTTTAATAAAACCTTTCGAAGATTAGGAATAATTTTGTTCCTATCGCTATTGACCTTTTCGAACCATTTTGCTTTTGCCCAACGGCTTGATACTACCTTGCTTCAAATTTCACCGTCTGAATTTCAAAAAGCCAAACTTCCAGAAAGAACTATTTTGAGACAAAATAATATTTACCGTTACCCCGATTACGATAACCCTCGGTTCCGCTACATTCCCGAAGGATTTACCAAATATTTTGATATTGACGTTGATAATAAATTAATGTATTATAAGTATTACTTTTGGTCGAAGCCTGTGGGTTATAGTTACATCATCCCACTTGAGGATTATCTTTCGTTGAGAAAAATTGATATCGAAAAGCAAATTTGGGATTCATTAACTCAAAGTTACGACCTTCGGACTGCTTTAAGTGGTGGTGACATTGCCAGAATTTTAAGTCAAGCTACTGGTTTAACTATCCCAATACCATCCAATCCTATCATTACAATTTTTGGGAAACCTCAGATTAGTTTAAATGTCAATGGGGAAGTAAATATTCGAGTTGGCTGGCGTTGGGATATACAGAACCTTGGCTCTACATCTGCATTTGGTCAAACTCAATCGTCTCCAATGTTTAGTCAAGATATCCGAGTCAACGTTACAGGTAAAATTGGTGATAAGTTAAGTATAGGCACTGATTGGAACACTCGGCGTCAATTTGATTTCGACAATAAGTTCAAAATTGGGTACCAAGGCGAGGACGACGATATTATCAAATTGCTTGAAGTTGGAAATGTTACTATGCCCGTTCCATCGACTTTGATTGGGGGTGGGCAAGCACTTTTTGGCGTGCGTGCTGACTTTCAATTTGGACCTTTGTTTTTAAAAACTATTGCTTCGCAAAAACGTGGTGAACGGCGATTTGTCGATGTTCGAGGTGGAACAAGTAAGCAATATTTCTCTTTGCGTGCTTATGATTACGCCAAAAACCATTTCTTTTTGGATACTGCTTATAGGAATATTTATCGAGAATATTTTAAGAATTCAACTCCGGTGATTCCGCAAAGCTCTTCGTTTTACAGAGTCAAAGAAATCGAAGTGTATGAATCAACGACCGATGTGCGGGACAATGCCTTTGGTGGGAATGCTGTTGCCTATGCAGATTTGGAACCAAAACAGATGAGGCGAAACGACCTTTATCCATCTTCGATGAAATTTGCCCCAATTCAAACTGGAGTTGTCGAACGTGGTACTTTTCTCCGCATCGATTCAACTCGTTATAAAATTGACTATAATCTAGGTACTTTAACAATTTTAAATATGCGTCAGGACCGCTATTATGCGGTAGCCTATAGAATTGAAGGTCCAACCCCCGATACTACCGATGATTACTACTATGGAACACTTTCGACTCTTGTTGGCGAAAAAGACACTTTGATTTTGAAACTTATTTACCGACCAAATTTGCTACCTGCTTATAAATCTCTTTGGGCAAGGCAGATGAAAAATATATACCAGATAAATGCCACAAATGTTTCCGTGAACGAAACGAAGATTAATATTTGGTATATAAATCAGGGCAATGATTCGACAGATGTGCTTCCTGGAGTGCCAGATAAGCTTGTAACAATTTTAAAAGTTGACCAAGTGAATAATGCGACAGGAACTCCCCCAGGAGATGGTCAATTCGATTTAAGGCTCCCTTTTTTTGATCCAATCTATGGCGAAATTACATTTCCAAGTTTGGAACCATTTCGCGAAGGTTTAAGGGATTATTTCGAAAGGGCAGGTACACCACAGATTGCTGAACAGTTCGTATTTGGCGAAGTTTACGATACCACCTACGATGTTGCTCGCCGAAACACTGCCCGCGATCGTTTTGTGATTTCGGGTGAAGTTTCCGGCCGCTTTACCGACCGCATCTCGCTTGGAGCTTTTAATCTGACACCAAACAGTGTTCGAGTTACTCTTGATGGTGTACCTCTTCGGGAATACGAAGATTACGTAATCGATTACTATTCTGGTACATTGACATTGCGTAACCCAAGAGCATCTTTGCCAAATGCTAATCTTAAAATTGAATATGAACAGCAAGATATTTTTAGCATAAGTACAAGAACTTTGCTTGGGCTTCGCGCCGATTATCAACTTTTTAGATCTCGAACCGCCGAAGCAGGTTTAGGTTTTACAACAATGTTTTATAACCAATCTCTTGTTACCGATAGAGTTCGACTTGGTGAAGAACCCGTCCAGAACACAATGTTTGGATTTGATGCTAAAATGAATTGGGAACTACCCTGGTTAACCAAATTAGTCGATTTGCTCCCTTTTCACGATACCAAAGCAACTTCCTCTTTTAACATTCGTGGTGAATGGGCAATGATTATGCCCAACCCAAATCGTCGTACGTCGGATGTTGCAAGCGATGGTGGCTCCCCAGTTGTTTACATCGACGATTTTGAGGGGGCACAACGATACATTTCACTTAGTCTGACTCCTTCACTTTGGATACACAGTTCGCAACCGCAAGATGAAATGATTGGTCCCGACGACACAACTCGCGCCAAATTCCGTGGCCATTTGTTCTGGTATCAATACGCTCTACCAAGAGTTCCAATACAATTTGTTTATCCAAACAGGGATTATATCCCTGGGCAAGCAAATCTTTCCCCTTTATATATTGATTTTGACCCTCTCTACCGTGGAATTTATAATATGAATCCTGAATATGTTGACCCTTTGAATCCCACTTTCGATTCTCTGAATATATTTGCTAACAAGCCCGAAAACCGTTCGCGAATTTGGGGCGGAATGACAAGATTGATTTCTACATTTAATACAAATTTTGACAATGATAATATCGAATTCATTGAAATAATGATGAGAATCGAAGATTTTGAGCCAGGCAGAACCAAAATGTTCATTGAACTTGGGCAAATCAGCGAAGATATTATTCCGAACCAACGGATGGATACAGAAGATGGAATCACAAGTGCAAGTCCTATGCCAAATGGTATAATAGATGTTGGTGAAGATGTTGGAATCGATGGAGTGAACGACTCTCGCGAAAAAGAACTATATCCTTATCCACTGAATCTGGAAGAAGACCCTGCGCGCGACGATTTTAAATTTGATTTTGGTAAAGACGATAGCCAACGTGGTCCGGTGGATTTTGTTCGCTTTAATAATTTTGAAGGAAATGCAATTTCCGAAATGGGGCAATTTCCCGATCAGGAAGTTTTAAATAGAAACAATGGACAAACTATTTCACTTGCCAACGATTACTTTCAATATGAAATTGAGTTAAATCCAAATCCATTGACCAACCCACAGATAGTTGGAGGAAACCCAGACCAAGGATGGTTTCTTTATAGGATTCCAGTTCGTAAACCCACACGCATTATTGGTAATCCGACATTTGCAAATATCCAATATGCACGAGTTTGGTTCAAAGGTGGGCGAATAAAGTTGGCTATTGCGGAGTGGCGTTTGGTGGGCGCACATTGGCAACGGAATAATACAATCCAATCGAATGTTAGCCCGAACGATAGCGTTCTTTCCGTTTCTTTTGTAAACGTCGAAGAAAATAGCAAAGCCCCAGACTTTTATACTATGCCACCAGGGGTGCAAGCCCCGCGCCGTCTCGATAATCCAGACCCAACAAGAATTGTAAGAATGAACGAGCAATCCCTATCGCTTTCTGTTAGGAATCTAAGGTATGGCGAAGAAAGGCTTGCAGTTCGTTATTTCCGTCAGTTAGATATTTTTTATTACAAAAAGTTGAAATTCTTTATTCACGGCGATGGCTCGATGCCCGATAATTTAGTTCCTGGGGCTATTCCACCTGCTTATGCTTTCATTCGATTTGGAATTGATTCGCTGAACTATTATGAATATCGAATTCCTTTGCTTCGTGGGTGGCAAGATATCGAAATTAATCTCGAGGACTTAACTAGTATTAAGCAAATTAGGGATACAAATAGAATTTACGAACGTCAAACTTTTCCGGTTTCGAACAATCCACTAGCTTCTTATGTGATTCGTGGAAATCCAATCCTAACTCGTGTTTTGTTCTTTGGCTTTGGTATTGCGAACCCAGCAGAACGTTATCCAAATGAGTTGACAACCACGATGTGGATTGACGAACTTCGTTTGATAAGTCCAGAGAATCGAAATGATTGGGCTGCTGTTGCTTCTTCGGAGCTCAAACTTGCTGATTTTGCTTCTGTAAACGCAACTGTAAATTATACTAAACCTAATTTCCACAGATTAGAAGAAAGATTCGGCAATAGGGTTACTGCTTCAAACTTTTCTGTTACTGCTGTTGCAAGCGCCGAAAAACTTTTGCCTAAATTCCTTCAAAAATTTAAAATTCCTTTTACTTTTACTCATTCTGAAACCTTTGAGAATCCTGAATTCGTTGCCAATAGTGACATCAAATTGAAGGAAGCATCGGAATCAGCCCGTCAAAATGCACTACAAAATGGGGCAACTCTTTCGGATGCACAAAAAGTTGCCGACGAAGTTCTCCTTCGCTCCCAAACCTTACGAATTCTTGATAGTTGGGCTGTTACTGGTATGAAAATCGGTATTCCAATTAATCATTGGTTAATAAACGAAACTTTCAATAAAGTTTCTCTCGGATATTCATATTCCCAAGAATTCGAACGTTCTCCGCTTTTCGTTAAACGTTTCAATTGGAACTGGAATTTAACTTTGCAATATTCTAATTCTATCCCTGAGCTAATTACAATCAAGCCCTTGAGTTTCGTTAAAACTGGTTTCTTTTCCATATATTCAGATTGGAAACTGAATTTTCTGCCTAATAATATTAGTTTAGGTTTGAATATGTCGCGCCGTCGCCAAACAGAACAGTCTCGGTTCCTTTCGTTCCCGAGCCCGGTTATTCGTAATTTTAATGCTGTCCGAACAGGCCAATTGTCTTGGAAATTGAGTGAAAATGGTTTGTTCAGTCCTATAATTGATTATTCTTTTAGCACTACAAGTACTCTTGTTCCATACGAACTTGATGAAAATGGGCGTCAGCGGACTGGTAGCCAAATTGCACGAATGATTTTCTTCAGAAGTGGAGATATTTTAAGTCTGGGAGCGGATAACATTCATAATCAAAATATTACAATTAATGTTCGACCTAAATTGCCACTTGGAAAATATGCTCAATATTTGGATAATACCGGAAGTTACCAAGTAAATTATTCTTGGAATGACCCGTTGCAAGAAGACCCAAGAATAAAGAATATTGTTAAGAATGCTTCTTGGAATAGTTCAATTCGTTATAATGCAAGTTTACGTTATAAATCTTTGCTCGAAGATATTTTGGGAATCAAAGTAAAAACCCAACCGTTTGCTCCTCCTTCGACAAAGTCCGATACAACACCTAAAACATTCTGGCAAAAGGTTGGTTCCATTGCAAAGGACATATTTGTTGATTTTGAAAAAATCGATTTCGTATTCACTCAAACAAATTCTTCGAATAACCCTGGGGTCTTTGGTGGTAATGGTTTCGATAACTTTTGGGGCCGAGGTCTTTTGTTCCGCGAAAGCGAAGAACGGTTTGGCCCCAGCTTTGCTTATCAATTGGGATTAATTGGAAGTCCACACGGTAGTTTTACTATTGTGCCATCATCCAATTTTCCCTTTTTTGCCTTCAGGACAAAAACTGGCCGACGACCCGAAAATGCTATTTTGCAAGAAAACTTTAACCAAAGAACATCTTTCGAAATTAAAACAACCCGCCAACTTTGGAAAGGAGCCAATCTTGATTTGAACTGGCGAACAGAAGTTGGTTTCAACAAGAATCAAACCGTTGTTACAGATTCTTTGGGCATTCCATATTTTACAAACATAATTGCCACGCAGTCGTTTTCTAGAACATATTTGACCTTGCCTACTATCTTATGGATTAATGTTTTTAACAACAATATTGAAAATGTAATAAATTTATATAATATAGAAAAAGAAAAAATACTTTCTTCAAATTTAGATACTATAAAGAAGAATCAATTGCTTTTGAATGCACTTTCCGAATCTTTTCGGAAAGGTCTCGAGGCTTTTAGTATCTTCCGAGGAGAAGCTGGGAAATTCCTTCCTGGAATCAACTGGGCGTTTCGTTGGGAAGGGCTTGAAAAATGGGAGCTTTTGAAACCGATTGCCCCAAAAAGAATACTTATTGAGCACATTTATTCATCAAAGTATCAAGAAAATGCTTTAATTAACGACAATGGCAAGGTTATTCAAGGTCAATCGGTTCAATATGGTTTCCAGCCTTTCATTGGTATTTCAGTTTCATTCGACGAAAAGAAATACAAAGGAATTTTTACTGCTTCGCTTCGCTACAATACTTCCACAAATTTTCAAATTAATTCGACCGCTCGTGCGACCATTGTTCGCCAAACGACCGACGAAGTTCAAGCACAAGCAAGTTATACGCTACGAGGCTTTGAATTTCCTTTCTTTAATCTGGTTCTTCGCAACGATGTTGAATTTAGTTTTCTTGGTTCATATCGAAGGAACAAGCGAGCTACTTATGATATTTTGAATTATACTGGAGAGAAAGGACGAACCTTGGATGGGAATTCCCAAATCATTATTGAACCAAGAGCGCGCTATTCGATTAGCAATAGATTAAGTGCTTCTTTCTTTATGCGATACGAAGCTACTTTGACCGAAGGTGCTTCGTCCCCTGGATTTAGCAATTTTCAAGTTGGGTTGGATATTCGTCTTTCTATTTCTGGAGGTAGGTAATATGATAGTCAAAAAAAATCCGGATGAAATTGAAAGCTATCTTTCTGATTCCTCGAATTTGAAAGGCTTTTGCGAAAAAGTCTACATTCCCGAAGATTTCCGTGAGTTCCAAGAATGCATAAAATCTCTTTATTATGGAAATATTCCTTTTACAATTTCGGCTGGTGGTACTGGTTTGGTTGGGGGGAGAGTTCCTTTCGAGGGTGTTGTTGTTTCGATGGAAAGATTCAACAAAATTTTGGATTTTAATGAAACAAAACAATATGTTGTTGTTGAAGCAGGAGTCATCCGAAAAGATTTAGATTCTTTTCTCGAAGCAAATGGGTTTTTCCTTCCACCAAATCCAACCGAAACGAATAGTTTCATTGGAGGGAATATTGCTTGTAATTCTTCTGGCTCGCGTACTTTTAAATATGGAACAATGCGCGATTATGTTTTAGGTTTGGATATAGTTTTGCCTTTTGGTGACAACATTTACCTTGAAAGAAACTATCAAAATATAGTTTCGAATTGTAATTATGTTTTAGAAGTAAATGGAAGGAAGATTGAATTCAAAATACCAAATATAAATTACCCAAACACTACCAAAAATTCTGCTGGATATTATTTGCATCGAGGAATGCATACTTTAGATTTATTTATTGGTTGCGAAGGAACTCTTGGAATTGTTACTAAAGCAAGAATAAAAGTTTTACCCAAACCAACAAATGTATTGGGACTTATTATTTTCTTCGATGATATTTCAAATGCTTTCAATTTTTTGGATTCAACCAGAAGTTTGAGTAAATTAGCCTTCAATGAGGGGAAAAATGTAAATCGAGATGAAATTTCTGCTCGATTAATAGAGTATTTCGATAGGAATTCACTTGAATTGGTAAGAATTGAATACCCACAAATTCCTTCACGTTCGGTGTGTGCTTTCTGGGTCGAGCAAGAGTATGATTCCATAAGTGAAGAAAAGGTTCTTTCGAAGTGGTTAAAGCATATTGCAAAATTTAGTTCGCTTGTCGACGACACTTGGGTTGCTCTCGACGAGAAAAAGCATCGTGAATTTGCTGAATTCCGCCACCTTATCCCAGTTAAAGTTTTCGAACTTCTTTCTAAGGGCAAGTCTATTAAAATTGGTTCCGATGTTGCTACCCACGATGGAGTATTTCGGAATTTTTATTTAAAATGGGCTAATCATTTGGAGAACTCGGGCTTGACACATTTTATTTGGGGACACTTTGGCAATTCACATCTTCATCTTAATATTGTTCCTACAAACGAAAAGGAAAATATTCTTGCAGAAAAAATCTTCGACGAACACATTTCCCAGGCATTAATTCTTGGTGGAACTTATTCTGCTGAACACGGCACAGGCAAGTTAAAACGAAAGTACTTCCAAATGATGTTCGGCGAAGGAAACGTCCAAAAAATGAAGGAAATAAAGCTAAAATTCGACCCAAAAAACTTAATTAACCGAGGAAATTTGTTTTTTTAATGCTTCTTTATAAAGTCTTTTAAATTTCAAATGTTCTTGAAAAGTTCTGGCAAATCGATGCCTTCCGCTTCCATCGCCAATAGCGACAAAATACAGAAAGTCATTCTTTTCTGGATTCAACGCTGCGTCGATTGAAGAAAGGCTGGGGGAACAAATCGGGCCTGGCGGAAGACCTTCGTTACGATATGTATTGTATAAGTTATCGGTGTTTAATTCCCTAAAAGTTATTTTTCTACTTTTTGTCGCATATTGCACTGTGGGGTCGGATTCAAGTTTCATTTTTCGAGCGAGGCGGTTATAGAAAACTCCGCTAATTGTTCTTCTTTCGCTTTCCAGCGGGCTTTCCAGCTCAATTATTGATGCAAGAGTTAATACGAAATGTCGACTTAAACCTTTATTCTTTGCTATAGAATCAAATTTTTGTTTCCAGATTTTGTTTTGGGTTTCAACAAGACGTTCGATTACCGTTTTGGGGTCAGTATCTTTGAAAAAAAAGTATGTTTCGGGCATTAGGTAACCTTCGAGCGAGTTTATTGGTATATTCAACTTTTCTATGTAATTGCTTTTGCGTAATGCATCAAAAAAATCCATTGTATCAATTTCAAGAGCTTTCTGGGTAATAAGTGCAAAATCTCTTAATGTAATTCCTTCGGGATAGGTAACTTTTACAATAGATAATTGCTTGCCAGAAATAATTGCTTTGATTACTTCAAGATTTGTATTTGATGGAGTAAATCTATAAGTTCCAGCAATAGGTTTACACTTCTTTGCCGAACAATAAATTTTTAGTAAAGGAACAAATATTTCCTTTGGTTTCAAGATTCCTTTTGAATTAAAGATTTCTACAATTTGATTTATTGTAACATTTTTTGGTATTTTAACAAATATTTCTTTGTCTGAAATTTTTCGGTTTAATATTTCAATTATGAAAAAAGTAACAAAAATAATTGCTCCAGCTAACAGAAATATTGATATGGTAATTATCCTTTTTGAATACTTTTTCTTATGTCTTTTCATAAAATAAAAATATTGCCATTTAGTTATATAGTTTTTAAAGTAATTCGAAATTATTAAAAAAGGAGCTAAAAATGGCGATAAAGATTGTATTTCCTGGCAACAAAAGAGTTGATGCAATTATGCCAAGTGGATTTCGTATCCAAACCGACCAGCCAATACGGGAAGGTGGCGATGGCACTGCCCCAGCCCCTTTTGAGCTTTTTCTTGCTTCTATTGGAACCTGTGCTGGGATTTACATTGTTGGTTTTTGTGAAAGCCGGGGAATTCCATACAACGACATTGAAATAATTCAAGACCTTGTATACGACCCAATTTCCAGAAGAATTTCAAAGGTAAAGCTCGAAATTCTTGTGCCAAAAGATTTTCCTGAAAAATACTACGACGCACTAATAAAATCTGCAAATATTTGTGCGGTTAAGAAAACAATTGAAAATCCTCCAGAATTCGAAACATTCACGACGGTAAAGGAAAATTAATGTGCTATGTTGGAAACCGAAAGAGATACTCAAGTGTAAAGTACTAATCCATCGTAGGAAAGGTGAAATCCTTCGGGAAGTTCACTTTCACATTTGGAATGTAATATCTGATGGGCAATGTGGATAAAGTATGTTCTTCGAGGGTTAATTTTCTTTGCGACTTTAATAGCTTCGTTTAAGTTAAAGTGAGTGGTGTGTGCATCGTATCTAAGTGCATCGAGTATAAGGACATCAAGATTCTTCATTTTGGCAATAGTGTCTTCTGGAATAAAATTTGTGTCGGTACAATAAGCTAAATTTCCAATTCTGAAACCAAGTACAAACATTTTACCATGAAGAAGTTGCAAAGGTTCAAAAGTAATGTCGCCAATTGTAAAAGGTTGGTCGTCGATGATTTGAATATCGAGGATTGGTATACCACCGCCTTGCTGTTCTGGTTCTTCGAATATGTAGAAGAAAGTTTTCTTTATCCTTTCCAAAGTTGACATATTTACAAATATTTGGACAGGGCGACGGGTTGTATAGTTAAAAGCACGTAGGTCGTCCAAACCACCAATATGATCGAAGTGAGCATGGGTAAACACAACTGCATCTAATTTATCGATTTTATACAAAAGCATTTGCTGACGAAAGTCGGGTGTTGTGTCGATAACAACATTAGTTGTGGTCGATTGAACTAAAAGAGAAGTTCGCAGTCGTTTGTCGCGAAAATCATTGGATAAGCAAGTTGGGCAATTACAAGATATCGTTGGGACTCCAGAAGAAGTGCCACTTCCAAGAATTGTGAACTTTAAGCCGTTATAAGACATGGTTTTCGGCGTGGTATGAACTGCGAACCAATGGACCAGATTCCACGTGGCGAAATCCGAGCTCGATACCAATCAATTTGTATTGATTGAATTCATCTGGTGTAACAAAGCGGTCGACTGGCAAATGTTTTGGGGTAGGTTGAAGATACTGGCCAACAGTAAAAATGTCTACACCAACTTTTCGTAAGTCCTTCATAACTTCGATAACTTCTTCGAATGTTTCCCCAATACCAACCATGATACCAGTCTTTGTAATGAACCCTTTTTCTTTTGAATATTGAAGAACTTTTAACGAGCGTTCATACTTTGCTTGTGGTCGAACTTTTTTGTATAACCTTGGTACTGTTTCAACATTATGATTTAGAATGTTGGGTTTTGCGTCCAGAACTCTTTGCAAGCACTCTAAATCTCCTTTGAAATCGGGAATAAGTACTTCGATAGAAACTTTTGGATTGAGTCTTCGAACTTCTTCTATAGTTTTTGCCCAGATAATAGAACCTTGGTCAGGAAGTTCGTCACGATTGACCGAAGTAATTACAACATGGGAAATTCCCATCTGCTGAACTGCGATTGCAACCTTCAAGGGTTCTTCGGGATCGAGCGCCTGGGGTCTACCAGTTTTAATTGCACAGAAACCACACGAACGTGTGCAAATATCACCAAGAATCAAAAATGTTGCTGTTCCGCGTCCCCAGCATTCCCCAATATTAGGACAATGGGCTTCTTCGCACACAGTGTGCAAAGTTTTGGAACGCATCATCCTTTTAAGATTGGCAAAAATTTCGCCCCCCGGGGCTCGAACCTTAAGCCATTCGGGACGTCTTTGAATCTGGGTTAGCTCTGTTGTTTTGTTAGGATAATCTATTTTATGCATTTATTAACCTAAATATGCTTTTAAAGCTTGGCAGCGTGCGTTGTGTTTCAATTTTCGTATTGCTTTTTCTTTGATTTGTCGCACTCGTTCTCGTGTTAAGTTGAATTTTTCTCCAATTTCTTCCAAAGTTAACGGAGTAGTTCCTATTCCGTAGAAATATCTAATCACATCGGCTTCTCTTTCGGGCAAGGACTTCAGAAGATTTTCAATTTCAATTCGAAGTGATTCTTGAATTAAATGATGGTCTGGTGGTGGTTGTTGTTCGTTTGGTAAAACATCAAGTAGTCTATTATCTTCGCCTTGGACAAATGGAGCGTCGACAGAAAGGTGCCTGCCAGCAATTCTTATTGTTTCGTGGATGTCGGCGACGGTCATTTCAAGTTGCTGAGCAAGTTCTGATGTGGTTGGTTCTCGCTCAAACTTTTGTTCGAGTTCACTGAATTTCTTTCCGATTTTATTTAAAGCACCAACACGATTCAGCGGCAAACGAACAATACGAGATTGTTCGGCAAGTGCTTGCAATATCGACTGGCGAATCCACCATACTGCATAAGAGATGAATTTAAAGCCTTTAGTTTCGTCGAATCGTGTTGCTGCTTTAATTAACCCAAGATTCCCTTCATTGATTAAATCTCCAAGTGTTAGCCCTTGGTTCTGATATTGTTTTGCAACAGAAACGACAAATCGCAAATTGGCTTTCACAAGCCGTTCCAATGCCTTTTGTCCTTCTGGACCACCCTTCTTTATTTTCTTTGCTAATTCGACTTCCTCCTGTGGGTCTAAAAGTTCATATTTTCCAATTTCTTGTAAATACTTATCTAAAGATTGGCTTTCACGATTAGTATATTGTTTAGTTATTCTCATAATTCATTAGTTTAATTTAACATATATCAATTGTTTTAACGATTGAGTTTTTTTAATATTTTAAAAGTTTTTTCCTAATATTTTGTTATAATTCTTGCTATCTAAAAGAATGCGAATAGCCGTTTGGAAATATGGGTCGCTTTGCACTACCTTTGTTTTACGGTTTTCAAAAGATTCATTCCTTAGACTTATTTCTTTATATAAAATCTCAAGAATTTTTTGTTTGTTATCCAAAATCAATCTTTCCACTGGTTTTTTTGTTTCCTTTTTAATTTGTATTAGCTTGTTTGAAAGGGTTTTATTCTCTGGGGAACTCTTGGCAATATTAATTAATGTATCCAAAAGGATTTCAAAAGGTGTTTTGTATTCCAATCTTTTATTTTTCAAGTAGTTTGCAAATAATTTTAAAAGTTTTTCATCAGGAGGGGGGCCATTTTTCAATTGCCCTGTGTTTTCGAGATAGGCGACAAAAAAAGTGAAAAGATTTTTCATTCTTAAAAATTGGACCAAAGCACTTTCGGAATCATTTTTAACAACAATATCGGGTTGAATTCCATTCGATTCAACAACTTTTCGATGATTCTTTGTAAAAAAAATTGATTCTGTATGATGAAGTTGATTGATTTTATTGTTTGTTTCGTTATCAAAATGATTTCGGTTGATACATCTTCCCGATGGTGTAAAATATTTCGATGTTGTAATTTTAAGAAATGTATTGTATGGCAATGTAATAACGCTTTGCACCAAACCTTTTCCATAGGTTTGCTCACCAACAATAACACCTCGGTCGTTGTCCTGAATTGCACCGGCAACAACTTCGCTGGCGCTAGCGCTCCCTTTGTTTACTAATATTACCAAAGGAGTAATAGTATCAATTGGAGCAAATGTAGCTCGATATTGTGTCGAATCGTAGCGTTCTTGCATCTTAACAGTAACTACAACTGAACCAGAAGGTAAAAACATTTCACAAAATTGTATTGCAGATTCTAAAGTTCCGCCAGGGTTATCTCGTAAATCGATTATAATCCCTTTTTTCTGTTGTGAAGGTAATTGGACAAATTCTTGCATTCGAGTCTTTATTTTCTCAATTGCATCTTCGGTGAATCCTTCGAGTCGTACAAAGCAAATTTTACCATTATCTACATCCAATATTTTAAAAGAAGAAACATAAGGCAGTTCAATACTTCGTCGATAAGTAATGATTGTAATTAATGAATCAATACCTTCCCGTTTAACAATTATTTGGATTGGTGTATTTTCTTTTCCAGATGTGTACTTTTTTAAAGTGTCCAAATTTGGAGGAAGGATTACTGAATCAATTCCAATAATAATATCTCCTATCTTTAATCCTGTTATTTCCTGAGCAGTTGAATCTACAAAGTTTGTCACAACGATAGAAGAATCGTAAATATTTGCTACAATTCCTAAACCAACATATGGGGGATTGGAAAGAACCTTTTCAAGTTCCTCTTTTGAACTAAAAAAAAGAGTATACGGGTCGAGTTGTGAAGTAATACCTTCGATTGCATTAAAAATCAATTGCTCTGGGTCTAAAGGAATGACATAATTCTTAAGGAGCTCTCGCAAAAAAGCAGAAAATAATTCGGATGATTTGAAAATTTTATAGTAAAATTCGTCGTTTTGCGTATTTTGTTCATCCGATTTAGCTTGGTTATAGATAGAGTTGATTAGTTCTTCTATTGAAACCGAGTCAGGATTTGTTTCATTGCCTTCTGGGAGTGATTCATTGCTTGGAAGTGTATCGGTCTGGTATTGTTCATTTTCAATGTTTAATTCTTCTGGTTGAGGTTCATCGTCGATGGAATTGAACAAGCTTTGGGTTTCTTGTCGGGCTTGCTCATATAGAGATAAACAACAAATTTTAGGATTTGTTAATACAAAAAGAAAAACAGGAAGAATAATAAATAATTTCATTTACGTTAAATATTAAATATTTAAGTTCTTTTGAAGATAATCAACTATTTGGGAAATGTTGATACGAATTTGTTGCATAGAATCGCGGTCGCGAATAGTAACAGTTTCGTCTTTCAATGTTTCACCATCAACAGTAATGCAGAATGGAGTTCCGATTTCATCTTGCCTTCTATATCTTCTTCCGATAGCTCCGGAATCGTCGAACATCGATTTGAAGTACTTTTGCAAGTTTTGATGGATTTTTTTCGCAAGTTCCGGCATTCCATCTTTATTGACCAAAGGGAACACAGCCACTTTGATGGGTGCCAGTTGTGGAGTAAATCGCAGAACTGTTCTTTTTTCCATTGTGCCTTTTTCGGTAGGTGCTTCGTCCTCATCGTATGCGTTGCATAGCAATGCCATAGTAGTTCGTGTTACTCCGCCACTTGTTTCTACTACATAGGGGATGTATCTTTTATTGTTTATTGTATCAACATATTCGAGTTTTTTGCCACTATAGTTTTGATGATTTAGCAAGTCGAAATTAGTTCGGGAGTGAATTCCTTCGATTTCACCCCAACCAAATGGAAAGTAAAATTCTATATCAACAGCGCGGTTTGCATAATGAGCAAGTTTTTCGTGCTCTTTAAATCTTAAAGTTTCGGGTTTAAAACCTAAAGTTTGATACCATTTCATTCGTTCTTCCATCCAGTATTCGAACCAATAGTTTTCGGTTCCTGGTTCGACGAAATATTGCATTTCCATTTGTTCGAATTCTCGTGTTCGGAATAAAAAGTTTTTTGTGTTAATTTCATTTCGAAAGGCTTTGCCAATTTGTGCTATTCCGAATGGAATCTTTTGTCGGGAACAATCGAGAACATTTTTAAAGTTCACATAAATCCCTTGTGCAGTTTCTGGTCGAAGATAAACTGTGCTCGATGCATCTTCGACTGCACCAATGAATGTTTTAAACATTAAATTGAAGTTTCTGACCTCGGTCCATTCGGTTGTTCCACTAACTGGATCGGGGATTTTATATTTTACAATAATATCGAAATAATCCTTTGGGGTCGAGGCTTTTGTTAACTTTTGTTCGATTTCATTAGCAACATCAATTTTGTTTTTCTTTTTTAAACGTTCGATATATTCTTCTATAAGATTATCTGCGCGATATCTTGCTTTGCTGACTTTGTTGTCTATCATCGGGTCGGTGAATTGGGCGACGTGTCCGCTTGCTTCCCACACTTTTGGGTGCATCAGAATGGAAGAATCAAGTCCTTCGATATCGTCGCGATAGGTCATTGACTTCCACCATAGTTCTTTTAAGTTGCGAAGTAGTTCTACACCAAGGGGACCGAAATCCCAGCAACCATTCAACCCGCCATAAATTTCCGAAGATTGAAAAATGAAACCACGCCGTTTTGCCAAAGAAATGATTGTTTCGAGTTTGACCATTTTTGAACTTTTTAAAAACACAAAATTACGAAAACGATATTAAGCAAATTTGATTTTTGTATTTTGGCTTTTTGTTATTCTATTTCGGTCAATGAAGTTATCGCGAAGGTTATTTTTATCGATTTCTGCTCTAAGTTCTATTCAACACTTTATTTTGAATTCGCAAACAATAGAACTATTTACTAATAAGGCGAAACAAATGATAAAACCACCAAGGCTCCGGAAAAACGACCTTGTAGGAGTGGTGGCTCCGGGAACCGCAGTCCCCGACCCGAACGATATTTTTCGTGCTCAAGAAATTATTTCAAGTTTGGAGTTGCGGGCACAATTCTCAAAAAGCATTACTAGTGGAACAAACTACCGCTCGCGTTCGGTTGCGGAAAGGGTCGATGAGCTTATGAAAATGTTTCTGGATCCAGATATTCATGCAGTTTTTTGTATTCGCGGTGGCTATGGTAGTGCTCAAATTTTGGACCAAATCGATTATTCGCTTATTAGAAATAATCCAAAAATTTTTCTTGGTTATAGCGATATTACTGCTTTACATATAGCAATCAACAAATTTGCTGGTTTAGTTACTTTCCATGGTCCAATGCTTCTTTCCCCATTTACCCAATATTCATTCGAAAGTTTAAGAAAAATTTTATTTGGCGATGAACTTTTGCCACATATTCGTAACCCAGAGGAAAAGAATACAATTCGAAAAAAACACTTTATTAGAACACTTAAAGAAGGAACAGCCGAAGGAATAGTCATTGGAGGCAATCTATCGATTATTTGTTCTTTGCTTGGGACACCATTTGAATATGATTTCATGGGCAAGATACTTTTGCTCGAAGATGTTCAAGAAGAGCCTTACCGAATTGACAGGATGTTGAACCAATTGCGATTAAGCGGGAAGCTCGAGCAAGTCGATGGAATTGTGTTTGGCGAATGTAATGATTGTATTCCAACCAGTCAGAATGTTTGGGACTTTTCGTTGGGCGAAGTAGTAGATTATTATTTCATGCAGCTAAAAGTTCCTTCATTTTATGGATTATGTATTGGTCATACTGCCGACCAAGCAACATTTGCCATTGGTTCAAAGGCTTTTTTAGATTCGAAAGAAGGTACAATTCGATATCTTGAACAAGTAGTCGAATAAAAAAGGCGGGGTTACCCGCCTTTTGATGTTCTTTGAAAGAAATATGTTGTTTTACTGAATATCTTTTACTTCGAACAATTCAACTTCAAAAATCAATAAGGAGTTTGGTGGAATTTTCCCAACTTCTCTATCCCCATATCCTAAGGAAGGTGGTATGTAAAAAACAAACTTGCTACCTTCGGGCATAAGCATAAGTCCTTCCTGGAAACCACGAATGACTTTGTCCAATTCGAATTCTGCGGGTTGACCTCTGGAGTAAGAATCATCGAAAACAGTACCATCAAGTAATGTTCCTTTATAATGAAGTTTTACTTTGCTTGTGGCAACAGGTTTTTTACCGCTTCCCAATTTTAGTACTTTAAATTGCAACCCAGAAGCAGTTTCTGTGATTCCTTCTTTTGTTTTATTTTCTTTCAAAAAATTGTTGGCTTTTTCAAGATTTTCTTGTGCTATTTTTTTCAATACTTTTTCTCTTGCCTCCATCTGGGCTTTCCTTCTTTTTTCCAAATAGGATTGCAGCTCTGCAAGATGTTTTTGGATTATAGAATCTGGAACATGTGGTGGATTTTGTAATATCCCATCTCGTAAGCCAGCAATAATGAGATTATAATTTAAATTTAGCGAATCGAATCGAACTTGGTTAAAAATGCTTCTTCCAACGTTATATCCAACGGAATACGCGGTTGTGTCGTTGTGAGTTTTGAATTTTGGCTCTGCTGAAAATGAATTAATAAGGTTTAAAGAAAAAACAAAAAAAATTAAAGCACAAATCCGATAGAACATAGAACCTCCAAATTTATTCATTAATATTATCTAAAAGATGCCCAAGTTTTAATTTTTTTGTTAGCAAATAATGATAGTTTTTTTCATTGGGTTGGATTTGCAAAGGAACAAGCTCGACAACTTCAAGTCCATAGCTAATAAGCCCAACTCGTTTTTTAGGATTGTTTGTAAGTAATTTCATTTTTCGAACACCAATATCAGCAAGGATTTGCGCACCAATTCCGTAGTCTCGGGGATCGGGTTGAAAGCCAAGCATAATGTTTGCTTCGACGGTGTCGTAACCTTGTTCCTGTAATGCATAAGCTTTGATTTTATTGACAAGGCCAATATCGCGACCTTCCTGACGCATATATAACAGAACACCTTTTCCTTCGGTGGATATTTGATTTAAGGCAGCGTGAAGCTGGTCACCGCAATCGCAGCGGAGCGAGCCAAAAACATCACCAGTCAGACATTCCGAATGAACTCGAACGAGGATTGGTTCATCGGGTTCCCAACTCCCTTTGATTAAGGCAACGTGTTCTTTATTATCGACAATATTTTTATATACTTTGACAATGAAATCCCCAAATCGAGTAGGAAGCGATGCCGAGGCAACACATTTAACAAGTTTATCTCGTTTGAATCTGTAAGCAATTAAGTCTTGAACAGTAATAATTTTCAGATTGTGTTCTTGAGCAAATTTTTCCAAATCGGGGCGGCGAGCCATTGTGCCATCGTCGTTAATTATTTCGCAAAGGACTCCGGAAGGATATAATCCAGCCAGACGCATCAAATCGACTGCTGCTTCGGTATGTCCAGCTCGCCGAAGCACACCTTCGCGCACGGCAATAAGCGGGAAAATATGACCAGGCCGAGCTAAATCACTTGGTTTTGTATTTGGGTTTACAAGTGCACGAACAGTTTTTGCACGGTCGAAAGCAGAAATTCCAGTAGTTGTTCCGTAGATGTAATCAACCGAGACGGTAAATCTTGTTCCGTGCAAGCCAGTGCTTTCACGAACCATAATATCAAGTTCGAGTTCTTTGGCTCGGTCTTCGGTAATTGCCACACAAATTAGCCCACGAGCGTGGGTTGCCATAAAATTGATAGTTTCTGGAGTGCATAGTTCCGAAGCGGCAATTAGATCGCCTTCGTTTTCTCGGTCCTCGTCGTCTACAACGATTACCATTCTGCCCGAGGCTAAATCTATTAGCGCATCCTCAATTTTATCCATAGCAAAAGTTAATTTCTTATTGTTTTTTCCCTGCTATTGCTGTCTTTTCGAATTGAATTTTGCAATTATCCGAAACCTGAAGTGTAATTGTGGAACCATCCATATCCACAATTGTTCCGTGAATACCCGAAGAAGTAATTACTCGGTCGCCTTTTTTCAAACTTTCAAGCATTTTTTGGTGTTCTTTTTGACGTTTCTGCGCCGGTCGAATCATCAAAAAGTACATTATCAAAAAAATTGAAGCAAACATAATGAGAGTAACGAGCATACCTCCACCGGCATTCTGGCCACCACCTTGCGGTGGAACAAAAGCAATTAGATTTGCAAAAGTTAGCATTTTTTGTTCCTTTCTAAATTATTACTCTTTTTCAAAATTCAAAATTAAATAACTTTTCCAAAGACGGAACTCATCGGAAAGTATTTTTTCTCTGGCAGTTGTAACAAGCCAACGATAGAATGCTAAATTTTGATAGGTTGCCAAGGTCAAGCCCAAAATTTCTTCAGCAATAAATAAATGTCGAAGATATCCCAAAGTAAATTCTTTGCATATTTCATATTCCAGACCAGGGTCAATAGGTTCTTTCGAAAATTTGTATTTTGCGTTTCTGATGTTAATTTTTCCTCGAGTCGTAAAAATTTGGCCATTCCTTGCATTTCGTGTTGGTAAAACACAATCGAACATATCAATGCCTAATTCAATACAATTCAATATGTTGGTAGGTGTTCCTACTCCCATAAGATATCGTGGCTTTTCTTTTGGCATATAGTTGGTGCAAAGGTCAGTCATCGCATACATCATTTCTTCTGGTTCGCCTACAGAAAGTCCTCCAATAGCATATCCATCAAAATCTAGTTGTAGAAGTTCTTCTATAGACTTAATTCTTAATTCAGGAAAAGTTGCTCCTTGAATAATTCCAAAGAGATATTGCTTGCGGATCCATTTTGATGTCGTATTATCGAATTCCTTTTTACTTCGATTAGCCCATTGAATTGTCCTACCTAAAGACTCGTTTGCTCTTGAGTAATCGACAGGATATTCGACGCAATCGTCTAAAACCATAATAATATCCGAGCCAAAAGTTCTTTGAATTTGGATAACCTTTTCCGGGGTGAAAAAATGCAACGAACCGTCGATGTGAGAACGAAATTCAACACCTTCGTCGGTGAATTTTCGAAAACTTTGCAGAGAAAAAATCTGGTAGCCTCCGCTATCGGTTAAAATTCCATTTTTCCAGTTGATGAAGGAATGTAGACCTTCGAAATGTTCAATAACTTCTAAACCTGGTCTTAGGTAAAGATGGTAGGTGTTACCCAAAATCAGATTGTAACCAATTTCCTTAACTGCGTTATGGGGAATAGCCTTAACTGTTCCATAAGTTCCAACTGGCATAAAAACTGGTGTAGGAATTTCTATTCCATTTAAATTGATAACACCTGCTCGGGCTTTGCAATCGGTGGATTGTGCTACGACTTTGAAAAAGGTTTGCTTCATCTTCTCGCAAAATATTTGTTCTCAATAAAAGTTTTGATTTTATTCCTAAATAATAAGGAAAGAGAGACTCCAATTGTATCTGATAACCAATCCGTAATGTCGCAAACTCGCCCAGGAACAAACAGTTGATGAACTTCATCGAGCAAACCATAAATGGAGCCCAAGAGTAAGACTAATACGATTACTTTTGCTTTATTTTTAAATCTGGTAAATGCAATTAAAAGTGAAATTCCAAAAAGGAAAAAAACAAAAGAATGAAGAAGTTTATCTTGAAGATTGAATGTTGTAGGTGGAAGCAAATAGTTTGGAATATGAGAAAGTGTGAATATTAAAATTGCAAACAATATTGCAGGCACATAAAGAAAAAAAGGATGAAATTTCATTTTTTTTAAATTATCTCCTTAAGAGTTTCAATCAAAGAAGAAGCAGTAAGTGTTTCCATTCCGTATTTAGCTGCATATTTGTTGCCCGAAAGTGAGTGAATAAAAGAAGCGAAAGAGGTAGCTTGAAGTGGGGGCAGCCCCCGTCCAAGCATTGTAGCAATAATTCCTGTAAGCACATCACCGCTTCCGCCTGTTGCCATTCCAGGATTCCCATTCAAAGTAAGATAAGATATATTTCCGTCGGTGGTTACTGGTGGTACATATTTTAAGTGAATTATACAGTTGAGCTTTTCGGACCATTCTTTAGCAGCGAAGAAGGCATTTTGCTCAATTCCATTTCGATTTAGTTTGGTGATACGAGAAAACTCTCCGCAATGTGGTGTCAAAACAATATTTTTTGATAATTTCAAAGAAGGTTCGATAATTTTTAAAGCGTCAGCATCGATTACAATTTTTTTAGTGTCTTTGTATTTATTTACTATCTTTTTAACTAGTTCCAGAGTTTCGTTTTCGTCGGTAATTCCAGGTCCAATTGCAATCGAATCGGCGCGTTCGATTTCACTTTCCAAAATTTCAAACGAACTTAAAGCGATTGATCCACTTGTTGTAGCAGGTAAAGGAAGCCGAATAACTTCGGGCAAAACTGCGGGGTGGAAAGAAGTGCTTGCAAGTATTGTCAATCCGGAACCACTTTTAATTGATGCGTTCGCAGAAAGTGCAGCAGCCCCAGGATATCTTTCCGAACCAGCAATAATGAGCACTCTGCCATAGTCGAATTTAGAACTAATTCGTTTCCTTGGGGGAAGGATTTGTGGAATATCTTCTTCGGCGAAAGCGAAAGTTTTCGAAACGCCTTCGATAATAAAATTGGGTGCACCAAGTTCTGCTACAAAAATTTTTCCAGATTGTTTGATTCCATCGTTAATTAGTAACCCTAATTTGTATGCATACATTGTAATTGTATAATCGGCGTCGAAGCAAAATGGATTTGCAAAGCCGTTTAATGTATTTAAACCTGTTGGGCTATCGATAGCAATTTTTATCCCTCGAAATCTCTTTAACTTTTTTAAAATGTCCAAAGCAATTCCTCGAATATTTTCGCTGCCTCCGACTCCTATCAATGCATCAATTGCTACATCAAAATTCAAGTTTAAATTTTCAACTTGTTCGGTAGTTTCCAATTTTACAAGCTGAATTCCAATTGCTTTAGCACAATTGAAATTCATTCTTGTTTCAGGACTCATTTTGTTTTCGTTGCCAATCCAAAATATTTGAATTTGGTATTTATTGAAAAGATGGCGAGCTAGAGCAAATCCGTCGCCACCGTTGTTTCCACTCCCACAAAATAATGCAATTTTAGGTTCAAGAATTCCATTTTGTTCAAAAATTTTTTCAATGAAAATAGCGCTCGAACGAGCAGCATTTTCCATTAAAATTTCAGAGGGTATTTTGTGTTTTTCAATAGCTGTTGTGTCGGCAATTTTCATTTCTTCTGGCGTAAGTATATATTTCATAACTCCTCCTCTTTCGAAAAAACTTGTTCCATAAGTTGAATTATTCCGTCGATAGTGTGTTGGTTTGATACGAAAATATTTGAAATTCCTTTATTTTTCAACGACTCAGCTGTCATCGGTCCAATTGCAAAAACCTTTGCTTTCTCAATAATATTTTTTGCAATGTTGTTGCCTAAAATTTCAAAAAAATTCTCGACCGTCGAAGAAGCAGTAAAAACGACTGCATCGGCATTCGATTTTGCTATTTTTTCTTTTTCCTCTTCTGTTGGATAAACTCGATTAATTCGATACACTATTAAAGTTTCAAATTTTTTGGAAGATTTTGAAAGAAAATCGCTTATTGGGTCTTTATCGAAATTCCCTTTTATACGCAAAATGGAATTGTTCGAGATATCGTAGTTCTTTGAATATTCTTCGATGAAGGCATTCGAATTATAGCGGGATGGGACAAAATCGGGAATAATGCCATATTTTTTTATCTCCAAAGCCGTTTTTTCTCCCAAAACAGCAATTTTTGCGTTATTAAAGAATCTTGAATCAAGGTCGTTGTTAAACAATTGCAAAAAGAAATATCGAACACCATTTTGACTGGTAAAGATTATCCAATCAAAATTTTTGGCTTTTATTTCCAAAAGTTCATTTTTCGTTAATATCACGGGTTCAGTTGTGAAGGTTTGAAAAGGCAATATTTCCGCACCTTCGGTAATTAGTTTTTCGAAAAGTGTTTCGGATTGGTCAAGTGCTCGTGTTGTAATTACTTTTTTCCCAAATAATGGTTTTTTTTCGAACCAATTTAAGTCTTTGTGAAAATTGGCGCAAGGTGAAATGATTGTTACCAATGGAGATTTTAAATTTTCTTTCTTTTGTATTTCTGGCAAGCAATATAGTGGTGCTGTAAAGGATTTTTGTCGTGGAGTTGTAGCTTTGGCAACAATAGCAGCAGGGGAATTCCTATCGAATCCATTCGAAATTAAAGAGTTTACAAATCTCTGCAAATTAGAAGAGCCCATATAAACAACAATCGTGAAGTTTTTGGCGCTTGCAAGGGTTTCGAAATCCATTTGGCTTTCAGGTTTTGTTGGGTCCTCGTGTGCAGTAACAAAAATCACTCCAGCGACAAGAGCACGGTGGGTGAGCGGAATACCATTATATGCAGAAGCTCCTAAAGCAGATGTTACGCCGGGAATAACCTCGAATTCGACTTTGTTTTCTTTTAAAAATAAGGCTTCTTCTGAACCCCGCCCGAAAATGTATGGGTCGCCTCCTTTTAGTCGGACAACTCTCATTCCTTCAAGAGCAAAGGAAAGCATTAATTCATTTATTTTCTCTTGCGAAAAGGTAGGCTTTCCAGGTTCCTTTCCGACATAAATTTTTTTTGCACCACTTTTTGCATAATTTAGTAAGAGTGGATTTACAAGTCTATCGTAAAGGATTACATCGGCAAGTTTTATAGCATTTAAGCCACGAAGTGTGATTAAAAATGGGTCGCCCGGACCACTTCCAACGATATAAACTTTACCTTTTTCTTTATTTTCTTTTAACATAATGGTCTATTAAGTCATTTAATAATGTTAATGCATAATCGAAATCTTCATCCTCGATTATTTTTGTCCATTTTATCGACAAAAATTCCTCTATAATTTTGGATTTTAATTCCCCTTTTATTTCGTTTTCTTTTAATTTGTTTCTCAAAATTTCAGCCAGAGCAACAAATTGAGAAAATTCTGGCGGAAAATTATTTTCAAAGCATTCCCGAATGTGTTTCGAAAGGAAAGGAATTTTTCCTTGTGTAGAAATTGAAATTGTCAAGTCCCCTCGTTTTATATACGAGGGAACAATAAAGTTACAGAGTTCAGGTTGGTCGGCAAAATTTACTATACAGCAATTTTTTTTGGATTCTTCGACAATTTCACTATCGACTTGTGGGTCGTCGGTTGCTACGAATACAAGGTTGAAACCTTGTAAATCGCCTTTTTGATATTTTCTTTGGATGTAAGTTAGTTTCTTTTCTGTAATTATTTGCTCTAATTCTTTTGTAACTTGTGGGGCAATAATTACTGGGGAACAATCAAATTCAAGTAGGTTCTTTACTTTTCGTGTTGCGACTTCACCGCCACCAATAACAACTACACTGAACTTTCTTAAATCGATTAAAATTGGGAAATAAACCATAACATAAAAAAAGAAATTCAAAATTAATAAATTATAATCTATTGGAGTGCAATAAGTAAGTATATTAAATTTCAAATGGATATAATTTTCTAATATAATTCAAATTCAAGTTCTGTAGTTTTTCGACACAATGGATACACTTTATTTTGCTTATCTTCAATTTAAAGTTAAAGGAAAGAAAATCGAGGTAAAATTGCCATTTTTTTCCAATAAAGAATATTGGTTTCTCGATTAGTTTTCTTTCGCAAAGAGCAACCAAAGCACTTGCTTCGAGCAATGTTCCAGAACCACCTTCAAAAACAAAGAAAATATCACCGGTTTCCACAAGGATTTTTAGTCGTTCGAGATACGAGGAAGCAAGTTTTATTGAACTTAGATATTTATTTGGTTGAACAGCAGAATTTTCCAAAACAACTCCAATTTTTTCCACTGGGAATTTTGAAGCACCTTTGGCGCTTGCTTCCATTATTCCATAGTACCCGCCATTAACAATGTTGAAACCCAACGATGCAATGCTTTCCGATAGTTTTTCGGCTGCTCGATATTTACGGGTATTTGGTTTGCATTTCCCATCCCCAAAGAAAACTGCATTCAGCATAGTTTTATTATTGTTTTATTAACAATTAGTAAAATTGTAATTTTAACAAATTATAAAATGAAAATTAGTGTAATCATAGTTACTTTTAATCGTAAGGAAGATTTAATAATTTCTATTCCGCATTATTTAAAGCAAACCTATCCAGATAAAGAAATTATTGTGGTCGATAATGGTTCTACCGATGGAACGAAAGAAACCATTCCATCTCTTTTCCCAGAAGTGAAATATTATTGGTTGCCGGAAAATTTTGATATTCGTTCCATAAATTTAGGTGTATATTGGTCCAGTGGTGAAATCATTTGGCGGTGCGATAGTGATTCATATCCTTTGGAAAATAATGCTTTTGAAAAAGTTATTGAAATTTTTCAAAAGTACCCAAATATACATATAATAGCGACAAGAGTGATTGAGAAAAGGTCGCCGGAGTATAGTTGGGAATGGTATCCTTTGGCTGTGGATTGCGATAATGTGCCCCCAGAAGGCTACCCAGCAAATGGGTTTATTGGGGTTGGGGCAGCAATTCGTCGAGAAGTTTTCGAAACAATAGGCGGTTTTTCAGGTTTCGGCTACGAAGAATTTGATTTTTCTGCGCGAGCAATTATTGCTGGTTTCGAGATTAGATATTTTCCAAACATTCGTGTATTGCACGAAGGAAGCACTCGAGCCCGCAATATGGTTCATCGCTGGCTTACAACATTTGAACAATACACTAAATTTACTTGGAAATACTTTCCTTTTAGTCGAGCGGTTGGGAGAACCTTTTGGATTTTATTCTTTATGTTTTTAGAAGGAATTTACAGAAGATTTAACCCCCTTGTTCTTCTCGAAGGTTTTCTTCTTGTATTAACTACAGTATTGTCAACAAGAAGAACACAACGTTGTGTAGCGCCCGAAGATAAGCTGAATAAAATTACAATGGGTAAATCTTTTGTTTGGTATCAATATAAAATGTATAAGAGTGTCATCATCAAAAAAATAAAAAGTCGAAAAAAGAAGAAATGAAAATTCTACAAATTTCACCTCAATTTCCTTTCCCACTCGATAGTGGAGGTCGAATTGGAATTTATAATATAGTTAAAAATCTTTCCAATTTTGGAGCCGAAATTTTTTTCGTTGCCTTTTCGAAGACAAAAGTTCCCGAAGATTATATTGATCATTTTAAAAATTTTTGTCATCCATTTGTCATTGAACTTGATACAAATAATATTTTCCCCCGAATGCTGAAGTATTTTTTATTAAATGAACCTATTCTAACAGAAAAATTCTTTCGAAAAAAAACTATAGAAACCTTCAAAGATATACTAACCAAAATAGATTTTGATTTGATTCACCTTGACCATACAAGCAATATTACTGTTGGGAGATGGGTTAGCAAATTGACTGGAAAACCTATTGGATTGCGGCTTCATAACATAGAATGGAAAATTTGGGAAGGATTGCGTAACGAGCAAGTTCCACTTTCCCCACAATGGATTTTTTTAACTCAGCAAACTCGATTGCTTCGGGAAAAAGAACGACAAGCGATTGAAACAGCAAAAGTTTCGTTTACTTGTACTGAATTCGACAGGAAACTGGCTTTGGAGCTTGTTCCAAATGCCCGAGTTTTGGTTGCATCTCCAGGTGTTGATATGAATTTGTGGCAACCAAAAGAAATCGAGCGAAACCCATACGAGATAATTATTGCCTCAACCTTCGAGTGGCTACCGAATGTCAATGGTTTAAAATGGTTTTTGGACGAGGTGCTTCCAAAGGTAAGAGAAACAGTTCCAAATGCTTTTGTCACTGTTATAGGGAAAAATCCACCCGTTTTTTTAAAGAAGTATCAAAATATCAATCTGCTTGGTTATGTCGAAGATATAAAGCCGTATTACAATCGGGGAAGTTTGCTTGTTGTTCCATTGTTTGTTGGAAGTGGTGTCCGAGTGAAAATTCTCGAGGCTATGGCTATGCAATTGCCAATTGTTTCCACAAGTGTTGGGGCCGAAGGAATAGGAGCCACACCGGAAGAAGGTATATTAATTGCAGATGACCCTGAAACTTTTGCTGGAAGAATAGTTGAACTGATTAAAAATCCTGAAAAAGCTCGCAAAATTGGTTCAAATGCGCGGAAGTTTATTCAAAATAATTTCAGTGTCCAGACAAGTATTTCTATAATATTTAATGAATATAAAAGGATTTTAGAGAACCAAACAGGAAAATCTTGAAAAAAACTAAAGTCCCCCACGCCAGTATCCCCGGTCGAGGCTACGGTATTGTATAGCTTCGCTTATGTGTTGAGGTTGGATTGATTCGGAGTTATCGAGGTCTGCAATTGTTCTTGCAACTTTAAGAATTTTATCGTAGGCGCGCGCAGAAAGACCTAATTTGTTCATCGCAATTTTTAAAATTTCTTGCGAGCGATTGTCGAGTGTACAATACTTTCGAATTTCCTTTGAGCCCATATCTGCGTTTTTGAAAATATTTTTTTTGCCACGGAAGCGCTCTGCTTGTATTTGACGGGCTTTAATAACTCTTTCGCGGATTTGCCTCGAGTGCTCTCCATCGGATTCGGTTGTTAGTTCTTGATACTTAACTGCTTGGACTTCAATGTGTATATCAATTCTATCCAAAAGTGGACCCGAAATTTTAGATTGATACTTTTGGATTTGAGATGGTGTGCAAGTGCATTCTTGGTAAGGATTTCCGTAATTTCCACACGGACAAGGATTCATTGAGCAAACAAGCATAAAGTTTGCTGGATATTCTATAGTCATTTTCGTGCGAGAAATACAAATTTTTTTATCCTCGAGAGGCTGCCGAAGAACTTCCAGAACATTTCGGGCGAATTCAGGTAATTCGTCGAGGAACAAAACACCATGATGGGCAAGTGAAATTTCCCCAGGTTTTATTTTGTTCATACCTCCGCCAACAAGTGCTGCGTCGCTAATTGTATGATGAGGTGAACGGAATGGGCGAATAGTTATGAGCGCTTCGTTATTTTCGAGCAATCCAGCAACCGAATGGATTTTTGTTGTTTCAAGTGCCTCTTCGAGCGTTAAAGGTGGTAAAATCGATGGAATCCTTTTTGCGAGCATAGTTTTTCCAGAGCCAGGCGGCCCAATCATAAGAATGTTATGTCCACCAGCAGCCGCAATTTCAAGGGCCCGTTTGGCATTTTGTTGTCCTTTTACATCGGCAAAATCCAATGCATAGTTGCTTTGGCTTTCTTCAAAAATTTTAAATTTATCGACAATACGGGGTTCGATTTTTTCAAATTTATTTAAAAAGTTTACTGTTTGCGAAAGAGTTTGCAATGGAAAAATGTCAATTCCATCGACTAATGCAGCTTCGTTTGCATTGGGTTCGGGGAGAGCAACTGCTTTGAAACCTAACTTTTTTGCTTCGAAGGCAATGGGTAAAGCTCCATGAATTGGACGCAGAGTTCCTTCCAGCGAAAGTTCACCAAGGAAAAGGATGCCTTCGGTCGATTCTTGAGGAACAATTCCCATACTCGAAAGTATCCCAAGTGCAATAGGCAAATCGAAACTACTTCCTTCTTTCCGAACATCAGCAGGAGCAAGATTGATTGTAATTTTCTTAGCTGGAAATGGTATTCCACTATTTTTTATTGCTGCGGTCACTCGTTCTTTTGATTCTTTAACTGCTGAATCGGGCAAGCCAACTATTATAAAGTTGGGCAGTGCATTGTCCAAATGTGTTTCGATATCAACAAGAAAAGCATTAATGCCAATGACACTCGCCGATTGGATTTTTGAATACATCTCCGATTTTATTCTTTTTCAGAAATTTCTTTGTAAAGGTAAAGTAAAACATCAATATTCGAAACAAGTCCAATCAAATTGTTTTCTGAATCAACTACTGGCAAACAATCCACTTTTTTCTTAATGAAAAACTCCAACGCCTTCAAAAGACTATCATCGGGGAAAAGGTGGGGTATATTCCTATTTACCAGATAATCGAAATCGGAAACCTGAGAAAATTCCGCATCGTCAATTTCTTCTTCTGGGTCATAAATTCTTTTTCTGATGTATTCATTTAAAGCATTTTGTGTAATAATTCCAATGAATTTGCCATTTTCGACAACTGGAACGTGCCGAATATTTTCGGTTTTCATGTACTCGTCAACTTTTTTCAAAGGGTCGTTCCATTCTACAATGAAAAGGTCTTTCGACATAATTTCGGAAACTGTTGGGACCTTCTTTGATTTCATTATTCAATCCCCAAATTTTTCATTTAGCAAAATAGAAAAAATCGAAAAAACAAACAAGAGGCGAATTTATTTGTGATTTGAAATCGAAAGAATAGAAAATTCCTGAATATTTTAATAATTTTGAAAATCTTAAGTAAATTTTTATTTTCAAGGAGTTGAACTTGGAAGGAAATCAGAAAAAGATTTATCTTATCGACGGAATGTCTGTTGTGTTTCGAGCTTACCACGCTATGAGTCGGTCTACTCTTAAGTCCTCCGTTACCCAAGAGCCAACATTTGCTGTGTTTGCATTTGCAAATATTTTAGCAAGTTTGCTCGAAACGGAAAGACCTCGATACATTGCTGTTGTTTTTGACACAAGAGAACCAACTTTTCGACACGAAATTTATAAGGAATATAAAGCAAAAAGGGAAGCCTTTCCCGAAAATTTAGTTCCTCAATTGGAACGAATTAAGCAACTTCTTGATGCACTAAATATCAAACGGATAGAAATTCCAGGACTTGAAGCCGACGATATTATTGGAACTCTTGCTAAAAAACTTTCTCAAGAAGGTTGGCAAGTTGTTTGTTTAACTAACGATAAAGACTATTTTCAATTAGTCGACGATAACGTAATACTTTATAAGACTGGAAAGAACCTTTCGGAAGGCTTCGAAATTATTACAAAAGACAAGGTGATTGAAAAATTTGGTATCCCGCCCGAAAATGTAATAGATGTGCTTGCTTTGGTTGGCGATGCTGTTGATAATGTTCCTGGCGTTTTTGGTATTGGAGAAAAGACTGCTGTCCCTTTAATCCAAAAATTTAAAACATTGGAAAACTTATATGAAAATGTTGATAAAATTGATAAAGAAACTATTAAGAAAAATTTAATTGAAAATAAAGAAAATGCCTTTCTTTCGAAGAAACTTGTAACAATCGAAACTAATGCAAAACTCGATATTGAAATCGGAGATTTTAAATTTCGAGAGCCTGACTTTAAGAAATTGGAAGAGCTTTTCGCTTTGCTCGATTTTAAAACATTGAAGGAAAGATTCTTTAAAAAGATTTTTGCAAAAGAGCCATTAGAATTCGAAGAAACAACTATTCCGACAACAATTTCATCAATTGAAAAAGTAGACAAAAATTACGTATTTGTCAATTCAGTAGAAAAGTTGATAGAATTTGCTAAAAAATTGAAAAATGTCCCTGCGTTTGCAATCGACACCGAAACAAGTTCTCTTGATAAACAAAGTTGTGAACTTGTTGGAATTTCAATTTCTTTTGGCGATAACGAGGCTTATTACATTCCTGTTTTTGGTAAACCAAACGTTCGTACTTTTGCAGAAAAAGATGAACCCGAATCCCAAAAATGGACCCTTTTTTCTGATATCGAAGAGGAAAAAGTGGAAAATATACAAAAAGCAAGTGAGGAGAACAAATATGATTCGCTCCGAGGCTTTCCAGTTATGTTGGTTTTAGGACTTTTGAAGGAAATTTTCGAGGATCCCAAAATATTGAAATATGGTCAAAATGTTAAGTTCGATGCGTATATTTTAAAACGCTATGGAATTAATTTAAATCCGATTGCCTTCGATACGATGGTTGCAAGTTATGTGTTAAATCCTGATGACCAGCACAATTTGGATGCATTAGCCAAACGGTGGTTAAATTATTCTCCGATTTCTATTTCTACATTAATTGGGGAACGTCGTGCGAATCAAATTTCAATGCGAGAACTTTTGCCCGAACAGGTCTTCAACTATGCTTGCGAAGATGCAGATTTAGCTTGGCAACTGACTCATATTTTAAAAGATGAATTGCAGAAGGAAAATCTTCTTGAATTAGCCGAAAAAATTGAATTCCCTCTCATTCAAGTCCTTCGCGATATGGAGTATAATGGCGTTTATGTTAGCACCGATATTTTAAAGTCAATTTCAGTTTATTTAAATGGAGAGGTGCAAAAACTGCGGGAGAAGATATTTTCCGAAGCAGGTGTAAAATTTAATTTGGATTCGCCAAAGCAACTTGGTCAGATTCTTTTCGAAAAATTACAACTTCCAGTGATTGCAAAGACTAAAACAGGTTACAGCACCGATGTAAATGTCCTTTCACAATTAGCAATAAGTTTTCCAATTGCAAAGTACCTGCTTGAATACAGGCAGATGACCAAATTACTTTCGACATATGTAGATTCTTTACCGGAATGGATTTATCCTGTCTCTGGTAGAATTCATTCAACATTTAATCAAACAATTACAAGCACAGGTAGACTTTCTTCATCCGACCCGAATTTGCAAAATATTCCTGTTCGAGGCGAATTTGGGAAAGAAATCCGCAAGGCTTTTGTTCCTCAAAAAAGTGGTTGGATGATTTTGTCCGCTGATTATTCGCAAATCGAGTTAAGGATTATTGCTTATATTTCTGGTGATAGAAATTTGATTAATGCATTCAAACAAGGTTTAGATATTCATTCTGCAACTGCATCTTTACTTTTCGATAAGCCAATCGACTCTGTTGACTCCGATATGCGAAGGGTTGCTAAGACTGTTAATTTTGGTATTCTTTATGGTCTTGGTGCATATGGACTTTCTCAAAGGTTAGGTATTGGGAGAACAGAAGCACAAAAAATAATCGAAAATTATTTAACTAAATATCCTGGGATAAAAAACTATGTTGAAGGAACAATAAAAGAAACACAGAAGAAGGGCTATGCCGAAACCCTTTGCGGGCGGCGTCGGTATTTCCCAAACATAAATAGTATGAACCGCAACTTGCGTTCAGCAGATGAACGAGCGGCAATTAATTTACCCATTCAAGGAACTGCCTCTGATATGATGAAGATTGCTATGATTAATATTCATAAAGACATTGAGAAATTCCGGTTGAATTCGATGATGATTTTACAAATTCACGACGAACTGCTCTTTGAAGCACCAGAAAGTGAACTTCGGCAACTTAAAGAGATTGTTACTGAACGAATGCAAAACGCATTGAGTTTGGGTGAAGTCCCAGTAGTTGTCGATATCGGAATAGGTGGGAGCTGGTTCGATGCTCATTAATTTAAAAAATAAATAACCTTTTTTTCCGTTTCTTTATGTTGCCATTTCTTTCGTCTTTTTTATATTATCTCGGGTTATTATGGCAGATAAAATTTATTTAACTGAAGAAAGGTTTTTGGAATTACAGAACGAATTGATAAAATTAAAAACCAAGGGAAGGAAAGAAGTTTCGCAGAAGATTGCCGAGGCGCGTTCGCACGGCGACCTTTCGGAAAATGCTGAATACGATGCTGCAAAGCATCAACAGGAATTGCTCGAAATGCGAATTGCAAAGATTGAAGAAACTTTGATGAAGGCTCAAGTTATTCGCCCCGAAGAACTTCCCAACGATAAAATTTATATTCTTTCTCGGGTGAAAGTAAGAAATCTGAAAACAAATAAGATTATTGAATATACATTGGTGAGTCCCGAAGAAGCCGATTTCGAACGAGGGAAAATTTCAGTTACATCCCCAATTGGTAAATCCCTTATGGGAAGAAAGGTTGGCGATGTTGTTGAATTTACGGCACCCGCGGGAAAGACCCAACTTGAAATTCTTGAAATTAACCGATAAATTTGGATGAAAGTTGATAACTCCGAGTATTTCAATCCCTCTGAAGATTATGATATTGTACAGCAAATACTCGGAGGCAACAAAAATCTTTTTGAAAAGATTCAGAATAAATATAAAAAACCGCTTACCCATTTAATTTCAAGGATGATAAGAAATAGTCAAGACGTTGAAGATATCGTTCAGGAAACTTTCATTCGAGCCTACAACAACCTTCAATATTTTAAAAAAGAATTCGCTTTTCATTCCTGGCTATTCAAAATTGCGTCGAATCTTTGTATTGATTTTATTCGAAAGAAAAGAATTCAAACAATTTCTTTGGAACAACCTTTTCCTTATTCCGATGGTGAAAACCATATGGATTTCCCAGACCAAGGAGAGGCAGCCGACCGTGAAGTTTTGGATGGTGAGCGAAGGGAAGCTCTTAATTATGCTCTATCTAAACTTCCCGAAAAGTATCGAATTGTAATTGAACTTCGTCATTTCGAGGAATTAGATTATAACGAAATAGCAGAAAGACTTGGCTTACCGATTGGAACCATAAAAGCCCACCTTTTTCGAGCTCGTAAAGCTTTGCTCGAAATTCTACGTTCCATTCGCTTTATGTCAGAGTATTAAATAACAAAAAACACTTATAAACTTATTTAATTGTTTCTTTAAGCCAATTTAAATATTCAGGTAATCCATTTTGGATTTCAACTGAAATAATTTCTGGCACTTTATCTGGATGCAATTCTTTTAATCTATTTTTCAAAGGTTCAAATTTTTCTTTTAGAGTTTTGATTACTATTAAGTTTTCTTGCCTTTCATCAACTTTACCTTCCCATTCAAAAACAGAAAATACATTTTGAAAAATTGAGCAACAGGCAGCAAGTTTTTCTGTGATAAGAATTTTTGCTATTTGATGAGCATTGAGATAATTTTCTAAAGTTGAAAAAACAATTATAAATTCACTTTCCATTTTCTGTATTTTTGTATTTTTCAAAAACTTAATTTAAAAAATTTTTATGATTGAAGTTATAATTTTTTATTTTCACATTGTTGCATGGACTTATGCCTTTACAAAAGTATGGCAAGAGCGTGGAACCAAAAGTGCTCTTCTTTCTCTTGCAGTTCTTGGTTTTATTTTCATTACTCTTTGGACTTTAACAAGCCCAATTTCAAAATTGATTTTCCCTGATTCATTGAAATCTCCTTATTTTACGGCAGATACTCTTTCCCTTATCCTTCTTGTTATTCCCGAAGGATTTTTCTATTACTTCTATTTTATCAAATCTAAATTTGTTGGGTAGAAAGCTTTTGAAATAAATAAATTTTTATTTAGGATAATCGTTTACATAGTTTTGTATCATTTCAGGAATAAACTATGGCACTACAAGTGGGTACAGTTGCCCCCGATTTCGAAGGGCTAACAGATAGCGAAACTAAAATAAAGTTAAGTGATTTCAAAGGCAAATGGGTTGTTCTTTATTTCTATCCCAAGGATAATACCTCGGGTTGCACTCGCGAAGCTTGTGACTTCCGCGACAACTACGAAAGAATAACCCAAATGGGTGCCGAAGTAATTGGTGTAAGTCCCGATAGTATTAAATCACATAAAAATTTTAAATCGAAACATAATTTAAATTTTCATCTTGTGGCCGACTCTGAGAAAGAGATTTGCAAAGCCTATGACGTTCTTGGCGAAAAGTCTATGTATGGCAAAAAATACTTCGGTGTTATTCGTTCTACTTATATAATCGATCCCGAAGGAACAATTCGCTATGTTAATCCCAAGGTTACTGTCGATGGTCACGTCGATGAAATAATAAATGAGCTACAAAAGTTGCAAAAGTAAAGATGATTGATACACATTGCCATTTAGACTCAAAAGATTTCCAAAACGACATTAAAGATGTTATCGAAAGAGCCGAAAAATCTGGTGTGGAAGGGTTTATTGTTCCTTCGACGCAACCCGACAACCTTTCCCGAGTCCAGGAACTTTCAGATAGGTTCGATAATGTATTTTATGCAATTGGAATACACCCACACAATTCAAAAGAGTTTTCGAGCGAAGTCGCAGAAAGTATTCAAAAAATTATTGAAAAGAAAGAGAAGAAACTTGTTGCAATAGGAGAAGTTGGCTTGGATTATTATTATGATTTTTCACCAAAGAATACCCAAAAAGAAGTTTTTACTTGGCATATTCAATTAGCTAAGCACTACGATTTGCCATTGATTATTCACAACCGCGAATCTTCGGGTGATTTGATTGAAATTTTGGAAAAGGAACAGAACGGTAAGCTTCGATTTGTTTTGCATTGCTTTTCGGAAAACAAGGAGTTTATGAATCGAGTATTAGAACTTGGCGGCTATGTATCCTTTACTGGAAATATAACTTTCAAGAACAGTTGCCTTAGCGAAGTAGTCGATGCTGTCCCTTCCGACCGATTCTTTTTGGAAACCGACTCCCCTTTTATGGCACCAGCTCCATTTCGGGGAAAACGCAACGAACCTTTTTTCTTAAAATTTATTGTTGAAAAAATTGCCAAAATAAAGTCTTTGTCAATAAATCAGGTAATTACAATGACCACAAAAAATGCAAAAAATTTTTTTAAATTGTTAATTCTTATTTTTTTGTTGTTTGTTCCATTGGTTTTGAGTGCACAAGATACGACTGAGGAAGAGGAGTTTGAGAATCCATACAAAAAATTCATAGGTATTGGTGGCGAATTTGGTTTCAATACGCTTGTAATTTTCCAAAGTTGGACAGAAGATGGTTTCACGAAAGAAAGAAGTGCAGCAAACGAAGGGAGATTTCTTGGTGGGGTAACTTTTTCTGTTTCTCCTGTGGACTGGAACATACTTCGACTTGAATGGACCTACACTTTCGACCGAAGGAATTCCGATACTGCATATCCAGACCTTGCTTATATCTATCGAACCTTGAGCCTTTCGTCCTTATTTTTGATAAATCCAACCAAAAGGGTTAATTTTTTCGGTGGAATTGGGCTTACTTATATTTTCAATTCTTTTAATCTTGGAATTCCAAATCGTAATCCTAACGATGCTTTTCGAAGCTCAATGGGCGGGAATTTCTCAGCTGGTTTCATTATCAATATCCCAATAAACAAAGTTGGTCTTTTTGCTTTAACTGGTGAATGGTTGATGATTTTCGACTTTTCCAATATTAAAAATATGTTTGATTGGGAGCTTAAAAAGACCATAGAAAAAGCATATTACTATTATTCACAACCTCGATTTAACATCACTTTCTTCCCTGAATTTCTGAACAACTTGAAATAGCCTTTGAGCAAAACTAAATTTGTATTTGGGTTATTTACTGGGGTTCTTCTTGCATTGTCTTTCCCGCCATATCCTTTTTTCCTTTTTGCTTTTGTTGGGCTAGTGCCAATACTTAATGTTTTTAACTCAATTCGCCGACGTTGGCTGCTTGTTTACCTTACTTTTTTTATTTACCACTATGCAACGAATTGGTGGATAAGTAGCTGGCAGAAAGATACCGACCCATATTTATTTGTCTCGGGTTTTGCAGTTGCTTTAGTCCACCCTTTCTTTTTTATGATACCTTTTGCAATTTATTTTCTTATTCAAAAAAAGTTTCCCGAAAGAATATCTCTTTTCCTTTTTCCATTTATTTGGACAGCATTTGAATGGTTTCATAGCCTTGGCGATCTTGCTTATCCTTGGCTAACTCTTGGTTATACACAAGCCTATAACCACTATTGGATTCAAATTGCAGATATTGGTGGTGTTTGGTTAATTAGTTTTTTGATAGTTCTTTCAAATGTTTTGATTTTTATTCTTGTTAAAGAACTACAATTGATTTCTGGGGGATTTTTTAAAAAGATTTTGACAAATAAGTATTTTTTAATTTTTTTGGTTATTTTTATTGTTCCATATATTTATGGCTTTTATCGGGAAAAGCAATTTGACCCTCGAAACCCTTTCGAGCAAAATGAATCAATTCGAGTTGGGATTATCCAGCCTAATATTAACCCTTGGAAAAAGTGGGAAACAAACGCAGAAAAGCAAATTGAAATTCATCTTCAGATCCAAGATTCCTTGCAAAAAAAAGCTCCAAACATTGACTTATTTGTTTGGAGTGAAACTGCAATTACTTTTTTAGATTATGAAATAAATGCAAAGCACAATTTTAGTGCATTTTACAAAATACTCAATGGTAAATTTGCGTTGTTGACAGGATTTGCCGATTTTAAATTTTTAACGAAAGATGAAAAGCCAACCTTTGCAACTAAATATTTAATGGGCGATACTTCAATGCCATACAACACTTATAACTCAATTCTTTTGTTAAATCCGAATAACAGTTATCAGATATATCATAAGATACGGCTTACACCTTTTGGTGAACAAATTCCCTATGGGGAAATTTTTGGATTTGCTCGTTCCTTTCTTGAATGGAATGTGGGAATTTCCAGTTGGGCAAAAGGGGACGAACAAAACAATCTGTGGGTTGCAACTCCATCGAAAAGTTTTTCTCTGGCTCCAATAATTTGTATCGAATCAATCTATCCGGATTTCTGCAGAAGATTTGTTCAAAAAAATGCTTCGATGATGGTTATTATTACAAATGATGGATGGTATGACTATACTTTTGGTCCCGTTCAACATTACTTAATTGCAACTTTTCGTGCAATAGAAAATCGCCGATTCCTTGTTCGTTGTGCAAATACAGGAATATCTGGTGTTGTTGCTCCAAACGGAGAAACAATTGTTAAAGCCCCTCAATACCAAAGAATTGGAATTTATTCTGATATAAAATTGATTTCGGATGAAACAATTTATACACTTATTGGGGATTGGTTGCCCTTCTTTTCTGTTACAATTACTTTATTTGTATTAATTATATCTAATTTGATTCACCGGAAAGGTGTGGTGGTGGTATAACATAAACAGAAATAACCTTTGGTAGAAGTCCAGCATCGGCAAGATATTTAATATTCTCAACTAATGCTTCATCCAATTTGTTATCCTGACGAACAATAAGCACACCAGTTTTGGTCACAATATTTTGTGCAACAATCATTCCGGGTTTAAGTTTTTCGACACGAATTTCGCGTTCCAAAGCTTCGGGTTCATTTTTTTCGGTTTCTTCTGCTGGTTTTTCTTTTTCCTCTGCTATTGTTTCTGTATAATCAACTGAGCGAATTGTTCTTAAATCGAAATTCTGTATTGAAAGGGTAGTTTTTGGAATAATTAATTCTGGAATTGCTCTTTTTTTGACCATATCTTGGAATGTGTTCAAAATGTCCGAATCGAACCAATTGGCTTTTCGGTAAAAGAATTTTATTGCTTCGTTGTGTCTTTCGAAAGTTTCTTCTTTAGTTTGAACAACAAGCCCCTCTTCTTCAAGTTTAGGTATATGAAAAGGGTGAATTCGATATACGCGATTGTGGTAGATATTTGCAATAGCTATTACTTGTGCTTCCCGAAGGAAAGAAATTCCTTCGAGTTGGTCGGGTCCACCAGTTCCAATACGATTTTCCCAAATTTGTCCCAAAATTTTTATTGAACCTGCAATTGCTTCGAAAGAAGATAATGAATCAATTGTTTCTTTAAAAAGCTTAAAAAAAAATGTTCTATCGGATTGTTCCAAATCGTAAGGGTCGTAAAGAATAAATCTTTTAGGCATCGGTAAATGTGTAAGGTTAATTAATGTAGAAGCAATTTCGATTTCTTCTATTGCTTTGTCTGTGAATTTTGCTTCCTCCGCCAAAGCAGTTGATATTGAAACTACATATTCTGTGTGGTTAGTATAGTAATATTTTTCGCTTATCATCAGAATTTTCTTTAAACCTTCGACAAAGCCTCGTGCAGTTTTTTGTATAGCTTGCTGTGGTGGGGATTTAAGTATAGCATCGAGACCGGAGGTAGAACTAATGCCAAATCGGCGAAGCATTTCCAAAAGTTGGCTGTTTTGGATAATAAGATTATATGTATCGAAAGCATTTCGAAGTACTTGAATTAGTTGCAAATTATCAACTGGCTTCATCAAATACATGTATGCGCGGCTTTGGTTCAAAGCTGCGATTATTTCTTGTGGATTTGCAAAGGCCGATAAGATTATCCTAATTGCATTCGGTGCAAATTTCATCGATTCCTTTAAAAATTCAACTCCATTCATTACAGGCATATTCATATCTGTAAGGATAACACCAGGATTAAACCCACTTTTTATAAATTCAAGTGCTTCGGGTCCACTGCGAGCTGTAGCAATATTAAAGTGCTTCGAAAGTTGTACTTCCAGTAGTCGTAAGAAATTAATATCGTCATCAACAATTAGTAAATTCCCTTTCTTCTGGGTTTTGTCGTTTTCAGACATACTTTGCAAAGCATATATTTCAAAATAACAATTTAATAAATAATTTTGATTAATAAATAATTTTGAGTTTTGGATTTCAAGGATTATTGAAGAATGCTTTATCGAGCAAGAATTCAGCATATTCAAAATCTCTTGGTGTGGTAATTTTAATGTTATACTCGGAGCCATCGACTACTTTAACCTTGTAGCCAGCGAATTCAACAGCTCCAGCATCGTCGGTGAAAGTTTTACCTTCCTCGATAGATTTCTGATAAGCATCTAACAGGACATTGGTTTTGAATGTTTGTGGAGTTTGTATTGCATAAATATTTTCTCGATTAATTGTTAAAGAAACTAAACCATTTTCATCGACTTTTTTTAGAGTGTCTTTAATTTTAATTCCAGGTATAACACCATCGAATTCTTTTATGTGGTTTATCAGTCTTTCTAATAAATCTTTTGTAACAAAAGGGCGAACAGCATCGTGAACCATAATTATGTCGGAAAATTTTAAGGATTTTTTTTGTAAAGCATTCCAAATTGAATAAAATCGTTCTGAACCTCCTTCAACAAATTCTATTTTGCCTAAGAATGGTAGTTCATTCATATTTTCAAGCAAAACATTTTTCCAATTGTTTGGGTAAGTAATTACTATGGTATGAAAGTCTATTGCTTTGAATAAGTTTTCAAGAGTATAAATAAACAAAGGTTTACCTTTCAGTGGTAAAAACTGTTTAGGAACTTTGGAGTTAAAGCGAGAGCCAATTCCACCTGCAGTTAGTATTAATCCAATTTTCATAAAGACAAATTTAACAACTTAATGTAAAATCTTTCTCAGGGAATTTTTTTGTAATTTAGTTTTTTTTGTTAACAAGCTTAAGTACGAAAGTGAGCATATTATATTTGTTTTTTGGTATTTTGTCAATTCTGGCAATAGCCAGTGCAGTTATAACAATATCAAGTCGGAATCCAGTTCGAAGTGCTTTTGCTTTGGTATTCCATTTCTTTACTCTTGCTGGTTTGTATTTGACTTTAAATGCTCAATTTGTTGCTGTGATTCAAGTTCTTGTATATGCTGGAGCAATAATGGTGCTTGTGGTATTTGTTATTATGTTATTGAATTTATCGAACGAGGAACGATTATCAGAGCGCTTTGATGTTAGGAAAGCGGTTGCAATATTTTTTGGAATTGCATTTGTTATTCAAATAGTGCTTTCAATTCTAATACCAGGAAAATTTCGAAGCAATCTGCATCCCGATTCCGTAAAAATTGGAAGAGCACAAGAAATAGGGAAAGTTCTTTTTTCGAATTATCTTGTTCCTGTTGAAATTGTTGGTATCCTTTTGATTGTTGCCATCATTGGTGCTATTGTTCTTGCAAAAAGAAAACTTAATTAAGGAGGGAAAATGCAAACAATACCATTAGAGTTTTATTTAATACTTTCTGCTGTCCTTTTTACAATTGGAACAGTTGGGGTTCTAACCCGAAGAAACGCAATAGTTGTTTTTATGTCTATTGAATTGATGTTAAATTCGGTGAATTTGACTTTTGTAGCTTTTTCGGCATTTATGGGAGATATTACTGGTCAGATTTTTGTATTCTTTATAATGGCGATTGCCGCCGGAGAAGCCACAATCGGATTAGCAATAGTTTTGGCTTTGTTCCGATTGAAACAAAGCGTTTATGTCGATGAAGCAAATCAACTGAAATGGTAGGAGATATAATTTAAATTAGACCTTCTTCTTGGAGTATTTCGTCAATAGTCTTGTATTTAAAAGTATCGTCACCGTTTTGCAGAGCAACTAACACTTCGCGGAGTTTCTTTTCCCGCTTTTGGCTAAAGGATAAGTTCGAAAGCAAACGAACTTTGGCAACCAAAAGTTTTTCTTCAATGGGTTTGCTTAAGAAATCGTCTGCCCCAGAATCAATAGCTTTGATTTGGTTTGGAATATCGTTCAATGCGGTAACAATTACCACGGGAACATTTTTGGTTTTTTCATTCGATTTAAGTCTTTTTGCTGTATCGTAACCATCTAACCTTGGCATCATAACATCCAAAACAATTGCATCTGGATGCTGTTTGTCAACAAGTTCAAGGCATTCCACCCCGTCGTATGCTTCTCCAACTTCAAATCCATTAACTTCTAAATATCTTTTCATAAGTTTGACGGTAATTTTGTTGTCGTCGACTACATAGACAAGAGGTTTTTTCATTCTTCACCTTTATTTTTTAAACTTTCTTTTTCAAATTCTTCGATAATAATTTTTTTACCGTTACGCAAAGATTCAATAATTGCAAAAGTGGTTAAAGTGGCAATTTTAATGCCAGAAAAACCGAGTGGGGATTTTCCCCTTTCAAAATCATAAATTGTTCGTTCAATTTCTTCGTTGTGCCCCTTTTTCCCGTCAAATTTTTTTTCTGTAACCTTATCTTTATAATATATCGACACGAATTCAAAATTATTTAAAATTGCAGTTCGATTTTCCCAAAAAATTTCGCAATACTCTTTACTTAATTTATTCCCTCCATTAGAGAAATATTCAATCACACCTATTGAACCATCTTTAAATTTAATGGTTATTGCAACGGTGTCGTCGGATGTGGCTTGTTCCAAAGAATGGGAAATTGCCTCGGCATAAACCGAAACTGGTTCGGATTGAGTAAGAAACATAAAAGCATCGACGAAATGGCAAACTTCCCCGATAATTCTTCCACCTCCAATATCTGGATTCTGTATCCAATGGTCGGCGGGGATAAACCCTGCGTTGATACGATAGTGCATTGCCATTGGTTGTTTTCTGCTGTGGATATTTTGCATAATAAATTCAAAGGGCTTCGAAAATCGTCGATTAAATCCAACCATAAGTGGCACAGGATTTTTCGAATATTCTTTTTCGATTTCTTTTAATTGCGAAATGCTAATTGCCAAAGGCTTTTCGGCAAAGACAGGTTTACCAGCGCGAATACAGTCGATAGCATATTTGTAATGCGTGTCGTGTCGGGTAGCAATAAAGACAATATCGATTTCAGGATTTTGGATAATTTCCTGTGGATCAGTAGTTGAATACTTAAATCCAAAGTGGCGTGCAACAGAAATTGCATTGGAAGGTGTTGCTGTTGAAACTGTATGAAGTTCGCAATCGAGTTTCTTCAATGCTGGCAGTAAATAAAATTGAGCAAAATTGCCTGCGCCAATGAATCCTATTTTTTTCTTTCCCTCTTTTGTCTTGATTTCCTTGATGGGAACTTTTCGTTCTAAAGTCTTTGTTTTTTTGTGGTATGTTAACAAAATAGCGATATAATTTTCTTTATTTTCTGTTAAAGTTCTATATGCGTCCTTTGCTTTTTCAATTGGAAACCTATGAGTAATCAAAGGATTTAGATTTATTTTATTGTCTGCAATCAAATTCAAAAAAGCCTTCATATTTCTATTTTCGGTCCAACGGACATAAGGATATGGATAATCAATTCCATACTCTTCATAATTTTTGTCGTACCTTCCAGGTCCGTAGCTACAAGCAATGGTAAACTCAACTTCTTTTTCGTAGAATGGAGAACGTGGGATATTCATAGCAACACTTCCCACAACAACAATTCTGCCTTTTTTCCTGACAATTTTTAGTGCAAGTTCGGTTGGCTCGTTACTTTCTGTGCTTGCTGTGATTATTACAGAATCGAAACCCATCCCATCGGTAAAGGCAAGCAAGTTTTGTATGTTATCGGAATTGCTAAATTGAACAAGATTACATCCGAACGATTTTGCAAGTTCGAAATTTGTTGAACGAATATCTAATCCAGCAACGAAACACCCATTTGCTTTGAGTATTTGAATTGTAATTAGTCCAATCAAACCCAAGCCAATCACAGCAACGCATTCACCCACCCGGGGATTTGCCTGGCGAACACCTTGTAGGGCAATTGCCCCAATTGTAGCAAAGCAAGCAGATTCGAAATCAACATTTTGTGGAATTTTGCAAGCAAGATTTTTTGGCACTACAATAACTTCGCTATGAGTAGCATAACCAGCACCACCACAAGCAACTTGGTCGCCGGGAGCAAATTGCTCGCAAGCAGATTCAAGAACAATTCCAGCAGAACTATATCCAAGAGTTTTATACGAGTCAAGTTTAGTTGTGATTTTATTTAATGTGGACTTTAATCCTTCTTTTTTCAAGTTTTCCAAAATAGTTCGGATTTGCTCGGGTTGTTCTCTTGCGCGTTCCAAAAGAGAGGACTTAGTTCGTTCAACCGAGGCTTTTTCTGTTCCAGCACTTATCACCGAGCAAACATTTTGAACAAGAATTCCATTTGGTGGGCAAAGTGGAACAGGGACATTCTCGACTAAAATTTCGCCAGTTCGTTGATGTTGAAGAACTTGTAACATAATTTATCGTTCGGTGATTTTAAAAAATACAATATAAAAAAGATGCAATTCATTTGATGTAAATGAAATAAAAACAAAATTGTCGTTTTTTCTACTACAACTTTTTTTTTCGATAAACTACAAAAAAATCATTTTATTTATTATTTTGGAATTTCGAAGAAAAAATTAATTTGAAAATTGATTAACATAAAATTTTAAATTTTGTTTTATTAGAATTAAATTTGTAAGAATTTTTATTGTGATAAATTAAAAAGGTGGAAAAATGTCGGCTAAAGGCGGTGGTGCAGGTAAAGTTTATTTCATTTTGTATCTTGCCGTTGTTCTCGAGTTGCTTATTATCATTGTGGAAAGGGACGAAGCCGAAGAAGGGCTATTGAAGAAACAGCGCGAAACTATGCGCATTGTGGAAAGTATTCTTTCGCAACTTCAATCCGGTTCGGGGACAGAAGGGATAAATACTCGCCCCCAGGACGAAATTACTATTCCTCCCCCAGGAATAAATATGAGGGAGATAATGGGCGCCGATATAAAGTCCTCGCGTAAATATATTATTGAAGTTGGTGTTACCGACGTTTCGGCTGAACTGAAGCGGAAAGAAGGCGAAAGCGAAAAGGAATATCTTGAAAGAATGAAAGTTGCAGCGAAGCTTGCAAATGTTCAGGAAGTTGAATACCAAATTTTCTTTAATAGTAGCCAAGACCCTTTGAATCCCCCGCAATTCCTAAGTGAGGAAGAAATACGGAAAAAAGGAATCGATTTTACTAAATTTCAGCCTGGGCAAACAATTACCGCTCCTGATGGCTCTTCTTGGGAATTTCTTTCTCTTCGTAAATTAGTTCTGGATTCGAAAAAAATCGAAGAGGTATTAACGGATAATCTTTTAAATTTGAATCTTCAGCATTTAGAACCATATTATCCTAAAAATATGCAGCTTGCAATTGGTCTATCCTATGCTCCCAACAATAATGAAGATAGTGTGTTTTACTATTCAAGTGAGATTACGGCTCAAAGAACCGAAAGCCTTCTTTCCGGCTTAAAAAAGAGGATTTTCATTGTGAACTTCCAACCCCCCGCCAGAGCAGGTTGGTATAAATTGCGTATTTATTCTCGCACAAATAGAATTCTTGGTGTTGTTAAAGAAACGGCTGGACCAGAAATACCCGAGGACACCAGAATTAATATTGGAACAGTTACTTTAACTGTAAAAGACTTGAATAAAGTTAAAAAGGAACTCGAAACCAGGTTAATAAAATATAATCTTCCTCCACAAGACCTACTTTTAAATGCTCAATCGGTAAATGATGTTGAAAAATTTGACCAGATGCTTGAAAATTCGATTAAAATGGCTGCTGGCGAAGAAAATGCTGTCGAAACTATTAGTAAGATAAAACTTTATGGATATATTGTTAAGTTACTAACTCCCGGACTTTCGTTAATGTTTCCACAGAACTCCAATAGCATTTCTTTTGATGTTCGTGTAATTACACCAAAGCCAGCTGTATCGGAACCTACTGTTACTATAGATCCTTATATTGCACAATTTGACGCCGTTGAACCTGTTTTTGGGTTTACTATAAGCCCCTATCAAGGCACTACTGCAAATGTTGTAGAAGGTCGTGTTTTGGACGAAAGTGGCTCTCCTGTTGCACGCGTTATTTGTCGTGGCGAAGATGAATTTGCAGGCTCGATTGTGCCTAAACCTGTCACTGGTGGAAATCGTTACTATCGAGGTATTGTTGAAAGACCTTTATCCCCAGGAAAATATAAAATCGAAATTACTCATCGACTTGCTGGTCG
>CAYPRT010000009.1:51983-54672 GCA_964413155.1 uncultured Hyphomicrobiales bacterium | reverse complement strand
GGTTTATCTTTCGTGTAAAGCCAGCAAAATTTATGCAAAAGTATGGTGGGTTCAACCAATTACTGGTAAAGAAGTTGAATTGTTCCCACTTAGAGAATATGAAATTAAGCAGGACGAACCTAAGTTAATTTTTGCCCAAAAGATGGAAAAACGAAGCCAAACAGGGAATAAAGTTAAGATCCAGGTCTCGAATATTACTGTGATTGCGCCTGATGATGGTTCTAATGGAGCCACAAAGCCCGAAATTAAATTAAGCATTGGTAAGCCTTCCTTCGATAGTCAAATTCAGGGAGTTGATATGCCTTCCGACCCAATTATTGAGAAAGAAGGTGATAACTACTCAATTACTTTTGAATTTACTGTTAATACCTCTGCAATGCCTCGTAATCTAGATGAACTTGTTGGAACAGTAAGAGTTCCTGTTATAGCCTCTGCTATTAATTTATGTAATGGCAAGGTTTCGACAAGGCAAAGCAACTTGAGTGTATCATTCCTGTATGAACGAGAAAAGGTTCGCCGTTCAACTACACCACAAAGAAGAAGATAAAAATATTAACAATGAAAAATAAAAATTTGTTAGACAAATGGTATAGCAATATGAAAAACCCCAGGTTAATATTAATAGCATTTTTGTTGGGTGCAATTATTTTGCAGCCGACTTTCGGCCAGGACGAGGCAACTCGAACCGAAATGGAGCAAATTCTGAGAAGATTTTCTAATTATCGTTTTGGAAATATTTCTATTTATCGATTAAAAAGTATAAGTGATATTCGTCGGGCACTTCAATTGCGTCAACAACGGGTTGCCGAAGTTCAAGTTGGTGAAGAGATTTTAAAGGCTGTTGACCAAGCAATTTTAAATATTGTTGAAGATGGTGTTAGAGCTGATGAAAGGTTGAGTGACATTTTAAAGACAATTGAAGATCGTGGCTTAACTCCACCTGAACAATCTGTGATGGAAAAATTATACCAGTATTACAGAGCTAAATATCAAGTTGCATCAGAAGCGCGTCCAGAAAATGCTTATTTGGTAACAACAAGAACAAAAGCCGGCGAAATACCCGAGTTTATAATTGCATTGATAATAAGCTATTCTAATAAGGGTATGGAAAAAGAACTTAAAGAAATAGTTTCAAATAATATCTACACTTACGACGAAATGAAGAATTTTGCTCTGGATACAACTTTCTCTGCCAATAATCTTTATGATTTAATGGTTAATGCTTTAATACAAAGAAATGTTGAAAATAAAACTCTGGAAGCTCAGGGAATCGGTAATACTCAATGGTTCGCACGAAAGATTTTTGGCAACACAGAAACTCCTTTCGTGAATGAAGCTGATTTATCATCTTACGATGTTCAAAAAATTCTTCGTGTTAGCGAAGGAGAACCATTTGATTTCGGTTTGAAACAAAATGAAGTAATACTCAGTCCCGATTGGATTCTCTGGCGTCGTTTCCCTCAACCAGGCTACTTTGATAATGGGAATTTTGTTTTAGATTCTAGTTCGAGTTCAAATTTCGATTTGCCACTTGTTGGTTTAGAATTGAAATATGGTATTGATTGTATAAATTATACTTCGTTCTTTAGTGAGCGAGTTACTTTCAGTGCTTTATGGCAAAATGTTAAACTTGGATTAATTCTTCCTACCGATGGTTGGGCATCAATGGGGAAAAATGTTTTCGATATTAACCGAAAATTAACTTATGCTGGCTTTGGACTTGCTGGTTCTTTCGACTTTCCAATAAAAGTAATTCCTAAAAGTGGGATTTTCCATTTCGATTTTGGATATGTTTTAGGAGATGCAAAAGAAAGCAAATATAAATCACGCAAATTCGATACACTTGATTACAATCCAGCCCAAACTATTGCAAATCGAGATTTCGACTATTTAATTCGTGCAAATGCCCAAGCTTATTACACTTTTGGTGTACAAATTGATAACAATTATCTTTTCCGTTTTGGATTGGGAGCAACCTTTTATCAAGTTGAGCAATGGTATTACGACTTGGATACCGCAAACTTAAATCGGAAGCTTATTTTCAAAAAATATGACCAAAAATCTATTGGAGATGTTTCTGTTCGAATAGATTTTATGTCCACAAACATTGCCACACCTTTCGGTGTTAATTTACAATATTTTAACGGTGGTATTGGTGGCGGAATTTGGCTTCAAGTTCCGATTATTCGAAATACACTATTCTTACGACTTGATGGGCGAGGATATTTTGTACCATTCAAAAATCGACCCGACGAATGGGAAAACAAGGGCTATTTAGTTCCTATGGTTCGCTTTATTGTTAACTTTTAATTGTAAACAATTGTGAAGTGTGATATGAAAAAAATAATAGTTTTATTTGGGTTGCTTGTTTTAATTGCTGTAAACAATAGCTACTCTCAAAGCAAGCCTATTAATCCTCGCGATTTAATTGATTCTTTGACCACAATAGACCCAGAGATAAGGAAATACTTTCCCCGGTGGAAAGTTTGTGAAACCGATTTGCAACTTCAAATTTACCAGGCGTTTCGCATTCTTGGTTACGATGAGTCTAAACTAAGTAAAACACGAATTGAAATACTTGCCGCTCCAAGGCAAAATGAATCTGAGCCTTTCGACTTGCTTTTGCTTACTTGTGGCGAAATAAGTATGACTGCCTCACAAATGCAAAGTAATCTTAGCACAAATCTAC
>CAYPRT010000009.1:0-51883 GCA_964413155.1 uncultured Hyphomicrobiales bacterium | reverse complement strand
GGCGAAATAAGTATGACTGCCTCACAAATGCAAAGTAATCTTAGCACAAATCTACTAAGTATCCTTGCTGGTGGGATTTCTTTTGCCAATCCAAATACTTGGATCGATGGTAAGCGAGATTACTGCTATGTAGAAATACCACCTGAGGTTCCTGTTACAGCATCCCAAGCCCAGGCAATTATTAATTATCTTGAACCTACAAATGTTACACATTCATTTACACTTTCGATTTTTGAGCAGACATTAAAGTTTGGTGAATCGGGTTTCTGGTTGAAAAATGTTATAGGAACCGATGAAATTGGTTATATTTTTTGGAATTCTGGATGTTCAAAGGTTTTGTTGAAACGTCCCCTATATGTAAATCACGACTCTAAAACAAACGACCGCATTCCCTATCTAATTAACGCATATCTCGGTGGTGCATACAGAATTTGGAGTGGAATAAATAATAAATCCGATATCTTCAGCTGGGTGCCAACCCAAAAAATCAACCAAGGACCCGGTGGGAAATTAATTGCGGGCTTGGATTTCTATACGCCTTTCCATCCTCAATTCGGCGTTCATTTGAACATGGAATTACCTGTTACTGAATTGAAAGAAGAATCAGTAGAGCCCGATAAATACTATTCTTACTTGAAAACTAATGAATTGACACTTGATACTTACTCTGTAGTTCCTATTCTTCGTTCTTCGGGACAAGCTACTTTATTCTATAATTTCTGGTTCACCAAAGCAAATCCTGAAAATTATATCAGGGTAGACTTAGGCTTAAATTATTTTGAAGTGCGAGAAGTATATTTAAAGCCTTCACCTTTTTGGCATAAATACCTTGTTCCATCTCCCGAAGACGAAGGAATACAACTTAACACACATAAACCCAGTGAATTTGCCGATTGGATTTACGCAAAAATTGAATACCGAAATCAATCAGTTTGGCCCTTCGGTATAAGTTTGCAATACTCAAATCAGATTCTTCTTGCAAGAACCTATTTGCCAATATTTAATTGGTTGTATATTGATGCAAGAGTTGCAAGAGTTCTTCGAACTGCAAAACCTTTTGAAAACAAAACATTCTTCTTGTTTTCTCCAGTTTTAAGATTGACATTATAAGTGATGCTATCATCAATATTTTTAGACCCTCTTCCTTTTTGGTTGGAGGGTTTGTTTTTGTTATAATTGTGAGAGTATGAAAAATCTTGTAAATAAAGAAAATTTGTTGTTGCTGTTAATCTTAATATCTTTCTGTTTGGTATATTTATCTTATGCCCAGCAACAGAATCCCGATTCTATAAAGAAAATACAGGAAGTCCTTTCTCAAGCCGAAGTTAAAACCGAAAAGAAACCAGTTATTTTAACTATTAGAAACGTAGATATCTCTAAGTTTCCTGAAATTAACATAATTGTCGAAGCATTTAATAAAAGTGGTTTCCCGCTCGATACTCTGACAACCAAAGATGTTATTGTGACAGAAAATGGAATTGAAAAACAAGTAATTTCTGTTGCTAAGATTTCTGTGAAAGAAAGAATTCCTGTGGATTTTGTTTTTATTATTGATGTAACGGGTTCGATGCAAAAATACATCGACGAAATTAAGAACAATATTTCTCGCTTCCTGACATCTCTTTTAAGTAGAGGTATTGATTATCGAATTGGACTTATCCTCTTTTCGGATATAGTTGAAAAAGTATACCAGCCTTCTGATAATGTAAATGTGTTTCTAAGCTGGCTTTCTGGTGTTCGCGCTTATGGCGGAGGCGATGAAAAAGAAAATGCTTTAGAAGCAATAAAGGCGACTAAAAATATTGCATTTCGTCCATCGGCAAATCGTGTTATTGTTCTTATAACTGATGCTCCTTACCACCAACTTGGGGAAAAAGGCGATGGAATTACTTTCGAAACAACAAATTCAATTATTGAATATTTAAATAAAACTGAAATTCGTTGCTTTTCGATAACTCCACCCAAGTTAGATGAATATAAAATTATTTCTTCGAAAACACGTGGACATTTTTTCGATATTGAATACCCATTTTCAACAATTTTGAATAACTTCTCTAATCAATTGACAAATTTGTATTCGATTAAATATCGTACAGATTTGCCAGCAATTCCCGATTCAATCAATATTGCTATTTTTAGTCCAGAACGGAAAGAAATTGTTCGGCGGACTATCCCAATTGTCGAGTTAGGAAGGAAATTAATTATTGAAAATCTTCTTTTCGATTTCAATAGTGCTTCTTTACCCGATACCGTTAAGGAATTAGAAGTCCTTTATCAGTTTATGAAGAATAAACCTTCTGTCACAATACTTGTCGAAGGACATACCGACGACAAAGGTTCAAAGTCTTATAACGACCGCTTATCTTTGATGCGAGCCGAAGCTGTTAAAAACTATCTGGTTCGCAAGGGTATTGCACCTGAACGAATTAAAACCGTTGGTTACGGGAAAAGAAAACCAATTGCTCCGAATGATTCTGAATTTGGACGTCGTTTGAATCGCCGTACAGAAATTGTAATCGTTTCGAAATAAGATTATTTTGATCTAACTGTAAAGAAAATAAGTATAGCTATTGCGCTCGAAGCGATTACAATAATTGGTTCAATGTATTTTTCGACAAATGTTTCTTCTTCCTTTGGTATTTCTGCCTTGAATGGTGTTCCATCCCTTTCGATATATTCAATAAAATCAACCGAAATGGTGTCGTTTTGTTCTGTTTCGAATTTTATAGGTTGAACTGGGATTCCCTTTTTCTTTATCAAAGCAGTTACAGCTAATTGAACTTTTCTTTCAACCCTTTTTTTTGTCTCCAATTTATTAGAGTAAACTATTCTGTATTTATCTACAATTAGTTCGATTAATGGGTAATCTGTTTGGTTGCTTGTTGAAATGAAACGGTATCCTTTACTGGTTAATTCTGTTATCAGATAGCTTTCCAAATGTGGAAAAGTAGGGTGTTCTGTTCCGCGGATAACAAAAATCGTGTCTGGGAGTTTGGTTAACTCCGCAAAAATTTTTTTGGAAAATTTTTCAAAAATTATTTTTGTTACTTCGTAATTGGTTTGAGGCAATTCTTGGCAAAAGCAAAAGCTTTTTGAAAAAAGTAAACAAAATGAAAGGATAAAGAATTTATTCGAAAAGCTAATCATTTATTATTCGTTTTTTTGAAGTGAATCAAAGCTTCGGTTAATTCATTTTCGTTCCAAAATGAACTTGGTCGAATTCGATAAGGCTTTTTCCGAAAAGTGACATAAATTCTAAAAACTTTCAAGGAATGGCGTAAATTTGTGATAATTTCCCGACCTTGTTGTATTCTGATAATTTGCGAAACTGGAATAATGCGTTCCCGAGATCTTGTTTTGAAAGCAATTGAATCTTTAGAAATAATAATTTTTGGATTTTTCCAAATGTAATAAAGGTATCCAAAAAAAGAAAATACGATAATGAGGAACAGAAGAATAACAATCGGGTCAGAAACAGATAATGTCAAAGTTCCTTTTTCGATTGTTCCGCGAGCGAGAGAATAGAGTATCAAAACTATTGAATATATAGCAATTGATTTCCAATAGAAATCGAAACGCTTTTCGAATGATACAGGTAGTTGTTTGCCCATAATTAAAATTACTTATAAAAGTAAAAGTCAAAATTAAACTAAATATTCAAAAAATTCAAAATTTCTTTTGCAATTTGGAGACTTGCATTTGGGTTGCCGTATTTTCGTATATTGTTTGATAACGTTTGCAATTTTTCTTGTTCGAAAATTAAAGAAATAATATTTGGAAGCAGTTTGCTTTCAACTTCATTATCTAAAATCATCATTGCAGAGTTTGAATTTGCCAATTCGCGAGCATTTTCCATTTGATGATTATTTGCTGAATATGGATAAGGAATAAGGATTGATGGCTTTCCAAGTGCAGATATTTCAGCAATTGTCGAAGCTCCGGCGCGAGCAACAACTAAATCGGCAGCATAGTAAGCCGATGCCATATCATCGATAAATTCAAGTATTGTCAAGCCTTTGGCTTGCGGGTTTTCGATTTCAAAATTCTTTCCAGTTTGCCATATGATTTGTATTCCTAAATCGAGCAATGTTTTATAGTTGTTGTAAAGTGTTTTATTAATTGAACTTGCACCCAAGCTCCCACCAAAAACCAATAGTGTTGGGGCTTCTTGATCCAGTCCAAATTTTTTTCTTGCTTCTTGCTTGGTTTTTGGTATAAGTATGTCTTTACGGACAGGAGTGCCGAAAACTTTTACTTTGTTTCGAACTTCCAGAGGCAAGTATTCCTTTGTTTTTTCAAAAGTTGCAAAAAAAATACTGGTTCTTCTTGCAAGCAATCTGTTTGCTCGCCCCGGAATAATATTGCTTTCTAATACAAAGAGTGGTTTGGATTGAGAATAAAGGGCCATCCCAGCAGGGTAGCTAATGTATGCACCAGTTGCAATTCCAAAGTCGATTTTTTCTCTGCGAATGATGTCCTTGCAAATGTTAATAGATTCCAGCGTTTTCAAAAAGAGTTTAAAAAATTTCAAACCAAAGCCAGCAAAACCAATCATCGGAATTGGGGTGAAATGCCAATTCTTTTCCTTGCTTACTTTTGATTCGATTTTCTCTGGGTTGCCAACAGAAAAAACCGAAACTTCTTCCTTGTTTTTTAACAATGCCAAAATTTCATCCAAAACAGCAACTGCAGGGAAAAGATGCCCGCCCGTTCCCCCAGCCGAAACTAAAATTTTCATTTATTTTACCTTTAATAATTTTATTTGCAGAAAAGAAAGTCCAAGAAGAAGAAAGAATACAACGAATGCAATAGAAGCGGAGTAGCCCATTTGGTCAATTTTTACAAATGCATTTTCATAGATTAAATATACAAGGGTTGTAGTTGCGTTCAATGGTCCCCCTTTTGTCATAACATAAATTTCAACGAAAATTTGAAACGATTTGATAGAATTTAAAACAATAACAAACAAGAGCATTGGTCGAATCAAAGGAAATGTAATTTTTTTGAATTTTTGCCATTCATTTGCCGAAACTAAATCGGCAAGCTCGTAATAGTCGTTTGGAATAGATTGCATTGCCGCGAGGAATAAAATCATATAATAACCAGTGCTCATCCAAATATCCATCAGAATAATCGAAGGCAATGCGGTTTTTTCATTCTGAAGCCATCCCATCTGGGGATATGGCAAATGCAACATTTTAAGAAGATAATTAATATAGCCATTTGCCGAGTAGAGGTTCACAAAAATTAAAGAAATTACAACAAGTGAAGTTACCGAAGGGACAAAATAAACGGAACGAAAAAAGTTTTGGAATTTAATGTTTTTTTTGTTCAACAGGTTGGCAAGGAAAAGAGCAAGAATTGTTGTAATTGGGACAGAAACAAAAGTAAAAAAAGCGGTGTTTTTTAATGCAATCCAAAACACTGGGTCGTTTACTATTCGAAAATAATTTGCCAGCCCAACAAATTTGGTTTTGGAGGTAAGCGTTTCGTAATCGCAAAAACTTAAATATCCAGCATAAATCACGGGATAAAGCCAAAACACGGTGAAAATAATTATCCAAGGGGAAAGTAAGATTAAATTATTTACCTTTTCCTTTTTCTTCCAATTCATTGATGAATTTCCTTAGGGAAGTATAAAAGGCTTCCAAAGGGAGACCAACAACATTGTAATAGCAACCATTGATGCTTTTAACAAATAAGGCTCCAAAGTCATCTTGAATTCCATATGCCCCAGCTTTGTCCAAAGGAGACAAGGAGCGAACATAAGCGTCTATTTCGTCATCATAAATTTGGCGGAATGAAACTTCGGTTCGTCGGAAACAAGTTCTGTAGTTTTCCGATGGAGCGTGAACAATGGCAATTCCGGTGAAGACAATATGGGTTCTGTTGCTTAATTTTTTTAGCATTGCGCGGGCTTCGAATTCATCTTTTGGTTTAGTTAGAATTCTTCCATCGAGAACAACAATTGTATCGGCACCAAGAACTATTGATTCGAAATTCAAGTTTCGAGCTACTTTTAATGCTTTTGCTTTAGCAATTTCAGTCACTTTTGAAGAAAAATCGAAAATGTTTTCACAAAGACTATCCTCGTCGATTTCTGGATTAATTGCTTGAAATTTAAAGCCAAGCATTTCGAGTAAATGTTTTCTTCTTGGAGAAGAAGAGGCAAGAACCAATGGAAATTTCAGTCCAATCAAGTCCGCAATACTTACCATAGGCTTCTATAATTCTTCAATTGTAAATTCCGAGTTTGTGTATATACATATCTCTGATGCAATTTTCAAGGAAATCTCGACAATTTTTCTGGGTTCTAAATCGGTGTTTTGAACGAGTGCTCTGGCAGAAGCAAGAGCAAATGGCCCCCCAGAACCAATAGCAGCAAGATTATCATCGGGTTCGACAACATCGCCGTTGCCTGTCAGAACAAACAGTTTTTCTTTATTCATTACAATCATCATTGCTTCCAAGCGGCGAAGATAGCGGTCGGTTCTCCAATCGCGAGCAAATTCTAAAACTGAACGATAAAGGTTTCCACGAGTTGATTCTAATTTTTCTTCGAATCGTTGAAGTAGAGCAAAAGCATCAGCTGTTCCTCCTGCGAATCCAGAAAGAACTGTTCCATTGTATAATCGGCGAATTTTTTTTGCTGTATGCTTTAAAATAGTGTTACCAAAAGTTACTTGTCCGTCGCTACCGATAACTGCTTTTCCGTCTTTTATTAAACCAATTACTGTCGTAGAATGTGTAGTTTGTTTCCTGTTACTCTTCATATTATTTTTGTAGTATTAAAAAATCAAATTTAGCAAAATTTGGGGTTGTATGGGTCTTGAATTCGATTTTACTGAATGGAAAGAATTTACCCAAAACCGTCTTAAAATAGTAATTTTGGTAGTGTCTTTTCTTTTGGTTGCTCTAAGTCTTCATTTTGCTGCTGTTTTTATTTGCGGGATTGAAAGTCGCAAAGGTTTTGCTTTCGACGACCCATTGCTTTCCATTTTCAAACCAATTGATTTAACTTGGTTAATTTTTTTTGTTTTGTATTTTTCTGTTTTTTTTGTTCTTATCCACTTAATTTTCAAGCCAGAAAAATTACTTCTAGGTTTTTTTTCTTACACTCTATTGCTTGGCTTAAGAATTTTATCTATGTATCTTTTGCCACTCGATCCCCCCAAAAACATAATTCCATTGACAGACCCAATTATTGAAAATTTTGGAACTGATATTACTTTAACACGAGATTTGTTTTTTTCTGGGCATACTTCGTTGATGGTTCTTTTGTTTTTACTTTCGGAAGGTAAATTAGCAAAAATAATATTGTTTATTGGTATTTTGATTGTTGGCTTAGGAGTTATGCTTCAAAATGTTCACTATTCCGTTGATGTTTTAGTTGCTGTATTTGCAAGCTATTGCAGTTACAATTGGATGAAATCTTTACTACTTCACTTTAAATTAATTAAAAAGGAAAATTGATTTATATAGAACAAAGCGACTAAAATTTTGCTTTTTTACTAAACGAGGGCAAATTTAAGGTTGAAGTAGATACAGTCTTCGCGTTTGCAGGAGCGATTTCGCAGCGAAAAGATGCATTTAGCCTCGCTTATAGGTAAAGCAACTCCATATTTTTGGCGAAGGAACTCGACCGTTTCTTCTATTGCAATATAAGTGTCTCGTTTGCAACAACGAGGGCTTCCCAGCTCGGCTATTCGTTTCAAGCTATTTGAAACAATTATGTTCCCTTCGTCCCACGAAGATTCATCGTTTGGGTCTAATCCTTTCCATATTAAAAGAAAAATGGAGGCACCAAGCGCAGCCCCACAAGTTCCAAGATGCCAACTGCATTGAGGTGCCAACTTAATTGCAAGGTCTTCGGCTTGGCGAATTCGGCTTTCCAGCCCTTCGTGTGAATTGGTGTAGTTTGCCATTGCTGTTAGTAATACAGCTGGAGTTAAAAAGTGATGTTCTGGTCCGTGCATTTTAATTGCTGGCGATGCCATAATTTCTTTGGCGAGGTCAATAGGGTCAGTTTTTGAGGAGCGTAGGCAAATGATTTTAACAATTTCTTTTGCGTCAAGAGTCGAGCAATCGGGGCAAACATAGTGGTTATCGACGCAAGTAATGTTTGCAATAAATTGTTTTCTGCAGAAAGAACATTCCATTTCGACTGGTTTTACAAGATTAATGAGTTCATTCCCACAAACAAGGCAGTAGTTTTGCTCTTCTATTGAATTATTAACGTCATTCATTTTTCGTACAATTTATTTTCAAAAGTGCATTTTACAAAAAAAAATATAATTAACCAATAAATTTTTTGTTTTTCTTTCTTAAAATTTTTATTTTTAAATTTTCCATTATGGAAATATTTAATTGTTAATAATTATTAACATAAAATTCTGTAATTTTGAAATTTATTTATGAATTAGTATGTCGAAAATTAAAGTTGAAGAACAAATAGGCGGCGTCGTTGTTTACTTAAAAGGCGACTTCATTGGCGGTGAAGAGACCGACGAGTTGAGGGAGACCTTGAAGAAACTTGCCGAGGGATCTAAAAACAAAATTATCATCGATATGGGAAAGGTTACTTATTTAAACTCGACTGCCCTTGGAGTGCTAATTTCTGCGCATGCCACTTTTACGAAGAAAGGTGGTATAATTGCATTATGCAATTTGGGGAAATCTGTGGAGAATCTTTTTGTAATTACAAAACTAACTCTGGTGTTTCCAATTTATTCAAGTTTGGAGGAGGCTATAAAAAGTTTATAAATATTTTATTTTTAATAATTTTAATCATAATTAAAAAGGGATTATATGAAAAGACTATTTAATGTTGTCGTAATCACTTTAGCGCTCATCATCGCATATTCGATTTATTTCTTCTATTTTGGCAATCCAAATAATTTCGAAGACCCAGCAACAAAGAAGAAACCAAAGAAAGGAAGCGTTGTCGGAGCGATTTACACTGGCGGTCCAATTGTTGGTATTCTTATGAGCTTGATTATAATTTCAATTACTTTTGTTTTTGAGCGAACATTTTCTATTAATAAAGCTCGCGGAAAAGGTGATATTTCGGTTTTTGTCAAACGAGTTTTGGACTATTTGGCGAAAGGAGAGTTCGACGATGCCTTGAAGGAATGTGATAACCAGCGTGGAAGTTTGGCGAACATACTTCGCGCTGGAATTGAAAGGTTTAAACAAGTTGAAAACGACACTAATTTCCCAGTTGAAAAGAAATTGACTGAAGTTCAAAGAGCAATTGACGAGGCTACAAATCTCGAAACACCGTTGCTCGAAAAGAATTTAGTTATTCTTTCGACAATTGCATCTGTTTCGGTATTATTTGGTTTGTTGGGAACGACAATAGGAATGATTCGTGCTTTTGCTGCTTTCGGCGAAACTGGAACAGTTGATGCAACACAGTTGGCAATTGGGATTTCCGAAGCATTGTACAATACTGCTGGTGGTTTGGGCGCTGCTATTATATCGATTATCTTTTTCAACTTCTTTACAACAAGAGTTGATAATTATCTGTATATGATAGATGAAGCAATTCTTAATGTAACTCAAATATTTACATTAAGATTGAAACAATAGGCGAAAGGAGGCAGTCGTGCCAAAAATTAAAAAGAAAAGAATGAGTTTTGTTATCGACCTTACACCTCTGGTCGATATCACTTTCCTTTTGCTTACATTTCTGATGTTTACTGCAAAGTTCAAATCGGAAGCCGAGTCGGAAAAGCAATTTACAATCCGAAGACCCACGGCTTCTCCCGATACAACTAAACTCCCTGAAAGAGACCTTGCGATTATTAATATTGCAATCGACGATAAAAATCCTCTTGATACTTCATATTATTATGGATTAACTAACACGAAAGACCTGATTCAAGTATACCAACTTGTATCAGAAATACCACAAGAGTATTATAACAAAGCATTGATAAAAGTCGATACAACAATACTGGGGAAACTAATTCGAGCAACTCTTTCAGTGCGGAGTTCAACTCGGTTTGCAATCGATGCAGACCGAAGAGTTCGTTACAAATGGGTCGAAGATGCAATGAATATTATGCGAAGGAATCGTGCTTTTGTTTTCAATTTTGTTACCGATAAAAAGCGAGCCGAAGAGGAAAAACCCACTCGTAAATAATTATTTTGGTTGTTCGTGTAACTTTTTGGGATATTTATTTGTTAATTAATATGAAACATTAAAGGAGAAAGAAAATGGCTGGTGGAGGAGGTGCCCTTGAAATACCAGAAAGGCAAAAGCGAGGTAAAATTGTCCGAAGAAAGAAGAAAAAACGTATTGGTTTCAGAATAGATTTAACTCCTCTGGTGGATATTACCTTTTTACTGTTGACTTTCTTTATGTTCACAACAACTATGCTTAAGCCACAGATTATGGAGATGAGAATTCCACCAGAAATGTATGCAAAGGTGGAAGTTCGTGCTTCGGAGCTTCTTACATTAATGTTAACTGCAGATAATAAGTTGTATTGGTATAAAGGAATTCCGGACCAAAATAACAAACCTCAAGAAATTCCAATATCTAAACTTCGAGCATTGGTAATTGAGAAAAACTTAGAACCAATGGTTAAAAATCGTTTAATTACTGTATTGAAGATTTCACCAGAAGCAAATTATGCGAAGGTGATTGAAATTCTCGATAATCTAAATCTTGCCGAAATTCCAATTACCGAGGCTTTGGCCCGAGAAGTCGATGAGAAAGGCCAACCTGTTAAACGCCAAAGAAAATTCACAATTGCTCCTTTAACTGAAGAAGATTTGAAATTAATAGAAGGGGGGGTAAAATGACAAACAAAATAATTGAATTGCCGCCCCAACCCACTTATGGGTTTGCAGAACTTAAGTTAATTATTCCACGAAATACATATCGTGGATTTATAATTACAGTAACTATAGTGCTATTGCTTCTACTTGCTTATTTCATATATGCAAAGGCAAGCGAACGAAGTCAAATTGCTTTGCCTCGGGCACCAATAAGCAAGATTACCCTTGGTGGTCCTTTACAACAACTTGAAGAGCAAAAAGAAGATGTTCCACCTCCACCACCAACTCAACAAGTTATGGAAATTGCTACCGCCGCAAAAGCGGGAACTCCAGTTCCAATCCCTGATGCTGAAATTAAGGAGGATTTGAAAGAGTTTGCCACTTTCGAAAAGTTGAGCGAATCGTTGGCACGCGAAAAGGGTCAAGAAATAGATATTAGCCAGTTGCCACAGGACTTTAGCCTCGACCAAAAGGTGGAAATCAAACAAAAAGAAGAAGAGCCAAACATCGACGAGTTCATTCCTGTTGAAAAGGAACCATATATTGACCTTGCCGATTTGCAGAAGCGAATTGTATACCCCGAAATGGCTCGGAAAGCAGGAATTGAAGGGCAAGTTGTTGTTCGTGTGCTTGTCGATAAAAACGGAAAACCAAAGAAAGTTGTTGTTCAATCTTCAGATTCCCAGATGTTGAACCAAGCAGCCATCGATGCTGTAATGAAATCAACTTTTACTCCAGCCATTCAAAATGGGCAACCCGTAATGTGCTGGGTTAGTATTCCTATTCGTTTCAAGTTGCGTTAGAATAAAAAAGTAGTAGAATTTTAAGAAAACATAAGTATTCGATAAATATGTATAAGTTTATTTGTTCAATGAAAGCCTATAGGGAACTTCCTTTTTATTTTTTTTTATTTCTCACTTCTTCTTTATGTCTTTTTAGCAAAAACATTGATTCTGTAAAAGTTGAGTTCGGACCCCAAGCAAAATTTATTGAAGGAATGGGTTTATCGGTTGAGTTTAATATTTCAAAAGATATTAACTTACATCTTTCAGGTGGGTGGCTTGTTTTAACTACTGATTTCGCTATTGGATCAGGAATGCGACTTTTACGCAATATCGATGCCTTCCTTAGATTTCATCGTTTGGAGGTGATTTTATTTCCCTTTTTGGGAGTTGAAGGTGGAAGCCCAGTACGATATTTGGTTGAACCAGGGTTTAGGTTTCGGTTATTGAGATGGTTTTGGTTCGAAGTGGGCGCTCTCCTTTGGGTTGACAAAGAAGAACATACAAATGATAGAGGGGAGAAAACAACGAGCAAAGCACTTAAAGTTTTCCCAAATGTAGGCTTGGTTATACCTATACTGAAATTTTAAGAACACAAATTGATAAAATTTTTGATTTAAATTCCTTACCTTTTTCTTAAACTAAATTTATATATTGAATCACTACTACAATAAAATACATTTGATGTACATTTAGACGTAAGTACATCGTTAATACTACTCAAACTAATATTAAAAAAAATTGAGTATCCATATTTGTTTTCGAATTTGTTTAAAAGAAGTGGATAAGAGGAGGAATTTTTGTATCAATAAAAAGGAAAAGAAAAATAAAGATACTTTGGTTTACTTTTATTAACTACAAACCAAGTCCGAATTTTGGTTAAACAAAAGTTTGTTCGATAGCTCAGAAGAAAATCTTTTAGTTATAAATAAATGCTGAACCTTACAAGAATGAATTCTGGTTTGGCAAAAAGCTCACACTTATTTTGCTATATATAGTGAGAAAAAAAGTAAATTAACCTAAGTAATGAATTCAAGTTTCACAGATTTTTGCTTTCTATTTTAAGGCGAGGATTTATTAAAAATTATATATTCTCATTTCATTAACTAATTTTGTATTCCTAAAAAGTAATGGAGTTGGAAATGAGAGTATTTGTTTTTTTTGTTTTGCTTCTTTTGAATGCAAAATTTGTTTTTTCTTCGCAATATATTATTCTTGTTTCGTTCGATGGTTTTCGCTGGGACTATCTTGAACGGGGGCTTTCACCAAATCTGAATAAATTTGCTAATGATGGTGTTCGTGCTATTTCGCTTCAACCTGTTTTCCCCAGTGGCACGTTTCCCAATCACTATGCAATTGTAACCGGCCTTTTCCCAGAAAATCATGGTATCATCGGGAATAATTTTACTAATTCTTTTGATAGTACTATCTACACTATTCGGGATTCTAATGCTGTTACCGACCCGCGCTGGTATCTCGGCGAAGCAATATGGGAAACTGCTCGCCGACAGGGGCTGATAACTGCTTCTTTCTTCTGGCCTGGTTCTGAATTGAAATTAGACTGGCGACATCCCAATATCTTTATGAGTTATAACCCCAGAGTACCTTATAAAACCCGCATCGATTCTGTAGTTTCTTGGCTATCGCTGCCTTTCGATAAGCGGCCAAGATTTGTAACTCTTTACTTCGAAGAAACTGACACTCGAGGGCATTCTTTCGGACCCAACTCCCCTCAGATTGATACTGCAATTATGGTTTGCGATGAAATGTTTGGTTACTTGTTGGGAAAAATCCAAACTTTACCGATAAGGGATAGTATCAATATCATTGTTGTTTCGGACCATGGAATGACAGAGCTATCCAAGGATAAAATTATTAATGTTTCTGAAATATTGAACAATGTCGGAGTTAAAGTAAATTCATTTGGATACTTGGCTTTTGTAAATGGGGTTGCGGATTCAATCGAAAAAGCCTTAAGATTATTGAAAAAGGATGAAAAACATTTCAAAGTTTATAGAAGAAATGAAGTGCCAAAATTTTACAATTTCTCTAATAATCCATTTATTGGCGACTTGGTAATTATCCCAGAGTTTGGTTGGTCGCTTTCAAATGGAAATAATGATTATGTTTATCGTGTAAAAGGTAATCATGGCTACGATAACTATTGGATGGATATGCATGGCATTTTCATCGCTGGTGGCCCTTCTTTCAAAAAAGGTTACCGCATTGGAACAATTCGAAATGTTGATATTTATCCTCTGGTTTGTAAAATTCTCAATATTCTGCCAAGAGGAAATATTGATGGCAAACTTGAAAACATTGAATATATTTTAAAATAATTTTTTCGTCAATATTAGTAAATATAAAGTACTCGGAATCGGAAGCTTTGAATCAAGAAAATATCTAAGCCCAAAAATTTGTTATCAGTTAATAATCAAATGAAAAAACTTTTAGGGGAATATGTTGCCCCGGAAGTCAAAACCTGGAATGATTGTAATAAAAGCAGAAATAACGAAATTTATTTTTTTGTAATTTTGTATTTTAAGAAATTTTAGATTTAAAATGGCAAAATCTATTTCCGTTCTTTTTGCGGCGAGCGAGGTTTTCCCATATGTAAAATTTGGTGGTATTGCCGATTTTTCCTACTCACTCACACTTGCCCTCCGAGCCCTTGGTCACGATGTCCGAGTTATGATGCCCCGCTATGGCAACATCAGCGAAAGAAAATATCAGATACACTTTATTAAACGATTACAGGATATTCCAATTAAAATTGCTGGTAGGGAAGAACTTTTTACTGTCAAATCTTCTTCTATTAGCAACCCGCGATACAAAGTCCAATCTTACATAACAACAAATTCTTTTTACTTCGACCAACGAAAAGCAATCTATCATAATCCTCTGGATGGAAAGCCTTTCCCAGATAATGATGAAAGATTTATTCTTTTCTCTCAGTCTGTTGTCACAACTTGTTTGTTGCTTAATTGGTTCCCTGAAATAATTCATTGCAACGATTGGCATACATCTTTGGTTCCAGTTTTGGCAAAAACGCTATATCCAAATAAATTCAAAAAGACAAAATTTGTATTGACAGTACATAATTTTTCCAATCAAGGAGAATTTCCTGAAAGCACATTCGATAAAATTGGTTTACCCGAAGAAGTCAAAGAAAACTTAATTCATAATGGTAAATTCAACTTCTTAAAAGGTGGACTGATATATTCCGACTACGTTGTAACAGTTTCTCAAACTTATGCGAAAGAAGTACTACAGGACGAAATTCATACCAATGGGCTAAATAAAATTCTTATCCAGAAGAATGGCAATTTTACTGGAATACTGAATGGAGTTGACCCTTGGCAGTGGAATCCACGCTTCGACGATGATATTGCTTGTCAATTGCAAAACAGCGATTTTGAGTCGTATAAGCAATGCAATAAACAAGATTTGCTTAAAAATCTTGGGCTCGAGCTAAACCTTGATATACCTCTTGTTGGAATGATTTCACATTTGGATGTAAACAAAGGGATTAAGCTTCTTATCGAAGCAATGGATAAAATAATGAAAGAAGACCTTGTTTTAGTTTTATTAGGGACAGGTGCGCTAGATTTAACAAAAAAACTGCAGAAACTAGCTGAAAAGTATCCAAATAAATTCATTTTTAAGAATGTTTATGATGAGCAACTCGCCCACAAAATCGAGGCTGGGTGCGATATTTTTCTTGCTCCATCAATTTATGAACCTTGTGGGTATAATGCTATTTATTCTGTGATTTATGGCACAATCCCTTTGGTTCGTGCAACTGGCGGATTGCTGGATACAATCGAACCTTTCGACCCAAAAACTGGCGAAGGTGTTGGTTTTATTTTTGAAGAACCTACCCCTACGGCTTTAGTTAAAAAAATCAAAGAGGTTCTTGAAATCTATAATAATCATGAACTTTGGCGGAAAATTACACTCAATTGTCTCAATAAAAAATTTCAATGGAAAGAAACTGCTGAACAATATGTTGAAATTTATCGAAGCATTATTAAACCATAAATCTTATCCTTTTCCGTTTTTATTCTTTTTAATTTTTGATTTGGATGACAAAAAATAGTTTTGGTGCTTTTTTATTGAGTTTATTTGTCTTTGTTTCTTTTTTTTCGGGATGTAACGAAACCCCAACCGAAATCACGTACAATTTGCTTTTCGATACAACTTCAATTATTCCTGTTTCTTCCGATACAGTTAATTTTTTCCGAGACGAGGGAACAAAGTATGTTTTTGCAAAGATTTTCAATACTGGGGCTGTATTTGTTGGTGCTTTCAATGGTTACCGTGCCGGTGCCTTATTCAGATTTAAAGAAGCAAACCTGCCCGATACATTAAGTTGGCTGACCGAAGACCGTATTGATTCAGTCCGGTTGGTTCTTCCTTTTTCTCGATATGTTCTTGGTGATAGTATTAATACTTCATTTTCCTTTAAAATATTTCTTGTTAAAGATTACTGGACAAATCAAATAACTTGGGATTCGATTTTTAACGATTGGCAACCGAATAGCCGTATTGACCAGTTTCCTATTGGTTCGTTCTCTGGTAAAATCGAATTGAAAGATTCGATGCCCGAAATTATTGTTCAACTTCAGAAATCTTTTATAATTGATTGGCTTCAGAAAAGTAAAGATTCCGTCCCAATTTGGGGGATTTTGCTTGCCCCAGACCCAAGTTGCAATATTATTCATCAAATTAATGCCCAGTATATAGCCGAAGAAGAACCACCCCACCCGAAGATAATTGTAAATTACCGATTCAAAGACGAGAGCAACAGAATTTGGTATATTCATTCTGCAATAGATGCTTCAGTTGTTCAGGTTCCACCTTTTGATACAACAAAAATGTTAACTATTCAAAGTGGTTATTCTTACCGTGTTAAGATTGGCTTTGATTTTTCATCTATTCCTCTTCTTTCTGCTGTCCATTATGCTCAACTTGAATTAACAATTGACACTGTAAATAGTCTTTATGGGAATTTTGGACTCGACACTATTTTTACAGGAGGGTATTTCGATAAAGCACCTATTGATAGTGTTCCTTTGGTTTCATTCTATGGTTATCGTCGGGGAAATAAGGTTTATTTCGAAAAAGTTTCTACTCCTGTTGAATTGATGCTGAAAAACACTCGGAAAGGTGAAATTTATCTTTACTCATATTATTGGAACGATGTTCGTTCTTTGAATAGAATTTCTTTCTATGGTTCCGATGTTTCGGACCCATCGAAAAAACCAAAATTGAGAATTATTTATTCAAGGCGTTTCGCGAAATGAAATTGAATAGTTTGTTATTATTTATTTGTTTCTTCTTTTATTGTTATCTGGCTTGGTCCGAAGGTGGTTCAAACTACTCAATTTATGGATTTGGGGATGTAATTCACAATAGCAGTGCTGTTTACGAATCTCTTGGTGGATGTTCAATCGCTTTGCCAAAAGAAAATTCAATTAATCTTGTGAACCCCGCGATGTGGGGGTTGATTACCCAAACTCGTATTCGTGCTGGTTACAGATTTAATCAGAATTTGGTTAAGACAGAAAACTCGCACCTTTATCAAAACAATGGAAAAGTCGATGGCATTTCTTATGCCTTGGCAATAGATACTGCAAAAGGAGCAAGCATTGTTTTTGGATTTAACGCATATTCAAGCGTGAACTATTACATTACAAAAAGAGACATTGTAGAAATAAATGGTTACCAATTATATTCCGAAAATCAATATCAAGGAAGTGGCGGAATTTCCCAAGCGTTTTTTGGCGCATCCATTCGACCGATAAATTTTCTCTATTTTGGGGCCTCAATTCTTGGAAATTTTGGTACAATTAATTCTTACAACCGGACAATTGTCACTGGAAGTTATGCCGCAAGTGCAATTACCGAAAAGAACGATTATTTCCTTGGATTGGGATTCCGATTTGGTTCCGCAGTTAAAGCATTCGATAATTTGCTTTTTGGTTTATATTACGAAACAAATAATAAGGCAAGCTTAACGAGCTATGTTCAAAACATCTATGAATTAACTCTCGACACAACATTCGTGATGGAAAGTGAAGTTGAGATGCCCCAATCTTTTGGCTTTGGTTTGTCATATCGCCTTCGTAGAACTCTTTTTGCAATAGATTACCTGCAACGAGATTTTCAGAAAGTCAAATATAACCTGCCTTCTCGTGTAGAATTCCAACCCGAGCGAAAGGTTTCCTTGGGGATTTCTTACATTGGGAACAAATCTCTTTTCGCTCCTTTTTCCGACCGAATTACATACAATCTTGGTACTTATTATAAGCAGTTGTATGCTAAAATTGATGGAAAGTCTGTAAATGAATTTGCCTTTACCTTTGGATTTGAATTTCCTATTGTTGGTTCAGCAACTTTTAACGCTGGCTTTATTTTTGGTGGACGAATCCCACAAATTTCACAACTACCGAAAGAATATTTTGGGCGAATGATTTTGGAAATCACTCTGGGCGAAACCTGGTTCGTTCCTTTCCGTAGGGAATAACATCTCGCAAAAGTTGTAATTCCTTTCGTGAAGTATTCGACATTTAATTTACTTGTTTCTCTTTTGTAATTCCATTTCAATTTTTTGGTGGAACCGAAACAGATTTGCAACCTCGGAGATAAAATCGTAAAGGAAGCTCGCGCGATTTGACTATACCAATTCGTTGTGATATTCCAATTTCTTCGTCTGAAAAGTTAAGATAGTCTTGAACAAAAAGTTCTTCGGAAAAAAGGTTTTTTTCATTATCTTCAATGGTGAAGTTAAATCCACGAGCGAAGTTTCCTGGACCACTTAGTAATCGTTCAAGACTTCTATTGTTCCCAGACTGCTTAAACAAATCTATTCCAACGATAGGGACACCCGCGCGAATTAGCACTGCACACCCTTTTCCTTCCTCTTCCGTTGAAAAGTTGACGCAATGATGCACGCCATAAATTTTATACACATAGATAGTTCCACCCCGAGCGAACATTGCTTTGTTTCGATTGGTTTTACCTAAAGCAGAATGGCTTGCAAAGTCATTTTCGCTTAAATATGCTTCTGTTTCAACAATCATTGCAGCAACATATTGGTTGTTGATTTTCCTTACCAAAACTTTGCCAATGAGATTTTTTGCAACACATTCTGTATGTTGAATAAAGAAATTTTCTCCAAGATGACGGTCGAAATTTATTTGGAAGTCGAAATCCATATTCTTCTCAAAAAAATTTTTTAATTTAAAACCTTGAAATTTGCAAAATTAGGTTAAAATTGCAGAAATGGAAAAGATGTTCAAAAAATTGTCAATCTTTTTTTTAATCGTAATGACACTTAACGCCGAGGATCCTAGAGAGTTTTTCCGACGAATGATTGAAAGTGCCCATCCTTTGCCCGAAATTGATGTAAAGGAACTACCTCTTATTCCTTTGTCTGAGCCATCAAACAACCCTTTGTTCTATAATATTCCAACAACAGTTGAGGAAAGTGGTACATTCCAGATGCAAAATGAATCTTCGATTGCTGTCAACCCTCTTAATCCCAAAGTGTTAATCGCATCTGCAGTAGATTACCGCGATACCTCGGCTACTTGGGTATATTTTTCAACCGATTATGGGAAAACTTGGAAGAACAAAAAATTAGGCAGGCCCTATCCCAACTGGCGCTCTTCGAATGACCCTTCCGTCGCTTATTCCTTTGATGGAACTGGATATTTGGTTTATGGTGGTTTTGGGAATGTTAGCGATACTGGTATTCTTTACGGAGAAAATGGTGTTTTTCTTGCTCGAACTACTGATGATGGCAAAACTTGGGATGCTCACATTCCAATAATTGTTCATCTTGGGGAACAAACACTGGATTCTGCTTTCGAAGATAAATACTACATTACAGTTGATAATAGTCCTAATTCCCCATTTAGGGGGAATTTGTATGTTCCTTGGAAAAGGGTAATCCCTCGCGATTCCTCTACTCAAATTGTGATTTCTCGTTCGACTGACAAGGGGAATACCTGGTCTGTTCCCATTCCCATAAGTCCAAGAAAGCCGGGCAGTTCGGAAGATACAACATTTGGTCAAAGCTTTCCTTTAGCTACAATTGGACCAAACGGCGAAGTTTATGTGGTTTGGAACGATGGAATTGAAAAGGGAATTGGTTTTGCTCGCTCAACCGATGGCGGCGTTACTTTCTCGGAACCACGAATAATTATTAAGTATAATACTTTTGGAAAAGCAAAGTTGATTACAAATCAAGGCTACCGACATACTGTTAAGGGAAAAGTTCGAGCCGAGGCATATCCTTCGGTTGTTAGCGATTATACTGGTGGGCAACGTAATGGTTATTTATATCTTTGCTGGTCTTCGGATGAAATTCCAAATGTTTATTTTTCATTTTCTTCTGATGGTGGCGATACTTGGAGTCCGCCAAAAATTGTACATTCAGATACCACGAACGACCAATTCTGGCAATGGATTGCACTCGACCCAACCAATGGAGATTTAGCCATAATGTATCTCGATAGTAGGCGCGACCCGCAAAATCTTTTAACTGAATGTTGGGTAAGCTATTCAAGCGATGGAGGGAATACTTGGATTGACCGACCAGTTTCGGATGTTTCCTCGGACTTGCGATTAAATCCTTTTACTGATAATTCCTTCGCAGGGGATTATAGTGGATGTGCGTTCTATAACGGGAAAATTTACCCGTCTTGGGTCGATATGAGAAATTCTGTTAAAAATATTTACGACAGTGATGTTTATACTTCGTATATAAGCATTTCGTGTCCTAATCCACCAGATGATTTTGTTGCAAAAACAATCCCAGAAGAGCCTAACTCTATTTCACTTTCTTGGAAAATTCCAACGACAAGAGTTTTTGGTCATCCTCTCGACACTGCTAAACTTTTCTATATTATTAAGCGAGAAGGCGTTCCTATTACAATTTTACCTGCAAGAGTTACATCATACAAAGATACTGGTTTAGTTGCTTATAATTTGTATAATTACTCTATAGCAAGTGCTACTCCAGCCGATACTAGCATAGAAGTTTTTGCTAGAGCATTTGCTGGCGGTGCTCGGTATCCTCTTGCCCCGCAAATTGTATCTACAATTACAAACCAGGGTAGCGCTGAACAAATTTGCGTGGCTTTGCCCAAATTCCGAGCAGATTCGACGACTCCACTTGTTAATTTACGCAAGTTGCTTGTTTACGACGAAAATAATTTGCTTTTTGAACTTAACCTTGATGTAACCGACACTGGAAAGATTTTCTGTTTCGATTTCAATATAGCAAGCGAGGGTTACTTTAAAATTCGAACAAAGGTTCAAGATTCCGACAACAACCAAAGTGAATTTTCAAACGAATTCCCTGTTTTTAAAGGAAAAGTTTACGCTCTTGGCAAAGATTCAATGGATTATTTGGATGATTTTAATTCGACCATCCCCCGAAAGTATTTAAAATATAATGGCTGGGACTATACTAGTAATTTCTTTAATTCTTCTCCAAGCAGTATAACAGATTCTCCTATTGGGAATTACCCAACGAAAACTGAACTCATTTTAGGGCTTTACCCATTTAGAATTGAAAGTGAAGCAGTTGACCAAATTTATATTTCTTTTTACCATTCGGCGATAATTCATCGAACCGATTCTGGCTATGTCGAACTTGTTAACAACGATGGCAAATCTATCGTTCTTGGCTCTTTCAATATGGAAAAGTATCCACCCTGGAAAGATAAAGTTTTAGACCAAACTGATTGGAAGAAAGAAAGTTTTTCTTTATTTGTTCCTGATTTGAAACAGAGTTTGGGGACCGATTTTCTCTTCCTTCGTTTTCGCCTTGTTAGTGGAACTCTTGGTGTCTACGATGGATGGTATATCGACGATGTAAGTATTTCTACCCAACCCTCTTTTGTCGAAAGTTCTTCTTCCAACTCCAACATCTCTGTTTCCCCCAATCCTGCTAAAAACTATATCAAAATTAATATAAGAGAACCCTTTTTGAAAGCCGAAGTTTTCGATCTATTAGGCAATTTTAAAGTTATTGAACCAATATTCATCGATTCTCAAGAAACAATTTTCGATATTTCAAATTTTGAAGTGGGAGTTTACTTCCTTGTTTTAAGTAATAACAACTGTAAACCCATCGCCATTTTACCTTTTGCAGTAAATCGATAGTTTGAAACTAATTTTGATTTTTCCCGTAGAAGTAAATATATTTCCAATAAAATCAGGTAAAATAATGGCAAGAAAAATTTACCGCAATGAAAAAGAAAAGGTGATTGGGGGAGTTTGTGCTGGGTTGGCCGATTACTTCGACATCGATGTTGTTATAATTCGGGTGATATTTATTGCAACTGCTTTGGTCTGGGGCAGCAGTATTCTACTTTACATAGTTTTGTGGATAGCTATGCCCACACAGCCTCGGCAAGAGTTGAAGGAACCCGCCACCGAAGAACAATCAGGGACTCACCATTCTTTTTCTGTTCCAAACGAAGCCATTGAATTGAGGAAGAAAAAATTTCGCGAAATTTTGGCAATTATTTTGATTTTGATTGGAATTTCGGCAACTTTGGATAATTTTCTCTACTGGTTTTCAGGGAAGTATTGGTTGCCCCTGATTTTAATCACTATAGGAATAATTCTTTTATTATATCCAGCTTCCAAAGCCAAGGAACAAAAAATGGAGGAAATAAAAAATGACCACTGTTAGACTTTTCCTCAGCGTTTTTTTTATTTCTTTGGGAGTCTTCTACCTTTTGGAACTTTCACCATTTTATTCCCATCCTTATTTGTTTAATTTAAAATTATTTCCACTGGTTTTTGTATTAATTGGATTTCTTCTACTTAAACCAAAGAAATTGGCTACAACGGTTTTAGTGATTTTATTGGCTATTTTGCTTTCATCTTGTGTTTATTCTTGGCATAAAAAATATTTTTACAATGGCGGGCGAATACATTTTTTCTTCGAACATTATGATAATTTCGACGATAATTTTTAAAATTTTTTACGCAGATAAACTACTTTATAATTCCCATTAAATAGAAGGTGTTTTTATGGCAACTCTTTCGATAGAAAGCAATGGTACGATTGAACTAACTGCTGTTTACTATAATGGACAACAAGTTGCTGGGTTGAATGAATTGTTGTTGAATTTGGACGAGGATGGAACTTTCGATGCGGTTATTTCATATACCGGAAGCGATGGGAATGAATATCTAAAGAATCCTTTTACCGAATATCTCGATAACATAATTTTTCGCGAACCTTCCTTTACCGAGGACGAAGCTCGCCAACTTCATCTGTTGACTATTGAAAGTGATGGTGAAATTGAAAATACAGCCGTTTTTTACGACGATGAACCACTCGATGGTTTGGTCAATCTTTTTGTTCACATAAAATCTCCCAAAAAAAATAAAACAAGTATTGCTTCCGTCTTTAAAAAGGTTAAACCAATTGAAGGGGCAGTTTTTAAGGCTACTTTTACCTTTCGTTACCCAGGTGATGTAATTGAAACAAAGGAGATATTTTGATGAAGAAAATAAGGGTTTTGGTTTGGTTACTTTTGCTTAGTCTTATATTTATTCACATTCCTTTCGAGGAAGTATTTGCTAAGGGCGGTAGAAGTAGCTTCGGTGGAACTCGAAGTTTTACCAGAAGCTTTGGTGGCACTCGTTCTTTTGGCGGTGTTCGTTCTTTCGGTGGTACTCGGGCGTATAGTTTGCCTGGAACATCTCCAAAGATTAATTCTCCTTTGCGAAATAAAAGTAACGATATACCAAGAACAAGAAGCTTTGGAGGGACGGTTTCCTCAATGTTAAATCGCTCCTCAATAGGAAGTAAGTATGGTGTTCCTCGAAAGGTAATCACTTCCCGAGAGATTCCCAATTTACCACAGAATGTAGTTGTCAACCATTATGGGGATTTTGCCAGCGGATTGATGATGGGCTATTTGATGGGGCATACCTCTTGGCTTTGGTATTTGCCTTTCCATCCAGCATTTTACTACACACAACCTGTTCGGGTAGTTAATCCTGATGGTACTATTTCATATTACCCGCCTACCTTTGATTTTAGTAAATTTGTAATGACTTTAATTATTCTTGGTTCAATTGGTTTCATAGTTCTCCGTGTAATTCGACGAAGACGTATGAAAAATAGAAATAGAATTTTTTCTAAAATGGATTTTTCAAAATCCTCTTTCTCTATTTAAATTACGTTTATTTAATATTTCTTTAAATTTTCTCATCAACATTGTTCAGATTATTCTTTTGAAAATTGGTCATTTTTTTGTAACTTTTTGAAAGTTTATGCGTATTTTTGTTTTGAGCTTTATAAGGAAAGAAAATGAGAAGTTCAATTCTGGTTTTTTTGTTTTTATTTCAATTTGTTTTTGCTCAAGAAAAGGGCTACCCAAAAGAATACTCACTTGAAGATTGTCTTAAAATAGCACGCGAAAAGAACCCAAATGTGAAGATTGCTGAATCGAAAATTTCAACTGCCGGAGCAGAACTAACTTCTGCATTTGGGAATTTCCTACCTTCTGCATCATTCAATATGGGTTATACGCGCCAACTTAATGTTGAGAGTGGACAGAAAATTAACATCGGCGGGCAAACAATTGTTGTTGGTAAAATTGAACCAAATTCATACAATATGTCGCTGTCATTGAGTTATAATCTGTTCGACGGCTTTAATCGCGAAGCACAGTATAATAGTGCAAAGGAATTATTGAATTCTGCTTTCTCTTCCTATTCTCAAACCCTTGAGGATATTGAAATCAATGTTTATCGTGCATATATTAATGTTTTAAGGAATGCTAAAATACTTGAAGCAAGGCGGCAGGATTATGAACTTGGGAAAAAAGAACTTGAGCGAGTTCGAGCACAATACGAAGCAGGAGCCATCCCTGTAACAAATGTTTTGACGCAAGAAGCGGATTTGGCAAACAAAGAAATACAGATTATCCAAGCTGAAAACGATTTGAAAAATGCTAAGGCTATTTTGCTGACAGCAATGGGATTAGAACCATCAGTTAATTTCGAAATTTTGGGCAACGATGTTCCATCGAGTTTTTCTGATGAGGAAATTTCCCGTTTTCGTCGGGAATATGGTGAAATAGAGGAAACCTTCCAAAAGGCGATTTCACAAAGACACGATTTGGTTTCGCTCGAGCAGCAAATTGCTTCTGGTAAAGCAAATTTAGTGGTAGCTCGTTCTGGCTATTTTCCTACACTTTCTGCTTATGGTGGTTGGTCTTGGGCGAACAATGAATTCAACAAGTTTTCCGAACTTGGTAGGTCGTTCGTTGGTCTTTCTTTGCGTGTACCAATTTTCGAAAATTTTAAATCGAATTATCAAATTGAACTTGCAAAAGCTCAACTTGTGCAATTGGAAATGCAAAAGCTCCAGCTTGAACAAAATGTTAAATCCCAAATTATTCAAGCACTCAACAATTTAGATGCTGCGGAAAAGCAATTAAAAGCAAGTCGAAAGTCGTTCGAAGCTGCACAGAAGAACTTCGAAAGTGCAACCGAACGTTATCGTGTCGGTTCAGCCAGTGTTACCGATTACCTGCTTGCAAGCAACTTGTTAATTAACGCACAAATTAACCAGATAAATGCTACCTATGGGTATTTTCTTGCCCAAAAAGAATTGCTTTATTCACTTGGATTATTAACAAAAAAGTAAAGGTTTAATATGATTTGTGAAAAGTGTGGTAACGACTATCCTTCTACTTATTATTTTGCAACGCCAACAATTTGTAAAAAATGCTTCGAAAATCTTCCGCAAGAAGAAAAACAGCGATTGTTGAATTTGAAAAGTAGCTATACAAACGAACAATCGCTGGAACTTCGAGCAAAATTTGGCAAACGCTTTCTTGCTTCGCTTGTGGACTTTTTGTTGATTAGTGTTATTGTTCTTTTGATTTACAAATTCAATGGATTTTTAAAAGCCTATGGTGAACTATTCCAAGAGATTAGAGCTGCTGGAACTGACCGTGAGACAATTAGACTAATCCAAGAGGGATTTTATAGAAATAATGCCTTGAATTTGGTTATTCCATCGATTATTACTTTTTTGTACTTCCTTTCCGAAGCATTTGCTGGAGTTTCTTTAGGCAAATATATTCTTGGTTTGGTTATCGCTAAATCGAGCGGAGAAAAAGCAACGCCAAAGGATCTGTGGTTACGGTATATTGTGAAAAATTCAAGTGGTGTATTGAACATTCTTTGGGTTCTTACGGGGTTGTCTTTTATTTATACAATCAATTCAATTTGGGGCATTGTATTGTTTTTAGGCTTCTTTTTGATATTGAATCGGAACAGACAAAATATTCAGGATATTGTTGCAAAAACTGCTTTATTTAAAGTTGATGATTTGGAATCCTTTCAAAATTTATTCAAAGATGATGTCAGCAGTGAACAGGAAAACAAATAAAAGGTAATTTATGGCAAAGAAAAAATCGAAAAGGAAAAGATTGATAGTTTTGGGGATTGTTTTGGTTGTGATCCTCCTTGTTGTTGTGGCATTTGTTTCTGGGAATAAAGATGAAGTAATTAAAGTGACAACAGCAAAAGTTGAACGCCGAACAATAGTTCAAACAGTATCCGCAATTGGGAAAATACAGCCAGAAACCAGCGTAAAGATTTCATCGGAAACAAGTGGCGAAATTATTTATCTTGGTGTTCGCGAAGGAGATACTGTCCGAGCAGGACAATTGCTTGTTAGGATTAAACCCGACATTTTCGAAACACAACTTGAGCAATTTAAATCTGCTGCCGAAGCTGCTAAACTCGAAACCGAAGTGATGCTTGCCGAAAAGGTTCGTTCAGAAAGTGAATTGAAAAGAATTACAGAACTTTATAAGAAAGAATTTGCTTCGAAGCAAGAGTTTGAACTTGCTAAATCAAATTACGACAGGGCAGTTGCAAACTATAATGCAAGTCTTTCGCGTTATCAACAGGCACTTGCTGCCTACAAACAAATGCAGAAAAGTTATGAAAGAACTACTATTGTTTCGCCGATTAGTGGAATTGTAACTTCTCTTTCGGTGGAAAAAGGCGAAAAAGTTGTAGGAACTGCTCAAATGGCTGGAACAGAAATTATGCAGATTGCCGATTTATCAGTTATGAATGCTATCGTCGAAGTCGATGAAAACGACATTGTGAATGTTAAAGTTGGGGATACAGCCGATATCGAAGTTGATGCTATTCCCGATGAAATTTTCAAAGGTGTTGTTGTTGAAACAGGACATAGTGCATTAACGAGTAAGTTAGGGACGCAAGATGAAGTAACAAATTTCAAAGTTAAAGTTCGCTTTTTGAAACCCGATAGAAGGCTGCGCCCAGGGATGAGTTGTAATACAGAAATTCGAACAAATGTCCGACCGAATGTGCTTGCTGTTCCTTTGCAAGCTGTAACTGTTAGGTTCGAAGAAGGGAAATCTTTTGCAACTGATGTTGGTTCTGGGGAAATTCAAAAAGTAGATGAAAAAGATAAAGAAAAAGTTAAAGTCCCGCCTTCTGTAGTTTTTCTTAACGATAAAGGCAAGGCGAAAATGGTTAAGGTGAAGACTGGAATAAGCGATAAAGGATATATTGAAATTATCGAAGGTTTAAAAGAAGGCGATGAAGTTATTTCTGGAAGTTTTATGGCTGTAAGTAAGTTGCTTAAAGATGGCTCTCCTATTAAGATCGATTCAACAAAATCACGTTTTGTAAAAAAATAGATAACTGATATGGATGAGAAAAGCATTTCAAGGGATGGTCTACCTTTAATAGATTTACGACATATTTCAAGAGTTTACCAAGTAGGTATTGAACAAGTTTTTGCTCTACGCGAAATTAACTTACAAATCTATCCCAACGAATATGTTGCAATAATGGGACCATCGGGTTCGGGGAAGTCCACTTTAATGAATATCATTGGGTGTTTGGATACTCCAACGGGGGGAGAATATTATCTTAAAGGAATAAATGTAAGTGAACTGGACGATAACGAACTTGCTGAAATTCGCAACAAGGAAATAGGATTTGTTTTCCAAATGTTCAATCTTTTACCTCGAGCAAATGCATTGAAAAATGTAGAACTACCTTTGGTTTATGCAGGTGTTCCCAAATCAAATCGGTTGGAACGTGCCCTGAAAGCTTTGGAGGCTGTGGGAATGGCAGATAGAATTTCCCATAAGCCAAATGAACTTTCAGGTGGACAGCGGCAGAGAGTTGCAATTGCCCGAGCTCTTGTTACAAATCCTTCGATTATTCTTGCCGATGAGCCTACGGGAAATCTCGATTCTAAAAGTGGTGAAGACATTATGAGGATTTTCCATCGACTATGGCTCGATGGTAATACTATTGTTCTTGTTACACACGAAAGAGATATTGCACTTCATGCAAAACGAATAGTTCGTCTTCGCGATGGATTGATTGAATCCGATGAGTTCAACCATCAAAGGGTTGTTTTCGAAGGAGTTAATGAGTAATGATAAAGTTGTTTACTGAAATCGAAGAAAGCATCAAAATATCAGCAGAGTCGATTTGGGCAAACAAGTTAAGAGCATTCCTTGCTACTCTTGGGGTTGTAATCGGGATTTCATTTGTTGTGTTAATGGGGTGGGCAATTTCGGGTTTGGATAAGGCATTGCAGGATTCGATTAATCTTATTGGCGAAGATATGCTGTATATAGATAAATGGGATTGGGCGGGTGGAAAGCGTTGGAAAGAGGTTCGTAACCGAAAGGAAATTACACTTCAGCAAGCGCGTGAATTAATATCCAACTTAACACTTGCAGAAATCGCTGTTCCTTTGGCAACTACTTGGAATGCACAAGTTAAAGCAAATAATATCATTTATTCTGGATTAAGTGTGGCTGGGACATCTGCGGATTTTGGAAGAATTCCATCTGGCGATGTCGAAAAAGGTAGATTCTTTTCCTATGCGGATGAGCGTGAAACTCGCCCCGTTGCTGTAATAGGCTATAAAGTTGCAAAAACATTATTTTCCGATGATGACCCAATTGGCAAAGTAATTAAGATTAAAGGGCAAAAGTTCGAAGTTATCGGTGTGGTAAAACGGCAAGGAACAATGCTTTTGGACTTTATCGACGATAGAATTTATATTCCTATTGGTAACTTTATTCAGCTCTTTGGCGGGGAGCACCGTCGGAGCATCTCAATTGGAATTAAGGCTGGCAGTATCGACCGAATGGACGAAGTTCGCGAAGAAGCTCGCGGCTTGATGCGAACCATAAGAAATCTAAAACCTTGGCAAGAAGATGATTTTTCCATTAACGAGACAAAAGCATTCGAGGAAATTGTTTCCACCTTCCGTCTTTATGTCTGGGGAATTGGTATTGGTATGACCATTCTTTCTTTTATTGTTGGAATAATTGGAATTATGAATATTATGTTCGTTTCGGTAGCGGAAAGAACCAAAGAGATAGGAATAAGAAAATCGGTTGGAGCTAAAAATCGTTCAATTCTTTTGCAATTTATTATCGAAGCGGCTTTTCTTTGCTTGGCTGGGGCAATGACTTCTATAGTTTTTTGCTCAATTCTGGTTTTTGCTGTAGCTAAGCTTCTTCCAAAATTAGTTCCCGAAACTGCTTTCTTGCAGCCTTTCTTGCCTTTTGATTTTGTGATATATGCTTCTCTGGTTGCTATTTTTGTTGGAATTTTAGCTGGATTTCTCCCTGCTTTGCGAGCTTCAAGAGTTGACCCAATTGAATCATTAAGATACGAGTAGGTGATGCTATGAATTTTTCCGAAAGCATTTTTCAATCAATAGATTCAATTCGAACCAATAAACTTCGAACTTTTCTTACTCTTTTAAGTATTGCAATTGGTGTTTTTGCGTTAATTGTTGCTGGTACACTTATTAATTCGTTTGAAAAGGCGGTTAAGAGGCAACTTGAAGATATTGGCGAGACTACTTTTTGGATCCAAAGGCTGCCATCGATTCAAACAGGTAATACTTGGCACAAATATCGGAAACGCAAGCCAATTACTTTTCGCCAATATAAAGAATTGCAAAAAATGACGAGTTCCACTCCTTGGATTTCTGCCCATACTTTTACTAGTGGTATGACAATTAATGCAGAAAACCTTTCAACCGACCCCGATGTATTCCTTGTAGGTGCAGATAATATCTTTTTTCTAACAAATTCAATTGATGTTGAGTTTGGAAGGAGTTTTACCGAAGAAGATATAAATTTAAGCAGAAACATTGCAATAATTGGTAACGATGTAGTTGTGAAAATCTTTCCGAATGTTAATCCTTTGGGCCAAGAGATTTCAATACAAAATCAAAAATTTACGGTAATTGGTATTCTGAAAACACGGGGTGCTTTACTTGGTCAAAGCAAGGATAATATGGTAATAATACCAATAACAAATTTTTTGAAATATTTTGCATCGCCTTGGGAAGAATCTTTGCATATTTCTGTAAGAGCACTTAGCAAGGAACTACTTCAAGCAACAATGGACGAAGTTATTGGGAATATGAGAGTTATCCGAAATGTAAAACCATGGGAAGCAAACACATTTGAGGTTGAAACAAACGAGACTATTTCGGAGCAATTTGGGAGCTTTGTGAACTTCCTTTCAATTTTTGGTTTTATCTCCGGTGGTTTTGCATTAGTTGCTGCCGGGGTTGGAATTATGAACATTATGTTGGTTGCTGTTAAGGAACGGACACGCGAGATTGGAATACGTAAAGCTGTTGGTGCAAAACGACGTTGGATTTTGTGGCAATTCATTATCGAAGCAATCACACTTTGCCAGATAGGTGGAATCATTGGAATTATTTTTGGTGTTCTTGGTGGGTATTTTCTTGGCAATGCAATAAAGCTTCCTCTGTTTTTCCCTGTTCCTTGGGTAATTTTAAGTATTATTGTTTGTACTATACTTGGAATTGCTTTTGGAACATATCCTGCCTATCGTGCCGCAAACCTCGACCCAATCGAGGCTTTAAGATACGAGTAGTTTTATTTACTTCTATTTTTTAATAGAAAAATTGATAAATATAAATTCTTTTCTACTTTTTTACTTTAACTACTTTGAATGTTTGAGTTCCTTTGGAAGAAATTATTTTCAAAAAGTATATTCCGCCAGCGTATGATATGCCTGTTGTTCTATCCAATCGAACAGAAATTGTATGCTCCCCGCTATTTAGGTAAGAATTATGAATCGTTTGTATTTCTTTTCCCATAAAATCGAAGAGAACGATTTTAACAAAGTCATTTGAAGGTAAGGAAATTCGAATGTTAAACTCTTCTTCAAAAGGATTTGGAGAAATCACAAAGGAGATTCGCCCTTTTCTATCCTGAACACTGGTGATTTTTGCGTTTTGGATAGTCCCACGGCTTAATATCCCGAAAGTTCCAGAGTTGTTTTCAATCACTTTATAAGAACGAACCATATAGTAAACTGTTCCTTCATTCAAGGTTGAGTCGATAAAAGAAGTTTGATTAATTGGATTTAGGTTTATTAACTTAAAGTCGCCATTCGGGGAAAGGGAACGATAGACGAAGAAACCATCGACAGGTTGCTCGGGTGATTGCCAAGAAAGATGAACAAAATCGCCTTCCGGCTGAATTACTGATAGAGCTTTAGGCGAGGGGACAGCAGCGGGATATAGTGTTAGAGTAGGGTCGCCCATCAAAGCCACATGGATTTGGTTCAATCCTTGTCCGATAAGCGAATAGCGTTGCCTATCGAAGGAATAAGCTGCGCCCAGATAATTAGTAACATTGCTTTGTGTTATTTTGGTTGAGTATCCGATTGGTAAGTTGGCGCTCATATTGTGGAAGTACCAATGAGGGAAACCAGCCCAACTACAAGTTAGAATAGAAGGTTTCGATGCAAGTGAAGCCCGCATAAAATTATTTTGAGAATCCCAGTCGCCAAAATATGAACCAAAAAGCATTGTAAAAACGCTGTTTACATTATTTACGACAAAACTATCGGTCGAACCAACTCCTCCGGCGCTTGTAAAGGTACCACCGCCACAGCCGTATGCCCAAAGGTAATCGTCCGTTTTTAATGTAGTGAACCAATCGGCAACGACAATTTTGTCGGGTCCAAGCAAAGAAGCAAAATTTCTATAGCCACTAGATGCAAAAGAATTTATATAGCGATTAGCATCAAAGTTATCGTCGATTAAGCCTCGCCATTGGGGAGAAATTTCCCCAGTTCTGTACAAATGGTTTTTGTTTAAATATTCTTTAATTAAAGCAAGTTCCCCTTGTGTAAATTTTGGCATATTGTAAAAATCTATTCTACCAACAGCGAAGGAAATTTCGCTCCCAGGGGTACTTTGGTCAAATTTACCATCGCCTGGGATATTGTGATTTCTTTGATCACTTGCTTGTGTAACATTGACCGAAAAATCGGTCCAAAAAGTTTCGTATATGCTTCCATAATACATATCACATGGCCAGGCTCCCACATGGTTGCTATGTCCATCGGGAGCAATTTGACCAGAATATGGCACTGCAACACGACCAATTAAAACAATAGTTGAAAAATTCCCAGGGTCTTTTCCGTATTCTTCAAGTATGATGTCCTTAACTTGTTTTACTTTGTTGCTGTTGAATTGTTCAACTCGAGGAACATATTTTACTAAAACAGTCCAACCTTCGGAAACAAGGTCGGAGACATATTGGTCCAATTCTTGAGCTAAATCGAACTGTATAGTTTCGTCTACAAGAATTAGAACTTTTCCAAAGGAATGTCGCGGAGGCACATTTATTCCTGAATGAACATACCCAAAGCCAATTAAATATGCAAGTAGCGTTGTGTCCGCAATTGAACCATCCTGCCTTTGAACAGTAACATCGACAAGTGCTTGATAATATGCCCGAACTTCGTATTCATATTCTTTGCCGATTTCAACATTTGTATCTTCGTATCCTGTTTTGCTCGAATCCAGAGTTGCAAGCGGAGTTGCTGGAAAGAAGCTATCACCAAAATTTTTTCGCCTTATTTCATACATATAAGCAAGTGGGTGCTTTTGCCAATTTAAAATTATTTTGGGAGGATTTTCGGAAACTTTAACCGAAAGCAATACCGCTGCATCTTTTGATTGGTTTTTTCTTGGAGTTTGACTTAATAATATACTTGTTTGAGAAAATAAAAGAATTATACTTGAAATAAGAAAAAGGGTATAAGACCTCTTCATATTTACTCCAAAAATTTTATCAGGCAAAAATAACAATTAAAAAATAAATTTTGTTAATATATTTTTTATTAAATTGCATTAGTTTTATTAAGGAGGGTTAAAATGAAATCAAATTTTACAACTCTTTTTCTTCTTCTTTTTGTTTCTTTTAAATTGCTTGCAATTGATTGTATAGTTCCAACTGATACTAGCCAAAAAGATTTTCTTCGAGCCTATAAATTTGCTATACAATACTCTTATGTCGATTACCGCTTTACTAACTCGACAATGGATAGCGTTTTTTTCCCGAAATTCGGTGAGTATTCTGTATATTGGATTGCGAGTGGTGAAAATCGCGGTGCATTTGTTTACCCGGATGCAATGCCACGCGACTATTCAGGAATAACTTACTCAGTTGTTGATAATTATCAATGGAAAAATATAGAGCATTTTTCTTTGCAATTTAAACATAATTCGCAGTTGGTTTGTATTTTCCAAAGTAGTTTCAAACAAAATAATTCTACAGCTTCTTGGGCTTCCTTTTATTTTAAGAACTTACTCGATTTGAACTTTTACGATAATATTTACTACTTTGCCAATGAAAAGTATATCGATAGTATTGGGATTTCTGGAAATACTCGGCTTTTGATTATTCCGCCCTTTCGAAAACTTGGTGAAGATGACAAATTCTATGTCGATAAAATATTTTCAAATTATCCAAACATTAAGAAGCGATTTGACGAATTTCTTGCTCGGGGTGGTACAATTTATGCTGAAGGCAATGCTGTGTATTTCATCGAGCGCCTTGGTTACCTTTCTTCTGGTTCAGTGGATTTTACAAACTCTATACTGGCTTCTTCCGAGGATAATACGATCGAGGTTGAGTTTTCGAATGTAAATCATCCTTTGGCATTTACTAAACTAAGCACAAAAAATAAACTTTATGGAGCTTATTTTCCAAAAATCAACTTTTCGCAAGCCGAAGTAATTGCATACGAAAAAAATACGAACAATCCAGTTGTTTTTCTTATTCGAGGTCAAAATGCGAATGGGGGCAAGATAATTATTAATACTGGTCTTCCTACTATTGGGGGAATGAACGAACTCAACAAAGGAAGCAGGCAGTTGCAATGGTCGTTGAATGCAATTCTTTCGGCTTTTTGTTCCCAAATTGATGTCACTCGCTCGGTTTACAATGAGTTACCTGCGGAAATCATTGCTGGAAGGAATGCAATTTCTTATGACCGCATCGATACTTTTGAAATAAGAATTAAAGTAAGAAATCTGACTGGTAGCAAAGTCGACAATTTATCTATAACAGAATGGGTTCGGGATTACTTCAAAATTATTAATGCCAATGCCACTGGGATTAACGTTTCTTTTTTGCCAGGAAATGCTATTCAATTTACTAACATTTCACTTCTACCTTTCGAAGAAAAAGACATAGTTTTTTTGGTATCAACACCGGACCCCAACGACAAAATTCATGAAAAAGTGGACAAGTATATATCTTGGGCAAACTATATCTATGTTTCGTATTGTGAAATTAAGTTGAATGGAAGCAACGGGGTTGAATTCTTTGTTAAATATAGAAACTATGCCGATTTAATGTTTTCTGCTCGCTTGATCGTTGATACCGACTTAAATTGGAAAAATTTCCTTTACCTTGACTTTCAACCATTCAAAGTGTTTACTATTATTGAAAATAAAGAGAGGACTTCCGCATTAGAAACGAAGTATGTTCAATACATTCCAAAAGATGTTCCATTTTATTGGACAGACCAAAGTATAAATATTCCAATATTGAAAACTCCTGGTGGGAAATATGTAGATGTTTTAAAGGGGAGCAACGATAAAAACAACCCTGAATTTGATATGGATAGCGATGGTTATCCTGACGTATGGCTCGATACAAGTTCTATCTTTCCGAAAGGATATACAATTGAAGAAACAGAAGTCTACTGGATAAATCCTTGGGAACATCTTCGAAGTGGGGATACTTTATTTTATGAAGATATTAATCACGATGGGATAAGGGCAAAGGATATCGATGGCGATGGTGTTGTCGATATCGAAGCTCCTGGCGATAAAATTCGGGTTTGGAAAGTAACCTGGGATATTGGGAAAATTGCGGGTTATGAATATTTCGACCCATATTGCTATTATGAAATCTGGGTAGACCCGCCGGACTTGGTTAAACTCTCCGCTGGTGTTGGGAAAGTATTCGGAAAACTTGATGAAGATGTTCCAGGTATGTTCTTCCCTTATACAAAAGATATTTCCAAAGCTGATAAAAACGACCCACATTGGAAATACTGGATGGAAACCGATAAGAATGGTGAACCAATTTGGAAACAATTTATTTACCAAAAAATTCACAATTACGAAGGATTTACTTTTATAGACACTTTGAAAGAAAAATATAAATTAAAACCCACTGACCATTGTGTTGGAACAGTTCCGCAACCTCATCGTGAATTTATTGCCGTTCTTTCTCTTGGTGGTAGGGAAATAGATATGAACAGCCCAACACCAAGTTATTCCCCATATTCAAATCTTATTTACAAGACTATATTTAATGAGACAAGGATATCGCCTGTCCGAACTACCTATACTTACTGGGCACCTTTACCCAATCCTTTACAATTTGAGTATCTTACTAATACCTTCCAGATCTTTGATACAACTGGAGTTGTTCCTTATGAAAATTTGCCAATGTTTGGAAAAGCCTTGCTAAAATTTACAATGGATGCATCGACAGAATATTCTTACTATTGGATTAGAAATGCTGGGCATGATGTTGACTATAACGACCCCTCGGAAAGAATTGAAGGTGAAGAAAAACTTGGGGATGGTGTTTTTGGTTATCTTATTTATGATATTCCCAAAGGAATTGGTGGATATAAGATAACTTTACCCAAAAAAGCTGATGGCACTTACGATACTGATAATATTGTTAAAATCGATGGCAAATCTTTCCAAAAATGGCTCGATAATCCTAACACTAAAAATCAAGTGGAGATTCTCGAGGATCCTTTTCAATACCATATATTCATTCCGCAAATTCTTATTCCACCAGCATTGGATGATGATAATTTTGATGGAATTGACGACTGGATTGATGACCGAGGGGATAGGTTTAAATCCCAAACTGGCTTCCTTCACGATGCTTTTATGTTAGGTAACGGCGAAGACTACAAAGATTGGCCAAAAGAACCTTTTCAAGACGATATTTATGGTATGGTTTCTTCTGGATGGTATCCGGGCGAAGACGGAACTTACGGCGACGATAAGTTTGAAAAGCTTGGAAGGACTAGGATAGAAATCCAAGCAATTTATGAAGGTCAAGGGCGCGAAGGTTCCGTAGAAATTAGCAAAGGTGGTTGGCTTGTGGTTGAGGAAATATTCGGTGGCTCTCCTTGGGTTATTACTTCCCATACACTTTCGGGTTTTGCTGTTGGCTCAAATTTGAAATTGACCTCAAAGCTACAGCCTACAAGTGTGCGGTATGGTATCGATACAACTTATGTTCTTCATACTATTGAAGATGTAAACGAACCACATTCGTTCGATATTAACTTTGAACCATTTCATCTTTCTTATGGTTTCGGAGATATTACAATTACAACTTATGCTGGTGGACGCGACCCATGTAACTTAATCCAACCAAACATACCTTTTTCAAATATTGTTGACCCTGCCGTAAATAGGATTGAAATTTCATTACTTCCAGATATTGATACAAATAAACCCGAGTTTAAAGGTTATCCCAAACGATTAACCGGTTCCTTTGTTGAAGTTAGGATTGAAGTTAATAATGGAACCGACAATAACTTATGCAACTTACAAATCAATCCATTGATCCCGTCTGAATTATTGCAAACGAAAGCAGTTTTTAGTTATGTTGTTTATCCACGTCCTCTTGTTCCTGCAAAATTTGACCCTTCGAGCGGGAAAATAATTCAAGGTGGTGATGACTTTGGCTCTTTACGCACAGGTTGGCGTTTCAACCAACCAGAAGGTGAAATGCTTGTAAATCTCGGAAATACTTTAAATCTATTGCAACCCGGTCGTCGTGCCTATTTTGTCTTCCTTTTCAAAATCGACTCTTCCCTTTCTCCTAATGTATATTCTATAAATTTTTCTTCCAACGGCGACTTTATTACATATTCAGGGAACAAAGTTGGTAAATTTACTTACAAAGTTCCTTCGGCAATGTTCAGTATTACGAGGCGGAAACAAGATGGTAGTGTGTTTGATTATCAAAAATTTGTTCTTGGACAATCAAATTTAAAGCAAATTCAGGTGCAGGGAACAGGTGCTTTTCGTGGATTAGAAAAGATTAAATGGTCGAACAAACAAATTTCGTATTTGGAATTTGATACTTTGAAAAGTACTTTACCCGCTACTTTTGATAAAGACAATTTAGTTGAGATTATCGACCTTTCGAACTTTAAAAACTTTCCATCAAAAGATATGACTAAATTCTATGTCCTTGAACAAGTAGAAGTGAATAGTTCGAATTTGCCCGATAAGTTCAACTTGACTACAGGAGAAAATCTTCTTTTTGAAATTGAACCAATAGGTGAATTCGAAACTGCCGATAAGGCTTTGCAATTAACCAGTGTTGGACCTAAAATCACTCATTACAAAAGAATTACTTCAATCGATGGGAAGCAAGTACCCGAAAATACACAAGCTATTTTTACAGAAGGCACGCAGCTCGTAGAAGTGACTTTCTATTTGCTTAATACCGGAAGCGATATTGCCGAAGATTGTCGATTGGATTTCTCTCTGGGCAAATATTTTTCTGTTGTTGAAAGTCAGACGAATGTTGCCAAAATTGGCGAGAATATGTATGAGATTTCTACTGGTATAATTGTTCCTGGCGAGATAAAGACAATAAAATTGCTTGTCGCGGTTGATCCGCAAGTCTGCGCCAATTGGTATGATGACCAAACCCTTGTAAAAAATATTGTTGTTCATTACAATGGACCCAGAAGTAAGTTGGTCACAAAGAAAGAAGCATTTACATATTCTGATTTCTTTTCTTTGGATGCACCTTCCTATGACATTTTCGTAAGAACGTTCCTTCCTAATGTACGTAAAGTTAAGTCAGGCGATAAAGTTGAACTTCGCTGGACAATTTCGAATGGCTTAATTCCTTTTGCGTATAATATTGATTACAATATTTATGCTATTTTGAATTTTAAAGATACTTTATTAGTTCATCGAGATACAATTTCGACAATGGATTTGTTTGAATCTCGTTCTGGTAGTATTTCATACACTGTTCCAGATAGTATTTATTTCCTCGAATTTGCTTTCAAAGTTGACCCTGATGGTAAATTACCTGAACTTTGTAAGGGGAATAACTATGCAAGCACGACAATAGAGCTTATCGGTCCGGATTGGATGAGAAATGTTGATGTATATCCTAATCCTTTCGACTACTTTACTCTTGTGTCTTATGTGGTTTCGCAAGGTATTTCAAATCTTGATGCTTATATTTTTGCTTTGGATGGAACCCTAGTTGCCAAAATTCCGAATTGCCCGCATCAATTAGGTTTAAATAATTTTTACTTGCAAATGCAAGACTTAGCTAAAGGTGCTTATGTTATTCGTTTCGAAGGTTTAACTCCAGAGAATGAAAGACTTATAAACTACATTAAATTAATTAAAGAAAAATAGCATTTTGTGGTTGCCTAATGTTATTAATAAGGAAAGTGTTTGTCTTTCTAGTGTTTTGCTTTTTTTTCTTTTTTTCTGTTCATTTAAAAAGCAAAGACTATGGCTTTTTTATTGGACTTGACTTTGTTCGGCACGAGGGAGATTTTCGACAATTCGATTTTGTTTACGATTCAATTCCTTACATTGGAAGCAATACTAATCTAAGTGGCAATTTTGGTGCTTTCTATCATATATTTCTTACAAAAAACATATTTCTACAAAGTAGAATTGGGATTAATTTTCATCCAATAAAAATAAGCTCAGAGAGAGATTTTTCAAATTTGTTCGACAGTAGTAAAGCAGTGAAAGATTTTTTGATTTACAGAAAGTATTATTTTGATTTTTATCAAATCCATACTTTTCTTTCATTAAGTTTGAACATCTCGACATTAAAACATTTTGATTTATTTTCTGGTTTAACCCTTGGCTATAATTTTTTCTATCCCAAAGATGTTTCATACAACGAAATTCGATATTTTAAAGATAGTATTCCAAACATTAGAAGTTCTATTGGGTCATTCCAAACAAAAGGAAGAGATAAACTACCAATTTCGTTTACTTTTGATTTTGGAATTTCTTATGAACTTCCTTCGTCCTTTTTTAATCTATTTAAAGTAAAATTCACTCCACACTTTTCGTTTGGCTTTTCAAATTTGACCAGCGATTTTACTGCTGACATTCTCTCCTTTGGATTACATTTGAATATTATGTTGGAGAAACCAAAAAATATCAAACTACCTATTCCACCACCCGTCCCAAAAATGATAGATTCGATACCATACGAAGCAACAACGAGTGTTGTTGAAGATTCTATTCTTTCGAAACTGGACACCACAAGTCCAAGAATTGAAAGTAAACTTGTTTACAATGGCAAATTTTACAATGGTTCTCCTTTCTTGATAAAGACAGAATATGAAAGTCATATCCCTTTGTTGAATTATGTTTTCTTCGATTATGGTTCGTATGAAATAAGCAAAAAATATATTCTTGTTAATAATCCATTGGATTTTCGATTTGATTCCCTGGTAAACAAGAACCCACTTGAAGTTTATTGGAATTTGTTGAACATCGTTGGATTTAGATTGCGTCAGCATCCTGAGGCAATAATTCGGCTAATTGGTTGCAATTCGAATGTAGGTGAGGAGGAAAACAATCTTGAACTTTCGAAAAAACGTGCTCAAAAAATTGCTGAATACTTATCTTATGTTTGGGAAATTGACCCAATGCGAATTAAAATTGAAGCCAGAAATTTACCTTCTGTTCCTTCGAATACAAATATTCCTGAGGGTAATCAAGAAAACCAACGAGTTGAAATAGTATCTGACCATGTTGAGATTCTTTCTCCTGTTACAATTATACAAAACGAGTTCTACATTTTTCCTGATACTCTTCTATGGACAGTTACTACTAATGAAAATATTCGAGATTACAAATTCCAACTTTTCGATACAACAACTTTTTCTTCAAACTTTGACTTGGTTCCAAAAGTTGACACTTTTAAATTTAGCCTTAATCGATTGTTGAAAGGCAAAGGTAACCCATCAAAAAAAGTGACTACAACAACGACGTTTTTTTATAATTCAAAGGATTCTACCATTGTAGTTTATTCTTCTGTCCCTTTAATCGAAAGAAAGTTCAATGGGGTGTTTTCGCCTAGAAACATTGAAGTTATTGGTGATAGCATTTTAAATATCTTTCCCAAAAAAGAAAATAAAGTTCTTGAAAAGTTTTTTATTATTCTTTTCGATTTTAATTCAAGCAAAATCAATCCGATTCAAAAAGAGTTTTTAACAATAAAGATTAAGCCAAAGTTGGAGAAAGCGAAAAAAATTACTTTAATTGGTCATACCGATATTATTGGTGAAAGAGATTACAATATAGAACTATCAAAAGTAAGAGCCGAAGAAGTTGCTCGGGCTTTGGATATAAAATCGGCATTAATTCAAGGGGTTGGGGCTTCCCAATTACTTTTCGACAATAAACTTCCAGAAGGTAGATTTTATTCACGAACCGTCGAAATTATCATTGAATACTAACTTGTCAACTTTTATTAATTTTGCTTTTTTGAAGTGTTATGAAATTTTCATCTTTAGAAAATCATTTTCGACAGACTAATACAATTCTCAGCTTTATCGAGAAACCAGCAATAAATTGGCTTGTTCGTCGATTACCAATTTGGATTACTCCCGATTTCCTTACTACACTTGCAGTCGTTGGATCATTGATTACAGGAGTTGGATATGCTTTGAGTTATTATCACCCTAATTGGCTTTGGGTTGCATCTCTTGGTTTGTTGATCAATTGGTTTGGTGATAGTTTGGATGGTAGTATTGCTCGGTATCGAAACATAGAACGCCCAAAATACGGCTTTTTCATTGACCATACTCTTGATTCCATAAGTATGATAATTGTGGGAATTGGAGTTGGCCTTTCACCATATGCTCGATTAGATTTTGTACTACTTGCTTTGGTGGGCTATCTTCTTATGTCGATTTTTGTATACATCAAAACGATGGTTATTGGTGTTTTTTCGATTTCATATTTTGGGTTTGGCCCAACCGAAGCTCGGATATTTATTATCTTAGGTAACACATTGGTTTTCTTTTTTGGTGCAGGGGAAATTCCTTTGTTTGGAGAAAAATATACCATATTAGATGCTTTTGCACTACTGTTTTCAATTTTGATGATTTTTATTTTCTTTGCTTCTGTTATTATCGAAGGAAACAAGTTGAAAAAAATTGACCTATAGAAGTCATAAGTTTTCTTATTTTTCTTTTTTAGAATAGAACTCTGGCTAGTAGTTTTCTTTTTTTTCTGCAAGTCGAAGGCGAGTTTTCTCGATTTTTTCAAGTTTTTTCAACAGAGCAGATTTCAGATCTATTTGGCGGGAATTTGCATAATTAACAAGAGCGATAAAAACATCGGCAGCTTCGTCGGAAAGATGTTCTTTTTCGACCATTTTACCTTTCCAAAGTTTTTTTTCGTTGTTGGCAAGCTCGCCAGCCTCGCCGTTAAGTTCTAAACAAAAAAATTCAGGGGGACGGTAAGGAAAAAAAGCTTTTTGATATTCATCAAAAGAGTTTTGAATTTCAGGTAGAAAATTTTCTATTGAGTTTAAAAGTTTTTCAAATGTCTTGTTACCTTTGGTCATCGGATTTACTTTCGTCTGTTTCACGAATTCTATAACCCACTCCGCGAATGCTTTGTATTAATTGTGGCTGCGAGGGGTCGTATTCAATTTTTTCGCGCAGTCTCTTTATGTAAACATCAATAATGTTGGACTCGGGGTCGAAAGAGTGACGCCAAACGTGTTGCAAAATATTGCTTCGGCTAACGATTCTGTTCTTGTTCCGTATAAGATATTCTAAAAGTGCGTATTCTTTAGTAGTCAGCTCAATTTCCTTGCCACCTCGGTAGGCGAAATGGGTCACAGTATCGAGAATTAGATCCCCACATTGAAGTTTGGTTGTTTTTTCGGGTCCGGAACGTCGAAGTATTGAACGAAGCCGTGCTGCTAATTCTTCGAAGCTAAAAGGCTTTGGCAGATAGTCGTCGGCTCCAAGGTCTAATCCCATCACTCTGTCTTCGGTTGCACCTCGTGCTGTTAACATCATTATTGGAACTTTAAGGCCAGCTTTGCGTAATTCTTGAAGAATTGAAAAACCATCGCGGCCGGGAAGCATTACATCGAGCAAAATTGCGTCGTATTGGTTATTCATTGCCATTTCCAATCCTTGCTCTCCGTTATGTGCGATTTCGACTATGTACTTCTCTTCTTCTAATCCGTGTTTAATGAAATTTGCAAGTTTTTTTTCATCCTCGACAACAAGAATTCTCATTTCCCAAAGCCTTCTTATTAAAAATTACTTTACGAATATAGGAAAAATTTCTTGATTTCCATCCGAAAGTTCAAGGTAGATATAATAGAGTCCAGGGTCGACTATAGAGCCATCGTTATTTCTTCCGTCCCAGTATTCGCAATAGTAAGTATTAGCCAGTCGCGAAGTTGAATTAACTAATTCCTTGACAAGTCTATATGCTGGGTCGAGTATTTTGATAGTTAGATTAGCATCTTTGGATAAGATATAGCTTATTTCAAGTTGCTCAATTTTTGGATTAAAGGGATTTGGTGCTACTGCATTAATTATTGAGGGTTTGCTAATATTAATCGATGTGTCGGTTGCCATACAATTTTTTTCGCAAACAAATCTTAAGTGCACTATTGCGGGATAATTACGCTTTTGTTCAAAAACAAATTGATTCGGGTTCGCAGGTAGTAGAGCAATGGTTGAAAAATTATTTCCGTTGTCTAGTAGGATTTCTAAAGTGTCGCACGAACTTAAATCTTCCCATCGGAAAATTTTTGGACAGCAAAGTGAATTAGTTGAATCATAATAAATTATGAAATTCCGAGGTTGAATTTGAATTGAAAATGGGCTTGTTGTATCGATTAATTCCTTTTTTGAAGTTATGAAACGGAAGTTCACTTTGCCGATAAGTTTAGTGTCATAATAATTAAATATTTTCATACAAGGTAAGCTTACATAAAATTCTTCGGTTAACTTTGGGAAAAGTTTTTGTTCGACTATCTTCCAGGTATTGTCTTCGTCCTGATATTGTAATGTTAGTGTATCGACACAAGTTGTTGAACATTTGATATAAATATTGTCCAAGTAGTATTTTTGTTGCAAAATGGAACTGTCGAGTGTTACAATCGGACCGATTACTTTGATAAATGCAGTGGAGTCGAAAATTTCTGTGGAATCAATTGCATTTTCGATGTATATTAAGCCGTTTTTGTTCAATAAAGGAAAATCGGCTGGAATTGAAATTTCGACTAATTTATTGTCGATTAGAACATTGCTTGTAATTATGAACGAGGAATTGTAATCCAAAACACCGTTAATTTGTGGAATAAATCGCAAGTTGACATTTGTGGTGCTTTTTGTTTTAGATTTTAAAACAATTTTAATTGTATCGCCAAAACAATATTCGTCGACGAAGTTATCTAAATATTTCGGCGATTGTACTTCGATGAGTTTTGGAAGTGGGCTTCCAATCAAGTATAAATTGTTGTTAGTCAAAACAACAATGTCGTTTTTAGCATCGCCGTCGACGTCAGCAATCAAAGCATCGAAAATAGTCTCGTTTGGAAAGTCTTTTTGGTAAAGTGTATCGAAAGGTTTAGAAATTTTAAATTCGAATGAATTGTAGTCGCGAAGTCTTAAAACCATTAATTGCGAACCGTTAACAAGAAGAATCTCATCTTTCCCGCTTGGGTCTTTATCCAAATCGTTGACTGCGGCAACCCAGCCACTTATACTGAATGTGCAGATGGTATCGAAGGGACGCAAGAATGAATAGGGAGGGCTTATCTTTGGAACTGGATTCCCAGCATTGTAGCGCAGGATTAAAAGTTTATTGCCTGCGACGGAGCGGAATTTCGAGCTGAATGTTGCTACGATTTCGTTGCCGGGGCTGTTTGGGTAGTATGGTTCAAAAGAGTTTGTAGATTTTCCATCGACATTACCAACTGCAATTGACCAAAGATGATCTGAGGTGCCATTAAATGATGGGGAAAGAGAATCACTTGGTAGAGTTACAGCGTTGCCATTTGCATCAAAAAGATGTAACCGCGAAATTCCCTTCGAGGAATCTAATCCATAATATTCCTCGCATACAAGAATATAAACTGAATCTGTATTATAAGAATTGTTCAAAGTGACAAAGATTGGCCTTATTCTTGGCCTAATTCCATTGTTGTCTAAAATCGAGTTAAGCTCCAAAGGTGGAAAGGTTTGTCTTATCTGGTCATTGATAAAAGAATATGATAAAAGATAGGATTTTGAGGAATTTGTTTTTTGAGTTGAAATTATACTTGGAATGTTACAATCAATTGTTGGACTTGGATAGTTGGGAATGGTGCAAAAAAAGTTTCCAGAAGAGTAAAATATTGATGGAGAAGTGAACGAAACTTCGGGCCCAAGAGTCACACGAAAATTAGGATTATCGGTTATGTCGGGCATAGGGAAAGTATAAACAACGTTGTTAGATGAAAAAATTGTTAATCCTCGCAAAAATGGAGGCTTCGTTGGGTTCGTTTCGGTAACTGCAGGTTGAATTGTATTTAGTGTGGCAAAAACAAGAAAGTTATTTCCAAATCGACGACCAAAAAAAGGTTTTATCGAACCAAACAAATTTGGTTTGTATTCTCGCATATCCAGCACAAGCCTTTTAATTAAAGCAACTGTATCGGCATTGTGGTCAAAACCTGCAATGTATGTATAAAGCAAAGTATCTTTTACGTTTTCAAATTCTATGGTTTCCAGTCCAATCAATAAACTTGATGTTGGATTTGGGTAAAAAGTATTGGACAAAGAATCAAATAATACAGACACATTTTTTATGTAAGGAAACCCAATGGATTGTGATTTATGGGTAAAACCTTTTCCGTCCACAATAATTATTTTACCGCCGACTACTGCTACGATTTCATTTGGTGCGTATGGAAAGTCGGAGTCGATTTTTGGGTCGTTAATCAAATTACCAACAAGAATTTGAACGTCGCCAGCGATAGAATTCGTTTTCCATTTTACTATAAAATCACCAAAGTTTTGCTGATAGGAAGGTATTGGTTGGTAACGAGTTCCGTTAGGTGTTCCTTCGGGAAATAACCAAACCGATGGACTTGAAACATATGGTTGACTATTTAATTTAAAAGCAAATAGAATGTACAATATTAGCCAAGAAAGGCTAAATCTTCTGGTTACGTCTGCCATATTCTACCAATATAGTTGCTTTTTGGACAAAATTCAATTGCAAAATAAGAAAAAATATAATAAGCACAATTTATACCAAATTTCTTACAAAACGAGGGTAAATGCTCGATCCTATTTCTTTTTCCTGGAAGTTTTCTTCTCTTTGCTTCTATCTCTTCTTCTTTCACCAAAATGTTTTTTGGTTTCCTTTGGGCTTTTTCTTTTAGCTTTTTTAGTAAATGGCTTTGGTTTAGGCTCTTCTACTTCATAAGGGAATGATGGAGGAGCACCATCGAAACAAACGACAAACTCACCTTTGAATTTAGTGTTTTTAAATTTCTCGTAAAGTTCTTTGAAAGTACCATAGTGGTGTGTTTCGAAGGGCATTGTCAAGTTGCAACCAATGTATGCCCGACGATTGGGCATTATTTGTGCTGCAGTTTCGAGTAGCGGAACTAGTCGGTACGGTGTCTCAAGTATTACCACTGTTCTATTTTCAGTGCTCAAACGACGTAGTTGAAGAATCCTTTCTTCTTTCTTTCTACTTAAAAAACCAGCATAAAGAAATTGGTCGATTGGGAAACCACTTCGGACTATTGCTGCCATCAAGCTCGACACTCCGGGTATTACTTTAATCGGAATTTCTTTTTTTAAACAGCTTTGAACAAGCAGTAATCCAGGGTCAGCAAAAATGGGAGTTCCACCGTCACATATCAATGCCAAATTCTTGCCTCGTTCCAAAAGTTCAATAAGTTGCGGGGTTTTGATTTGCTCATTTTGCTCGTTCAGCAATTCCATTTTTTGCGAAAGATTATATTTGTGTAGGGTTCTTGCCCCAATTTTTGGTTCCTCGCAAACGACAATATCGACCGATTTCAACACTTTTAAGGCTCTAACAGTAATGTCATCATCATTGCCAATTGGAGTTGAAACAATATATAAAGTTCCGTATTTTTTTTCCTTTTTTTCGTGTGTGTCAGTTGCTTCCATTTTGGTTTCCGTTTTTTACAAAAATTCTTGGTACACGTGTAGAAATTGAAGTTAAAATCTCGTAAATAATTGTTTTTGATTTTTCGGCCAATTCCAACCCTGATATATACTCATCGCCTTGAGCTCCGATTAATACAACTTCGTCGCCCATTTTAATTTCGTCTGTTCCAACATCCACCATAATCTCGTCCATACAAATTCCACCAACGACTTTGTATTTTTTCCCCCGAATTAAACAAAACAAAGTGTCAGAAAGTATCCTTTTTAATCCATCGCCGTAGCCAATAGGTATAGTTGCAATATTTGTAACTTTTGAAGCAATAAAATTCCTGCCATAGCCTACGCTTTCGCCTGCTTGTATTTTACGAATAGAAATAACTTTGGAATAGAGCTCCATCACAGGTTTAAAACGAGTGTCGAAACCATTTCCATTCCGAAGGTAACCATAAAGAGCAATACCGGGTCTAACTGCGTTGAAAAAAGATTCGGGACAATTTATCAAAGCTCCACTATTTGCAATATGTACTATTTCGAATTCAATTCCTTCGGCTTTAAGTTCTTCGACTAAATTTTTGAAAATGGTTAATTGATAATAAGTATACTTTTTATCACTTTCTGAACTTGCAAAATGGGACATTAAGCCAACAATGTCCAAGTTCGGTAATGCCATACATTTTTTTATAATTTCTTTTGCTTGTTTGTGAGCCATTCCATCTCGTCCCATTCCAGTATCAACATAGAAGTGGACTTTTGCTTTTTTCCCTTTTAGTTTAGAATATTCAGAAAGTTTATAAGCAAGTTCGTAGCTTTCGACAGCATAATCAAGGTTGTAATCCACAGAGGCTTCAATTGATGTGTCGTTTTCTGGCACCAAAACGAGTATTGGAACATTAATTCCTGATTCCCGCAATAAAATTCCTTCGTTTACGAAAGCAACGGCAAGATAATCAACACCGAATTCCTGTAAGTATCGGGCTACCTCAATAATTCCATGTCCATAGGCGTTGGATTTAATAACTGCTATTACTTTGGCACCTCCAACGATTGCTTTTATTTGTTTATAATTTGAATATAAATTGTCGACATGGATTTTTGCAAATGTTGCTCTCATCTTATTCCCTGTTGACCAATCATTTTATCGACTTCTGAAAGAAGGTTTTCAATTTTATCGACAAGTAGGGACTTTGTCTTTTCTTTCTCTTCCAATGCAAGCTTCAGCTTCATAAATTCTTCGCTGAGTTTTTTAAATTCTATGATCTTTTCGTTGTATAAAAATTCAATTTTTTCTTTTTCCCGACTTGTAAGAAGTATTTTATCCATTAACTCGTTTTTTTCTTGGTTCATTGTGAAAATTTTTCTTTGAAGCTCGATTTTTTCTTCATTGATTTGCTTGTTCAATTCTTTAAGTTCTTTGTTGATTTGACGAACTGAATTAACTTCGCTTTGCAACTTGTAAAACTCATTTTTGTATTGGAAAAGTTCTTTGAGTGACTCATCTTTTTTCTTTATTGTTTCAGTTAAATTTTGTATTTCTTTCTTAAGGTTGTCAATTGTTTTTTGGGATTCACTCAATTCAGCATTCAAAAGTTCAATTTGTGAATTCAAATCATCAATAGAAGTTCTATAAATTGTCATTTGTTCAACAATTTCTGCCATTCGTTTTTGTTTTTCGTTTAATTCAGTTTGGATTTTTTGGTATTCTTCTTTCAACTTTTCGTTTTCATTTTTCAATTCGCTCAATTGATGCAATTCCTGTTCTTTTGAAGCTTTGATTTCTTCTACTACTTTGCTGTATTCGTATCTTTCCTTGTCCTTTTGCGTAAGTTCGTTTTCCAGTCCAGCGATTCGACTTTTATGCAATGCTATTTCTTCTTCTAATTCTTTTATTTTGCTTTTGCCCGACTTTTCTAAATCGTCAATTATTGTGTGGAAATTCTGATTTTCGTTCACAAGGCGATTGAATTCATAATAGAGTTCTTTGGACCTATCGGCAATTTGATTTATCATTTTTTGAATATTGCTAAACGAGGCTTCAGAAATTTCAATTTGGAAAAACTCACGGAAAACTACGTCTTCGAAAATGTTTTGTAGGGACTGAAGGAACATTTTCTCTTTTTCTTCGTTGAAAGAAATCTTATCTTTTAGATTTTTGATTTCAACGAGCAGTCGCTCGATTTCTCGTTCTCTTTCGATTTTAGCAACCACTGTTTTTTCCAAATTTTTTTCCAGTTCCATAATATTTCCTTTCAACTGGTCGAATTCTTCTTTTGCTTTTTGCAACGAAACGTTCTGAACAAGCAATTCGTTGTTTTCCTCCTTCAGTTTAAGGATTTGTTCCTGCAATTCAAAGGTGCCTTTTTGCAACTCGGCAATTCTTTCGGTCAATTGTGGAATTCTTTCATTTTCCCTGGCTAAGATTTCAACTTTTTCGTTCAGCTCTTTAATAATATCTCGGCTGGTTTCTATTTCTTTGTTTAAATTGGCTATGATATTGTCTTTCTGTTCAATTTCCTTTCGAGCTTGGTCGAATTGATTTTCGATTTCATTGAATTTTTCCCTGTCCAAGGCTGTACCAAAAAGAGTTCCTTCGTAAAATTCTTTTTCTTTTTGGTATTGGTCTAATAAGTTCTTTAATCTAAGGTTTTCATTTTCTAATTCTACAATTTTATTTTGGAAACTATCAACTAACTCTTGGTTTATCTGTTCTCTTTGGTTTTGAATTTGAATTTCTAATTCTTCGATTTTGCTTTTTAAGTTGCCAATTTCATTTTGTAATTCGTTGTTTTCATCGCGTAGCAAGCGGTTCAACTCTACTTGGCTCCGGTACTTTTCAACAAAGCCACGGATTGCATTCCACATATTGTCCACAACAACTTGAATAGCTTGACTTGGAAGAGATTTTTTTTCATCTAAATTGGTTTGTTCCATTTTATTACCAGAAAAATTATTTCTCAAAATACACGAAGTTTGCCACCTTTTTCACTCGTCACTGCATCGACGATTTGTTGCAACCAAGAATTTACTTCTTCTTCGGTCAAAGTTTTTTCGTGGGAATTAAAATAGAGTGCAAAAGCTAAATTTTTCTTCCCTTCCCCAATATTTTTCCCTTTATAGACATCGAAAATTAAAACATTTCGCAAGCATTCTCCACCAGTTTTCCAAATTAAGTCCATAATGTCTTTCGCGGGAATGTTATCGTCGACAATGAAGGCAAGGTCGCGGCGAACTACTGGGAACGGGGATATTTTAGTGTATTTGGGAAGCTTCCGAGGTACGGAATAGATTTGGAGCAAGTTTAAATACCCAATGTAAACATCCTGTTCCAGATCGAAAAGTTTTTTGATTTTTCTCGAAACAATTCCAAATCCCCCTTCAATTTTATTGGCAATTTTTACATTAGCGAATTCGCTTCCAAATATTTCCTTTGTATCTTCGGCTGGTTCAATAACGAAGTTATTAATGGAAAAAGTTGAAAGAAAGTGTTCAAAAAATCCTTTAATGTCGTAAAAATCAACATTTCTAATTGGTTCACCCCATTGCAATGGGCGAGAAAAGCCACAAATTGCAAAGGCAAGTACTTCTTTCTCTTCGATTCCTTCTATGAAACTTTGTTCACTTTTATTTTTTCGAAATTCTTTTCCAATTTCAAAAACTCTGAAATCCTTTCTGCCAACATTTATGTTGTATGTAACAACTTCAAGTAATGATGGGATAATACTGGGTCTAACGATTGAATATTCTTCGCCCAATGGATTCTCGATTTCGATGAATTCCCCATCGTAAAAATACCGAGCTTTGTTTGGATTGTATAAATTTTGAGTAAGTATTTCGAAAAAACCATTATGAACGAAATATTTTTTAACTTCCTGGCGGATTTCGGGAATATCGAGGTTGGATTTTTTCTTTTCTCCCGAATAAGTGACTGAATAGCTCCTATTCTCTGGTATGTTATCGTAACCATAAAATCGGGCTATTTCCTCGATTAAATCAATTTCCTGCTCAACATCGAACCGATAGGTGGGAACTTCGAAAATAGCCTTTTGGTTATCTACTTCGGTAAGTTTAAAACCAAGATTTACCAATTTCTTGAGCATTCTATTATTATCTATTTCGATTCCAATTATTTTTTTAGCCTTATCGAATCTTAACGAAACATATTTTTTAGGCTGTTCCTTTGGATAAATATCAATGTAGTTTTGGGCAACTTGGCCACCAGCAATCAAAGAAATTAATTGTGTGGCGCGATTTAAAGCAAACACAGTATTGCCATAATCCACGCCTCGTTCGAAACGGAAGGAAGATTCACTTGCAAGTCCTAATTTCTTCGAAGTTCGGCGAATGGAGGCGGGGCTGAAAAAAGCAGATTCAAGAAGTACATTTTTGGTTTCTTGCGTGATTTCGCTATTTTCCCCTCCCATAACTCCACCAATAGCAACGGGTCGTTCTGCATCGCAAATCATAAGCATTGTGCTGTCCAATTCTCTTTCTTTTCCATCCAAAGTGATGAACTTTTCGCCGTCCTTTGCCGTTCGAACAACAATTTTTCTGCCAAATATTCTGTCGAAATCGAATGCATGGAGAGGTTGACCCAACTCAATCATCACATAATTTGTTACATCGACAATTGAATTTATTGGACGCAACCCAAGTGCAATAAGTTTAGATTTTAACCATAAAGGTGATTCTCCAACACTTACACCAAGCAGAAGTCTTGCTGTATATCGTGGACATTTATCACTATCAAGAACTCCAACTTTGACATAGTTCGAAATATTTTTTGCTGTATCTTCTTCGAGTTCGATTTCTGGAATTCTTAATTGGTTACCATAGAAGGCGGAAAGTTCACGCGCGATTCCTAAATGACTTAAACAATCACCCCGATTTGGTGTGATTCCAAGTTCGAATACAACATCGTCTAAACCATAATATTGGGCAAACGACATTCCAATTGGTGCATCATTGGGAAGCACAAGGATTTCGTCTGCACATTCGCCAATTTCTAATTCATCTTCACTGCATATCATCCCGTTTGAATTAATTCCTCGGATGACGACAGGTTCAATTTTTGCATTTGTTTTTGGAATTACTGCATTTGGTAAAGCAAGAATCACTTTCTGACCAACAGAAACATTTGGGGCACCGCAAACAACATCCAACAATTCGCTTCCATTGTGGACACGGCAGTGGGAAAGTTTGTCGGTTATCTTTTCGCAAAATTCTATTCTTCCAACAACGAAATTTCTATATTTTTGGGAAAAATCGAAAGTTTCTTCAACTTCGAAACCCAATGAAGTTAAAACTCTTGCAATTTCTTCGGAACTCGAAGGCAAGTCAACAAATTGCTTTAGCAGTTTCAAAGACATTCTCATAACTTAACGAAATAAATATTTTAAAAATATGCAATTTAAACAAATTTAATTGACTTTGTTTGCTTAATTTATAAAAAAAATTTAGGGAGGTTAGTAAGATAAAAAAAATGCAAGGAGGATAACCCTCCCTTGCATTATTTTCGAAAAAGATAGAACAGGTTATTTCTTTGTTGGTTCTGCTTTTTTCTCTTTGTTTTCTTTTTTCTTTTCCTTTGTTTCTTTCTTTTCTTTCGTTTCGGTTTTCTTCATTTCCTTTGTTTCTTTCTTTTCTTTCGTTTCGGTTTTCTTCATTTCCTTTGTTTC
>CAYPRT010000008.1:128237-130194 GCA_964413155.1 uncultured Hyphomicrobiales bacterium | reverse complement strand
GCTGCTGTCCATATTGGATCTGTCTCTGCTGGAAAAGAAATTGCTACATCAGAAGCAGAAGTGATACGACCTTGCGCATCGACAGTAATTTGCGGGACATTAGTCGCACCGCCATAAGTTCCAGCAGCAACACCAGTATTTGGTAATCCTAATTGGCCTCCACTAACTTGTAGTGTTGCATCATAATCAAGAGTAATAGGATTACCTGCAGTTCCATCGCCGCTAATTGGTGCAGATGTGTTAATTGCACCACTTGGTGGGAAAGAACTCCAGGTTGGTGTGCCCCCAACTCCAGTAACTAAAAAATCGCCGACGCTTCCACCAGCAAGTTTGCTCACTTGAATTGCAGCGGAAGCACTAATATCATCATCAATGATAGTACCGTCGGTAATTTCCCCTGTTTCAACTGTATTTCCAACACCAATAGATGCACGATAGGCAACATCGTAGACCCTTACTCTCGAAATGACTCGGTACGGGTCTCCGCTGTTAATTTTAATTCTACTATATACGAATAAGTTGGTACTCATCACAATAGTTGAATAATTGCCCGAAACAACGGTTCCAGTGCCAATATTCACGCGGAAAATTCCAAAATCATCTGAGGTGATTTGATTCCCCCCAGCAGCAGTATAGGTTTCCTCGTAGATAACCGTTGTCCCATTCTGAATTTGAATATTCACTTCGTAAATTGGGGTATTTAGTTGCAAAACGCCAGATGAGTTCTTTGCAAACTCTCGAAAATCCAACACAGGAAGCGCAAAGATTTTCGATGAAAACAAAACCAAAACGGCAGAAACTAAAAGAACTCTAAACAGTTTCATAAAACCTCCAAATAAGTTGAACAAAAAAATTGAAATTATCCTTAACATATTATATTCTACATTCAATTTTTAATAGGCAATAATAACACCTACCTCCTAAAAATTGAATGTATAAAAAGATAATAATCTCACATTTATTAAAGAACGGGAACCCGGGGGAAACCCCCCGGGCTCCAAAACGAAATAGGATTAATAATAATTATAACTTACAACGTGCCAGGAACCACTTGCATAAACCAATGTAAAGGCGGCGTAGTTGGTGGGACCTACATTATAAGTAGTCAAACCACCGTCGAAGGAAACAGCGTCGCCACCTTGATTATAATATACTACATAGAGAATCATGCCATTGATTCCGCCGGCAGGAGGTGTGGCATTGTCTATATTTCCATCATTGAACCCATTAATATAGATGACAGAATATCCGTTCGGCAAAGTATAATTGTTGCCAGCAGCATTTTGAACTCCATAGGACAGCTTAACATCGCCAGAACCATTGTTTACGCGGATATTATCATTGAATGTAACATCGCCACTTGAATTGAAAATGTTTCCTTGGAGATCGGACGTTCCAGCAACGCTAAAGTTACCAACAGAGACGGTAAGATTACCTGTATTGATTGTTGCACCACCTGTTATCGAAGCACCACCAGAATTTACAGTTAATCCACCATTATTGATGGTTACACCACCAGTTGTAACAGTAACGCCATTGTTTGCCGTTACTGCACCATTTAACGTAGAAGTTTGGGTAACATTTAAGTTATTATTGACATCGAGATTATCATTGATAGTTACATTACCGGTTGGATTCTCAATATTGCCATTCACATAAATGTTGCCGCCAAGGAATAAGTCGTTCCATCGCAAGGCATTAGTTCCTAAGTCGTAATTGTTATCTGCACTTGGAACAACATTGTCAGCAACGGTAAAATCACCGCCAGAATTTGCAACATTGCCTTGGAAATCAGCATTATTTGTAACAACAATACCATTGCCCGCAGCCGAGAATGTTTGAGTCCCCGTCCAGGTATTAACAGAAGCAAAGTCGATAGCGACGTTAGCATTTGCTGTACCGTTGTAAGTGAACGCTGCAATTCCAGCACCATTGCTCAATGTTCCAGGCAACGGAC
>CAYPRT010000008.1:0-128137 GCA_964413155.1 uncultured Hyphomicrobiales bacterium | reverse complement strand
CTGCAGCAATGATATTGTTTCCATTTACATTCCCACTAAAGTTCGCTGTTGTTCCTGCTACTCCGCCGTTGAAGGTTTGCAATGCTGTCCATGTGTTTGGATTTGCAAGATTAATATCGAATGTTACATTCCCTGTATTGTTAAATGTGCCACCAGTTAATGTGGGTCCTGCAGTAACACCATATTGTAATTGTCCATTGTATTGACCTGCTGTAACAGCTCCACTAAAGCTTGCTGTTGAGCCACTTAATGCACCTGTTAATGTTGTTGTTCCCCCAACGGTCAAGTCATTTGCAACATCAACATTATCGTTTAAATTCAAATTTCCTGTTGAATTAATAACTGGTCCTTGCAAATCGCTCGTCCCAGTTACAGTTAAGTTTGTAACAGAGATTGAGCCAATGTTCATAGTTCCACTAACACGAGCATCCCCAATAACATCGAGTTCCCATGTACCAACACCATTTGTTCCGTGGATTACAACATTAGCGTCGTTTCCAGGTGTTCCATAAATATCGAGTGGTCCACCAGGCATTGCAGGAGGTTGCAAATCATAATACAATCCAGAATTGGGGTCACCAACATAAACATGGTCGACACCAATGATAGATTCGCCAATAACACCACTATTTGTAACAATGTCGCCATAAGTTTTAATAGCAATTCGACCAGAAATACCGGGAATTGGGTTAGTTGCTGGAGAAGTATTCCAAACAACTAAGGATGCTTCGTCGGCATCAGAATTGTCACCTGGTGAATTATAAGGCCAAGCGGTTGGTGTATTCGATTCTACATACAACGCACGACCAGCGCCCGCATTAACATTGACAACACCAGCAACATATTCACCGGCAGCAGAAGTGTTCTTTTCGGCATATAAGGAGAATCCGCTGCCGTCAGTTCGGGCATATAATGCATTATCGGGATTGCTACTACCATTGATAAATCGACCAGCATTTCCGCCAGTACCATTGTTAACTGCGACAATAACATCATCGGTACCAGCATTTCTTGTTAAAGTAAATAGGTCGGAAGAAGCTGCAGAAACTTTATTTACGGGAAGTGTAAAATCGTCGGGTGCCCAAGTAACGTTGCCACCAACAGTTTTAAGAACATAGTCGTCGGTTACCGAAGGTTGCATATCCGCTGGGGTTATTGTTCCATCGAGAATCTTATTTGTTGTAACAGCATTGTCACGCAAATATATCTGGTCGCTTCCATTTATACCAATTGTAGAACCATCAACATTAACTGCTACGGTTGCATTTGCTGAACCATCATAAGTGAATGTTGCAATTCCAGCTCCATCGCTCAATACACCTTGCATTGCTCCTTGTATTGTTCCACCAACGGTTAAATTACCTGTCACTCCAACATTACCAGCGAAAGTACCATTGTTGGCGCTAAGATTCCCTGTCGTTGTTATATTCTGGGCTCCAAAGTTTGGAACTATCTTTGTTCCAGCTATACCGGCTGTTGCACTTACATCGTCATCTACTATTGAACCATCGGCAATCTCGGTAGAACCAACTACTCCTGGATTAAGTTGAACATTTAATGAACTATACTGTCCACTAACCGTAGCATCGGAAGCACCAGAATTGCTAAAGCTGGTTGCAGTTGTTAATACAGGATTTCCACCTTGACTCAATGCTGTAAAGTCCCAACCCATTGCACCAAGGTTAACATCAGCCGGCATTATTGTTCCATCGGCAATGTCCGTAGATGTTACTGTCCCATCAAGTATCTCGGTTGTAGTTATTGCTCCAGGTGCAATGTCCAATGGGGTTCCTACTCCATCGCCTGTAAATTTCGACGATGTACTAAATGTTGCCCAGGTTGAATTACCTAAATTGTTTGTTACAAGAAATTGATTGTTTGTCCCAGAAGGTGCAATCTTGGCAGTTGTAACTGCATTGTTTGCAATTTGTGCAGTTCCAACTCCACCATTGGGTATGTAAACTTGGTCGCTTCCATTTATACCAATTGTAGAACCATCAACATTAACTGCTACGGTTGCATTCGCCGAACCATCATAAGTGAATGTAGCAATTCCAGCTCCATCACTCAATACACCAGCCATTGAACCAATGAAAGAATTAGCAGTAACATTTCCGGAGAAGAACCCATCATTAGCATTCACATCGCCAGTTACATTTACGTCGCCACCAACGGTAACATTACCACTGAATGTCCCATTCGTTCCTGTGAATGAACCACCAACAAAGTTGGTAGCATTTAACGTTGTAAATGTTCCAGTAGTTCCAGTTATTGGTGCGGCAAACGTAACATTATTATTAAATGTAGATAATCCTGCCCAACTTTGGTCTCCTGTCCAAGCGAAATCAAAGTCCTGATTTACAGCCGTTGTGGCATTCCCAGTATTATTGAATGTAAATGGCAACAAAGTTCCATCTGCATTGCTTACGCTATATTGCAATGGACCATTGAATTGTCCTGCTGTAACAGTCCCGCTGAAATTACCATTAACTGCATCAACATTGCCGCTGAATGTTCCGTTGGTTCCAAGGAATGCACCGGTAACAGACAAATCATCATCAACTATAACTGTGCCAGTTGTATTTTGAATTGTCCCTTGGAAATCACCGCTATTATAAACAGTTAAATTGTCTATGTATGCATTAGTTCCATAAAGGTCTTGGAAACTGCCAACCAATGCAGAGAATGTTCCTTGAAGATTCAAATTGACTGCATTAAGGTCGCCCGTGAAGAAACCATCATTAGCATACACATCGCCAGATGTAATCACATCTTGCGAACCAAAATTAGGAACAATCTTTGTTCCAGCGATTGCTGCATCTGCAGCAACGTTGTTGTCGCGAACTAATCCAGACACCCATTGACCTGTGCCAGGAGCACCATAAAACCAAAGGACGGAGCCACTACCATCGGGAAGGAAGGCAGCATCGTCGCGAATTTTCAAAGGTGCAACAGTAATTCCATCATTATAGCCAAAACCAACAATTGGACCAACAGTTTGGATTTGACCAGGAACCCATTGTGAACCATTGAACCAATAAATATCGCCAACATTTACAGGGGGCATTGCCAATGGAACATTTAACAAGCCACCAACAATCAAAGAATTGTAAGGTCCAGAAACATCACCATTGGCATAGATGGGTCGCCAGTCGTTTGTAATTTGACTATAAGCATAAACTTCACCATCGTTGAGTGGTGGAGAAAACAAAGGAATATTAAGCCATTTTGTAACTGTATTATTATTAATTGGACCAACAACATCTCCATTCAAATTTGATGGTGTCCATAGATTATTTGCCATATCATAGATATAAACTTGCCCATCGGAAGGTGTTGCTGTGCTTAATGGAATTCCACGCCAACCACCAACATATGGATCCGGATAAGTTCCATACAAATCACCACCAGCGGCGTCCCCAACATTAATGAAGTAGTCAATAACTTCTTGATTCAGGTCAGTCAAGTAAACTTCACCATCCATAATTTTATCGGTTGTTACAGCATCTGGTGCAATCTTATCGTTAGTTACAGCAAAATCTGCAATTTTAGGTGTGGTCACAGCACCATCGGCAATTTTGGGGGTTGTAACTGCTCCGTTGAAGATTCGGTCGGTTTTTACTGCGCCCGGGGCGATTAAAGGATCAGGATAAGTTCCAGTTAAATCGCCACTTGCGGGTCCGCTTGGTGGGAAAGAAACGTTAGGAGCAAGTTTGTCTTGGGTAATTGAACCGGGTGGAATGTTTCGAACGACTGCTTGTGGATTCAAGGTTGGGTTGGGATATTGACCTTGCAAATCTCCCCCTGCTGGTCCCCAAGGAATTGCTTGAACCCCAGGAGCAAGTTTTTCTTGGGTAATAGCACCATCGACAACAGTCAAGGCTATTAAAGCGGTATCAGAAGTTGTTGAAGTCAAAGATTTCATTGCATAAGGTGTCGAGGTTAAAGGTGTTCTGGGGAACGAATTGCCCCCGATTGAAATTTGCAACCACAATGGTTTGTTGAAATTAATGTTTAATGGGTTTTCTTTACCAAGATAAACATTCATAAACCCATTGACGACATCGACAAGTTGGTTTTCACTCCAAATTGGAGTTCCACCAAATTCTTGCTCGTAGATTGCAAAAGTAATCGCGGTTTGTCCATTAAATGGACGGTCGTTTTGGTCCCGCAAACTTGCCTGATAGTTCAATAAACGAGGAATTTGCGAGAAAACCAAAGAAGTTGCAACTAAAAGAACAATTGCTGTTGTTAAAAAGAATCTCTTCATTTTAGAACCCTATAATTAGTTTAACATAATAATATATTACTTGATTGAAGGAAGTTTTCAATTTTAATCAAAATTATTTGACAATGACAAGAATATTTCGATAAGTTTTGGAACGAGATTCGTCCAGACCTGCAATCTGAGCAGGGTTAATGGTTAATTCGTAGTAGTAATTTCCACTGGGAACTTCCAAATGGTTATCAGATTTCAGATCCCAAATAATTTCTTGAGAACCAGCAGGCTGAAATCCATCAACCAGAACTTTGATAAGATTCCCAACCATATCGTAAACTTTAAGGGTAACGAAGGAGTTTTCATTTAAAGTGTAACGGAAGGTTGTGGTTGTCGAGGCGGGGTTCGGGAAATTAGTTATGTTTTCGTTGAAAGAAATAGGGGAATTGTCTTCGACACCGGTTGGGGATTCCAAAGGAACCCAAAATCCTTGATACAGAACCCTATTCCCTTGTTGGATTCTATCGATTGCAACTTGACCTACTAACCCAGAAAGGCTCAAGTTAGCAGAATTTTTAATTTCGAGCATTCCGCCAGAGCCTAAAACATAACGATCGATTTTAAGCTCTGGAGCAGAATAAAGACTTACTGAAATAAACAAAGCAACTAAAGTTGTTGTTAAAAAGAACCAAGAAAATCGTCTCATAAAATCACCTTGTATTAAAAATTAACATACAATTTTTCCCTTTTATGCAAATAGTAAAAAGCAATAATTATGCCAATATCAAACTTCAAAATAATTTCATAAATAATTCCTTTTTTCAAATCACAAATATAAAAACTTTTCATATAAAAACAAATAAAATTAAATTATTTTGAATTTTTCCCCCTAATGTAAAAGCAAAATTACAAAACAAAATTAATTTTGCAAATTAATTTCAAAATTTATTATGAAATTTGAAACAATATTAAAACATTGTTCCGAAGTGCTTGGAATAGCAATAAAATCCCACAATCCAACCGATGAAATTCTTGCATCGTATTTTCGGAAAAAGAAATACATTGGTAGTAGCGAAAGAAAATTAATTTCGGAAATCGTTTTTTTGCATTTCCGTTTCCTTGGATTTTCAAGATACATGATTAATCGACTCAAAGAGATTGCACCAGATGTCAAACTCGAAGAAAGTTCGCTCGAACTTTTAGCTACTCTTCTAATCAATGTTGAATTATACCCTAATAATCTATTATCTATTACTAAAACCATCGACAAATTTTATTCTTTCAAAAATAGTTTTTTGTTTCTACTAAATTATATTATCGATCAAATACCAGAATACTTTAATTTTTTAAAAGAAAAAATATATGAGATTGATTCAAGTTCAATGAAATTAATTAATTACAATGAACTCAAAAAAATTGCTAATCACGATATATTTCATATTGCAAGCATACGATTTTCAATTCCTGAATTTATTCTAACTTCTTGGTTGCAATATTATCCCCAATTTGAAGTTAATCCTTTTAAACTTGCTGAAAGTCTGCTTTACCCTTCCGATTTATCGATAAGAGTTAATAAAATAGGTATTTCACGAGAAAAAATTATTGATTTGCTCAAAGGAAAAGGATTTGAAGCAATTCAAACAAATTACTCACCCTATGGAATTAAACTTGTTGAACGTGTAAATTTAATGAACACTGCATTATACAAAAATGGATTAATCGAAATACAAGACGAAGGTAGCCAATTGATTTGTCTTGCCTGTAATCCAAAGCCAAAGGATAAAATCTTGGATGCCTGCGCCGGCGCTGGTGGAAAATCTTTGTTTCTAGCTTTATTGCAACAGGATAAAGGCGAAATAATTGCAAATGACATTTCCTACAAAAAACTAATTGAATTGAGGAAACGGGCACATCGGTCTGCTTTCAAATCTATTAGAACTCATATTCTTTCGGAAAGACATTCAAACCGTTCTAACATATTGAAAGAAAGATACTTCGATATTGTTCTTGTCGATGCTCCTTGTTCAGGAATTGGAACAAGTCGTAGAAATCCAATCCATAAATGGTGGCTAACAAAAGAAAAACTTTTACGATTTCAGAAAAAGCAAATTGAACTTCTTTCATCCTATTCAAAATATGTTCGAATTGGGGGTACTTTGGTCTACTCAACCTGCTCTTTGATGCCAGAAGAGAATATCCAGGTTGTCGAAAAGTTTTTAGAAAATCATCCAAATTTCCACCCTGCTAATCTTTCGGAAAGCTTCGAGTTCTATGGAATAAATTTGCCAAATCTACAAAAAGGAAGCTATCATATTACTATATTGCCATTTATTCATAAAACTGATGGATTTTTTATCGCCAAATTATGTCGTATTTTTTAAAATGTTAAATTATCTTTACAATGATAAAAAAAATATACAATATTTTAATAAAGTAAGTCTATAATTTATTTGCACTTATATTTTCTGTCAGATTTATTTAACAAATTCAATAAATACATTGAATTTAATTTGATTATTTTGATTGTTATTTTTGTCTTTATGAGAATTTCAAAAGAAGAAAAAGAAATAATCATAAGCACAATTAGTTCCATAATCACTGGAGCCTTAAAAATCTATCTTTACGGCTCCAGAACTCGAAAAAATACCAAAGGTGGTGATATTGATATACTTATTTTAACCGAAAATCCATTGCCTTACGAAACCATAAGAAAAATCAAAATAAATATTTTCGATTTACTTCCAGATGTTAAAATAGACATAGTTTCTTCCACTTTCACACAAAAGTCTCCTTTTGTCAAACTAATTGAAAATGATGCAGTTTTACTATGGGAACGAATTTGAAAAAGAACCATTTCCGTGAATTTGCCAAAGAAATAGTAGAAATGTTGCAAAAGTCTATCGATAGATTAATTTATTCTTATAATAAGGTTATTAACATTTATCTGGATAAATCTGACTTCACCGAAGAGGAGCTTGAAACTATCGAGTCCTTGTGTTCAAGGTTTGCCCGAACTGCTGACATTCTTTTGCAAAAAGCATTTCGTTTTCTTGATATTTACGAATTCGATGGGTACGATTTACCAGTTCCCAAAAGAATTGCCCTTGCCAAAAGGAGAAATTTGATTACTGACGAAGAAATTTTCAAGTATATCCGTGAACTACGAAATGAAGTTGCTCATAACTATGCCACCGATTACTATATTGACCTGTTTAAGGAAATTATCAAATACACTCCTTCTCTTACCGATATTGTCCAGAAAACTCTGCAATATTTCAAAAATAAGATATTAACAAATTAAAAGTTACCAAAACTTTCTTATCCTAAAGAAAAATGCAAGTAATGAAAAAAGAAAAGTATATAATGTAGAGCCAATAGTAAATTTAAAATACACCCACCCAATTGAATCAGTTAGCTTTATCATTAATAAATAGTAAATCGCATTGTGTAGAAAAACCGAAATGAATGTTAACAGGAAAATCCTGTTCGAGCGAATGATGTTCCAAAATTCATTTTCTTTGTAGAAGTAACCAACAAAATAGGCAACAATTGTTTTGGTCAGTGCATTAACACCAATTACATTCATTGAAATAAAATCAAATAAAATTCCAATAAGAAAACCAGAAACCAAACCAAATAATTTTCCCTCTCGAAGAGTTATCCAGATAACAATTAGAATAAGTAAATCCGGTGTGACTTCATATATTGATACTAAATAAGAAAAAGACAACTGAACCACACAAAGAAACAAAGTGGCAAGAGAATAGTAAATAATTTTAAGATAGGTAGTTTGAATTTTTATTCTACTTTCAGAGGTTTTCATTTCTTAATTTTTTTAAGTGTATCTTGAATTTGTCTTTCGTTCATCAATTTTTTAGGATTCAATTTTAGTGACTTAGGTGTAGTTTGTTTACTTAAAATTGCTCTTTCCTCGTATTCTTTGATTAATTGTAAAAGCTCAGGGTCAACTAAATGCTTCAAAACAAAAACTTCTTCCAGAAAAGAAAAATTTACAAAAGGTTTGACAACAATTTTAGAAAAAAGTTCACCTTCTGCTTCTTCTTTCGAAACAACGACACCAATTGGAACAAAAGGGACATATTTCATACTAAATCTTGAAGTGACAATAGTATCCCCAACACACACATCTACAAATTTAGCAACATCACGAAGCAATAGATTACCAGAACCATCCCAATTGATTGTACCCAAAACCCCACTGCGAATGTCGAGAGCGGGTACCTTAACATTAGCATTTATAATCAATTCAACGAGGGAATAATTATTGCCCGATAAAACAACTAATCCTACCAAACCAGCATCATTACGAACTGTCATCAATGGTGAAATTCCAAATTTCTTTCCTTTATCGATAATAATGAAATTTCTCAAATCTATAGTCACTTCCCCAACAACTTTGGAAACTTCGGCAGGTACTTCAATTTTCTCCTTTAGCCCTAACATTTTCCTTAAGGTTATATTTTCTATCTCTGCTCGACGGGAATTTATTACCTTTTGAGATAAAATAAAGTTCAATTCTCTTAATGCAGAATTTTCGCCTTTCAAAGCAGAAATGTTAGGAATTAAAAAAACTTTTTTTTGAATCCAACCAAGGGTAGCTACAACTATTGTTCGAAATCCACCAATCTTGTTAATATCGCCCAAAAGAATAAATGACAGCGAGATAAACACAAATCCTAAAAAAACAAAATGTTCCCTATATTTTAAAATAAATTCAATAATTCTTTGCATTTGGAAAGAAATTAATATCGCAAACCACGAATTAGAACTCTTGAAAAGTTGTAAATGTCCTCAAGAACTTTTCCAGCACCTAAAACGACTGATTTCAGTGGGTCGGAAGGTATATGCACAGGTAAACTTGTGCTTTCTTTAAGTAGTTTATCCAAACCCTTTAACAATGCACCACCACCGTTGAGGATAATTCCACTATTGTAAATATCAGAAGCAAGTTCAGGTGGAGTTCTATCGAGTAAACTCAAAACTGCTTCTACAATTTGCTTTACAATTGGGGATAGAGCTCGACGAACCTCTTCGGAAGTTGAAACAATAGCTTTGGGCAAACCATTTACAAGATTCCTACCCGTGACCTCGAAATCTTGCTCTTTATCCAATGGATATGCTGAACCAATTTCAATCTTTATCCTTTCTGCAGTTGAATCTCCTATGAGCAAATTGTGCTCTTTTTTGAAATAATTTTTAATTGCCTCGGTCATTTCGTCGCCAGCAACTTTAATCGATTCTGAAACCACAATTCCGCCAAGAGAAATCACTGCAATTTCGGTAGTTCCACCACCAATGTCAACAATCATATTCCCTTTCGACTCAAAAACATCAACACCAACACCAATAGCGCCTGCCATCGGTTCCGATATTAGATAAACCTCTTTTGCCCCAGCATGCTCGCAACTATCCCGAACTGCTCTTTTTTCAACTTCAGTTATTCCTTGCGGAACACAAACAACAACCCTTCGAGTTGAACGCCAGTTTTGTGTTACCTGTTTAATTAAAGTTTTAAGCATTCCCTCTGTGATTTCGAAATCAGCAATAGCACCATCCTGCAATGGACGACTAACAACAATGTCTCGGGGAGTTCTTCCAAGCATTTCCTTCGCTTTTTTCCCAACCGCAATTATATGCTTATTATTCCTATTGAAAGCAACAATGGATGGTTCATTCAAAACAATTTCGCCTTCGTTTTTTGAATATATCAATGTATTGGCTGTTCCTAAATCGATGGCTAAATCGTTACTAAAAAATCTAAACATTTTACCTCGAAATACAAGAAAAACCAATTTACAAAATTAGCAGATTTTGTCTCTTGATAATAAAATATTTTCTTATTTTTCAAAAAAACTACTTTTTCCTTCCTCGAATTTTATTATTTTTGATCGATTATTGTGGAGTAGTTATGAAAAAAGTTGAATTTGTGTCTTCAATTTTACTTTTAGTTTCATTTTGTACATTTTCACTTATTTCTCAAGAACAGGGAATAATTCAACAAGCTTATAATTATTATTTGAAAAAAGATTTCAACAAAGCTATTGAACTTTATTCACAAGTTATACAAAAACATAACAAATATGCACCTGCATTCTATGGAAGGGGGCTTGCTTATGCCCAACTTGAACAATACAAAACTGCTATACAAGATTTCGAAAAGGCAATTCAGCTCGATAAAGCTTTAAATGATGCTTTTTACGCTAAAGCAATTTGCGAGATTAAACTTGGGCTTAACGAAGATGCGCTTGCATCAATTAATTCCGCAATCAGTATTTTACCAAACAAGGTTGAATATTTCTACCTTCGTGGCTTAATTTATTATTATCTTAAAGACTGGAATAAAGCCGTAGAAGATTTTACTAAAGCGCTAGAAATTAAACCAAAATTTGGTTTGGCTTTCTATGCTCGTGCTTCTGCATATTATAATTTAAAAGACAAAAATAATTCCCTCAAAGATTATGAAACTTATCTTAAAATATGTGGAAACCAACACAACCTTGCCAATGAAACCCAGAGAATGATTAATGTTTTGCACCAACCTGAAGAATAAATATGAAACATTACCTAATTTACTTTTGCATATTTTTTTATTTCAGTATCAATGTTTATTCACAAAGTTTACTTGATAATCTCCAAATAGGAGGTAATTTCCAGAGCGATTCTTACTATTATCTTCCAGATTCAACAATCGGTTCCGCCAACACGCCTGAAAAACTTCTTTCCAACAATTACCTTTTTTTAACTTTATCGACAAATAACATTAATCTTGATTTGAGATTCGAAAGCTACCAGAATCCAATTCTTGGCTACGACCCCCGATTTCAAGGTTCAGGGATAGCTTATCGTTCAATATCCTATAAGAATGACTGGATTGATATCACCGCTGGGAACTTTTACGAACAATTCGGTAGTGGAATGGTTCTCCGTGGCTACGAAGAAAGAAACCTTGGAATAGACAATTCGTTCGATGGAGTCAAATTAGCACTTATACCCTACGAAGGCATTACGGTAAAAGGTTTGCTTGGTAAACAAAGGTTTTTTTGGTCGCAAAGTAGGTCAATAATCAGAGGTATTGACGCTAATGTTGAATTATCTTCTATTTTCCCATTTCTTTTCAAAAACATTAGTTTTATCATTGGTGGTAGTATTGTTAGTAGATATCAACCTGATTTAGATTCGAAGTATCGTTTGCCCCAGAATGTTTTGGCTTTTTCAAATAGAATAGATTTTGCAACATCTTGGATTACTGTATCGTTTGAATATGCACATAAATACAATGACCCAAATTACAGAAACAAGTTCTCATACAATGAAGGTAATGGATTAAATACTAACATTTCAATTTTCACCCAAGGGTTTTCTCTTCTTTTTGGCTTTCACCGGTATGATAATTTCGAATTTCGAACAGACCGCGAAGCAAAAGGATTGGAATTGCTTTTGAATTACCTACCTTCTCTTACCAAACAACACATTTATAGTCTTCCCGCTTTCTATGCAGCATCCACACAAGGAAATGGTGAAATCGGTTTCCAAGCAGAGCTGAATTATACAATCCCCACTAAAATTTTTGCAAATGATAACTTTGAAACCAACATTACTTTTGGCTTTTCGCGCATTAATTCATTAGATACTCAAAGAATTGACGAATTTACTTACAAAAGTAAATTTTTTGGGATAGGAGATGTGCTTTTCTATCGCGATTTCTTTGTTGAATTACGCAGGAAACTTTCGTCATCTTTAGAACTTAAATTGTCTTATATTGATTTAATTTACAACAAAGATGTAATGGAAAACGAAGGTTCACCGCTCTATGGTAAAGTGACCTCCCGCACCCTTGCCTCAGAAATCATTTATTCTATGAATAGAACGCATACATTAAGAACCGAAATTCAACATATGTGGTCGAAAAACGATAGCACTGCTCTTAGCGACGACAAAAAAAATGGAAATTGGTTTGCTTTTTTGATTGAACATTCAATTGCACCACATTGGTATTTTTCGATTATTGACCAATGGAACTATGGTAATGTAAATAAAGAATTCCAGGTGCATTACATAAAATTTCTCGTCTCCTACATTCGCGAAACTACAAGAGTTTCAGTTGGGTTCGGCAGAGAAGCAGGAGGTGTTGTTTGCATTGGTGGTGTATGCAGATTTGTACCAACTTCTTATGGATTTAGTTTGTCAATAACAACATCATTTTGAGGCAAATATGCAAAGAATATATTTATTAATCCTACTAACACTGCTATTTTGGAAATGCGATAAAATAAATCCACCATATCTTGAAAATCCCCAAGGTTCAGACACTACAACTTACCAACAAAAAATCCTTTTAGAAGAATATACAGGATTTCGATGTGGTAATTGCCCCGAAGCCACCGAAGTTGCACATTCATTAAAGAATAAATATCCAAATAACCTAATCTTATTATCTGTACACGCTGGTGGATATGCTAAACCAACAAGTGATCATCCATATGACTTTAGAACAGCAATAGGTAATGAACTCGACAACTTTTTCGGTTGTAGCCGAGCAGGTAATCCTAACGGTATGGTTAATCGTGTTGGATTTCCAAACAAATCCCATATTATGCGCGAAGGTCAATGGGAAAATGCGATACAAAATTTACTATCGCAAAAGCCCAAACTCGATTTAAAATTATCAACTTCATTTGATCAAAACACTCAAACAATATTAGCAAGAGTAGAATTAAAATTCCTTGAAACGTCTTCCTCGAACTATCACCTTTGCTTATATCTTGCTGAAGATAGTATCGTTCAATATCAGCGAGATGATAGGAAAACACCCCCTGATGTCGAAAATTATGTCCACAATAATGTCCTTCGCGATGGTATAACACCAACTTGGGGTATACAAATTTCCGACAGACCTTTGGCGTCTGGAACAAGAATTATCAAAGAATTTCAATATGTTATCCCAGCAGGCAAAGATTGGAGGGTTAATAAGCTAAAAGTAATTGCTTTCGTCCACGATAAAGATAATACTTTTGAAATTCTTCAAGTTGATGAATCTTATTTGTTCCCTTAAATGAACCAGCGAGACATTTTTTCCATTACATTTGCCCTATTTCTTCTTTCAATAATTCTTTTATTATTCAATATACAAAAGGGCGAAATTCAACCTTGGGACGAGGGACTATACGCTTACCGAGCAAGGGAAATCCTTAACACAAACCAATGGTGGGATCAAACTCCTTTGGCACTTGGTATGCTTTACTCTTCTACTTATCCTCCTTTGGTACCTTGGGCAATGGCTTTGAATATGAAAATATTCGGTGCAAATTTGTTTGCTATTCGCTTATTTTCTGTGCTTACCTCTTCACTAATCATTGTTTTGTTTTTTTACACTTTTTCTCATTTTTTTAACTACCAAATTGTCTTTCTTCTTGGAGTCAATCTACTTCTTTCTTCGCATTATTTTTATTACTCAAGGCAAGGAATGGCCGACATTCCGCTTTTATTCTTTGTTTTGTTTGTAGTTGTTCTGGTTTACTATTTCGTGAATGAAACAAAAAAAATTAATAAATACTTTTTCGGAGTTGGGATTGTTGTTTTTTTTGCTTCTGCTTTGATGACTAAAATTGTTGTTTCATTAATCCCCTTAATTACTATTCCTTTCATTTACATATATTATGGCAAGAAAAAACTTTATCAAGTTTCATTGCTATTCCTCATAGGTGTGCTCGTTGCCCTTCCTTGGCATATTTTTATGTTTTCAAAATATGGATGGAACTTTTTGTCTGCTTTTCTACCCCCACACTTGTTTACCATTGTTGAATCAAATTCAAAGCATTTAGGACCTTTGTTTTATATTAACCAATTAATAATTTCAAATCCTTTGTTAATACTCGTTTTCTTTTATATTTTCTTAAGAATAAAAATTAATGGGCTTCGCAAATCATTTTTTACTTTCAATTTTCTTTCTGATACTTTTTATTTATGGTTTTTAGGGGGGCTCCTTGTTTATAGTGTTGCACCAACTAAACTTAATCACTACACTCTATATCTATTAATTCCAGCCCTCTATCTAATACTTGAATTTATCGTAATATATTTTCCTAAGCTATCATTAAAAGGAAAACTATTAACATTTGTTCTGCTTTTAGTCTCACTTATGTGGAGTCTATCGCCCAACCTCCGAAACTCCTTAAAAATTTGGAATCTTGATGAAATTTTTTACCATTTTGTTATGTTGTCGGTAGCAATTATAATCCTTTATACAATATATTTAATCGAAAAGAAGAAAAAAAATATATCAATAATTGAAAACAAATTATTAGAATCCTTTATATACCTTATAACGATTTCTTATTTAGTTCTCGTAATTATTCAAGTATCCCAAAGGCCTACGGGCAAAATTTTTGGGGGCGAACGAATCGCTAAGTTTTTGGAATCACATAAAGTAAACAACTTTGTTTATTTATTCCATAAAGTAAATGACTCCGATACACTTAATCCTCAGCTTGCTTGGTATACCAAAGGAAGTTATTTTGGGAAGGATAAAACAAAATACATCATTTTTTTAGGTTTAGAATTAAGAGGTATCGATTTTAATGCCCTAAATAAACTCAATGAATTTAAAAAAGATATTGTTGTTTATTATATATACGACTATATTCCTTCTATTGAAGCCACCATAAGGGAACTTTCGAGAAGAAGGCAAATATATTTAATTACTCCAAACTATGTAATATTCGGACCCGAAAAACCAGAGAGCAAAATTCCAAAAGAAGAAATAATATTATAAAAAAATGGCAAATCTCCCCCCTGATTTGCCTTGTTTCGAGGTTTAGGTAGGAATTAAGAAAATTTATTATCCTCTAATTAATTGCAAGAATGCTTGAGGATTTGCGTTTGCTTGAGCAAGCGAAATCAAGGAAGCCTGTTGCAGAAACTGAGCTTTGATTAATTCAAGTTGTTCCAAAGCAACATCTGCATCTTCTATTCGAGAAATAGCGGCGTTATAATTTGTAATTTGTGCTTTCAAAAGGTCTTCCTGTGAAGCTAATCTGTTGCTAATTCCACCGAGCAATGACCCAACTTTGTTGACATTTTCAAGTGCTTGATTAAGACTTTGAATTGTTAAATTGATTTGAGAGGATGAAAATATTCCCAAATTTGTACTAGAAACAGCATCTAAACTGGTTAAGTCCAAATTGCTAACGCCTGCAAAATGTTGCGCAGACATAGCATTAATATTAAAACTCCCACTAGGAATGTTGTATTCGGAATTATAAGTAGTCAAATCGATTGCCAAAGTAACCAGGTCGTATCTTGCATTCATACCGATAACAAAATCAGCAGAGAAGGTCCCATCGAGCAACTGTCGCCCGCCATAAACAGTTGTATCTACAATTGTTTGAATTTGCTGTGCCATTCGATATGCTGCTTTAGCAAGGGATACCAACTCATTTGTTCCCAATGCTCCGCTGGCAGCTTGCGAAACAGTATCTTTAATGGTAAGCAATCTTTGCGAAATATTATCGAGGGCTTCAATTGATATATTTGTTACGGCATATGCATCTCCAACAGCCAACAAAGCTGCCTTCATTGCACCATTTCTGGATTGCAAAGCACGAGATGTTATGTATCCAGCCACATCGTCCCCAGGGTTGTTAATTCTTTTCCCTGTAGACAACCTCAATTGTCTTAATGAAATATTCCGATTGGAAACTTCCAAAGCATTGTAAGCGTTTTCGGCTGGAATATTTGTTCTTATTCTCGAATTTCCTCCAATTGCAAACGGCATTTTTTCCTCCTTAATGTTTTCAAATTATTAATCGATTAAAATATTTTCAAAGTATATGCCAAGGAGTTTTTTTGAATTATGCGATAATTCGAAAATGCTTATCTATAAAGAATTTCATAGAATTTCAAAATAGAAATAAAAAAAAGAAGTGGAAGTAAAGAAAGGAAAAATGTCGAAAAAAAGACAAATTTTTGGATAATTTTCGAACAGAAAAAATGAAAAAAAATTTTTTGGCTAATTTTCGCCAGTGGGGGGTGTCACATTTATTTTCTTCTTCGGTATTTTTATGAAAAAGGAAGTTCCTTTTCCAACTTCACTTTCAACCCGAATTGTACCACCATTTCTTTCCACAAACTCTTTGACCAAAATCAAGCCTAAGCCACTCCCCTTTTCTTGCGCAGTACCTGGTGTGGAAACATTTTCACCAATTTTGAACAACTTCGATAGTTTTTCAGCATCCATTCCAATACCATTGTCGGAAACCATAATTTCGAAATCATTTGGATTATCTTTAAAAGTTATTTGAATTTCTCCACCTGGATTTGTAAATTTTATTGAATTCGAAATCAAATTCCTGATAACTGTGGTAATCATATTTCTATCGACACAGCAAATAGAATCTTTAGGAACTAAATTTGTAATTTTAATATTTTTTTGCCTTGCATTTGGTTCATTAATAACCACACTGGATAGCGCAATTTCATACAAATCTACTTCTTCGGGCTTAAAAGGAATAGTTCCAGTTTGAGAACGTGACCACTGTAATAAGTTTTCTAAAAGATTGTATGATTGATTGGCGAAATCCAAAAGTTCATTTAAAAGTTCTTTTGTTTCGTCGGGCGTAAGGATATTGGAATTCTCAATCAATGTTTTTGTCATCGATATTAATCCAGAAATTGGTGCTCGCAAGTCATGGGCAATGATATTAAAAAATTTATCTTTTGCAGTGTTTAATTCCTTAAGTCTTTCTTCGGATTCACGAAGTTGTTGTTCGTACAGTTTTCTCTGGGTAATATCTCGCATAATGCCCATAACTACAACTTCGCCAGGTTTACCAACCGAAACTGTGCTAACTTCAACATATACTCGCTTGCCAGATTTATGAAGAAGCTGTAACTCATATTGGTTTGGAATTTCTCGACCTTCTAAACGGGCTTTATAACGCTCCTCAAGAAATTTTTTACTTTCTTCGGGAATTAATATATCAAAGTCAAAATTTTTGGAAGTTAATTCCTCGGCCGTATAGCCAGTAAGCTCACAAAATCTTGGATTAACATAAACATAATGACGTCCTTTCATTAAGTAAATCGCATCAAATGCATTTTCAATTAGAGCACGGTAAAGCGTCGAACTTTCTTCGTACAATTGTCTAATGTAATCCAATTCGCTTGTGTCAAGAGAAAGACAAAATATATATTCATTTGAACCAAAGTGTATTAAAAATTTTGTAATTTCTAAATAATGGGTCTTGCCTTTCGAGTCAACAAGTTGCTGATGCAGATGAATTTGTTCTTTTTCGCCATTAAATAATTGCAAATCTGTTTCAATTTGTTCCCTTACTTGCTCTGTATCACCAAATATATCAACTAAAGTTTTCCCAGCAAGTTCTGAAAATTTTTTCCCAATAAAATTTTCGAAACTTTGGTTGCACAAAACCAATCTTTGTTCTCGGTCGCGAACTGTTATCCAAAAATCAAATCTGTCTACTAAATTTTTTATGTATTCTGGACTTCCAAAAAGAGGATAAAAGCTTTTTGCATCGGAAATAGCAAAGCGCGTTAAACTAACTAAAGTATACTTTTTTCCATTTCGTTCAAATACTTTCGTATTTGCAGAAATAGGGGTCTTATTCCATAATAAAAGATAAAAGTCTTTAACTTCAACATTATTCTTTAATGAATTTAGGAAATTTTCGAATCGAAAATCAATATAAAAAAGTTCACTCTTTTCGATTCTAAAATTAGCTATTTCTGGCTTCGTTGGATTAAATAAATCTTTTACCTTATCATTGTATGAAACAATAATAAGATTATCCAACAAAATTGCAGGATTTTCGAACAAATCCAGCTCGATCAAATGAATATTTTCCTTTTCCACAATAAAATAAAATTAACCGAAAAATAACTTATCAAAATTCAATATAACACAAAATTAGCACTCTAATGCGCGGATACCTGGCATTGGTTTACCAGCAAGGAAATCAAGCGAAGCACCTCCACCAGTAGAAACATGAGAAACTTGATTTTTTAAACCTAATAGAGAAATAGCAGCAGCGGAATCACCGCCACCAACAAATGTAATTGCACCCCTAGCAGTGGCTTCAACCATTGCATTCGCAATGGTTTTTGTTCCTTCCGAAAATTTGTTGATTTCGAAAACACCAACCGGCCCGTTCCAAACAACCATTCTGGAACTTAATATTAAATTCTGATAAATTTTTCGGGTCTCAATGCCAATGTCCACACCCATCCAACCATTGGGAATTTCGTTTAATTTAACATTTTTGATATTAGCCTGCTCATCAAGGCGGTCGGCGACAATTATGTCCCTAGGAAGAGTTAAATTTTTTCTCAAAGATTTGGACATTTCGAGTAAATCTTTAGCCAAGGCAATTTTTTCTTCCTCAACGATTGAATTACCAACATTATAACCCAATGCTTTGAGAAAAGTATAGGTTAAACCTCCACCAACTAATATTTGGTCGCACTTTTCAAGTAAGTTCTGAATTACATCAATTTTACCTGAAATCTTTGCCCCACCAATAATAGCAATGTAAGGTTTGGAGGGATTTGAAATTGCTTTGTCCAAATAGTATATTTCATTCATTAACAGATGCCCAGCGAATTTATCTTCGAAAAGTCGAGGTAATGCATCAATGCTTGTATGAGAACGATGACAAGTTGCAAAAGCATCATTAACATAAACATCGCCGAAGAGACGAAGTTTTTGAGCAAATTCAACAGAATTTTCTTCCTCTTCTTTATAGAATCTTATATTTTCGAGTAAAACAATTTGCCCAGGCACAGAGCTTTCTATCACCTTTTGCGCTTCATTGCTAATGCAATCCGAGACGAAATGAACATCATATCCAAAGTGCTCTTTTAAATAATTAGCAACTGGAAGCAACGAGTATTTGGAATTAACAATACCCTTAGGCCTGTCCAGATGAGAAATCAAAATCGGAATTCCACCATCATCAATTATTTTATTTATTGTAGGAAGAGTTTCAACAATCCGAGTATCGTCGGCAACTTTTCCATCTTGAGTTAGAGGGACATTAAAATCAACCCGAACAAGAACCCTCTTGCCTGCAAAATTGTAATCATAAATGGACTTGATCATAAAAGACCTTTTATTTCATAAACTTCATTAACTCAAGTATTAAATCCACACATCGAGCTGCATAACCATATTCATTATCATACCAGCCAACAACTTTAACTAAATTACCTGAAACTTGTGTAAGTTGAGCATCAAAAATACAAGAATGAGGATTGCCAACAATATCGGAGGAAACAAGAGGTTCTTCTGTGTATTGCAAAATATTTTTCAAATAGGTTTCTGCCGCAGTTTTCATAGCTTGATTAACTTCTTCTTTCGTAACAGGTTTAGATAGAATAGCGGCAAGGTCGGTCAAAGACCCATCAGAAACGGGAACACGCACAGCATAACCATTCAGTTTCCCTTTTAATTTGGGAATGACAAGCCCTACAGCTTTTGCTGCCCCAGTTGTGGTTGGTATCATATTAATCGCTGCAGCTCGAGCCCTTCGTAAATCGCTATGTGGCAAATCAAGTATCCTTTGGTCGTTTGTATATGCGTGAACTGTAACCATTAACCCAGTTTCAAAACCAAAATTGTCGTCGAGAACTTTTACCATTGGGGCAAGGCAGTTGGTTGTGCAGGAAGCGTTAGAAATAATTTTTTCATTTCCCGTCAAAATCTGATGATTAACCCCCATTACAATTGTTGCATCGACTTCATCTTTAGCTGGTGCAGAAAGCACAACCTTTTTCGCTCCATTTTGCAAATGCTTTTCTAATTGTTCTTTGCGACGAAAAACACCAGTCGACTCGAAAACTATATCTACATTGCCTTTCCAAGGCAACGACTCAATTTGTTTTTCTGCGGAAACAGGAATTGAAACTCCGTCAACAATCAAATTGTTGCCTTCGAATTTAACTTCCCCTGGATAAATTCTATGCACTGAATCATATTTGAAAAGATGAGCAAGTGTGGGTGCATCGGTAATGTCGTTGATTCCAACAATTTTAACTTTGTCTTTGTATTTTAGTAAATGTCGGAGGAATAGCCGACCAATTCGACCAAAACCATTGATAGCAAGTTTTATTGGCATATGATACTCCTATTAGTAAAGTCTAAAATTGAAATTACTAAATTATAAAATTTTGTTTTTCATACAATCTTGATTTTAAAAACAAATTGGGGAAATGTTTAAATCTTTATGTATGTTTGTTCGTTATAAAACTTTTAAAATTAATTTTGTTTTTTATTTATTAACGAATTATGAAAAATATCAAGCAAATTGAACTTAAAGTTGGGCTTGTTTCGGTTGCAGGGACATTACTTTTGATTTTTGGGCTAATATTTGGCCGTGGGTATAAAGTTTCTGTTTCGACCCAAACTATCAAATTTCGATTTCCTAATTCCGGTGGCTTACAAGTTTCAAGTCCTGTAGTTGTTAATGGTGTCAAACGCGGTTCCGTTAGTTCCGTTGTTAACGATAACGGTTCAGTTCTGGTAACTGCTACAATAGACAATACTGATGACTTTAGAAAAGATGTTAGAGCCAGAATTACTATTCTTGAAATTACCGGAGGGAAAAAAATAGAAGTTTTTCCTGGAAGTTCACAAGAAAAGTTCGACCCACAAGTTGAAATTCAAGGCGAAACATCGGCTGATTTTGCCGACCTTGTTACTCAGCTTGGTGTTATTTTGGAAAAAACAAAGCATACCATTAGCCAACTGGACACAACTTTAACTTCCACAAATAAAATCCTTGCCGACAAAAACTTTACAACTAACATTCGAGTTGCTATCGATAATGCTAATCAAACACTTGTAATGACCAGAGAAATTTTGGAACAAAATCAATCTGGTATTAACCAAATAATTAGAAATTTGAAAGAAATCTCCTCCTCATTTCGTTCCGATTATGCAACTTATGAACCCAAAATAGACAAAATAATAACACGGTTAGACAAAATCTCCATTGAAACAACCAATTTAATTGAAAGTGGAAACGGAATTGTTTGGAAAATTGACACTGCTTTAGTCCAGTTAAACAATATTTTAAATGAAATCCGAAATGGGGATAATTTAGCAAATAAATTAATTTACGACAAAGAGTTCTCTCAAAAGCTTGATTCTACACTGAAAAATGTTTCTGACCTTATCAATTTCATACAAAAATACGGTGTTAATGTCAATCTTCGTATAGGAACACGTCCCTAAAATTCAATATTTACCAAGGATATTTTTCTAATAATGAAATAATTTTCTTCTCTAAAGTTTCTAAATTATTCCCAAATGTTAAAATACCATCTTTGTGGCTACCAAGAATAATTATCCAGCTATTTTCTAAATCAAGGGATTTACAAATGTTAAAGACTTCTTTTGCAAGCTCGATTGAGCATTCTGGGGAATTCTCGCTTGTGGTAGGGAAAACTTCATAGAAGTCTTTCCAAATAAAAGGATGGTGAAAATGAACAACAACATTAATCTCCTTCGAAGCTGAATATAGAGCACCGTGAATCGCTGTATCTCGCGATGGTTTTCGAGTCTCTGTCATCGAACCTCGAATAAAATTTAACGAACTAAAATCTTGATTATCAATTTCAACAATAAAAAACTCATCTGAACACAGTTGTCTTTTGCCCCCAGTATTGCTTTGCGAAATTGCAAAGGCAGAATCACTCAATCTGTGGCTCACATTCCCGAAAGACACCTCACCAATTTGTCCAATGACTTTTAAATCCCAAAGTTTTGCTCGAAACTCAATTAATTTTTCTAAAATTTCAAATTCTGTTTTATTCATTACCTTTCAAACTTTGCTTCATTTCCGGAAATAAGGACAAAAGGCCGTCTTCTGTTGGTGGACAAATTCCCCTTTCCGTAATAAAACCTGTAATTAAACGAGACGGTGTAACATCAAATGCAAAGTTTTTTGCTGGGCTTTCCTGTGGGCAAATTAGAACATTTACAATCTCGTTATGGAAAAGCCCAGATACATATTTAACTTCATTCGGGTTTCGTTCTTCAATTGGAATTTCACCTATACCATCAATTAATCTCCAATCAATTGAACTTGAAGGCAATGCCACGTAAAAAGGCACTCCATTATCTTTTGCAGCAAGTGCTTTTAAGTATGTTCCTATCTTATTTGCTACATCACCAGTTCGAGTTGTTCTATCTGTTCCAACAATTACAATATCTACCAATCCTCTTTGCATCAAATATCCACCTGTATTATCGGCAATGATTGTATGTGGAATACCTTCGTGTAAAAGTTCGAAAGCAGTTAAACGAGAACCTTGATTCCATGGGCGAGTTTCATCGACCCAAATATGAACAGGGATTCCCATTTCGTTTGCGATAAAAACTGGGGAAAGGGCTGTGCCATAATCAATTGTGGCTAGCCATCCTGCATTGCAATGTGTTAGAATATTTACCGCTTTTTTTTTCTTTGAAAAGATTTCCTTAATTAATTCCACGCCATAATCGCCAATTTTCCTGCAAATTTGTACGTCATTTTCACGAAGATAGCGAGCATATTCAAGTATTATTCTTTTCTTCGCTTCGAAATCAGTTCCCTTCTTTAGTTCATCCAAGCAACCTTCTATTGCATTCCTTAAATTTACAGCAGTTGGACGAGTAGAAAGTAACTTTTCAATTGATTCTTTAAGGCATTTTTCAAAATTATCTGGTTCTTCCTCTTTAACAGCAAAAAATAATGCATAAGCAGCTGTAACACCTATCAATGGTGCCCCCCGAACTTGCATCTCTTTTATAGCAAACAAAAAATCTTCAAAATGCGACAATTGGGCAATTTTTAATTCAAAAGGCAACAATCTTTGGTCAATTATCGAAACAGAATTTACATCTTCGTCGGTTTCCCAAATTGTTTGGTAATGCTTACCAAAAATTTTCATTTTTCTTTAATCACCTGGATAATTTTTCAAAAAATCTATTAGCAAGGAAATAGCTTTACTCCGGTGGCTAATTTTATTCTTCTCTTCCAATTCCATTTCGGCAAAAGTTTTATCGAAATTTTCAGGGATAAAGATCGAATCGTAACCAAAACCAAAAGAACCTCGCTCGGTCATAATTATTTTCCCTTTGCAAACGCCTTCGAAAAACGTTGGTTTGGTTCCATCGAAAAAGCATATCACTGTCCTAAATTTGGCATCCCTTTTTTCCAAAGGAACACCATCGAGCATCGACAACAATTTCTTTCTATTTTCTTTATCGTTACCCTGCTTACCAGCAAATCTCGCAGAATGAACACCAGGCAAACCACCTAAAATTTCAACCTCCAACCCAGTATCATCTGCAATAGTTGGAAGTTTGAACTTTGCGTAAATTTCTTTTGCCTTCAACAATGCATTTTCTTCGAGTGTGGAACCTGTTTCTTCAATTTCAAATTTTTCGTCGGCAACTTGTTCTAAACTTACCAACTCAAATGGTAAATTATGTTCTTTGAACTTTGATTGAATTTCAATAACCTTGTGCTTATTATTTGTTGCTAAAATAATTTTCATTTTTCAATTCATTAAATAGTTTTTCAACAGCAAGTGTTGGAGTAATCTTTCCTTTAAATATACTTTCTTCCAATTCTGGTAAAAGCTTCATTACAATTTGATTTTGGAAAAAAGAATTCAACACAGTTTCTTTCAACAATGAGTGAAACCAGTCAAGGATTTGTTCCCTCCGCCGCAACTGGAAAACACCGCTTTCTTTAGTTTTTTCACAAAATTCCAAAACAACCTGCCAAAGTTCATTAATGCCAATATTATGAAGAGCAGAAGCAAGTAGAATCTTAGTTTCCCATCCTTCAGTTGCATTTGTTATGTAATGAATTGCTTTTTTGTATTCTTTCATTGTCAGTCTTGCCAAAGACAAATTTTCGCCATCGGCTTTGTTCACAACAATTGCATCTGCAAGCTCAACAGAACCTTTTTTAAACCCTTGTATTTCATCGCCTCCGCCAGGTAAAATCAACAATAGGAAGAAATCGACCATAGAACGTACAAGAATTTCGCTTTGCCCCACTCCAATTGTTTCTACAAAGACAACATCAAACCCCGCAGCCTCGCAAAGCAAAATAGATTCACGAGTTTTACGGCCTACCCCGCCCAAAACACCTCCCGAAGGCGAAGGGCGAATAAATGCATTAGGATGTCGGGACAAACGTTCCATCCTGGTCTTATCTCCAAGAATCGAACCTTTCGTTAAACTACTCGACGGGTCTATTGCAAGAACAGATACTTTATGTCCACTTTCACAAAGATACATTCCAAGGCTTTCAATTAAAGTGCTCTTCCCAACCCCTGGAGAACCAGTAATTCCAACCCGTATTGAATTACCAGTATACGGAAGTATTTTTGTAAGTAACTCTTGTGCAATTTTGTTATGTTCGGGAAGATTACTTTCAACAAGGGTTATTGCTCGGGATAAAATTGTAATATCTGATCTTAATATTCCCTTGAAATATTCCTCAACAGAAAGTGTTTTCAATTTCGATAATACTTTATTTTTATCCAAATTATTCTTGCCCACTGTTATGTTTTAATTAAAATTTTCAAAAATAAATATTGTTTATCATTTTGCATCAAATGTTAAGATTTCTTTTGCAATGTCAACAAATTCAGAAAGTATCATTGCAGTTGCTCCCCAAAGAGGCACTTTAGGATGAACCCGCCAAAGTGGAACTTTTATCTGTAAGGATTTATGTTCCCATATTTCCATTTCTTTTTTCTTTTCGTCAAGAAAAAAGCTTAAATCAACTAAAAAAACTTCTTCGACTTCCACTTTGTTTACTTTTAACTCTTTCAAAGAAGGAAGATAGCCCACTACAGGCGAAATAATCGTATCGGAGGGAGGAACATATAGTTTAGATAGCTCACCAAGAATTTTAATTTCCTCGCTATTTAAGCCAATTTCTTCGTAAGTTTCTCGCAAGGCAGTAGTCTTAATCTCTTCGTCACTTTCACAGTGCCCGCCTGGAAAACTAATCTGATTACCATGCAAAGGCAACTGTGAACTTCTTAAAGTAAACAAAATTTTCAAATTTTCAAGAGAATCCCCAACTAAAAGGAGCAAAACTGCACTTTTGCTTGCAGTTTCACTTGGTTCAAATGGTCGATATGGTTCATTCCCAACCAAAGGCGACATTTTAATTTGCGAAGCCTTCCCTTTTAACTTATCACTCCTTAATGCGCTTTCTAATTCAGTTAGAAGCTTATTAAGTTCCATTTTATTTAGCGAACCTAAGAACATCAACAGGTTTAAGCCGCGAAGCAATAATCGATGGAATAATTGCCGATATAAAAGTTACAACCAAAGTGAAAAAAATCACCAGAAAGTAGGTTTCAACATTAAATGAAATAGGTAAGATGTTGAAATAATAAACTTTACTATCCAGCCGAATAATTTTGAACGCTTTTTGAAGAAACGTAAAAGCAAGGGAAATCAAAACGCCAAAGAAAATCCCCAGTAAAGAAATTTTGTAACCAATTCGCAAGAAAATCACAACAATTTCTAAGGGTCGTAAACCAAGCACAGACAGAATTCCAATATCTTTCGTTTTTTCAATTACATTAATCAACAAAAAAGTTGCAACGTTGAAAACAGCAACAATTGTAATTAAACTCAAAACAATTGGGATCGGTTTCTTTTGCAATTCAATCCAAGCGAAAATTGAGGAATGCAAATCGTAGAAAGTAAAGCAATAGAAAGGGTATCCAAGCACAGCTTCAACTTTTTTGGCTACAGAATCAACTTTAGTAATGTCTTTCAAATATATTTCAATAGAATTTGCATCGGTTGTCGACAATCTATTAATTTTTTTTACAGTGTTGTCTCCTCCATAGGCAAAAACATCGTCATATTTAGCCATCCCAGACTCGAAAAATCCAACGACTTTGACTTTAAAAAATTCGGGATGGAATTCCCTATTTTCCACATTAAAATTGATGTGAAGCAAAACAACGCTGTCGCCCAAACTGATTCCCATACGATTTGCAAGCATTCGACCTAAGAAAATACCTTCGGAATTCATGTTCAAATCATTCTTATTACCAAATGTTTCAATCTTACGCAAGTTTTTTATTTTTTCTGGGTCGAGACTTTGCAAGGAAATTCCTTCAACAACATTCTTATATCGTAATATTACAACCGAAGATACAACTGGATAAGCACCAGAAATTTCAGGTATTTTTTTTTGTAAATTACCTACGATAGAATCCGCTTTAGAAAAGGATTTCCTGTCGAAAGTAAAAACTTTTATGTGCGAAGTAAATCGAACCGCATTCTCCTGTATTGCAGTTTGAAAACCCTCGAGAATAGAAATTGAAACAGCTAAAGCTACAACACCAAGAACAATACTTACAAGAGATGCCCAGTATGCAAAATTTGAAAAACCTTGTCTATGTTCCTTCGAAATGAACTTTCGAAAAATAAAATTAATAGTTTCAAGATTAATTGTTGCCATGAAACGAGAAAGCAAGTTTAACAAATAAAGCAATTCCAAACTTCATCGCTTTTTCATCTGGATTGTATTTAGAAGAATGGAGACCAAAAATTTCCCCCTCCGAACCTTTTGGTTTAACTCCCAAGAACCAAAAAACACCAGGAACTTTTTGAAGGTAATAAGAAAAATCCTCTGCCCACATTTTAGGCTCAAAATCCAACACCTTTTCTCCGCCAAAAATTTCTTTGGCTTGATTTTTTACAAACTCTGTTAGTTTCGTATCATTAACGAGCGGTGGGTAACCAATCACAGGCTCGAAAATGGAGTTTACCCCATAACAGGAAGCAATTTTGGCAGAAAATTCCTGTATCTTTTCCAAAAGAACATTTCTTGTTGATTGGTTAAAAGTTCTTAAAGTGCCCATAATTTTAACTTCATCGGGAAAAATATTAGTAGCCGAGCCACCATTAAATGAAGTAATGGCAAGCAAAGCTGGTTCAAATGGGTGTTTGAATTTCGTTGGTAAATCATACAGTGATGAAATAATCGCAATGCCAGCCCTGATTGGGTCGCTTCCTAAATAGGGTTGAGCGGCATGAGAACTTTTTCCCGACAAGGTCCAATATAATTCATCAGAAGAAGCCATAATTGTTCCACTTCCAATGGAAATTGTACCAACTTCGGTTTCCGGGTAAGTATGCTGTCCGAAAATGGCAACAACATCGGGATTTGAAAGAACTCCTTTTTCAATCAGTTTCTTTGCGCCCCCGGGTAGTTTTTCTTCGCCAGGCTGAAAGATAAACTTAACATTTATCGGTAATATATCTTCAAACTTCTTTAAAATTTTAATTGTTCCAAGAAGAATTGAAATATGGACATCATGTCCACAAGCATGCATTACATTTGGATATTTTGATGCAAAAGGCAGATCAGTTTCTTCCTGGATAGGTAAAGCGTCAATATCGGCTCGAAAACAAATGCACTTATCCGTTTGGTTCTTCCCTATCAATCCAACAACTCCAGTTTCTATTACTCTAAAGTATTTCACTCCAAGATTGTCCAAAAAATTGCATATTAAATTTGCAGTATTGAATTCTTTAAAAGAAAGCTCGGGATTCTGATGAATTATTCTTCGGATTTCAACTATTTCTGTAAATATTTGCTCTATTTCAAAAAAAATATCATCTTTATTCATAACTTATCTTTTTATTAACTTGCTTAAATGAAAAAGAACAAGTTAATATTTTTTGAGAAAATTATTGGAAACCAAAGTTAGAAATAGAATACAAATATTGCCCGAATATATTGCCAATCAAATTGCTGCTGGCGAGGTAGTGCAACGCCCTGAATCAGTTGTTAAGGAACTTGTGGAAAATTCGTTGGATGCTGGGGCAACAACAATTGCAATCGTAATCCACAAAGGTGGTAAGCAACTTATACACGTTGTCGACGATGGTTGTGGAATGTCTCGGGAAGACCTTGAACTTTCCATCCGTCGGCACGCAACAAGTAAAATCTACACTCCAGAAGATTTAGAAAACATTCTAACCTATGGCTTCAGGGGAGAAGCACTCGCTTCGATTGCCGCTGTAGCTAACATAGAGATCAGGACAAAAACCATAGATGATGAAACTGGTTGGCGATTGATTTCCGAACCAAATAAAGAACCAGTTGTAGAACCTTTTGCTACAGACAAAGGAACTCAAGTGTTTGTTCGTAACCTATTTTATAATGTCCCAGCAAGAAGAAAATTCTTAAAATCCGATTTAACTGAATTTCGATATATTTCCGATACTCTTGTTAAAATAGCATTATGTAGAAATGACGTGCGTTTTGTCTTTTACGACGAAGATTCCCTTGTTTTCGATGTTCAACCAAGCTCCGCCAAGCAAAGAATTAAAGACTTGCTTGGCGATCTGATATATCAATCTTTGATTACTGTCGACTTCGAATATGCTGGAATCAAGATCTGGGGTTTTGTTGGACAACCCCATTTAGCAAAATCAACCCGTGGAGAGCAATACCTTTACTTAAATGGGAGGAATATCCGAAGCAAAGCACTTACTTATGCGGTTTTTCTTGCCTTCGAACATCTACTTGAAAAGCAAACTAATCCTTTTTTCCTTCTTCATATCGAACTTGACCCAAAGAAATACGATGTAAATGTACATCCACAAAAATACGAAGTCAAATTCGACGACGAAAAATTTATTTTCAATGTCGTAAATATGGCGGTTAGCAATGCATTAACAAATAACAACTTAGCGCCTTCTATTTCTATTTCCACAACATTTGAACCTTTTTTAAAAACATCAAAAGAACTTTCAAATGAAACAAGCCAAACAAAGTTAGTTAACAAAATTACAGGCGAAATAATAGAAAAGAACAATAAGGATTTTGGCGATTCCTTCCCGAAGGACATTAAGTCAAAATTAAAATACTCTTCGCCCAGAGACAATAAATTGGTCGAGAACTTGCAGAAATTGTATTCACAATTCGAAACTAAAGGAACAACCCAATTTGAAAGAGATAAGCCTTGGAAATCCGTTTTTCAAGTTCATAACAAATTCATAATTCTTGAAAAAGATGATGGAATTGCATTGATCGACCAACATGCAGCCCACGAAAGAATACTTTATGAAAAATACAAAAAAGCTTTTCTAAAAAATGAATCATTATCCCAAAGATTACTCTTTCCAATTAGCTTTAAACTAAATCCAATAGAATTCTCTGCTGTTCAAGAAATTCGGAAGGAGTTGGAAAAATTAGGCTTTCGTTTCGAAATTATCAGCAATGGAACTTTGGAAATTTTTGCTGTACCAAATGATATCATAAACCGAAACGAAATTGAAATATTTAAAGAAATTGTTAATTCATTCGTTGCAAACAACTCTGTCGGTATTTCCAATATCCAAGAATACTTACTTGCTACTTACAGTTGCAAAGCAGCAATCAAAACAGGTCAATCCTTATCGAAAGAAGAAATAGAATCCTTGGTTTTCCAATTATATGAATGTGAAATACCTTTTGCTTGCCCACATGGTAGACCAATAGTCATTGAGCTAAGCTTAGAGGAATTAGATAAAACTTTTTGTAGGATACTTTAAAATCTTATTAATTTTCTAATTAATTTGAAAATGGTGTCATGCCTTGGAGTTTTTAATTTCATTCAATGCACTTACAAAGATTGATTTTGTGCGATGAAGTAGTTGTTTAGATAATTTATCGATTTTTTCAAAATCTTTGCCGTTGAAGATATTCTTATATTCATCAAGAAGTTCAAGTCGGACTTTCTCAAACTTTTCGGCAAACGGACCAAGAATTTCATCGTTCGAATTTTCCTGCCACGATAGGAAAAGCTCTACTTCCTGTTCGATAATCTTCTCACACTGGGGTAAATCTTGAATTTTTGCATTGTTTTGTTTTTCAAGATAATCGCGAATCTTTTGTATATCGTAGTAGGTAACTTCACTTGGTAAGTTCCATGCTTCTATGTCCCTGGGAATTGCTAAGTCAACAATTAATTTTAGTCTTCCGCTTTTCTTGAAGGAATTATTTATCTCTTCAGAAGAAATTATACAATTTGGAGCAGAAGTGGATGAAAAAATTATGTCTATATTAGGCAAGAATAAATTTATTTCATCTAACGAAATTGCTTTTCCACCAAATTCATCTGCTAATGCTTGGGCTTTGTGCAATGTCCTATTAGCAAAAATGAAATTTGAAAATTCAATTTTCTTCAATTCATTAGCCAAAATCAAAGTGTTTTCGTTTACGCCAATAATCAAAAGATTCATATTATTCGTTAGGATTCGAAAGATAATTTCTGAAGCAACACCAGAAACCGAAAGTTTACCCTTCCCTATATAAGTCGTATTCCTAATTGTTTTACCACATCTAAAAGCAGAATGGAATAGCTTATGCAGAATTTTATCAACAGTTTTTGCTTGGCAAGCCACACTATATGCTTCCTTAACCTGCCCTTGAATTTGATATTCACCAAGAACAAGTGAATCCAAACCAGAAATTACCCGAAAAAGGTGGGAAATTGCTTTTCGACCTGAATACTGATAAAATAATTTTTCCTTCCCCTTTGTGGATTTACCAAGAATTTCGGTAAAAAAACGCAAAACATATTCTTTCGGTTCGACTGATGATGTATGAGTAAAATATATTTCATTTCTGTTGCAAGTTGAAAGAAACACAACACCTTCAATTCCAATTTCGGATGCAAAAATTTGAAGAAATTTTCCAACTTGCTTTCTTGGTAATTGAAATTCCTCGAGTTCAGAAATAGAAGCAGTTTTATAACTTAACCCAACAGTTGAAATTTCTGTTCCGTTTTCCATAGCCTTATCAAATCTTGTATAAGCAACTTAATAGAAATAATTTCTTTTAAAAAGAGGAATTTAACATTTGTAACCCACCTCCAAGATAAAAAACATTTTGCCATCCATTTTGTTTTAAGAAGATGGCTACTTCAAGCGAACGTGGTCCTTTCTGGCAAACACACAAAATATTCTTATCCTTAGGAATCATATCCATTTTCGAAAAAAAATCATCATAATCGATATTCAGGCAATTTAGTTTTGATGGAGTTTGCTCGATTTCGTCTTCCTTGCGTAAATCCACACATAAATATTCCCTTTTATTTAAATCAAGAGGACTTAATGGTTCAATCTGGAACTGTTCCTGATTTTGAATTATACCACCAAGATAATTTATTGGATTTAAGGGTGAAGAATGTGGTGGAGTGTATGAATGTTCAAAGTCTAATAAATCCAAATAGTTGCTTCTCTTCTTTAACAACATCGAAAATGAATCAATATAACGAGAAACTTCTCCCTTCCCGCACATTTGCAAACCTAAAAGTCTGCCATCTTGCCGACAATAAAGAACTTTAGCAAATAGTATTTGATTATCGGGATAATAATGTGGTCGGTCGTTAAAAGTAGCAAGAGCGAATGCTGGTTGAATACCATTTTGCGAAGCACAAAATGAATTCAATCCAGTGCTGGAAAAGATTACATCAAAAATTTTCAATGAAATTGCTCCAACCGCCCCCTCAAACCTATCGGAAAAACCAGCTATATTATTTGCAATTACACGTCCCTGTCGGTTCGCAAGCGAGCCCAGAGCAAAAACTTCAGGCTTCCCAGTAACAAGATTTATTGCTTCGATACAATCACCAGCAGCATAAATATTTGGAATATTAGTTTGCAAATGTTGGTTAACAACTATCCCTCCTTTCTTTCCAATAACTATTCCAGCCTGTTTCGCCAATTCAACATTTGGTTCAATTCCCACAACAAGAAAAACAAAATCAGTTTCAAGGGTTTTATCATTAATAAAAACTTGACAAGTTTCGCCCATTTGTTCTATTTTCGATACTTTTGCCCCTACGATTACTTTTATTCCATTTTTTTCAAGAACAGAAGCAAGAAGTGCAGAAATTTCTGGGTCGAAACTCTTAGGTATCAAATACCTTTCCTTTTCGATTATAGTTACTTCGATACCCCAAAGAGAGGACAAAGCCTCGGCAAGTTCGCATCCAATGAATCCTCCCCCAATAATAACTGCGTTGGATATTTTCCCTTGCTCTGCTTTTTTACGGAATTTTAATGCATCTGTCGGTGAATGGAAAAAAGAAATTCTTTCTGAATTGGGGAAAGGAAATCGTGGCACCAATGGTTTCGACCCAGTTGCCAACACCAAATAATCATATTCCAAAAAACTTGTTTCCCCAGTATGGTTAACAATTTTTATCTTGTTTTGTTCTGGAAATATTCCCACACAATTGGTTTCGACCAAAACACTTATATTTTTGGTTTTTTTAAAGAATTCAGCAGTGCGAACAGTTCCCCAAGCTGTTGACATTAAATCGTTAAAGTTATCTACATCACCACGAACATAAAAAGGCATTCCACAAGCACCAAATGAAACAAAGGGAAGACGCTCGACAATGGTAATTTCTGCTTTAGGGTTTAATCGACGAAGCCTTGAAGCAGTTTTGCATCCCGCTGCCATCCCTCCAACAATGACAACTTTTTTCATAATTTCCTCAAAAAAAAAGAAAAATAATAAGAATCGGTAAGTTTTTTAATAACTTAATAAGTTTTGTAATTTAATCTTTAGAATCAAAAAATTCTTAAAAACACTTTTCCATAATTAACAAAATTCTTTTAGACAAGTTTTTTTGATTTACTCTTAATAAAAGCTAAACAAAGCTTTCGCATTTTTTCTTTATTTTTGAAATTGTTTTGTGGTTATATTTCACAATATTATGGTGAAAAGTATTAATACTTTTTTATTATTTGCACTTTTGTTTTTTTCTTTTGTCGTTAGCACACTTTTTGCCCAACTAACTTATCCAACTCCATACGACTTATCGCTCGGAACATATTCATTTACGGATTGGAGCTCTACCAATTCTGCTGGAACATATCCACCCTCGATGATTTTCCATCGTAGTGGAACCCAAGACCCATTACTTTCAACTGAAATGACTACAAATTACACAAGTGCTTATAATCTCACATCAGGCAGCCGAATTAATGGTTTGGGTGTAAATGGCATCTCCTTTGTCAACACAAGTTCTAATGGTAATCTTGGGGCAGCAGTGCTTGCTTTAAATACTACCAATCGAACAAATATTCAAGTTACTTGGACTGGTGGTTTTGTAAAAATTTCTGGTACTACTTCCAGAGAATATCGAATTGTTCTTCAATATAAAATTGGAGATAGTGGGACTTTTCAAAATGTCACAGACCAAAATGGGAATCCAATTGAATATGTTTACAATGAATATGTAAGTCACCCAAATCCAACGACATTGCCACCACACTCCAGCACTTTTACAGTTACCTTACCACCAGCAGTAGAAGACCAACCGGTTGTTTACCTTCGTTGGAAATATTACTTCCTTGGTTCGGGTTCTGGCAATAGACCAGAACTACGAATAGATGATATTTACGTTCAAAGCGAATCATCTGTTGGAGGAGGAACAAAATTGTTAATTTCAAATATTACTCCAACAAATCCTTTAACAAATGTTCCTTTTTCCTTTTTAGTTTCCTCTGTTGATGACAACAATATCCCGAAAAAAGTTTCGCAAGCAACAACTGTAAGAATATCCTTAATAAGTGGTTCGGGTACACTTCTTGGAACCCTTACAAAATTTATTCCTTATAAATCTACAAATGTAACTTTTGATGATCTTAAATACAATATTGCTGAAACAATTACAATTAGAGCAGAAGTGATTTCCGGAGATAATTTAAACTCTGCACAAGCAAACATTAACCTATTACCTGGCCCAACAGCAATTTTGATTGAAAATCTATACACTAAAGGTCATATCGCAGCCATACATCCAACTTTTATTGTTCGAGCTATAAACTCTGATGGTTCTACAAATACTAATTATCATAACTACAAAGCACAAATTAATTTTGTGGGACCAAGTAATTTCTTTGTAACAGGAAACTTTATTAATGGAATTGCTACCATTTCAGGGGTTACATTCAATTACGCAGGTAATTACATAGTTTCTGCAAATTCTCCTGGATTTTCGAATTCAAATACATTAGAAGTATATGTCCTACCTAAACCAACAATTACAGAAATTCTAATTCCTAAATACATAAAAGGGGTAGGAAATTTTGGAACCCGAATTCCTTCTTTTGCCTTGGTCAAAATCGATAATTTACATCCAAACACTATTTATCGTTACTTCACCGGTGGTCGCGATGTGGGATACACTGGTAATGTTGCAACAGATAACGGTGCAGGGAATAATATCCATTACGACTATCAAAACAATGTATATTTTTACAACTCTATTAGAAACTTAACCCAGCAAAATGGTTATTCAACCTTCCAAGCAAACAGTAATGGCTCGCAATTTGTTTGGCTCTCGCTTGTCCCAACAACAAATACTTCATTCAACGAAGGTAAAAATGTTTATTGGATCTTAGTTCTTGGAACTGAACTGGGAAGCTTAATTAAAAGATACCAAACAACTAATACAAGTTTAGCCACCGACTTTGGCAATCCACCAACAAAAGTCACCGGAATCTACGACGAAGATAGTTGGTTGCCCCCAAAATCCTTCATCTGCTTGTTCGATGATACAAATGCAGTACACCCAATAACTATTGCCATTGTTCAAAACGAAGGTGCCACTTTTCAAGAGGGTATTGACCCTAATGGAAATCCATATCCACCCCAAGGACCTGAATTCTACAACAACTTGGACGAAACGAATGGTGCATGGGCGACATTCATTCCAAACAATTTGCAAAAAGGAATTCAAAAGATAGAGGTTTATAACCGCGATGGTTCTTTATTTAGAAAAGTTTTTGACCTTGATGGAAATTGGGCAGGTATTCAAACATTAAATATATATGGTGGCTCGGACAACCCTATTCCCTTCAAGACTCCAAATTTAAAATTAATCACACCTGCAGTTGGTTCAACAGAAGATGTATGCAACGATGGTTCTTATATAATTCGTTGGGTTTCGCGTGGGGTGGAAAAAATTGATGTTGAGGTTTCGCAAGACCGCGGAACAACATTCTTCAATATTTTCGAAGGAATTTCTGCAAAAAACGAACAAATCGAGTGGAATATTCCACGTGGATTTTTTGCCGACACATTAAACAGAATTCGAATCCTCGACAGAGAACATCCAACTGAGCTCCATCCTACAAGAGAATATTTATCTTCCGAAAGTGGGGACTTTTACATCTTCGATAAACCAATTGTAACTTATCATACACCAGCAGCAATAGCTTGCAAAGGAGAGGTAGTTACTCTCGATGCTTTCGCAACTGGCTCAAAAATTTGTTTTCAATGGTATAAAGATGGAAAGATAATCGATGGAGCTACCTCGCAAAGATTAGTTCTCGAAAATGTTGACTTCGCTACCTCGGGGGTTTATCGCTGCGAGGCAACAGGAGCAAGCGTTTGCGAAAGTGATTTTACAAAAGACATTTTGGTTTATGTTTTAACAAAAGATAAAATCACAAAACAACCAAAAGATTATTTTGGTTATTTGAACTCGACAGCAACATTTACTTTCGATACGCACCTAAATGGAGCCCCACCAGAATATGAAGTCTCTATTCAATGGTACAAAAATGGTATTCCTTTGCGAGATGATTGGAAATACTCCGGTACTCGCTCTAACTATTTTACAGTAAGCAACATATCTTTCCAAGATACAAGCGACTATTTCTTTGCTGTGATTAATGGGAAGTGTTCTTCTGATACATCTGCTATTGTTAAAATCCGAATAGTTCCAAATTTATTAATTAAACCCGATACACTATATATTTGTGACAACGACCAATATCTAACAATTCCAATCGAAATACCCACAGTTATTCTACCTCATAAATATTTTGTGGACCTCTACCGTGGAAATGTTTTTATTGGAACTTTTCAAACTTCTGGGGTTGGAAATTTTGTAAAACTTCCTGTTGTATCTTTACAACCCGGAGACTATCGGGCAGTTGTTAGAGTGCCTGGGCTCGGAACTTCTTTCAAAACAAATATTGTCAAAGTTATAAAAATTACTGAATCCCCACAAATTACCAAGGACTTACCTCCTACATTAGAATTAAAAGTTGGGGACGACCTTAATTTATCAATCGAAGCCGAGGGATTAAACTTGCATTATCAATGGTTCAAAGACAATAATCCTTTATCGGGGGCTATTGAACCAAAGCTAATTATTTCTGATGTTCAAACCGAAGACGCTGGAAATTATTATTGTTTAGTTTGGAATTGTGATACTGTTTCTTCGACCTTAACTAATGTTACAATTTCTTTGTTCACTGTTACGGGGGTTAATGAGAACGAGCGATTCACAGCAAAAATATATCCTAATCCAACATCAAGCAATGCAGTTCTTGTTGTAAACAATCAAGTAAACAAAATCGAATTGATCGACGTATTTGGAACCAGTTTGAAGGTATTACTTAATGAAAACGAATCGCGAGATATTAGAAATATTGAAATTCCATTTTCAACTATGAATCTTACAAATGGGATTTATTTCGTGAAAATTACTGAAAATGGGAATACACAAACATTACCAATTACTCTAATTCGTTAATTGATATTCAGATGAAACTAAAGTCTCTGTTGTAAACCAGAGGCTTTTTCCAGAGCTACACCTCCGTGTCTTAAATTTGCATTTATTTAAAATTCAAAATTGAATATGAATTATTGTTATTTACTCAATCTTTATGGCTTCGGCGGACTCGAAATACAAACCATTTTACGAGCAAAGGACTGCTTGGAAAAAGGTAATAAATCGTTTATTGTTACCTTCCCTGATAGCAGAGTAAGAACATTCGCAGAAAATCTCGGCTTGGACATTAAAATACTACCCAAAAGACTAAATATTTTTAGCTTCGCATATCTTCCTATTCTTGCTGAAATTTTTGACCGAAATCTAGTTGATATTTGCATTGTTCCTAAATCTAATTTACTTGGGATTGCAATCATTGCAAAGAAATTTTCCAGGTCGAAACCGAAGATAATTTTTTACCAACAAATGCAATCTGGAATCAAAAAAAAAGACCCCTACCACAATCTCATTTATCAAAACCTCGACGGTGCAATTGTTTTAACAGAAAGAATGAGGCAGATGATTTTAGAAACTACAAAAGTCAATCCATCGAAGACTTTTGTAGTCCCATATGGAGTAAAATGGCAAGAGTTTTTAGGACACAAAAATAACAAATTGATCAACCGAAGTTCACTTAATTTGCCTGATGATGCTTTTATCGTAGGTTGCATCGGTAGAATCGAACCCAAAAAGGGACAAGAAGACTTACTCGAAGCTTACAAATTAGCAAATCTGGAAAATTCTAAACTTATCTTTGCAGGTTCAGTTGACGATAGCAAGTATTTTCAAAAGCTTCAAGATAGTATTAAAGCAAACAACCTTTTAAATAGTGTAGAATTCTTTAAGTTTACTTATGAAATTCCTCGCTTGATGAGCACTTTCGACTGCCTTGTAGTTCCTTCTCATTCCGAAACATTCGGAATGGTTGTTCTGGAAGGAATGGCTTGTTCTTTGCCTGTAATTGCAACTAATTCAGGCGGAATTCCAGAAATAATCGACAATGGAATCGACGGAGTACTATTTGAGCCGAAAAATGTAGTTGAGCTTACAAATTGCTTAAAAAAAGTTTACTTCGAAAAAGAATTTAGCAGCAAAATTGCCGAAAAAGGTTTAGAAAAAGTAAAAATCAAATTTGATTACGAAAAAAACGTTAATAAATTTTTCGAAGCATGTGAATTAATAGCAAGTAAGTAAATGAAAATTAAATGGATTTGCATTCTATTATTTTTTGTACTCTCAGTTCTTTTTGCCAAAGAAAGACTTCCCGAAACAATTAATGAGTATCAACCTACTATATTCCCTGTCATTTCACTTGATGGCAAAGAACTGTTCCTTGATATGAAGTGGAACCCTCAAAACACTGGTGGTATTGATGACGACGACGACATCTACGTAGCAAATAAATTAGATTCAATTAATTGGGGGAAACCCGTTAAACTTCCCAGAGAAATTAATAGACCTGAAAGCAATATTCTTTTCTATCTTTTCCCCGATGGAAACAAGGCTTTGGTTTATGGCAAATACATCGAAAATGATTTTGTAACCGACTCTACAGAAAATAATTTTACTCTTGCTATAACAAGAAGAGTTGATGGGAAATGGACAAAACCAATACCATTAAAAATTCAAAATTTTTACAACAAAAGCAAAAACTATTCGGCAACGGCTTCTGCGGATGGAAAAGTTTTAATTCTAAGCATTGAAAGAGAAGATTCATATGGAAGTTTAGACCTTTATATCTCCTTTTACGACGAGAAAACTCAATCCTATTCTGAACCAAAAAACCTGGGTCAAATTCTTAATACAAAAGGTACCGAACTTGCCGCATATCTTGCATTGGATAATCATACACTTTACTTTTCCAGTACTGGAAAAAATGGAAAGGGCAAGCTCGACCTTTACTATTCCAGACGAGAGGAAGGTTCTTGGTTCCAATGGTCAAAGCCAATTCCTTTAGGTTCGGGCATAAATTCCCAATTCGACGAAAGTACCCTTTCATTAAATGTTTGGGCAGATACAATCTATTTTACAAGTGGTGATACGATTTCTGGAAAAACTGGAATATATTTGGCTGCATTGCCAAAAGATTATCAACCATTACCCTATTTGATAGTCCAAGGTAAAATAACCTCCCAACATCAAAAAATTACGCAGCCAGTTTATTTCAAGATAGACAATTTCGACACCGATGAGATATTTTATGATACTGTTTACAATGGTGAGTTTCGGTTTGCTATTCCATATAACACTCAATATAATTTTTTTATTTCAGCAAAAGGATACAACGACTTTTCATTTACTGCCAGTTCCAAAAAGCTTACAGAAGTGAAAGTATTGAACTATGATATTAATCTTACACCAGAAGCATCTTTCAACGGAAATAATACGAATAACATCAAACAAAAAAATATTAGCGAAAAAGAAAAATTGATTGCAACGGTTTACTTCGAAACGAACGTCGACACATTAAATTTATCAGGTATCGAAACAATTTTATCTTTAAAATCCACTTTACAAGAAACGAAATTCAAAAAAATACTTGTTGTTGGTCATACAGACGAAGTCGGAACAGAGGAATATAACAAATCACTATCGAATCGTAGAGCAAAAAATACAGCCAATGCGTTATCTAAATATTTGAAAATACCTTCTAATAAAATTGTATTTATTGGTAAAGGAAAGTCACAGCCAGTATCAACGGTCAATAGCAAAAACCGTCGTGCAGAAATTTATTTGATTATACAATGAATAAGTCTTTAAGACAATTTCTAACAATTCTATTTACCTTCCTCTTTCCGTTTGTCAATCCAAACATTTTTCCTTATGTCCCAAAAGATTATGTCTTTAAACCCAAAATTATTCTTACAAGCGATAGTGTTGGTTTGTTTGTTCAGTTCGAATTTCCTCGGTTTTTGGAACAAGGTAAAATAATCATTTCAAAAAAAAGTATTCATAGTGATTTTTGGGAAAAAATCGATACACTTAATGCAAATTTCACAAACTACCTCGACACAATTCCAATTACTAATCCAGAACCAATCGAATATGGTTTTCATTTCGCCTCCGATACTTTTAACTCCTATGGCTATTATCTTGTTGGAAACAAAACAACTTTTGAAATTGATAAAGGTAATGTATTGGTTCTAATAGATTCGACTGTTTACATTTCAATAGAAAAAGAAATTTCTCGATTTGCAAGCGACCTGATTGCCGATGGTTGGAATGGAGAAATAAAAATTGTATCTAGGTGTGAAACTTTTAACCCTATAGAAGTTAGAAAGGTTAAAAGAATTGTGAATAAATATCAATCTATGTGGGGAAACAAATTCAAAGCATTAATCTTTGTTGGTAGAGTTCCTGTTCCATATACTGGGAACTACACTTTCGATGGACATTCTGACCACATGGGGGCATTCCCGAGCGATCTTGTTTATGTTGTTGCCGATTCGGGACTTTCCGATGAAAACGAATATAATATAGGCGCAATTCGAAAGGAAAATTGGAATGTTCCTTTCGATGGAAAATATGACCAGACTACGGTTCCAACCCAAATCAATATTGCTATTGGAAGAATTGATTTTTCAAATTTAACCGACTTTCCAGAAAATGAGACAGAACTACTTAAAAAGTATTTCAACAAAAACCATTTTTTTAGAATGGGAAACTCTCCAAAAGAAACCTATGGGCTAATTGACGATGGATTTGGAACAGAAAGCCACGAAATTTTCTCTGCTTCTGCTTGGATGAACTTTATCCCTTTATGTGATTCAATTGTGGAAGGAAAATTTTCGGATAATTTAAAAAAGAAATACTTTCGTTTTTCATATGCTTGCAACTCTGGTTCTTACACATCAATTTGGTCTTCAATAAACTCAGAAATTTGCGCCAAAGATTCAATTCAAACAACATTTGCATTTCTTTTAGGGTCTTATCTTTGGGACTGGGATACAGAAAGAAATTTGCTTCGGTCGCTTCTTGCTTCCAATCCCAGCACTTTGCTTGTCGCATGGATTGGACGACCTAACTGGCATTTCCACCATTTAGTTTTTGATTATCCATTTTCATTTTCCTTTATCAAAACAGCAAACAATATTGAACTTTACAGTTCACCTGGGATTTATGGGAAAAAAGGCATGCATTTGGAAATTTTTGGTGACCCCACTTTAAGAATATCCTATCCAAAACCACCTTCGAATTTTTCATATAATTTCATAAACGACAGCACAATAAATTTAAAATGGGCACTACCCGAGGACACAACCAATTTTATCGGCTTTTTAGTTGTTGAACGGAAAGAAAATGAAATAAATCAAAAAGTTTCAGCTGTTCAAAAACAAACAAACGAAATGCAACTGAAAATTTCAAAAGAAGGCAAATTGGAATTTCTTCTAATTGCAGTCTACAAAAAAGATTTTAAATTTGGTTCAACTTTTGAATTAAGTTCTGGTCTACTTTTAAGAATAACCAAAAGATAGAATCACAAAAATTACAAGATAAGTTATTAATTTGCATTTTTTTTGAAAATGAATTAGTAACATAAAGAAAGGGTTCTATGAATCTCGAACGAAAAATTAAGTTTCTTTTTGGAGCGATTTCGTTTATTGCCACTTTTATCGTTTATTCTCTAACAGTACAACCTTCTGTTCCATTATGGGATTGTGGAGAATTTACAGCTGCAACCACTTGGCAGCAAGTTCCTCACCCGCCCGGAGCTCCTTTATTTCTAATGTTAGGCAAATTTTTTCAAGTTGTGTTACCCTTTGGCCCGCCAGGTTGGAGCGTCAATATGATGAGCGTATTTGCTACTGCTTTCTTTGTCTTACTCCTTTACCTAATTATTGTAAAAGTCATTATTAATTTTCGTGGGAAAGAACTTAATTCTTTGAGTGACATATTTGGTGTTTATGGTAGTGCGTTGGTGGGTGCTTTGGCTTTTGCATATTGCGATACAGTTTGGTTCAACGGAGTTGAATCCGAAGTATATGCAACTTCGCAGCTCTTTACTTCAATTGTTGTTTATTTAATGATGCTTTGGAATGAGAAAGCCAACCAGCCAGGAAATGAAAAATACCTTCTATTAATTTTCTATTTAATTGGACTATCAATAGGTGTTCACTTACTTGCTATTTTGACAATCTTTTCACTTTTCCTTCTCGTTTACTTTAGAAAATATGAGATAAGTGTAAAATCTTTTCTGATAATGGGGGTGCTTGCGGTTGTTAGTTTTTTCATCATCTACAAAGTTATTCTAATGTGGATACCCGGGCTATTGGCTGGCAACTTCCCAATCAAAACAGAAGCAAGAGAATACCCATTAGAAGATAATGCATTAATGACAATTTTAGGTCTCTTACTTATATTTAGTGGTGTATTTTATTTCATTTGGGCAACAAAAAGGAAAAAACCACTGTTACAGCTTGTTCTTGGCTCATATCTCTTAATCTTTTTGGGATTTACAACATATGCTCATATCCTTATTCGGGCAAATGCAAATCCTCCGATGAACGAGAACGAACCCAAAAACTTCAAACGCTTGGTTGCCTATCTTGGTAGAGAACAATACGGAGAGCAAGTCCTTTGGCCCCGAAGAACAGACTACAATGATGAATTAAAAATGTATTATTACAATTTAAAAGATGAAAATGGCAATTATGTTTATGGCGAATGGAATCCACCCGGTACGAAAGAAGTAATGCGTAAGGACGGAACAATGATTAGTGTTCCAGTTTGGGATAATGTTAATGTAGCTGGTGAACTTGCTTACTTATGGAAATATCAAATCGACCATATGTATTTGAGATATTTCTTCTGGAATTTTGTTGGAAGAGAAAGCGACGTTCAAGATTCCGAAGAAGCTTGGTTCGGAGAAGGAACATCAAAGGTTATGAACTACAAAAATGGCTACGCCGATAAATTTCCTGTCCGATTTTTTGCCCTTCCATTAATTTTTGGAATGATTGGTTTGTATTATCACTTTAAACGCGATCCTAAAATGGCTTTGGTGTTTCTTGCTATGTTTTTGTTAATGGGAGTTCTTGCAGCAATTGCACAAAACCAACAAAACCCACAGCCGCGCGAACGAGACTACTTCTACACAGGTTCTTTTATGATTTGGTGTCTTTGGATTGGATTAGGCACTTATTTCTTTGTCGAGTTTGTTAACCAAAAGAAAAAATCGACCATCGCAACCGTTGGTGTTGTGGCTGGTTCATTAATTTTAGTTCCAGTCAATATGCTTTGGGGTGGCTGGGACATTCACACTAGGGCACGAAACTACTTCCCATTCGACTATGCTTATAATATTCTTCAAAGTCTGGAGAAAGATGCGATTGTCTTTACTAACGGAGATAACGACACATTCCCGGTTTGGTTTTTACAGGATGTGGCTGGTGTCCGACGCGATGTTCGCGTGGTTAATTTAAGTTTGGGTCAAACACTTTGGTATATTGACCAATTGAAAAACCGAGAACCTTGGGGAGCCAAGAAAATTCCATTAAGCTTTACTGATGAACAACTGCGTTCTCCCGAAGAAGACCCTAAGGCTTTAACGTATGAGCTTGGAGAAGCCAAAAATATTCGCATCCCAGTTAGCAAAGAAATCTTAGCCCAATATACAGATGATACATCGCTAATTAACAAAGGCTATATGGAATTTTCTTTCGTAGGGAAAAAATATACAGAACGAGACGGAAAACCATACTACATTTTCTTTGTTAATAATAAATTGATCCTTGATATTCTTCAGCAAACACGTTTCGAGCGACCAGTATATTTTTCTACAACCTGTGGTTCTGATGTTTTCTCTGGTTTGGGAAAATTCCTAAGGATGGAAGGAATGGCTTGGCGAATTTGTCCTGTTCCACAAAATGCTTTAAAAACAGGGGTTGTTGAACCAACAATTATGGACAAATGCCTCCTGAATATTGATAATACTAACAACTTCCACAAAGAGCCTAATTTTGGATTTAAACTACGAAATCTTTCAGGCAACGGTCCCTATGTTTATTATGATGAAGTCCACAGGAGAATGATTGCAAGTTATCGTCAAATTTATATGAATTATGCTGCATATCTGATTGAAAAACAAAATAAACAAAAAGCAATTGCTGTTCTCGATACTTTGAATAAATATGTTTCACCTAAAATAGTCCCAATGTATTATGAAGACGAATACCAGATGTCACTTTTATACAAAGACGCTGGGGATACAAACAAAGCAAAGATTTGGGCATATGCTGCAATAAAAACCTGTAAAGATTTGATTAATGACCCACGATTGCGTAGACTACGATACGACGATATCCGTGAAGAAATTCGAGGCCGTAATGGACCCTACAAAGTTGCTGCGGCTGCATATACAATTATTGGAGATTATGCATCAGCAAGAAATACACTACGAAAACTCTATGACTTAGTTTATACCGCTGTTCAAAGCGGCCAAATATCGAATTGGGGATTAGACGAAAATTCTGTGAGAAACAACTTATACGACATTTTGGGCAATATTTTATTCATTGACCAACAAGAAGTAAGCGACTTGTTAAAAGCAAATCAAAAAGATAAAGCAACCCAGCTTGTTGATAGCCTTATCTCCAGTTATAAAAAAGATAATGACCCATTACTCCAATCTTTTGCGACAACTGCAGAATCTCGATTGAAATCCCTTGTTTCTGGCGAAAAGACCCCTGATTCACTTCAAGAAGAATAAAAAGCAACAAATCCAATTCTGGGCTTGCTGGATTACCACCAGCAAGCCTTTTTTATTATTTATTAACTTAAAAACGGTTTCAGCCTATAAGTTACATAATAGGCAGTTCCACATAATTTTATTAATTTGTATTTTTTAATTTGGATTGAAAAATGAAAAAATTAATAATATTATTCCCAGTTTTGCTGCTTTTTTATATTAGCCACATTTATCCTTGCACAAACATACTTGTTACTAAAGGTGCATCTGCCGATGGTTCTGTAATGATTTCTTACAACGCCGACGCTGGTGGTTTTATGGAACCATTGTTTTTTTCCCCAGCAAGAGATTGGGGTCCAAACGATTCTTTGGAAATCTACGATTGGGATTCTCATAAATATCTTGGAAAAATCAAGCAAGTTCCCCATACATATCAAGTAATTGGATTGATCAATGAATATCAGGTATCGATTGGTGAAACCACATTCGGCGGAAGAGAAGAGCTTCGAGACACAACCGGAATAATTGATTATGGAAGTTTAATGCAACTTGCTTTACAACGAGCGCGAACTGCTCGCGAAGCAATAAAAGTTATGACCTCGCTAGTAGCAGAATACGGCTACTACTCCTCCGGCGAGTCCTTTTCTATTGCAGACCCTAATGAAGTTTGGATTATGGATATGATTGGAAAAGGACCTGGTCAAAAAGGTGCGGTTTGGGTGGCATTACGAATTCCCGATGGGTATATTTCTGCCCATGCAAATCATTCCCGAATTCGTGAATTCCCTTTCGATGACCCAGAAAACTGCCTGTATGCTCCCGATGTAATCTCCTTTGCGATAGAAAAGGGATACTATAATCCAAAAGATGGACCTTTTTCATTTTCCGATGCTTACGACCCACCGAACCCTGGCTCTTTGCTTTATTGCGAGGGTAGAATTTGGAGCATATTCCGGCGCGCAGCCCCATCGCAAAACTTTCCCGAAGATTACTGGAGGGCTGTCAAAGGTGCTAAACCTTATCCTTTATGGATAAAACCAGACAAAAAACTTACTGTTCGCGATGTAATTTCGCTTATGAGGGACCATTTCGATGGAACTCCCTACGATTTAAAAAAAGGATTAGCTGCCGGACCCTTTGGATGTCCTGTTCGCTGGAAACCTCTTGTTTGGAAAATTGAAGGTGATTCAACAGAATATGCTTGGGAACGCCCAATTTCGACTCAACAAACTGCTTTTGCCTTTGTTTCTCAGCTTCGTTCGTTCCTACCAAGAGAAATTGGTGGTATTCATTGGTACGGTGTTGACGACAACTATACTAATGTTTATATTCCATTATATTGTTCAATTAAAGAGCCACCCGAATGTTTCCGTGTTGGAAGTATAAGCGAATTCACTTTGAATTCAGCCTTTTGGGTTTTTAACCTTGTTGCTAATTGGGCTTATACGAAATATTCCTATATGTACGAAGATATCCGAAAAGTTCAGAACGAACTTGAAGATAAATTTTTCGATTTCCAGCCTGCTATTGAAAAAGCCGCTCTTGAGCTATACAAAACTAATCCACAACGAGCAATAGATTTTCTCACTGATTATTCAATTTCACAATCAAAAATTGTAGTGGAACGATGGCGAAAACTTTGGGAATATCTTGTTATGAAATACAACGATGGCTATGTTAATGATGTAAACAAAAACCTTGGAAGAACACCAAAAGGGGTCGGCTATGGTAACGAATTTTTCCGTATGGTAATTAAAGAAAAACCAGGCTACTACGATGTTCGGTGGAGAGAAAAACCACAAACATTTGAGAACTCAACTAAACCTGCAAGCGAGGGTTCGAAGTAGATTTTTTCATATCTTTTTTATTTGGTTAAGCACTAACTTAACATCTTGTTTGAAATTCTTAAAATATCTTTAGCAAACAGTTATTAATTAACTCCCAAGGCAAGAAACGAAAAGGGCAATTCCAAGGTTCACAAAAGAATTGCCCATTTATGAAGAGAAAAATCAGATTATTTTATTAATATAAATGGCTTAGTAAATACCTTCGACCCAATTTTCAAACTGAAATAATAAAAACCAGAAGGATTACCTTCCAAATTCATTGAAATTAGAAATTTACCTGGGGTAGCGTCGAACCACCCGTAAGTTACGCGTTGGCCAAACAAGTTTCGAATTTCAATAGAAACCTCATTGTATTCATCCGTTTCTATGATAAATTGTATTTGTTTGGAAATCACTTTAAAATCGATTTTAGGACCGATTTCCTCTTCAATACCAAGAACCCCTGTACGGAACGAGAATGTTTCGGAGGTAAAACTCAAAGTATCGTTATAATTTGCAATCACTCTCCAGTAATATTTATTTCCACTTTGAATTCCTTGCGATGTAGTATAAGAAGTATCTTTGGTATAAATGTCAATAAGAAGTTCTTGGAAATCGTTCGTAGAAGAAACTTGAAGATTATAATTCTTTACGATTCCGAGGTCACTCCATACGAATCTTAGAGGCAAAGTTTCTACAATGAAATCATTGAATGGGAACAGCAAAGTTGGAGGAAGGGTTTCGAGTTTGGTTCGAAAGGTAAAGACTTCCGACCATTTTTCCTGATATTGATAATCTAGTGCAGAGACTTTCCAGTAATAAATTCTGTTGGGTCGTAAGTTTGTAACAGGGAAAAATGTATTTTGCAGCCCACTCTTATCAATAACGATTTTGTCTGAAGTAAAGGAATTATCTGTCGCCACAATTAAGTGATACGAAATTGAACCTTTAGACTCTTCCCAAGAAAATGTAATTGACGTATCAATTTCGACAGCACCGTTTGGTGGATAAGTTAAAACAGGGGGAACGACATCTGGAATTTTCATTTGATTTAAAGAACGACGAGAAACGGAACTATACTCAGTCCCAGCATAAAGATAATATTTATCATACCCTAATGAAAGAATGTTCATCTCGGGTATTCCTTCGTTGAATTCAATCCAGGTTTTCCCCTCATCAAGAGAAAAGAAAATTCCCATTGTGCGAGTTCCAATTACGAATGCGTTATTCACTTTCTTTATAAGTGAAATACGAGGGATTTTGATACCATTATTACGGGGAAACCAATCTTTACCCATATTACTGGAAAAGAATACTCCCATGTCTGTTCCACAATAGATATTGTTTCCATCCCAAAGAAATGAAGTAATTGGAGAGGAGATTAACTTGCTACTGATGTCAGTCCAAGTGCTTCCGAAATCTTCCGTCAACAAGATCTTGCCATCAAAAGTACCAACAAGCAACTTGCCATTGCTCGCAGATATTGTCGTGATTATACTCTCTATTTCTTTCGTATTTACCTTCCACCAAGTTTTACCAAAGTCGGAAGAATAGAATACTGTCCCGTTTTCAGTCAAAAGATAAACAATATTTTGGTCGACCGAAAACATAACGACTTTTCTATCCCAAAGACTATCGGACGATTGAGACCAATTAAAACCTTTATCAGTTGAGCGAAAAACACCATTAGTATCCACCGTTCCAACAAGCAAAATAGTATCAACCAAAGCAATGGATGAAACCCGTTCAGTAGTTATACCTTTGTTTTGTTGAACCCAATTGTCTCCGTAATCAGAAGATACAAAAATTCCAACACCTTCGACAACAACAAAAACTTTATTGTTAAAAGCCAAAATATCTTTAATTGGTGCCGAAGGAAGCCCACTCAATGGTTCCCACTGAGAAAAAGAGGAAGCAAAGGAAAAGAAGCAAAAGAAAAGAACAACGAAAAAAAGTTTAAATTTCATCGAAACCCCCTTTTTTACATTACTATTTTCCAGGAAGTTGAAAATAAGAAATTTCGGGTAATTGATTACCAACCAAAGCTTCTAACTCGCCATAAATACGAGCAGTATTTTTTATTACTTTATTCAATTCTTCTTCGCGTTTTCGCCAATGCTTTTCCATCGCTGCTTTTTCCTTTTCCAAGTCCGCTTTCATAATGGTAAATGATTCAACTATGGCTTTAACTTTCTGGGCAAATTGGTCGCTACAAATATAATTGTAAATCTGCTCCATTTTGGTTTCTTTCCCAACATATGAATTTTTTAACATTTGAATTTGTATCAAATTCTCTCTTAATGCCATTGCCAGCCCAATAAAACTTTCGAAATCGCAAACCCAAACACCATCGAGTAAGCCAATTGAATTAATTTCCTTTGGTAAAACTCTGCTAACTATGACCGAAAACTCTGCCCCAAGTTCGCGTTGGTCTTCTTTCAATTTTAAAATCCATTCATTGCTCCAATTTAAAGTCCGTTTGGATTCCCAAAGAATAGTGCCACATCGTTCACCAAACTTATTCATAACCTTCTGAATAACGTCGGCACCACGAATACCCTTTGGAACAGGTTCAATTTTATCGAGTGGAAACTTAACACGGAGTTGATCTTCCAATACTACCTCCTGAGCTTCGCCCTGCAATTGTTGAGAACCAGTTTGGATTTTTAAATTCAACTCCTCAATTTTCTTTTGTAGTGAAGAAATCATCAAATCTTTCTCTTGAGCCTTCAAAAGAAACTCTTGCTCAATATTTTTTCTAATAATTTCTTGAAGTTGTGAACGTTCGGCACTCATTCTCCTTTGAATTTCTAATTCAATATTTTGTTCTTTTGTAAACAATTCGTTTTCTTTTCGCCGTAATTCTGCTTCGAATTTTCTTGCTTGCTCAAGCTCTTCATTACGCTTTTGCAATTCATTGCGAAGCTCATTCATTTGCTTTTCGAGTAGTTCAGTTGTGTCCCTCTGTTGCAACATAATCTTTTGTAACTGCAACTCATATTCTTTCTTGCTCTTTTCTAATTCAAGTTTATACTCTAATTCCTTGTTTTTTGATTTTGCTTGAATTTCTTCGATTGACTTTTGATATCCTGCAAGCTTCTCGTGATATTCTTCCTCAAGTTTTTTTTGGAATTTCTGGAATTCCTCTTCTTTCAACTTTCTTACTTTTTCTTCAACTTGCAATTCCATTATTCGGTCGAATTCCGAACGAACCTTATCGGATAATACTTCTTGAATAGAAAAAGTAGCTTTGCAATTTGGACATTCAACTTTCAAATCAAGTAAATACTTTTCCATTTCTTCTTGAGTACTAGTTATTAATAACAATTTCTAATTTCTATGTTCCAAAATTAAATAACATTATTTGTTTGACTATTGCAAAATAAATTTTTTAAACACTTCTTTTGTCATAATCTCTCTTTACTCCTAATTTTTTCTTCAAAGCTATTTTCTCGATACATTAAAAAACTTTCGTTAATATCTCGTTCTTATATACTCTTTCTAATATGTTAAATTGGAATTTTACTAAAAAACCTGATAAATCGTTTAAGCATATTTTAAAATATTCAACAATGAATAGAATTTCTTTAAATTTTGGTTTACCTTTTTGGTTGTTCATTATATTCGTAGTTTTTTCTTTAATTGCTACTTTCTTTTATTACAGAAAAACAAATCCAGACTTGGAATTAAGAAGTAAATTGGGTTTGGGTGCTTTGCGAGTTCTTGCGCTTCTTTTTCTCTTTTTTTTCTTTACAGAGCCGATATTAAATTTTATTCAAAGTCAAATTGAAAAACCAAAGGTTCTTTTTTTGGTCGATAATTCAATGTCGATGAAGATTAAATGGGAGGTTCCAAGCGAAGATGGAAAAATTAGAACAATCGACAAATATAACCAGACTAAACAAGCAATCACACAAACTGGAATAGAGAATTTTTCGAAATATCCTTCCGAATTCTGGAAATTCGACCAGGATTTTAAAATTCATTACAAATTTTCTTTTGATTCCCTTAACTTTAATGGCTCGGAAACCAAATTAGCCACAGCTCTCAAAAGAATAAATAGCTTAAAAAGAGAAGAAAACATTGGGGCAATCTTCCTAATTACTGATGGAATTGTTAACTCTGGCGAAAACCCAGCAACAATAGCTGAAAAAATTGGTATCCCTATTTACACAGTTGCCGTTGGGGACTCTATTCCCCCCAAAGACATTGTAGTGACAAACATTGTAACAAACGAAATTGGCTTTGTCGAAAAAACTCAACCAGTAAAAGTATCGATCAAATCTTTTGGCTTCGACGATAAGGAAGTTAATGTTCAATTATTCGAAGGGAAGAATTTAGTTTCTGAAAAGAAAATGATGTTGAGCAAAACTACAGAAGATTACTCTGTTGTTTTCGATTACACTCCCAAAGCCGAGGGATTTGTTAAACTAACCGCAAAAGTCCAAAACAATCCAAACGAATTTTCATTCGAAAACAACTCGCAAACACAAATAATAAAGATTTTAAAAAACCAAAAAAAATACGTTTTACTTTCGGGTTATCCAAATCCAGATTTGTCGTATATTAAGTCCCTGATTTTACAAGAGAAAGGTTCTGAACTTGTTTCATTTATACAAAAGCAAGGAGCAGAATTTTACGAACCAAAACCAGCAAAAAAAGATTTCGAAGAAGCAAAAGTAATTGTTCTTCTTGGTTTTCCGATAAGTTCCAGCCCCACTCAATTTCTTGATTGGGTCAGGGAAGAATGGAATAAAGGGAAACCAGTGCTGTTTATTCCTCAACTTGAAACTGAGTACAATAAACTTAAGGGATACGAAGAACTTTTACCTTTTAATGTTGTTAGCAATTCGAAAAGAGAATATACATTTGTTGCAAATTTCAAGCAGTCGCAAATTGGGAATCCAATATTAAGAGTTGCCACGGGCGAAGAATCTATCAAAATTCTTAATCAACTTCCACCAATTTTTCGAACTGAACTTTTCGTACGCCCAAAAATAGAAAGCGAAGTTCTTGCCTCGGTCAAAGTTGGGAATGCAGATTTGAAAGAACCCTTCCTTTTAACTTATGAGTTTCAAAACAAGAAATCAGCTGCAATCCTCGGCTACGGTTTATTCCGTTGGAGACTCCTCGGGCATTCATTACAAGAATTGATGAATCAACCAAACAAAGAGGCCGACCCTGGCTCAACAATAATCGTAAATCTATTGAACTGGCTTTCCAGCAGCGAAGAGTTTGTTCGAGTTAAAATAAAACCAACCAAAAACAAATTCGACCAGTTTGAACAAGTTACTTTCAATGGTCAAGTTTACGACGAAACCCTTTCCCCCGTCGAAGATGCTATCGTCAAAGTAAAAATTAAAAAAGGGGATGGTCAGATAGAAAAACAACTTCCTCAAGTTGCAAGCGGGGTGTATTCAGGCAGTCTTGGGACATTTGATATCGGAGAGTATAGCTACATCGGAGAAGCTTACCGTGCTGGTAAACTAATTGGTAGTTATTCCGGGAAATTTATTATAGAAAAAAGTAATCTTGAATTAACAGACTTCCGCACTAGATTTGATTTTTTACGTTATATTTCGCAAAATTCAGGTGGAAAATTCTTTTACTGGAACGAAGTCAACAAAATCAAAGAGGAATTAAATTCACTTTCGCTCACTAATAAAGTAATAACAAAGAAAGAAGAAAAGAACCTGTGGAATTCATTGCCATTGCTTATTGTTTCGATATTATTGTTTGGTATCGAATGGTTTTTCCGAAGAATAAAAGGATTACTCTGATTTTGTTTTGTTGTTTTTTAAAACTTTGCCAAAGCAAAAAGCTGCCAGTCCAATAATAACCGTATAAGCAATAATCATAAACAAAATACCACCAGTTGTCAACCCTTCCATCATTGATACCTTGGTTTGTTAATTTTCCACGCTTTATAAACCATAAAACATAAACCAACAAAAACAATCAACATAAAGGCACGAGCTCCCCAGCGATAAGGAATCTGTTCAGGTGGAATATTGTTCATTAGCAACGTAGGTACTGCATCAATGAAGCTCCAATACAAAAGAATAGACAAAATATACAAGGGTGTGATATATTTTATGACATAATAGAAAAACTTTGGAACTTTAATATCGGCACCACTGGTTATTTCCTTCCAACCCTTATCCATACCCCAAATCCAAGCAAAAATAACAACTTCAAGAAAACCAATGAGGACAAGGAAAAATGTTCCAGCCCAAAAATCTAACTCATCAAGGAAACCATACTTCAAAAAAAATACAACAAAATGAATTGAAATGAATATCCCTATTGCAACAATACCAGTAGCTTTGTTGTGGGAGAGCCTGAATTGTTCCTCAAGGAAAGCAATAAGAGGTAGAACCATTGCTACCGAGGAAGTAATCCCAGCAATAAAAAGTAATAAAAACCATATGCAACCAAAAAAATCACCAAAAGGTAACTTTTGAAAAATAAGTGGCATAGAAACAAAACCCAAATTAAATGCACCGCCCTTTGCAATTTCCAAAGTGGCTGGAATACCAAAGAATCCAACAGCAACTGGAATAGCAATCGAACCACCCAAAACAACTTCAACAAATTCATTTACTGAAGCAGTAGAAAGACCATTCAAAGCAATATCGTCCTTTTCACGCAGATAACTTGCATAGGTTTGGAGCGTCCCCATTCCAACACTCAATGTAAAAAAGATTTGACCAGCAGCAGCAAGCCAAATTTTTGCATCACCGAGCTTTGAAAAATCTGGATTCCAAATGAAAGCAAAACCTTGTTCAACATTACGTTCGGGATAATTAACTGGGTCGGGAGTTCCAAGTGCCACTACTCGAATAGCAAGAGCAATGGCCAAAATAATTAACAAAGGCATTCCTATTTTAGCAAGTGTTTCAATTCCTTTTGCTATACCCCTTTGTAACACATAGAAGTTCAAAGCCAGAGTAACTAATAGAAAACAATATGCTGGAAGAATAGAAGAAAAGTATCTTGATTGTAACCCTTGGTAACTTTTCAAAAACCCAGTCATTGAATCAAAATCGTTCAATCCAAAGTAAGTTTTTGTCATAGAAAAAAAACTGAAACCAAGAGTCCAAGATTCAATATAGCAGTAATAAATCATAATTATCGACGAAACAAAGAGACCCAAAACACCGATATATTTTGCTATTGGGTTGCGCCACATAACATCGAACATTCCAGGAAGATGTCCGTGGTGATATTTCCCTCCATTACGGCCTATTGCCCATTCAACCCACATCAAAGGAATTCCCAAAAGCAAAAAAGCAATAAAGTATGGTATCATAAAGGCACCACTGCCATTTTGTGCTGCTTGGACAGGAAATCGAAGGAAATTACCTAAACCTACAGCATTTCCTGCCGCTGCTAAGATTAAACCAATGCGAGTTGCCCATCGCTCTCGAGTGCTCATAAACACACAAGTTAGTTGAACATTACTAAATTAGTTTTTTTTTGTAAAGTCTATACTTTTTGTAAACTCGTGCTTGCATAGTTGTTGTCAAACCTTTGTTCATCATTTCATTGTCTTCCAGGACCCAAGAAGCTTCGCCAAATTTATAACCAAGCTTAACACCACGAGTTCCAAGTTCATAATACAATACTGAATCAATTCCAGTTTTCTGAAATTCTGGTTTAACACCAAGAGCAATGATTCGGACAAACTGAATATTTTTCTTTTTTGTCAAAATATGATATAACGCCCCAAGAGTAGTTCCTTTCTTGTTGTAAATCAAACATTCATTTATATTTGGAAGAGCCAGCCCAAAGCCAGCCACATTCCCCTTCGATTCTGCAATTAAAGCAAGCTTACTTTCTGCTATCATTTTTAAATCTTTTGCAATGTAATAAAATTCTTCGTCAGTCCATTTAACAAAACCCCAGTTTGGAACCCAGGCAGAGTTATAAATATCTTTAATTATTTCCACATCTCGCCAAAAATTCTTTTTGTTCGAAAAGTCAACCTCTCGAATAGTAACCTCATATCGTTTACGTATGACATCCTGCAAACGCAACATCTTTTCGGAGGTAAAAGTATGTGGTTCCAAAAGATAAGCATATAAATCTTTTGCTTTTGTGTATCCACAATTTTCAATTAAATAAATGTAGTACTTCGGATTGTAAGGCATCATTAAAACAGGTGGAGAATCGAACCCTTCGATAAGCAAACCAATTTCATCATTCATCGAAGGATTTTCGGGTCCAACAACAGTATCGAAACCTTTCTGAAACAGCCAATTCTCAACTTTTTCGAAAAGTATCTTTGCTACATCAAGATTGTTTACACATTCAAAAAAACCAAAAAAGCCAGTTTTGTCGTTATGTGTTTTATTATGGTTATAATTAATTATTCCAGCAATCCTACCAAGAACCTCTCCCTTCGAATCGAAAGCCATAAATAATTTAAGTTCAGAATGTTTATAGAAAGGGTTCCTTTCGGTATCTATTAGCTTATACCTGTCACTTATCATCGGAGGAACAAAGTTTAGGTCATTTTGGTAAAATTTCCATTGTGACTTAATAAAGCTAATTTTTTCTCTTTTGGTTGAAATTTCCCTGATTTCAATATTCATTGCTTTTCCTTTATTCTTTGATAATAATATTTTCACCTTTTTCCATCCAATCGGGTGGTCTTTTCTTCTTCAAATAAGTATCAAAAAACTCTTTGATTTTAATAGCATAATCCAATTTATTATGGAATTTCATTGGCCAATGGGGTTCATTATGATATTGAAGGAAATAGGCAATCTTGTTCAAGCGGCGAAAAGCCAAGTATAACTCAATTCCTTGCTGCCAAGGAACTGCTTGGTCTTGATCGCCGAACATCAATAAAAGCGGTGTTGTCACTGATTGTGCTTTGAAGATAGGAGAATTATTTATATAATTTGCCAACGAATCCCAAAGATTACCTCCAATCCTGCTTTGATATCTTTCGTATTGGAATTGTCTTGCTAAACCCGACTCAAGCCGAATCCCACCGTATGCACTAGTCATATTCCCAACAGGAGCACCTGCCACAGCTGCAGAGAACATATTAGTTTGGGTTATTATGTATGCTGTTTGGTAACCACTCCAAGAATGCCCCATAATACCAATTGCAGTAGTATCGATGAACCCATACGAAATTAACTTTTTTACACCACTTGTGATACAATCGAGCGCCGAATTGCCGGGATTACCTAATTGATATTTAATATCCGGAAGGAAAAATATATAATCTTCGCTGCTATAAATCTGGAAACAGGGTCGGTGTCCAATATATGGAAAAGAAAAATTGTTTTTCAACTGAGAAAATCTTTCGTAGAAATAAACTATCAAAGGATACTTCTTTGACTTATCGAAGTTATCGGGCAGAATCACAAAACCATCGAGAGTGTCTCCTCGAGAATTGACCCAACGAACAAGTTCAGTTCTACCCCATAAGTACTTACCAACAAATTCATCGTTGTGATTGGTAATCCTTTTGGGTTTACTAAAACTAATATCCGAAACCCAAAGGTCGGGAAATTCATCGAAACTTTCACGCGAAAAAAGAAAAAGATTTGAATCTTTAGCTTTACTAATAATCCTGTAATTATATCCATCCTCTTCTCGCAAAGCAACGGGTCCCAAAATTTTAAATTCAAGTAAATAGATTGAATTTGTTTTGTTCTTATGATTGAAAACAGAAATTAATACTGAATCTGTATTACGGAAAAACTTTTTGGATTTGTCCAGATTTACAATTCTATAAGTTTGCTCATAATCTCTGCCAAAAATAACAGTTTGACAAACATACCCATAATTTTCGGAATAGAATTTCCAAATATCATATTTATCGTAGAGTAAAAAAGCATTATCGTTTTCGAACCAGCCGCCAAAACCATAACTTGGAGGAGGTGAAGGTTGGTCGTAATCCTCGTCGTAAAATGCATATTTCATTTTGCCAGTCAAATTTACCAAAGTGTCGAGTTGCGTATCATATAAGAACCAATTTTTTTCTTTATAAAATACAACATATTTACCCAATGGGGAAATGTATGCATTTTCGTTAATTCTTTCCCCTATAAGTTTTCGCTGCCCAGTATTTAAATTCACAAGATATAAATCCTTGTATTCACCCTCCCAAGTAGATTCTTTTAAGTAGGGACTTTCATCATACCCAATTGTATAGAGAGGATTATCGACAAATTCAACATATGGCAAATCAAGGTCGGATAACTGCAAAAACTTTTTGGTTTCGGTATTATATACGCAACGGAAAACTCTGTCTTTATTATGTTCCCACCATTTCTTTTCGTTTGTCTTAACTCTTGGGTCGTTCCAATGCCAAAGAGTATAATCAGCTTTCTTTAATATTGAATGAATATCGTAGAAGTTAGTATCGTTGAACTTAATATTTTCTTTCGAAACTGCAGTATCCATTTTAGGCTTAATACCAAAGAATAATCTCTCGCCGTCCTCACTCCATTTCAAATCATTTTTGCGTGGAATAAACCAATCGCTCGAAAGTTCATCACTTTTAACAAGATATTGAGGAAGCATCAATGTTGGGGACAGATTACAGATAAAGCAAGAATCAATACTAGTATTTTTTCTTGGGAAGCATTTTACATAAGCAATGTTTGACTTTTGTTTGTTCCATGCCAGCGAGGAGATAATCACAGCAGAATCTACATCAGCTTTAATTGGCAATGAAAATTCCCCTTTCAAATCAAGTAGATACAATCCATTTTTCTTGCCAGAAGGCTCTTGAACCACAAAAGCAAAATAATTAGAAAGAGTATCGAACGAAAATTCAGTAATAAATTGGAAGTCGAGTTGGTTTTTTGTTTTTAAATCAAAAAGAGTAAGTAAGGAACCAAGTTCCTTTGCAGAAGTATCTTTTGTTTGCTTATCGTCGGGGAAAAATTGAATAGCCAGCCACCGAGAATCTTCCGAAAACAAAAAACTTTTTACTTTATCAAAAGAAAATTTTAATTGAAGTGGAATATTAAAAACGAATAGACCATCTTGGGGTTTATCTTTTCCAGCGTTTTCAATTTCAATAGCTTTTGGTTTCAGTTTAAAGGCTATCCATTCCGAATTATTGGAAAAAACAGGATTAACAGTCCTTTCAAATTCAAATTTAAAGTTTGTATCGGTAGCAACAAGAAAAGAAATGGGGTCGCCACGTTCGGGAACAAGTGAATAAGCAACCCATTTCCCATTGTTCGAAATAGTTTGATTCTGAATTTTTGGAAATTTCATTGCATCAATAAATGTGAACGGTTTCTTTTGCGCGACAATAGTACTAAAAGATATTAAGAAACAAATTAACAGGCAAAAGATGACTTCTTTTACTTTCATTCTCCATCCAAAAAATTAAACATTTTCCGAAAGCCATCGTTCAGCATCAATTGCTGCAATACAGCCACTACCAGCGGCACTTACAGCCTGACGGTAAGTAGGATCTTGGCAATCCCCACAAGCAAACACCCCTGGAACATTTGTATATGAACTTTTATTTTTTGTCAGTATATAACCGTTAGCATCAGTTTCTACAAACGGTTTAAAAATTTCAGTATTCGGGGTGTGACCAATAGCATAGAACACACCGTCGGCGGAAAGAATTTTTTCTTCGTTTGTAACAACATTTCTTACACGGATATTGGTTAGTTTTCGGATTCCCATTTTTTCCGACCCAAGGAATTCTTCAATCACAGTGTCCAGAAGGAAATCAATTTTTGGATGCTCCATAGCTCGCTTAACCATAATTTTAGAAGCACGGAACTCATTGCGACGATGAACAATCGTTACACTTGAAGCAAAATGTGTCAAATATAAAGCTTCTTCCATTGCAGAATCGCCGCCACCAACAACATAAACTTTTTGATTTTTGTAAAAGAAACCGTCGCAGGTTGCACATGCCGAAATTCCAAAACCCCAGTATTGGTCTTCGCCTTTTGCGTGTAAACGGCGAGCTGAAGCACCAGTTGCAATAATCACTGCATCGGCAGAATATTCTTTATCTTCGTCAGCCCAAAGCCTAAATGGCCGAACACTAAAATCCACTTTTCGAATCGTTTCGAAACGAGTCTCGGTTCCAAAGCGTTGTGCTTGTTTCCTAAATAGTTCCATCAATTCTGGACCCTGAATTCCTTCGGGAAAGCCTGGGAAGTTTTCAACCTCTGTTGTAATAGTCAATTGACCACCAGGTTGCATACCTTCGAAAAGGACTGTTTTCAAAAGAGCGCGACTTGAATAAATAGCAGCAGTAAAACCAGCTGGACCAGATCCTATAATTGCAATTTGATAATGATCCATTTTAATTCAAAATTTTCAAACAAAAAAAGTAATATTAATAAAAAATTCGGATTTAAAAAAGCATAAATTAATTTATTGAAAATCAAGTCGATTTGTTTTGATAATAAAAAACAAAAAAATTAATAGAAATTAAGTTATCAATTTCTTGTATGATTTGATAAAATTCATTAATTTTGTATTTTGAATTGCCACCTTAGCTCAGTTGGTAGAGCAGCTGATTTGTAATCAGCCGGTCGCTGGTTCGAGTCCGGCAGGTGGCTCAAAAAGTTTTATCTTATTTTTTTCAATTGCTTCTTTATATTCTAATAACACACATTTACCATATTGTTAATCGAATTATTATTACTTGCATAAGAAAAAGCAGATAACTATTTAATAACTAAATAAAAAAAGAGCTGGCACGATGCCAACTCTTAAAAGTAAAATTATTGAGACACAAAAGAGATACTCTCTACTTTATATTCTCAATTATTTTTCTCGCAGAACCAATTTCTCCGCGCCCAATATGTTGAGCGATAATTGCAGCTTGCGAAATAGGACCGGATATCCTTTTCGCAACTCTTGTAGAAATCACAATAGCAACTACATAAATAATTAATGCAATGGCAATCATAAAGTAAATTAAAGAATACAAATTTTTACTTATGTTGTCGCGAACTGAATATATTTCATCTTCATATGTTCCGGCACCAATTACCCAATCCCATTCCTTATGATAAATAGCAGCAACAATTTTAGTTCTGGCTTTATCTTCTCCAATATTTTTCCAATCATAACGGAAAAATTTAACCTCCCCTGGATTCTCGGTAGTTGAATTTACTATTTCTTGAATAAATAATTTACCATTAGCATCTTTTGATTCCCAAATATTCTCGCCGTCTCTCTTACCCCCCTTTGAAATAATATAATGTCCTTTTTCTTTCCCACTTCCACCAAGGACATAAACATAGCCCGTCTCTCCAATTTTGATGGCATAGATAGCCTTTCTTAAATCCTCTTCAACAATTTTTTGGGGAATACCAACATATAGCATTCCAACAATTTCCCCGGAACGCAATTTCAAGGGAGTATAAGCTGTAATATACCATTGGTCAACAACAAATGCTTTGCCAAAATATTCATTACCTTGAATAATTGTTGAAACTACAGGATTATCCTTTCCATCGGGATTTTTTGCTGGAATGTAAGTTCCAATGGCTCGTTCACCTTTTTTATTTTTCACAGTAGTTGCTATTCGAAGCATATCGCCAGCAGAATTCATCCTAACAAAAATTGTTGCAGTGGCGTTGGAAAGATTTGTTATTTCATCAACAATAGGAACCCTGGTATCGAAGCTTTTTACTCTCTGTATGCTTACACCTCCAAAAGCTAATTTGGGAACGGTAACATCAACGGTTTCGTTTGTAAATTGATTAATTGCTTGCCAAACTTCGCTACCTTGAATAGTTAATTCTCCATTCCGACGAATAACTTCTTTCGCTGTATTCAAAGCGACAGAGAGCATTTTTTTTGATAATTGATTCGAATTTTCGGTGAGGTCATAAACCATTTTCGCAATTTGGTGAACTTCTTTTTTTGCAGATTTCACGAGTTCCTCGCTTGCGTATTTTTCAATGCTATTAGTACGAATAAATAAAATTAAAAGAACGCTAAAAATTGTAACAGAAAGAATCACGATTAATAAAAAATTAATACGATAATTAATAGTTTTTGCCATAATACACCATACAAAACTAAAATTCAAAATTATTAATAAAGAATAAGCAAGTTATAAAAAAAAATCCAAAAAAACTAAAAATTTTTTTCCGTTTTATAAAAGACTTGTTTTTATATTTTTTAAAGTTGAATTAATTCAAATTGAATGAGAATTTGGTTTTTTTTAACAACTTCACCAGGTTTTACAAGAATATCTTTAATAATACCATTTACTGGGGAAAAGACATCATTTTTCATTTTCATAGCTTCGAGCACCAAAAGTGGTTCTCCGCGGCGAACTTTTTGCCCTTTTTCGACATAAATTTTTTGAATTAAACCAGGTATAAAAGCGGTAAGTTTTGATGGGTCTTTTAGTTGATATTTCTTTCTTTTTAGGAATTTAAGGGTCAACAAAGTCGAATACTCTCGGTCGTCAAGAGAAAAACTCGCTAAATTATTTTCATTTTCCATTTCTCATCTCCTAAAAAGGTGGAATTCCATGTTTTTTTGGAAGGTTTTGCTCCTGTTTGTTCTTCGCAATAAACAAGGAATGAAGAACATATTTCCTTGTTTCGTCTGGGTCGATAACTGCATCAATATATCCATTGGAGGCAGCAACAAATGGATTGGCAAATTTTTGAATATATTCCTGAACCTTTTGTCGTCGTGTCTCTTCGGGATTTGGGGAATTTGCAATTTCATTTTTAAAAATAATGTTTGCAGCTCCTTCGGGCCCCATAACAGCAATTTCAGCCATAGGCCAGGCAAACACAAAATCGGCTCCTAAGTGGCGAGAACACATAGCGATATAACCACCGCCATAAGCTTTCCGCATAATAACGGTTATTTTAGGAACTGTAGCTTCGCTATAAGCATACAAAATTTTTGCACCGTGCCGGATAACTCCCGAATGTTCCTGGTCCACTCCAGGAAGATATCCAGGAATATCGACCAGAGTAAGCAAAGGAATATTAAAAGCATCACAAAAGCGAATGAACCGAGCAGCTTTATCGGAAGAATCAACATCGAGAACACCAGCAAGAACAAGCGGTTGATTCGCTACGATACCAATTGTTTCCCCATTCATTCTTGCGAAACCAATAACAACATTAGGAGCAAAAAGTTTCATTACTTCGAAAAAGTCGGAATCGTCGACAATTGCGCGAATAATGTCTCGAACATCATAAGGTTGTCTTGGGTCATCAGGCATAATGGATGAAATTTTGTAACTCGCTTTCGGTGGTTTTGGAGGAAATGGGTCTGCCTTCTTTCTGTTATTCCAAGGAATAAACGTAACAAGTTTCTTGACTTGTTCGAAACATTCGTCTTCGCTTTCAGCAAAGAAATGTGCATTACCAGCAATTTCTGCTTGAACACGAGCCCCGCCGAGTTCTTCCATTGTGATTTCTTCGCCAAGAACAGTTTTGATTACCTCTGGACCAGTAATGAACATTTTCGATATTTTATCGACAACGAAAACAAAATCCGTTAATGCTGGCGAGTAAACAGCACCACCTGCACAAGGTCCTAAAATAATTGAAATTTGTGGGACAACACCCGAGGCTTTAGTATTACGATAAAAGATTTCGCCATAACCAGCCAAAGAATTAACGCCTTCCTGAATTCTTGCACCTCCGCTATCATTAATACCAATTATAGGTATTCCTAATTTGATAGCGTGGTCCATAATTTTTGTAATTTTTCGTGCGTGTGCAAGCCCAAGCGAGCCACCTGCAACAGAAAAGTCCTGTGCATAAATACAAATTGGATGTCCCATAATACTTGCAGTTCCAGTAATTACACCATCACGCGGAAGAAACTTCTTGTCCAAACCAAGCTCGGTTGAAGCTTGCTGAACAAACATATCCCATTCGTGGAAAGAACCGGGGTCCACGATTCTTTCAATCCTTTCACGAGGGGTTAACTTGCCTTGTTTCTGTTGCTTTTCCTTTGCAACAATTTCACTTTCAATAATTTGACTCTTCTTCTTAAAAAAGAAGTCAAATAACTTTCTAATCATTTCTTTCTCCTTTACTTTTTGAAGTCTTCGATATGTTGAATTAAGTTATCGAGAGGATAATTTTCAATATCTTCGGGTAAAAGGATCCGAATTGTCCTTTTCCCCAAAGCCCCTTTGATAGTATATTCCCCTTTTACAATAACTTTAAAATAAGGAATATCAAAATCTTCGAAAAACAATAATTTCCCTAAAGTTCCAAGATGTTCTACAAATTCTTTCGTTATCGTTCCACTCAAAAGAATATCTATCGTATTGCTACTTTCGTAGCAGTCATCAACTTTTTTGGTTTTTACCACTTTCATTTTTTCTTTGGAATTTTTGTTATTTTTCTTATAGCTTCAACAAATCCATAAATCTCTTCTTCGGTTGTAAAATACGAATGACTTGCACGAACAGTTCCCCAGGGCTCCACACCTAAATAAGGTAAAATCAATGGAGCACAATGTAGCCCTGTTCGAACCCATATATCGAAAGAGGTTTCCAAAACATAACCAACTTCCTCTGGAACCATACCTTTTACATTAAAACAAAAGTTTGAATATGAAGTGTGTTCATTTTTTGGACTGTATATTTCAATATCTGGATTATCCCCAAGTTCATCGAAAAGAATCTTATAAAGTTTCTTTTTGTGTTCGATTATATTTTGAAGACCAACTTTATGAATAAATTGAACGCCAGCATAAAGGGAAATGATTCCAGGTGTATTCGGAGTTCCTGCCTCGTACTGAATTGGCATACCTTCGGGTTGAAGCAATAACTCGCTTAAAATTCCTGTCCCACCAACTTTCAAAGGCTTAAGTTCTATACCTTCCTTTATATACAAACCCCCAATCCCTTGGAGCCCAAACAAAGACTTATGTCCTGTAAAGGCAAGTAAATCAATATCCCAGTTTTTACAATCAATTGGAATGCATCCGGCCGATTGAGATGCATCGACTACAAAATATGCGCCAATTGAATGTGCAATCTTCGAAATTTCGGCAATATCTAAAACAGCCCCTGTAACATTAGAACAATGATTAACAACAATTGCTTTGGTTTCGTCGCGGAGAGCTTCGGCAAATTGTTCTGGCTCGATATAACCATTTTTGTCACATTCAACGATAGTTAAGGTTATTTTACCCTCTTTCTCAAGAGTTTTAAGCGGTCTAATAACAGAATTATGCTCAATTGCCGATATAATTACATTACTTCCTTCAAGCGGAAGCCCCTTAATCGCAAGATTCAAAGCTTCTGTGCTTCCGGATGTAAAAACAATATGCAAGGGATCATCGATATTAAACAAATCTGCTAGTTTACTACGACAAACATAAACGATATCATCATCTTCCCTTTCTAAACCTGTTCGGGAAGCATGAACAAGTGGACCACTGAAAGAAGCCATTACGGCTTCTTGAACTTCCTTTGGTTTTGGATAACTTGTTGCAGCATTATTTAAATAAATCATGCCAACCTTACTATTTATCAATAATTAAAATTGTTGTAATAATCTAAGATCATTAGTATAAAACATTCTAATATCGTCAATACCAGTCAAAAGCATAGCAACTCGTTCAATACCTAATCCAAAAGCAAAGCCTGTGAATTCTTCTGGGTCAATCCCTCCAGCCTTCAGCACATTTGGATGAACCATTCCACAACCAGCGATTTCCAACCAACCAGTATATTTGCAAACACGGCAGCCTTTCCCAAAACATAAGAAGCAGCTAATATCCAATTCTGCACTGGGTTCAGTAAATGGGAAAAACGAAGGTCGAAAGCGAAAAGAAAGATTTTCGCCAAACATTCGGCGAGAAAACTCAACCAAAGTTCCCTTTAGTTCAGCAAAAGTAACACTTTTGTTGATATACAATCCTTCGATTTGATGAAATTCAGCAAGGCTTCGGGCTGATATTGCTTCGTTTCGATAAACCCTTCCGGGCATAATATATCGAATGGGTGGTTTTATGTTATGCATAATTCGAATTTGGACTGGTGAAGTATGGGTTCGAAGTAGAAGCTTCGAATCCGACTTTATAAAGAAAGTATCCTGCATATCCCTCGCTGGATGATCGGGGGGGAAATTCAAAGCATCAAAATTATGGAATTCGTCTTCAATTTCGGGACCTTCGGCAACTTTAAAACCAAGTTCAACGAAAATATCTACCATCTGTCGCATTGTTTGGTAAATTGGATGGTTATGCCCAACGAAATCAATCCGCCCGGGTAAAGTTAAATCAATTTTGGGTTTTCTTTCAAGCTCCGAAGATAATTTTTCGTGAATTTCACGATAACGGGTTTCAGCAAATTTTTTCAATTCGTTAAGTATCTTTCCAACAATAGGTTTTTCCTCGCGGGGAAGTTCACGCATCCTATCAAAAAGTTGCTGAATCTTCCCTCGTTTAACTAAAAATAAATTATGGAAGTTGTTCAAATCTTCCTTCGATTGGATTTTTTCGAGGAACTCTTTAACCTCGGCTTCAATTTTTTTAATCTCTTCTATCATATCAAGAGAAAATTAATAAACAAAAATAAGCGAAAGGAATTGTGAAAAACAACTCACTTTCGCTTCATATAATTATTCATAATCTTAAGTTATTAATTCAAAGCAAAATCGACTAATTTTTTGAAGAACTCTGGTTTATTCATTGCGAAATCGGCAAGTATTTTACGATTAATTACAATATTTTTTTTCTTTAAAGCAGAAATAAAACGAGAATAAGTAGTTCCATTCATTCTGCATGCCGCATTAATACGAACAATCCAGAGTCTTCTAAAGTGTCGCTTTTTCAAGCGTCTGTCGCGATATTGGTATTGAAGAGCTTTTTCAATATGATGCTTGGCAATAGTCCAAACATTCTTCCTTCGCCCCCAAAAGCCCTTTGCGAGCTTAAGGAATTTTTTCCTTTTTTCTCTTGATGCTACTTTGTTTACAGACCTTGGCATTTCTAACCTCCTTTTAATTATTTAGCTTAGGGGGAGCATCTTCCCCTTTCGCATTAATTATGCAAGACCTAACATTTTTTTTATTCTTGGTGCATCGCTTTGATCCACCAAAGTTGGTTTACGAAGATTTCTTTTTCGTTTCCTATCTTTCTTTGTCAAAATATGACTCCGATAAGCTTTCTCGCGCAACAACTTTCCTGTTGCTGTAACCTTGAATCTCTTCTTCGCCGAAGACTTAGTTTTAAATTTTGGCATTTTTTTTCTCACTAAAAATAAAGAGTTACAAAATTACAAATAAAAGTGGAAATAAAAAATAGATATCAAGAAACTAATATCTTACAAGCAAATTCAAAATTTTCGTTCTTCGTGAATTTTGTTTCCAGATTTTTTTGTAATTTTGTATTTGTTGAAAGTTTTAGTGGCCCTATCGACTAATGGTTAGGTCACCACTCTTTCAAGGTGGTAGTACGGGTTCGAATCCCGTTAGGGTCACAAAATCATAACTTCAAATAATGAACTTTTTCAATTCTTTTAACTCTCCGTAGGTTTCGAACAAAGCAAAATAACAAATTGCGTTCTTCTTTACTACTTTTCCCAAAGAAGAATGCAAAAAGATTCGGATAGAATTAGCAATCAACTTAATTTTCGGAAAATATTATTATTTTTGTTTTTTTTAAAAAAATCTTTATGAATTGGCATTCGTTACCGTGCGAAAGAGTACTTGAATATTTTCAAGTTGATCCACAAATAGGTTTAAATGAAAAACAAGTTGCAGAATATAGAAACAAGTTCGGAGAAAACCGCTTAGTTGGTAAAAAACCCAAGTCGGAATGGTTATTACTACTTGAACAAGTTAACAATCCAGTAATTATTATTCTCATCGTTGCTGCAATTGTTAATGCTTTCATTTCCGATATTAAAGATACATTAGTTATTGTAGCAGTTGTAATTCTAAATACTATTATAGGTTTTATACAAGAGCGTCGTGCTTCCGATGCACTGAAAGCACTTAATCGGATGGCAGCTCCACAAGCCCGTGTAATACGCGATGGTCAGCATAAAAATATTCCAACCCACGAAGTCGTTTGCGGTGATATTATTGTATTAGAAAGTGGTGTTCGTGTTCCTGCTGATGCTCGTTTAATCGACACAAATAACCTTTTGGTCGACGAATCAATGCTCACTGGGGAATCTTTCGGAATTGAAAAAAGGCATAACATAAGAGTCCCCGAAAACTCCCCACTTGGCGATAGGATCACTATGGTCTATAGCGGTAGTATCGTTCAAAAGGGGCGTGGGCTTGCTGTTGTGACCGCTGTTGGTCAAAAAACCGAATTCGGAAAGATTGCAGAAAAAGTCTCGGAAGCAGAAGAAACTCCATCGCCACTTCAATTACAAATAGCTAAATTTAGCAAGGGTTTAAGTATTGCAATCCTCGTTGTTATTGCAATTATTTTCATAATAGGATACTTACGAGGCAACGAACTGGTTTTAATGTTTCTTACTTCCGTTGGTTTGGCTGTTTCCGCTATTCCCGAAGGATTACCAGTGGCAGTAACAATTACTCTTTCGATAGGGCTTTCGCAAATGGCTAAACACAAAGCAATTGTTAAAAAGCTTGCTGCAGTCGAAACGCTCGGCAGTACAAACATTATTTGCACCGATAAAACGGGAACTCTTACAAAAAACGAAATGATTGTAACGAAGTTCATTTTGAATGGCAAAATTTACACTGTTTCCGGTTCTGGATATGATGTTGATGGACAAGTCGTTGATGACGATACAGGAACTTCAGTTAACTATAATTATAACGAATCATTAAAAATTGCAACTTACATTTCTGCTTTATGTAGCGAAACTAAAATTGAACGTTCTGGCAACCAATGGAAAATCACAGGAGATCCAACTGAAGCCGCATTAATGATTGCTGCAAATAAACTTAATTTCGATTGGTCAAATTATGTTGTTTCTATCGATATTCCCTTTGAATCCGAAAACCAAATAATGGGTGTAAGAGTAAAAATTGGAGACAACAATTATATTTTAGTCAAAGGAGCGCCCGAAAAGGTCTTGCGTCGCTGCAACCGAGAATTATTGCCCGATGGTTCCACAAAAGAACTTGACCGCATCCAAATAGACAACGTCATCGATAATCTTTCAAGAGAAGGTTTGAGAATTCTTGCCCTGGCATTCTCTATCGATAATCAAAAAGAATTTATTACTCTCGAAGAACTTGAAAATATTATTTTCGTTGGGTTCGCAGGAATTGAGGACGCAGTCAGACCCGAGGCAGTTCAAGCAGTTGCCGAGTGCCGAAAAGCCGGAATTAAAGTTGTAATGATAACCGGAGATTATGTTAAAACTGCACAAACCGTTGCAAAAAAGGTTGGAATAGTACCTGCTAATAAAGATCCTTTTGCTTTAACTGGCTTAGAAATGGATAAAATGACTGACGACGATTTATTTAAAATTTCCCCAAAGGTAGATGTTTATGCAAGAGTTGTCCCAGAACATAAATTTAGAATAGTAAAACAATTGCAGCTAAACGGCAATATTGTTGCAATGACAGGGGATGGTGTAAACGATGCTCCAGCACTTAAACAAGCAGATATCGGTGTTGCTATGGGTAGCGGAACTGATGTTGCTCGCGAGGCTGCTCATATGGTACTCCTTGACGACAATTTCGCTACAATTGTCCAAGCAGTTCGCCGTGGTAGAATCATCCTTAACAATTTAAGACATATCCTTCTGTACATATTATCGACAAGTGCTGGAGGATTACTAACAATTGCAGTCTCGGTTCTGATTGGTTTCCCTCTTCCCTTGCTTCCTGCACAACTCCTTTGGGTTAATCTTGTAACAGATGGAACTTCAACATTCCCTTTGGCTTTCGAGAAAGAACATGGCGATGTTATGGCTTTCCCACCACGAAAAAAGAACGAACCTTTAATTTCCAGAACGATGATTTATAGGATAATACTTTCCGCTTTAGTTATGGCTGCTGGAACTTTAACCTTGTTTTATTTATATCTTGGTTGCACTTTCATACCCGACACTCCTACGCTCGCCAAAGCCCGAACAATAGCATTTTGCACACTTGCATTTTTCCAAATTTGGAATGTCCAAAATTCCCGATCTTTGAATCGCTCTTTGTTTTTCAATCTACCCTATAAGAAAGATGTTACGTTAGACAAAGTCACTCTTTCCAAAAATTTAATCCTTTTCGGTGTAATGGTTCTTGCTTTACTTTTGCAAGTTTTTGCCGTGACTGTTCCCTTTATGAATGTGGTTATGGATACTACCCCTCTTTCCCTTTCTGATTGGTTTGTTGTTCTAATCACTACATTTAGTATTATAATCATAGTTGAGATCCATAAATTCCTTCTTGCTTTATCTAGAGCAAGAAAAAACAAAAATATCACCGACTCGGTTTAATGAAATTTACCTATAAAATAGCATTTAGATATGTATTTACCAGACGTTCTTACCATTTTATTTCAATCATTTCCATTCTTTCTGCATTAGGAATAACTATTGGTGTTTCTGCTTTAATCATTGTCACTTCTCTCTTTAATGGATTTCAGGACTTTGCAAAACAAGAAATAATTAACTTTGAACCTCACGTTAGAATAGTTTCTTCGGGAGAGGCTAATGAAATTTCAAATATTATTAGCTCGCTTTCGAAGTTTAAGAATGTTTCTTTTTTTCCATATATTTCTTTTAGAGCAATTATTTTCAAAGAAAGTAATTATAGAGTTGTGCAAATTTATAGCCTTCCAGACTCGATCTTTTTTCGACACCCAATTCAATCTAAAATAATTTTCTCTTTGGATAAAAAATCAGAATCCCTAATACCATCACCCACAAATATTGTTATTGGTGCTGCTCTAGCAGATAATTTGAAAATATTTCCTGGCGACGAAGCTTTTTTTACATCTATAAATACTATTGAAAAATCAGCCCGAACTTTTCAATTACCTGCAACCAGGAAAGCGGTAATAACCTCGATATTTCAAACAAACAACCTTGAATACGACAATAATTATGTATTCCTTCCCTTTTCAAATATGCCAATTATTTTCAATGATGTTCAAACAAATATTTCGGGATTAGATATCCGATTATCTGATATTAATCGGATAAATAAAATAGGCAAAGAGATCAAAAATATGTTCCCTAACAACCAAATATACACTTGGTATGAATTAAATAAAGATATAATGAATGCAATGGAATTCGAACGATACGGCGTTTTTATAGTTCTTTCACTAATAATCTCGATTGCTGTCTTCAATATACTTGCGTCATTAGTGATGACAGTGCTCGAAAAAAATCCCGACATTGCAGTATTGTATTCTCTTGGGGCCTCAACAAAAGAAATTTCAAAAATCTTCAGAATTCAGGGAACGATTATTGGGGGTATTAGCACCTTCGTTGGTCTAATAATAGGATTAGCTCTAACTTTAGGACAAATCAAATTCCAATGGCTAAAATTGAATACCCAAAAATATGTGGTTTCTGCTTTACCAATGAAAATTTCCATTCCAGTAGTTTTTTCAATTGCTGCAGTATCAATTATACTTTCATACCTTGCAACAATATATCCATCCAAAAAGGCGTCGAATATTAAGGTAAGCGAGGCAATCTTTAGAGAATGAAAAGGATATTATTGACAATTTTGATTTCTTTAATTTTTTCAATTCTCAATGTTGAAGGTAAAGAAATATATAAACCTAAGCCACCAATAATATCAATCGAATTCCCACCTAAACCTTTTATTCCTAAACTAAAAGTTCGAAGATTTTACGAGGAATTATTTTTCATTATTTGGAATTAATTCAGGAATTATCTTATTTACAAAATTTCACTTGTTTATGTTATAATTAGCAAGGTCGCGGGGAGTAAGCCTTCGTGCCCCAATATATCTTGAATTATAATATTTGCTGTCAAGTGAAGACACAGTTACACCGAAGCGTGAGCTTGAATGGGCAAATAAGTTGTCGCCTAAATAGATACCAACGTGGGAAACATATGCGTGCTTACGTGTATGGAAGAAAACAAGGTCGCCAAATTCAAGTTTCTCTCGTTTAACAGGAACCCCAATTTGGCATTGTTCGCGTGCAGTTCGAGGAAGTAAAACTCCAGCAGAAGAATAGAAAATTTGGCGAGTAAAAGCAGAACAATCTATTCCACGTTCACTTGTTCCACCGAAATAATAAGGAGTACCAAGCCAATTCAATATGGATTCCATAATTTTTCTCTTACTAATCCCAGAAGGAAGGTATCCACCGATATCATCGACATCAGTACCTTCAAGATAGCTAATATATAAAGTCCGAAATACGTCCAAATCAATTGGTTTATCATCTTCCAATTCTAATTCAATTGGGTCTTCACCAGGATCTATTATTAAAGAATCAATTATCAAATCACTTTCGTCGATTTCACCATTTGCCAAGCGGACAAGATAATTAGCATTAGATGAGTTCAAAATCTGTAAAGCTTCTTGTTTTGTTTTTTCGGGGTTATAACTTCTTCTGATCTTTTTGGTTTTCTTATATTTTGTTGTGATTTTCCCGCTTTTGGAACTTTTGGAAAAAGATACGGTTGGATAAACAAGCACCATAGATAAAATTGAGAAGAATATTATTAAAAATATGTATTTGCTATCCAAACGAACTTTATTCTTCTTTAAGAGCCCCAAGATAACCACCCCCATTAGAACCCATTTTATTGTTGAAATAAAAAACAAAACGCAATTAACTAAAAGCTTGAGAATTATGCAATTAATTTTTTTTAATGAAAATAATTTAATTTTTATTTAATTTTTTGAATCAACTACTTTAGATATTCGATATATCTTTTTTATTTTTAAAGAATTAAAATTTGCTAATTTTTAAATGTTGATAAAAAATGAAAAACATACCATTCGTAAAAAAATAATTTGTCCAAAAATTTTGACAGTGTAATAATTTTAACATTTATTTTGTTTATTGGATTTAAGAAATTTACCCAGGAGTTATAAATTAAGTATTTGAATGGATTAAAATGACTAATAAGTAAAATAAAGATCGGGAATTCTTAAGTGTAATTCAATTAAACAGATAAATTGCTTACCTTTTTTTTAAAAGCTTTAATATTTTTAACAACGTCTCCCTCGAAAATCCCTGAACCCGAAACAATCATATTGGCTCCGACTTCAACAACTTGTTTGACGTTATCGACTTTTATGCCGCCATCGACTTCAATCAAAATATTATCCAATCCTTGCTTGATTAGAAAATTTTTAAGCTTTTCGCAGCGGCGAAGGAAAGAGGGGATGAACGATTGCCCACCAAAACCAGGATTAACAGACATTAAAAGGATAAAATCGCAATATTCAGCATTTTCGTATGCATATTCAAGTGGAGTACCAGGATTCAAAGCAATGCCACACTTTATCCCAAAGCTTTTGATTTGTTGCAAAGTCCTTACAATATGGAATTGAGTTTCGCAGTGAACTGAAATGTAATCTGCACCAGCATTAACAAAATCTTGAATATATTGTTCTGGCTTAATAATCATTAAATGGCATACTAAAGGCAATCGGGTAATTCCTTTTATTGATTTAACCACCAAAGGTCCTATTGTAATATTTGGAACAAAACATCCATCCATAATATCAAGATGAAGCAAATCGGCACCACCTTCTTCGCAAAGCTTAATTTCCTTTTCCAGATTTGAAAAGTTAGCACTTAATAATGATGGTTCAATTAATATTCTGTTCATATCTTTGACAATTTTGTATAAAGGCTTTCCAATTTTGCAAGTGTTTCTTTCATACTTTCAAGTTTGACTTTTTCCCTTTCAACAACATCTGGATTTGCTTTCGAAAGAAAAGCTTGGTTATTTAGCTTGCTTTCAATAGATGAAATATTTTTATTTAAGCGTTCGATTTCTTTTTGAAGCCTCTCTAATTCCCTGTTTATATCAATTTCACCAGTTAAAGGAATATGAATTTCGACTTCTCGCACTATGCTTGTTAACGCCTTTTCATTTGCTGGATTTTCAACCGAAACCACGAGACTATTTGCCCGAACAAGAGAAGAAACTGGAGCTTTTATTCTTTGTAATACATCAATCAAGTCTTTTCTATTTGTAGATAAAATCACATCATTTTTTTTGTTTGGTTCAAGCCCCAAATCAACTCGCATTCTTCGAATTTCTTCGACAACCATTTGAATAACTTCGAAATTTGCTTCCAAATCCTCATCGATTAAATCTTCTTTCGGTTCAGGATATTTTTCTAAACCAATACTTTTGTTTTCTTTTTCGTTCCGAATAAGATGCCAGAGCTCTTCAGAAATAAAGGGCATAATTGGATGTATTAGCTTAAGAATATCTTCAAATATATCTAATGCAAAACGCATCAAAGCCTGATTGAAAGAAAGTTCATTATTTTCGTTTAATTGAACTTTAAATATTTCAATGTACCAATCGCAAAAATCTCGCCAGACAAAATCATATAAAGTTTTCGAATATTCATTTATTCGATAGTTTTCCAAATTTCGATAAACTTTAAAAATAGTAGAATGGAGGCGGGAAAGAATCCATCTATCTGCAAAGGAAAGTTCCTCGATTGAAAGCTTCCTTTCATGATTTTGTGGACAGCAATCGGGCAAGAAGACCATATCTCGTTTCATAAGAAGGAATCGTCCGGCATTCCAAATTTTGTTTGCAAAGTTCCGCCCAATTTCCATCGAAGGTATATCTTGCGTTTTAACATCTATATCCATCTTTAAATCCTGTCCAAGAGGGGAAAGATATGTCATCGTAAAACGAGTTGCGTCCGCACCATACTTTTCGATTATCATAAGTGGGTCGGGGGAATTTCCAAGCGATTTACTTAATTTTCGCCCAAGCCCATCTCTTATTGTGCTTGTAAAGAAAACATCTCGAAAAGGTATTTCATTCTTGAATTTCATTGTAGCCATAATCATTCTTGCAACCCAGAAGAAGATGATATCGGGAGCGGTTACAAGCAAATCCGTAGGGAAGAATTTCCTTAAATCTGGTGTATCTTCAGTAACTCCATCGGCAAGCCATCGCATTGTTGTCAAAGGCCAGAGCCAAGAGGAAAACCAAGTGTCTAAAACATCTGGGTCTTGGGTCAGTTCAACATCTTCACTTATGCTTAACTTTTTGTGCGCTTCATCCACATTTCGAGCAGCGGTATATCTTCCATCGGGAGTGTAATACACTGGAATTCTATGACCCCACCACAATTGACGAGAAATGCACCAATCACGGATATTTTCCAACCAATGTTGGTAAGTTTTTTCCCAATGTTTAGGGAAAAATCGAATTCGCCCATCCAAGACAGGTTTCAAAGCGATTTCAGCCAATGGTTTCATTCTTACAAACCATTGATCGGAAAGATAGGGCTCAATTGGTTCGCCCCCTCGCTGCGAAAAGCCAACATTATGTACATAATCTTCGATTTTTTCTATTAAATTTTTTCCTTTTAATTTTTCTACGATTCGTTTTCTTGCCTCGAATCTTTCCAATCCATTGAATTCTAATGCATACTCATTCAGAGTTCCATCCGGGTTGATTGAATTTATAATAGGAAGATTATGTCGCATACCCACTTCGAAATCGTTTGGATCGTGGGCAGGTGTAATTTTAACACAACCCGTTCCAAAATGTGGGTCAGCGTATTCATCTGCTATAACTGGGACCAGCCGATTTGCAAGTGGTACGAGCACATTTTTACCAATGAACTTCTTATATCTTTCATCGTTTGGATTAACTGCTACAGCAACATCGCCAAATATAGTTTCTGGTCGAACTGTGGCAACAAGAAGATATTCGCTTGAATTTTCGAAATAATATTTTAATGTATAAAGATGTTCTTTGACTTCTCGGAATTCAACCTCTTCGTCCGAAAGAGCAGTTTGAGAAAGTGGAGACCAATTAATAATTCTTTTACCACGATAAATTAATCCTTCATCGAAAAGTCGAATAAAAACTTCCCGAACTGCATTCGAAGCGGATTCGTCCATTGTGAACAAAGTACGGCTCCAATCGCAAGAAATCCCTAATTCACGAAGTTGTCTTAATATTATGTTTCCATATTCTTCTTTCCATTGCCAAACTCTTTCAAGAAATTTTTCCCTACCAAGGTCATATCTTGTTAAACCTTCTTTGGCAAGTTCTTTTTCTACACGAGTTTGAGTTGCAATTCCAGCGTGGTCTGTTCCAGGAAACCAGCAAACTTCGAAACCAAGCATTCTTTTCCAGCGAATATAAACATCTTGTATAGTAATATTCAAAACATGGCCAAAATGAAGGATTCCAGTAATATTGGGCGGGGGCATTAAAATACTGTATCCGGGCTTTGCTGATTGAACAGAAGCTTCGTATATACGACTTTTCTGCCAAATTTCATACCATTTTCGCTCCGCTTCTCTTGGACTATAAGACTTTGGATATTTCTCCAACATTTTGTTTCATATTAAAATAAAGTTACAAACTTACAAAAATTGTTTTTTTTAAAGGCTACAGGAATCACATTTCATACCTTCCCTCGGTTGAAATTATTTATTGTGGATCATAAATTGGAAAACAGTACCAATGGTTTCCAGTCAAATAAAATCTTATTAATTTGCACTTTTTCTAATTAAATATGCCAGAAAAGATTGTCGAATTGCCCCGACAGCTTCGCCATTCGGTCTTCGACCGAAATACCCCACTTTTTGCAGCTCGGCTATCTTTTCTTTCTTCAGTATTAATAGCAGGAATTACAATTCTACTTGGTTGGCTCGAAAATTCTTTGTTTTACAAAACTAACGGTTTAATTGCATTGACAGACATTCTCAATTCCGCTGTTCTCCTTATTGCTGTTTCCCACAGTGAGCGCCAACCAGACTCTTTTTTCAACTATGGTTATGGCAAATATGAAAGTTTCGCTATCTTTGTTAGTTCCTCACTGATAACAATTATTACACTTTATACAATATACGAGGCAATTAGCTCCTTCGGAAATTTAGCGCCAATTGGGAATTACCATTATTTAATTTTATTTTCAGGCATATCTGCAACTTTTATGTGGCAATTGCATCGCATTTTAAGGAATTACTACAAAAGATTTCAATTACCAATATTGAGATATGACTCGGAATTGTGGAAATATGACTTCTTCGTCGAACTTGGTGTAATTTCAAGTTTAATATTGTGCTTAATGCTCGACTACTTCAAGATGCCCAAAGAAGCACGAATTATCGATTCAATCTCCGCTCTTGTATTTGTTGCTTTTGCAATGAGAATCCCAATCAAGTTTGGCAAAAAGTCAATTGACCAACTTCTGGATAGGACACTTCCCGAGCAATTCCACTACGATATTCTTTCGGTAATAGCCGAAAATTTTCGCTTCCTTTGTGAATTCCGAAATGTTTATGCTCGTCAATCTGGCAAAGATATTTTCGTCGAAATTGACCTTGTTTTACCTTACGATTTGACTCTGGAAGAAACTGTAGAAGTTGAAAAGCAAATCATTTCAAAAATAAAAGAAATGTACCCTACATCTTTACCAAGAATTTATGCAGTTCCTTGCAAAAGAGATTGCATTCACGACGGAACTAATAATTGTCCTGTTAAAAAATGGAAACAAAAAAAGGATAATCAAAATTGAAGGAAGAAAAAGAAATGAGAGAAGACAGGATTCTTTCAGCAAACCAAAAAGACTATGAGCTCGATACAACACTTCGACCAAAAAATTTTGATGAATTTACTGGGCAACGCAAAATTGTCGAAAACCTTAAAATATTTATTCAAGCAGCAAAAGAAAGGAAAGAACCACTTGACCATATACTTTTTACTGGTCCACCGGGGTTAGGGAAAACAACTCTTTCAACGATTATAGCCAATGAAATGGAAACGAAAATCCGTATTACTTCGGGTCCAGTGATAGAAAAACCTGGTGATTTAGCAGGTATTTTAACAAATCTGCAGGATGGGGAAATATTGTTTATCGATGAAATACATCGACTCTCGCCCGTCGTCGAAGAGTATCTTTATTCTGCTATGGAAGAATTTCGCCTCGATATTGTGATTGATTCCGGACCTGCAGCAAGAACAATCCAAATTTCTCTTCCACAATTCACATTAATTGGGGCAACAACACGAGCAGGGTTGCTTACTGCACCCTTACGTTCACGATTTGGTATCCTTAATCGCTTGGATTACTACCCACCAGAGGATCTAAAAGAAATCGTTCTTCGTTCATCAAGGATTTTGAGAGTTGAAATCGACGAACCCGCAGCAATGGAAATTGCTCGCCGCTCGAGAGGTACACCAAGAATTGCCAACCGCCTTTTAAAAAGAACCCGCGACTTCGCACAAGTCCTTGGCGACGGGAAGATCACCTTACCGATAGTACTTCGCTCGCTCGAAGCTTTGGAAGTCGATGAATTTGGCTTAGATGAAATGGATAAACGAATTTTGCTCACCATAATTGAAAAGTTCAACGGAGGCCCAGTTGGAATTAATACCATTGCAATTTCTGTTGGCGAAGAACCCGGGACTATCGAAGAAGTTTATGAACCTTTTCTAATTCAAAATGGGTTTATCCAAAGAACTCCTCGCGGAAGAATTGCCACAAACCTTTGTTACAAATATTTCAAAATTCAAAAACCAAACGATAAACTTGAATTATTCAATGATTCAGATGAATAACTTCTTAGATAAGATAATTAATAAATTGATTAAAAAGCCATACCTTTCTCTTTTTTTGATAACTTCACTGATAAATCTTCCAGCTGTCTTCTTTGCCAAAGGCTATGGAATGCACGATGACCATTTCGGACCTATAGAACAACCTTGGGCAATAATCAATAATCCCCAAATTTGGGCGGAACGCACCACTCCCCACGCACACAGTCTTTTTTACCCACTGCTTCATTACTTCCTCTTCAAACTTCTTTACAAATTTGGTATCAACGACCCACAAGATTTAATGCAAATTGTAAGATTCCTTCACTCTTTGTTCGGAACATTAACGATTATCTTTATTTATAAAATCTTGGCTAACTACTACGAAAACCGCACTGCTTTTCTTTCCGCCTTACTTTTGCCTTTCTTGTGGTTTATTCCCTTCCTTTCGGTGCGGAACTTAATTGAGATGGTTTGTGTACCCCCTTTTACGATAGGTTTTTATTTCTTAATAAAGGAAAATCGGAGCAAAAAAGATTTAATCCTGTCTGGTTTGGCTTTTGCATTTGCCTTTGCATTCCGTTACCAAACTTTATTTATTAGTGGGGCAGTAATATTAATACTATTTTGGCAGAAGAAATACAAAGATACGTTTGTTTTTGCTTTATCTTTTTTACTTTTTATTCTTTTGGTTCAAGGCTCGGTTGATATATTTGCTTGGGATTATCCATTTGCATCATTTATTGAATATACTCGATATAACCTCTCACATAGTGGCGATTATGTTACAGGGCCATTTTACCGCTACTTTTTACTTTTGCTTGGCATTTTTATCCCACCCTTGAGTGTCCTAATATTAATCAACTTCTTTAAAGATTTTAAAAACAAGTTAATAATTCTACTTCCTATTTTAGTTTTTTTTATATTTCATTCAATATTTCCAAATAAGCAAGAAAGATTCATTTTGCCAATAGTTCCTTTTGTTTTTGCTTTTGGAATTGCCCCAATCATTGCAATGCGAAGAAGAAAAGCATTTAATAAATCTAAGGAAATTCTTTATCGTTCAATCTGGATAATTTTTTGGACAATAAACATTCCGTTGTTGATTATTTTTTCATTGAATTATGGAAAGAAAACAAGGTGCGAGCCGCTTTATTATTTGTCAAAAAAACCAGATGTAAAAGGAATTCTACAAGTTACTGGAAAACTTGGAACTTTCAAACCACCAGAATTCTATCTGAATAAATTTGGAACCCCAATATACGAAATAGCAAATAGAGATAGTTTGGTAAGCTTCATTGCCAACACAAGACAAGCAAATTATGTAATTATTTATGGAGAGGAAATTGATAGCCTGAAACAAATGACCGAAGAGGTTCTAAACAAGAAGTTAATCTTTGAAACACAAATAAATCCTTCGCTTGCTGATTATATTCTTTACAAACTCAACCCACGTTACAACAAGAATCAAGTAGCAACAATTTTTCGAATCCAAAATTAGAATACAAAAGTTAAAGCAAAATTATCACTATTGTTGGCCATCGCATTTCAATTGATTGTAATATTCATTGGCAATTTTATTTTTCGGGTTGATTTGCAAAACTTTTTTCCAGAATTTGCATGCATTCGGTAAATCTTTTTGCATTTGATATGCTATTGCCATATATATCCAAGGACTTTCGGAATTGGGGTCAACTTCCAACCAAAGTTTAGAAATTTTAAGCAATTCTTTAGAATCTTTTTGCTCAAAAATTAGGCTAGCTAATTTCCCATATGCAGTAGAAAGATACTTTTTGTTTGCTTCAGTTGGAAATTCATTAATTAATCTGATTGCTTTCTGGAAATCTTCCTTAGCTTGATTCTTCATCTTAGCATTGGAATAAGCATCCCCACGGTAAATATATATCAGGGCATTTAAACTATCCATTTGAATTGATAAAGTAAAATAATTTATTGCAGAATCAGGTTGATTCAGGTTTAAATAAGAACTTCCAATATAAAAATTGGCTTTTGTTACAAGTGAATCATTACATTTTCGAGTAAACATTGAGAAAAATTTTATCGATTGTTCATAATATTTCGCCACATATGCAAGCAAACCAACTCTATATGAAAGCCCACAAAGATTTGGACTTTTATTTAGTAGTTCATCGTAAACTACAAAAGCGGAAGCAGTATCGCCCAAATTCAAATAACAACTTGCAATTCTTTCATAATCGCGGGTTTCAAGAACTAAACCTTCGTTCCTAATTTTTTGATAAACGTGGAGTGATTTTTCGAAATTTTTATTATCGTAGTAACAACGAGCTAACTTCAATTCAGCTTTTGCTCTAACAGAATCAAGTTCACTTGCAACAATTTCCAAATGCGAAACCGCAGAATCACACTTGCCAATTTCAACCAGAGATTGAGCTAAATACCACCGAGCCAAAACGTTTTTGGGTCGTAATTGAATAAATTGAAAGAAAGCACGGGCAGCGTTTTCATATCTTTGGGCAAGAAATAGAATTTTACCTTGCTCATACCAGGCGCTTGCATTTTTTGGGTCCTTTTGCGAAACAATTTGCCATTCTTTCAATGAGCGTGTAAATAGCTCATTAGAAAGATTTTCGTCTGCTTCCCGATTTGCAAGCCAATAGTATGCAGTAGCTAGTTTAACGCGTGCTTCCGTTAAATCTGGGTTGATTTCAAGCGCCTCCTCATAATTCATTCGTGCAAGTTCATAAACTTTTTGCTTAAAATATAAATCGCCTAATGCAACAAGTGGTTCAGCATTTTTCTTATTCATATCCCGAGCTTTTGCGATAAAATACTCTGCTTGCTTAATAGAATCTGCCCGAAGATAAACATAGCCAAGTTCAAGGTTAATTGCCCAAGAGTCGACTTTCTTCTTCAAATAATCTCTGAGCAGTTTAACCGCTCGGCTGGTATTTTTTAAATATGAATTTGCTCGGGCAAGTTTTATTACAATCTCTTCTTTATCATCATTAATGTTATAAGCATTTTCATACATAATCTTGGCGGAGTCATATTTTTCCATCTCAAAATAGACATCGCCAAAGGCAATATAGAGCATTTCGTCCTTGTATTTCGTATTTACAAGACTCGGCAAAAGTTCGTATGCTTCTTGATACGACTTATTGAAATAATACTGCCGAAAAAGTGTAAGATTATCTTGGGCAAACAAACTAATAGTTGCAAATATTCCCAAAAATAAAATTGCAGTTTTTTTCATCATTCCTCCTCAATTAACCTAAATTCTGCATTTGCAGGAACAATTCCTTTATCGAAGAAAAACCTTTGCGGAAATCCTGGATTAAACAAATATCTTGCAAATGTCATTGAATTATCATTTAGCTTATCCAAAATATATATGTAATGTTCAACAATGTAAGGGTAAAACTTTCTTAATATATTCGGTTGGTTCACATTATGTGGAAAAATGTACTTCCCTGTCGAATCATAAAAGCTGACTGGTAAGGGTCGCAAGTCGGGTTCGGCATACAAATGCGAAAGGTAGCCTATTCCAATAGCTAAAGGATTGGTTTTAACAAAAAGTTTAATGCTATCGTGCGATTGGTATATTTTTAGTGGTCGCTTAATTGATTTACCTCTTAACACTAACTTATTCAAATTCACAAGTTCAGAAGAAAGAGGACTATTTACCACAATTATTGGTTCATCCGAAAGTTGTTTATATATTTTCTTTAAAGAAAAATTTTTATCGGTTAAAAAGTTACGAATTTGTTCATCGGTAATAGTATCCAAAGGCGAATCCTTGCTAACGTAAAAAACAAGTGCATCGCGAGCAAGTGTCAAACGGGGATGTGGAAAAACATTGAAAGCCTTCATTAAAGAATCCTCGTAACGAGTATAATCCCGAGCAATAATAATTGCGTCTGTTTCGCGTGCAAGAAGTTTTGCCATTGCATCCCAAGCAGTGGTTTTTCGTAATTCAACTTTAACAACACTTCCAGTCGAGTCGTAGTGTTGAACGCAGGGAAGCATTAATTTGTAGATAGATTCATCGCAATAAACAAGAATTTTGCGATTTTCGGTAACTTCCTGTTCTTTCTTACTACAAGAACTGAACAAAACAAAAGGAATTATCAAAAGTGCTAAACTAATTCTCTTGATTTTCATCTTCATTCTCAAGTTCCTTTAATGCTTTACGATACGAAATAATACGATAGATACCCCAAACAACAAGTAATGCTCCAATCACTTGCAATTCCACTTTATATGGATGTTCATAAAAAAGCCTGCCAGTAAGAAAAAAAAACCCCACCAAAATAGTTATAACTCTAATAGCATAATTAAAAAAAATCATAAATACAAAATTACTATTAATTCAATTTCCAATGAATAAAGAAGTTTTTCTTTAATAAAAATTATTTCTCATTTTTATAGTTTCAAAATGGACTTTATAATCAATTAAATAGCTCAAAGTAAAATCAACATCATTTCCCATATACTCACAATCGAATAAAAAAACTATATCTAAAAATTCAACAATTGTTGTGTCTTTCGGTTAAGTGCAATGATATGCAAATCTTTTGAAATTGATTCAACCCACATAACTTCTAAATCAATAGCTTCGTTGAGTTTCGAAACAGAAAAGCCCTCGAAAGCATTGATTCCACCAGGCAAAATTTTTGGTGAAACAAAAACCTGAATTTCATCCCAAAGATTGTTTTGAATAAAACTTGATAAAGTTTTGCTTCCACCTTCGACCATAATTGAATGAATGTTAAACTCATTTTTCAACTTATCAACAAGAGAGGGCAAGTCGAATATTCCATTTTCAACTGGGATTTCAATAACTTTAACCCCAGCAAGAGTTAAATTTTCTCGTTTTCGACTTTGCGGAAGCCCTTCAGCAACAGCAATTATTGTTTGCTTACGAATTTCGTCAACAAAAACTTGAAGTTCAAGCGGAAGCGAAAGGTTACGGTCAAGAATAATTCGCCACGGAGCTTTACCTTCAAGTTTATGTAGCGAAAGCGATGGATTATCTTTCAATGCAGTAGTTTTTCCTACAAGAATAGCATCAACTTCTCTTCGCAGCTCTAAACAGTGGTCCCTGCTTTCTACGGACGTAATCCATTTAGATTCATACTCCCTTGTTGCAATAGCTCCATTCAAAGTTTGTGCAATTTTAAGCATAACATAGGGTTCACCAGTTTCAATATTTTTGACAAAAAAACGATTTAACCACTTGCATTCATTTTCAAGAACACCTACTTCCACCTGGATTCCAGCCTCTTGAAGCTTTTGAATACCTTTCCCAGAAACAAGAGGATTTGGGTCGACCATACCAATGACAACTTTAGCAAATTTCCTTTCGATGATGGCATCCACGCAAGGTGGTGTTTTACCAAAATGTGTGCAAGGTTCAAGGTTGACAACTAAAGTGGCTCCTTCTAAATCGACATTTACAGCATTTTCAATAGCTACAATTTCAGCATGTTTTCCACCAAAATAACGATGGTAACCTTCGGAAACAATTTCGTTGTTCTTAACAATTACAGCGCCAACTCTTGGATTTGGATTCACATAGTTTCCGCCGAGCTTTGCTAATTCTATTACTCGCTTCATTAAATCAACATTATTGATCATTTCCCAACCTTGTTTATTATTAACTTTTCCATAAGAACAATGTTATTGGGTTTTATTGGTAAAATGAACACCACATCAAATTCCCCATTTTCAACATATTTTCCATCGTTGCCAATTCTGTTCCAAGGCACTAAATACCTTCGGACCTTTCCAACTTCTTCGGGTTCAACTTTTCCAATAATTTGAAGGAAATTAAGGTCAAAATCGGAACTCCAAACAATTTTCCCGAGCTTATTTTTTATATGAATACGCAATCTTTCAGATGTTGGGAAATACTCTTCATCCGAAAGTTTAATACGAATTAAATCTAATGTGAAAAGAAATAATGAATCATTCAATCGATATATTTTTGGAATTGGGAAAAATCTATCATCAACTTTTGAAAAATTTGGCTCAAAAGTTAAAATTTGGTTGTTTATTAAAAAATTAATTTTATTGCACTGCAAAGAATCCAAATCTTTTCGAGTTTCGACAGAAAAAAAGTAAGCGGGAATAAAAACATTGTATTCCCCTTCCTCTTCGATTTTTTCTGGAGCAAAGTCAATTCTTTTGCTCCCGCATTGGGTCCAAACTTCTTTCACAATGTAAGGATTAATCTTGGAAATATCTTGCTGAATTGAGCGTAAATACAAAAGATACTTTTGAAATTTGCCTCCAGTATCAATTTTAATCTTAAATAATTCAAATGAGCTGTTTTTTTCAATTGGATTAATTTGAATATTTTTTTGCGAAGCACAACTAAATAGAAGAAAGAGAAAAGCAGTAACAAATGCTATCATTTTAAAACCTCGGATAATGCTTCATAATTTGCTTTGATGAAATACCGAATTTCCTCTTCATTAAGAGAGTAAGAAACAAACATTGCTTCGTATTGGGAGCAAGGAAGATAAATCCCTTTTGAAAGCATATTGTGAAAATATCCTGCAAACAATTTTGTGTTCGATTTTAAAGCAGTTTCAAGGTCTACAACTTCTTCTTCAGTAAAAAACAAAGTCATCATAGAGCCTACTCGATTAATAGAGAACCTCTTTCCAAGAAGTTCCAAATTGTTTCTAACTCCTTCTTCAATCATCTTGGATTTTTCTTCGAGCGCCACGAAAATATGTGGATTTTCTTTAATGAATTTAAGAGTGGCCAAACCCGCCGAAACAGCAATTGGATTACCGCTTAAAGTTCCTGCCTGATAAACTGGTCCAATTGGTGCAAGCATCTCCATTATTTCCCTTTTACCCCCAAAAGCACCAACAGGGAGTCCCCCACCAATTATTTTGCCCAAAGTTGTTAAATCCGGCTTTATACCATATAATTGCTGAGCACCTCCTGGTGCAAGACGAAACCCAGTTATAACTTCATCAAAAATAAGAACTATTTTGTAATTATCACAAATTTGTCTTAATCCTTCGAGAAAGCCCTTTTTGGGAGGCACTACACCCATATTCCCTGCAACAGGTTCAACAATTATCGCAGCTATTTCATACTTAAATTTATCAACAATCGATAGAACAGAATCTAAATCGTTATATTTTGCTACAAGTGTATCTTTCGCAATACCATTAGTTATTCCTGGACTATTTGGAACTCCAAAAGTCAAGGCGCCAGAACCAGCACTCACCAGAAAAGAATCAAAATGACCGTGATAACATCCTGCAAACTTAATGATTTTATCTTTTCCAGCGAAAGCGCGAGCAAGACGAATTGCACTCATCGTTGCTTCCGTTCCGCTATTAACCATGCGCACCATTTCAACCGACGGAACAAGTTCGGTGATTAGCTGGGCGATTCGAATTTCCTGAATCGTTGGGGCTCCAAAACTTGTTCCATTTTCTAAAGCTTCTGTAATCGCTTGTTTTACAAATTTCGGTAAATGTCCAAAAAGATGAGGTCCCCAACTACCAACAAAATCAATAAATTCATTCCCATCAACGTCCAAAATTCTCGATCCCAAACCCCGTTTTATGAACAATGGAGTCCCACCAACGAATTTAAATGCACGAACTGGTGAATTTACCCCACCAGGAATATACTTCTGTGCCTCGTCAAATAACTTTTGACTATAATTATTTTTCATACTTTCTTCTCACATAAAAAGTAATGAAATGTATCGGAAATAATCTTGTAATTCAAAATTACAAAGTTAGACAAAGAAAGTAATTCTCGTATTTTAGTTTCGCTTAATCGCTCGTCAACAGGTGGACCATATTCTGTCTCCTTATCAATCCAATCAATAATTACTAATTTTGCGCCAGAATGCATTATCCTTCTTGTTTCGAGGAGAAATTTGAGATAGTCATCAACTTCGTGTAATACATTGGAAATCAAAGCAAAATCCACTGATTCAGAATCAATAGGTAATGAATAAGTTTCGCTCTTTAGAACTCTAATATTTTCAATTTGTTCAGATTTAATTTTCGAGCGAAGTTCTTGCAACATTTCATCAGAAATGTCGAAGGCAAAAACTTTACCCTTTGGAGCAACAATTTTCGCCATCGGAATTGTAAAAAACCCAATGCCACAGCCTATATCGGCACAAGACATACTATTCTTGAGCCCGGATGAGATTAATATTTCCTCCGGTGGCAAAATTCTTTTTCGTTCCTCGCTTTCGAGATTGTGCTTATTTTTTGGGTCAAATATTTTACTCATTTATCCGCCAAAATAATCACTAAAATAACCAAAACAAGAAACATTAAAAATGAGCATAAATATAGAAATGTTTATTTCCTTTCAATCAAAATAATTACAACATTGTCAGGGATTTTCCCAAAAAATTTCTCAAATTCTTCCGAATTAACTTGTGCACTAATTTTAGATTTGCTCAAAAGAAGTTTCTCGGACAGAAGATTGACTAATTCGCCAATTTTTGATTGCAAATCCTTTTGATTGGTTAAAATTTCAATGCCATTAATGTAATCTCGATACTCGGAAATTTCGTTAATAAGAACAACAAAACTTGGGGAATTATTGTTTTCTATGTCCGACAGATAAACTCTTTCGTAAACTTTATTTTTATAGTTATAAGTTTGCCTCAAAATTGCCTTGGACTGGTTAATTAAAATTGGATAACTTGTTTGGTTTTTATTTGAAAAAGTATCATAGACAACAAAATCGATGTAAAGAGTATCGGTTAGAAAGTTATTAAACTTTGTTTCTTTCGATAAGTCAATCCTTATTAGGTATGGTATACTATCCCCATTTTTAAAAATATTAGTATTTCGTAACCGCAATTCCCATCTTCTGACAAACTCATTTGGCTTTGCAAAAGCTGAAACTTCAAGAACTGGAGGGTCGAGCGACCACTTCTTATTCAATATCTTAACTGGTTTAAAAAAATTTAAATCATCGCTTAAAAAATAAAGATTACCATCAGTTGAATTCAGAAATTTGATTTTCTCATAAACATCTGGAAACTTATTGCTTAGTAATTCTAAAGCATTCATCAGAATTTTTCTTAATCGAGTATCGCTTGTATCGAAAGCAATAGTAACAAAAATCTGTTGTTTTTTCCATCGAGCAAAGAATAAAGAGATTATATTTTCAATAATATCATTGTAAGTTAATATATCATTTTCATCAAAATTCAAATTAATTTCTTTAATTCTCTCCGTTTGAACAACTTTTGTTGGAAATTGCGCAAAGTCATACAAAAACTCGGTCTCGAGGCGTATGAAAGGAACTTGAACTGAAAGACCAATTTCAAGCTTTTGGACAACTTTTGAGGTGGTATCCGCAATTGGTCTTCGTTTCGCAGAATAGATATCCAGTTTTCCAACCCCATCTGGTCGGTCTGAAATAAACAAAGCAATTGTATCATTCAGAATTACAAAATCAGATTCATTAAATCGAGTATTCAGACTATTCAAAGGATAAGGTTTCGACCAGCTATTCCCTTTTCGGACACTAAAAAAAATATCGAATCCACCTGGTCCACCATAGCCATTGCTTGCAAAATACAATGTATCGTTGGCAGCTAAAAATGGAGTTATTTCATCACCATCTGTATTTAACTCATCTAGCCTTTCTTGATTACCCCAGACACCATTTTCTAACCTGTATGCAACATACAAATCAAGGTCTTTACTAAATCCATCCTTGTTTGATGAATAAATCATAAAGCTTCCATCGGGAGAAATTGTTGGGTGAAGGACAAAACATTCACATTCAAGACTATCGAGCGGGAATGGTTTCTGCCATAAACCGTTTCGTCGCAATGAATAAAACAAATTCAAGTAAGCCTGTCGATAACCTTTTCGATAGGCATTTAAAATCGCTTCAGTTTCGGATAAAAAAGAAATATAAGAAACATTGCCAGTGCCTCGATTAATCGGGTCTTTTAATTCATTCGGAAGCGAAAATCCATTACCTTCAAAATTGGAAACATAAAATTTTGATTTGCCTTTTCGAAGGGAGGAAAAATAAAGTCGATTTTCGAATTTATTCCACTGTGGAGCAAAATCATCTTCTGTGGAATTAATATTGCGTAAGTTCAAAGGTTCAGACCATTCAAAATCGACTGCAAAAATTTCACAAGTACAAAAAAAAAGTAAAACTATAGAACAGAGAAATATGAAATGTTTAGATAAATTTGAAATATTGGTAAATGAACCAATAACCAAAAGCAATATCCTTCGAAGATTAAACATTAAGCAAGTTTTTCACATCTTCTTCTTTGCCAAAAAGAACCATAATAGTACCTTCGGAAAGAATTAAATCCGGTGTTGGAACTCCAAGCACTTCATATTCCTCATACTCACCAAGGCTAAGCAACCCGCCGGATTTCTTAATCCTTTTCAAAGTAATTAAATTAAGATTGTATTTTCGGCGTAAATTTATTTGCTCGAGTGTCATATTGTGAAACTTTTCGGGAGTTTCGAATTCAAAAATTCCATACTCATCGGAAATCAAATATGAATGCAAAACGCCGGGTAGCAAAAGCCGACTTGCAAGTTGCTCAGCTGCATCAGCCTCGGGTAAAAGCAATCCTGTCACATTCATTAACCTTAGAATTCTTTCGTGGATTGGGGAAGTCACCCGATTATAGATTGTTTTCACACCTATTTCCTGCAGAATAGCAGTAGTCATAATCGAACTTTCGAAACCTTCCCCAATAGCAACAATAACAGCGTCCATTTCTTTTAGTCCAAGGCTCTTAAGTGCCCTTTCGTCGGTGGCATTCATACAAACTGCATGAGCAACTCGGTCGCTAATCTTGTCGATCACTTCTTGGTGATTATCAATGGCAAGAACCTCTGCTCCTAATTCGCTTAGACGCAAAGCAAGATGCATCCCAAAATAGCCCAACCCTATAACACAAAACTTTTTAGTCATTAATATTTTAAAAATAACTTAAACAACAAAATTAGCAATTATTTATAATTAAAAAACAAAATTAGCAATTATTAATAATTTGTGTTTAATTGTCTGCTTAAACTTTTGTAAGTTTGTTTTTTTGAAATGAATTAAATTAAAATGAGTGTTAAAAAGTTAAACTCTTTGGATCCTTTCGATTATGAAATTTATGTTCGGCGCAGAGGCGACAACGACTATGCTTCGTATTGTCCCCAATTAAACTTAATGATAAACGGAACTGAACACGAGCAAGTTGTCCAACTAATGCGTCAAGCTATTGAAAAACACATTGAAAACTTAAAGAAGCAATCCCCACAACAAAGTTAATGAAGATTACAAAGAGCAAAATTTATTCATTTTGGCGAGAAAGTTGGATTGCTGCTTTCTTAATTTTCATAATGTCCTTTTCGATTTCCGCTTTTTTCCTCCTTTTTGTTCTTAACATCTTTTTTCCATTAGCAACGTTAACTTCTGCCTTTATCGCAAATCTAAATGTGCTATATCTTCAAGATTATCGAAAGTGGCATTTTTTTGGATTAATATTAAATAAATATTCGATTAGCCACTTTTTGTCAGGGTTTTTACTTCCGCTATTTTTCTTTATTCCCTTGTTAGTATTTCTTTTGCAATTTAAAATCGAGATACAACCTATTGGTTTCGAAAAGCTTATAAATGCCACACTTTTTATTCTTTTTGCTTCAGCAACCGAAGAGTTAGTTTTTCGTGGAATCCTCTTTCAAAAATTAGTTGAAAGTAAGGGCGAAGCCTTTGCTATTTTTATTTTTTCACTTACTTTTGCAGCTTTTCATTTCTTCAATCCCCATCTTTCCAGAATTTCAATTTTAAATTTATTCCTTGCAAGCATTTTGCTTTCAATAATGTTTATCCGAACATATATGTTATGGCTACCAATTGGTTTCCATTTTGGTTGGAATTTTTGGCAAGAGTTTCTAATTGATTCCCCAATCAGCGGCATAAGCTACGACATTGAATTGTTCAAGACAAAAATTGCATCTTTAAATAGTACCTTTTTTGGGGGAAATTTTGGAATCGAAGGCGGAATTTTATCAACCATCGCACTAATTTTTGCTATTTGGTTAGTCTCGAAAATATATGTGCCCATTCCAGAAATATATTCCAAAATATTACGGGATAAATATTCACCTAATCCTTACAATTATTTGTGAATATTACAACAATTTGATTATAAAAGTCTAAAACCATAAACCACCTTTTTGAATTAATAATAATTTTGACAATTTAAATAAAAAAGTTGTTTTTGTTAATTTTGCGACTTTTATTTTGTTCAATTAAAGGAGTTATTAAGTGGATTTCACACTTTTCTATCTAATTCCAGCTTTTGGGATTATTGGAATCCTTTATACCATTTGGAAAACTGCCTGGATTAACAAACAGGACCCAGGCAATGAGCGAATGATAAAATTAATGAACTACATTTCCCGGGGCGCAATGGCATTTTTGAAAACCGAATACCAAGTTATTGCTATTTTTCTCGTCCTAATTGCAATATTATTAGCAATTCAAGGAAGTTCACTCGAAGTTTCTTCACCCTTGCTTGCAGTTTCGTTTCTTATTGGAGCATTTTGTTCGGGACTCGCTGGTTGGGTAGGTATGAAGATAGCAACAAAATCGAATGCACGAACTACAAATGCAGCTCGAAAAAGTTTGAACGATGCTCTTAAAGTAGCATTCGCTGGTGGTTCTGTTATGGGAATGGCAGTAGTGGGAATTGGAGTAACTGGCTTAAGTATATTATTACTAATTTACTTAAATATCTTTGGTTACGAAAGTCAACAATTATTAGTTAAAGTTATAAATGTTATCACTGGATTTTCTTTTGGTGCTTCCTCTATAGCTTTGTTCGCTCGTGTTGGTGGGGGTATCTATACTAAAAGTGCCGATGTTGGTGCCGACCTTGTCGGTAAAATTGAAGCAGGAATTCCCGAAGACCACCCACTAAACCCTGCTACAATTGCCGATAACGTTGGCGATAACGTGGGCGATGTTGCTGGAATGGGTGCCGACCTATTTGAATCATATATTGGCGCAATTGTTGGTACAATGGTTCTTGGTACAGTTTTCTATAATTTGCCAGAATTCCAGAATACTGCTTTCAAAGGATTGTCAGCAGTACTTTTGCCATTATTCCTTGCAGGTGCTGGAATTATTGTCTCAGTAATTGGTACTTTCTTTGTACGAGTAAAAGAAGGTGGAAACCCACAGGCAGGTTTAAACATCGGAACTTTTGTCGCAAATGCCCTAATGCTAATCTCTTCCTACTTAATTATTACTTGGTTATTGCCAAAATCATTTACCTACCAAGACCCTCTTTATGGAAAAACTTTTGTTGTTTATTCTTGGGGTGTTTACCTTGCTACCATTTTTGGCTTAATCGCTGGAGTTGGAATTGGACTCATCACTGAATATTACACCGGGTCGGGTAAACCACCAGTAAGAAAAATTGTAGAAAAGAGCTTAACGGGGACTGCAACTAATATCCTGGCTGGAATTTCTACTGGTATGCTATCTACTGCTTTACCCATCCTTCTCATCGCCTTTGCAATAATTGGTTCATTTGAATTAGCTGGTTTATATGGAATTGCTATATCAGCAGTGGGAATGCTTGCAACTACAGGAATTCAACTATCAACCGATGCCTACGGACCAATTGCTGATAATTCTGGTGGAATTGCTCAAATGTCTGAACTTCCACCCGAAGTGCGCGGAAGAACTGATAAACTAGACGCTGTTGGAAATTCCACAGCTGCCATAGGCAAAGGCTTTGCAATCGGTTCGGCAGCATTGACTGCTCTTGCCCTTTTTGGTGCATATATGACAGCAGCAAAAATTCCAACCATCGATATTTCCAAAGCAAATGTAATTGCTGGACTATTTATTGGGGCTCTCCTACCCTTTATCTTTTCTGGTCTTGCAATCGGAGCTGTTGGTCGCGCAGCAATGTTTATGGTTAAAGAAGTTCGTCGTCAATTTTCGGAAATTCCTGCATTGAAAGCAGCATTAGAAGTAATGAAAAGAGTAGGCGATAAACCAAAATCAGAATGGGCGAAGGAAGACATAGCAACTTTCGAAGCAGCCGATGGCAAGGCAGAATATGAAAAATGCGTTGCAATTGCTACTAAAGGTGCTATTCGGCAAATGATATTGCCAAGCCTACTTGCTATTATTTCACCTATTGTAATCGGATTTTTACCCTTCTTCGGGAAGGAAGCACTCGGTGGATTATTAGCTGGGGTCACAGTAACTGGTGTTCTAATGGCTATCTTTCAAGCAAATGCTGGCGGAGCCTGGGACAATGCAAAGAAGATGTTCGAAGAAGGTGTCGTTTTCGATGGTGTTCAGTATAACAAAAAATCTGACCCATACAAGTCCGCTGTCGTTGGCGATACTGTTGGTGACCCACTTAAAGATACAGCTGGACCATCGTTAAATATTCTAATAAAATTAATTTCAATTGTGGCACTTATTCTTGCTCCACTTTTATAATAATTTAGTTCTTGCTTTATTAAACGGGCTGTTTCTTTGAAATCAGCCCGTTTTTTCAAATTATTAATTGGACATTTTTGAAACTTGCCTTGATTTGATTTGATGTAACACTAGCAAATAATGTCAATTTATTTATTTTTGTAATCTTATATTATGTTGAACCATTGAGGGTAGTATGAACATTTTAGTTGGAATTTCCAGAGTACCGGACACTGCAACCAAAATCATAATAGGACCAGATGGCAAATCCATTGATGAAAAAGGTGTCAAATTTATTATTAACCCTTACGACGAATTCGCTTTAGAAGAGGGATTGCGTCTGAAAGAAAAATTCGGTGGTACCGTCGTTACAATCACTGTTGGTCCAGAAGCATCGAAAGAAGTTATTCGGTCTGCATTGGCAATGGGTGCTGACCGTGCTGTTTTAATAAAAACCGAAGGCTTTTTCGATTCCTTTTTTACTGCTAAAAATATTGCAAAATATGCTAAACAATTCAATCCAGACATAATTTTCTTTGGCAGACAAAGCGTTGATTTCGACAGTCTTTCTATTCCATCGATGGTAGCTGAATTTCTTGGTATTCCTGCAATTACAATAGTTTCGAAACTTACAATCGACGGAAACAAAGTAATTGCGGAAAGAGATGTTATTGGAGGAAAAGAGGTTGTCCAAACTACCCTTCCCTGTGTTATTTCCGCACAAAAAGGATTGAACGAGCCTCGCTATCCCAAATTACCTGATATTTTAAAAGCAAAAAACAAGCCTATCGAAGAAATTGCCCCCGAACCTCTAGCTCCAAAAATTGAAATTTTGGGAATGGAAGTACCTATGCGAGCCAGAAAAAACAAAATCGTTGGTGATAGCGATGAAGAAATTGCCGAAATTGTTCGACTTCTCCACGAAGATGCAAAAATTATCTAACAATTCTGGAGGTATCTATGAAAAAAATTCTTGTTTATTTAGAATCTGCTGAAAACAAATTGAAAAGAGTTTCTTATGAACTTATCACAGCTGGCAATCAGATTGCATCTAAAACTTCAGCAGAACTTTTTGGTATTGCCTTTAATGCTTCAAATGATGCTTTGAATACTGCAAAGGAATATGGGTTGGCAAAATCTTTCCTTATAACTTCTCCCATGTTTTCAACTTATTCACCATCGCTTTATTCAAAGGCAATTACTCAACTTATTCGTCAAAATGGTTTCGACCTTATACTATTTCCTGCTCATACATATGGTTTTGAACTTGCAAGTAGGATTTCTGCCAATCTAGAAGCCTCCTATGTTTCCGATTGCATTGCCTTAGACTTTGTTAATGGTGAATTAATAGTTAAAAAACCAGTTTATGCTGGAAAATCCCAAATAAATGTTAAACTACTTGGTGATATTAAAGTTTGTTCACTTCGACCAAACATTTTCACTGTAGTTCCTTCGCCAACTAACGAATTTCAAATTGATGAATTCGTCCCCGAAGTAAATGAATCCGACCGAAAAGAATCGGTCGTAAATACAATGAAAAACGAAGGAAAATTAGATGTGCTCGAAGCAGATATCGTGGTTTCCGGAGGCCGAGGAATAAAAGGACCAGAAAATTACCATTTAATCGAAGCATTAGCCAATCTTCTTGGCGGGGCGGTAGGGGCCTCGCGAGCAGTTGTCGATGCAGGATGGCGACCCCATAGTGAGCAAGTAGGACAAACAGGCAAAACCGTCTCTCCAACTCTGTACGTTGCTTGTGGAATCAGCGGAGCAATTCAACATTTAGCTGGGATGTCCTCTTCGAAATATATACTTGCAATTAATAAAGACAAAGATGCCCCAATTTTTAAAGTTGCCGATTATGGTATCGTTGGAGATTTGTTTAATGTAATTCCAAAGTTGATTGAGAACATCAAAAAGTATAAAGAATAAAAAGTAAAATAAAAGTAAATTGATATAGTCTTTTAAATCGAATTTAAAAAGAAGATTATTAAAGATGGAAAAAATTGAAGTTAGACCAATTGGAATTACCTCAAGTCCCGAAAGCCCAAATGCTTTTGCTTTGATACTAAAAGAGAAGGACGGACCAAGAAGTCTACCCATAATTATTGGGCAGTTCGAGGCTCAATCTATCGCTATTGTTCTCGAAGAGGTACAACCACCCAGACCTTTAACCCACGATTTATTCAAAACAGTCCTAGAGGAACTAAATGTCAAAATTGAGGAAGTCTATATAAATGATCTTCGAGATGGAACTTTTTATGCCCGAATCATTTTTGATTCTCCCGAAATGGATATTGATGCACGACCCAGCGACGCAATTGCACTTGCTGTCCGTTTCAAAGTTCCAATTTATGTTTCTGCAAAAGTAATGAAACAAGCTGGAATTACATTCGGAGACAAACACCAGGATATCGAACAAGAACAAGAATCAGATATATTTGGCTCGGTGGATGAAGAAGAGGAAGAAGATTTTGGTTTCCCTCAACCAAAAGAACCAGAAAGGCCAAAATCGCGAGTCGAAAAGTTACAAGAAGAACTTGAAAAAGCAATAAAAGAAGAAAATTATGAACTTGCTGCTAAAATTCGTGACGAACTTAAAAGGATTTTGGAAAGTTGAGACTTTTTCGTAATTTTGTTCTTTATTTTTGCCGGAGTAGCTCAGCTGGTCAGAGCAGCGGAATCATAATCCGCGTGTCGGGGGTTCAAATCCCTCCTCCGGTACCAAATTTGTTGAGTTAGTCCACTTTTTTTGCGATATTTTTACATTAAATTGAAGTATTTTCAATGTTAGTCAGAATTTGTGTTTTTTTCATTTCAATTCTTTGGCTCTACTCCTGTCAAACCATTAAAGATGTTACCCATACATTAAGTTCTTTTTCTTCTCTTCGATTTAAAATTGAAAATGTAACAGAATTTCAACTTGCGGGCATACCAATTTCAACAAAACAAAGCCTGAGTGATTTCAGTTCATTTGATGCTGTAAAAATCGGACAAGAAATAGCACGAAACAAACTACCTGTTTCATTCATTGTAAATATTGCTGTAAAAAATCCTAACACCGGAATACACGGAACTAAACCCATACCTGTCACTTTAAAGCAATTCGAATGGACGCTTTTTATCGATGGTGTCAAAACAATCTCTGGGAAGCTCGCTAAAGAATATGAATTCCCAGTTTCGCAAAACCCTGGCTTATTACAATTGGAAGTCTCTTTAGACCTTTTCAAATTTTTTGGTGATCGTGGCTACAAAGGAATTCTGAATCTGGCTTTATCATTGGGAGGAGTTAGTCAAAATCCTTCGAAAATTACTATCGAAGCTATACCAACTTTTTCAACACCATTTGGAATTATGCAAGCACCAAAGATTAGAATTACAAGCGAAAGTTTCAACTAATAATTCCTATGGAAGCCGACCTGTACCAAACTTTGTTTTTCCCTTTCATTTGTATTACAATAGCATTGTTCATTTCTTTTTTGAACGGAATTGTTTCGGAATCCCAACCAAGCGACTTAAAAACCAAGGATGAACTTCAAAAAGAAAAATTTCAAAAACTTCTTGGCGACAAAAATATAGTTCTAACATCTTTTGTCTTCTTTGAAATTACACTTCACATATTAGCACTGACTTCACTTTCGCTATTTACCATTTATCTTTCATTAACAGAAGAAACCATTGCTATCTTTTTCTTACCTTTTGTCATCCTTGTTATTTTTATATTAAGAACATCTTTGTATGGTGTTGGAATACGGTTTAGCAACTCTCTTTTCAATGCTTTCGCCAAGGTTATTTATATTTTCTACAATTTGCTTAAGTTTTTTGGTAAATTTTATCTTTCTTTCTTGAATAAAATTACTTCCAAGAAGGAAGAAGCATCGCTGGAAGATATTCAAGAAGTTGTTGAAACTGCCCATGAAGAAGGAACTTTACAAACTGGTGAATACAAGATTTTTTCCAATGTTATAAAATTCAACCAAGTACCAGTATCCGATGTGATGACACCAAGGACTGTAATTTTTTCTTGTCCTGCGGACTTAACAATCGAAGAAGCATTGAAATTGCCCGAAATAAAAACTTTTTCGAGATTTCCAATTTACGAAGGTCATTCCCTTGACGATAAAATTGTTGGATATGTTGTTTCAAAAGATATTTTACAAGAGGCAATCAACAATAGACTCGATAAAAAATTAAGAGAATTAGCACGCGAAATTCAATTTATTCCAGAAAATGTTACTCTCGATGATGCTTTAAATCAATTCCTTTCAAAACGACAACATATTTTCCTCGTTGTCGATGAATTTGGTGGAGTCGAAGGTCTACTTACAATGGAAGATTTAATCGAAACAATTCTGGGCGAAGAGATCGTTGACGAAGCAGATAAGTTCATAGATTTACGAGAAGTGGCTAAAAGAAAACGAGAAAATCGAATTCGCTTCAAAACAAACGAAAATAACATTTCACAATAATTTTCCTAATTTTGTATTTTAAAAATTTTAAAAAATGGAAGAATCTCAATATAATTCTACAGTTGTTGGTAAGATACTTCTAACGCCAGATTTAATGATTCTGCGGGTTAGAACTGATGAACCAAGACCAAAATTCGAAGCGGGTCAATTTACTCAAATTGGACTTTTGGCAAAAGAATCTCGGTCCCCTAACTCTTTACCTATTGCCGAGGATTTACCACCAGATAAGATGATCAAAAGACCATATTCAATTGCTTCAGCAAATCACGAAACACAAAACTTCGAGTTCTATATAAGCCAAGTTAAGTCTGGTCAGCTTACACCAAGGTTATTTAATTTGTCTCTTGGAAGTAGAATTTGGGTTGATAATCGAATTTTAGGACTTTTCAAACTTAATGAAACACCAGAAGGCTGCGATATCGTTATGATTGCAACAGGAACTGGTTTGGCTCCTTACATCAGTTTCCTTCGCTCGCATATTCTTGAACATCAAAATCGAAAACTTGCTGTTATTCACGGGGCTTCCTATCCTTGGGACCTTGGATACTATAGTGAATTAACTTTCTTAAAATATACATTTAAAAACTTTTACTACTTCCCAACTTTGGTTCATGCGGACAAGGATTGGAATGGTCTTCGAGGGTATATCGAGGAACACCTTCAAAATCAACTTCTGGAAAAGGAAGCAGGAATTGAATTGAACCCAGATAAAACCCATTTTTACCTTTGTGGAAATCCTAAAATGGTTCAATCTGTATCCGAAATTTTGAAACAGTATAATTATTCAAGACATACTAAAAGCAAACCAGGCTCGCTTCATGTCGAAGAATATTAAGATTTTCCTACTTTTTACAATTTTCTTTACAATCAGTGGATGTATTATTGTTAAAGTTCGACTACCCGACGAGGAGTTTAATACTGAATTCTCAATTCTAAAGAAGCCAACTGTACCGATGTCGGACATTGTTGTCCGTTCTGAACGTGGAGATATGATTGCATTACTTCCAAAAGGTTGGTTTTTGATTGACCCCGAAGATAAAATTCCATTAAACATATTTTCGATTTCGTCAAACCCCGACTATTCCCTTCTTATTATCTTTTCAAGGTTAACAAATCGAATCGATGTCGGGCAGATTATTAAAAGTGAAGGGCTACTTGGAATTGCAAAAAAAAGTTTCGAACTAAAACAAAGTAAAAGCTTAAATAACGTAAAACTAACAGGTGATTTCATTCCATTAAAAAACGGAATACAAAAATTTTATATCTACAAATATGAAAACGTTGCGTACAAATTGTTTGGCGAAACTGCAGTTTTTGTTACACCGCTGAACGAAGCCTATGAATTTTCACTAATTGAAACTGATATTAATCGAACGGAAAATATTTCCCGTTCGGATTTTGAAGAAATTTTTTATTCTGTTTTAGCATCAATTCAATTTTAAAATGGAAATATCAAAAGATACTACCGAGGTCCTTGAATTTCTGGATTACACTTCTGCTGGAACTTTGCGAAAAAGAAACGACCTTGGCGTGATTCTCGAAATTCTTGCACAAAACAATTTACCAGAACTGGCAAACGAAATTATTTTCTATGGCTCAGCTCTTTGGGGAAGTTATCGCATTTTGAAACAAAACACAGAATCGGACACAAGCAATTTGAAAAAAGAATTAGAAAATCTATTTGATAAAATGGTCGGTTATATTTCAAAAATTGTTGAATTGATTCCTGATGATGTTACATCAGAAAGATTATCTAGAATATACTTGCAAAATTCTATTGGTTCACGTTTAAACACTATTGATTTATGTTACGATTTGAACGAATTAAAAAAAGTGCAATTGAAACTCAAAAATAGATAAATCAAGCAATACCTTTTTCTTTTAGGAACTTATTCAACTCTTCTTCCGATGAAATTCTAATATCTCTTCCTTTGCTACCATCGAAAGGACCAACGATTCCAGCCATTTCCAACTCGTCCATAATTCTTCCTGCACGATTATATCCAATTTTTAGTCTTCTTTGCAACATAGAAACAGATGCTTGGCGATAACGAACAATTAATCTCGCAGCATCCTCGAAAAGTGGATCGAAGCCCTCGCGGTCGAAACCATCGCGGGATGTCTTGTTGTCCTCTACTTTAGGCAAATAATATGGTTTTGAATAACCTTTTTGCTTTCCAATATATTCGCAAATTCTTTCAATTTCATCTGTAGTTAAAAAAGCATTTTGAATACGAATTGGATGCGGACTTCCATTAGGAAGAAACAACATATCGCCATTTCCAAGTAATTGCTCGGCTCCTATAGTATCTATTATTGTGCGAGAATCAACGCGAGAAGCAACAAGATAAGCAATTCGTGCAGGGAAATTAGCTTTTATCAAGCCTGTGATAATATCAACCGATGGCCTTTGGGTTGCAACCACAAGATGAATTCCAACTGCACGAGCCAATTGCGCAAGGCGAATAATCAGCCCTTCTATTTCCTTCCCAGTTGTCAGCATCAAATCTGCAAGCTCATCAATAATAGTAACTATATAGGGCATCGGACGGTGAACGAACTCTTGGTCGTTTTTAAACAAACCTTCTCGCACCTTCTTATTATACTCTGCTATATTTTTTTGTTGTACAGAATATAGGACATCGTATCGACTTTGCATTTCTGCGACTAATGCTTTCAAAATTAAGACAGCATCGGAAGGTTCAGTAACAATTGCATCGTCGAGCTCGGGAGATACAGCAAGAAAATGATAAAGTAGCTGTTGATAATGTGTTAACTCAACTTTTTTAGGGTCAATAATCACAAATTTAAGATTCTGTGGATGCATTTTAAAAATCAATGAGGCAATGATTGTGTTAATTCCGACACTTTTACCAGAACCTGTGGCGCCAGCAATTAATAGGTGTGGCATTCTTGCTAAATCCTCGACAAAAACCTCGCCCGAAATTGTTTTCCCAAGAATAATAGGTAGGCGATAATTTTGGTTGATTTTGGAATTTTTCAAGCAATTCCCAAAACGGACAACCAATGGCTTCCGATTTGGAATTTCAATCCCAACTGTTCCTTTGCCAGGAACAGGGGCGATAATTCGTATTCCTTTAGCTTTTAATCCAAGAGCAATATCATCTGCAAGGCTTTGTATCCTGCTTAACTTTATTCCCGGAGCAGGTACAAATTCATATTGAGTAACAACAGGACCAGGGGTTACTGTAAGGTTTTCTATGTAAATTTTAAATGTTTCAAGCTTCTCCTGAAGTACCCTTGCATTTTGCTTAAGTTCTTCTTCGTTTATTTGAAATTTACTTTCATCATCGATCAGTAAATCAACTGGCGGCGGTTTGAAGTTTATTTTTTCGTCCAAAACAAGTGTCGATAACGGTGTGAACAAATTTGTTTTATTTTCTTTAATATCCTTATCAACTTCTGAAGATTCTTCAACAATTAAAGTCAGTTTTTTTTCAGAAGTAGTTTCGGAAGTAATAGCGTCCTGCTCTTCAACAGATTTATCTGAATATTGCTGTTCTTCGATAAACTCAGTTCCAATTTCAGTAACTAAATCATATGCATCGCCACCAACAATATCTGTTTTACTTACAACTCTTTCAGAATAATCTTTTTCTTCATTATTTGCTTCCTCGAAACCTTTTGCTAAAATACTGGCAATTTCGAAATCGTTAGCATTTTGTTCTTCAACTATTGTTTTTGTACTATCGTCGCCTGGCATCTCGACAATTTCTTTTTCTTTTGCTTCGAATTTACTCTCTGAAACTTTTTTGGCTCGAAAAATTGATTTAATTTTTTCATAGGAGTAAAGCAAGTACTTTTCGACATTTATATTTAAAGCAAAAACAAGGGTAAGTAGGACAGCAAAGAAATAGAAAATGAACGCACCAACCACTCCAATGAAATTTGAAGTTAAAGTCGCCAGAAAAGTACCAATCAACCCGATCCAATAATATGGAATATTTAAATTAACTAAAAGATTCAAAGAAGAAAGAAAACTTGTGAAAAATAAAAAAAATAACAAAATGAAAATTGTCCATTTAACTAATCGACCACTAAAATTTTGAGTGATTAGTAACTTAATGGACCAAAGAATTAACAAAATAGGGATAAAGATAGAAAAATAACCAAAAGTTTTGTTAATAAAGAAGTTCGAGACCAAAGCACCAATTGGACCCAGCCAGTTTGAAATCTCTTTTATTTTTGATAAGACCTGTGAATTACCTTTGATTGCTTCAAAGTAATCTTTTATTGTAAACTCAAAAACGAATTCGTCCTTTGGACTATAGGAAATAACAGCAAGTAAAATAAACAAACTCAATATTGCTGTAAAAATAGCTGCTATTCTAATACCTTTACGGTATTTTTCCATAATTTCCGAACGTAATTCTTCTGCAGAATTTATCTCGTTATCGGACATTCCTCTACTATTTCTTTCTCGTTTACGATACTGAATTTCTATCTCCCTTTTTTGTTTCATTTACTTATATTTGACAAAGGAAAAACCATTCGAAATAGGAACAACAGAAACTTTATCGAATTGTAGCGAAAAATCGATGTCTTTTTCGAAACCTTGCTCGACCAAAAAACGCCCATGTTCAGTGGACTTTGTAAACTCGAGTAGATTATTTTTATGAATATTATATAATTGATTAGCAGCAACAGATGCATCATTTAACTTTATTTTCTCTTTCCCCTCGAGTTTTTGTATGAGTAATTCAACTAAACAACCGCAGAAAATGGCATCCTCGAAAGAGAATGAAGAATTGTTCCCCGAGCAAAACAAAATAACTTTATTATTTTCATTGGACTTAATTTTTTGAAGAATAAATTCAATAACACCGGAAATATTAATAAATGAACCAATCAAGAAATTTTTTAAACCCAAGCCCATTTTAAAAAGTGTACTGCCGTTAGTTGTATTCAAAATGATACTTTTACCGCTTACTTTTTCCAAAGTGTATTCCAAAGGTGAATTACCAAGGTGGTAACCTTCTATTTTCATGCAATTCCTTTCTCCACCTAATAAAACACTTTCCCGGTCCATTCGGTTATAAATCAACAATGCTTCATTGGAATCAAAGACCGGAATAACTTCTTTCGCACCGTTGTAAAGAGAAACGCATAGTGTAGTTCCAGCTCGCAAAATATCGACTCCGACAAAAACAATTGTATTGTGGTTTGTTTCATAGAACTTCTCTAATGTAACCGGAATAAAGTAAGATTCAATTGTCAACAATTTTGCCCCGCTACTTCCCCAAATCAAAATCAAAATTAAATAAAAATTTCTATTTTTACTCTTAATACATTTTGATTTTTTGCGCTATGAAAACAAGAGATGCAGAATTACTTTTACTATTAATTACAATCATTTGGGGAGCTACTTTTTCTTTTACAAAAATTGGTCTCGAGTTTGCCCAACCTTTCCAATTCACAACATTTCGTTTTGGAATTGCTCTTTTAATTTCTTTGGCTCTATGGTGGAAAACTTTTTTCCAAATAAGCCATAAAAATTTAATTCTTGGCTTAATTCTTGGTTTCTTCTATGCTGGTGGGTTCATTTTACAAACACTTGGACTTCAATATACAACTGTAACAAAATCTGCATTCATTACAGGACTATCAGTCGCATTAACACCTTTTGCTTATAAACTTATCGAGAAGAAAAAAGTTTCCATTTATCAATGGCTTGGAATTATTATTGTCGTAGCGGGTCTTTACTTTTTCACTAATCCTGAGTTCGGAAATTTGAATATTGGAGACCTACTCACTTTGCTTTCTTCATTCTTTTGGGCATTTTATCTTGTTTATATGAATCGATTTACAATTGAAATTCAGAATCTTTCTGAAACGATTCAATTTGTAATTTCCCAGTTTATATTAGTCTTCATAGCAAGCATTTTTGGAGCAATGTTGTTTGAAAATTGGCAAAGTATTCAAATTAACAACAAGTTGCTGATAGCACTATTCTATAACGGAATAATTGCCTCAATTATACTTACTTCAATTCATACAAGTGTTCAAAAATATACATCACCTGTTAAAGCTGCTTTGATTTTTTCCCTTGAGCCTGTATTTGCATCCATATTTGCATTATTCTTTTTCAAAGAAATACTTAAACCAATGGAATATTTAGGTGCTTTTTTAATACTTCTTGGAGTTTTAGTCTCCGAATTTGCAAGCTTTGTGTTTTCTTTTCTACCATTCAAAGAAGAACGCAATAATCCAAAAAAAACTAAATAAATGTCTGAATTTTAATTAATTTTTTAATTTTGTTTGTTAAAATTGAAAACAACATGGCAAAAACTAAATTCACTGCCAATTTTTTCATTGGTTTATTTGTAGTTTCGGGGTTTATTCTGACTGCCGTAGCAATAATTTGGTTCGGAACCTCAAAATTTTTCCGCGAAAATATTTATTATGTAACTTATTTCGAGGGATCTGTCGAAGGAATTTCAAAAGGAACACCAGTAAAGTATCTCGGTGTTCCTGTTGGCAGTGTATACGATATCAGAGTAGCCCCCGATGGGCGAATGATTGAAGTTGTTATGGTTATCGAAAAAAAAATTCGAATAACCGATAGCCTTCGCATTAAAATTGAGCTTTCAGGACTAACTGGCGGAAGATTTTTGCAACTATTTTACACTAACAACCCAGACATTCTTGAATGGCACCCAAAAATCACTTTTACACCACCATTTACATTAATTAATTCAGCCCCATCGGGAATTGAAACACTCGAAGCGGGAATCCGCGAAACCGTTAACAAACTAATGGAATTTCAATTTCGCGAAGTTTCCGAAAAAATAATTCAGTTTCTGGAAACTGCTTCCGATTTTTTGTCAAACGAGGAATTACTTGCAACCATTCGAAATTTGCAACAAACTACCGAACATTTAAACTCACTTTCGATGAAAATGGACACTTCGACTATAATTGCAGAGCTTGAAGTGGCTTCCGAAAATATAGTCAACATTACCAAAAAGCTGGAAAAATTTGCGGATTCTTTACAAAAGGAAGTCACTGATGCAAGAATTTCTACCCGAATCGATTCAACTTTTTCAAAGGTTGATAGCATAGTCAACTTTGGAACAAACTTTATTTACGTGTTTGGAACTAAAGCTGAACTACTAACTTTTACTCTATCAGATTTAATAGCAGGCTTGAAGCGTTCGAATTTTATGATTCAAAAGTTGATACGAGAATACACATTAAATCCTGGTCAAATTTTGCTTAGCGAGCCTCCACCCAAAGAAGAATAAATTCAGGAGCATATATGGAAATCCCCGAAAAACTTATCGAAATATTATTAAAAGCAAATTATGTGGCGGTATTTACCGGAGCTGGTATTTCTGCAGAAAGCGGGATTTCCACTTTCCGCGACCCAGACGGCCTTTGGGCTAAATTTAACCCAATGGAGCTTGCCAGTATCGAAGGTTTTATGTCCAATCCACAAAGAGTTTGGGATTGGTATCAATATCGACGGAAAGTGGTTTACGATGCAAAACCCAATCCCGGACATTATGCACTTGTGGAAATGGAAAAAATCTTTCCCCAATTTACATTGATTACCCAAAATGTTGACCGCCTACATCAACAAGCTGGCTCGAAAAATGTTATTGAGTTGCACGGAAATATTATTGAAAACCATTGTTTCAATTGCAAAGCACCATACGAACAAAAAATCGATTTAGAAAGTGGTGCCATTCCGCGCTGTCCCAAATGTGGAGGCTTAATTCGACCATCGGTTGTTTGGTTTGGGGAAATGTTGCCTCCCGATGCGCTTGAAATGGCAGAAATATCCGCCCGCGAGTGTGAAGTTTTCTTTAGCATTGGCACTTCCGCAGAAGTTTACCCCGCAGCGAATCTCCCCTACATTGCAAAGCATTCCGGAGCTACACTTGTCGAAGTCAATCCAAATCCAACAGTTTTGTCACCATTTGTTGATTTCAAAATTTCCGAAACTTCTGCTAAAAGCCTGCCCAAAATAGTAGAAATGTTGAAAAAAGCAAAAGAAATTAAATGATTGTTGGAATTGGTGTCGATATTATCGAAGTCGAAAGGATAAAGAATGCTATCGAAACTTATGGTGAACATTTTTTAAGAAGGGTTTTTACAGAAAACGAAAGAAAATATTGCGAAGAATTTAAAGAGAAAAAATATATTCACTATGCTGCAAGATTTTCAGCAAAAGAAGCTTTTAGCAAGGCAATTGGAACAGGCTTAACTCAAGGATTTAAATTAAACCAGATTGGAATAATCAATTCTTCAAGCGGTAAACCAGAAATTGAACTTATTGGAGAGCTAAGAGAAAAATGGGATACTTATAAAATTTTTGTAAGCCTTTCCCATATTAACTCCCATTCTATTGCATTGGTAGTAATTGAAAAGTAAGCAAAACTTACAAGCATAAAGTACTTCCTATATTGAATTTTTATTTTAAAAAACAATTTAGATAAAATTTCGTTACCTATCATTAATTCGAGGGAAAATTGGGCGAGGCAAATTTAAACGCCAGAAAAATTAAGGTTGTATTAAAAAACAAGCGTGCATTCCACGACTTTGAAATTATTCAAAAATATGAAGCAGGAATTGAATTAAAAGGAACCGAAGTAAAATCTATTAGACAAGGACGATGTAATATTCAAGATGCATATTGTACATTTTTAAATCCAAAATCCCACGAACTTTATTTAGTAAATTTCCATATTAGCCCCTACGAGCCAGCCAACCAATTTAACCATGAACCACGACGCCCCAGAAAATTGTTGCTCCATTATAATCAACTGACAAGATTAAAGGTGGCAGTCGAACACAAAGGTTTTACAATCATTCCACTTTCGATTTATTTTTCTGGACCTTTTGTTAAAGTTGAAATTGCTTTAGTAAAAGCAAAGAAAAAATTCGACAAACGCGAAACAATCAAAAAGAAAGAAATGGAACGTGAAATATCAAAGAGGTTTAAAGTATGAGCGGAAAAACTATATTTCCTCCGATTAATGAACAAATGGACACCATCAAATCGTTTGCCGAAGAGGTATTTCCCGAAGATGAATTGGTTCAAAAACTTGAAAAATCCTTGAAAACCCAAATACCTTTGAAAATCAAACTTGGATGTGACCCAAGCAAACCAGATTTACATATAGGACATTCTGTTGTTTTAAAGAAACTAAGGCAATTCCAAGATCTTGGGCACATTGCAATTTTAATTGTCGGGGATTTTACAGCAATGATTGGCGACCCATCGGGAAGAAACAAAACCCGACCACCATTGACTATGGAAGAAACCAGAATTAATGGTAGAACTTACCTTCAACAAGCAACAAAAATTTTATCGCCACAAAACTTACAAGTTCGCTTTAACTCCGAATGGCTGGGGAAAATGACATTTTCTGATGTAATCAATCTTGCTTCAAAATACACTGTTGCACAGATTCTTGAACGAGATGATTTTTCCTTACGTTTCAAAAATGGAATTCCAATCAGCATACACGAAATTCTCTATCCACTTGCACAAGGAATGGATTCCGTTGCAGTCGAAGCAGATGTTGAACTTGGAGGAACCGATCAAAAATTCAATTTAATAGTTGGGCGAGAAATTCAGAAAGCTTTTGGAAAAGAGCCACAATGCATTGTCCTTATGCCTATACTCGAAGGAACCGATGGTGTTGAAAAAATGAGCAAATCGCTCGGAAACTATATTGCATTAAACGATACCCCTCGGGAAATGTTTGGTAAAGTTATGTCCATACCAGATGAACTAATAATAAAATATTTTAAATATGGAGCTTTTGCAAGCGATACTGAAGTCGCCCAACTTGAAAAAGGACTTAAAGATGGAACCATACATCCTCGCAATGCAAAAGTTGAAACTGCAAAAAGAATTGTTACATTATACTACGACATCGAAACCGCTGAAAAAGCCTACCAAGAATTCCAGAACATTTTTGTAAAGAAAGATATTCCCGATGAAGTTGAAACTTTCGAAATTGAATCAAATGACGTTAAACAAAATATCGTGGATATTTTGGTTCAAACTGGACTTGCTCCATCGAAAAAAGAAGCTCGAAGAATTATCGAACAAGGTGGAGTTTATATCGATGGTACTCGCGTTCCAGACTCGAATTATTTTTTGGATCTTTCTCAGCAAAAATTAATCAAATATGGTAAAAGAAAATTTCTCTATGTAAAACTTAAAAAGGAATTTAAATGAAACAAATTTCTGCTTTTTTAAGAAAAGTTGATATATTCAAGACCTTAAATGAAGATGAATTGCTTCCAATTTTACAAAACATTGAATTTCTTGATTTAAAACCAAACGAACATTTGTTTCTTGAGAATTCCCCACGGGAAGGAATGTATGTCGTAGTAGAAGGAAAGATTGAACTATACAAAAAATCTCCAGTTGGAGAAGAAAAGAAACTCGCTTTTTTTAGTGAATATGATTTTCTTTCCGAAGGGGCACTATTAGACGACTATCCGCATTCAACAAATGCAATTGCAAAAGAGCCAACAAAATTAATTTTTTTAAGTAGAGAAAAATTTTCAAAAATTCTGCAAAATAATCCCTTAATTGCTTCAAAAATAATATCGGAAATTTCCAAGGTCATAGCCCGAAGAATGCGTCAAACAACGAATCAAGTTGTTAATGCGGCTGCACAATATGTTTCTGGTCGAGTACGAATTGAACACGACTTGCTTGGCGAGCGCGAAGTTCCAGCAGAATTATTTTACGGAATTCAGACCCTTCGGGCGCTTGAAAACTTCCCAATTACAGGAATCCCAATTAGTCATTTTCCAGAATTAATCATTGCATTGGCTCAAGTGAAATATGCTTGTGCACTCGCAAATCATCAACTTGGACTTTTACCCGAAAATATTAAAAATGCAATTATTCAAGCTTGCAAAGAAATCATCGAAGGTCGTTTTCATACACACTTCGTAGTTGATATGATTCAAGGAGGAGCAGGAACCTCCACAAATATGAACGCAAACGAGGTAATTGCAAATCGAGCTCTCGAAATTATGGGTTACGAACTTGGCGATTACCAACATTGCCATCCAAACAACCACGTAAACCTTTCACAATCAACTAACGATGTCTACCCCACAGCACTCCGTATTGCCCTCATTTATTCAACGCAAAAACTTCTTCCTGTTTTAAAGGACTTAATCGAATCATTCCTAGAAAAAGCCAAAGAATTTTCGAAAATAATAAAGATGGGTCGCACCCAATTGCAAGATGCAGTTCCAATGACGCTGGGACAAGAATTCGAAGCATTCGCAGTAACATTGGAAGAAGAAATTGAAAGAATTAAACAAAATATGAAACTGCTCCTCGAAATAAACTTGGGTGGGACTGCCATTGGCACAGGAATAAATACTCATCCTCAATACAGGACATTAGCCCTCGAATACTTACAAGAAATTACAGGCTTGCCACTTGTTTTAGCCGAAAATCTTGTAGAAGCGACCCAAGACACTGGCGCCTTCGTGATATTTTCTTCGGCTATAAAAAGGCTTGCAGTCAAATTATCAAAGATAGCCAACGATTTAAGACTTTTAAGTTCTGGACCACGAGCTGGTTTGAATGAGATCAACTTACCTAAAATGCAACCCGGCTCGTCCATTATGCCTGGAAAAGTCAATCCAGTTATCCCAGAAGTAGTAAACCAAATAGCATTTAAAGTAATCGGAAACGATTTGACAGTAACATTAGCGGCCGAAGCTGGCCAACTACAACTTAATGTATTTGAACCAGTTATTGCCCAAAGTATCTTCGAATCAATTGAGATGTTACGCAATGGGATAGTTACATTCAATTTTCGATGTGTGAAAGGTATTACTGCTAACGAGAAAAAGTGCAGAGAATATGTTGAAAAATCAATTGGGTTAATCACTGCATTAAATCCTTATCTCGGATATGAAGTTTCGACAAATCTTGCAAAGGAAGCATTGGAAACTGGAAAATCCCCATACGAACTTGTTGTCGAAAAGAATCTTTTGTCCAAGGAACAACTCGAAGAAATTTTGAAACCTGAAAATATGATTCAACCAAGCCTTCGATTAGACTTTACAAAAGATAGAGAATACTAATTGTAGCCCAAAGTTAATACTTAAAAGCCCTGAAAATAAAATTCGAAAGGGAAAACCAAGGAAGAAAAGGAAAGGGGCAAGAATTCTTGCCCCTTCTATGCTACCGTTCATCCATATTTTCAATAATTGCAGAGCCAAACTCAGAGGTTTTCAAAAGTGTAGCACCTTCCATAAGTCTATGGAAATCATAAGTAACCCGCTTTTGTTTGATTGTGCGTTCGAGACCTTTGACTATTAGGTCGGCTGCTTCTTTCCAACCAATGTATTCCAGCATCATAACGCCAGAAAGAATAACAGACCCAGGATTGACTTTGTCCTGATTAGCATAACGAGGTGCAGTTCCGTGAGTAGCCTCGAAAATTGCGTGACCAGTGATAAAGTTAATATTCGCTCCTGGAGCAATTCCAATTCCACCAACAATTGCAGCCAAAGCATCGGAAATATAATCACCATTTAAATTCAGTGTGCAGATAACAGAATATTCATTTGGACGAGTCAAAATTTGTTGCAGAAAAGCATCGGCAATGAAATCTTTAACCAAAAGCTTTCCTTTTGCAAGTTCTTCGGATTGAACTCTATTTGCCTCTTCCTCTCCTTTTTCTTCCTTAATTTTATCATACTGACGCCAGGTAAAGCACTTGTCTGCATATTCTTGTTCGGCTACATCATATCCCCAATTTTTAAAAGCTCCTTCGGTAAATTTCATTATGTTACCTTTATGGACAAAAGTAACCGAAGGAAGCTTGTTCTTCAAAGCGTATTCAATGGCAGCACGAGCGATTCGCTTCGAACCTTCCTCAGAAACTGGTTTGATCCCAATTGAAGATGTTTCAGGGAAACGAATTTTGGTTACCCCCATATCCTCTTGTAAAAATTTGATAACTTTCTTAACTTCTGGGGTGCCTGCCATCCATTCAATCCCTGCATAAATATCTTCTGAATTTTCCCTGAAGATTACCATATTAGTTAATTCGGGCCTTTTAACTGGGGAAGGAACACCTTCGAAATAACGAACTGGACGCAAACAAACGTAAAGGTCGAGTAACTGGCGCAATGCAACATTCAAAGAACGAATACCTCCACCTACTGGCGTTGTAAGGGGTCCTTTGATACCAACAATATACTCTTTAAAAGTATCTAATGTTTCCTGCGGTAGCCATTCACCTTTCAATTTAAAAGCCTTTTCACCAGCATAAACTTCGAGCCAGTGGATTTTTCTTTTACCTTTGTAAGCTTTTTCTACAGCAGCATCGAAGACTCTTACACTTGCTCTCCAAATATCGGGTCCAGTTCCATCCCCTTCAATGAATGGGATAATTGGTTCATCGGGAACTACAAGTTTCCCGTCCTTCATCGTGATTTTTGAACCAGCCATTTCAATTTTCCCTAAAGTTGAACATTCGAATTTGCAATTTAGTAAATTATTTAGTAGTTAAGAAAATAAATAAATAAAAGATAACACTTTTTGCATACAAAATTTATTTTGCTTTTTAAATTACTTGATAATCATAACTATTTGATATTAAAGAAAATTAAAAGATAAACTCGGCAATTTGTGTTTAATCTAGGTTTTACTTGTCATTTTCTATTGTGTAAATTTTTAATTTTAGGTTTTGAATTAAAACAAATCTAATAAAACAAATCTAAAATGATTAGAAAAATACTTATTGCGAACCGAAGTGAAATTGCTTGCCGAATAATAAAAGCTTGCAAGGAACTTGGAATTCGCTCTGTCGCTGTTTATTCAGATGTGGACAAAAACGCATTGCATACTTTACTTGCCGACGAAGCTGTATATATCGGTGAATCCCAGCCTTTGAAATCATATCTAAATATGAAAGCAATAATTGAGGCAGCAAAAAAAACAAATTGCGACGCAATCCATCCTGGCTACGGTTTTCTTTCCGAGCAAGCTGAATTTAACCGAATGGTGCGTGACGCTGGACTAATTTTTATTGGGTCAAACCCAGAGTCGATGTCACTGTTGGGTTCTAAGATCCAATCCCGTAGAACAATGCTTGAGTCTAGAGTTCCAATAATACCCGGAATGAAATCCGCAACCAAAGATATCAATGAATTTAAAAAGTTCGCGGCAGAACTCGGTTATCCTGTTCTTGTTAAAGCATCCGATGGTGGTGGTGGCAAAGGAATGAGGATTGTTCGAAGTGAATCTGAACTCCAAGACTCAGTTAATTCTGCAATTCGTGAATCTATCTCGGCTTTTAAAAGCGATGCAATTTATTTAGAAAAATACATCGACTCCCCTCGACACATCGAATTTCAAGTAGCAGCAGACAATTATGGAAGCGCAGTATACTTATTTGAAAGGGAATGTTCAATTCAAAGACGACATCAAAAAATCATCGAGGAAACACCTTCGATTGCTTTAAACCCTGAACTTCGTCGAAAGATGGGCGAAACTGCTGTAAAAGCAATTAAAGCTGCAGGTTATACAAATCTCGGAACAGTTGAATTTCTTTTAGACAAAAATGGAAACTTTTATTTTCTCGAAGTAAATGCAAGGATTCAAGTTGAACATCCAATTACGGAACTAACTACAGGAGTGGACTTGGTTAAACTTCAGATTCAAATTGCAAGCGGCGAAAAATTGCCTTTTACCCAAGATGAACTCCAGCAGAAAGGACACGCAATTGAATGCCGTATTTATGCTGAAGATCCAGAAAACAATTTCCTACCATCGAGTGGAAAAATCCTGTTCCTTCGTGAACCAACTGGACCAGGTATTCGTTTTGACTCAGGAATTTACCAAGGATGCGAGGTTCCTGTTTTCTACGACCCAATTATGGCTAAGCTAATCGTTTGGGGCTCGAATAGAGAAGAAGCCCGACGAAGAATGATAAATGCTTTAAAAAATACGGTGATACTTGGAACGAAAACTTCAATTGGCTTTATGATAAGAGTCCTCGAGCACCCCGAATGGATATCGGGAAATACATTTACTAATTTCATCGAGAAACACTTTGGGTTAAAGTATTCCCCAGACCCAGAATTAATTAAATACGCACTTGCTGCTGCAGAATATGCATTTAAGACCAAACCTAAAGCAATAAAGATTTCAAGTGGAAGGCAAACGATTCCAAGCCCTTGGGAAACACTTGGGCGTTGGGAAATTGCATCAGGAAAAAATTAGGAGGTTACAATGTATTTCAACTACAAAGGAAAAAGATATTCAATTGAAACTTCAAACGAACAATTATCAATCGATGAAGATGTTTTTCCATATTCCTTCACTAAGTATAACGACAACATTTTGAAAATCAAAATTGGAGATGAGGAAAAGGTTGTCTTTGTTGCAAACGACGATAAATTTGCTTATGTTTTTATCGAAGGTGAGCAATTTACAATACAAAAAGTAGATGAGATGGAAACCACTATCGAAATCGAAGAAGAAAAGCACAAAAATATCGAATATATCAAACCACCAATGCCCGGTAGCATTGTAAAATTGTTAGTTGAATTGGGTCAGAAAGTCGAAGAAGGTACACCAATTATTGTTGTTGAAGCAATGAAAATGGAAATCACATTGTATTCTTCAATCGACGGCATTGTAAAGGAAATTAATGTTTCGGCAGGGCAACAAGTTGATTCCGAACAAACTTTGGTTGTAATTAGTCGCAATGATACAAATTAATTTTGTAGTTTTGAAAATTGTATTTACCACATTAGATTAAAAATGTTATGAAAATTCACGAATATCAAGCAAAAGAGCTTTTAAAAAAGTTTAATGTACCAACACTTTTCAATCGTGTTGTTTTTTCTGCCTACGACGCTGGCCAAATTGCATACAACGACTTCGAATCGCAAGGTAGAACTACCGTTGTCGTTAAAGCACAAGTTTTCGCTGGTGGACGTGGGAAAGGTGTTGTTTACGACCCAGAAACAAACGAACCAATGATGCTTTTCGAAAAAGAAGTTCGAGGTGTTAATGTTGTTACTGGCGAAAACCTTTCCGATAAAGTTTATCAATATGCTGTTAAAATGCTCGGGAAAAAGCTTGTAACTGTTCAAACAGGGCAGGCAGGCACAATAATTCGCAAACTACTTCTGGAAGAGGGAGTTTCGATTGAAAAAGAATACTATGCTGGAATTGTGCTCGACCGCAAAGTTGGGAGAAACACAATTATGGTTTCAAAAGAAGGTGGAGTTGAAATCGAAAAAGTAGCTGCCGAAACACCTGAAAAAATTATCAAAGAATGGATAAACCCAGCAATTGGATTCCAGACTTTCCAAGCGCGCCGCCTTGCATTTGGTTTAGGATTGCAAGGTGAAGCATTCAAAAACTTTGTCTATTTCATAATGCAACTCGTAAAAGCCTACGAAGAACTGGATTGCAGTTTGTTGGAAATCAATCCTTTGGTTCTAACAACCGAAGGTAAAATGATAGCACTCGATGCTAAAATGAATTTCGATGATAACGCTTTGTTCCGCCATCCAGAATATACCGAACTGCGGGATATTTCCGAAGAAGACCCACTCGAAGTAGAAGCCTCGAAATACGATTTAAACTACATTAAGCTTGATGGCAACGTTGGATGCATGGTCAACGGTGCTGGCCTTGCAATGGCAACAATGGATTTAATTCAACTTTGTGGGGGAAAACCTGCAAACTTTCTCGATGTTGGTGGCGGTGCCAATGTCGAACGAATTGCCAATGCTTTCAAAATAATGATTTCAGACCCCAACGTGAAAGCAGTATTAATAAATATTTTTGGTGGGATTGTTCGTTGCGATAAAGTAGCAAATGGAATTGTTGAAGCATTGAATCAAGTTGAAGTAAAGGTTCCAGTAATAATCCGCCTTGATGGCACAAATGCAGAAGAAGGTTTGAATATACTTAAAAATTCAAATTTAAAATTTAGAGTTGCAAAAACGTTCGAAGAAGCAGCAAAAACTGTTACTGAAGTTGTTTCTTCGTTATAAGCATAAATTTTTTAAACTTAATAAAGGGGAATATTTCCCCTTTTTTATTTTATTTTTATTTAAGCCAAATCTTTTGGAATTCAAACAATTTATTTTACTTAAAAGAAAAAATAAATTATTTGATTATCCTTGAAATATCGTTAAATATTACGAATATCATCAAAAGAACAATAATTGCGATTCCAATGTTTTGAATAACTAATTTTGCCTTAATTGGAAGCTCCCTTCGGAATAAACCTTCGATAAGAATAATTAGAAAATGCCCCCCATCGAGTGCGGGAACAGGTAAAATATTAATTATTGCTAAAGTAATCGACAGTAATGCAATAAAATTCAGGAAATAAATCAAGCCAAGATTTGCTTGCTGGGAGGCACTCTTTGCGATTGCTATCGGTCCCCCAAGAGATTCCCTAGCCGATATATTCCCCTTAAATATTTGAAATACTGATGAAACAAAGAGTTCCGAGGAACGCCAGGTTTCTTTTACGCCATTAAGGAGTGCTGTAAACACACCATAATAAATTGTATCTTTCTTCCCAGCAAAATGGAAACCAGGATAAAAACCAAGTTTACCCTGATTAGTAGGTATTACTGAATCGGAAAGAACTAAGTTTCCACGCTTCCAAGTAAGAAGAATAGGCTTTGATTTATTCAAAGATAGCAAATAAGTTAATTCATCAAACGCATTGATAGGTTCATCATTAATAGCCAAGATTGTATCGCCACTTTTCAATCCAACTTTCCCAGCAGGAGCAAGAGTTTCAACATCTCGAACATAAACATAGAATTTTTCAGGTGTTAAACCAAGAGTGGAAATACCCTTTGTTAAAGTTTTTACAATTTGGTCTCCATCAACATAAAGAGTAATTGTGTCGGATGTCCTAAGTAGAGTTACAGTTTTGCTTTTACCAAAATTCTCCAGTGAAAGTAAAGAAATAATATCATTCCAATCGGAAACGGCCTTTCCATCGATAGAAAGAATTTTGTCACCTTCACGAATTCCTATTTTTTCGGCAAGTGATTTTTTTTGAACATAACCCACTCGTGTAGTTTTCCAAAGTACCTTCCCTTCGGAAAATGAAATTACCGCAAATAAAAAAATTGCAAGAATAAAATTCATTATTACGCCAGCAGAAATAACAAAAAGCTTGGTTAAGGTTCCTTTGCTTCGAAATTCATATTCTTTAGGGGGGGTCTCGAGAAAAGATTTATCCAAGCTTTCGTCGATCATCCCTGCAATTTTTACATAACCACCTATTGGGAATAAGCAAACGCGATAATCACAAAATCCATTTAATTCGAACTTTTCTGGTAACTTTCCAAAAGTAAAGCCATTTACTTTATTGTACCCAAATAACCTTGGACCCATTCCAATCGAAAAAACATCGACACGAATTCCCGAAAGTCTTGCAGCAATAAAATGACCAAATTCGTGAAAAATTACAAGGACTCCAATTACAACTACGAAATAAAAAAGGTTATTTAAAATTTCCATATTTTAATTGTTTTTGTTAATAAATCTTTCTGTTAATTCTCGGGCGATTTTGTCCGTTTCAAAAACTTCCTCAAGAGTTGGGTCTTTTACTATTTCAATATTATTCAAAGCATAATCAATGCAAAGAGGAATTTGAACAAAGGAAATTCTGTTTTCCAGAAATGCTTGAACAGCAGTTTCATTTGCAGAATTCAGAATAGTTGGTGCTGTGCCCCCAACTTCAAGGGCTTCGTATGCAAAACGAAGACAAGGGAAAGTTTGGGTATCGGGTGGAAAGAAATGCAATTTTCTAATTTGAAGCAAATCAATTCTTGGAAAATTGTAAAATCTTCTTTCAGGATAGTTCAACGCAAAGGAAATTGGTATTCGCATATCTTGAAAACCCATGTGAGCTTTAACAGAACCATCAACGAACTGAACAAGTGAATGAATTATACTTTCGGGATGAACAACAACCTGAATTTGGCTTGGTTCAAGTTTGAATAACCAATGAGCCTCGATAACCTCGAAACCCTTGTTCATCAAGGTTGCAGAATCAATTGAAATTTTTTTCCCCATATTCCAACGCGGATGTGCCAATGCTTCGTCTACATTTACATAGGTAAGATTTTCAGTTGTTGCACCAAAAAAAGGTCCCCCCGAAGCAGTCAAAATAATTTTTTCAACCGAGGAAATATCTTCACCAATCAAACATTGCAAAATTGCGTTGTGCTCACTATCGATTGCAATAATCCCGGCACCATTTTGTGCCGAGATTTCGGAAACAAATTTCCCTGCGGAAACCAAAACTTCCTTGTTTGCAAGGGCTACATCAATCCCCTTCCTCAAAGCACAAATAGTTGGTAATACTCCCGAAAACCCTACCAGAGCAGAAACTACCAATTCGTTGTTATCGGAAGAAGCTGCAATACACAATCCTTCCTCGCCAGTTAAGATTTCGCCAGCAAAGGAGTACTTCTTTTTAAATTCTTTATACTTTTCATAATCTTTAATAACAACAGCGCGGGGTCGGAACTTGTCGATTTGTTCAGCTAATAAATCAATATTTGTATTTGTTGTAAGAAACTCTATTTCAAATCTATCAGAGCTTTCCTCAACCACTTGTAAAGTTTGCGTCCCAATTGAACCAGTTGAACCGAGGATTGTTATTTTTTTAATTGATTCCCTCTTCATAAGCGAATTCTAAATATTGATTGGTAATATCTTTACCTTGCTTGATTGATTCAAATCTAAATTGGTCAATTGCGAGACTTTCGTCGATAACTAATTTAATTCTTAGAAAATACTTCAACATTAACTTTGTAAGCCGAGAAATATTTCCTTCGGTTAAATATTCTGCAATATGAGGATGGACATAAAGCCTGACACGAAACTCTTTAGATTTGGATTTAAAATTCTTTAACCATCGTTCTATTTTTGTTAAAACTTCCGCTTTGGTTGGAACTCTACCTATGCCTTTGCACAAAGGACATACTTCCGTTACCTTTTCAGCTATATTCAAGCTAATCCTTTGCCGAGTAATCTGCATCAAAGAAAGCTCTGTTAAGGGAAAAACTACTGCCTTTGCTCTATCTTTCTTCATTGCACGACGCATCGCATAGTAAATCTTCTTCCTGTTAAGAGGATCATGCATATCAATAAAATCAATAATTATAATACCAGCAAGGTCTCGCAAGCGGATTTGGCGAGCAATCTCGTTCACAGCCTCCATATTTGTTTTGAATGCATTTATCTCTTGGGTAGCCTCGCTTACCAATTTCCCAGAATTCACATCAATAATGAACATAGCCTCGGTTTGGTCAATCACAATGCTTCCACCGCTTGGCAGTGGCACTTTCCTTTGCTTAGTAAGTTCAATATCTTTTTCAATATTGTAATAATCAAATAATGGTGTTTTATCTTTGTATAGTTCAACTCGCTCAATAAATTCAGGAGAATAGTCTTCAAGATATTCAATAATTTCTTTGTAGAGTTTTTTAGAATCAACTATTACTTTATCGACATCATTTCGGAATAGGTCGCGAATAATACTTGTAGTTAATTCCATATCTTTGTACAACAGCATAGGTTCGCGAGCATTTTCTGCCTTTTTCTGAATCTTTGACCAAGTTTCTTTTAGTTTTTCCCAATCCGCAGCAAAATCCTCCTCGTTCCGTCCCACAGCAGCAGTTCGAATAATACATCCGTATTCTTTTTGGGTAACTCGAGAAACTATATTACGCAGCCGACGTCTTTCCTGTGGGGAATTAATTTTTCGTGATATTCCAATAATATTAAAATCAGGAACTAGCACAAGATAACGCCCAGGAACAGAAATTCGCGTTGTTACTTTTACTCCTTTGTTCGCAAAAGCTTCGCGAACAACCTGTACTGGAATCAACTGGTTTTCTTTAATATCCAGTTTAAAGCTTAACTGTATGTTCTTTTCCTTAGATTTCTCGCCTTTTTTAACATTTCGTTTTAAATTTTTATGCTCAGACTTTCCATTTCCATCGCCTAAATTCTCAATTAGATTGTCAATTTCGGTAATAACACTATTATTACTACCATTTCCATTTTCTTGTAAACAATCGTGTTCGGCATCTTCTTCCCAAAGAATCTGTTTAAACCTTTCATCGACATCTGAAAAATGTAGAAAAGCATTTTGCTTTAAGCCAATATCCACAAAAGCAGCGTTCAAACTTGGAAGAACTCGTGTTATTCTACCAAGATATATATTACCAACAAACTTTTCTTTGTCAGGAGTTTCGACAAAATATTCGGCAAGTTTCCCGTCTTCGGTTATTGCTATCCTTGTTTCGTTTATTGCCGAATTTATCAAAATTACTTTTTTCATTTTAAAACCAAATGCTTAATATTGTTTTAAAGACGATTTTGATTAAAATAAATTTGAATTAAGCAAAAAGTAATTTTTTATCATTTAAAATTAGTATGGACTGGCATTTGCTTGAAAGTAAGAGAATGAAAGAAAAATAAATTAAAAAAAAGAAAAGACTATATTGGACAGTAAAAAATTGAAATATTATCTGAAGAATTAGTTTTAAACGGATCGGAATAAAACATTTCGAAAATATTCCACTTTTGGATAAATCCTTTTTTTGTTAAATATTCATTGATTTTGCTTTGAATTCCATTAAAATCTGTTTGTCCGAAAGAAACACAACGAATAACATTACAATTAGGAAGAACTCCTTTTTGAATTTTCCCTGAAAATTCAGTTGTATCAGGAATAATTGCTGGTATACACAAATCGAATGAAATACCATCTTTCGAAATATTTTTATATATTGAAATAGGATTACCAATCAATTGCAAGTTCGTATTTTTTGAAAATTCATACAATTCTGTATAGTTTTTATAAATTTTTTGGAGAAATTTGTTTCTATCCCACGATGAAGAATCGGAAATAAAAATTATATCAATTTTGGGAAAAGAATCATTCAAAAAAATAAATTTTTCGAAAGCAATTTTCTCTGCAAGTTTTTTTAAATTAGCCAAACCTTCGGAAAAATCTTTGCCTACTGCTTCATCCATAAAAAATCTAAACCATTTAGCAAGAAATTTGAGGTCTCCTTCGAGGCTCCAAACAACATTTACTTTCTCGTCGAAATTAAAGAGACGAAACTCGCTCGTGGACATCATTTCGTGTCCGAAAATGAAATTCATTTTAAGATTTTCAAAGGGCTTATCATCAACAATTTTAACCTCGCCACTACCTATGTTTTTGTTCTTGCTTTTCCAACGGAAAGAGGCATTTTTACCGAACAATGGACCTTCGTAGCTGCGAACTTGCGCTGTATCAAGCTTCCACCAAGGATCCCAATACTTCCAATTATGAAAATCATTTATCAAATAATAGATTATTATTGGAGAAGATTTGATTTCGATGCTTCTTTCGACCTTAAAGTGGGATGGAAGAAAAACGGTAACAATAAGAAGAATTACTATCAAAACGAAAATAAAGATTAAAAGGCCTTTAAAAATTTTCATATGTTCCCCAAGATTATTGAAATGAAATTAAACCATTCTTTACTTCAATAACTTCTCCAGTATTTTCGTCCTTTGCACGAAAGTAGAAAGTTCCCCGAACAGTCGTTCCTTTGATTTCTGTAATCTCGACTTGTCCAGAATCGGAAACAAAAGATTTTTTATCGTTCCCCACAATGACATCAAAAGTTCCAACAGCAAAATCCCCAGGAACAACTCCTTCTTTATCGGCAAATTGAAAAACTCCTGTCTTCTCCTGGAAATCTTTAAAAAAAAGGAAAACCCCAAGCAAATACCTTTTGTCTCCTACTTTCGATGAAGTAGCAAGGTTCAACACAAGAGAATTTCCCAATGTCGAATTTGTAACAACACCAGCACCAGTATATTTCAGAGTTACTGCTCCAGTAACTTCTGCAATAATGTTCGAAAAAGAAATAGGGGTAATTACTGATTCTTGTTTACACGATACCAATAAAATAGCAACCAACAAGACTAATGAAAGAAGATACTTTTTCAAATTCAATTCCCAAAAAACAAAAAAATAAAATTAAAAAAACTTAATGAAAAATCAAAATTGCATTAGAATATAAAATAATAGCAGTAATTTAGTTAATTAATTTTTTAACCATACAAAATTTTAATGGAAAAAGTTTTATTCATTGGAATTACTGGAAATTTTGGGACAGGGAAAACCACTGTTTGCAAAATTATCGAGCGATTTGGATATCCTGTTATCTATTCCGACCTTCTTGCACGCCAATTAATGGAAAACAATCAGGAGCTTAAAAATAAAATTATAGAAACATTCGGAGAAAACGCTTTTTTAAAAGATGGCCATTTAAATCGGAAATGGCTAGCAGATTTAGTCTTTGCAAATTCACCAGAATCCGAAACATTACTCGCAAAGCTGAACTCAATTGTCCATCCTTTTGTCCTCGATGAAACAGAGAAGATAATTAACAAATTAATTTCCGAAGGTAATTTAATAATTTTTTTCGAAAGTGCTTTGATTTTCGAAGCAGGAATACAAAAACTTTTCGATTACATCATTCTTGTGGACTCCAAGAAAGAAAAAATACTCGAACGATTGGGAAACCACCAAAAACTTACCCAAGAAGAAATTGAACGCCGGCTGAAAAACCAGATTCCAGCAAAAGAAAAAACCAATTTGGTGGATTTTGTTATTCAAAATAATGGAACATTAGATGATTTGGAAAGAAACGTTTCAATTATTGTTGAAATTCTTAAAGAACTCGCAAACAATTAATTATCCTTTCTTCAAGAAAATTACATTGATTAATTTTGTTTTTTGGAAAGTTTCTTATGCAAGAGAAAGAATTAGATAAACCTAAAAGCAATTGTGGAGTTGTTGGCGTTTTCAACCATCCAGAAGCCTCGATAATAACTTACTACGCCCTTCATTCTTTGCAACATCGTGGTCAGGAAGCAGCGGGAATTGTTAGTTTTTATTACGATGAACAAAAGCAAAAGAAAAAGTATGCAATCCATAAAGGCGAAGGATTAGTCCTAGACGTTTTTTCCGACCCGAAAATCCTAACCGAACTTTTAAAAGGCGATTCAGCTATTGGACACAATCGATACTCGACAACTGGAAGTGCTCGCAAAGTCAATATCCAGCCATTTGTAATGAGTTACCACAGCGGAATTTTAGCTATTTCCCATAATGGTAATCTTACGAATACTTTGGAGCTTCGAAAGAAACTGGGTGAAAGCGGGGCAATCTTTCAAACAACGACAGACACTGAAATCTTTCTCCATTTGATTGCCCATAGTAGAAAGAAAAATATTATCGACCAAATACTTGAAGCATTAAAAATTGTCCGTGGAGCATACTCTCTTGTTATATTAACAGAAAATGCTCTAATCGCCGCTCGCGACCCTTATGGCTTCCGGCCGTTAAATATAGGTAAAATCAAAACATCCAATGGCGATTCTTACATTGTTGCTTCCGAAACTTGTGCTTTCGATATTGTAAATGCCGAATACATACGTTCTATCAACCACAACGAACTAATTATTATCGATGAAGAAACAATCAAAACTGGATTAATTAAATCATATAAGATACAAGATGTAACCCCAGTAGCTCGACATTGTATCTTTGAATACATTTATTTTTCAAGACCTGATAGCAAAATTTTTAACCACAATGTAGATAAAGTCCGTCGGAAGTTAGGTAAAAATTTAGCATTAGAGTCGCCCATAATAAAAAAAGATGAAGATAAGGTCATTGTAATTTCTGTCCCTGATAGTGGTAATACCGCTGCATTAGGCTACTCGCGGATTAACGCTGAATTTGGTCAACCAACAGCATTTGAAATAGGTTTAATACGAAGCCATTATGTTGGTAGAACATTTATCGCACCAAGCCAAGACAAAAGAGAATTTCGTGTAAAAGTTAAGTTCAACACAGTTAAAGGGGTATTACAAAATCGTGTTGTGGTCGTTGTTGACGATTCAATTGTGCGAGGAACAACTTCACAAGCACTAATCAAGCTAATTCGCAAAGCTAATCCAAAAGAGGTGCATATGCGAATTACTTCCCCGCCAATTCGATTTCCTTGCCATTATGGAATGGATTTTCCAAGTAAAGAAGAATTGATTGCAAACCATTATCCGACAGAACAAGAAATAGGCCAAGCCATTGGCGCCGATTCATTACATTACCTTTCGTTAGAAAAGTTGCTCGAATCCGTTCCAAAAGATGAAAATATTGATTATTGCACCGCTTGTTTTTCTGGAGATTATCCAATACCTATTGATGAAAATCAAGGTAAGTTATCAACCGAAATATAAAATTCAAATTTTTTTCTTAAATTGCAAATCTTGTAAAAGTAATTTTTTTTAAAACTATGTTTGCAATAGTAGAAATTCAAGGGTTTCAATACGAAGTTGAACCAAATTCCATAGTTAAAACACAGTTTATTAACAAATTGCCAGAAGAAACAGTTGAATTTGATAAGGTTCTCTTCGTAGAAAACAATGGAGAAGCAATTGTTGGCACTCCATTTGTAAATGCAAAAATCAAAGCAAAAGTACTAAACCATGGCAAAGACCCAAAGGTTATTGTATTTAAAAAGGAAAGGAGAAAAAATTACCGTAGGTTGAAAGGTCACCGTCAATATTACACACTTTTGAAAATCGAAGAAATTAATTTGTCATAAAATAGAGGTTTTAAAATGGCACACAAAAAAGGTGGCGGTTCATCGAAAAATGGTCGAGATTCTATTGGCCAACGGCGAGGAGTAAAGAAGTTTGGGGGCGAGTTTGTTAAAGCAGGGAACATTATTGTGCGTCAGTTAGGTACAAAATTCCATCCAGGAAAAAATGTTGGTTTAGGCAAAGATTATACAATTTTTGCACTTATTGACGGTATTGTCAAGTTTGAACGAAAAGATAAAGAACATCTAAAAGTATCAGTCTATCCTATTCAAAACAATTAATTTTTTTATTCAACAAATCACCGCTTGCAGTCCGGCTTTCAAAGCCGGGCTTTTTTAATTATAAAAAAAGCCAGCAAAATGCTGGCTTAAAAAGTTATCAAAATCTTCCCAAATTATTTAATTTCCCAAAAATCATCACCTTTCAATAAAGATTGTAAGTCGGCAGATGGATATTTTGCTTTTGCATCTTCGATTTGTTTATATATAAGCTCCTCGTAAGATGGTTTTTGAATAGCTTGAAAGATGCCAAAGGGTCTTGGCAACTCGGGATTATATGTCATATTAGCAAGAATAAAAGCAAGGGTGGTATCGGTTTCGTTGTGAACCAATAAGTCATTGACAGACCATTTTCCATCGGCTAAAGAAACTACTGTGGGAGTAAAACCATCCAAACGAATACCCTTATCATTATTTGCACCAAAAATTAAAGGTTTATTGTGTTCAAGCATAACAGAGTGTTCCTTACGAGATTCAGCAACTGTGAATAAATCGAAAGCTCCATCGTTATAAATAACACAATTGGTATAAATTTCCACAAAGGCAAACCCATTGTGTTTTGCTGCTCTTTCTAAAATTGCTTGCATATGTTTGGGGTCGCGGTCGAAAGTTCGCGCAACAAAAGTGGAACCAGAACCAAGAGCAAGTGATGCTGGATTGAAAGGATAATCGATATTCCCAAAAGGTGAAGACTTTGTAGGTTGACCATGTTGGGTTGTAGGAGAAACTTGACCTTTTGTTAGACTATAAATTTCATTATTAAACATCAGAACCTTCAACCCAATGTTTCTTCGAGCTGCGTGGATTAGATGGTTTCCACCAATACTCATACAATCACCATCGCCTGTGACAACCCAAACGAAAAGGTCTGGTCGAGCTATTTTCAGCCCAGAAGCAATTGCAATCGCACGACCATGAATTCCGTGAATTCCGTATGTTTGAACATAATAGGGAAAGCGACTGCTACAACCTATTCCAGAAACAAAAGCATATTTTTCTCTGGGAATTTTTAGCCCAGCCAGAATTTTTTGAATCTGTGCTAAAATCGAATAGCTACCGCATCCAGCACACCAACGAACTTCAAGGGCCGACTTGAAATCTTTCGGAGTATACTCAACTGTTGTTATAGGTTTACTTTTTATCAAATCATCAATTAGTGTTGTCATTTCAACCTCACTTTTGTTTCAAAATTTCCAAAATTTTATTTTCAATTTCTAAAGAAAGGAAAATTCTACCCTGAATCTTGGGAAAGCGAATCACAGGCTTTAAAAAAGTGCCTTGTAAAATGAAAGCCAATTGACCAAGGTTATTCTCGGGAACAAGGATTTTATCAAATTTTTCAATTATTGAACCAAGATTTTTTGGGAATGGATTTAAATATTTCAAATGGACATAAGCTAATTTTACACCTTTTTCCGTTAATCTATCGAAGGCAGCTTTGATAGCCCCATAGGTACTTCCCCATCCAATTATTAACAAATCTGCATCTTCATCGCCAAGGACTTCAGCATCGGGAATATCCTGTTGAACTCTTTTGATTTTTTCAGCACGCAACTCAACCATCCTTTGGTGATTAAGAGGGTCTTGGCTTACAATTCCAGTAATGGCTTCTTTTTCCAGACCACCAATTCGGTGCTCTAAACCTGGGGTACCAGGCAATGCCCAAAGGCGAGCAAGTGTAACAGGGTCACGCTTATATGGTAAATAATCAGGCTCCGTGTAAATTTTAACAGGTATTTCTGGAATGGAATTCAAATCTGGAATTTTCCATTCTTCCGAGCTTTGCCCAAGGTATCCATCAGTCAACAAAATCACGGGAGTCATATATTTAATAGCTATTCTCGCAGCTTCAATTGTCATATCGAAACAATCTGTTGGTGTCGAGGCTGCTAAAATCGGCAAAGGTGCTTCACCGTGACGACCGAACATTGAAATAAACAAATCGGCTTGCTCCATTTTTGTGGGCATTCCAGTGCTAGGTCCAGCCCGTTGAACATCAACAACAACCAAAGGAAGTTCAAGAATTACTGCAAGGCCTAATGCTTCTACTTTCAAAGAAAGTCCGGGACCAGAAGTAGACGTAGCAGCCAATGCACCACCATATGCAGCACCAATAGCACTTGTAATTCCGCCAATTTCGTCTTCTGCTTGCAAATGCAAAACACCGTAGGGTTTGTATCCAGAAATAAAATGCAAAATCTCGCTTGCTGGAGTAATTGGATAGGAACCAAGAAACAATGGCAATTTGGCTTTGGCGGCAGCTACTACAAGACCAAGCGCAACTGCTTCATTTCCCGTAATATTTCGATAGACTCCGGGTTCAAGCTTCTTTGGAACAATTTTATATCGAACAGCAAAAAGTTCGTTAGTTTCGCCATACTCATAACCAGCACGCAAAACTTTTAAGTTAGCCTCGGCAATTTGAGGACGTTTACCAAATTTCTTATAAATCCATTCTTCTGTAGATTTCAAAGGTAAATCGAACAACCAATATGCAAGACCAAGAGCAAAAATGTTCTTTGTCCTTTCAATTTGTTTTGGTGTTAGGCCAGAATCCTTTAATAATTCATTTACTATTTCATTAAAGTTAATTTTGAAAACTTGGTAGTCCTTAAGCGAACCGTCTTCCAAAGGATTGGTCTCGTATTTTGCTAGTTTAAGGTTTTTTTCTGTAAAATTGGCGGTATTTACAATCAAAATACCGCGTTTTCGGAGAAAAGGCAAGTTTACTTTCAGCGAAGCAGGGTTCATAGCAACCAGAACATCAATTTGGTCTCCAGGAGTATAAACACCTTTTGAGCCAAAATGAATTTGGTAGGCACTTACACCATAAAGAGTACCTTCAGGGGCTCGAATTTCCGAAGGATAATCAGGAAAAGTACTTACATCGGTCCCAATATATGCAGTTGTATCGGAAAACCTTGAACCAGTTAATTGCATTCCGTCGCCAGAATCTCCTGCAAATCGAATTGTTACATCATCGAGATAAATTACTTCTCGTTCCATTCTTATTTTCCTAAATTAAAGAACTTAAAATTATTAAAACAAATTTCATAAAAAATAGAAAATTAATTTTTTGTAATAATAATGTTCTTAAAAAACAAACTTAAAGAATTATTATTTGAAAGAAGCCCAACGATGTGAACAATTTTTAAATAGAGAACAATTTCCCTTTTAAAAAATTGAAAGTTATAATTCCTTGTAATTATTTTGAATAACTTCTGGCTCACTAATTTCAAAAGAATTTTTCTTGGGTACAACCCGAGCTTGTTGCCCCCACTTAAGCTGTTCTTCCATACGGCAAGACCAAACAAGTCTATCCTTCCAAACTGTAATATCGGGGCAACCATCGCACATATTTGTTTCTCCATCTGGAAGAATATCAATAGGTTGAATAATCATAATTGATTGATAATAAACACGGGTGAAAAATGCCTTGGGATCAGCAAAGAAAGAGCGGAGGTAATTTTTCGCAGCTTTTCGAACTTCAGAATCGAAAGGAGAAAAAAGAAGGAAATACAATCTACCAAGTTTTTGGGCAAAAGGTTTGGAATAAGCAAGATATTTACCAGTAAAAATGTGTTTCATAGTTTGAACCAATTCCATAAACTTCGGACCAACATATCCAAAAATTTGATGTTTATTACCCAACCTTCCAGTTAAAAGCCACTTAAAAGAATCTGGCAAATGTGTTCCGTTTAAAAATGCACAAGGTGTAAAATCGGGATAAGCCTTCCGAATTTCTTCAACCAGTTCTTGTGATTTTACATCGGTTCGTCTGGTCTCGTATTCTCTTACATAAGTAATATTTCCAAAGTAGACTTTTTTGTCACCTATGTAATAGTCATACATTCCTTCAAGCGTTGCAATTCTGTAAATAATAAAAACCATAATATGAACGATATCAATGTGTTCTTGTGCCCATTTGACAAGTTCGGGAACGTATTTCATTGTTTCGGGATAAATTGTAGCATTAAAAGAACAAGTCAAACCACCGACCTCAGCAAGCATTTTAGCATAATGAAGGCGAAGTTCGTTCAATTCGATTTCGTTTTTACCTTTCCAATGTGGCCTATTCTGGTAACTATCAATATGAAAAGTAAATCCCCATACTCCAGCTTCCTTCAATTTCACCAACAATTCCTTTGCTAAGGCTTGGCCATTTGTATTAATAATAGGCTTCCAACCGCGATTTTTAATCATCTTTACAATTTCAACAATTTGAGGATGCACTAATGGGTCGCCACCAGCAATCGAAATGCTATCTGTTTTTCTTAGTCTTGCAAAAAGGTCTAATTCACGCTCAATTTCCGAAAGAGACTTATGGCTCGATTTTCGATTTTCACGATAACAACCATCGCAGTAAAGATTGCAAGCATAGGTGGGTTCTAACCACGAAATTGCGTTATCGGCAAGATTCCAAGGAAGGCGATAAAGTGTCTGTGGGGAAAAATCCAATTTCATAAGCCCTCCAATGTAATAATTTTGAGAAACGTTAATATTTAATAGTTATTTTGAACTAATAAATTCAAAATACACTTTTAATAAATTTTGAGCACGATGCTTCCAAGTATGTTTAGAAATGCCATCATTGTATGCATTAATTGCTATTTTTTCTGCAAGATCTGGATTTTTATATAATGTCCAGATTGCTTCGGCAATCGCTTCTGGTTTTTTTTCCTCGACAAGCAACGCGTTCCATTTGTCAACAAATATTTCTTTTTGTTGACCCACTGCAGTCGCTACAATTGGTTTCCTCAATCCCATATATTCAAAATTTTTAATAGGACTATTGAAAAATTCTGTTCCATCAGGATTATTAATTCCAGGAGACACCAGAACATTACAAATTGAAAGATATTTCGGGACTTCCTCGAAAGGAAGGAACCCGGTAATGATAGTATTTTTTTCTACATTATCCTGCTTCACAATTTCATCAAGATAGGCACGATATGAACCATCACCAACGAACAAAAAAACAACTTCTGGAATTCTTTCAGCAACTATTTTGATTGCCTTGGCAAGATAGGTTATACCATGATAGAATTCAAAAGTGCCGGAAAATCCAACAACAAACTTACGATCCAGCCCAAGTTTCTCCATTACTTCTCTTGAGTCAATATTAGGATGAAAAATAGAAGGATCGAAACCATTTGGATTAATAATGATTTTATTCTCTGGTGCACCAAAATCTATAAGGAGATCTTTCAAATTTGATGATATAGTGAAAATCCTATCGGAACTAATCCACAAAATTTCTTCAGCCCACTTAATCAAATTTTCAAAATAAAGGCTCCCCCAATGCTTTTTGATCCAGTATTGAACACCATCGGCATGAACAAAAAGGGGTATTTTAAATTCCCTCCTAATTAATGCCGCAGAAAAGTTAAAATCGTGCAACAAGTGATAAATAAAATTAATTGGTTGAATTTCCAAAAGTATCTTTTTCGCAAGCCGGAATGAACGAAAATTATAAACTATAGAAGGAATTTCTGGATAGTTTTTATAAAAACCGCTATATGGCAGATTGAAAACTTTTACTCTGCTTGGAAGTTTAGCTTTACCTCCTGAAAAATAGAAAATTTCCAATTCCTGTTTTAATAATTCACTTATCAAACTTCTTTCAGTAGATGAATAACCTCCATCTACCAGCGCCCCAATATAGTCTATTCGCCAAAACAATGCCCTTAAGTTTTCAGTTTCATTTTTCTCCATAAAAAATAATAAATGTATGAATAAATAACAATGAAAAAGCTTCCAATTGCTTCCAAAATCAATAAAGGAATAGTAATAAATATTGTTCGAAAGATGTTAAATTTAATTTTTCTTCCTTCTTCGTCAATTACTCCTCCTTTTTTTGCCTTACTAAGTAAAATATAAATCAACATAAAAGGAACAAACCTCTGGAATTCTAATGAAATACATCCAAAATATACTTCCGAATATTTTCCTTTAATCTTTTTCAAAATTTTCTTTGGTTTTGCAAGTGACTTTTCGTCGATTTTGACAACTTCGAGATCGTCTGTTAAAAATGAATGTGCATCCAAAATCTTTTTAGCATTCCCATTTACAAGAAACAATAATTTCATACCATATCAATTCAAAATTTCAAAATTAACTCATTCTACTCTTTTTCTTTTCAATAATACATAAAAAAAGGCAGGCGGGTGGAACCGCCTGCCCGATTCGTTTATTTTTCGT
>CAYPRT010000007.1:81232-134678 GCA_964413155.1 uncultured Hyphomicrobiales bacterium | reverse complement strand
TATACCGTCGGTAATCGAGTTTTTATTACTGATTTCGAAACAGACACAGTGAAAGATAGACTTCTTGCAGGACCCAATGCATATGTTATTTCCTGTGCCTTTTCACCCGATGAAAAGGTGGATACGCTAACATTGAGATTTGGGACATAGAAAGGAGGGAAATGGTAAAGCAAATACTCCCAGTTGGCTTTGTAAATAGTGATGGAGCTGCTTCTGATGTTACAAATATGTTTTCCTATCCCGATGGTAACAAGATAATATTTTCTGCTTTTGGTCTCGCTTGGCCACTAAGCGAGAATCCACCAAACATTACCCGACATTATGTCTGGGACCTTGTAACCGATTCAGTTAGTGATTTTCCGTATGTGCCTATGACACAGACAGCTGACGGGACTAAATTAATAGTGATGGGAGGCGAAGTCAATCCAAAGCCATTCGCCAGCGTGATTGACCTAAATACAAACCAGATTGTGGGGAGGGTAACCGACAAACCACCTAAACTTTATGATTTAATAATTTTAAGAATGGCGATTACCTCCGATGGAAAATATTTAGGTTATGCGCTTCGTGCACCAAATCCACCCCAAGACTATTATAGCATTGGCATTTGGGATATTGAGAAGGACAAACTAATTTGGGCAATTAAGAGAGGGATAAGGGATGGAGACACAACGACATTCTAAGGTGATTATTGTGCATTTTCTCCCGATAGCAAATACTTTGCTATTGCATATTCTGTTTTTCTATTCGATATCGAGCGGATATCGCAGAAGGTGGCCAATGCATCGGCTGAAGGATACTGGGTACCTTCGTCAGAAGTATTTCCTAATCCAACACGGGATATTGTTCAAGTTCGTTTCACATTGCAGGAGCCAGAAAAAACTGAGATAAGCATCTCTGACGTTTTAGGACAAACGGTAAAGTATGTCGAAGATAAATATCTTTCTATAGATGAATGTACATATTCAATTGATTTAAAAGATATTGCTTCGGGATTGTATTTGTTACACATTAAGTCTGGTAAAAAATTTTCTAATTTTAAAATCCTTGTAACTCATTGATATTTTATTTAATCTTCTTCAACCAACATATTTTTATCAAATTAAAACTTTAATCTTGATTTATTTAAAGAACTGTAATTTTTCTTTTTCTCTAAAACTTTAAAAGCGTGTTTTCGTTTTTCAAATTTTAATAAAACCATTTATTATGGTCACATTTTTTCTTATATTTTTTGCACTTTACTCGCTGATCAACTTTTACATCTTTATTCGGGGTTGGCAAGCTCTTGAAATTCTTCATAATTTTCGATTGCTTTATTCTGTTATTTTTGTTTTGTTCGCTTTCTCTTACGTTTTTAGTAGGATTTTCGCAACAAAACTACCTAATTTTGTTTATTATTTTCTAAGTTTTGTTGGCTCGTTTTGGTTTTTTGTGCTCTTATATGCTTTTATGTTTGTCCTTCTTATTGATATATTAAGACTTTTAAATAGTTTCATTCCTTTTTTCCCAGTTTTTATTTCAAAAAATTATTTAATTGTTAAATTTTTTCTTTACTTATTAATAAATTCAATAATTATTTTCGTTGCAATTGCTGGTTATAAAAATCGTTCTCAGATAAAGATAAAAGAATTGTCTATTAGTTTGAATTCTAACTTAGGTAAAGAATATAAAATTATTTTCTTTTCAGATTTGCATATTTCTGTGGTCAATAATCATAAATTCCTGAAATCCATTGTTGAGGAGATAAATAAATTAGAACCAGATTTAATATTAATCGGTGGCGACATTGTTGATGAAAAACCTGAGCGATTGGAAAGGGATGGACTTTGTAAACCTTTGATGGGCCTAAAGTCCAGAAACGGTGTTTTAGCTATAACTGGAAATCACGAATATATTAATGGTCGGGATTTGATTGTAGATTATTTGAAAAAGTTCAATATCAATTTTATCTCCGATAGTTCTGTATTAATCGATAATTCATTCTATATTATTGGTCGCGAAGATAGAGCAATAGAAACATTTATGCAAAAAAAGAGAAAACCTTTAAGTGAAATTGTTGCCAACCTAAATACTGATGTTCCCAAAATACTTATGGACCATCAGCCTATTAATTTAAACGATGCAGTAGCAAATGGAATTGATTTGCAATTGTCGGGGCATACTCATCATGGACAAATATCCCCACTTAACGAAATCACAAAGTTAGTATATGAAGTCAGTTGGGGCTATAAACAAAAGGGGAGAACACACATATACGTTTCTTCGGGAATTGGAACATGGGGACCCCCAATCAAAATAGGTAACGATGCTGAATTAATTCTAATAAAGTTAAAACTTTGAAGGCTATAACTAATTTTTTGTTTTCTTTGAATCGAAGCTGATATCCCCAGGACCGAAAACATAGATGAAAAACAAACCACCCATTAATCCCAAATTTTTTATGAACATAATCATTTGGGTTTGGTCGGAAAATTTAGTATGAAAAATCAAAGTAGTTGGGATTAAAAAAAGGATTAATAAAAGGGCACCCCATTTTGCTTTAAATCCAAGAATGATGGAGATCGAGCCTATTAGTTCAACTAAAAAAGCGAGAATTAAAAACAAACCTGTTAATGGGATACCATAAGCAGACATATATAATTGTGTCCCTTCGAAATTTGTAATTTTCCCAATGCCTGCAAACAAAAAGATCAAGGAAAGAAAGATCCTGCCGATTAAAGTAAAATATTTTTGCATAGTAAGCCTCTTTTAGTTCAACAAAAAAAATTACAAGACAAAATTATAAATTTTTTTTAAAAAAACAAACTTTTAAAATACAACTAATTTTTTAATTGCATTATAAATTTTTTCTTCATTGACTAAAATATAATTTTCATAGTTTGGATTGTAGGGAATGTGCGAATCAAGAGAAGCGACACGCATTACGGGTGCGTCAAGGTATTGGAAGGCTTCTTGGGTGATTTTAGCAGCGATTTCTGCACCAAAACCATTTGTCCAAGTATCTTCGTGAACAATTAGAACTTTATTTGTTTTTTTGACTGAAGAAAGAACTAAGTCAACGTCCCAAGGAATAATTGTCCGCAAGTCTATAATTTCGATAGATAAATTTGAATTTTCTTTAGAAATTCTCTTTGCGGCTTGAATTGAATCTTTTACACTCATTCCCCAAGTCACAATTGTTAAGTCATTTCCTTCTTGGACGACTCTTGCTTTACCGAAAGGTAAAAGGAAATCTTTATCTGGTTCGATTGAGGTCGAAAATGGATGTCTGTATAAACCTTTATGTTCACAAAAAATAACAGGGTCCTCAATCCGACAAGCAGTTTTGAGTAATCCTTTTGCATCAGCTGCATTCGAAGGATAGGCTATGAATAGACCTGGAATATGAGCAAAAATAGATTCAATATTTTGAGAGTGATAAAGTCCTCCATGAATATATCCACCGACGGCAACGCGAATTACAACGGGCGCTGCAAAATTTCCATTAGAACGATATCGCATTGTTGCAATTTCATTTTTAATTTGCATAAAGGCGGGCCAGATGTAATCCCCGAATTGCATTTCAACAACAGGTTTGAATCCACGCACTGCTAACCCCAGAGCAACTCCAGCTATAGAAGCTTCAGCCAGAGGGGAATTGAATACGCGCTCGGAACCAAATTTTGTTGATAGACCTTTTGTTGCTGTAAAAACACCACCTTTGGGGTCGGCAATATCTTCGCCAAAGATGACCATTTTGGGGTTAATTTCCATTTCTTCGTTAAGAGCGTGGTTAATTGCATCAACGAAAACAACTTTATCTCCAGTTTCGGGGTATTTATCCGAATAGGGAAGTTTCCGTGTTTCTTCGAGTGCAAAAATGTGTTTAATTGCATCCGAAGGAATTGGATCTGGTTCTAACCAAGCAGTGTCGGCTGCAGATTCTATTTCGTTGTTAGCGGATTCAAGAATTTCATTTAACTCATCGTGTGATACAATGTTATTTTGTATTAAATAATTTTGTAACTTTTTAATCGGATCCTTTTTTAATGCTTTTTCAAGTTCATCTTTTGAGCGGTATTTTCTGTGATCATCGCTGGAAGAATGGGGAAGCAATCTTTCTACAAGTGCATGAAGAAGTACTGGACCACACCCAGAGCTTGCATAATCAAGTGCTTCCCGAGCAGCAAGGATAGATTCGAAAAAGTCTGTTCCATCGAAAGTTTTTATTTTTAGATTAGCATAACAGCAAAAGGTATGACCGACGGTTTCACCCATTGATTGCTGTTCGCGAGGGACAGAAATTGCGTATTTATTATCTTGTATGCAAAAGATTACAGGAAGTTTTTCCCGGGTGGCCCAATTGACAGCCTCGAAGAATTCACCTTGGCTAGTTGCTCCCTCACCCGAGTCAACATAAGTAACTTCATCACCTTTGTTAAAACGGGTTGCAAGTGCAGTTCCTACCGCATTGAGATATTGGGTTCCAGTGGGCGACGAGGCAGTTGGAATATTAAATTTTTTATGTCCATAATGCCCGGGCATTTGTCTTCCCCCACTAGCGGGACAGGTTGGTTTGCCATATGCCATAAGAAAATACTCGTATGGAGTCAACCCAATTGAGTAAGCCAAAGCAACATCACGGTAATACAGCCAAAACCAATCTTTTCCTGGTCGCAAAGTCAATCCAATTGCAACCTGGACAGCTTCATGCCCGCTACCCCCTATATGGAAAAACGACTTTCCTTGTTTTAAAAGCTTTAGGTGTTTTTCGTCGGTCAATCTTGCTAAAAGCATTAATTTATATGCCCTTAGCAAAAAATCTTTATTTAATTCTAATTGAATATGAGCGGGAACATCTTTTTTTAATGAAACGGATTCTCTGGAACAAGCTGGTCCGCGATTGTGCACACAATAGCTTGTTTCATAAGATTCAACTAAAGATTGACTTATTAAATTACTTGTTAAATCAATGTAAGAATTTTTTGACATTTTTGTATTCCAATTAATTTTAAATTTTGAAATTTAAATCATCAAAATTATAAATTTAATTAAAATTAAAAAAGGGAGACGATAACAAGATAAAAATATGGGATGGGATCAAATAATTAATCAAACGAAAATAAAGGAATATTTTCAAAAGATACTACGAGAAAAAACATTTGCAAATGCTTATTGCTTCTTTGGAGATGAAGGAGTTGGCAAGTTTGCTATTGCTTTGGAAATTGTCAAGTCTTTTTATTGTATGAATCCAATTAGTGTGGACGAAAAACAAAATTCGTGTGGGGAATGTTTAAATTGCCAGAATATCGAAAACTTAAAATTTCCAAACATTGAATATGTTTTTTCGTTACCTTCCGCGATTAAATCAACTCAAGGAGAAGGAAAAAGCACATTTGTTGGACTTCCTGACAATGTGATTAAGGAAATTAACGAGAAATTAAAGAACAAAATTAAAAATCCCTATACTAGGTTTAGTATTGAAAGTGCTTCACAAATTAAAATTTCTCAGATTCGTGAATTGCGAAGGACACTTGCTTTATCAAATTCAATTCCAGGGCACAAATTTGTTTTAATTTTGAATGCTGAAGAAATGAGAGTTGAAGCACAAAATGCGTTTTTGAAAACTTTGGAAGAACCTCGGAAAGATGTCACTTTTATTCTTCTAACAACCCATAAGGAATCTTTATTGCCAACGATTTTGTCGAGATGTCAGCTAGTTTTTTTCCCTCCAATAGACAAAGATGAAATAAAAAAAGTTTTGATTGATAAATTCAATAAGAACTTCGATGAGAGCGAAATTCTTGCTCGTTTTGCGAATGGTTCTTTGACGAAATTAATGGAGTTAATAAATGAAAATCTTATCGAGACAAGGGATTTTCTTATTGATTTACTTCGTTTAACATTGAAAAATGAACTTCCAGGAAGACAGTTTATCGAAAAGATAAACAGTTTAGTTGAAAAGTTTGATAAAAAGAAAGCTTTTGTAGCTTTGGATTTGCTTGAGCAATGGCTTCGCGATGCTATTTTGTTTTCACACAGTGGGAATAAAGAGTTGATAATAAATTACGATGATTTGGATACTATTGTTAGATTTTCTAACAAATTTGGCCAAAAGCCCATTGAAAAAGCAATTGAATTTGTTGAAAAAAGTCATTATCTAATTTCTTCTAACGTTCAAATTTCTAATGTTTTTTTGAATCTTTTCCTTGATTTTCGAAAAATTTTGCTTTAAACTCAAAACTTACCTTTTTCTTTTTTTATAAATTACTGCTTCTTAGAGAGGAGAAAATGGCAAAAAGAAAAGCTTCTCGGAATGGTAATGATATTGCAGTTGAGTCGCTGATTGGAAATCGAGTACCGCCTTATTCTGCCGACGCGGAAATGGCGGTTCTTGGTTCAATGCTATTGGATAATAGTGCAATAACTAAAACTTTAGAAGTCCTTTCGAAGGAGAGTTTTTATATTGAAAGAAATAAAATCATTTTCGAAACAATTGTTTCAATGTTCGAAAAAGGAATCCAAGTAGATATATTAACTTTAACAGAAGAGCTAAAAAGGCGGGATAAATTGGAATTTGTAGGTGGAGCTGAATATCTTGCTGATATAATTTCAATAGTTCCAACAGCTGAGAATGTTGAACATTATTGCAAGATAGTTCAGGAAAGGTTTTTTAAAAGAGAACTTCTTTTCGCTGCTGGGAAGATTCTGGTAGACTGTTTCGACGAAAATGTAGATGCACTTGAAGAAATTGATGTTGCGGAAAGACTTGTTTTTCAAGTTGCAGAAAAAAGATTTGCTAGAAACTTTTTGCCCATAAGCAAATTGGTAAATGAAGCTGTGGAGACTATTTCAAAATTTGTTGAAACAGGAACACAAGGAATAACCGGTGTCCCGTCAGGCTTTATTGACCTTGACCGATATCTTGGCGGCTTTCAGAAATCCGATTTAATTATTATCGCCGCACGACCTTCTGTTGGAAAAACTGCTTTTGCACTATCGATTGCAAGAAATGTTGCTGTTGAGTATAATATTCCAGTTGCCTTCTTTTCACTAGAAATGTCTGCTCAACAGCTAACACTTAGGCTCATATCTTCTCATACAGGATTTAACAGCCATAAAATTAGAACTGGAAACCTTAATCGTGAAGATTTGAAGTCTATTGTTAGTCGTGTTGATAAATTATTTAAAGCTCCATTATTTATCGATGATACCCCAAACATCAATTTGCTTGAACTTCGGGCAAAAGCGAGAAGGTTAAAAACCGAACATAAAGTTGGTTTAATTTTTATTGATTACTTGCAATTGATTGACCCACCGAAAGCAGAAAGTCGTGAACGTGAAATTTCGATTATTTCAAGAACATTGAAACAAATTGCTAAGGAACTTGATATTCCAATTGTTGCACTTTCGCAATTGAATAGAGTTGTAGAAACTCGCAAAGACAAAAGACCGCAATTATCCGACTTGCGAGAATCAGGAAGTATTGAACAAGATGCCGATGTGGTTCTTTTCATATACCGACCTGAAATTTACGATATTAAAGTATGGCCCGATACAAAGAAACCCACTGAAGGTACAGCCGAAATTATTATTGGCAAACAAAGAAATGGTCCTACGGGCTCGTTTAAAGTTGTGTACTTGAAAGACACCTTGCGTTTCGATAATGCCGAGATGCGTTACGTTGATGAAGATATTGTTTCTTCTTCCGTTGAATCAAGTTACATCGAGGATTTTGAAGATGATTACGAGGAACCAGACGACCAGTGATTTTAAAACTACTAGTTGAAAGGAAGATTCCTCAAATCTACATTTCCTCCTGAAAGTATAATACCAACCTGTTTCCCTTTGAAAATAGATTTATGCTGTAAAACGGCTGCAAATGGAACAGCACTAGAAGGTTCAATGACAACTTTAAGTCTTTCAAAAATTAAGAGCATTGCTTCCTTAATCATTTCTTCGCTAACATTTAATATATCATCAACATTTTGTTTGATAATAGTAAATGTTCTTTCTGAAAGGGAAGTTAATAAGCCATCGGCAATGGTGTGAGGATTTACAGATGGGAAAATTCTGTTATTGATAAAAGACTTGAAAGCATCGTTGGCTCCTTCAGGTTCTGCTCCAATTACAATAGTTTTCGGTGATAAGGCTTTTGTAGCTATAGAAGTTCCGCTAAGTAAACCTCCACCTCCTACTGGAGCGATCAAATAATCCAGTTCGTATTTATCATCGAATATTTCTTTTGCACAAGTTCCTTGCCCAGCAATAACATCGGGATTGTCATAAGGGTGAATAAATATGGCACCTGTTTGCTCAATAAGTTTCATCAAAGTCTCTTCACGTGACTTCAAATTTGGTTCGCAAAAAATTATTTTTGCATTAAGTGAACTCACTGAATCAATTTTTGGCTTTGGTGAGGTTCGGGGCATAACAATTGTTACGTTAGTTCCTACCAGTTTGCCAGCGAAAGCAATTGCTTGAGCATGATTGCCAGATGAATGTGTCGCTATACCTTTTTGAAGAACTTCTGGTGGCAAAGAAAGAACTGCATTGAGTGCTCCTCTAACTTTAAAAGACCCAGTTTTTTGAAAATTTTCGCATTTGAAAAATAATTTGCAATTTGCAATATTATTTAGATTAGATGAAGTTAGCACAGGAGTTCGATGAATATAATCTTTAATTTTTCCATGTGCTTTAACAATATCTTCAAATTTTGGAATTTTAGGGTTTTTGTTTTCCATGTTGTAAAGAGTTTAATTTCATAAATTCCAAAAATAGAAAACTTTATTTGCAAATAGAATGTATTGAGTGAATTTTTTCCTTAACATTTCAATTAATGAAACAGGTTTTATTTTATTAAATTTGTTTTTTAAAGTAATTTTGCTATGTTTTCTTTTATTAAAGGTAAGATTCTTCGAAAAACTGCAACCTCAGTCGAAATCGAGACAAATGGGCTTGGCTTTGAAATTCAGCTGTCTTTAAATTCCCTTTCGAAAATTGGAAATGTTGGTGACGAAGTTTTTTTATATACAATAGTTTTATTACGAGATGATAAATACCAAATTTATGGTTTTGTTACTCTTTTTGAAAAAGAAATTTTCAAAGAACTAATTAATATTCCCGGGATTGGAGCCAAAATAGCTTTGGGGATTTTGTCGTATTTCGAAGTCGAAGAGTTAATCGATTGTGTACGAAGAAACGATATTGGCAATTTAACAAAATTGCCTGGGGTGGGACGAAAAACTGCTGAAAGGATACTTCTTGAGTTTCGGGAAAAAGCTGACAAAATTCAGCTGAAAAAAGATGGGTTTGAAGACCAAAAAAATGCAAGTTTATTTTCGGAAGCAATTTCTGCTTTGAATGTTTTGGGTTATCCCGAAAATAGAATAAAGATGATAGTGCGAGATTTATTGAATAATATGCCAAGTGAGGGTTTAACAGTAGAAAATTTAATTAAACAAGCACTTAAAATTTTAAATGGTTAGCTAAAACCAATAGTAAGCGAATCGAACAAAAATTCCACGACGGTAGTTGTAACCTAATCCAATAATGTATTCATCGAGAAAATAGTAGTCAATCCCTAAACCAAAATTAACCCCAACTTTGTTTTCTGTTTTACCTAGATAGTATAGCTGACCAAAATCTGGAATACCAAATGGTGTATTAGTTCTTAATGAACGGGCGAGAACGGAATCTTGTTGAACATAAAAACCAATAGATGGTGTGATAATGAAATCCTCGAAAATTTCCAGGAAGTAGTAAATGTCGGTTGTTACAAGGACATAAGTAAATTTACTTTCTTCGTATTCACCTTTCTTGGGTAAAGGGTACTGGTTAGAGGGATTTATGTACTTTGGTTTCGAAGCTGCAAATCCTGTTAAACCCATTGATAAACCAAAGTTCCAAAATCGAAATCCAAGCCCTGCTGAAAGTTTCAAATTACTCCAACCAAGCTCACCAAAGACACTTTTAATTTTACTTGACCAGAATGTTTCTTGGGAAAATGCTGTTTGTAAACAAAGAAATAGCAAAACAAAAGTAAGCTTTTTCTTCATCGTTCCATATTAATTATTAATAATATCAAAAAAGGGGAGCGTATTGCTCCCAAAAAAATTACTTAAGAAATTGATTTGCATAATACTTTGGTGTCAATTTTTCTCTAGTTGCTTTTTCAATCATTTCATTCCAAGGATATTTTGCTCCAACAGAAAAGACTTTTTCAATTAAATATTTTCCAACATTCTGATTGCCTACAAAACTATAGTCTTGTTCTGGGTAACCTTTAATGATGGTTGTTATGATGTAATTTTGAAGCTGAGAAGCAAGTAGTTCGCCCAACAAATAATTGTGATAATAACAAGGACTTGTTGCAATATGGATTTTAGTAGCCCAATCTGGTTCGTTTCTACCCTCGGGTTTCTTAAGAAGTTGATACTTTTCTACTAAATCCCACCAAAGTTTATTCAAATCTTGGTCAGGGTTTTCATACATACTTTTTTCAAATCTGAACATTACCTGGGCCCAACGACTAAACACTAATTGTTGGAGACGAAGAGTATTTCTAGCAGGTGTTTGAATTTTCTTTGCATCTTCGTTCGAAATTTTTATCATATCAACCATCCATTGGGGGTTTGATGCAAGCCTTCCGAACATCATTGCTATGGCTTCGGTTGTGAAAATATGAGCAGGGGTCTTTAAATCCCATGGAAGTTTATCATCAAGGTATTTTTCGTATAGGGCGTGCCCATTTTCGTGGAGCATTGTTTCCATCCATCTTGCGTTAGGTTTCACATTGCAAAGAATTCTGATGTCTTTTGAATCTCGGTCAATATTGATACAAAAAGCATGTTGATTTTTGTTTTCTCTTTCAAATAAATCGCTTCGCGCAATAATGTCATCAATTGGCAATCCAATCGAGGCATAGAAATCTTTGGTCAGTTGTACAATGTCTTTATTTTTGTAATATTGGTCTAAATCAACATCATAAATTTTGGGTGCTTCTTGGAAAAATCGATTTTGATAATGCCATGGCATCAATTCTTCGGTTTTGATTTTATATCGTTTTGCAAGAACTTCATCCATTTTTTTCTTTTCTTGAGCAAAAGCATTGTAAGTTAATTTATCAAGTTCATCGAATAATTTTTCTATTTCTTCGGGATTTTGTTCGCTTAGCTTTAAACTCATTTCATGATAATTTTTGAAACCTAATTCGCGTGCAATTTCGTTACGCATTTTAACAAGTTTGATTATATCTTCAGCCACAATTCTTCCAATTTTCTTTTGTGCTTCCCATACACCTTGCAACTCTTTGTTGTTTGTAGAAGTTTTCAAAATTTCTTCAACATCATTATCAGAAAGTTTTTTCCCGCCATATTCAGCACGGAAAGTTGAATACTTATTTTCTATCTCGCTCTGTAATTTGGTGATTTGATTAAGCTTTGCTGTATCAACTTGCTTACCTAAAAAAGTCAAATATAAAACCTCGATTCTTCTTTTCTTTATTGGGTCCTGAATTAAGTTAGACTCTTTGATGTTTTTAATTCTTTGGAACAGGCTTTTGTCGGAAAGTATCCGGTTAACAATCATTTCTTTTTGGGCATAAAGCTCCCAATTTTGAGGAGTACTATTAGTTGCAGCGACAAAATATTGAAGGGACATTTCTTTGTAGGCTGGCTTCATTAAAGATTCGTAATCGGAGATAAATTTTTCGTATTCTTGTTCCATTTTCATTACTTTCTCCTTATTGACTTTTTCTTTTGTGCAAGAAATGCTAAATACAAAAGCAAAAATTGTTAGACAAATGAAAATTTGTTTTGCCATAATTGTGCAAACTAATGTTAAACAAAAAAGCAAAATTAAAAAAGATATCTAAAAAATTTTAAAAAATCATTTGGAAATTTATTATTTTTGTTATAAATTCGAATTGCAGCATAATGAGGTTTTTCAACTAACCATTTAGGGTTAGATTTTTATGGCGGTATTGGGGAATAATACGGAATTATGTTTCCATAGAAGGGAAAATAACTTTTTTCTTCTTTTATTATTTGTCCTTTTGGTAATTTTTTCATTAGTTTACTTTTCTTCCAAGTGGTTCAATAGTAATCCTATTTACAACTTTAAAGTTGTAGGTGTCCAATATTTTGATAAAAACTGGATTGATAGTGTTGTTAGTGTTCTTGTTCAAAAGAGCTCAACTGAGCATGAAATAAGAAGTGCACTTCTAAAATGTGATTTTGTTCAAGATTGTAACATTATTAGAAAAAATGCTAATGAGTTAATTGTAGAATTAAAGGAAAGGGTACCATTATTTGAGCTTGTAGATTCTTTTGGGAAAATTTCTTTGGTTGATTCTAATGGTAAAGAATTTAATTCTAAGTTTTTAAAATTTAGATTCCCTCGTGTAATCTTACCTAATTCAAATAATTCAAAAAATTGGCTTCTTGAAATAGTAAATTTAGCGAATCAAATAAAGTATTTACAATTGAAATGTCCTAAGCTATATTGGAACATAGCAGAAATCAGGTGCGATGATGATTGTTTTTACTTTTATTTGAACTCCACCAGAACTGTTCTAAAATTTCGAAAGGAGGACTTCAAAGAAGATGCAAAAATCGCTGAGAATATTTTGTCTCGTAAAGACTTTGTGATTTATTTGAAAAATGAACTTGATTTTAGTTATGATGGTTGTTTTGTTGTAAGGTAAAACTTAATGAAAAAAGAGAATAAAAAAGAATTAAGAAATGAAATGGAAAGAGTCTGTGTAGGATTAGATATTGGTAGTTGGAAAATATCAGTTGTTGTTCTTGCTCAGAGTTCAAAGGATGAAACGCCGTCAATACTAGGAGTTGGATTTAAGCCCAGAAAAAATAAGCCCCATTATGGGAAAATCGAAAATATTGAATATACAGCAAAAGAAATTCAGGAAGTAATACAATCTGTTATTTTACAATCAAATGTTACTTTTTCAGAGGTCAATGTTGGTATCAACAACCAAAATGTTAAATTTATTGATACCCGTGGTATTGTTTCAATTGGATCTACTTCTAAAGTTATAACTGAAGAGGATGTTCAACGTGCTCTTGATGGAGCAAAACCAACAGAACTTCCTAACGACTATCGCTTGATTCACATTCTTCCTCAAGAGTTTATAATTAATAATAACCTAAAAAATATTATCAATCCTATAGGGATGAGTGGAAATCGGCTGGAAGTTCTTGCCAAAGTTGTTTCTGCTCTGAGTTTGGACATCGACAATATTCATTTGTGCTTACAAAGGAATAATTTGAAAATTGGGGAAATTGTGCTTGAACCAATTGCTACCGGGCTTGCAGTTTTGGATGAACAAGAAATGGAATCGGGAGTAGCATTAATAGATGTGGGTGAATTATCAACCGACGTAGCAATATTTTTTGATGGTGTTTTAAGATATTCAAGTAGTGTTCCTCTTGGTGGGCGACACATAACCGATGATATGAGAACATTAATGAGAATTGTATATAACCAAGCTGAGGAAGTTAAACGGAATTATGGTCATTGCTTCCTTCCAATGTTAAGGGAAGATAAAGCAATAATGATACCTGGAATAAAAGGTCGTAAACCAATGACTTTTACAAGGAGCCAGGTATGTAAATATATTCAACCACGAATGGAAGAGATTTTCTCATTTGCTTTGGACGAATTGCGTAAGTCAGGTTTTATTCGAAAGTTGGAATTAGGAGTAGTTTTAACTGGTGGGAGTATGCTTATCGAGGGTGTTGAAGAACTTGCCAGTCAAGTTTTAGGTATGCCAGTTCGTGTGGGAACTCCTTCGGATTTGAATTATAGGGGTTTGTCACAGGAAGTGAATAAGCCTTATTTTTCTACAGCAGTTGGGCTTGCTATGTATGGTTTAAAGAAACCCTTTGCAAATTTGCATCAGGAATTAGTTGACATTAAAAATGAAAATTCAACAAAGAAGAAATTTATTGACAAAATTGTAGATTTTTTCAAAAATTTATAGGGGGAATATGATAGAACTTGAGACAAACGAGGAACAAATAACCAAAATTGCCGTCGTGGGGGTAGGCGGCGCTGGTTGCAATGCAATCAAAAATTTAATCAATTTCGGTATAACTGATATTGGATTAATTGCGATTAATACCGATATGAAGCAACTTCGTGCAATTCCAGCCCCAGCAGTTAAGGTAGTTATTGGGAAAGAATTGACTCGCGGACAAGGTGCTGGTTCGAATCCAGAAATCGGAAGAAAAGCAGCCGAAGCAGATTTCGGAACCATTAAGGAATTCCTAATGGATAAAGATATGGTTTTTGTTACTGCTGGAATGGGTGGGGGAACAGGTAGTGGTGCTGCTCCAATTGTTGCAAAAGCTGCAAAGGAAAATGATTCTCTTGTTGTTGCAATTGTGGTAACACCTTTGAAAAACGAAGGGAATGAGCGATGGGAAAATGCTTTTAAAGGCTTGGAAAACCTCCGAGAATGTGTTGATGGATTGATAATTGTTTCCAATGAAAAATTATCTAATTTCTCACGTGAGCAAAAACTTTCGGTTAAAAAAGCTTTCGAACATGCAGATAGTGTTGTTTACGATGCTACGAAAGGAATAATAGATTTGATAAACAGTGTTGGAATAATTAATGTTGATTTTGCTGATGTCAAAACAGTTATTAAAGGCAAGGGCGATGCATTGATTGGCAAAGGAACTGGAGACGGAGATAATAGAGCAATTGAAGCCGTTGAAGCCGCTTTGAATTCGCCTTTACTCGAAGGTATTGATCTGAAGGAGGCTCAAAGTGCACTTGTTAATATTACATTTGGTGAAGATTTTTATCATTATGAAGTTGACCAAATTTTGAATAGAATTAGAGAAGCTACGAATGAGAATTTAAATATTATTCACGGTTTGGTTGAAGATCCTTCTTTAGGTTCATCAGTTTGTGTAACTGTTGTAATTACGGGATTTAAGAACACATTTCTCAAAGAATATTTAGATAAAAAGAAGCAAAATTTGAAAGATGAGAAAAATAATGTCAAAGAAGCATTTGTTTATTTCACAAATAAAACTCGAAAGTTGGAGGTCCCAGAACAACAATTGTCCAATTTTAAGTTAAACAATATGAGTAACTCGGATGCTTCTCAAAAAGACCTAAAAGTACCAGCATATACAAGGAAGAGGAGACTTTTAGAAGATTCAGAACAGGTAGAGTATGATTTTGAAGATCCCGTCTCAAATGGGCATTACTTAGTAAGAAACATAAATAATGGAAGTAGTGTTGATGAAAATGAAAATACAGAAGATAAATTTATAATAGTGGAAAATAAACCAGCTATTTTTAGAAAAATACTCGATTAAAGGATATTATTCCCCATAAACAGTAACGACAATTTCTCTTTTGGCTCTTGGGCCATCGAATTCACAAAAGAAAATATTTTGCCATGTTGAAAGACCCAGTGCGCCATTTATGATAGGAATGGTTTCACTGGGTCCAATTAATCCAGACTTGAGATGAGCATCTCCATTATTATCCTGTAAGTCATGTTGCCATACCCCCTTTGGAATTAATTTCTGTAGCAAGTTAATTACATCATTTTGAACAGATTCGTCCCAATTTTCCTGAATCATAATTGCACAAGTTGAACCTCTTGCGTAAATGTTTACAAAGCCTACTTTGTAATGGGAATCTGAAACAATTTTCCTTATTTCTTCCGTTATATCATAAAGCCCATTATGTTTGTCTGTTTTTAATGTAATAATTTTCTGTATCATATTTTGCCTTGCTTATACAAAGAAACAAAATATTCGTAACTCCTATTATATGTTCTTTCAGCTTCTTTCGGAAAAAAGCAAGCGGGTAGTTCAAGATTAGGAAGATGGTACCTAAGACAATCGCAGCATAATCCTTTTCGGGGACAAGGTTCATAAGTGCAGTTGCAGCGAGAAATATTTGTTTCCTTTTTGCACTCCAATTTGGTTACTCCTGGGAAAGTTTTACATACATTGATTTCGAAATTAATGCTTCTTTATCCTTTTGTTTGTATGAATATTCTATACAAAACTTATTTTCTCGTTCCCAAATAATTTTTAATATGACGTTGAGCGTGGTCTTCTTTTTGGGGTCTTCTGTTTTGCCTTCAAAAATGAGCTGGTTTTGCTTTTCAACATATGTGCCGTTTAAAATCAATGCACTGTTTGTTAAACTATTAAATGTGATAAGAAAATATTTTTTGTGAATACCATCGTATCCTATATATGTTCTGGTTTCAAAAGGGATTCCAGAAGAAGAAATAATGGAATCTTTAATTTCGAGTATCCTATTATTCAAAATCAAACTTATTGATGAGTTACCTTTTGCATAGTCTACCCCGTCGTTAGAATGGTATTCAATAACCGTTTTCCACTTTCCTACGAAAGGAATTAATTTCTGATGCTTTGGATTTAAGGTATAATAATCTTGGAAAAAATCGACATCATTCTGGCAATGGCAGAAAGATGTTGTAAGTAAAAGCAAAAAGGTTATTGAATAACCTTTTAATTTAATATTAATCCAAGACACCATTCCGTTTTATAATATCTCGAGCTATAACCAATTTTTGAATTTCTGATGTTCCTTCGAAAATTCTATTTATTCTCGAGTCACGATAGAATCTTTCAATAGGAAGTTCCCTTGAATATCCCATACCTCCGTGAATTTGCATTGCATGGTCAACACAAACATCCAATGCATTTGAACTAACAAGTTTAACAATGGCGGATAATCGAGGTGAACATTCACCCCGGTCGTAAAGCCAAGCTGTACGATAAACAATACTTTCGGTCTCATAAATCAAGGCAGCCATTTCTGCCAGCATAAATTGAACGGCTTCGAAATTTGCAATTGGTTCTCCAAATTGCTTCCTTTCCTTTGCATATCTTGTGCTAATTTCTAAAAGTTCTTTGCTAGCACCAAGACAAGCTGCGCCTAAACCAAGTCTTCCAGCATCAAGTGTTTTCATTGCTGTGATAAAAGCTTTTCCTTCGCGACCAATTAGATTATCTTTTGGTATTCGAACATTGTCGAATGTTAATGCAGATGTTTTGCTTCCTCGTAAGCCCATTTTCTTTTCCGGTGGACCAGGTGTAAAACCAGGTGTCCCTTTTTCTACAACAAAAAGTGAAATACCAAGATTGGTTCGGGCAAAAACAGAAAAAACATCTGCAAAAGGACCGTTAGTAATCCAAAGCTTTTGACCATTGATTACCCATTCGTTTCCATCTAAATAAGCTTTGGTTTGTAGATTAAATGCATCGGAGCCGGCATTTGGTTCAGTGAGTGCAAAAGCAGCAATTTTTTCGCCGGAAGTAAGTTGAGGTAACCATTTTTGTTTTTGTTCTTCTGTGCCACCGATATAAATAGCGTTTGTTCCAATTGAAACATGTGCTCCTACAAAAGTTGCTGTAGAAAGACAAGCCCTTGCTATTTCTTCTTGGATAATACAATAACCTATTTCGCCGACTCCAGCTCCACCATATTCGGGTGGATATGGGGCTCCAAGAATGCCAAGTTCTGCAATTTTACGGATGATGTGTTCAGGGATTTCTTCCTCTTCGTCAATTTTACTCGCAATTGGTTTTAACTCGTTGTTTACAAAATCGCGAACCATATCGCGGAGCATATTTTGTTCTTCGGTAAATGTAAATTCAATCATAAAATACCCTTTTTATTGTTAACTTGGATGTTCAATGAAATTCAAAATACTTTCACCCCCATCGACAGCAATTGTTTGTCCATTAATCCAGTAAAAGTTTTCATCTGCAAGTTTAGCAATTACTTTCGCAACATCTTCGGGTACAGTGTTTCGATTAAACGGATTGTGTTCCTTTGCATATTCAAGCATACGTTTGAAACCGGGAATCTTTTGAGCAGCAGGAGTATCAGTCAATCCTGCCATAATTGCATTTGCCGTAACTCTATATGGTGCCAGTTCGACTGCAATTTGTCTTATATATGCTTCGAGCGCAGCTTTTGCAGCTGAAATAGCACCGTAGTTCATCATAGCTCTTTGTGAACCAATGCTTGTCATAGCAAATATTCTTGCGTTCCTTCCAAGAAGTTTTTCTTTGAACAAATCTTGGACCCAATAGATCAAACTGTTTGCCATAACATCCATAGTCATTTCAATTTGCTTTTTGGTAGCCATTTCTTCAAGGTTTTCCGAAAAGAATTTTTTTATTGTACCAAATGCAAGCGAATGTAAAAAGACACGAAGTTGAGGGTCAAAGAAATGCTTGAAATCTTCTTTTATAGCTTGAATAATTTCAGCGCGCTTTTGATCGTCCGCAGCATTTGCATTAAAAAACCGAGCACGGACACCAATATTTTGCAAATACTTGCAAAATTCCTCGGCTTTTTCTTTGTTCGATCCGAAATCTAAGTGGACACCATAGATATTGTAACCCAATTTTGCAAGCTCAATTGCAGTGGCTTTTCCAAATCCACTTGAAACACCTAAAATTAAAGCATATTGATTTGTTGCATATTCCATAATAGCTAACTAAATGTTAAACTCAATTTCCTTTCTTGAATTTTTATTAATCTTTAGAAGCAGAATTTTTTGTTCACTTTTAAATTTGTTCAAAAACACCCTCTGATTTTTGATTAATCATTAAGGGGGATTAATATTCGCGATAAAACTTGGAACGGAAATCCTTTATTTCAGCGTTTTCTTTGACTTTGTTGAACCACAAAACATAGGCACTTTGTCGCCAATTCGAAATAATATTATTGTATGTTTTTCTCCAGTCATTACGAACAGTTACTTCGTCTGGCATTACCTTTCTATATACCTCAAAAATATAGTAGCCTCGTTCACCACGGAAAGGTGGATTGATTTTATTCATTGGTGAAAGGAATATCTTTTCAGTAAATGCAAAATCTTGACCAAAGCCAGTAATGAAGCCATTATTTCGGATATCATGCCAATCATAATAATGGAGTGTTGAATCTATTTGTTGAACGTTTGCAAGTGTGCCCAAGTTTTTAATTCTATTATAAACTTCGTTTGCTTTCTTTTCCAGCAAGTCGAGTTTCTTTTTCTTAATCAATGTAAATTTTATTTTTTCTTTTAAGTCTTCAAGTGGGGTAAAACCTTCTTTTCTTTCATCAATAATTTGAGCAACAATAATTCCTTGATTTTTCAGCACGAATGGCTCGAGCACTTCGCCAACTTTTCCCTCAAATGCCAAGGCAGTTAAATAGTTTGAGCCTAAAACTGGTCGAGTTCTTTCAAAGAAGTCGGTAGTTCTTACAAACACATTAAATTCTTTCGCAGCAGAATCGAAAGGTATACCATTCTTTATTTTTTCTTTTAGCATCTTAGCATTTCTATTCAGTATTCTTTCTGTGTTTCTTGAAACTGTAGGTGCAAGTTTTATATAGCTATATTTGTACTCATCTGATTTTTTGTCGTAAATTTTAATTATGTGGAATCCAAATTGAGTTTCAATTGGGCCAATGATATCACCGGGTTTAGCCGAAAAGCAAGCATCTTCGAAAGGTTTGACCATCATCCCTTTTCCAAAATATCCAAGGTCGCCGCCATTCATTGCTGAGCCTTTATCCTGGGAATATTTCCTTGCAAGTGTTTCGAATTCTTCACCCTTTTTGGCTCTTTTCAAGATTTCTTTGGCAAAAGTAAGAGCACTATCCTTATTGTTTCCAAACTCAATTAATATGTGGCTTGCTCGAACTACTTCGTTTTCGCCTTTTCGAATATTCTCGAGTCGTATAAAGTAAGTACCATCGGTTGCTTGGATTGGTCCGACGACCTGTCCAACAGGGATAGTAGTAATATAAGGAGCAAGTTGAGAAGGCAAATCTTTTGCTAGCTTATATTCAGATATTTCACCATTATATTCTTTGAATTTTTTCTCAAATAACTTGCTTCGTTCTTGAATATCCGCAAGCAAAGTGAGTTCATCAGTAAACTTTTTAATTGTTTTCTGAATAACTTGGGTATCTTTTGGAGAGGGAACAATTTTAAAAATAGCATATTTTAATTTTCTTCGAGGTTTCTCTGGGTAAAAATGTTTGTTTTCCTCGTAGTAATTCTTGATTTCTTCATCAGACACAATTACATTTTTATCAGGTATTTCCTTAATGTCGAAGAAAATAGCGCGAACATCAGCAATGGAATTATCTTTAATGAACTTTTCCTTTGCGTAAAGTGGCGAAGCAAAGGAACTCGCAATTGAAACAAATGTCCTAACAGAATTTAAAAGATGTTCCTTTCGTAAATACTTTTCAATGTTTATCAAGTCTTGTTTAAATTGTTCCACAATTCGTCTTTTTTCTTCCTGTTGAACAGTATTTGGTAATCTTTTATAGATAATATCCGGGTTTGTAATAATTTCAAGATAAGCTTGGCGTTGAAAATTTCCAGCAGAATCAGTAAAGGGTTTTCGCAAGTAGTCTGGGGGATTATCGAGAAGAACATCGAGTATTTCCTCGTCCGTTACTTGGATACCCATCTTTTGGGCTTCTTGCTTTAAAAGGATTTCTTCGACTTTTTCGGCCCAAATTGATTTCCTTACCTGGTTTTCATCGATATCTAAATTTTCAGAAGTAGATTGCTTACGTTGTTGTTCGATTTGTTGTCGGACTTCATCTTCGAAATCTTTGTAAAGAATTTTCTCACCGTTGATTTTTGCAATTACAGCAGTTCGGTAATCTTGTCCCTGACGCAAAATGTTTGAAATGTCTGCATCGGAGGCAACCATAAATCCAACAAAAATAATTGCAAAAGCAACAAGTGCGTAAGGTGATATTCTTCGTATCCGCTCAAATGTTCCCATTATTTAGTATTCCTTGAATTACAAATACAAGATTTCAAAATTATTAAAATATTGTAATTTAACCAAAAGAGGATTAATATTATTTGGGTGAGATTAATCGTAATTGATTGGAATGACAAATGAAAAGGTTGTCCCTTTTCCTTCTTCGCTTTCAACCCAAATTTTTCCATTGTGGAGTTTGATTAACTCATAACAAAGTATTAGTCCTAGCCCAGTTCCTTGTTCCTTTTCGGTTCCTGCTGTAGAAATACTATTTTCGATTTTAAAAAGTTTTTCTTGAATATCTTTTGGAATACCTATTCCTTCGTCCCGAACTGAAATTTTAAGTGAAGGAATGTTCCCTTCGTAATAATTTTGAATGTCGATGTAAACATTAGAATTACGGTGTGAAAATTTGATCGCATTTGAAAGTAAATTTCTGATTACCGTGGTGATCATATTCCTATCTAAGTAGACCATAAAGTCAATGTCTTTGTTGTAAATAAGAGAAATTCCTTTATTTTTAGCAGTTGGTTCAATGTATCGAACTATGTCAGTAATCAAAAGATTGATGTTTATCCATTCAGGTCGATAGGCAATTCTCCCAGTTTGAGTTTTAGCCCAAGTTAAAAGATTTTCAAGCAGATTTTTTAGAAGCGTCGAGGTTTTATAAATATGGTTTACATATTCCCGTATTTTTTCAGGTGTAAAAGTATCAAAAAATTTATCTAGAATCTCTGAATCTGTTAAAATAGATTGAAGAGGATTCCTTAAATCATGTGCAATAATTGAAAAGAATTTATCCTTTGCAGAATTTGCTTCCCGAAGTTCCTTTTCGGATTTTTCGAGTTTTTCGTTCAAGACAATTAGTTTTCTACTTTCTTCGGCAAGTGTTTCATTCAAAATTTTTAATTCATAATTTGCTTGTTCAAGTATTTCTTGCACTCTACGGTGTTCTTCAACTTCGAATTTATATTCATCGAGCGCAGTTTGCAAGTCTCGTGTCCGTTCTTCAATTTTCTTTTCGAGCTCAATATTCAAATTACGTAGTTGATTTTCTGCTTCTATTCTATCGGTAATATCGATTAGTATGTTAATAATCCCAGCAAGTTCACCATCAAAATCTTTATAACCTGCTTTAAATATTGCAAAACTCCTTTCTGATCCATCAGCCAACCTGATTTTTTCGTCATAAGTTTCAACCTTTTCATTTTGAATAATTTTACGATTTGCATTTAAGTGTTTAGCAATAAAAGCTTCATTAAAGATATTTGGGAAATTTTTGACTGTCTTTCCGAAAAATTCTTTTTTGCTTAATTGAAGGATTTGTTCCTGAAAATATTTATTACAGCCAATAAATTTTCCTTCAATGTCTTCATAAAAAATTGGCATTGGAATAGTATCCAATAAAACATGAAGGAAGGTGTTGTAATCCACTACCTTTTGCTCCAGGTTCTTTTGGTTAGTAATGTCGCTGATAATTCCCACAATTGAAATTATTTTTCCTTCGTCGGTCAAAAAGAAACCACTTTCTTTTACATAGCTTATTCTTCCATCTGATGTTTTTATCCTGTAAATTAAATCATATGGTGAAAGATTTTCGCAATGTTTTTGGAAAGTAGTAAGGTAGTTTTCCAAATCCGATGGGACAATTTTATCAAGCCATTTTTCTCTTTTATTTAATTCTTTTTTTGAGTATCCAAATAGATCCTTAATATTATCGGTCCAAACGACTTCACCACTTTCCCAGTCTCTTTCAAAAACTGCTTGTCCTGTTGCTGTTGTGGCAAAGTCAAATCGTTTTTTCCAGCGCCGAAGTTCAATTTCTGTCTTCTTTTTTTCGGTAATATCGAATGCAAATACCAATATTCCAGAAATTTCAATGTTATAGAACAATGGGATTCTTTCAACAATAAAGTAATTTTCAATTTTCTCATTAATCTCAAATTTCTCTTCACTTCCGATTATTGGTTTTCCAGTTCTAATGACCTCTAAGTCCTTTTCTTTACATATGCTAACAACCTGTTCTGGGAAAAGAGAATCCACAAACCTTCCTTCAATTTCTCTTGTGTCTTTTTGAAATTTTTTACTGAAGTGTTTATTTACTCGAAGAATTCTATTATATGTGTCTTTAGTATATATCACATAAGGAAGACTATCAAAGATCCGTTTAAAATCTTCAAATGTTTTATCGTTTTGTAAATATTTATCAATATCCGAATTTTTAAATAAAACAACCCAAATGATAAAAGTTTTTCCTTCTTTTAAAAATAAATGTAAAAATGTTTTTTGTTCAAGATTTTTGGGGTAATTCAAAAAATTGAATCTTAGGATAAAGTTACAGAAAGAATTGTTTTGGAAATTGATTTTGTTTAAATCATTGTCAAACTTACCAATTTCACTAATATTCTTTCCAATGAAGTTGTCATTGTTCCTTGCCTCAATAAAAGTTAAAAACTCGTTATTAACTTGAACTATTTCACCAACATTAGTGGTTATTACTAGTGGGAGAGGAAATAACTTTATCAAATCATCTTCCGAATTATATTTTTGGATGAGGAACTCATAATTATTGCGTATTTCTGGTAAGTATTCCTTTACAAAATCATTATTGAATAAGTTTTCAATGAACTCATCCCAATTCGAATTCACTAATTCTACCATATTTTTAAAACCCTACCTAAAACCTCGAAACAAAGATTTTAAGCAGTAAAAATCATACCAAATTTTTTAACCTTGGTAATGTGCTTTAGTATGGGGGAAATGGTATGATAATCTATTCTCTTGTTTATATGTGAAATTACTATCAAATATTAAATGAAAAAAGTGTTATTTATTTGGAGAATAGTTCAAAATTGTATTCCAATTCCAATAGAGTAAAAAATCTTTTTATCTGCGAGGTAATCGTTGCCAATAGAAAAATCAATACAGAATAAATTGTAAAATTCTTCAATGTTGGGTTTGATAGAAACACCAGCACCCCAAATTGTTTGAGGGAAAAGTTTGAATTTGCCATTGTCATTTCCAGCAACTGTTATGCCCCCACGAAAGGCAATTAATTCGAAGGGAGAGAACTCAAGAGCAAAGATAAAGCTGGGATGTTTTTCATATTGGACGTAATTTGATTCAAGCGTAATTAATAAATATGTTGGGGGTGGTTGTGTAATTGTATCTTCAAAACCAATGTCATTGCGAAAAGTAATAATTTTTGGAGCTGAGAGTGGTAATTCCATTGCCAGTCCACCTCGAATTGTAAAAGGAATGTTGCTTTTTTCTTCTCTGGTATTGTATTTCAAAAATGCTCCAATATTTTGAACAGAAATACCAAATGAAAAAAGGTCAAGTACATTAAATTTCGTTCCAAAATCAAAAGCCAAGCCATTTGCTGAAATATCATAACCTTGGAGGGTATTGTTTAAATATTTACAAGTTAGTCCAAAACTAGCAAAATCAGTAGCGAAAGAACCACCAATGGCAATATTATAAAAATAATCAGAAAGTTTGCCAATTTCAGCCCCAGTTTTTGTTCTAGCTATGATATTTCCGGAATTAAAAGTTGAAATCGATACACCAACACCATAATTATTAATCGATTGTGCATATGTGAGATTGGCATAACTTCTGCTATGCTCCATTAGTGAGTACGAAGAGTAAAACATTGGAACTGGGGCACAGGAAGATAACCCCGCTGGATTGTAAAAGATAGTATAAGGGTCATTCGAAACAGCAGTAAAGGCACCAGCTAATGATATGGGACGAGTTCCAATTTCTTTCAATAAATAAGCTCCAGTGAAACCACCGCCAGACCTTTGAGAAAAGCTTGGCATTGAGAAAATATCAAAGAAGATAATGATTAGGCTTAATCTTAAAATCTGGGTTTTAATATTTATCATTTGGTTATCACCAATTTTTCTCTCAAACGGAAGTTATCTCCAACAACCACAAGAAGGAAAATTCCTTTTGGCAACTCGGAAACACTGAACTCATAAGGTTGTGTAGATGGTTTAGGTTTGCCATCGTAAATATCAAGGACCTTTTTGCCAAGTAGGTTATATACAACGATTTTTATGTCTTGGTCTGGATTTTCTATTTCAAGGTAGATTGCCATCTTATCGCCCCGGTCTGCCTCTTGAATCGAAATTATCCTGTTTTTTCGCGAAATTGTATCATTTTCAATAGTTTTTTCATATTTTTTGCCGTTATTTGTTTTCTTTTCTTGTTTTTTTATTTCTATTTGTGCATACCGAGGATATGGACGAACACCACCAATAGTAAAAATTAGTTCAGGAAAATACAAACAAGAGTCCTGAAATAGTTCAGGGTAATAAATTTGGGGAAAATTATAACTGGAATGCTGGTCCAAAGGAACTTGGCAGTTGGTTTCTGCAAAAAAAAGTAGAAAAGATATAATAATAAGGGTTAAATAAGTAATTATTCTTCTATAAATCATTTTTCAATAATGTTACATTCAAAAATAATAGACAAATCAAAAAATCTTTTAGTTTAATCTTTGGTTTTTCGAAAGAACTTATTGAAAAGTTTTTCAGTAAAATCTTTGTTTTTTTCAATTGCCTCGATATTTTTTCGTGCGAGGATTGAGCTTTTGTTAATTCCAAAATTTTTTGCAATTTCTTCAAGTTTTTCCTTTTGTTCGGATGCACCAATATCTTCTAATTTACTGATTTTCTTTTTTAATAATTCAATTTGTTCTTTTTGAATTTGCAAAGCCTTTTCGATACGCAAAGGAATTTTGGTTTGTTTTATAATTGGAATTTCCTGTTTGTTAGGGAACTCTTCTTCTTTTTCTTGCTTTTTCGAGCTTAATATTTTTTCAGCTAGTTCTTTGATTTCTGGATTAATAGCATTGGGCGAAGAGGTTTGAGTTGGACGATTCTCGATTTGTTCTTTTGTAGATTCTTCGCTTTTTTTATACAATCTTGCTGCTAGTGTACTCGATGCTGAGTATTTTTGCTTCAACAATTCATTTTCAAATTTTCTTTTAACTTCCCGTAGTTTTTTTTCTTTTCGCCACTTAAGATATAGGGAAGTAAGAAGAATTGATAGCAGGAGTATTGATGTTCCAAGAAAAATCAAAATTCTTTCAAAAATGCTTAATCCAACTTGCTTTGGTTGAATTTCTTTTTCAGAAATAATTACAGGTTTAGGGGCTGTTGTATCCTTGGAAGTGTTTTCATTAATTTGTGAAGTATTTTTTTCTTCAGTGATCAACTCCGAAACTTCTTTAAATATTGAATCTCGAATTTCAGGTGCCACAGGGATTGGATGATATTTAGCATAAGGCTGGTGTGTGTAAAATTTCTTACGATAGTCTTCTGCAAGTTCCTTTTCATTTTTCATATCGAAAACTTGTGCAAGTGCAGAAAATAAGTCTGGAATATTACAACCTAATGACTCTGCTTTTTGCAGAATTCTCTTTGCTTTTTCAACTTCGTTTGCTTTTAAGTAAAGAAGACCCAAAAAATAACCAGAATTCGCATTGTCTTCGCCGAATGCGCGCTCAAAGTATTTTCTTGCTACAGCAAGGTTCGAAGTAAACGACAAAAGACCCATACGATAATTTTCTTCTGCTGGGGATAAAACATTCCAATCGAAAACTTCAACCATAAGAGAATTTGAATATTCAAGTGGGGTGATAGTGTATCCCCGAGGTGACTTCAGGTAAATATTTATTTCAAGGTGATTGGCAAATTTTTTGATAGTTGCTTTAGAAATAATGCCATTGGAAATAATAGAATCTTCCTTTAATTTACCCTCTATTCCATAAACAGTTATTGAAATTAGAGTTTTTGAAGGTTTCAGAAAAGATTGGTAGTCAACAGGTAGTTTATTAAAGTAAATAGTTAGCCTATTGGAGGGTTCAATTGTCATTAAAGGGTAATGAGTTTGGGCAATAGTAGGTATATTGAGTAGAACGATAGGAACTATTGTAAATAAGATTTTCAAAATACCCTTTAACATAGTAAAATTTAAAATAAAACAATCGAAATTTAATAAAAATTTGACTTAAAATTGCCTAAAAAGTATTAAATTTTCGTTGTGAAAAAATAATATATTTGAAATGAAAAGAATTATAGCATTACTTACGGACTTTGGTCTCATTGATAATTATGTTGGAATAATGAAGGGTACAATATTTTCTATAAATCCAAATGTCGAAATTGTTGATGTTACCCATTCAATTGAACCTAGAAATATTCGGCAGGCAGCTTTTGTATTAATGACCTCGGTAAATTACTTTCCTGAGGGAACTATTTTTGTTGCGGTAGTTGACCCTGGTGTAGGCTCTAACAGAAATGCGATATGCGTTCGTGCTGGTAAATATTATTTTGTTGCTCCCGATAATGGAATACTAACATATACTTTAAAAAATTTTAAGCAATTAAAAGTGCATTTGTTTACAAATGAGAAATACCAATTAGAAAATCCAAGCAAAACATTTCATGGACGGGATATTTTTGCCCCTATGGCGGCTTATTTAGCAATGGATATAGATATTGCGAGCTTTGGTGAAGAATATAGTTTACAGAAATTAGTTAAACTTCCCCCTTTAAAAAGTTATTACGATAGTTATGGAAATCTAATCGGAGAGGTTGTTCATATTGATAGGTTTGGAAATATCATTACTTCATTAAGTGCAATGGCTTTGGGAATAAATATGCATAATATTTTGAAACAGGATTTGAAATGGAAATTTGAAATAGGTCATACCAAAATAAAAAATATTAATATGACGTATAGCGATGTTGAAGAAGGTGAGTTCCTTGCTTACATAGGAAGCAGTGGATTCCTTGAAATTGGTATTCGGAATGGAAATGCAGCCGAAAAAGTTGGTGCTTTTATTGGGCAATTGGTTTGCGCTAAAAAAGTTGGAATTTTTGAACAATTTGTATAGATTGGACTATGAAAACCAAATTATTGGTTTTTCTTGTAGCTATCATTTTTCATAAGACCTTTTTGTTTGCTTTAGATGTAGTTGTTCAAAACGATAACAATGTTCCCAGACTTACTGGTTATACCGAGCGTTATTTTTGGGAAGAAAGCAAAATTTTGAAACCCGACGGACCTTGTATTGTGAAGAAGATACAGATTTACTTTGTTGGAGACACACCAAACAAAGATACGATTTACATTATGGGCGATCCTTCCGAAGGTTACCTTCCACCAACTCTTTGGGTAGCAAGCTACAATTTAAAAGCAGAACCAATAGTATTTAATTATCCGGGGCAACCTGGATGGTATGAATTTCTTTTGCCTAATATTTATTTAGCCGGGTTGGATAGGATAGTTATTTTACATAGGATTAACCAAAAAGGACCTTTTTTCGCTGTAGATAACGATGGTTTGTCATCACCTTCTTCCTCGTTTCTTTTAAATCCTTTCGAAACAAATCAATTGGGAGGTCCGGGGAACTATTACTTAGCAAGTGGTGACTTTTTAGTACGACTTATTGTTGAATATATTTATACAAAGGATAGTACTTCTGCGAAACCTCCTATTCCACAATTCTTTGATATAACAAAGGAAGCAGGGCTTACAACGACTGATGGGGGATATATAAGAAGTAACGATATTAGTGTAGTCGATTGGAACAACGATGGATTAGACGATATAGCTATTGGGAGTTATTTCTTCCAGAACAATGGTGATGGCACCTTTTCCAATGTTTCAAATAAGTTTAATATAGTTGCATCGGCAACTTCATGGGGTGATTTCAATAATGATGGTTATATCGATTGCTATGCCTTAAGAAACGGAAGTTATAACGAAGAAGCCAAAATGGTGATTTCTTTAGATAGGATATATAAAAATAATGGTGATGGTTCATTTACCCAATTAAACCCGAGGGATATTTTTGAACCTCCTTATCCAAGTCCTTCCGAAGATTTTCGTTTTCCAAATCCAAAACTCCAAGATTCAATTCCGAATCCCTATAGTTGTATAACTCCGTTATGGTCAGATTTTAATGGGGATGGTCGTCTTGATTTGTTTTTAGCTAATAACCGGGTAGGCTTGAATGTTTCGGGTAATTATGTTGAAAGGTATTTTCCTGACCAACTGTGGATTCAAGATTCTAATGGAAAACTTAGAAACGTAACAAAATTAGCAGGATTACAGCAATTTGAAGTTTTTAATCCCAATTCAAATTCGCTCGGTTATTATGATTGTTATGGAGCAAATGCTTGTGATTATAATAGTGATGGGAAGATTGATATTTTCGTTGCAAATTATCGTTTGGTAAGGGATTTATTATACAAAAACAATGGGGATGGTACTTTTACAAATGTTGGTGATATTACGGGAGTTCAAGGAATTCCCACAGCAGCCCCAAATTATTTTGGGCATGGAATGGGTTCAGAATGGGGTGATTTTAATAATGATGGATATCCTGATTTAGCCGTTGGTAATCTTGGGCATCCAGATTGGCGAGGAATGTACTCAAATCCTTCTTTAATTTTTCGAAACCAAGGTCCCCCTTCATTTAATTTTATAGAGGTTCATCAACAAATGGGTTTAAAGTTTTTTGAAATGAACGCTGGAATGACTTGGGGAGACTTTGACCTTGATGGATATCTAGACCTTTGGCATGGTCAAATAGCATATCGGGCCGAAGGTGATGGTGGTGAGCCCAAACGTCCTGGAAGGCTGTATTTCAACTCTGGTAATCCAAATTTTGAATTAATTGATAGAACCTGGGAAGTGGGTGGAATAGTTCATAGCCCTTGGACAGCAGTTCGTATCGATTTCGATAATGATGGAGACCTTGATTTACTTGTGTCGAGCACTTTCGAAGGTGTTCGACTTTTTAGGAATGATTTGGAACGTAAGGGGAATTGGGTTGCTTTTCGCATGATTTGTAGTCCCCAGAATTCTGTGAATATGGATTGTTACGGTACGAAAATTTACCTTTTTGCAAATGGAAAGAAATTTTATAGGGAATTAATGGGTAGTATTTCTGGAAACCGTTGTTCCCAAAACTCTAATGTTTTGCATTTCGGCCTGGGCAATGAAAACGTAATTGATAGTTTAATTGTGGTTTATTCAAATGGGTTTTCGAAAAAATACACTAATATTCAAGCAAACAATTATTATTTGATAAAATATAACGAGGATTTAAAGAAACTTTTCACCCCGACTCCAATATTAGTCTATCCCAAAAATTTACAACAAGATTTACCTGAAACAACAAATTTAATTTGGAGGAAAATAAATGAAGTAAATAAATATCAAATTAGAATCTCCGAAGAAAAGAATTTCGTTAATTACCAAAATTATTTTTCAACCGATACCATATTTCAATTAAACAATTTGATTAAATCAAAACAGTACTACTGGAAAGTCCGAGCAATTTCTTCTTCCGATACATCATTATGGTCTAGCACCTTCACATTTTTTGTTGGGAGCCCACTTCCACCTTCCATTCAACTAATTTCTCCAGCAAATAATTCTCAAAGGTTGGGCTTAACCCCAAAATTTATTTGGAGCAAACCCATATTCGAAAAATATCTCGAAGTTGAAGTTTCTTTTCAATTACAAATTTCTATTGATGAAAATTTCCAAAACCTAATTTTGGATGTTAGTGGTCTTCGGGATACCGTTTTGTTGTTAGACTCTGGTTACCTCGAACCATCGAAAATGTATTTCTGGAGGGTCCGTGCTTTGAACAAAGATGGAATTGGCGAATGGTCTGTGTCTTATTCTTTCGAAACCAATTCCTTACCAGAAGCTGTTGTTTTAACTTCTCCTGAAAATAATGCCATAGATGTTTCCTTGAAGCCAACTTTTAAATGGGGAACAATTGAAAATATTGATGAATACATCTTCCAGTTAAGTAGAACACCCAATTTTGATTCTTTAGTTGTTGAAAAATTTCTTCAATCTTCCCTTTATAAGCATTTAACATCACTTTCTCCGGGTGAAACATATTACTGGCGAGTATGTGGGAAAAACAATGTTGGCAAAGGTCCATGGTCCGATATTTGGAAATTCACAACGCAATTATCCTCTATTATGGAAAATAATAAGTCAGAGATTTTGATAACTCCCAACCCAACTGATGGTTTATTTTTTGTGAAACTGCCAAAGCCAACCCAATTTCAAATTCAAATTATGGATATTATGGGTAGGGAGCTTTTAAATTCTAATTTCTTTGCAAAAGAAATTTCTTTAGATTTAACTTCATATCCCACTTCTTTGTATTATTTAGTATTAAAAAACGAAGGGACTATCCATAAAATATTAATTTTGAAAATATAAATTTTGAAAAACTTGTATTTTGTTTATTTTTATTAATTTTGTTTGTATCATAAAGTTTTAGGAGGATTTTATGTTCAAAAAGAGTTCGAATCTTTTATTAGCAATCCCTTTCCTTGCTGGGGGGTTGATTTTTTCGAGTTGCTCAAACAAAATCACCCAAGAACAACTAATGCAATTGAGAGAGTTGAGAAAACAAGAACGCAGTTTAAGTGAATTGCTCGATAAGAAAAAAGCGGAAAAGTCTAAACTGGAACGTGAACTTAATGCACAAAAATCAACGTTGAAAGATTGCGAAAGCCGTACCCAGTTTGTTAAGGACAAACTTGCAAAATGGCCAGATGTTTGGCCCGATTGGAAATATGTCGAGCCTCAACAGGAACAACAAGCAACCGAACCTGCCCCAAGTAAAAAAATTCGTAAAAAGTGATGTTGGTTAATGTGGAGAAAAAAATGAAAAAGATTTTTGAAATTTTTAGTTTTGTTTTGGTTTTTTTATTAATTGCACGTTTTGAATTAATTTCACAGAAACCAGACGAGGAGTTAACAAAAGAAGAGGCAATCCAAAGGATTGCGGAATTTCAAAATATTGTTAATGATTTGCAATCCAAGTTGAATTCTTTAGATGCTGATATTCAAAAGCTTCAAGATGAGTTGAATCAAACAAATAAAAAGCTTAATGATTGCTTGGACAATTACCTTGGACTTCTTGGAATTAACCCTGAAACAAATAAACCCTTTACAAAAGAAGATGTTGAGAAATTCAAACAGAAATTAGGACAGATTGAAGGCAAAATTCGAGAAATGCAACGCCTTTCCAACGACGAATTGGCTGACAGACGAAAAGAAGTTGAAGAATTAGAAAATATGTTGAATCAGTTGCGGATGATTAAGTTGTCAATTTTGCCTGAATTTTACGATAAAATAATTTCACTTGCATCTGAAATAAAGGGCTTGTATAGAGAAAAGAAGATTAAAACTTATACAGTTGGAACTTGGGCAGAAAATCGTGACTGCTTGTGGAACATTGCAGCAAAAGTCGAGTTCTTCGGCGATCCATTTATGTGGTCTAAAATTTGGCAAGCAAATAGCAGTTTAATTAAAAATCCAGATATTATTCATCCCGGACAGCAATTAACAATTCCACCTCCGGGACCAAAAACTCCCGATGAAATTAAAGCAGAAAGGAAATATTGGAGAATGAAGAAAGCTGCTTTGGAAAAAGAACAAAAAGAAGGTGAGACAAAAGAAGCTGGAACAAAAAAATAAAGTTATGTTAAATATTTTTATTCAAAAGAGCCCCATTGCTTTAAAGTGGGGCTTATGTATTTTTTTATGTTTAACAATTTTAAAGGTTTAATGGAGTTAACAGAAAAAACTATTCACCTTGAAGATAAAGATTTTCTTTACTTCATTGGTTATAATGACCAGTTAATTCATTTAATTGAAAATAGATTTAATACTGTAATTACTTTGCGGGGTAGTAATATCCTGCTAAAAGGTTCCCCAGATGAAGTTAAATCAATCGAAGCGATATTTAAAGAACTAGGTTATATTCACCGTCGAAGTGGTACAATATCCGATAACGACCTTGAAACGGTTCTTGAGTTGATTGCTGATGGGGAACTTTCGGTTCGACATCAAAATAAAGCTACGAAACCTGATGAAATAATAGTATATCAAAGTGCTAAAGGTCCAATTAAAACAAAAACACCAAAACAAGCTGAATATGTTAGAAAAGTTGCAGAGAATGATATTGTTTTTGCGATTGGACCAGCTGGCACTGGCAAAACATTCCTTGCAGTAGCAATGGCTCTTGCTGAATTGAAAAAAAACAAGATAGAAAAGATTATTCTTTCGCGACCAGCGGTCGAAACTGGTGAATCTTTGGGCTTTCTTCCAGGTGATTTAAAAGAGAAATTGGATCCATATCTTAAACCTTTAACCGATGCACTGTATTATATGCTTTCTACAGAAAAACTTAAATCTTATTCCGAAAAAAATATTATTGAAATAATTCCTCTTGCATATATGCGAGGAAGAACCTTAAGCAATGCTTTTATAATTCTCGATGAAGCACAAAATGCGACTGTTACACAAATGAAGATGTTTTTAACAAGGATGGGAAATAATTCAAAAGTGATTGTTACGGGGGATATTACCCAAATTGATTTACAAAATCCCGAAGATTGCGGTTTGATAAATGCAAACAAGTTGCTTCAAAATATTGAGGGCATTGCTTTTGTCTATTTCGATGAAAAGGATGTTGTTCGCCACAAACTTGTTGCACGCATTATAAAAGCATATCAAGATGAAGCGGAAAGTAGACAATTTCAAAAACAACAACAAAAAGAAAAAAATACTGATAAGGGCTAATGTTTGAAATCTTTAAAATTGGATTTCTCTCGATTTCTTTCCTTGATATTTTGGATTTGCTTATACTTTTTGCTATTTTTTTCTGGTTATATAATCTTTTAAAAGATACTGTTGCAATTCAAATCCTTTTTGGTTTGGTAGTTTTAATCTTAATGACTTTTATATCGGAATTGATTAATTTACGCTCCATTAATTGGTTGTTGAAAGCGATTATGGGGGTATGGTTGTTAGCATTTATTATTCTTTTTCAACCCGAGCTTCGTAGAGTACTGTTGAAAATTTCTAATTTGCCAGTTCTTAGATTTTTCCTTCGGACAAATCTTACTCAAACAATCGACGAAGTTATTGCAGCTGTCAGTGAGATGTCCGAAAATCATATTGGGGGATTAATTGTATTTGTTCGTTCGCAGAATATTGAAATGAACGTTGACCAAGGGGTTCAAATTAATGCAAGAGTTTCTAAAGAGCTTTTACTTTCAATTTTTAACCCAAAATCGCCCTTACACGATGGGGCGGTATTGATTGAAGGTTCAACCATATTGTTTGCTAAATGTATTTTGCCTTTGACCACAACTACAAAGATTGAAAATAGATTACTTGGCACACGACATCGTGCCTCATTAGGGTTGTCCGAACAAACAGATGCTCTTGTGCTAGTTGTTTCGGAGGAGACTGGGGGTATTTCGATAGCAGAAAAAGGAAAAATTTCTTTTAATATTCCTAAAAATAAAATTGAATCAATTTTAAGAGAAAAGCTGTCCTAATTATGGATTTTAAACTTGATTTTCCAAATAATTATCAATTTAAGGAAGCGCGATTTCAGCTTGTTGACCATCTTCGACAACGTGGAATTCGAGACGAAAGAATACTTTCCGCAATGAATAAAATTCCACGTGAATTGTTTGTCGACCCAGCTTTTGTTTCGCAGGCATACGAAGATGTTGCTTTGCCAATTGATTGCAACCAGACAATTTCGCAACCTTTTACTGTTGCTTTTATGACCCAATGTTTAAACCTGAAAGAAGGAAGTAAAGTTTTGGAAATTGGAACTGGAAGTGGTTATCAAGCAACCTTGCTTTATTTAATGGGAATGCGTGTTTATACTATTGAGCGTATTTATGAACTTTATTTGAAAGCCACTAAAATTTTCAGGCACTTGGGGGTAAAAGTATTTTCAAAATGGGGCGATGGTTCTCTTGGCTGGAAAGAAAATGCCCCATACGATGGCATAATTGTTACTGCTGCTGCTCCGAAAGTTCCAGAACCATTACTTGAACAGCTTGCTATTAATGGCAGATTAGTAATCCCCGTTGGTGACCGTTCTTATCAAGCAATGTATATAATAACAAAAATTGGTGAAAATCAATTTCAAGAGCAACAGGAACATTATTTTAAATTCGTGCCGTTAATTGGTGAGCAAGGTTGGAAAAATGGTGAATGAAATTTGTGATTTTTTTTTAGATAAAAGGATTGCAATTGCAATAGTCGGTCCAACAGCTATAGGTAAAACAACGTTATCGCTTTGCCTTTCAGAAATTTTACCCTGTGAGATAATTTCTGCCGACTCAAGGCAAATATATAAATTCTTGGATATTGGTACAGCTAAACCTACTCTTCAAGAGCGTTCTATAGTTCCTCACCATTTCATTGATATTTGCTTTCCAGATGAATACTATAGTGCAGGTCAGTTTGGGAAAGAAGCAAATGAAACAATACGTCTAATTTTTAAGAAGGGAAGAATTCCTCTGATTGTTGGGGGGTCGGGATTGTATGTGAAAGCTCTATGTGAAGGTTTTTTCGAGGAAGGATATACAAAAAAAGAAAAAATAAAAGCTTTGAAAATTAGAGATGAGCTTTCTTGTTGGAGTCGTGATGCCTTATATTCCCGTTTGCTCGAAGTCGATCCAGAAACTGCAAAACTATATCCGGATAAGAATTATGTCCGTTTACTTCGAGCTCTTGAATTTTATGAAATCAAAGGAGTTCCAATTTCTGTCTATCGAAAAACATTCCATCGCAAACCAGATTTTAAAACAATTTATATTGGATTAATTACTGTGAGAGATAAGCTTTATTCATTGATTGAAAAAAGAGTTGATAAAATGTGGAAGAATGGGTTGGTAGAAGAGGTAAAAAATATTTTGAATATGGGATACTCGCCAGAATTGAATTCTTTGAATACCGTAGGTTACAAAGAAGCAATAGATTTTATTCATAATAAAATCGATTCAAGCACAGCAATTTCATTAATCAAGCAAAATACTCGAAGATATGCTAAACGGCAGGTTACCTGGTTTAAAAAAAACCAGCAAATTCATTGGTTCGATGCTCTTTCTAATAATTTACTCGATAACATTGTGAGTTATTTGTCTCTAAAAATTAATTCATTTGAGCAAAGGTTAAAAGGAGATTGAGAATGAGACGGCTGAAAAAAAAATTACTAACGTTTTTATTCTTGTTTCTTATTTGCTTTGGATCGTCTTCATTTGAAATTAATGTATCTTTTGCTCAAGGCGTTGTTTTTTCTAGCGACGATTCTTTAAAATCGATTAACTTTTTGCGTCGTCAAATATACGATGTATTAAAGAAGTTAGAGGAAAATAAATCTCAGTTTGGGATAGCAGTTTACTCTCTTGATCGTCGTGAATATTACTTTAAACATAATATTAATTCTTATTTTATTCCTGCTTCTTTAACAAAGTTGTTTACAACGGCTGCTGCTCTAAGTAAGTTTGGAGAAGATTTTCAAGTTAAGACTTATGTGTATATATCTGGTGAATTTCAAAATGGGGTTTTGAATGGAAGCTTATATATTTATGGAACTGGAGATCCCTTATTATCATTAAGTGATATTGATTATCTTGTAGAGGAAATTAAGAAATATGGAATTAAAGAAGTAAATGGAAATATTTACGCTGACCCTTCTTTTTTCGATTCCCAAACTGATAGATTTATTTATAGTGGAGATTTTGATGTAGTTCAGAAAACTCAACGGATCACTTCCCTTTCCATAGAAAAAAATATAGTTACAGTAATAGTTACAGCAGGTTCAATTTATGGGAAACCAGTTAATGTTCAAGTTGTACCCGCATCGGATGCTATTAAGGTTTACAATAATGCAAAGGTTTCAAGAAGCATTGGTCGGAATTATAATAAATCTACTTTTCATAATTATGGGGGTGGAGGATTCATTGCTCAACTCCGTAATGTTCGACCAAGGCAAATTAAAAGGGAATCGAGAGAATTTAAAGTAGATTTCAATGTTGATAAAGATGGTTTCCAAACTATTGTAGTAAGTGGAAATTTGCCTGCTGGTGCATCAAAGACATATTCCTATTTTATAGAAAATCCTCCTTTAGTTGTTGCAGGAGTTTTGAAAAAAAGAATGGAATCAGCCGGAATTGAGGTAAAAGGGACTATAGGAATTGAAGAAGTAAAGCGAGAAAATTCTCATTTGATAGCTGTAATTGGTCGTCCTTTGGTGGAAATTCTACGAGATATGAATAAAAATAGCGATAACTTCATTGCAGAAACTGTATACAAAATGATTGGTGCTTACGACAGGAAAATGACAAGTAATAGTAAAGAGGCAACTCGTTATATATTTTCTCTTTTGGATAGTTTAAAAATATCTTGTTCGGAATGCAAAATGTACGATGGTTCGGGACTATCACGTAGAAATCGTTTTAGCCCTGAATCAATAATTCAACTTCTCGAATATGCCGAGCTAAAAAAACCAAGCTGGAATTTCGACTCCTTGCTTTCGGTTTCGGGTTATGATGGAACTTTGAAAACAAGGATGGTTGGAACTTCCGCAGAAGGCAAAGTTTTTGCTAAAACTGGCACTCATTCTAATGCAAGTGGTTTGGCTGGGTATGTTAAGACTTTAGATAATGAAAGATTGGCTTTTGTATTTATGTTTAATGGTGAAAGAGTTGGTCATTATAAAAAGATTGAAGATGAACTTTGCAAAGTCCTTTCTGGATTTTTCTATTCACATTTTACCGAGTAAGAAATGAGCAAAGTAAAGAAAATTGCATTATATATTATTCTTATTTTATTTTCTTTGATTATGATTTTTCCTTTATTCTGGATGCTTTTATTTTCCTTGAAAGATTTCCCTGAACAATATTCAGGAATTATCGAATTGCTTTTTTCTTCGTTTACTTTTAATAATTATTCTGATGCTTTAACTACTGATTCTTTCTTCCTTTACTTTTTGAATTCTTTGATTGTTGCTTTTTTTGTTACATCTGGTAATATTATTTTTTGCTTTATGACTGCCTATGCACTTGAAAGAAAAAGGTTCAAAATAAACAGGTTTGTTTTTTTAACTGTACTCGGGGTTCTTATTATTCCCCAACACATTGTTATGATTCCACTTTATAGATTGATTGTTAATTTAGGATGGATTAATACTTATTTTGCTTTAATAGTTCCGTGGGTAGTTACCCCATTTGGAATTTTTATGATTAAACAATTTCTTCAGCAAGTACCTATAGAGATTGAAGAGGCAGCCCGAGTTGATGGATGCTCCGATTGGAAGATAATTTTTAGAATAGTTATGCCAATGTGTAAACCAATTTTGATTGTTCTTGGAATTTATACTTATTTAACAAATTGGAATTCTTTCCTTTTCCCTTTCATTCTGACAAATGAAGAAGAAATGAGAACTTTACCTGTTGGATTGGCATTTTACCTTGGGAAACAATCAATTGATTGGGGACATCTAATGGCTGGAGCAAGTTTTTCTGCACTTCCAGTGATTCTGTTATTTTTATTTTTCCAAAAATATGTTATAAAAGGATTAATTCAAGGTGCTTTGAAAGAATAAATAAACTAAAATGGTTTTCGAAAAATTTCGTCTGGTTTTCTTTTTAATATTTAGGAGAGAAAATGGAACAACATAAAGCTGATATTGTAGTAATTGGTTCTGGTCCAGGCGGGTATGTTGCTGCAGTTCGTGCCTCTCAATTAGGTTTTAAAACAATTTGCGTTGAAAAAAGTGAACTTGGTGGAATATGCTTAAACTGGGGATGTATTCCTACTAAAGCACTTTTAAAAAATGCTGAATATATGAATTTTTTGCGTGAAGCAAGAAATTTTGGATTTGAGATAAAGGATTATAAAGTTGATTTTAATGCTGTTATCGAACGAAGTAGAAGCGTAGCAAATAGAATGTCGAATGGTGTGTCCTTCCTTTTTAAGAAATATAAAGTTGGTTTGGTAAAAGGTTGGGGGAGATTTCGAAATCCAAAGCAAATTGAAGTCCTCGATGAAAATGGTTCCGTCAAAGATATAATTGATACAAGGTTTACCATCGTAGCAACTGGAGCTCGACCAAGGATGTTTCAGGGTATAGATGTGGATAGAGAAAGAATTTTGACTAGCCGCGAAGCTATGGTTTTAAAAGAAGTTCCTCAAGAAATTATTATTATGGGAGCTGGGGCAATAGGAGTCGAATTTGCATACTTTTTCAATTCCTTTGGTTCAAAAGTTACCTTGATTGAAATGATGGATAGAATTTTGCCAATAGAAGACGAAGAAATTTCCAAAGAACTTGAGCGACATTATAAGAAATATGGAATTAAAATTTTGACAAACACAAAGGTTGTTTCTGCCAAAAGAAAAGACTCCAAGGTTGAAGTTATTGTCGAAAAAATAGATGGGAAACAAGAGTCTCTTTCTTCAGATTTTGCATTAAATGCCATAGGTATTCAAGCAAACATTGAAAACCTTGAGTTAGATTCGATTGGAGTAGAACTGGAAAAAGGTTTTATTAAAGTTGACGAATATCTTAGAACTTCGGTTGACAGTGTGTTTGCTATTGGTGATGTAGCCGGACCACCTTGGTTAGCCCATAAAGCATCCGCCGAAGGCATACTTGCTGTGGAGACGATAGCTGGTCTAAATCCCAAGCCAATAAATTATCGTAATATTCCAGGTTGCACATATTGTCAACCACAGGTTGCAAGTGTTGGTTTGACTGAGAAACAAGCTTTGGAATCAGGTTATAAAGTCAAAATCGGTAAATTCCCTTATACTGCAAATGGCAAAGCTCATGGAATTGGTGAAGCCCGCGGTTTTGTTAAATTAGTAATCGATGAAAAATATGGGGAAATCCTTGGTGCCCATATGATTGGACCTGATGTTACTGAGCTTATTGGGGAAGTAACGGTTGCCCGCTCTCTCGAAGCTACTGCACATAGTATTATTAAAACAATACATCCGCACCCAACTTTAAGCGAAGCAATTATGGAAGCAGCTGCTGTTGCATATAACGAATCGCCTAATATTTAAACTAAAGTTTTTCTTAAAATTGACGATATAAAAAGTGAGAAAAAATAATTCTTATAAATGTGGAAATAAGAGGAGTTATAGAAAACTCTACACAAAATGTTTTCGCTATCAATGAAGCGAAAGAGAAGCCTTATTTCCCAACTTCAAAAAACGAAGTTGCACCTTTAGATTTTAAACTCGATAAAACTGAAAAAAATTTAAATCAATCCCAAAAGAATAAAGAAGACACAGATAAATTTTCTTTTGGCAAAAAGCTTTCACCCGAAGAGCAAAAGAGAGTTGAAGAATTAAAGCGGATTGATTCTAAAGTTCGAGCTCATGAAATGGCTCATATTGCGGCTGGTGGTGGGTTGGTTCGTGGAGGTGCTAATTATCAATATGAAATAGGACCGGACGGCAAACAGTATGCAACGGGAGGTGAAGTTAAAATTGATATGAGTGTGAATCCAGATGATCCCGAAGGTGCAATTCAAAAAATGCAGCAGGTTCGTCGTGCTGCTTTAGCCCCCGCCGATCCTTCGCCACAAGATCGAAGTGTTGCTCAGCAAGCTTCAAATATTGAAGCTCAAATGCGTGCTAAACTACTTGAAGAAAAAACAAAAGCTAAAACTCCAAATAAATTCCTTAAAGTTTACAAGAACATTGATTCAAGTGAATCTATTTCAAAACAATTTCAAATAGATTCTTTTGTAAATTCCTCTCCAACAGCCGAACTCAAAAAAAGAGTTAACATTAAAATTTAATTAATCAGACAAAAATTTCCTAATTTTGAAATTCACTTTTTGCAAATTTTATGTTTCGAATGCTTTTTTCGAGAATACACAGAGAAAAAGTAACAATACAAAAAATGATCGAAATTTATTGCACAATGAACCATTCAACCAATGGTTCATTGTGCATCGAATGTAGTGAATTACTTGGATATGCTCACAAAAGGCTGGAGTATTGCCCATATTCAAATGACAAACCAGCTTGTAACAAATGTCCCATTCATTGCTATCGACGAGATATGAGGGAAAAAGTGAAAAAAGTTATGAGGTTTTCTGGTCCTAAAATGATTTTCCGACATCCATTTTTAGCAATAATGCATTTGGTCGACAAAAGAAAGGAACCACCAACATTAAAAAATTTAAGTAAAAAACGAAAATAAATCAAGGGCTGAATTTTACAGCCCTTTGGGGGTAAATGAACCAATGTAGGAAGGAAAATTTATCCTATATCTTGCGAAACGAAAGGTAGAAGCGCAAGATGTCGAGCATATTTTACAGCTTTTGCAATTCTTCTTTGTTGTTTAGGAGTAACTCCAGTTAGGCGTCGGGGCAAAATTTTTCCTTGATCATTAATAAATTTTTCTAAAAATTTGTAATCTAAATAATCAAAAACTTCAACGTTCTTATATGGATTAATTTTCTTTTTTGTAGTTTTTTTGTTTTTTTGCGCAGCAGAACTTAGAACTGGATGAATTGCGTTCATTGTTTCCTCCTTTGTTCTTGTAGTTTCTTTGATTTTTCAAGTCGCTTTTGGAATCTATCTACACGCCCTGCTGTGTCTACTAAAACTTGTTTTCCGGTAAAGAAAGGATGCGATTTCGAATCAATTTCTAAAACCATTCGGTCGGCTTTATAGCAAGAACGCGTTTTAAAAGTTGTTCCATCAGTCATAACAACTTCAACTACATGATAAAATGGATGAATTCCTTTTTTCATATTTAATCCTAATTATTTACTAATATCCACATTATCTAACTCGCTTAAATCATTTACACGAACAAACTTATGGATGAAGCGGAGGTTCCCTTCTGCGGTTCTGTAACCTTTAATAACTTTTACATTGTAACCGACTTCAGTCCGTGTCTTTTTTTTAACTTTGTCTGCAAATGTCTGTTGTTTTGCCATTTTTACTTTTTGATTTTTAAAGAAAACAAAATTAAGAAAAAAATTTCAAACTTTAAAACCAAATTTGTTTTGTAGTAAATTCTACTATGTTTAATTTTACAATTTATGTATATTTAAAAAATTTAATAATGGTTTGAGATGAAAGAAATAGTTTTTTTAATTCCATTGTTTCCATTGTTAGGTTTTGCAATACTTGGTATTTTTGGTAAATATCTTAAAAAAGAAAGTATCATTGGTTTTGTTGGAAATTTTAGTGTTTTTCTTTCATTTGTTTTATCATTCCTTATCTTTCTTGAAATGTTATTAAACCCATCTGAGGAGCCTGTTATTGTTTCTTTATTCCCATGGATTTCAACCGGTGATTTTCATATCGACATTGCTTATCAAGTGGATCAACTTTCCATTTTGTTTTCTTTAATTGTTACAGGAGTGGGTTTTCTGATTCACCTTTATTCCATTGGTTATATGCACGGGGACCGAAGTTTTTATCGATTTTTCTCTTATATGAATCTGTTTATTTTTATGATGTTAAACTTAGTGCTTGCAAGCAGTTTTCTTTTAACTTTTTTAGGATGGGAAGGTGTTGGTTTATGTTCATATCTTTTGATCGGATTTTGGTATGATAGGAAATTTGAGGGTGTAAGGATTCAATGGACTGGAGATGCAGCGAACAAAGCTTTTATTGTGAACAGGATTGGCGATTTTGGATTTCTTATTGCAATGTTTCTTTTATTTACAAATTTTCAAACTTTAAATTATTTTCAACTTAATCAGATTTTTTCAACTTCTTATTCTACCCTTTACAATAGTAGTTTGGTTTTAGCAATTACTTTGCTTTTATTTCTTGGTTGCACTGGTAAATCTGCTCAAATACCACTTGCAGTTTGGTTGCCCGACGCAATGGCTGGCCCAACTCCTGTAAGTGCATTGATTCATGCAGCAACAATGGTAACTTCGGGTATATTTTTAATTGCTAGAAATGCTACTATGTTTGCATTGGCACCTACAACACTTACCGTAGTGGCTGTGATTGGAACTTTTACTGCTTTTTTTGCAGCAACTATAGGAATTACACAAAACGATATAAAGAAAGTCCTTGCCTATTCGACTGTTAGCCAGTTGGGTTTTATGTTTTCTGCTTTAGGTGTTGGAGCTTTTGTTGCTGGTGTTTTTCATGTGATGACACATGCTTTTTTCAAAGGGCTTTTGTTTCTTGGGGCAGGGTCTGTTATTCACGGAATGCACGAAGAACAAAATATTAAAAGAATGGGTGGACTTCGAAATTATATGCCAAAAACATTTTTGACTTTTTTTGTTGCGACTCTCGCAATTGCTGGGATTCCTTTCTTTAGTGGTTTCTTTTCCAAAGATGAAATACTTTGGAAGGTTTTCGAAAGTGGAAATATTTTGCTTTGGCTTATTCTTGCTATTTCAGCCTTTTTTACTGCTTTTTATATGTTCCGTTTGTTAAATTTAGTCTTTTTAGGAAAGGAACGATTCGGTAATCACCATATTCATCCACACGAATCCCCTAAAATAATGACTATTCCTTTGCAAATTCTTGCAATTCTTTCTGCTTTCGGTGGGTTTATTGGTATTCCTTGCGCACTTGGTGCTTGGCTTGGACCCCATTCTAACTTAATTGAACATTGGCTTGAGCCTGTTTTTGCCGATGCACAGAAGATTCTAGCTCTTCATTCTTCTTTTCCTGTTTTTACTTCACATCAGGTTCATTCTGAAGAATATTTGCTAATGGTTCTTTCAATTTTGATTGCACTTGCTGGTATTTTGCTTGCGAATAAATTTTATAGTGACCCCGAATGGAATATGCCCAGAAAAATTGCCTCGACCTTCCGAAGTTTATATCGAACTCTTCTTAACAAATATTATGTAGACGAATTTTACTTTTATACAATAGTTGATCCTTTGCTTTTTATGGCTAATAAAATCTTATGGAAATTCTTTGATGTTAAGATAATTGATGGTCTTGTTAACGGTTCAGCCTCTGTTACGGTAAGAATTAGTGAAGTTATTAGGAAAATTCAGACTGGCTTTGTTCAGAACTATGCCTTAATTATGTTTGCTGGTATTATTGCTATTTTTATTTGGATCCTTTTAATTATTTAATTTGTTGAACTAAAAGATTTTGTTATGGAATTATTATTAACACTATTTCTACCACTCTTTGGAGCCATAGTATTATTATTTGTGCAAAGAGAGAAAGTTAATATTTTTAAAAAATTTTCGCTGGTTAACTCCCTTTTGACTTTCATTGCTTCATTACTCCTGTTTGCAAAATTTGATTTTAAAATTTCTGACTTTCAATTTTTAACCGAATCCGTATGGATTGACATATTAGATGCAGGCTTTAGAATTGGTGTTGATGGGATTAGCATACTTCTTGTAATGCTTACTACTTTTATTACGCCAATTACTATTTTATCCTCATTTTCTTCCATCGATAAGAGGGATAAAGAATATTATGTTTTGCTTCTGCTTCTCCAATTTGCTATGACCGGCGTTTTCGTTTCGTTGGATTTATTCCTTTTTTATATTTTTTGGGAGCTTGTGCTTATCCCAATGTACTTTATCATAGGTCTTTGGGGTGGAAAGAATAGAATTTATTCCGCAGTTAAGTTTTTTATTTATACCGTTGTAGGTTCTTTATTTATGCTTGTTGCTATAGTTTGGCTTGGAATCTATGTTGGTAATAACATTTTACATTTACCCGGTGGTTTTACTTCAAACTTTATAAAAATTCGAGAAGTTCTGAGTGTGAATTTTTTACCTTTTGATGTAGAAAAATGGCTGTTTCTTGCTTTTGCATTATCTTTTTGTATAAAAGTGCCCTTGTTCCCATTACATACTTGGCTTCCGGATGCCCATACAGAAGCGCCGACTCCTGGTTCTGTTATTTTAGCAGGAATTCTGTTGAAATTGGGAACTTATGGCTTAATCCGATTTAATATTGAATTATTTCCACATTCCTCTTCGTTCTATGCTCCATTTATTTCTATCCTTGCTGTAATAGGAATTATTTATGGTGCACTTGTTTCTGCTGTTCAAACCGATGTAAAAAGGCTTGTAGCATTTTCTTCTGTTAGTCATCTTGGGTTTGTGGTTCTAGGAATTTTCTCAGTTACTGTCGAAGGTATGCAGGGAGCTTTAATTCAAATGGTGAACCATGGTCTTTCAACTGGTATGTTGTTCCTTGCTGTTGGCATATTATACGAAAGACGACATACTCGTGAAATCGCTGAATATGGTGGAATAGCTAGAGTAATGCCTGCTTTTACCGTGTTTTTTGGAATTGCAATGCTTGCATCGGTTGGTTTGCCCGGTTTGAATGGGTTTGTTGGAGAGTTCCTTTGCTTGCTCGGTGCATTTAAATCACCAATTTTAAATAGTTATTGGTTCGCTTTGTTCGGAGCAACTGGTGTCATTTTTGCTGCTGTTTATTTGTTAACTATGTTCCAAAAAGTTGTTTTCGGTCCAATTGTAAATCCCCACAACCACAATCTCCGAGATATTAATAAAAGGGAATGGGCATATCTTGTTCCTATTGTAATATTTATTCTTTGGATTGGCATTTATCCGAAATTTTTCTTGAATTATTCTGAAGCTTCTGTAAAATCTGTTGTGAATAAAGTTCAAAGCATTAAAATTAACACTACAGCCAAACATAATCTTTTTTTAAATGATGAAAAACAATTTGGGTGGTAAAAGATGATAAATGAATTTTTGTTTTTAATGCCATTGGTTTTTATCTCTGTTGCTACAATTGTTTTTATTGTTTTAGATGGAATATTGAAACACAAAAAAATTAACTTTTGGGGAACTTTATTGACTTTGATTGTTACTTTTATTTCTGTTTTTATTTCCATTCAATACTTGGATGTTTTAACAAATGTAAATTTTGACCAACTTATTACTAAAGGACTAATTTCATTTAATGGCATATCTTATTTTTTTGACTTAATATTTATTTCATCAGCAATTTTGACATTGCTTTCGTCTCGTGATTATCAAAAAGCTAAGTACATTGAACTCAACGAGTTTTATTCTTTGATATTATTTTCTGTTTTAGGTATGATGATAATTTCCCACTCAAACAGCCTTCTTACGTTGTTTTTAGGAATCGAAACTATGTCGTTGAGCTTTTATGTTCTTGCTGGATTCTTTAGGAAATCTAACGAAAGTGTTGAATCAGCGATTAAATATTTTCTTTTAGGTGCTTTTGCTACTGGTTTCCTTGTTTATGGTATTGCTTTCATCTATGGTTCAACTAAATCTCTTGATTTTGCTAACATTTCAAATATTGTTCAGAATGGAGATTTTATTAAAATTTACTTTCTAATAGGTTCTGCATTGATTTTAATTGGTTTGTCCTTCAAAATTGCTGCATTTCCATTCCATCAATGGGCACCCGACGTTTATACTGGTTCCCCTACAACAATTGCTGGATTTATGAGTACTGCAGGCAAGGCTTCTGCTATTTTCGGTTTTTATCTTGTGTTTAGGTATATTATTTTCCCCTATCCCGGCTTTAATTTAACCCAAGCTATTTCATCACAATTTCAGGTGGTTCTTGCTATTATTTCGGCTCTCACTATGCTTGTCGGTAATTTTATCGCTCTAGTACAAAAGAATGTTAAAAGAATGCTTGCATATTCAAGTGTTGCCCATGCTGGCTATTTGTTAATGGGTATAGTAGCAAATAATCCTCAAGGTTGGAATGCTATTGCCTTTTATTCATTGTCTTATCTTCTTATGCAACTTGGCGCCTTTTTAGTTCTTTCCGTTATAGAAAACAAAGAAAAGGATTTTGTGACTTTAGAAGATTTTTCTGGATTTTCCAAAAAACATCCTTTTGTTGCTGCCACAATGTCGGTCTTTTTGCTTTCTTTAGCAGGAATTCCGCCACTAGCTGGTTTCTTTGGTAAGTATTTGTTGTTTGTGTCAGCAATTAAAGCTGGATTCCTTTGGCTTACAATAATTGCTGTTATTTCTTCAATCATTTCAATGTATTACTACATTGGATTAATTCTTTTTATGTATTTCAAAGAAGAAAAAGAAGCTATCTCTCCTCGGTTTGGTTTGCCATTTATTGCTATTCTTATTTGTTTAGCTGGAACAATAATTTTTGGAATTGTTCCCCAATATGTTATTGATTTTACATATTCGTTACTTAAATGATTTTAAAAAATTGGAAATTACTTACAATACAAGTTCTAACATTAATTTTCATACTATTTAATTTTACCTCGATTTCAAAGAGTCAGTTTCGATACCATCCAAACGAAGCATTTGGTTTTGGCGAACGTCTCGATTATAAAGTTCGGTATGGTTTTATCGTTGCTGGTGAAGGATATCTTCACATTCTACCGAAACAAATTTATAGAAATGGACGCCTCTGTTATGATGTTCGTTTTCAAGTTAATTCTTTAAAATCTTTGGAATGGATTTATAGAGTTCGCGATTGGTACAGTACTGTTCTGGACGTTGAAGGAATTTTTCCATGGGAATTTGAACAACATATTCGCGAAGGTAATTATAAACGTGACTTCAAGGCTGTCTTCGACCAAGAAAACAATTTTGCTTACGCCGAAGGGAAAAAATACCCTGTCCCTCCATATGTACACGACATTGTTTCGGCATTCTATTATGTAAGAACCTTGCCATTAGGAAAAATGCCAAAAGACACTGTTTTCTATTTATATAACTTCTTTAAGGATTCTACCTATAAGTTGGGAGTTAAAATTTTAGGAAAACAAGTCGTCGATGTCGAAGCAGGTAAATTCCGTTGTGTTGTTGTTGAACCTTTGGTAGTAGAAGGAGGTTTGTTTAAAAGCGAAGGTTCAATTTATGTTTGGTTGACCGATGATGACCGAAAAATACCTGTAAAAGTTGCTACCAAAATTCTGATTGGATATGTTTCTGCAGACCTTGTTTCTTACCGAGGTATCCGAGGTCCAATAAATGCTAAATTAAATTAGTTGATTTTGCAAAGCTGGAGCTTACATATATTTTCTGATTTTGATGGAACAATTTCCGTGTCCGATGTTTGTATCGATATCATCGATAGATTTGGTGTTAGAGAACCTTATCTTTCTCTCCTAGCTAAAGGCACTCTTTCTTTGAAAGAATTCTGGTTTCAAGTTCTAAAGATATTTCCCAAAGAGCTAACATTAGATGAAATCAATGAATTTGTTTTTGAAAATGTCCAAGTTGACCCTTTTTTTGTAGATTTTGTTAATTTCTGTCGACAAAATCAAATTCCATTCGAGATTCTTAGTGATGGTTTTGAGTTTTATATTCAGACAACTTTAAAAAAAATAGGCATCAATAATATTCCTTTTTATGGCAATCAATTAATCAAAGTAGAAGGAAGTTTTATTCCGACTTTTACTTATGCAAATGAATCCTGCAATTGTGAAAATGTTGGCTCTTGTAAGCGAAATATTGCGTTAACAAGGTTGAAAGATGACGAAGTCTTGGTGTACATTGGTGATGGTTATTCAGATTTTTGTATGGTTGAATATTCCGACATTGTTTTTGCTAAGGAAATCTTAAGTAAATATTGTAACAATAAAAGAATTCCGCATTACAATTATAAAACCTTTTCAGATATAATTTATGTGTTAAAAAAAATCATTCAGAGTAAAACAATCAAACCAAGGCGACAAGCCCAGCTGAATAGGAAGAAGGCTTTCGAGGTTGAATAGAAAAAAATTTACTCCCATTCAATAGTTCCAGGAGGTTTGCTTGTAATATCGTATACAACACGATTTATTCCTTTAACTTCATTGATTAATCTTGTGGAAACTTTATCGAGAACATCATATGGAAACTTAAACCAGTCTGCTGTCATTCCATCAAGGCTTACCACAGCCCGAAGGGCGCAAACATTTTCATACGTACGCTCGTCACCCATAACCCCAACGGATTTTACGGGAAGCAATACTGCAAAAGCTTGCCAAATCTCGCTGTAAAGATTTGCATTCCTTATTTCTTCGATAAAAATTTCGTCTGCTTGCCTCAAGACGTTAAGCCTTTCAGGGGTAACTTCACCAATAATACGAATTGCTAACCCTGGTCCGGGGAACGGGTGTCGCTCAATGAACCATTCAGGAACACCAAGTTCTTTTCCGACCAGACGAACTTCGTCTTTGAATAACTCCCGAAATGGTTCCAAGACTTTGAGATTCATCTTTTCGGGTAAACCACCAACGTTGTGGTGGGATTTAATAGTTGCTGAAGGTCCTTTAACTGATGTGGATTCTATAACATCAGGGTAAAGAGTGCCTTGAGCAAGCCACTTTGCTTGTGGAAATTTTTTAGCTTCACTTTCAAAAAGTTCAATGAAAGTTTTACCAATAATCCTACGTTTTTGTTCTGGATCAATGGTTCCTTTTAGTCGGGAAAGGAATATCTCTCCAGCATTTAAAAAAATTAGTGGTATTTTAAAACTTTTTTGGAATAAATCAACGATGGTTTTACTTTCGTTCATTCGCATTAATCCAGTATCAATGTGAATGCAGTGGAGTTTGTCCCCAATTGCTTTTTGCAATAAAACAGCGGCAACGGTTGAATCTACTCCTCCGCTTAAGGCTAAAATTACCTCGTCGGTTCCAACTTTTTCTCGAATCGATTTTATTTGGTTTTCAATAAAAGAAGAAGTATTCCAGATTTCTTTACATCCACATACATTTCTAACGAAGTTTTCAAGAATTTTTTTCCCATATTCGGTATGATGGACTTCAGGATGAAATTGGAGTCCATAAATTTTTTGATTAAGAAATTTTATTGCAGAAATTGAATTTTCGGTGGTACCGAGAACTATAAAATTTTCTGGAAGTGACTCAATTCTATCGCTATGACTCATCCAAACAAAGGAATCTTTCGGAATATTTAGGAATATTGGGTCATCTATTTCTATTTTGAACTTTGCGCGACCATATTCTCGTTTTGCGGCTTTATCAACCTTGCCTCCAAAATGATAAGTTATTAGTTGCAAACCATAACAGATACCTAGTAGTGGAATGTTAAGATTAAATATTGCTTTATTGGGATGGGGAGAATTTGTTTCGTAGACGCTCGAGGGTCCACCAGATAATATTATTCCTTTGGGATTGAGATTTAAAATATCATCAGGTGAAATATTATAAGGGAAGATTTCAGAATAAACCCCACATTCGCGAATTTTTCGGGCAATAAGTTGAGTATATTGTGAGCCAAAATCTAAAATAATTACTTTTTCATTCATTGCTAAACTCAAAAAAACGAAATTACCTAATCTTGAAATTTTAGCAAAAAAGTTGTGGAAGATGAAAAATTTTATTATTTTTAATTTTTATTATTTTGATAGGTTTTAAAAGGCTGATAATTGACTTAAAAAAGAATTAATAAAACCAAGTGTAATTTTGAAGAAACAAAGTATTACTCTATGAAAATGTTTCATCTTTGGTTATTTTTTATTTCTATATAATTTTAAACAAATTAGGAGGCATTTATGAAAAGTTTATCTTATCTCATTTTTGCAGCTATATTAACTTTTGCATTTATCTCTTGTGAAAAGGGTTTTCATGTTGATGATTCAATGTTTAGTTCGAGCCAAAATTATCATTATATTGTTTATTTAAGGTCCCCAAAGACAGAAGAAACCCTTAATCCAAATAGCATGGAAACATATGTTCTTAGATTTTTGGAACGTCACAATATTGACCGAAAAAAAGTAACTCACATTTACTCTTCTGTGGTTCTTGGCTTTTCCGCATATTTAACAAAAGAGGAATTAGTAAAAATCAAATCAGACCCCGAGGTCTCTCTTGTGGATATTGATAAAATGAAAGGTATTGATCCTGAAGAAAGTGAAGAGGTAAAGCAAGAAAACAAGCCTTTGTCTTCGACGCAAATTATACCTTGGGGAATTTTGGCTATTGGTGGCTATTATAATTGTGAAAGAAGCTTTAGGGTTGGCTGGATAGTTGACACGGGAATCGAACTTGACCATCCCGACTTAAATGTGGATCAAGGCTTGTCTCGAACTTTCGTTCGGACTGGTAATGATTCATTAACTCCCAATGATTTTCACGGGCATGGAACACATGTTGCAGGAATTGTTGCTGCCAAAGATAATGATTTTGGTGTAGTTGGTGTAGCAGCTGGGAATAAGCTTGCTGCTGTAAAAGTTCTTTCGAGCAGTGGTTGGGGATGGGACTCCGATATCATTGCAGGATTGGATTATATTTCGAAACGAGGGAAACCTGGCGATGTAGTTAATATGAGTCTTGGTGGAGAGGTTTCTCCTGCTTTGGACCAAGCAGTAGTTGCTTTAGGTAATAAAGGCTTCTTGGTTGTTCTTGCAGCTGGGAACTCTCGAATTGATGCAAAGTATTTTTCACCTGCCCGTGCCAATGGAAGGAATATTTTTACAGTTTCAGCTCACGATATTAACAATAATTTTGCATCTTTTTCTAACTTCGGAAATCCCCCAATTGATTATTGTGCCCCAGGAGTTAGTATCTACTCCACATACAAAAACGGAAGTTATGCAACAATGAGTGGAACCTCGATGGCAGCGCCTCATGTTGCAGGAATCCTTCTTGCGAATAATAAAGTTGTATTTGTTCGTGGTACAGTCAAATCTGATCCAGATTTTGTTCCTGATCGGTTAGCTTCGAGAAGACCGTAAGTTAATTTAGGTTTTTTAGCAAAAAACATTTCTGTTCTTGAAATTTGGGTGGTGAAATACATCCGAAGGAGAATCGTCTTTTTATATTATTTTTATAGGGATTTCAAATGTTCGGTTTTCTCAAAAAGTTTATCAAGACAAAGCATGAAAAAGATATTCAAAGATTAAAGCCTATTGTTTCGAAGATTAATGAATATTATGAAAAATTTAATGCCCTAACTGATGAAGAAATAAGAGCTAAGACTGATGAATTTAGGCAATTAGTTCAAAGTCGCATTAGTGATCTTGAAAAAAGAAAGGAGCAACTTATTGAAAGACTTAAGAATGAAGTTTTAACCCCTGATGAAGTATCTGATATTAGGGCGGAAATAAAGAAAATAGATCAGGAAATTTTTGACTCAGTTGAAGAAGTTCTAGATGAAATTCTTCCACAGGCTTACGCTGTAGTAAAGCAGGCATGTAAAAGGTTGAAAGAAAGAGGGCACTCATATACGTATACTGGTCAGCATTATGTTTGGGATATGATTCCTTTCGATGTTCAATTAATGGGGGCCATAGTTTTACACGAAGGGAAAATTGCTGAAATGGCAACTGGGGAAGGGAAAACACTTGTTGCAGTAATGCCTTTGTATTTGAATTCGCTTGCTGGAAAGGGCTGTCACCTTGTTACTGTTAATGATTATCTTGCCCGAAGAGATGCGGAATGGATGAAACCTGTTTATGATTTTCTGGGCATAAGTGTTGGAATTATTCAATCTAATATGAGTACTGAGCAAAGGCAGAAAGAATATGCCTGTGATATTACATATGGGACGAACAACGAGTTCGGTTTCGATTATCTTCGGGACAATATGGTCATCGATGCGAACGATATTGTTCAACGAGGACATTGGTATGCAATTGTTGACGAAGTGGATTCTGTTTTAATAGATGAAGCAAGGACACCATTAATTATATCTGGACCTGTAGAACATACCACCGACGAAATTTTTCAGGAGATGGAGCCACGAGTGCGAAGACTTGTAGAGGCACAAACAAAATTAGTCAATCAGATTGTCGGTGAAGCCCAAAAGCTTTTGGAATCTGGAAATGATGAAGATATGGAAAAAGCAGGAGTATTATTACTGCGTGCATATCGAGGTTTGCCTAAGCATAAGCGATTAACTAAAATTTTGCAGGAGCCTGAATATTTAAAGTTGATGAAGGATACGGAATTGATTTACCTTCGCGATCAAGGACGTAGGATGCATGAAATTGACGATGAGTTGTATTATACAATCGATGAGAAAAATCACAATGTCGACATAACCGAGAAAGGACGGCAATTACTATGCAACGCCCAAGAAGATCCAAATATGTTTGTAATTCCAGATGTAGCTACTGAATTGAGTATGATAGAAGGAGACAATTCCTTAACACCAGAAGAGAAGCAGAAGAAAAAGGATGATTTATATGTCCTTTATTCAGAACGAAGCGAAAAAATCCATGCGATTAATCAACTTTTGGTTGCCTTTTCACTTTATGAAAAGGATGTTGAATATGTTGTTCAGGATGGGAAAGTTCTTATTGTTGATGAGTTTACTGGAAGAATTCTTGAAGGAAGAAGATATTCTGAAGGACTACATCAGGCTATCGAAGCAAAAGAACATGTTAGAGTGGAACGTGATACCCAAACGCTGGCTACAATTACCATACAAAACTATTTTCGGATGTACAAGAAACTTGCTGGAATGACAGGAACAGCAGAAACCGAAGCATTGGAATTTGAAAAAATTTATGGCCTCGAAGTTGTTGTCATTCCTACGAATAAGCCAGTGATTAGAATTGACAAAGATGATTTGATTTTTAGAACAAAGCGTGAAAAATATAATGCAATTATTCAAGCAATAGAAGAAGAACTTAAGCGTGGGCGTGCTGTATTGGTTGGAACTACAAGTGTCGAGGTTTCCGAGTTACTCAGTAAGATGCTTCGTAGGAAAGGTATTCCACATAATGTTTTGAATGCAAAGCATCACCAACGAGAAGCCGAAATTATTGCTCAAGCTGGTAGGAAGGGCACCGTAACAATTGCAACTAATATGGCTGGTCGTGGAACGGATATTAAAATTGACCATGAGGTA
>CAYPRT010000007.1:0-81222 GCA_964413155.1 uncultured Hyphomicrobiales bacterium | reverse complement strand
TGGGGGTTTAGCGATCATTGGTTCCGAAAGACACGAAGCGAGAAGAATAGATAGGCAATTGCGTGGTAGATCAGGTCGACAAGGCGACCCCGGAACTTCACAGTTCTTTATTTCATTGGAAGATGATTTAATGCGCCTTTTTGGTGGAGAAAGAATCGCGAGCATTATGCAGCGATTAAAGATTCCAGAAGGCGAACCAATTCAACATCCAATGATTACCAAAAATGTTGAGCGTGCCCAGAAGAAAGTGGAAGAAAATAATTTTGGCATCCGCAAGAGGTTACTTGAATACGATAATGTTATGAATCAACAACGAGAAGTTATTTATACCAGAAGAAGAAATGCTTTGACTGGAGAACGCCTCCGTCCAGAAATATTTGAATATATCGAAGACCTGGCTTACGAATGGTATGATGAATTTCATCCCAATTTGAAAGTTGAAGAAATGAAAAACGTTGTCCGTTCAAATTTGCTTTGTGAATTACAACTTACCAAAGAAGAGTTTGAACATCTTAAAAAAGAAGAGGTTATCAAGAGAATTCTGGATGCTACAAAGGAGTTTTACGACCGCAAAGAACAATTGTTAGGCACCGAATTTATGGCTCAACTCGAAAGAATCGTAACTTTACAAATTATCGACAATAAATGGCGGGAACATCTACGCGAAATGGATGATCTTCGTGAAGGTATTCATTTACGAAGTTACGGGCAGAAAGATCCTTTGTTGGAATATAAGGCAGAAGCATATAAGTTATTTGTGGATTTGGTTCAGTCAATAAATAAAGAAATAGTAAGGTTCGTGTTTCGATACTTTCCTCCTATTGTTGAACGCGAGGTTAAAGTTGGCAGAGGAAGGCGAGTCCTTCCTTCGCTTCGAAGAGCCACTCCAGAGCCTTCTAATTTGCAGTTTACTCATTCTTCGGAGTTGCCTCAATTCATTGTGGCACCATTTGCAAAACAACAGGTTGACACACAACAAGATATACTTCCAGTTCAAACATATCGTAAAACTGAAAAGGAAGTGGGGAGAAATGATCCTTGCCCTTGTGGGAGTGGAAAGAAATATAAGCATTGCCACGGCAGAAAAGTTAATATTTCTAATTAGCTTGTCTAATTTTTATTTTAAATTTTTTTAAGATTCTGAAATTGTATGATTTTAATGAAAAGAGATATTTTAAAAAAGGAAAATCCAGTTTTGGATGCTTATTCTAAAGCTCGGATTCGGTTAAACCGGTTAATTGCCGAATCAGGTCTGACTTCCCGTCGTAAAGCCGACGAGCTTATCAAATCGGGCGTTGTTAAAGTTAATGGCAAAGTGGTTACAAAATTGGGTACTATTGTTTCTCTCGACGATTTGGTTACTGTAAATGGAAAACCAGTAAAATTGTTGAAACGTTATGAATATATCCTTGTAAACAAGCCCAAGGATGTAATTTGTACAGTTAAGGATGAAAAAGGAAGGAAAACAATTGTTGAATTGGTTCAAACTAAAAACAGAGTTTATCCAGTTGGGCGTTTGGATAGGAATACTACCGGTGTTATTCTCCTTACAAATGATGGAGAACTGGCAAATCGTTTAATGCACCCAAGATTTCAAGTGCTCAGAGTTTATAATGTTGGGTTAGATAAAACTTTAAAGCCAGAACATGCAAGAGAAATTGCCCTTGGTGTTGAAATCGATGGAGTAAAATTCAGTAAATGTGAATTATTTATTGATTTCAAAGACCCAAAAAAAGTTCAAATTTCCTTAACTGAAGGTAAAAATCATGAAATAAAGAAAATGTTTGATCATTTTGGGTACGAGGTAAAAAAGTTAGATAGGAAAGCTTTTGGCAACCTTACTACACGTGGGCTCAAACGTGGAGAGTGGAGGTATTTAACAAAGAGAGAAATTCACGGTTTAAAAAAACTTGTTGATTTAATTTAATGGATAACGATGAATTGCTTTATAATAGTTTGGGTTGTTGTTTGAAGTATTAAAAAGTATGCTCCGTTTGTTAACTTCTCTCCATTGACTTCTATAAGATAATTTCCTGGATTGGCAAAACTTGAAAATGGGATTTCTACGATTTCTCCAATATAATTGAGTATTTTTAAAGTCGTTAATCCTTGTTCAATTAATCCAAATTGAATTATAATATTTGAATTTAATGGGATTTGGTATATATCGGACAAAAACAACTTCTTTTCTAAATCAACGAGTCTATTACCTCCTTCTTTACAAATATCCCTAACATTAACTCTTCCATTGAAAGTTTGAGTATTGATTCCCTTGCAATTCCAAGAAAAAGATTTAAAGTTTATGTCTGAAAATTCAGAATTTCCGAGTGTTACGAAAAATGTTAAGCTATCAAGTATTGTAGAGAAAGTAACACCGGCTAGTTCAATTTCTTCGGACCCATTACTTCTATATTTTGGTTGATGATTTATTGGAAAAAGAACAGAAGGGTTGTAACTGATTTGAACTTTAAAACTGTCGTAATTGCAAGCGAAAAAGTTCTCCTGACCAATCATTTGCAATGGCAAAGTAATTATTTCTCCAATATTTGCGTCTACGGTGTCAAGCTTCAATGTTGTAAATATAGAATAAAAGTCAACTTGAAGACTTGTGGTATCTTTGCAACCAAAATTGTTTTCGACAATCAAAGTGTAAATTCCAGGACCATAGACAGTGATTGATGATGTTGTGTCACCTGTCGACCAGAAATACTTAAGCCCTTCAGTTGCATTGAGCTTGACGCTATCGCAAGGGCAAATAGGAATAGGTTTATCAGTTGTAATTTTGGCAAGGGGTTTATAATGAACATAAACGGTTACAGAGTCGAATGCCACACAGCCTAAACTGTCAGTAACTTCGAGGTAGTAAGTAGTTGTCTTGGCTGGTGAAGCTAAAGGATTAGGGACATAAGCAGAATTAAGACCTTCCTCGGGGAACCATCGATAACTATAAGGTTTGTATCCTTGTAAAGCACTCTGGTTACTAATTTCTCCTAATATTACAGTGTCGCCAAAACAAATTTCCTGATTTTGTCCCGCACACGCTTGAACATTACAAAGTGATTTAAAAGAAATTTCATCAAGTCCAAAGTCGTTTCCAAAATATTTGAGTTGTAAGTCTTTGAAAGTAATTCTTACATGTTTATTTTCACCGGAGTACCAAATGATCGAACGCGTCAGCCATTTGCAAGTTTCCTTTGGAACATACACCGTGTCGAAGTATTGCTCGTTAAATGAAACTTGAATTATTGGTAAATTTTTATTTGTATCTACTTTTGCATCAATATTAGTATACATATATTTGAATTCGTAGAATGTATTGGGTAAAACTTCGAATTCTTGTTCCCAAACTATTTGCAAACCATCGAATAAGTCGTTGCCGTTGACAATCAAAAATTTTTCGTTGGGTGTAACAGGGTCGGAACAGCTGTCGAAAGTATAGTATTCATTGTAGGGATTTGTAGTAACTTTGATGTTTTTAGGAAACTTAATATAAGAGGTATCGTAAGTTGTTTTGAAACCGTAAAATCCAAGTTCAAAGTTTCCGTTCACAACTAGTTCGGGATTCGGAGGAGTTGGGGTGCAATCTTTAGCATTTAAAAAAATAGTCGAAATTAGAGCAAAAACTATTACAAGTCCAATTTTCAGTATTTTTGTTTTTTTCATTTTTTTGATATTTAAATAACTAAATTAACAATTTAAAATTAAGATAAAAGCAATTTAAATGCCAATTTTTACAGTAGAAAATAATGTTAAGTTATTACATAATATCAACCTTCTGTTGATTTTTTACTCAATTGTCACAATTTTCGTTGTCTTTTCTATTCGCTTATTTTATCCCTATCAATTAGAATGGATGGAAGGAGGGGAAATTGAGCATATCATTAGAATTCTGGAAGGTAAAAGTATTTATCCCAAGCCCACTTTGGAGTTTATTCCATATATTTACACACCGTTGTTTTATTACATTGGTGTTGTTTTTGTAAAAATTTTTGGAATTAGTTTCTTTTCTACAAGATTAATTTCCATTTTGAGTTTTCTTCCGATATTAATATTAGCGTACTGTGTCACATATAGATATACAAAAGATAGATTCTGGAGCTTAGTATCCCTTGGAATACTTTGCTTTTCATACTCTACAACTGGTTTCTGGTTCGATTTAGCTCGAGTTGATACACTTGCAAATCTCTTTATGTTGTTATCCTTTGTTTTCATAATATTCGAGAAGCCAAAGGAAGATTTGCTATCAGCACTTTTTGCGTTTTGTGCTTTTTATACCAAACAAAGTTTTCTTGCCATTCATATTTTTTTACTTTTGGGTTTGTTAATTCGCAATCGCAAGCTTTTTTTTCAACATTCTTCCCTTTATTTTATGCTTATTTTGATTTCCACAATTTTTGAAACAATCAAAAGTGATGGCTGGTATATTTTTTGGAATTTCACTTTGCCAGCAAATCATTATTGGATATGGAGTCGAGTTTTGACTTTTTGGACTGTGGATATTTTACCATTTTATTCTATTGCTTTAGCATTGATAATTGCTTTTGTTTTAAGTGAAAAGTGGAAAATTTTTGAGGATAAAAACCTTTATCTTTTCCTTTTTCTATTGGGAACTGTCTTTTGTTCCTATCTTTTAAGGCTACATTATGGAGGGTATTTAAATGTGTTAATTCCTATGGTTATTGCAATTTCTCTTGTTTTCCCAATTATTTCTTTTAAATTTCAACAAAGCTTAAATTCAAAAAGTGGTAATTTACTTATTGGCTCATTATTACTTTTGCAGTTTGTTTTGTTAATCTACGATTTTAGAACACCTATACCAACAGAAAGAGACAGAAGGGATATTGAGTATCTACTTAGTAGTTTCTCAAATGTAGATGGTGAAGTATATTTTATGGGTTACAATTATGTTCAAAGGTATATTGGAAAAAAATCGTACCCACATTATGTTTTAATAAATGATTTATTGATAACAAATTTAAAAGAAAAGGAAAATTTCAAGAGCGAATTTATTAATGCATTAAAAACGAAGAAATTTTCTGCTATTATCTTGGACAATGGTTTATCGTTGGATTACTTGGATGAATATTATTATAAATCAGAAAGTTTTTTTAATCATAGGGTATTTAATACAAAAGAAAATTCGATAAGAAAAGAAGTTGTTTGGTTGCCGAAACAATAAGATTACAATTTTTATTTTCTATTATGAGTTTTATGCTAAAAGTGATATTAAGACATTACTTTTAGAGAAAATATATTAATTTGCATTTTTTTTCTCTTTAATTTTCTGGAGTCCAATTATGAGTATTCTGGTAAACAAAAAAACAAAAGCTATAGTACAAGGTATTACTGGTTCAGAAGGAACTTTTCACACTGCACAAATGATTGAGTATGGAACTCGTATTGTTGGTGGTGTAACCCCAGGAAGAGGGGGAACAATTTACAAAGGAAATGAACAATATCTCTTCCAAAAGGAAGTCCCCATTTTCAATAGTGTTCAAGAGGCGGTCGAAGCAGTGAAGCCTGATGCAACTGTTATCTTTGTTCCGCCTGCATTTGCTGCCGATGCAATACTTGAGGCGATTGAATCCGAAATTAAATTAATTGTTACAATAACCGAAGGTATACCAACCAGGGATATGGTTAAAGTTTATTCTTCACTTAAAAGTTCAAAATCGAGAATGATTGGACCGAATTGCCCTGGAATTATTACCCCTGGGGAATGTAAGTTGGGAATCATTCCCGGTTTTATTCATAAACCTGGTACAGTAGGTGTTGTTTCAAGGAGTGGAACTTTGACTTACGAAGCCGTTAAGCAAATTTCAGATATGGGACTTGGCCAAAGCACTTGTATTGGGATAGGTGGTGATCCAATTATTGGCACAACATTTGTTGATGTGATTGAACTCTTTAACAAGGATTCGAAAACAGAAATTATTATGATGATTGGAGAGATTGGTGGTACAGCAGAGGAAGAAGCCGCCGAGTATATTCGAAAATATGTTCATAAACCCGTTGTTGCCTTTATTGCTGGTAGAACTGCCCCGCCAGGGCGTAGAATGGGGCATGCCGGCGCTATTATTTCTGGTGGAAAAGGCACAGTAAAGGAGAAAATACATGCTCTCGAACAAGCAGGTGTTACTGTGGTTGAGTCTCCAGCTGAAATTGGGTCAACAGTTTTAAAAGTTTATAACAAATTTGTTAAAAAGCAAAAAAGGGTTGTTTAATATTTCGGAAATGGAGTTATGAAGCAAAAGACATTAGCAATTATTAAACCTGATGCAGTAGAAAAAGGAGTTATTGGTGATATAATTCAAAAGATACAAGAGGCTGGGTTCAAAATTCTTGGAATGAAATATATCAGGTTGAGTGTGCCGCAAGCTAAAGCTTTCTATAATATTCATAAGGACAAACCATTCTACAACGATTTAGTCAAATATATGACTAGTGGCCCGGTTGTTCCTATTGCACTAGAAAAAAATAATGCAATTGAAGACTTTCGTAAATTAATTGGAAGTACCGACCCGGCAAAAGCCGAGGAAGGAACAATTAGAAAACTTTATGGTACAAATATTGAAAGAAATGCAATTCATGGGTCAGATTCGCCCGAGAATGGGGAACGAGAAGTCCTTTTCTTCTTTTCACTTAGTGAATTGATTCTAAATAATTGAAACTTTTTTCAATTTTGTGTGTCTTTACTATATTGTAAATGCAAATTTTCAAATAGTGTTTTCTAAATATCAAAAACTTTCTGAGAAAATTATAGATAAAAATCCTTATTGGGATTATTGCATTGATGAATACGTGCTTCCTAATAATAAACTAGGAAAGTACTTTTATGTACATAGCCCAGGGTCGACGATGATAATTCCGGTTTTAGACAATAGAATTATTTTGACTAATCAATTTCGATATTTAAACCAAAAAACGAGTTTAGAGTTTCCAGGTGGTGGAATAAAACCAAACTTGACCCCCTTTGAAAATGCATATCAAGAATTGAAACAGGAAACAGGCTTTATTGCTGGTGATTTGCTTGAAATCGGTCAGTTTAATCCCTGCAATGGAATGACAGATGAAATTTGCTATGTGTTCTTGGCAAGGTATTTGGAAAAATACAAACAAGATTTAGATGAAAGTGAAGAAATTAGTGTCGTTGCTTTGACAAAAGGTGAAATAAATCAAAAAATTAAATCAGGTGAAATATGGGATGGAATGACATTGGCAAGTTGGTCTTTGTTTCTATCTTTGCAGCTATTTTGAGTATTAATTTTATTTTATCGCAAGAAAAAACACTACCAGGTGCTAAAGAAACGTCCCTACCACCGGCATATTTATTGAAGCCAGTTTTTAGGGTGCATAATTATTACAATTATATTCTTTACGATACTTCAGAGGTTGTAAGAATCTATAAAGACAGTTCCACAGTAAAGTATACACGCAATATGATATATTATTTAACTTTAGTTCAACCCGACCCACCTGTAGATGGTTTTTCTCGTGTAGAAGTTTCTATTGATTCAATTTATTATCGTTTTCAAGAAGGGCAAAAGGTTTATGAGTTTTCCAGCATTGAAAATTCTAACCCTAATGTTTTCAAATTCGAAGACTTTCAAACATATAGTATTCCTATGAGTATGGAGTTTACCATAGTTTATTCACCATATGGTGAAGTAGCTAAGATCGAAGGTGAAAGACTTTTGGAGAAAAGAAGATATATCGATACTTTAAAGGCAACTATTCCTGATTCAATTTGGTATTTCAATTGGGTTGATGGTTTGAGTGATTCAAGGTTGAAGCAAATAGCAGATGTTATTAAAATTACTTTTCCTATTAATCCTGTTTATAAAGATTCTATTTGGTCATCTCCAATTGAATTACAAATTGATGGAATAAATGTTATCGATACTTTAGATCTAAAATGTACGGGTTTCTTTAACAACAAGTATTCGATCGAAGGTGTTTTTAAAAATCCAAGTTTAGAATGGAAAAAAACAAAGTTTTATGGGATAAAAACCTTATCATTCCCACACAAGATTGCGCGTGGTCAAGGGGTTTTTAAACAGATTCTTTCAGCAGCAGGTTTGGTACAGTCCCTAAACATTAATTTGGATCTTGAAATATTCGTTGGCGAGAAATCTGAAAATATTTTATTTACCGAAAAGATCAAAAAGAATTTGAAATGGGAGATGGTTAAATCTTTCAAATTCAGATAATTTTTTTTTTAATTTTGTTTTACCATTAAGTATTTTTAACAAATAAGGGAGGTTTTTATGTCAAAAAGGAATTCATTTTTCCGCTTTGTTTTATTTACCCTTTTTCTAACGTTCTTTTCGAATCTTGACTTACTTTCCATAACTCGTACTGAATCTTTCGATGGAAGTACTTTTCCACCAACGAATTGGACAGCTACCATTATTTCTGGTTCCTATAATTGGCAAAGATTAACATCAGGACGTTATCCAAGTACTAGTCCCTATTCGGGTGCAGGTATGGCTGGTTATTATTCTTGGAGCGCCACTAGTGGCTCGAGTGCAATTCTTATAACTCCATCAATTGATTGGTCTCAACGTGGTTCAAACTCTGTTCAGGTTAGTTTCTGGATGTATAGAGACCCCGGTTATTCTTCAAGTCCTGATAGTATTATTGTTTGGGTTAATACTTCTGCGAGCTTAACAGGTGCTACACGTTTGGGAGCAATTCATCGTTACTACACCACTGCTGGATGGTATCAATTTTCGTACAGTATTCCTTCTTCTTTTAATGGAAGTACTAATTATATAATTTTCCAAGCCTATAGTGGTTATGGTAATGATATGTATATCGATGAAGTTACCTATGACGAATATCCAAATGTTATGACTTATACATCGTCTACGGTATCACAAGTAATTGGCGGAGTCGGCGTTGGATTTACAAATCAGCCTATTATTCGACTTGAAATTACAATGACTGGTTCGGCTAACCCATTAAGTCTAACAAGTATTACATTTAATACTAATGGAACAACAAATGTGTCCGATATCGCAAGTGCGAGGGTTTATTACACTGGTACATCTGGAACCTTTTCTACTTCCACCCAATTTGGTTCATCTGTCAATAATCCTTCGGGTACATTTACTATTTCTGGTTCTCAGCAGTTGCAAAATGGAACAAATTATTTCTGGCTTGTTTATGATATTTCTTCTTCTGCTAGTGAAGGGAATTATGTTGATGCTCAATGTACAGGTTTTACAATTGGTTCTAATAGTTATACACCTTCGGTAACAAATCCTCCTGGGGCAAGAGAAATTCGGGGACCAAGAATAGGTACATATACAGTTGGGGCCGGTCAATATTACCAAACCCTTTCTGAAGCTTTTTCCGAAATAAATACTTATGGAATGAAAGGTAACGTAACTTTGTTGATTATGACCGATATTTATGAAACAAACACCAATCCACCGACATTAAATCAATGGCCTGAATATAATGGGAGTGGTTATACTTTAACTATTAAACCAAGCGGTGGAGCAAGAACCATTTATGGTTCATATCCTTCAACAGGAACTTTGATTCTTAATGGTGCAGATAGAGTTACAATCGATGGAAGCATTGGTGGAAGTGGTCGGTACCTTACTATTAGAAACGATGCAACCACTGCTACTTCAGGTGCTGCAATAATTGTATATTCTTTAGGGACTAATGCCGGTTGTGTTAATGTTAATATTCAAAATTGTAATATTTATGGAATAGGTAATACCACCTCGCAGTCTGGAAGTTATGGTATCTATGTTAATGGTGCCGATAATGATTATGTTTCACTCTCTAATAATGTTGTTCGAAGAAGTTACTATGGAATTTATGTTTATGGTGCATCAAATGGAAATATTGATAGTCTGAAAATCTTAAACAATATTATTGGTGGAGATGTTGCATCTGATTATATTGGTTACCGAGGAATCTATCTTTCTTATACACAGGGAGCCAAATTGTTTGGGAACACTATTTATAATATTAAAAGAACGGATGGAACAAATCTTGCTGGCATTGAATTAAGTAGTTATTGTCAAGACGCACAAATTGTTGGTAATAAGATATATGGTATATATCAAGAAGCAAGTGGAGGTTGGGGGGCTTATGGAATCAATATTGCTTCTTCAACAGGAAACTCTAATATTTTAATTGCTAATAATATGATTTCGGACCTACATACGATGAATTACAGCTCTTCGAGCACAACTTACAATCCGTTTGGCATTAGGATTACAGGTGGAACGAATTATAAAATTTACCATAACACTGTGAATATGTATGGAACCCAAGCTAATGTAGGTTCATCTGCGAGTATGAGTGCTTGTTTGTTAATTACTACAACTTCGGTTACTGGAACGGATCTTCGAAATAACATTTTTGTAAATAGCTTGGGTAGCAATATCTCTGGCAGTAAAATGTATTCGGTTTATGTTCCTTCTGGTTTTACTTTTTCTACCATAAACTATAATAATTATTATGTTTCAGGAAATTATGGCATTCTTGGTTATTATGGTGCCGATAAAACTTCATTGAGTGATTGGATAAGCTCCTCTGGTGGCGATGGAAATTCTATTAGTGTTCAACCATATTTTATCGGTAATGATGATTTGCATTTAACTGGAAATAATATTGGGGACAATGGATTTCTCGCACCAGCGATTAGTGGGATTAATACAGATTTCGATAATGAAACTCGTCGTTCAAGCAACGTTACTATTGGTTGCGACGAAGTTCGACCCATTCTGACGGCAAATCCAATTACATTTAACCCCAATCTTACTGTTTACTGCAAAGACGGTTCCGTTACGATGTCTACTTCTGCTACAATAGCTGGATTTATGGATGGAATTTCTCGTAGTGTTAGCAATCCTAACTTTGGTTACCAATGGACTAAGAACTCTCAAGATATTAATGGTGCCACTAATCAAACTCTCGTCTTTTCTTCACTCTTGCAAAGCGATTCAGCATATTATGGTTGTAAAATTTCTTTGTTTGGTGAGTTAACTATTGCTCCAGATAAATTATTAACAGTAGAATCCCCGATTCAAATCATTAGCCACCCACAAAACTCATCAATTTGTGCTGATTTGAATCCAATGATTAATTTATCCAGCAATTCAACCGGAACAATAATTGGTTGGCAATGGCAAAAACGTGATCCATTAAATCCAAATCTTTGGATTGATATTCAAGGAGCCAAAGGTCCAAATTTAGTTCAAAGTATTCAAGATCCCAGCAGCGCAACGGGCTATTATCGTGTAGTTGTAATTGGTCCTGGTAATTGTGGACCAGACAAGGTTGCTTCAAATCCAGCATATGTAGATGTCACTGAAACTGTCAAAAATAATTTCGTATCTTGTGATAAAGATCCCGCAAACATTTGCGAAACCGATAATTTCTCGTTAACCACTTCTGCAACAGGTACTATTACTGGATATAAGTGGCAAAAGCTTATTGGTGGAACTTGGACCGACCTTGATTTAGATAAATTCCCCACTGCAAATGAACGAACACTGAAATTTAGACTTGCTGACCCCTCAATGAGTGGAACTTATAGGGTTCTTGTTTATGGTTCTCAAGCTTGTTATCCAACCGGAGAGCCAGTAGCATCGAATACAATAGATATTACTGTCTGGCCGCTATTCCGGATTGTCGAGCAACCCCAATCACAGTCCATTTGTTCTGGGGATGATGTTATGCTTTACGTTGTCACCGAAGGGATCGTTCTTCGCTATCAATGGCAAAAAGATGGGGTTGATATTTATGACAATCCAACTGCAAATTCCTCGGTTTTAATTTTACCGAATATCCAATTCGAGAATTCTGGTATTTATCGTTGTAAATTAACTATTCAGGACTGCCGTGGTATAGTTGATGTTTACACTAATGAGGTACTCGTTTATGCTCACTCAAAGACTAAAATTACCCGTGCAATTAAATCGCAAGTTGTCAAGATAGGCGATGTTGCTAAATTTGAATTCGATGCAAATGTAGAGGGTATTCCACCAACTGGGGAAGTTAATATACAATGGTATCGTGGAAATCAAAAGTTAGTCGACAATGATAGAATTTCTGGTTCTCGTTCAAATTATCTTACAATTTGCGATTTAAAGGCTTCCGACCTTGGTTCAGATTATTGGGTTGTTATTTCTGGCCTTTGTGGTTCCGATACAGCAATTGGCTTTTCGATTACATCACCAGAAATTAATATTTCTCAGCAACCTCAAGACGTAGAAACTTGCGAGGGAACGAATGTCGAATTTACTGTTGAAGCTACTTTTACAGGCGGAACCGAGTTGAAGTATCAATGGCGAAAAGATGGTATTGAATTAAGTGACAATGGAAGAATTTCTGGTTCCCATACTTCTCGGTTAAGTATTTCTAATGTTTCAATAAATGATATTGGTTCTTATGATGTTGTACTTACGAACCTACCAACTGGGTATTCTAAAACTTCGTCTTTTGCAAATTTAGTAGTTAAGGTTAAGCCGACAATTACACAACAACCACCGAGCACTATTTCCCTTAACACTGGAGAAACTTTAACAATTACAATCGATGCTGATGGAACTCAACCTATGAATTATCAATGGTACAAAGATGGACAACCTATAGCTAGTGCAGATCAACCTACTTTTACAATAAGAAATGTTACTTCTGAAGATGCAGGTATTTACTACTGCAAAGTTTCGAATGATTGTGGTGAGGTTCAATCGAGCAACTGTGTTGTCACTGTTACTTTTCAACTGGTAGCCGGTGTAACTGAAAATGTTGGTGGTGTTGTTTTGTTTGAAAGTATGCCGAATCCAGCAACTAGCTCTACTACTATTTCATTTGCTATTCCAACCGATGGCGAAGTTGAACTTGTGCTAACAGATTCTTTTGGTCGTTCAATTTTAACACTTTTCAAAGGGCTGGCATCCAAGGGGATTAATTCTGTTTCAATGAACATTGATGAAATGCCAATAAACAATGGGATTTATTTCTATAAGTTGCTATACAAAAATATTGAGCTAAGCAAAAAACTGGTGATTATTCGCTAATAATCTAGATGTAAAACGAATTAGGGGCTTCTACTTGAAGCCCCTTTTTTGTTTTGTCGGCGCGGCCAGATTCGAACTGGCGACCCCTACTACCCCAAAGTAGTGCGCTAACCAGGCTGCGCTACGCGCCGTGATCAAATGCAAAATTAATAAAAAACTATTTAATAGCAAATAGTTAATAAGCAAGACGAAGGTTGGTTTTCGTAGAATAAAATTAAATTAATAATTTTGTAAATTATTAATCTTGAATAAGAGGGGAAATAATGTCTGGGCATAGTAAATGGGCAAACATTAAACATAAGAAAGCAGCAAAAGATGCAAAACGAGGGAAATTGTTTACTCGTCTGGCAAAGGAAATTACCATCGCTGCACGTGAAGGTGGAGGTGACCCTGAAGCAAATCCTCGATTGAGGCTTGCGATTCAAAATGCCAAAGCCGAGAATATGCCAATGGAAAATATTAAGAGGGCTATACAGAGGGGTACTGGCGAAATTCAAGGTGAAAACTTCGAAGAGGTAATTTATGAAGGATATGCACCTTTGGGAGTTGCTGTTATTCTTGAAGCAATTACAGACAATAGGAATAGGACTTATCCTCTTATTCGCTCTGAAATGAATAAACTTGGTGGGAGCATTGGTGAACCTGGTTCTGTTATGTGGAATTTTGAACGTAAAGGAGTTATTTATGTCGACCCGCAAGGTTTAACCGAAGACCAGATGCTTGAACATATTTTGGAAGCAGGGTGTGAAGATATGGAGTATGATGAAGAAAGAACCCGCATTATTTGTGCTTTCGAAGATATGGTTTATTGTCAAAAATACTTCGAAGAAAAAAAGTTTAAAATTTTGGAATCAAAGTTCGAGTATATTCCTAAAAATACTGTAAAAATAGATAATATTGAAGCTGCAAGAAAAGTTCTTAAATTTTTCGATACACTCGAAGATCTCGACGATGTACAAAATGTGTATGGAAATTACGAATTTACTGATGAAGTTCTCTCTCAACTGGAAAAAGAGCAAAACTGATGTTAATTCTTGGAATCGATCCTGGTTCTGTTAAATGTGGTTATGGAATCATTGATTTTTCTAATGAATCTCTTAAAATAGTCCATTATGGATTAATTAAGCCAAAGGTTGCAGATTCACTTCTTTTTCTTAATAAGCTTAAATTTATTTATGACGCAATAGATTCTTTACTTTGCGAATATCCCATAGGCGAAACAGCCGTAGAGTCTCAATTCTATTCAAAAAATCCACAATCTTTAATGAAATTAACTCAAGCAAAAACAGTCGTGGAAATTGCTGTTATTAATAAGGGTATTCCAATATTCGAGTATACGCCACGAGAAATTAAACTTTCAGTAACAGGCAAGGGCAATGCAAGCAAACAAAGTGTTAAGTTTATGATCGAAAATATTTGTGCAACAAAACTTAAAGATGAAATTTTAGATGTATCCGATGCTCTTGCTGTTGCTCTTTGTCATATCTACCGAAAAGAAAGAATTCGTACAAAAAATTACTCCCCCCGAAATTGGAGGGAGTTTATTTTAATGAATCCTAATAGGGTAGTTTCGTAAGTTTACTTATTTTGCAATTGTTCCCAAGACTCAACTGGTGTTTTGATAATTACTTGTACTGTTCTATTGTAGAATCTACCTTCAGGTAAAGAGTTATCATATAGTGGTTCATCTTCTCCAACGCCACGTTTGCTTATGAAACCAACTTTTCCTTTGGTTTGTTGCATTATCCCATTGTAAACAGTTGTTGCTCTTCGTTCTGAAAGTGCCTGATTATGTTCGTATAAGCCAACCACATCGGTATGTCCAACTATTTCAACATGGGAAGTGGGTAGCACTCTATTATAAACATATTCACGCATTATTCTTTCATTAATTGGTCCAGCGTCTGAACGGTCGAATGGGAAAAGAATTAGGCTATATCGTTCGATTGTGCTGTCTTTTGCACCTTTCTGGATGTCTACTTTCTTTTGTTCAGTTGTGACTTGCATTACTGGTATCATAATTGGATCGCTGGAACATTCTTTATCATTAATTGTAGTAATTATTAATTGAGCAGTAAAGGGAATTTCGTCTTTTGGATATTCATCATCTGTGTTTTTCCAATCCCAGATGAATGTGTTCTCAGTCAAACCAATATCTGTAAGTGTTTTCCATTCTTTTCCACCATGCTTAACTTCGATTCTTCGAGCTTTAACAAGAGCATCTTCAATACCATTTTTCAAAGTGAACTTCATAGTTTCTGGTTGTGGGAAAGTTTTGGGGTCTTTGTCGAAAACAGGTTTCATAATGTTCCAATCGTTGCAAATGATTTCGACACGTCGATTTTCAACTATTCCTAATGAATCATTTAAGTTCGAAACAACAGCAGGTTGATTTCGAACTGTAATTTTCATTCTTTTTTCATCAATTCCCCAAATGTCTCGTAGATACTTAAAAACAGCTTCCGCACGTTCTTTAGATAGATTTGGTCGCTTTTCTTCCGGAGTTTTCCCATCGTTGCAACCAACAATTTCAATTTTAGCGTCCGGATATTTATTCAACCTATATCCATAGATATTTAAGATATGATAATACTTTTCTAAAGTACCTCCCCGAATAGTAGTGTCAGTGAATGACTTTTTAAATTTATCATCGGTGGATTTGAATAAAATGTATCTGTCTGGGATCTGGGAGGAACCAGCATCAAAGAAAACATAATTAAGCAATGGATATAAGTCCCAAGTTTGAAATTGTTCCATTACTAAGCCACGGAAATTAGCTATTTCTGGCTTTATACGTTTATTTTCAGCAACATATTTTGCCTCATCAATTTCGGCACCAATTACTGGTCGTTGTCCAAGAGGAATTACAACATTAATTACATCGGCGTACTTTTTGGCTTCCTCGGGATCGGTTGTTGGTTTAGGTTTATCAACTCGAACAATTTTTGTAGTTTTCCCGTAACGAGGATTTTCAGCAATAATTTCAAGGTTTACAAACATATTTGAATCGCGAGGATCACCATAGTCTGAATTAGAAACTACAAAATCCATTTCGGTTCTTGGTGGTTTCAAAGTATCAACAACAACACGATTGATAATTGGGCTTTTAATTCTTACAACTGCAGGAATATTTTCTCCACTACATTCATCAATTACAGAAGTTTTAACAACGACTGCACGGAAGTAGCTTGGAACAAAAGCCATAAAAATATCGAAGTCACCTTGGAAATTGGGAATATCTTTTCGTCTTGATGAGAAATAAATAACATCACCTGATGCAGGTAAAGTAATAAATTGGTCATCTTGTGGAGTATTTAATGGTTCACCAAGATTTTCTGGTTTTGACCATGTTTTGGTAACTGGGTCATAGCGTGTGACATAAAAGTCAAGTCCACCATAGTTTGGTTTATGGCCTTTAGATGAAAAGAATAATGTTTGATTATCGGCAGCAATGAATGGGCCGGCATCTTGTAACGGAGTATTTATTTCAGTCAGATTTTTTGCTGGTAACCATTCTCCTGTTTCGGGGTCGAAGTCAGAATACCAAATATCCATATTGTCCCATTTTTCATTGTTTCCATCTGAATTTGGACCGGGACGAGTCGATACAAAATATAGTCGACTTTGGTCGGGGGCAATTGAAGGTTGAGCATCGAAATATTTTGAATTTACATTTGGTCCCAAATTATATGGTCGGCTCCATCTATCACCTTCGATTGTAGTTTTATAAATGTCACAGTCACCCAAACCGTCGGGGCGGCTGCAAGCAGTGAAGTAAAGTGTTTGACCATCAGCAGCAATTGATGCTACTCCCTCGTTTTCTGGTGTATTAACACCTTGATAGCCCCATATAGTTGTGGTGTCGATATTAAAAGGTTTAAAGAAAATAGTATCCAATCTTTCATTCTTTTTCGAAGCCCAGAAGTCATGGCTTGGTTTATTAGTTTTTGGGTTTATTTTGCTACCTGGCCTATTAGAAACAAAATAGAGGGTCTTACCATCGGCACTGACTGTGGGAGCATAATCAAGATATTTTGTGTTAACAATTGGCCCTAGATTGATAATTCGGATTTTTGTCTTGTCAAAAATCTCCGGTTGACTCTGAGTTGGCGAATTGGTAATATTTGGTGAGTTTGCCTCCTCGATTACTAAACCCCATAGGTATAACTGGTTGGAAGAGTCGGCATCAAATCTAATTTTTTGTTCTTTTGAAATTAGGGAAGAAAAGCTTAGCAAAAAAAAGGCAAGAACCAAAGCATAGTAATTTTGAAGTTTCATATTTCAATTCCTTTTATAACAAACATAAAATTAGTCAATAATAAAATTCTTAAAATAATTAATATTTTTTTAACAAAAAAATATAAAATAAAATTTAAAATAAATTTTAGAAAGTTTATGGTTTGTAGGTTATTGAATTATATTTATGTCACAATTTCTACTACAAGTAATATTTATTTTCCAGAAAGGTGTGTTTGTATTATTTATGAATTTCGGAGGAAAGTTTCAAAAGATTTATTTCAAACAATAAGGTTTATAATTTTATTAGGTACAAAAATGACTTTTCGTATCTCCTTATTTTCAAGGTATTTTTGGACATTTGGTTCTTTTTTTGCAAGTATAAGAACTTCATTTTCGGAAGTGTCAAATGGAACATTAATTTTTGCTCTGATTTTACTATTAACTTGAACAACAATTTCAACTTCTTTTCTTTGTGTTTTTTGTTCGTCAAATTCTGGAAAATTTTGATTGAAAATAGAATCTTGTTTACCCAACTTATGCCATAACTCTTCTGTGATATGGGGAGCAAAAGGAGCTAAACATAATAGAAATTGTTCAAGAGCATCTTTAGGTTTTTTTTCAAATTTGTAGAACTCGTTTACGAAAATCATCATCTGTGCAATTGCAGTGTTAAATCTAAGATTTTCGATATCTTCTGTAACTTTTTTAATGGTATAATGTAATAGATATTCTTGTTCGGAAGTTAACGGCAAATCTAAAATGTTTGAGTTTAGGTTTCCATTTTCGTCTACTAATAATCTCCAAACTCTATTCAAAAAGCGGTTAATTCCTTCGATTCCAGTTGTAGACCAAGGCTTAGAATCTTGCAATGGACCTAAAAACATTTCGAACATTCTTAATGAATCTGCTCCGTATTTTTGAACAACTTCATCAGGATTTACAACGTTTCCTAATGATTTTGACATTTTCCTTCCATCTTCACCAAGAATTAATCCTTGATGAAAAAGTTTATAGAACGGTTCTGGGGTGGATACATACCCATAATCATATAGAACCTTATGCCAAAATCGGGCATATAAAAGATGCAGCACAGCGTGTTCTGCACCACCAATATACAGATCGACGCCATTTGGTTGCATCCAATAGCGCTCTTTTTGTGGGTCGCAGAAAAAGTTGTCATTATGAGGGTCAATGAATCTTAGGTAGTACCAACAAGAACCAGCCCATTGCGGCATAGTATTAGTTTCAAACCTTCCTCTTTTTCCCGTCTTTTTATCTATAAAATTTACCCAACTTTCAATTCCAGCGAGAGGAGATTCCCCAGTTCCTGTAGGTTTGAATTCTTTAATATCGGGCAACAACAATGGAAGTTCATCCAAATCTAACGCTCTTTTTGTTCCATCTTCGAAGAAAATAATCGGTATAGGTTCACCCCAATATCGTTGACGGGAAAATAACCAATCGCGAAGTTTGTATTGAATCTTTCTTTTACCAATTTGTTTGCTTTCGAGCCAATTAATAATTTTTTCTTTTGCTTCGGGGGTTTTAAGACCATCTAGCGAAATTTCTTCATTACTCGAATTAATATTAATTCCATCATCGACGAATGCTTTGCAATTAATATCCCAATCTGAAGATTCGGGTTTTACAACCTGAACTATTGGTAAGTCATAGGCTTTTGCAAATTCGAAGTCGCGTTCATCGTGTCCGGGTACAGCCATAATTGCGCCAGTACCATAATGCATTAGAACATAATCGGCAATCCAGATTGGAATTTTTTGTTTTGTTGCGGGGTTAATACAAAAAGCTCCAATTGGAACTCCAGTTTTTTGTTTACTTAGTTCAGTTCGTTCCAGATCAGTCTTTAAAGAGGATTGATGAATATATTCTTCAACAGCGAATTTGTGTTCATCCGAGGTAATTTTCTTTACCAGGGGATGTTCAGGAGCTAGGACAACATAAGTTGCACCAAACAATGTATCTGGCCGAGTAGTAAAAACTAAGATTTTATCTTCGAAACCAACAATTGGGAACTCTATTTCAGCACCTTCGCTTCTTCCAATCCAATTTTTTTGCATCTCTTTTGTTGAATAAGGCCAATCAACCAATTCAAGGTCATCGAGTAATCTTTGAGCATACTTTGTGATTCTTAACATCCATTGGCGCATTGGCCTTCGGACGACTTGATAACCTTTTTCACGCCATTCGTCAATTTCTTCGTTAGCTAAAACAGTTCCGAGTTCTTCGCACCAGTTAACTGGTATCATTGCGATATAAGCAAGTCGGTATTGGTCTTTGTAGTTTTCAATTTCTATTGGGTCTTTTAAATTTTCTGGTATTGGTAATTCTTCGATTGGTCTAGCTTTTTGCAATTCTTCGTCGAACCAAGAATTAAAAATTGTAACAAACATCCATTGGGTCCATTTAAAATATTTTGGGTCGGTTGTATTGATTTCTCTTGACCAATCATATGCAAAACCGAGCATTTTTAATTGATTTCGGAAAACACTTATATTTCGCTCAGTTGCAATTTTGGGATGTATTCCTGTTACCATCGAGAAACGCTCAGTGGGTAAGCCAAAAGCGTCGAAACCCATTGGATGCAGAACATTGTAACCTTTCATTTTTTTATATCGGGCAACAATATCGCTTGCGGTGTATCCTTCGGGGTGACCTATATGCAACCCTGCACCACTTGGATATGGGAACATATCCAAAACATAAAACTTCGGTTTCGTAAAATCATCAGACGCTTTAAATATTTCATTTTCTTCCCAATACTTCTGCCACTTTTTTTCTATTTCAGAAAAAGGATAACTTGACATATCTTTAATTGCATTAAAAACTACAAATTTACTAATTTAAATGGGAATTTTGGTTTTATTTTCTGTGATTTGTAAATTGTTTTTTTATTACAGTATTTATTATACAATATTTATTAAAAATAATTGTCTTTTCAAATTGATATGGTCGAAAAAGTTAGGTTTTGCCTAGCGAAATATATAATACCTCTTTTATTTAGGAATATTTTGGTGGATTTCAAAATGAATTTTATAAAGGCAAAAGTTTTATTTCTTCTCTTGCCTTTTCTTTTTATTATTACCCTTTCAACTTATTCACAGTCAATTGTTTCTGATTTGGTCGAAGGAAACGATTTTCTTCGTTTAAAAGTTGTTTCCCCATTAGTTTCACTTGATACGGTTTATAGTAATAATGGAACTTATTTCCTTTTGCCTTATTTTAAAGTTCCTGTCGAGCAGTTCACAATAAATAATTTTACTTTTTATATTTTTAGAAGTTTGATTGCACTACCCGATTCGAATGGCTTTTCTATTGAAAATTTAAAAGTTGACAATTTAGAAGAAATAAAAGGGAATTTTGTTTCGCCCGAAAAAACTACCCCAAATGATAGTATATCACGGCTTGATAATAATGCTTGGGCTTTAAATAGTTGGGCTAATCTACGATATATAGGGATTGGCAGGAATTTACATTTAGGTTTGTTGAAGTTTGTCTTGGGAAAATATGATTGGACAACCAAGACATTTATTTTTCCAAAAGAAATCGAGGCAACTATTAGGTTCAATCTTAGCAGTATTGATAATGTTAATTATTATTCCAAAGATGAAATTTTCGCAAAAGTATTAAATTTCAATCAAGCGAAACGATGGGTTATTAGAACGAATCCTCAGAGTGTTAATACAAAGGATGGTTTAGTTCCGCTTTCACCAAACAATACTTTTATCAAAATTAAGGTTGAAAAGGAAGGAATTTATAAAATTGATGCTGTTTCTTTGTCTTCATTAGGAGTAAACATTTCTCCAGATTTGATTCCTACTCTTAAATTGTTTGGAAGCGATGGTAAACCGCTAAGCGAAAAAGTAGAAGATGCGAAGAAAAATAACTTTACTGAAATTCCAATAATTGTTCGTACAAAAAGCGATGGAAGCTTGGACTATATTTTATTTTATGGATTAGGAACAAATGGTTTTGAATATTCAAATAAATCATTTCGAAGCTATCAAAATCCTTACTCAGATGTTAATTATTATTATCTATCTTGGGGTGGGGAAAAGGGGTTAAGAATAGTCACAATTCCCGACACTTTGAACTGCGAAAATGTGATTGTTTCAGATTACTATACCGAAAGAATTGTTTTCCGTGAAGAAATTACAAATCCATTTAATAGCGGTTCGGGAAGAATTTGGTTTGGAGGAAGTATTTTCCCGCGAACCTTCGTAAACTTATTACCTGACCTTTATCGCGATGGTAATATTTTCTATCGTTTTTATGTTGCTCAAAGCTATCTTAATAACGAAATTGGTTATTATGGTAAGTTTTTGTTTTATGAATCACAAAATTTACTAGCAAAAATTGAAATTGGTAATTTATCCTCTTACGAAGAAGCTATTGCTCGAGAAGTAACAGCAACTTTCCCAGCAAGTTCAATTTCATCGGATAATAGAAGTTATTTAAAAATAGAGTATCAATATCCCAAACCCAGTGTTAGCGCAACGCCATTTTTTAATTTTTACGAAATTCATTATCCTCGTCGCCCGGTTGCAATAGATAATTCAATATCCATTTTTTCAGTCTTCGATTCAATATCTTGTTATGAATTTCAAATTACTGGTTTTACTAATGGAGATATTATTGGGTTGAATGTTGCCGACCCCAAAAATCCTTCGCTACTTACTAATCGTTCGGTAGTAAAAAACACTTTTGTATTTAGATTCTTTAATGATTCAACTGTTCCAAGAAAGTTCTATATTAGTTCTAACTTTCTTAAACCAGATTTGGCAAAGATTACCCTTGCAGGGTTAAGAAATACTTCTCAAGAAGCAGATCTAATCATTATAACCCATAGCGACTTGTTAAATAGCGCAACAAAGTATAAAAACTATCGAGAAAAGTCTAAAAACTTAAAAGTTATGCTTGTAACAGTTGAAGATATTTATAACGAATTTTCATTTGGTGTAAATGACCCAACTGCTATTAGGGATTTTGTTGCATATGCTGTGAATAACTGGTCAAAAAAACCTAAGTTCATTGTTCTTTGGGGCGATGGGCATTACGATTTTAGAAACATTTCAACTAAACAAACAAATTATATTCCTGCATTCCAAATTGCAGATAATTCTTTTAACTTTTATTCAACTATTAGCTTCACAAGTGATGATTACTATGGTTGTGTGGTTGGAAATGATGATGTAATTGATATTGTAGTTGCTCGTGTTCCAATTTACGATGATGCAACAGGTTTAACCTATTTAGATAAAATCATAGCATATGAAAATTCATCTAAGAAGAGCAAATGGAGAAATACTGTGCTTTTTGCCGCGGACGATAGCCCACAATCGGGTCAAGCTCGCGATGGTAATCAACATACGAAAGATTCCGAGTTTATTGCTAATAATTTTGTTCCTAAGGATATATTTGTCAAAAAAATTTATTTACCAGAATACCCTACAGAAAATGTACCAAGTGGAAGGAGAAAGCCACTTGCTACGAAGGATTTAATAAGAACAATCAACGACGGGGTTCTTTTGGTGAACTGGCTAGGTCATGGTAATCCTCGAGTTTGGGCTCACGAGGAATTGTTCGATCGCGACAGAGATATTTCCTTGCTTTCAAATTTGGATAATTTATTTTTTGGAATCGCCGCAACCTGTGATTTTGGTCGGTTTGATATGGTGAATATTAAAAGTGGAGTAGAAGAATTATTGTTTTATCCTAATGGCGGAGCAATTGCATATCTTGCAGCGACCCGGCCCGTTTATGTTAGCGATAATGCAAATCTAAATAGACATTATATTGCAAAATTGTTTGAAAGAGATAGTGTAGGGAAATATTCTACTCTTGGGGAAATTCACTACGCCGTGAAACAATTACTTTCGGGCGAAAACGATATGAAATATCTCCTTTTCGGAGATCCATTGATTGTGTTAAATATCCCTGAATTGGTGGTTAAAATTGATAAGGTCAACGGTAATTATATTGATTCTTTACCTTCTGGTACAACGTATACTTTAAAAGCGTTTTCTATTTTAGAATTAGAAGGTTCAATTCGTTCATTTGTAGATTCTTCTATTATTTCCAATTTTAATGGAAATGTCGAAGTAATAATTAATGATGTTGGTTTTACTAAAAAAGTGGTTGATATTGATGGAACTATTCATTCAATATACAAAGAAGGTGGTATAATTTCAAAAGGAATCATTCCTGTAGTAAATGGAAAATTTTCAGGTAAGTTTTATATCACCGATGAAGTTAGTTTTCTTGATGGAAATATCTACGTCCGATTCTTTGCAAAAGACACAACAAACAATTTTTTTGCGAAGGGTGTAGAAAATAGATTAACAATTTCTGGAATTGACACACTTTTCGTAATCGATAATCAACCTCCATCAATTAACATTTATTTGGACGATACAACTTTTGTTGATGGCGATGTTGTTAGTAATCCTCCATTGCTAATTGTTAAGTTGTATGACAATACGTCGATAAATACAACAGGCGTTGGAATTGGACATCTAATTGAAGCATGGATTGATGATAAACCCGAGTCTATTAATTTGACCGATAAATACGAAAGTTCTCCATTTAATCCCAGAGAAGGATTCATAAAGACATTTTTAAATACTTTGGACCCTGGGGAACATAAAATCAAGGTTAGAGCCTGGGATATCTTTAATAATTATTCTTTCGGAGAAACTCGTTTTAAGATTCTTGATGCTGATGCTGGTATATTACTGGTTAATCCAATTGTTTTCCCTCAACCTAGTGATAGGTTTGTAGTTTTTCGTGTTCAACATAATATAAATCAACCTTATGATGTTACTTTGAAAATTTTCAATACAATTGGAGAGTTAATTTATAGAAAAACCATCGAATTAAGTAGACTTCGTTACTTTGAATTGACTTATGATTGTATAGATGATTTTGGAAATGCTATTCCAACTGGGATTTATCATTACCAAATTACTGTAAGTAGTTCTGGTAAAAGTTCGATTTTGAGTGGAAAATTTGCAATTGTAAAATAATTGTTTCGTTAATAAATGTGTTTTGGAGGTATTTTATGAAAATAAGCAATAGCTTAAAGGGATTGTTGATTATTCCTCTTTTTCTCTTTGGAAGTTCTGGACTTTTTGCGCAAGCAGGCGGAGCATCTGTTCTATTTATTTCAATTCCCCCGGATGCTCGAGCTAGCGGAATGGGCGAGGTTGGGACTGCAATTGCTGATGACATCAATGCAATTTACTGGAATCCTGCCGGTTTGGGATTCCTTAAATATGTTCAAAAAGGGTTCGACCCTGAAGATGTTGTGCCTTACCGACAAATTTCGCTTTCTTTCTCTAAATGGTTACCACAGTTTAATGCTGACCTTTATTACAGTTATGGAACGGTAGGACAGTACTTTGAATCGCTTGATGGAACTCTTGCATTTAATTTTATTTTTATGCATCTTGGAGAATTTACAAGAACTGACATAAATGGGAATCCACTTGGCAAGTTCCGCTCAAACGAATTTGCTGTTGGTTTGTCCTATGGTACTGAAGTTGCTAAAGACCTTGGTATTGGCGTTCAACTTCGTTATATTCAATCAAATCTTGCTCCTGCAAGTGCTCTTGCTGGAGGGGATGCAGGTATTGGTCGAACTGCTTCCTTTGATCTTGGTATTTTATGGAAGCCTAAAGAACTCGAAGTTTTTGGATACGATATTGGAAATATTTTTTCTATTGGATTAAACCTTCAAAATGTTGGTCCAAAGATTACATACCGCAAAGAATCCGACCCTATTCCAACTACTCTTAGAATTGGAACTTCCTTCAACATTCTAAAAGATGAATACAACGATTTGAAGTTTGCTTTAGATATAGCTAAGCTTCTTGTCTATCGAACCCAGCTTTCGAGTGATCCAGTGCCAAAATCTTTTATCACGGCTTGGCGGAATCCTGGTGTTGAACTTTCATTTGGCGCTGAATATTGGTACGAGAAATTGATTGCTTTGCGTGCGGGATATTTTACTGAACCATCAGCTCTTGGAAACCGTAAATATTGGAATTTTGGGGCAGGTCTTCGATACGATATGTTTCGTTTAGACTTTAGTTTTATTAACACAATTGAAGAAAATCATCCTCTTGCTAATACAATGCGCTTTACTTTATTAATCGATTGGAAATAAGTAGGATTGGTCAATTTAAGGTAGGAAATGGGGCACAATAGTTGTGCCCCATTTTTGTTTTAGAAAATATACATAAAAGCTAATTGTCCACGAATATTTGTGACACCTTTAGTATCGTAGACCTTACCTTTGTCGTTTCGGTCGACCTTACCAAATTTTGCGAACATTGCTTCGATTTCTGTAGCTATTTTAACTTTTCCAAAAGTAAATTGTATACGAGGTGAAATTCGAATCAAATCGTCGATATCTTCTGCCCTTCCATAAAATACACTATAATTGTCCATGGTTCCTAAGTTTTTGGAATAGCCCCCAAATAAACCTACCTCGATGTCTTTTCCGAAAGAGATGTCGGCCCAAAGGCTTAAATTTTTGTTTGTGGTATATTCCCATTTGTCTTGCGAAGTATCTTTAACTGCATACCCGCCAAGCATAATCATTTCGGCAAGATTTTCACCATAAACAGCTTCAGCTTTGAATGAAAAATCAGATAACACTAGTTTAGCAAATCCAATATATGAAATTCCGTCAACAGTTTCATCTGTTTTTATCTCAGATTTTGTAACAATTCTTGGCGCAAGTCGTTTGAAATCAACACCGCCACCAATAAGAGAGTTTTTTAGAAAAGATATTTGTAATTGTGCATTTAAATTTGGTATCACAGCATTACGTAAGTAGATACTCGAATTTCCATTTGGTCCTGGGCTTGAAAAATCTCTTTGGGATGCGGCAGTTAGGATAAACTTAATTGGATTAATTCTAGTTGTAAGTCGAATTTGAGGGCTACGAATAAATGGTTGGAACGGAGCCCCTGTGTTAAATCCTATTGTTCCGGGATAACAATCCACAACAAACATAGGATGCCAATACTGCCCAGCCAATAGTTCAAAATGCTCCCAAGAGAATTTTAAAAAAGCATGGCGAAGTCGAAGTGTATTAATTGTTGCATCGGTAGAACCAAAAAATTCTGTTTCAAAATACGCCATAGATTTTGCTCCTAGAACGTCGGGACCTGTTATTGTTCCAGCAAGCCTTGTTTGGATTGATAAGATGTTGAAATTTGGCTTTGCGTTTACGTCCTCGTTGTTTTTGTCCAAGACTTCTTTCTTCGGAATAATTGAAAAATGTCCTTCACGAAGTTGGTCGATTTGTCTAGAGTCAAAAAGAACATCTGTTTTCACGTAACCGGAGAGTTTTAATGTTACTGCATCGGAATTTTGTTGTGAAAGCAAGCAAAGATTTGAAATAAAAGCAAAAAGAAAAACAAACGAAAAGAATCGTTTCATAAAATCTCCATAATCTGTTCAACAAATAAATTAATTGAAATTATAAATTGGTTGGGTTGAATTGATTGAATGCCATAGTCGCCCGACCTTGCACGAACGACTACTGCATTCGGATTGTTTGGATGAAATTTATTGAAAAAATTATCCAAACCACTGTAAAATGCAAGAGTATTCTTTTTATAAGCTGTTGCTATATGAACAATTGAAGTGTCTGGAGTTATTACAGCTTTGCAGTTTTCCACGAGGGGAAAGATATCCAAGATAGATTTTGAATAGAAAAGTAACGCAGAGGGTTTTATGTGTAGTATTTTTTTGGCTTTTTGAGTATCTTTTTTATCGAAACAAATCACAATAGGAAGATAAAAATGAACTTTTGAAAAAATTTCTTCCAGAGCTCTTTCGGAAAAAGTTTTTCTTGGGTGACTGGCTGAAATATTAAATACTATGTATTTCCCTTGTGATAATTTGTTTTCATTCAAGAACTTTTGAAAATGGAATTTTGAACTTTCGGGGTAAAATAATTCTGGGGGAGGAATTATCTTATCAGGGAAATTAATGTTCAAAAAATCAAAAGCTTTAAAAATCCTTTGCGTAAAGTGTAAACCAAGGTTTTGTGTTTCGTCGGGGATAGTTGTATCGAAAACATTACTATTATGAGTATTCAAACCAATCTTAGAATTAGCCTTGACCATTCGTGCAATAATTTTACTTTCACGAGAAAAATGGTCTTTGGGATCAACGAAAAAATTAAAGTGTTTACTTTTTAGCGCTATTATAGTTTGAAGTAATTTTAGGGGATTTTTATCCCAAACAAATATTTTTTTAATATAAGGATGGTATTTAATAATAATGTGGTTTTTTTTCCCAGCAATAAAATATATGTTTGAATCAGGGAATTTTGATTTCAACGCTGAAATAATTGGTGTACATAAAATCATATCTCCGAATGTTCCTAATTGAAGAATGCAAATTTCCATTAGTCTTCAAAAAGCTTGAGAAAGCCATCGAAAACATCTTTTGGGGAAATGTCTGAGAAATAGACCTTTTTGGAAACAAAAGTAACAGATTTAGTTCCAAAAGGAAACCAAGGCATTCCAAATTTATCGTTTTCTAAAATATATAGCGCCACAACTGGAATTTTAAAAGCAGAAGCAAGGTGAACTACGGAGGTATCTGGTGTAACTAAAAAGTCACAAGTTTTAACCATTGATGCAAATTTTTCAAATTCATTTACAAAAGGTGCAATATAAACATTCCTAAAATTTTTAAAGTATTTTAAAGAATCTTTGTGTTTTGTTGTTGCAAAAATTACAATTTCGAAATCGAATTTTTCATTAATGAGTTTAATAAGCTCTATGAAATTATGAATCCCCCAGAATTTTTCCTGTGATGAACCTGAAAGATTAATTCCTATCCGTTTATTATGTTTTGGGGGGAGCAAATTGAAATTCTTAACATTTAAGTTTATGAACTTTGAATCTGTTTTAGCTTCGACCCCAAAGGGTTTAAGTAATTCCAAAATTCGGTCTACGATATGGGTATTTATTTTTTTTGGAAGGGGTACAATATGTGTGTAAATGTTCTTGTTTTCCTTATCAAAACCCAGCGAATAGCGAGGTTGGATTAGTCGGATTAGCAAACTTGAAGTAAAAGAAGGATTGTCGAGTAAGTCGATTACTAAATCGTATTTTTTATGTTTTAAAATATTGATTAGTTTTAAAATCTTTAAAAAATCATTATGAAGTACATAGATTTCATCAACGTAATCTACTAATGCAAACTTAGCTCCTGAATTTTTTGAGCTAAGCAATAAATCAATAAATGTATCAGGTCGTTTGAAATGAGTTTTTAACAAATTAAAGAATGGTAGAGAAACTAAAACATCGCCTAATCTATCCTGGCGAAGTACCAATATTTTTTTAATATTGTTTAAGTATGGAAAAACACAGGTAAGAAATTCAGGAGATGTTCGCGCTTTTGTTTTAAAAACTAATGTTTTAAGTAAACTTTTTATTTGTAGTTCAATGATTTTAAGTAGTTTTTTCAAGGAATTATTTTATTGAATAAATGGCGAACATCCCCTGAAAGGAAAAATTAGTTATTTTTGTTCTGGGGTTTATTCGACGGCTTTTTATCGGGACAGTTATGCTTGTCTGATTTATCTTTACAGTCCTTGTCTTTGTGTTCGGGTAAATTAATCTTTGAATTTTCGGAGTAAATAGCAGCTTCGTATCCAACTTTTTTAATTGTACTAATAAGAGCATCAACATTGGTTTTTTCGGGGTTATATTTCACTTCAACAACTTTCGATGGTAGATCGAGACTTGCACTTTCTACTCCTTCAACTTTTTTCAAAGCTTTTTCTATTTTGGTTTTGCAGCCTTCACAATGTGCATTGGTTAGTAGGCGAACGCTTTCAGTTTTAGAAAAAGCAAGTGAGTTAAATAAAAAAGTTAGCAATAAGACAGAAAGAGATAATGAGGTGAACTTCATAATGGGCTCCAAAATAAGTTAAACAAAAAAAATAAACGAAAAAAAAATCTATTTATTTTTTTGTGTAATCATAAATATAGCTTTCTGCAAAATTTGATCTTGTGTAATTTTTTCAGGTTCAATTTTTTCAAAAACTGGAATGTTCGGTTGTACCCCTTTTTTATACAATGGCTTGGAGAAACTATCAAATACATCGAAAGTACCGAAATAGAATGTAAATCCCTCAGGAAGCTGAAAGGAAACCATTTCCATTGGATTTCCGCCTGTTTGTTCCCCCACAAGTTTTCCAATTTTGTTTGCCTTGACAATTTCAGCGATTACTTCTCCAATTCCGATCGTTCTTTGATCAACAAGAAATAATACTTCCTTTGGAAAAAAATAAGATTTACCAGTGATTTTAGTTTTTATTACTTGATATGAAATATTTTCTCTATTTGGGAATGTAAAAACAGGCAATTTCCAAGTTTTGTTAGTAAAAGTTTTGTTTGTGAATAATGCTAAAAATTGCTCACCTACAAGTGATATCCCACGCAAGTCAAAGATGAAATAAGGATATTTTGGAATTGTGTCTAAAATATCCTTTAATTCTTTTTCCGAAAGTCTGGTTAAATCAAAATAGACTATGTTGTTATTAATAATTTGGAATTTATTAGGTCTATTTTCGACCAAATCGAATGCAGAAATATTTTTTGTAAATGTGGTTTTGTAAATTTTTCCGTTTTTCTTTTTTAATGTCAAAGACAATGTATCATCAGGAAGATTATTGCGAATAAAAGCCAAAGTTTTAAGATACTTCCACTCAATAGAATTAAAACTTAATACTTTGGAGATTGAGTCGACAAAATCTTTTATTGGTTTAGAATTTATTTCTACAACCTCGTCCCCAACTTCAACTTCTTTCATACTTTCGGCTAAAGCTGTAAGGTATACTTTGCCCTCTTTATACTTCCAAAGGAAAGGGAAGGTCTTTTCCCAGATAAAATCTTTGTGAATAAGTCTCGCAAGATTATCTTCAATTAAATTAGTTAGGTTACAAAGCAAAAGATAAAATTGATAAGCAGAACTAACTGAATTCAATTTTTCAAGTGACTTTTCGAGCCAATCATCCAAATCAGCATCAGTTTTAACAAAGGTGTTAAAATGTTTAATAAAATTCCAAAATATGATTAAAATAGCTATTTGTGAGTGCTTATTATTTATGTTGAAATTACAATCGGCAGTTTCGATAGTTTTTTTTGAAAGTTTGTTGATTAATGAGTATGGTAAAATTAGTGGAATCTCAAATAATGTATCATTGCTTAGTTTAATTATATTTTTTTGTCCAATTTCTGGAGTTTGAATTCTAGTTTCTGGGTCAGAAAATAAGTGTAATGATTTTATTCCACTTTTGGCGTATTTGTTTTTTACAAAAGCAAAATAACCACTTTGGTAGGAGATGTCGAGTAGCTTCCAGTTGAATACTAGTAAGGAATCTTTTGAATTTTCGAAGCTTGAATTTTGTAATAGGTTGTCGTTAGAATCTTCTATTTGGAAAACAGCGTCGTCGAAATAAATTTCTCCTTCGCCGACCAAAATGATTGCAGGTTTAGCGAAACTAGCATTGATCGGAATTTTAGTATTCAATTCAATTTTTTCCCAATCGTTACTTTCTTCGTTTATTTCTTCAACATCGTAAGAAATTTGTTTATTGTTTTTGTCGTCGTAGCGTATTGCCAATAATACTTTTGAAGATTTACCAAAAAGTTTTCCTTGAAAAAATACCGAAAATCGAGCGTTTCTTCCTTGATACTTTTCAACATTAATAATTTGTTGAACAATTCCAGGTGATTTTCTTAAAGGGGACAAGAGATTTGCTTTTGTTGAACCGAAGAATGGATGTGGTTTGTCCGATGGAAAACCATTATGAACCCAAAACAAATATCCTAAGCTATCGTAACTTAAAGTATTGTTGTTATCAAGAAAATTATTAAAAATGTTTCGAATTTTCTTATCGATTGAAATATCGGGATTTGATAATATGTATTCAATTGAATTCAAGGCGAAGCAGTCCCAATTTGAAACAATATCGGAAAGTGGACAAAAATATCGAACAATACCATATACCTTTGCAAGGTCAACTATTTCGTTAATTTGACTTTTTGTAAGTTGCTTATTTTCTTCTACATTTTCATTTTCCTGAACAATTTCGAAAGATGCGCTGTCAATCCAAGCTTTTCCATTTCCAAAAAGAAGCAATCCGAAATTGATTGCCACTGCATTTTTGCTGATTCTACCAACAATTTCCTTTACTTCCCATTGCCGAAGTACTGCAGGGGAATTTGGCAAATATTCGAAAAAACCTGTTTCATCTTCATTCGAGAATCTTTCCCTTACCCATATATGGGCACTTCCTTGTGGGCTATGTATTTCAGCGCGAATATATGCACGAAATCGAATTAATTTTCCTTGGTACGGTTTTGCATCTATACTTTGCATCACAGAGCCGTAAACTCCTTCTTTGTATTCACCGTCACGAAATAGTTCAAGACAAAATTTTCCATTATAGGGATCTTCGTCCGTTAAATACGCGGTGTAACCTAGGTTTTCTGCATACGAAGGAACAAACCAACCCTTTGGAGGTTGACTCTTTACACCAATTTCAAAGTCAAGATTGAATGGCACTGGTAGAGTTTGGCTCCACAAAGTCAAGAATGGAAATAAAAATAAAATAAGAATCTTAGTTTTCATTTTACACATACAGTTTTAATGTTAACAAACTCTCGTATACCAAAAACAGATAGTTCCCTTCCGTAGCCCGATTCTTTTATACCTCCAAATGGTAAACGTGGATCGGATTTAACGAAGTCATTTACAAAACAACATCCCGCTTCCAATTTAGTTTTTGCAATCCAATTCCCTTTTTCTATATCCGATGTAAAAATTGCAGCTCCCAGACCAAAGTTGCTTTGATTTGCAAGTTTAATTGCATCTTCTTCGTCCTGTGCTTCGATAATTGCTGCAACTGGGCCGAAAGTTTCTTCTTCAAATACAGGACTTATTTGACTTTTTACTATTACAATAGTTGGTGGATAAAAGTATCCTTTGCCTTGGGGAATGAAACCACCCAAATGAATTATATCGCCATTTTTTTTGCTTCTTTCAACTTGATTGTGTAAGTCTAATTGCAAATCTTTTCGAGCAAGAGGTCCAATATCGTTTGCGGGGTTCGTAGGGTCGCCTAACTTTTTCTGCTTGAAGAATGTTGTAAATAGCTCAAGGAATGTCTGGAAAATTGATTTCTCAACGATGAACCGTTTGCCAGCAATACAACTTTGACCATTATTAATTAACCGAGCAGTGACACATGTTTCGACTGTTTTTTCTAATGGCGCATCTTTCAAAACAACATACGGGTCGCTCCCGCCTAATTCGAGAACTGTTTTTTTTAAATTTGCTCCTGAAAGCCTTGCAACTTCTTTTCCAACTGGCGTGCTTCCCGTTAACGTTACACCTTTTATTCTAGTGTCTACTATTATTTGGGCAACTTTTTTTGAACCAATGACAAGGTTTTGAAATACATTTTCAGGAAAACCAGATTCAAGAAAAACATTTTCAATTTGTATGGCGCAACCCATTGTATTTCGAGAGTGTTTCAAAAGTGCTGTGTTTCCTGCGGCAAGGTTTGGTACAGCAAATCTAAATACTTGCCAAAATGGGAAATTCCATGGCATAATTGCAAGTATTGTGCCAAGAGGTTGAAATGTAACGTAACTTTTGCTCATTTCAGTTTGAATTTCGATGTCTTTGAGTTGGGAAGAAGCATTTTCGGCATAATATTTACAAACCCAAGAACATTTTTCTATTTCTGCAATAGCCTGGTTGATTGGCTTTCCCATTTCCCTAGTGATTAATTTGGCGAGTTCTTCTTTCCTTTTTAAAAGAACTTTGGCTGCGTTATTAAGTAATTCGCATCTTTTTTCAATCGATAAATTTGACCAATGTCCAAATGCTTTACTTGCCTTTTCGATTTTTTCGTATATTTCATTATCGTTAAGTTCGGTATATTCTGATATAATTTCTTCTGTTGCTGGATTGATGGTTAAAAATTTTTCCATTTTTCATTTCCAATTATTTAGCATTTCAAAATTAGTATTTAATTTAGACATTTTGATTATTCGTTTTTGTGGTTGAATGAGAAATTTTGTTTATTTTCTGTTCTATTGTTTAGTCTTGTTTTATTCTTGTGCAAATCCGAAACCGCCTAGCGGTGGACCTCCAAATCGAATACCCCCAAAAATAATTGAGTTTTATCCGCAGAATAGAACCACAGGTTTTTCTGATGATAGAATTCACATTACTTTTAGTACTTGGGTGGACAGAGGTAGTGTTTTAAATAATATTTTTTTTAACCCTTATATCAAGTACGAAGCGAACTGGAGTGGAAAGAAGTTAACAATAAAATTTGCCGAAAAATTGCCACAAAATGTTACTATCTCTTTTTTTGTAGGAACAGATTACTCCGATTTAGACGGAAACAAACCTTCTGAACCTTTTTCGCTTGTATTTTCAACTGGCGATAAAATAGATAGTGGTGTCGTCATTGGGAAGGTTGTTGGGAGGGACTTAAATAAAGCTTTTGTTTATGCGATTCCTATTAATTTTCGTTTAGATTCTTTGGTTGACTTTAATAGTGTATTTCACTATAAAACCCAGCCAAACTCAAAAGGAATTTTTAAGTTCGAAGCACTTAAATATGGATATTACTTGTTGTTCGGCTATTACGATTCTAATGGGAACAAAGAATTTAATAAAGGGATTGATGGTTTTGGTTTGTATTCCGACTCTTTGTTTGTTACAAATTCGACAAATGATACAGCTTTTATAATATTATCTCCACCAAAAGATGAATCTCCACCTCAATTAATAGATGTAGCTTGTTTGTCCATGAATGTAATTAGTTTAAAATTTAATGAGCCAATTCATTTCGATACAAATTTTATTGCTTCTTATATTACCATTGCGGACTCAATTCGAAGACATGAAATTTTTCCATTCAATATTTTGCAGAATTTTGAAGAACCTACCTCCTGTTTTGTTTATTTCAAAGAAAAATTATCGGAGGGAATTTATTCACTTTATATAAAAAAACCTGAAATGATTAGGGATTCATCAGGGAATAAATTAGAATTCTCTAAAGCATTTCGTTTTCGTGTTCCTCAAATTTCTCAACTTATTCAACCAAATTTGTTTCCAAAAAAAATTATTCTTTCAAATCCATTTGAAGAGGTGATAACCTCGTTCAATATCCCTATTGATACTAATAAAACACATTTACGCGTAGCTGTAATTGACTTAGAAAGGAAAGATACAACAAGTTTGAACTACTTTTGGATTAGCAATTTTGCTTTTAAGTACAAAACTCCAAAATTTAAATGGCGAAGCAATTTTGTTCTTACAGTAAGCTCGGACAGCATTTTCGATTATTTTGGTAACGTATTTCTTTCGCAAACTTACTTTCAAAACATTTCTGTTACCGATGAGCCTCGGGTTGGAGGCATTAAAGGGCGAATACTCGCCTCGCTCGACACTACATATGGTAATCCAGTTATAATAGCTTTAGGAAAAGAGAGAGTTTTTGCTTCTTTAATTAACAACAATAATTGGAATTTTTCTGATTTGCCTGAAGGAGAATATACCCTTGTTGTCTTTTATGATAAAAATTTTAATTTAAAATATGATTTTGGAAGGCTAAATCCTGTGGAGTTTTCCGAAAAAGTTATAAAAGTATTAGACAGAGTTGAAGTAAAAAAAGGATGGACAATAGAGGAAATTAATTTTTGAGTTTATGGAAGATTTAAGAATTCAAGAAAATTTACTAGAAAGGTTAGCTTTACTTCAAAAAAACTATGAAGCAAATCTTGGTAAAACGAAAGAAATTTTTGATGATGAAGCAATCCATGATCTCAGAGTTTGCATTCGTCGCCTACTTGCTTTTGTTAGATTTATTGATTGCTTTTGTGAAAGTGAAACCAATCTGATTCTTAGAACAAGACTAAAAAAGAATATTAAACTTTTCAATAAGTTACGAGACATTCAAGTTCAAATAGATTATCTCATAAATTTTATCAAAAAATTTCCTGAAACTTTAGATTTTTTAGTTTCTTTGAAAAAACAAGAAAAGAAACAAATAAAAAAATTGAGAAAAATTTTAATCACAAATGAATTTGACCTCGGCGGCGATTTATTTTTTTATCGATTGGAATTAAGAAACTTGAAATGTTTTAACAGCATTTCTTATGATAGAGTTTTTGAACTTGCTAAAGCTACATATGTAGAAACTGAAAGCGCTATTTCGAATATAATAGAAAACGATTTCTCTACTTACCATAGAACTCGACTTGCTTTTAAAAGATTTCGTTACACTATTGAAACAGTACAAAATATTTTACTGATTTCGAATGAAAGACTTAAAGAGTTACAAAATATTCAAACAATACTTGGGGAAATACAAGACTATACTGTTATGCTGGGTATGTTTTCTGAATTTTTGAAGAAAGAAGGTAAAGAATTGTTGCAATTTCAAAACTTTGTGGAATTTATTCAACAAAAAAGAAAGTTAATAGTCGAAGATTTTTGGAATAAATTGAATTTCATAGAGTTTTGGCGTAATTTTTTTATGGAATTTTATTAATTTTATTGGTTTGATAAGTTAATTAGGAAAGTAATGAGTTCGATAGAGCTACCAACGAATCATTACCTGAGCATAAAAAACAAACTTAAAGATATTATTGGAAGCGAAAAGAATTTTGTGGCAAATGCAAGTAATTTTGCTACGTTTATTTATCATCAATTTGATGGAGTTAGTTGGGCTGGATTTTACTTTCTTGCGAACGATCATTTGGTTTTAGGACCATATATAGGTAAGGTTGCCTGTGTTCGCATTCCAGTTTCCGAAGGGGTTTGTGGTGCTGCTTTTAGGAACCGAAAAACTATTATTGTTCCCGATGTGCATAAATTTCCTGGATACATACCTTGCGACCCAAGTGCCAATTCAGAACTTGTTGTACCTATCTTTTATAATGATTCAGTAATTGGTGTGTTCGACATTGATAGTACAATTTATAATCGATTTAATGATTACGAAGCGAATCTTGTTTCAATTTTGCTTGAAATTCTTATGGAAAGTTCTTTAGTCAACCCCTTAATTAAATATTATGAGAGTGCTTTTTAGCCTACTTAGCATTCTTTGTATTAATAATGTTTTCGGACAAATTGTAATAAATGAAATTTTTCCTGCTCCCACACAACCTAAATCTGAATGGATTGAAATTTACAACCCGAACGAAAGTGAAATATTCCTCGATGGATTGATTTTAACCAATCGTAATTCATCGACAAAGATTGATAAACCAATTTTTATATTACCAAATTCTTTTTTTGTTATTTTAAATGATACAATAGGTTTTTCCAATTTCCTTTCTTGTCAATATTATGTTGGAAAACTTCCTACACTTCATAATGATTGGGATGTTATAACTATAAGAAGAGTCGATTCTACATTGATTGATAGCATTTTTTATGATTTTAAATGGGGACAAAAAGACTTTTCACTTGAACGATACGATTGGAGTGTTCCTGGCGTATCCAAAGACAATTGGAATATTTCTGACAATACCGATGGACATACTTTGTGCCAAATGAATAGTAAACATATAAAGGAGATTTCAATTGAAGATAAAACTAATCTAGATAAAGGCAATTTTAGTTTAGTTTTAAAAAATACTGGAAGAAAAGAAATCAACAATATTATGTTAAAGGTTAATTTGCTTTTTCGTATAAATTCCAAGGATTCTATTTTACCTAGCTTTATTCGTTCAGTTGAACACTTGTTACGTAATGATTCTGCTCATTTTTCTCTTCCCTTGGATTCTATAATATTTTCCCTTAACTATGATTTATTAAAAGGAATTGAATATCAAATTATCTTCGATTCTCTTGGTGTAAAGGTTTCAAGGGAGAGAATTATTCCTTTAAATTTGCCAAAACCTCTCAATGGCTTATTAATAAATGAAATTTTATTTGATGTTTATTCAGGCTGTGGTGAGTTTTTAGAGTTAGTTAACATTTCGAATGAAAATGTTTCTTTATCGAATTGGAAAATAATTAATAGCTCAGGTAAAGTACTTTCCTTACCTGAAGATACTTTATTAATACTTGATTCTCGTCAGTATCTTGCTTTGGTTTGGGATTCTACTTTTTTTAATTGTTTTGAAGAAAAAAAAGATGATAAAAATGTTTATTGTATAAAATCTACATTTACTTTACGAAACAGCGGGGACCAAATCTATGTTGTAGACCCTATTGGGATTGTTCAAGACTCTCTTTACTATTCCCCAAGTTGGCACAAAGGTAAAATTACGAATGTCAAGCAAAGAAGCCTTGAGAAAATGATAGAAAGTGTAGCATCTTTTGATTCTTCGAATTGGTATACTTGTGTAGATGAACGTGGTGCAACCCCAGGAGAATTTAATAGTGTTTCGATTCAAAGAGAGGAAAGTATATGGATTGAAATAGAGCCAAATCCATTTGTACCACAAAAGGTTGAAAAGGGAATTTGCAAAATATATTTTCGTTTGCCGTTTGTTCAATCAAGATTGAATATGAAAATATTTGACCTTGATGGGGTACTAATTTATGATATTTTAACAAATGAACTTTCTCCTTCTTCGGGAGTAATTGAATGGGATGGAAGAACTGGAAATCAAGGTTTAATTAAAGTTGGTGGATATCTTCTGGTTTTGGAAGCAATTGATATTCAAACTGGTAAAGTTTTGAAAAAGATTAAGACATTTGCAATAGGTTGGTAAATTATTTTTCTAAGTTTTTTTGTGCAGGCTTTTTGTTGTCTTCTTTTTCAGCAAGTGTTGCATTAACTTCACGAGTTATATTTGTAATTTCTTCTTGGATTTGATTTTGTGCCTGCCTCATTTTTTGTATTCCTTTGTTAATAAAGCGGGAGACTTCCGGAATTTTTTCCGGTCCAAATAAAATAATCACAGCAAGCAAAATTAAAAGTAATTCTCCACCGCCAACATCAAACATAATTATTCTGAATTATTTTGTTTTGAATTACTTTGTGATGTATTATCATGGTCAATATTTGATGCTTTTTTAAATTCACGAATTCCTTGACCAAGACCTCGCATCAATTCGGGAATCTTTCTTCCTCCGAAAATAATCAAGATAATTACTGCAATCAATAAAAGCTCTTGAACACCGAAATTAAACATAGAACCTCCATTTATTAAAGAAAATTGTTTACAATTGACTGAAAAATCAAAGTGCCATCTGTTCCTCCGAGAATTGCATCGCAATAGCGTTCGGGGTGGGGCATCATTCCAAGCACATTTTTCTTTTTGTTTACAATTCCTGCGATATTTTTCATAGAACCGTTTGGATTTGCCTTTTCTGAAACAACTCCGTTTGAATCACAATATTGAAACACTATTTGTTCATTATCCTCAAGTTCTTTGATAGTATCTTGGTCAGCATAATAATTCCCTTCAAAGTGTGCGATTGGAATTTTCAATATGCTACCCTTTTTGATTAACGAGGTGAATGGTGTGTTAGTGTTTAATGTTTTCAAAAAAACATCTTTGCAAATAAATCGTAATGAAGTATTTTTTAGTAAAGCTCCGGGCAATAAACCCGATTCAGTTAGTATTTGAAATCCATTGCAGATTCCAATAACCAGCCCTCCATTTTGAGCGAACTTAACAACTTCTTTCATAATTGGAGAAAATCTAGCTATAGCCCCAGTTCGAAGATAGTCACCGTATGAAAATCCGCCTGGTAGTACAATGCAGCGGACATCATCGGGGATGCTTGTATCCTTATGCCAAAGGAATTGGGTTTCATATCCAAGATTATGTTTGATAGCATAATAAGCATCGTGGTCGCAATTGGAGCCGGGAAATACAACAATTCCAAATTTCATTGTTTTTCCTTTTCATTCATTTCAGTAACTTTTATTTCGTAGGTTTCGATATTAGGATTAAAAAGAAGTTTATCGGTTGCTTCCTTTGCAATTTTTTCTGCATCTTCAATTTTAACAGAATCAATGTAAAAAGTGATATATTTTCCAATACGAATTTGGCTAACTTGGTCGAAGCCAAGTGTCTTTAATGAATTTTCGACGGTTTTGCCTTGAACATCAAGGATACCTTTTTTCAACATTACTTTTACAGTTGCAAAAAATTTTGGCATTTTTAACTCTCTTATCTTGAAAAATGTCGAATTTTAATAAAAAAATGACGAATAAAACTTACAAATAGATATAAAACAAAAAAAGGGAAAATAAATAAACCTTTCGAAACAATAGAAAGAATAATTGCCAAAAGGAATATGAGTGATTTTATAGGATTTTCTTTTATGTAAGCCCAACTTGGGCGTGGAGCATTATAAAATTTAATGGTGGAAATCATTGCAACCGATGTCAAAATAGTAACAATAATAATTGCAATACGTTTTACTTCATTGGACAAGAAATCGTTTTGATGGTAAAAAAGCAGGTAAGAAATAATCATAAAAGCGGCGGATGGAATTGGCATCCCATTGAAAAACTTTTTATCCTTGAAAGCAGAAGTTTGAATATTAAACCTTGCTAATCTTAAAACTCCGCAAATCAATGGTAAAGCAGAAATAAGTAATCCAATGTCTTGAAATTGATAAAAGTAAACTTTGTATAACAAAAATGAAGGAACTAAACCAAATGAAATTGCATCGGATAATGAATCTAATTGAACTCCAAACTCGCTTGCAGATTTGATAAGACGTGCTGTAATACCATCAAGCATATCGAAAGTTGCAGCAATCAACACAAATAATGCTGTAAATGAATACATATCTTTCGACGCATATATTAGAGCAATAAACCCAGATAGAAGATTTGCAAGGGTAAGGGAATTTGGGACTATTGACCTAGTAATTCTAATCATATTTGACAGTTCCTAGAAAGTCAATATCTTTTCTTAATCGAGCAATGATTGTTTCGCCTCCCTTTACTTTATTCCCAACTTTTGTGAATATTTGCGAACCAACTGGAATTATAACATCCATACGAGAACCAAACTTCATCATCCCTATTTTGTCCCCAGCATTAATAATATCTCCGACTTTTAAAATAGAAACAACTCGTCGAGCTATAATTCCAGCTATTTGTTTAAAGGCAATTTTCCCAAATTCATTTTCAATTCCAATTAGTGTATGTTCATTAAGTTCAGATGCCTTAGGATGATATGCAACTAGATATTTCCCAGGGAAATATTCAGCATAGAACACTTTACCAGAAATTGGAGCTCGGTTTACATGAACATCCAGTGGGCTCAAGAAAATACTGATTTGAACGGATTTGCAATTTAAAAGCCTTGTTTCATCGATTTCTTTTATTTCTACTACCTTCCCATCGGCTGGAGATAAAATAATCGAGTGGTCTTCGATTGCCAATAAAGGGACATTTCGGGATGGGTCGCGAAAAAACCAAAGTGAAAAAACAAATAGAGATAAACCAATGGCAAAAAATAAAATTGAGATAAAAAAATTAATGGTTAGAATAAAAGACAAAACAATGAAGATCAATCCTAAACAGATACCAAATAAAAAGTTATCAAGCCCAAATTTGCTTATTTTAAACATTGCAGAAAAAATTAAAAAAGTTTATAAAATTTTACCGACATTTTTCATAATTTGACAAAATTAAAAATTAAAATTAAGAAAAATTGATTTAATCGAAATAAAAGGGAGCTCATAATGAAATTCGATATTTCCTTAAGAGATTTTCATCAAGCATTACAAAAAGTAAGTTTAGCATTACCTAAAAAATCTCCCTTGCCTACTTTAGAATATTTTTATTTTATTGTAGAGGGGGATTTATTAAAAATAATTGCTACCGATCAAAAAATTATCATTATGAATCAACTTGTGATAGCCCCCAATGAAGACGGGAAAATTCTTGTGCCTGGGAAAAAGATAATGGATATAATTCGTGCACTTGAAGACAATGAAGAGCTTACTTTTTCTGCCAACAATGAAACTTTCAATATTTCTATCAAAACGATTTATGGCAAATATTCAATGAAAGGGCTTAATCCGAATGAGTATTTAGATTTACCCGAATTATTCCAAACCAAGAAGCCAGACATTACAAAGTTACTTGAAAATTTGAGTTCGAATGCAGAGAAAGAGGCGGCTTTGATTTCGAAGAAGGATATCACTTGGGCTTCTGAAAGGACTTATTTTTGTGCATCAAAAGATGAATTCAGGGTTGCGATGACTGGAGTTTATTTTGAATTTCTTAGAGACAAGTTAAATCTTGTTTCAACCGATGGTTACCGACTTTCAAAGGCTACAATATTCAGCGATGGGCACAATGTTTTTCCAGATAATCTCAGCATAATTATTCCAGCCGATGCGGTTGAGCTTTTACGCAAAGCTGATGACGACGTACTTGTTTCTTTCATTAAAAACGAAGGTGAGATTACTCATATTCGATTTGATATAGGGGACAGTGTTATTATTACTCGAAGGATTGCGGAAACATTTCCGAAGTATGAAAACGTAATTCCAACAGATAATCCCTACAAGTTAAAACTGAATAAGAAAGAAATAGTATCAGCATTGCGTCGAGTATCATTATTTGCAAGTTCATTTCAGAAGATGGTTAAATTTAAAATTTCATCAGAGTCGATGGTATTATCGACCGAGGATCCAGATCAAGGGACACAAGCCCAAGAAACTGTTCCTTGCGAGTTTAACAACGAGAATTTCGAGATAGCGTTTAATTATGAGTTTTTTATCGAAGCGGTACAAAACATAGAGACAGAGGAAAATAGCAATGAGGTATTTATTGAAATGAGTGGATCCAACAAACCAGCAATAATTCGGATGAGAGAAGGGGATGAGCGTTTGCTGATGCTATTAATGCCTATGCGAATCAATTAAAATATGTTTTTAGTGAGGGTTAACTTCGAAAATATTAGGAACCATAATCTTACAGAGTTATTTCCTTCGAGAAATCTAAATGTAATATATGGAAGGAATGGCTCGGGAAAAACTTCAATTCTCGAAGCCATTTCTATTTGTGCGTTTTCTAAAAGTTTCGTTTCTGCTTTTGATCAAAATATTGTTAGATATGGCAAAAATTATTACCGTATTGAAATTGAAGGAAGAAGTGAAAATGGCTTACCTATAAGTTTGCAAATTCTATTTCAATTAGGAAAAAAGAAAGAAATCAAATCTACTTCTGGTGAAAGTTTATCTGTGCAGGATTTGATTGGAAAAGTTCCAGTCGTTGTTTTGTCTCCTGAGATGAGAGAGATTATTTTTGGTTCCCCTGCTGTACGAAGGGAATTCATCGATCGAATTATTTCACAAACCGACCAGATATATTTTAGAGATTTAATTATAAATCGGAGAATTTTGAAGCAAAGGAATAAGTTGCTTAATGATATTCTTCTTGGTAATACTTCCGATATCGAATTATTTAAAATTTGGACACTGAAATTTATTGAAAGTTCTGCAGAAATAATCAAGCGAAGAATCCAATTCTTTAAAGACTTCCCTTTACTTTTTATTAGTAATTATCAAGTTCTTTCTCAAAGAAAAGAAGCTGTGAATTTTACATATCAACCATTTGAATTTCCCCAAGATTTTGAAAATTTTACCAAGGAAGAAATAAGTAAAATTTTGAATTTGCAAGCCGAAAGTTTTTTTGAAAAGGAGATAAGCCGTGGTGTTACTCTTTTTGGACCCCAAAAAGATGATTTTATTATTTCCTTTAATTATCAACAAGCAAAAAACGTTGCATCGCAAGGGCAAAGCAAAACTATTCTTATTGCTTTGAAATATGCTGAAATCGAATACTTATTAAAGATGAAGAACACAACCCCAATTGTACTTTTCGACGATATTTTTTCCGAATTAGATAAAGAACGGGTCGAACAAGTTTTAAAGATATTATCGAATAATCAGATTCAGTTTTTCATTACAACAACTGAACTTGACGGGCTAAAAAGTTTTTTGCAATATTGTTCCGAATATAAAATTTTTTATGTTGAAAATGGTTCCGTAAGAGAAGACCAATTTTTTTTCAATAAAAAGGTGAAAAATGAGAAAAGAAAGTAAGAGAATCCTTGTTACTGGAGCATGTGGTCAAATTGGTTCAGAATTGACTCTAAAATTGTGCGAAATTTATGGTAAACAAAATGTAGTCGCTTCCGATTTAATTGAACCTCAAACTGGCTCGGCAATTACAGAATGTATGTTCGAGAAACTCGATGTAACTGATTTTGAAACATTCGAATCGATTATTAAGAAACACAATATCGATACTATTGTTCATCTTGCTGCTTTGTTGTCGTTTGTTGGTGAGCAAAATCCATTTAAGTGTTGGGATGTTAATATCAATGGAACACTTAATGCTTTCAATCTTGGTGTAAAATATGGTTTATCCAAAATTTTTGTGCCAAGCTCGATAGCAGTTTGGGGAAAAGGGGTTCCTAAGCTTGCTCCACAGGACAGTGTGCTAAATCCCACTACTATGTATGGGGTTACGAAAGTGACAATTGAAAAACTCGGAGCTTATTATTTCAGGAAATTCGGGCTAGATTGTCGTGGCGTTCGGTATCCCGGTATTATTTCATCGGAAACCTTGCCGGGTGGGGGGACAACAGATTATGCTGTTGAAATATTTTATAGTGCAGTTAAAGGAGAGGATTTTGTTTGTTTTGTTCGAGAAGATACCCGCCTACCAATGATGTATATGCCGGATTGTATCAAAGCGGCTGTGGATTTACTAAATGCACCACTTGAAAAACTAACTCGGCAATGCGATTATAACGTTGGAGCTATGAGTTTTGATGTTGAGTCCCTTGCCGAAGAAATCAGGAAGTATTACCCAAATTTCAAAGTAATTTATAAGCCTGATTCAAGGCAAGAAATCGCTGACACCTGGCCCGACGATGTTGACGATTCTTGTGCCAGAAACGATTGGGGATGGCAGCCAAAGTATGATATGGAACTTATGGTAAAAGATATGATTGAGAAGCTTAAAGTAAAATTGAGCAAATATATAGTGTAAAATAATAAAGAAAAAATCGTTAATTTGTTTTATATTGTTTAAAAGAAGTAAAGTTGTAAGAATTTTAAGTACTTTTTTAATTAATCCTATTAAGATTTAAATAATAATCTTCAGGGTTTCTATTTTTGATTGGAATAATAAAAAGAACCAGCGACGCTGTTGTCGTTGGTTCTTGAAAAGCCTTAGATAATTGTCTGAAATTATGCGGTTTGTTCTTGTTCGGCTTTCTCTTGTGCTTTCTTTTTTGCTTCTTCTCGTTTCTTTCTAAGCTCTTTCCGTCTCCAGTATCGAGCAATTACAGTCTCTTTGTGTTTTTGAAGCATTTCGGCAATTTCTTCTTCAGTTTTTCCTTTCAATCTCAGGTGTCTAACAAGAAGAATACCTTCGTAAGATAATAGATTGCGGACTGTTTCAGTCGGTTGAGCTCCTTGGTTCAACCAAAAAATTGCTCGTTCTTGGTCGATTTTGATAGTTGATGGCAGAGTGTTAGGGTCAAAATATCCTAAGCGTTCTAAGTACTTTCCATCACGTTTAACGCGAGAATCGACAACAACGACATCATAAACTGGATAGTGCTTTTTGCCTTTTCTTCGTAATCTGATTTTTACCATAGTATCCTTTTAGAATTAAACAACAATTCATAATTTTCAAAAACCTTGAGGAAGATTAAAATTCTTTAGAAATCTATTTTTTCCACCCCGAGAGATGGTTTTCATAATCTTCGTCATATCTTCGAATTGCTTTATAAGTCTATTAACATCTTGGATTGTAGTTCCACTACCCAAAGCAATTCGTCTTCGCCGAGAACCATTAAGAATTTTAGGATTTTGCCTTTCTTCTTTTGTCATAGAAAGAATTATGGCTTCGACTCGAGCGAATTGTCTTTCATCTATGTTCACATTTTTTAATGCTTTGTCCATTCCAGGAAGGAAACCAAGTAAATCGCGCAACGAACCCATCTTTTTGATAATTTTTAATTGCTCAAGAAAATCTTCGAATGTAAACTGATTTTTTCGAATTTTTTCTTCAAGCTTTTTGGCTTGCTTTTCGTCAAATTCTTGTTCAGCTTTTTCAACAAGCGTTATTATGTCACCCATTCCAAGGATACGGGAAGCTATTCTTTCTGGGTGGAATGGTTCCAGAGCATCGAGTTTTTCACCAACACTTATAAATTTAATTGGTTTCCCAGTAACAGAAAGCACCGATAATGCTGAACCACCACGAGTATCCCCGTCGAGTTTTGTCAATACAACCCCAGTCAAAGGCAATCTTTCATTAAAAGCTTTTGCGGTATTAACTGCATCCTGACCAATCATAGCATCGCAAACGAAGAGAGTCTCGGTTGGTTGAATTACCTTTGCAAGATTTTCAACTTCTGCCATCATCTCTTCGTCAATGGTGGTTCTTCCGGCAGTATCGAAAATCAACACATCACGGGAAAATTTTCGTGAGTAATTCAAAGCTTCTTGGGCGATTTTGACAACATCGATTTCGCCTTGTATTGAAAAGACAGGTATATTTGCTTGCTGTCCAAGTTGTTTTAGTTGGTCAATGGCTGCGGGTCTGTGTACATCGCAAGCGACAAGTAAAGGTTGGCGCCCTTTTTTCTTTAAACTTTTTCCTAACTTAGCACAAAAAGTGGTTTTCCCGGAACCTTGCAATCCAGCTACAAGAATTTTTGTAGGTGGAGAAGGGGAAAAAGCAAGTTCTGAAAGTTTATTTCCAAGAACCTCTACAAGTTTATCGTATACAATTTTAACAAATACTTGTTCAGGAAGTAATTTAGCTTTAACTTCAGTCCCAAGAGCCTTTTCTTTGACATCATCAACAAATTTACGTGCTATGTTGATATTAACATCAGCTTCTATTAAAGCGCGACGAATTTCACGCAAAGCATCTTCAATATTGCTTTCGGTGATAACAGCTTGACCTTTCAGTCTTTTTAGTGCTAATTCAAGCTTTTCTTGTAAACTTTCGAACATTTAAGTTTTTTAAGTAAAAAGAACTACAAAATTAAACAAAGTTAACTAATTAGCAAAATAAAACAATTTTGCGAAAAAAAGAAAGTTAAATCAGAAAAAATAATTTATTAAAAGTAAAGAATAAAAAATTACTTTAAGGAAACATTAATTTCTATTTTTTTGTATTCTTTTGGTTGCAAAATTCGAAAATTTCATTTTTAATTTTTGCATAAAAAATTGTAATTTTCTTTTTTTATTTTAAGGAAAAGAAATGGCAACTCGAATTGAACGCGATTCAATGGGTGAAATTGAAGTTCCAGCAAATGTTTACTGGGGGGCACAGACCCAACGATCTTTAATTCATTTTCGAATCGGCGAAGAAAAAATGCCAAGGGATATTATTCGTGCTTTTGGTATTTTGAAGAAAGCTTGCGCAATTGTGAATTTTGAACTTGGTTTGTTATCAAAAGAAAAAATGGAGCTTATTGTACAAGCTGCCGACGAAGTAATAAGTGGTAAACTTGATTCTCATTTTCCACTTTCTGTTTGGCAGACAGGAAGTGGAACACAGACTAATATGAATGTTAATGAAGTAATTTCTAATCGAGCAATTGAAATAGCGGGTGGAGAACTTGGAAGTAAAAAACCTATTCATCCAAATGATGATGTTAACAAATCGCAAAGTTCTAACGATACTTTTCCAACTGCTATGCACATTGCCGCTGCTGAATCTATTAATAATTTGCTTTTGCCTGCTGTTGCAAGTTTGCGAAAAACTCTAAAACAAAAATCAGAGGAATTTAAAGATCTGATCAAAATTGGTCGTACCCATCTGATGGATGCGGTTCCATTAACTTTAGGTCAGGAATTTTCTGCCTATGTTCAGCAATTGGACAATGCAATAGAGAGAATTCATTTAGTGCTTCCTGGTTTGTATGAATTAGCAATTGGTGGAACGGCTGTTGGTACTGGATTGAATACCCATCCCGAATTTGCTGAAAGGGTTGCCAAAAAGGTGGCAGAACTAACCGGCTTACCATTTGTTTCTGCTCCAAACAAATTCGAAGCGCTCGCAGCTCATGATGCTTTAGTCTTTGCTCATGGTGCTTTGAAGACCTTGGCTGCTTCCTTAATGAAAATTGCAAATGATATTCGCTGGCTTGCTTCTGGACCACGCTGTGGATTAAGAGAGATTACAATTCCCGAAAATGAACCAGGTTCTTCAATTATGCCGGGAAAAGTAAATCCAACGCAATCTGAAGCAATGACGATGGTTGCGGTCCAAGTGTTTGGAAACGATGTAACAATTAACTTTGCAGGGTCATCTGGCAATTTTGAACTGAATGTATTTAAACCTGTGATTATCTATAACTTCTTACAAAGCGTTCGACTTTTATCCGATACTTGCACAATGTTTAACCAACATTGCGCCATAGGAATAGAACCCGTGAAGGAACGTTTAAATTATTATGTCAATAATTCATTGATGCTTGTTACAGCATTGAATCCTTATATTGGATATGATAATGCTGCTAAAATTGCCAAATATGCATATCAGAATAATACAACTTTGAAAGAAGCCGCTGTTAAATTGGGATTCCTTACTGAAGAAAAATTTGACGAGATTGTTAAACCTGAAAAAATGCTGGGACCAAATGTTTAATTTTTCTTTTGGAGTTTTTTCGATGAAGTTGCCCCTTTTCGGGGCAACTTTTTTTCTTTTTCAAAAGTTATTTCATATGCTTTTTATCTTAATAAAATTTAATAAATTATAATTTTTTTATAATTTGATTTCATAATTGTGGAGTTGGAGATGGATGTATATGAAACCAAACAAATTCGAAATATTGCATTAACAGGACATTTCAATACTGGAAAAACAGTTTTTTCTGAATGTTTACTTTATTTTGGTAAAGTTATTAATCGACGTGGAACAATCGAGGATAATTCGACTCAATCTGATTTTAACGAAGTTGAGCATGAAAGAAAGTCATCTGTTCTTTCTTCACTTTTATTTATTGAACATAATGGTTTCAAAATTAACTTTATTGATACCTCTGGAATGGACGACTTTATTGGTGAATTAATCCCAGCTATTAATGTTATCGAAACTACATTTATTTTTGTTAATGCTCAAAATGGAGTCGAAGTTGGGACAGAAAATGCTTGGAATTACGCTACAAAATTTAAGACCCCCACAGTTTTTGTTTTTAACAAACTTGACGTAGACCAAGCAAATTTCCAGGAAACTTTCAATCAACTTCGTGAAGTTTTTGGAAGGAAGGTTATTGCTTTTCATATTCCAGTTTCTGTTGGTCCCACTTTCAAATCTTTTTTTAATATTTTGGATTTGAAACTGTACGAATATAGCGATGATTCTGGAAATGCTTCTATAAAAGACATTCCTGAATCTGAGAAGTCAAAGCTAGAATCGTTCCGTAATGAATTAGTTGAAATGATTGCCGAAACAGACGAAACTTTGATGGATAAATATTTTGAGACTGGTAATCTTGATGATGAGTTTCTTATTCCTGCTCTTAAAAAAGCCATTATTTCCAGAGATATTTTCCCAGTGATTTGCGTAAATTCAAAAAATAATATTGGTACTGATTATTTTGTGAATTTTGTAATTAACTTTTGTCCCGCTCCGGATGAAATTGATGGCAGGTTGACTCGTTCTGGAAATATTCAAAAGATTGACCCAAACTCGCCTGCTTCTTTGTTTGTGTTTAAGCTAACCAGCGAGGCTCATCTTGGCGATATGACATTTTTTAAAGTTCAAACTGGAAAAATTACCCCAGGAATTGATTTGGTAAATGAGCAAAAGTCCCAGGTAGAAAGGTTGAATCAAATTTTTGTAATCAATGGAAAGAAAAGGATTGATGTATCGCAAATAAATGCTGGGGATATTGGTGCAACTGTTAAATTAAAATTTACTCAAGTAAATCATACCCTCCATGAAAAAGGATTTAATATTGATTATGCCCCAATTGAATTTCCTAATCCTCGAATACGAATTGCTGTTGCTCCCAAAAATAAAGGTGAAGAGGAAAAAGTTGGAACTTCTTTGAATAACCTTCATCTTGAGGATCCAACCCTTATTGTTGAACATTCTCCAGAATTAAAGCAAATTATTTTGTATGCCCAAGGGGAACAACATTTGGCTGTTGCAAAATGGCGCTTGGAACATCGGTATAAAGTTGAAATCGAATTTAAAGAGCCGAGAGTTCCTTATAGAGAAACTATTCAGAAACAGGCAAGAGGAATGTATCGACATAAAAAACAAACTGGTGGAGCTGGTCAGTTTGCCGAAGTTCATATGATGATTGAACCTTATGTAGAAGGTGCTCCAATTCCTTCTGAATTTACCGTCCGGGGCAGGGAAGTTTACGACCTTGATTGGGGTGGAAAACTTGAGTTTGTTAACTGTATTGTTGGTGGTGTTATCGACCAAAGATTTATGCCTGCAATTCTCAAAGGTGTTATGGAAAAAATGCAGGAAGGTCCCTTAACTGGTTCCTATGTTCGAGATATTCGAGTCGTTATTTACGATGGTAAAATGCACCCTGTTGATTCTAATGAAGCTGCTTTTAAAACAGCTGGAATGATGGTGTTCAAAGAGAATTTTGTGAAAGCAGATCCAAAAATTTTGGAACCAATATATAATGTCGAGATTAAGGTTCCAGAAGAATTTGTTGGAGATGTTATGAGTGATCTACCGAGCCGAAGAGGTGTGATTATGGGTATTGAGCACGAGGGACGTTATCAGGTTATTAAAGCAAGAATGCCTTTAGCCGAACTTGATAAATATTCAACTGCTTTGCGTTCGATGACACAAGCTAGAGCAACTCACACGCAATCTTTTGCAGAATACCAAGTTGTTCCACCTCCAATCCAACAAAAACTTATTGAAGAATATAAGAAACGACTTGAAGAAGAAGGGGAATAATTTTTCCTTATTCAGTTTTTTTATTAGTGAAGAATCTTTTAGTAGGTTCTTCACTTTTTTAAATTTATTAAGTTTGAATATTTATTTTAGAATTGATAAGGGGGAGAATGGATTTATTTGAATTAAATGACCAAAGGGCAAGAAGAAGAGAAGAATTAGAATACCTTGAAAATTATGGTTTGAATCCTTACCCATATTCTTTCCAAAAAATAATATCGGCAAAACAAATCCTTGAGAATTTCAAAGACGAGGTAACAGAAAAATTTCAAGATGTTTCTATTGCTGGAAGAATAATGTCCTTTCGAAGAATGGGTAAAGCTACTTTTTGCGATATACAAGACGAAACGGATAGGATTCAAGTATATTTTCGGAAAAATGATATTCCAGAAACTTATGATTTATTGAAATATCTTGATATTGGAGATATAATTGGAGTAAAAGGCTTTGTATTTCGAACGAGAATGGGCGAAATTACTGTTCATTGCAAAGACTATCAAATTTTGTGTAAATCGTTAACCCCTATTCCTGTACCTAAAATTGAAGAAGATGAAGAAGGAAATAAAATTATTCACGACCAATTTACTGACAAGGAACAACGTTATAGGAAAAGATACTTGGATTTGATAGTCAATACAAATGTTAGAGAAGTTTTTCGAAAAAGAGCAAAAATAATTAAGTTTATTCGTAACTATTTTGATGAACGCGGTTGGTTGGAGGTTGAAACCCCCATACTACAACCAATTTATGGTGGAGCAACGGCTCGACCATTTGTAACACATCATAATGCTTTAGATATTGACTTCTATCTTCGAATTGCTGATGAACTATATCTTAAAAGGTTAATTGTTGGAGGTTTCGAAGGTGTCTATGAAATTAGCAAAAATTTCAGAAACGAAGGAATGGATAAAATGCACAACCCTGAATTTACTGCTCTCGAGATATATGTTGCATACAAAGATTATTTTTGGGTAATGGAATTAGTTGAAGACTTACTTAACGACCTCGTTATTAATTTATATGGAACAGAAAATATTATTTACAATGGTCAAGAAATTTCTTTTCGAAAACCTTTTTTACGAGAAAAAATGTTCGATTTGTTTAAAAAGTATACAGGCGAAGACTTAAAATATAAAAGTGAAGATGAGCTTTTAAAAGTTGCAAAACGGTTTGATTTGGAAGTTTCAGAAACTGCAAGTAGAGCCAAGATACTCGATGAAATCTTTTCTGAAATTGTCCAGCCAAATTTAATTCAACCTACATTTGTTATTGATTATCCTATTGAAATGTCCCCTCTTGCTAAAAAACACCGAAGCGAAGAGGGATTGGTGGAACGCTTCGAATTATTCATAAATGGATTCGAAATTGCAAATGCCTTCAGTGAATTAAATGACCCACGAGACCAAAGAGCAAGATTTGAAGAGCAAGCACGATTGCGAGCAAAAGGGGATGAGGAAGCAATGGTAATTGACGAAGATTTTCTTTACGCCCTTGAAGTTGGAATGCCACCGACTGGTGGCTTAGGAATTGGGATAGATCGCCTTGTTATGTTATTAACTAATCAAAAATCCATTCGTGATGTTATTCTATTCCCTCAAATGAAACCTGAAACATGAAAATTTCTTTAACAAAATTTTTTTGGTTCTTTTGGAAAGTCAATTTTAACTTTGCTAAAAAACTTAGGTTTGGTTCTACTTTAGAGGAACTTACGATAATTTCAGTTTTTGGTCTTTCAGTTTTTTTTTCAATTTTCTTTGCAAGTATTCTATTGTTTTTGGAAATCGAAAAGAAATTCGCGATAGACACCAAAATTGTTTCGTTAATCTTTTTTATTATTGTTTCTGCAATACAATTAAAGTTTTTTTTCGGCAAGGGCAAGAATTTCATTAAATTTCAAAATTGCTTAATGCATTTTAAGGAAGTTGTGTTTTTTTGTTTACTTTGGCTTATTGCTTTGATTGTTTTAGCTTCTGCTATGATTTATGATTATTTCAATGGGAATTGGTTTTTATTTTTGAATTATTTAAAAAATATGAATACTCAATGAAACAATATGAATTTTTACCTTATCGTCAACCAACTTTGTTAAAAAAGAAATCTCCTTTTTGGGTTCATCTGGTTCTATTTTTAGCAACTTTTCTTACCACTACGATTGCTGGTGCTCAATGGGCAATGAAAAATTATTATGATGTTTCTAACTGGCATTATGGCTTGTTATATGCTATATTGATAATGACTTTTCTTACTTCCCATGAAATGGGGCATTACATTGCTTCAAAAATTCACAAGGTTGATGCTTCGCTGCCATATTTTATTCCAGTTCCTTTTCCCGAATTGATGTTGTTTGGTACTTTTGGTGCTGTTATTGCTACAAGGTCACCAATACCTAATCGAAAAGTTTTGTTTGACATAGGTATCGCTGGTCCACTTTCTGGTTTTATTGTTTCAATAGCTTTTATAATCATTGGTTTAGTCACTCTTCCCCCAAAAGAATTTATTTATTCTATCCATCCTGAATATCTCTTGAACTACGGTGGGGAAATTCCCAATACAGGATTGACTTTTGGAAATACTTTGCTGTATTCCATTTTAACCAAAATATTTGCAAACCCTAATGGTTGGCTTCCTTCTATGAACGAAATTTATCATTATCCATTCTTATGTGTTGGTTGGTTTGGGTTGTTTGTTACGGTTATTAATCTTTTACCCTTTGGTCAACTTGATGGTGGGCATATCATTTATTCGATGTTCGGTGGCAAGCAATACAAGATAGCAAATTTTTTATGGTGGGCTATGATTATTTATGGATTAGGTTCTTTATTTAATTCTCTTTACGAACTCTTCTATAATGTTGACTTTCCTTATAGCTCGTATATTTTTTTACAAAATTTTTTGTTGCCTTTTTTAAAGTTCTTAAGGGAAGAATTCCCATTTTGGATGAATGCTTGGGGAGGATGGTTATTTTGGAGTTTGGTTGTTAAATTATTCATTAAGCTTCCACATCCACATATTCCTTCTTTTGAACCTCTTGGAACTTTTAGAACTATTCTTGGTTATATTGCAATATTGATTTTAATTTTATCGTTTTCCCCTTATGGAATATATTTTAAATAAAGCGATGAAATTTTTTGCATTATTTATTAGTTTTTTATTTAGCTTTTTTGCGTTCTCTCAGGATCAAGAAAAAGAAACATTCTTTTTTGATGCGATTTGTTTCAAGTCGAACATAGATACTTTGTCGCGTATAGATGTTTTTGTTCTGGTGCCTTATAGTTCCCTTTCATTCTTTAAAGTCGAAGATAAATATGTTGCAGAATTCGACCTGACTATTTCTTTAAAAGATTCAACTGGCAGAACAGAAGATACAAGGAGCTATACAAAAAAAGTTATCGAAAATGAACAACTTGAAACTCTTGGGTTTTCTGCAAAGTTCACTCCCTTTTACGATAGTTTTCTTGTAAAAGAAGGTACTCATTCTATTTACGTTTCCTTTTATGATAAAAATTCAGGGTTTAGTTCTTCGAAGAGTCGCACCACAAATGCTTTGAACTTTTCCCGTTTCAATTTTGCTATTTCTGGTTTGATGTTTCTTTCAGATATTGAGGAGATAAATGGCAAATTTAAAATCACACCTTACCTTTCTGATAATCTTGGCAATTTGGAAAAAGTATTCATTTTTTTTGAAACATATCAAAAAGTGAAGCTATTCGATTCCATTGATGTTGTATACATAATTTTAGACTTTAAGGGAAAAGAAGTTTATAGGAGTCCAAGAAAAAACTACTTTTTGAAAGATGACTCACAAATTTTTATTCCACTTACAAAACCTCCGGCATTAAGTCAGGGTCGTTACTTCGTTCGGGTTGTTGCACTAATGCCAAAGTTATTAGGTGACTCATTATTCAAAGAGGATGAAATTCTTTCTATTGCTGAACGTGGGTTTGAGTTTAATCCGAGTATCACAAATTTGGTAATTTCAAACTTGGATAAATCTATAAGACAACTAAAATATGTTGCCTATCAGAATGATATCGATTATATCAATGAAGGTAAGACTTACGAAGAAAAACTAAAAAGGTTTTTGGAATTCTGGAAAAAACTTGATCCAACCCCTTCTACTGAATTTAACGAGGCTTTTGAGGAGTATTATCAAAGGGTTTATTATGCTAACAATGCTTTTAAATCATATATAGAGGGATGGCAAACCGATAGAGGTATGGTTTATATTGTTCTTGGACCTCCAGCGAGCATTCAAACTCAATCTGATTTTACCTATAATCGAACTTATGAGATTTGGAACTACACGACTAAGACCTTTATTTTTGTTGATTACAGTGGTTTTGGTGATTATCGTTTATACTCTCCCCCCTCTTTTTCACAAAAGTATTCTTATAAACCATAGGAGGAAATATGAACTTTTCAATTTCTGGTAATGTTGTCGATGTTATTGAGAAAACCATTTTTCCTGGTACTGTTTTTGTATCCAATGGCGTCATTTGTGAAATAAAAAAAGAAAAAAGTGTAAAATATTCCAAATATATATTACCAGGATTTATTGATTCGCATATTCATATTGAAAGTTCAATGCTTACACCAAGTGAATTTGCCCGAAATGCTGTTCGATTTGGTACTATTGCAACTGTATCAGATCCACATGAAATTGCGAATGTTTGCGGGATCGAAGGTGTCCAATTTATGCTCGAAGACTCTTCTAAAACTCCACTGAAGTTTTTCTTTGGTGCTCCTTCCTGTGTTCCAGCAACCAATTTCGAGACTTCTGGTGCAAGGTTTGGTCTTAAGGAAATTGAGTTTCTTTTCAAAGAATTGGAAATTTCGTATTTAAGCGAAATGATGAATTTCCCTGGTGTTATTAATGACGACCATGAGGTTATTTCTAAAATAGAAATTGCACATAAATTTGATGTTCCTATTGATGGGCATAGCCCTGGTTTGCGTGGAGATGATTTAGTAAAATATATTTCAAAAGGAATTCTGACCGATCATGAATCTTTGACAATTGAAGAAGCAGAAGAGAAAATTTTAAATGGGATGAAAATATTAATCCGTGAAGGCTCTGCTGCGAAAAATTTTCAAGAATTAATTCCCTTGATTAAACGCTATCCTTCGATGGTGATGTTCTGCTCCGATGATTTACATCCTTTTGATTTAGAAAAAGGCCATATTAACCTTCTTGTTAAAAGAGCACTCCAAATGGGTTTCGATTTATTTGACGTTTTGAGAGCTGCTTCATTAAATCCTGTTACTCATTATAATCTTCCTGTCGGTTTGTTAAAGGTTGGAGACGATGCCGATTTTATTGTTGTTGATAGTCTTGAAAATCTTAATATTCTTGAAACTTATATTCAGGGTAGATTAGTTGCAAAAGAGGGTAAATATTTGATCGAAAAAGAGCATTCAAAAATTGTTAATAATTTCAATATTAAGACAATAGATGTTGATTCTATTAAGTTGAAACCAAATGGTAAAAATAGTGCAAGAATTATTGGAGCAAAAGACAATAGTTTAGTAACTACAAGTTTGGTTGATACCGTGAAAGTTGAGGATGGATATGCTGTGTCAGATGTCGAAAGAGATATTTTAAAGATTGTTGTAGTTAATCGTTATGTCCAATCAAAGCCATCCATCGGTTTTGTGAAGGGTTTTGGTTTAACGCGTGGAGCAATTGCTACCAGTGTAGCCCATGATTCCCATAATATTATTGCTGTTGGTGTTGATGACGAAAGCATCGTTAAAGCAATAAATTTGATAATTGAAAATAAAGGAGGAATGGCATTTGTAGACGAAAACACAAAAGTTATTTTGTCTCTTCCAATTGGAGGGCTAATGAGTTATCTTTCTTTAGAAGATATTTCGGAGAAATATTTGCAAATTGAAAATTTGATTAAAGATGCAGGTTCGAAATTGACTTCGCCATTAATGACGCTCTCTTTTATGTCATTGCTTGTTATACCAAGTCTTAAAATAGGAGATAAAGGATTGTTCGACGTGGTGCAATTTACTTTTACGGAATTATTTGTTGAATAAAAGGTAATTTAATTATGAGGAATGCTTTTTTACCATTTTTTCTATTATTATTTATTGTTTGTTATCCAGTTTTTTCCGATTTTCATTTAGTTAGACTACATTTTGCAAATGATTTAGATTACCAAAAAATCATAAGTCTTAATCTTGATTTTGAATCAGCGGTGATTGGGAAAGACTTTATCGAAGTTGTAGTAAATGACTTTGAACTTGGAACTATTAAGATAAGCAATTTGAATTTTGAAGTAGTCGTTGAAAATTACGAAAAGTATTTAAGTGAAAAATTGGAAAGAGAAAATAATAAAATAACTCTCGATAAAACTTTGACATTCAGTTTTGGTTCTATGGGTGGATTTTACAAGTTAAACGAGATTTTTAAACAATTTGACGAACTGGTTAAAAATTATTCATATTTCATTCAAGCAGATACATTTGGCTATTCTTTTGAGGGAAGACCATTAATTGCATATGCTTTTGGTAGTAACGAACCCGGCGTACCTGAGGTTTTAATTACGGCACTGCATCATTCCCGAGAACCTGCAACTGTTACATCAATTGTTTATTTTTTGAATAAATTTTTCGAATTGGCTTCCAATGGTGATCAGGAGGCAAACTATTTATTGTCAAATAGAAAAATATGGGTTATTCCTATTTTGAATCCGGATGGCTACTTTTATAACGAAAAAAAATACCCTAATGGCGGAGGCCTTTGGAGAAAAAACCGACGACCCATTAATGATAAAGACACTGGTGTTGATTTAAATCGAAATTATGGTCCCTTCGAATTTTGGAATGCAAACAATAACGGTTCTTCGACGAATCCCTCGAATGAAACCTATCGTGGACCAGAGCCTTTTTCTGAGCCAGAATCCAAGGCTTTACGGGAATTTTGTTTGAGGAAGCGTTTTGTTTTAGCATTAAATTACCATACTTATGGTGGAATGTTGATATATCCATATAGTGCCTTGCCCTATGAAACACCTGACTCTTTGTGGTTTAGAAGTTTTGGTAAGTACATCCAACCATTGACAAGCTATTACTTTGGAACAGATTTACAAACTGTTGGTTACTCGACTAGGGGTTCGTCTGATGATTGGTTTTATATTCAAGATTCAACAAAAGGGAAAGTCTTTGCATTTTCGCCAGAGGCAAGTTATCAATTCGATGGCTTTTGGCCCAATAAAAGTAGAATTATTGAAATTGGCAAAGAAAATTATCCTTTGATTTGGAATTTTCTGTGGTCTGCGGGGGCGAATATTCGATTGATAGAAAACTTATATTCATTTGATACATTGGAAAAGAAGGGCACTTTATTTTTAGACTTTCAAAATATAGGGATAAGAAAAAATAATAATGGTGATAAAATTTATGTAAGGTCGCTTTCCCCCGATATTCATTTAGATACAGTTATCAATTTACCTTTACTTGAACCCGCCGAAGTTTTTAAAACAATGATTAAAATTCCTGTTCCTAATGCAAGTTTTAAAAATGGCACTCAAGTGGATTTTGTTGTAACTATTAATCAAAATGGGATTCTTAGAAACGATACAATTTCTCATTTACTTTATGCTTATGAAATTGTTGATTTCAAAAGCAGTGAGAATTGGTATTTTGATGATACTAAATGGGGTTATGAATTTGATACAACCGAAGGGAAGGTTTATTTGTGTGATAGCCCTTATGGAAACTACATTGATTCTTTGGATAATTATTTATATTCTTCAAGTATTTTATTAGATTATTCAAATGCAGAATTGGAAATTCGCTCCCGCTGGATTATTGAACCTTTTTACGATTTTGCTTTAATAGAAGTTTCGACCGACTTTGGTGATAGTTGGATTCCTTTACGTTCAAAAAGGTCAATGATTGCAAGTCAGAATCAATTTGGAAAGCAAAAAAAAGGTACTTTTGGATTTGCTGGATATTTTAATTATTGGAATACTCAAATATTTTCCTTGTCGCCATTCCTTCGTAAAAGTATTAAACTTAGGCTTTCAGTCTTAAGCGACCGTGCAAAAAATTTTATGGGTTGGGATATCGAAAGGTTACAATTTCGTTTCTTTTCACCGGTTGATTTTGGTAATTTTTCTTTCATAAACGATAATTTGTCTTCAGATTTTGTAGTTTTTAAATGCTTTTATATTGATTCAAAATATTTGCAACTACCTATCTTTCAAAAGTTAAGAGTTTTTAACGTTTTTGGGAAAAAACTGGTGGAACTAAACAGCACAGAAGTTGACAATTATGATTTTTATGCTTTTCCCCAAGGTATTTACTTCTTTATCTTTGAGAACGAAGGTCAAAAGAAAATAATTAAGGCGATTAAGCAATAAAAAAGAGGCTTATACAGCCTCTTCTTTTGTAGCGGGCCTAGGATTCGAACCTAGAACCTTCGGGTTATGAGCCCGACGAGCTTCCATTGCTCCAGCCCGCGATCTTCAAAAGCAAAATTATAAATTTTTTTTTAAATAACCAAATCCAACATTAAAATTTTAAGTTAAATTGAAGATATGTCCAAAATCCAGGGTCAAACTTGTCCGTTGTTCTGTTTGTTAGTACTTTTTTGTATAAGTCTTTCATTACGTCCCCAGCAATAAATAATCCAGAACCCCATTCAATATCAAGGAATTCGTATAGTTTATATCGGGCCACAAAATCAATTTCTGGTCCATAAACTGAAATTTCTTTCCCTTCTGGATTTCGGTATTTAGCATAAGTAGTAAAATAATGAGCATCAAGTTGAAGATTTAGATTTTTGTATGGTTGGTAAATACATCGCAAGAAGAAATCATTAAGTCCATAAATACCAGTAACAAAACTTGGGTTTGATAAACCAGTGAAAAAATCCATATAACCTTGAAAATTGTGTTTAGTTGAATATGGATTATCAAATAGCTTGTAATCATCTGACTTAATAGGGTCTCCACCTGAGTTAATATCTGCGTTAAACGAAGCTGTGAAGTTTTTTAATTGATATCCTACATTTGCTAAGATCATAAAAGCCTTAATATTTTTTTCTTCACCAACGAAAATTTTTCCAAATTGGTAAGCACTTTCAAGCCTAACAAAAAAAGGTGAAGTATTTGGTGCGATTTCGAATGCGAAACCAATAGTATTCCTTTGCAAATGTTTGTGGATTTTATCGGGTTGACTTCTATCCCACTCGAAATAGTCGTAAAATTCAAATGCCAATGATTTTGTAGGATAAAATGATGAATAGAGTCCATAAATGTTAAAACCTGTGTCTGCTGGTGGCTCTGTGTAATTATATTGTTGTGTTATGTTTGCAGCGCCCGCTCTATAACTGAGGAAATTAGTATGGGTTGTAGCAAATAAGTCTATTTTAGATTTTTCTGAATAATAATTGATTTTGAAACCATCGTGACTTCTACCAATATTATGCCAATCATTTGGTCCAAAAATCTTGTTCTTTCCATAAATCAATTTAAAGCGTCCAAATGTAAAAGAAAATGGGGAATCGAAAATGTTAGAAATTGTCACGTAACCTTGATGTAAATCGATGTTTTTGAGATTTGTTAAAGTGCTACGCTCCTCGCCAAAAACTCTTGAATCTTGGAATTGCAAAAAGAAATTTAGATGTTTATTAAAGGCTTTTTCAATAGAAAGGCGGGCACGCAAAGCGGTGAAGGATTGTGGGTAAGTGTTGTTTAAGAAGTCTCTACCATCGAGTTCTGTTCTCACACGAAACTCACCAGAAATTTTGAAATTATCTTGAGAAAAAAGATAATTTGGAATTATTAATAGTAAAAGAAATAGTATGAAATAGTTCATAATTCACTCAAAAGTTAAGAAAATCAAAATTAAAGATACTTTTTGAAATAAAAAAAGAACTAATATTATACAAACGTGTTAAAAATGAAAGAAGTTATAAATTCTTTTGGAAAAATATTTTATTCCATTTCAATTTCAGGTAAGTCTTCGGGACGTTTAACTTTTGGGTTTTTATATTCATTAATTTTATATTGGAAACCCAGAAAAGCAATTCTGCTTTCTCGTGTTCTATAAATATTTGAGACAAAATTTGAAGCGTTAGTTGTTAGGTCATATTTTAACGATTTGAATATATCCATAAGTCGAAAGCTAATAGAACCTTTTCCGTTCAAAATATCCAGTTTTATTGCAAGGTTAGCAGTGAAAACACCTTCCATCTTTCCAACACTTCCCATTTGGAAAAATCGCCAATACATTCCTCCATTACCAGTTGTAACGACTGGTGAGTTATATGACAGATTTAACTGAATGTCTAGATTCTTTTTAGGACTAAATACTGAATTCAACTTTAAATTCAAACTTTTGCTATTTCTTGCTGGAATACCATAATTTGGTATTCCATTCACATCGAGATAAAAATAAGAAAAGTTAAGGTTTAACTTTAACCAATAAAAAAGATTATGATTAAGCATTGCCTCGAAACCTATACTTTTGCTTTTGTTTAAATTTTCGTAGGTTGTTAGAGAAGTTAAACCGCTAGAATCAAGGTTTGTTATTCGAGAAATAATATCAGTTGTATACCGATAGAAAAGAGTAAGATTCAATGAGCCTCGTGGAATGTATGAAAGATTCGAAATTTCAAAAGAGTTAGAGAACTCGGGTTTTAAATATGGATTACCTTTGGAAATATTTTGGGGGTCGGAACGGTCTTCGAAAGGATTAAGATAAAATGAATTAGGTCGATTAATGCGGCGGGTGTAGCTAAACATTAAGCTGTTTGCTTGAGTAATTTGGTAACTTAAATGAATTGTAGGAAATAGATTAAAGTAGTTGCTTTCGAAAATTTCATTGGTAGTTTTCTGTTCGGATCTTGTAAGAGTTCCTTCGAAACGAAGTCCAATTTGGTAACCAAATTTTTTATATTTGCTTGAAAAAATAGCATATCCCCCAATTATGTTTTCGTTATAATAAAATTTATTGCTTAGGTTTTTGGGAATCCATTGGCTAAGAGAATCGTCAAATACATAATAATTATAGTCTACATCAATTATTCTTACATTGGCCTTTGCACCAATTTCAATTTTCCCAAAATTCAATGGGTTAATGTAATTCAAATCAAACATAAGATTATTATTAAGGTAGTTATTCTTATTGTTTTCTTGACTAGAACCAAAAAAGAGAACATTATCATTTTTTGAATTCATAAAGTAAAGATTATTGTCATTCCCTCTAAAACCACTAAATAGAAGATCTGAGTTAAATTCCTTATCTTTTTTATCGAATAATAATTTATAATTTAGACCTAAATCATATGAAAAATTTTCACCTTCAGAAGAATTTTTTCGATAATATTCACTTTCCAGATTATTCAGAACATAAGTCATTGCATAACCGGTCGAGTCGGACATATTTCTATTGAATAAACCAGCATAGGCACTGAAAACCAGTGAATTTTTAGGGTTAATTGTCCATTCAGATGAAAATTGAAAGCGGTGAAAATGTCCCCGACGAAGAAAATCTTGTATTTGAAATAAGTTAGTAGTGTCCGGTGAAAAGGAATTGCGCGTAGATTCTGTTCTACCACGCATACTGAAAGCTCGGTAACTATATCCAATAGTTGAGTTGAAATTATCAGTCCGTAAATTTAAGTTTATAGAGCCATTATACTTATCGGCTGTACCAACATTTGTATTAAGAATTGCACCATAGCCAAACATTAGATTCTTTTTCAAAACAATGTTAATTATCCCTGCAACACCATCGGGGTCGTATTTTGCGGAAGGATTAGTAATCACTTCAATTTTTTCAATATTTTCAGCAGGAATCTGGTCGAGTGCGGAACCTTGGTCGAAACCAAGAAGTGCCGAAGGTTTTCCATCAATAAGTATTTGAACATTTCCACTTCCTCGAAGACTAACGTTTCCATCGATATCAACAGAAACTGATGGTACATTATTGAGAACATCTATTGCCGACCCACCAACTTTCGATAAATCTCGCGAGACATCATAGATTCTTCGGTCAATTGAATATGATACAATGTCTTTTTGAGCAGAAACCTCAACTTCTTTGGTTTGAAGAGGTTCATTCTGAAAATGTATGGTCCCTATCATAACTTCCGGATTTCTGGGGGTAACAAATATGGAATCTACTATCTTTGTACGAAATCCGATGAATTTCAAGATTAAGTAATATTTTCCAAATGGTAAATTTTTAAGTTCAAAGAATCCGTTTTTATCGGTAAGAGTTCCGCCAACAAGAGATGAATCTCGGGACCGAAAAATCCTTACATTGACATATTCCATAGGGGAGTAGCTCTGGTCGTCTACTACTTTTCCTCTTACAACACCAATAGGTTCTCTTTCAATTTGCCTAATTTTCGTATCCTGTGAAATACTAATGTAACTATTGAAAGAAAAAAGCACCAAAATTAAAAGATATAGAAAAATTTGCTTCATATTCATATTAATATCCGGAAAAACATTTTAAACGAACAAAACCCAAATAAATTAATTAGACAATTTGTAAAAGGAAAGGTTTAAAAAAGTTAATTATTTTTTATGAATTTTGTTATTTTGTGAGTGCCTTTTTCATTGTTTATTTTGAGGAAATAAACTCCAATTGGTAAATCCGAGATAACGGAAAACATTTGGTCGGGACTATAAGTTATTCCTTCTCGAATAATTACCCCAAGGATGTTATAGATTTGATACAATGAAGGAAATTGTTTAAATAATGATTGGGAATCGATTTCATTGATATTTGAGTTGGTTTCTGGTTTCAAAATAGCATCAACAATTTTTCCTTCTATTGTAATTCCTTTCCCCAAAATAGTAATATAAACATTCGAATAGCCAACAATCCTATTGTTCAATGGTGAATTATTAGTTGAACCAATAGCAAGAAGGGTTTTGTTTTCGCCATGTTTAAAGAAGATAAACTGGTCACCTGGTTTAGAAGACCCTCCCAAAGAAGAATTTGTTTCGGAAAACATTAATAAGTCGCTATATTCAGAAGAAAAAGCAATAATATCATCTTCGGCAACTAATTTCATTGGAACAAAACAAGATTCACAGTTTTCGGAGATTAAGAGGTCCTGTGCGACAACTTTTTGATTTCCATTTTGAGGGATTAATGAAAGAGAATGGGTTTTACCAAAGTTCAAAGCTATAACCAACATATCATTTATTGTAACCTCCCCATCGCCGTCGCAGTCAGCAAATGTAACAGCAAGGCTATCCCAAGACAAACAGCTTTGAGGGAACCAGTTTGTAGAGGCATTATATCTTTTGAAAGAACGAAAATTGCTTTTACTGGCGCCGTAACCAAGAAAAAGTCCAACACTTGAAACATCGTTGATATTTACAATTCCGTCATTATTTGCATCGCCTGGCCAGACGTTTACAAAGCTATGGATATCAAAGATAACAGTTTGGCTATTAAGCTTGATTATCTCCCCAATATTATTATTTGTGATAACAGCTTCTGCATCCTCGAATGAAAATTCAACAGTTGAACCATTGGGAGAATCGGGGGAAACAGAAAATTCAAATTCAATGGCTTCGGGATTGTCTTCTCCTTTTCCACCAATAGTATCACCGTTTAATAAGCCTGTGAATATTCTTTCTTTTCCATCGATAGGATTAATCCAAGGATATACAAATAACGAACCTTTTGTTGAAAAAGAGAGAGGCTTGAAATTAGAAAATTTGATATACTCACTTTGGTTGTGTAATAAAACAAATGAAATTCCAGTGCAATTTATTACATTTTCAAGTTTAATAATAATTCGGAAATTCATTGTAGCAGTAACGAAACTTTTTCGTGAAGAATCAACATCGGAACGAATTATCAATATTTCTTGAGAAAAAAGATTAATGCAACTTAAAAGTAGAAGAATAACTTTTAAAAATAACTTTGTCATTGTTATTAAAATTTAGACAAAATAAAAGAAGAGCAAAACTTGTGCCAGATTGAAAAACAGTTTATTTATTTTTTTGAACGATGGTTTTTAGTTGAGACATTGTATAAAGTGAAACCAATTGAATTCCCGAATTTTGAAGATTTTCCTTTCCGCCTTGTTCTCTATCTATTACACATAGTGCAATTTTGCAATTCGCACCGAGTTTTCTAAGTTCCTCAATGCTCATCGCTACTTGACCGCCACTTGTAACCACATCTTCAATGACAACGATGTTTTTGCCATAGATTTCAACCCCTTCAGCAAGTTTTTTTGTTCCGTATTCTTTAGTTTTTTTTCGAACAAATACAACAGGTTTTGAAATTTCGAGAGAGAGTGCAGTTGCAAGTGGAATTCCACCTGTTTCCAATCCTGCGAGCACATCGAAATTTTCGGGAAGAAGTTTTATCATATGATTTACAATTTCTTTAAGTAACCAAGGTCGGCTTTCGAATTGATATTTGTCAAAGTATTCAGTGCTTGTGATTCCAGAGCGAAGGTGGAAATTTCCTCGCAGAAGCGAAACTTCATAGATCAATTTACCCAGTTCCTCATAGTTCATTATTCACCATTAAAATCAGAAAGTATAAAATTAAACATTTTGAGTAAATTGATGTGGATATAATTTCCTTCATTAAATCTATGTTCTTTTGCTTTATTTTTTCTTATTTTAGATTTTTTTCTACGAATGAAAAGTAGAATTTTAACTCTTGCAGCCGATACTTTCACCTATGGAATCTTTATTTTAATCGGAAGGTTTTTAACATTTCTTCTTACACCATTTTATACTAACTTCCTTACAGTTGAAGAAGTAGGCGATGTTGGTAATTTTTTTGCTTTGATTGCTTTTGTAAATGTTATTTTTTCGTTTGGAATGGATGCCGCATATTTTCGCTTTTTCTCTCACGATGATCCCCAAAAAAACAAAATTGTTTTTTCGTATTCATATTTTACTATTGTGATTATATCTTTTCTTATTACTTTTTTCCTTTTACTTTTGGCACCAAAATATTCAGATTATTTAACTACTTTGCCAAACAACGTTACACTTGTTCGGTTAGCTGCTCTAATTCCTTTTACCGATTGCCTAATGGTTGTTCCTTACGCATATTTGAGAATGACCAGACAAGTTGCCAAGTTTTCATTAATTCGATTTTTTTTAATAGTCATTGCTGTTGCTTTGAATATTTGGTTTGTTGTAATCTTAAGGTCCGGAATAAAAGGGGTCTTTTTTGCTCAATTGGCTGCAAATTCTGTTGGAATACTGATTTTTCTTCGAATTATTCTTAAGCATTTATCTTTTTCTTTTGATTTAAGATTATTTAAAGAAATGTTACGGTTTGGATTGCCTACAGTTCCCGCCACATTTTCCAGTATTGTCCTTCAAGTTGTTGACCGACCTATTTTAAAATATTTAACTGATGCTAATCAGGTTGGTGTCTATATGGTAAACTACCGCCTTGCGATTCCTATGATGTTGTTTGTGGCGATGTACGATTATGCTTGGCGTCCCTTTTATCTTTCAAACTATGAAAACAAAGATGCAAAGGAATTGTTTTCAAGAATTTTTACTTACTTTTCTTATTTTTTAGGAATCGTATTTCTTGCAACTGCTTTCTTTATTGAATTTTTAGTTCGTCTTCCTTTTTTTGGTGGAAGGTTTATAGAACCAACATATTGGCAAGGAATGGACATAATTCCTATTGTAATGTTTGGTTATATCTTCAATGGTTTTTATATCAATTTTACTGCTGGAATAAACATTGTAAAGCAAACTAAGTATCTTCCACTTGCTGTTGGAGTTTCTGCAGGAGTTAATGTTTTGTTGAATTTCCTTACTATACCTTATTTGGGTTATCGAGGAGCGGCTTGGTCTACTTTTTTTGCATATCTTGTTTCGGCGATAATTATTTATCGATACTCACAAAAGTTCTATCCAATCAAATATCAATGGAACAAAATTATTCTTTTGGGAATAATATTGATCTTTGTTTTTTTCTTTGCAAACTTTTTTACAAAAAATATTGAATCCAAGATCAAATTTTTATTGAGACTTGTCGCTATTCTTTTTTATATTTTCTCTCCTTTCCTTTTCAATATTTTTGGAATAAAGGAAAAAGAATATATCATGAAATTTTTTTCAACACTATTTAAACATAAAAAAAATGGGCTACAATAGTTGTAGCCCATTCAAGTTAATTTTTTAGAAATATTATTCAATGGGTTCAAATCTAGCTTGGAAGAATCTTAAATATTTAGGTTCAAATACCATTTTTAATCCTTTAGCCTTTTCTCGATTTTGGTAAAGCTCCATCACTGACCAAGCAACTACATCTAAATGTGATTGTGTATATACTCGGCGAGGTATTGTTAACCGAACAAGCTCAAGCTTAGGATAATTATGGTCGCCTGTGAGTTTATTTCGACCTGCAGAAACAATCCCTCGTTCCATTGCTCTTACTCCAGACTCTACGTATAAATCCGCAGCAAGCCTTTGAGCTGGGAACTGATTTTGGGGAATATGAGGATAAAAGCGTTTTGCATCCAAAAAAATTGCATGACCACCGATTGGTACAACAATAGGAATATTTTCCTCTAAAAGCAAATTCCCTAGATACTCAACTTGTTTCACACGAAAACTAATGTTTTCATCTTTCACAGCTTCTTCAATTCCTCGAGCCATAGCTTCGAGGTCTCGTCCTGCTAATCCACCATAAGTGTGAAGTCCTTCGTAAACAACCACAAGATTTCTGAGTTCTTCGAAAAGGTCAGGGTCGTTGCAAGCAACAAAGCCACCAATATTTACATAAAGGTCCTTTTTGCCGCTCATTGTGCAAGCGTCGGTATAAGAGCAAAATTCTTTTAAAATTTCAGCAACGGATTTGCTCTGATAACCAGGCTCCCTTTGTTGAATAAAATATGCATTTTCAACAGCTCGAGTAGCATCAAGAACGACTTTTATTCCGTGTTTATGGGCAAGTTCGCTAACTTGTTTCATATTTTCCATCGAAACTGGTTGTCCACCAGCCATATTAACAGGAGCACCAATTGTTATGTAAGGGATTTTATCACGACCAACTTTTTTAATTAAGTCCTCGAACTTTTGTAAATCAACATTACCTTTAAAAGGATGCCAGGTTGCTGCATCGTGTGCTTCATCAATAATAACATCAACAAATGTTCCGCCAGCAAGTTCTTGGTGGAGTCGAGTAGTTGTAAAATACATATTTCCAGGAATAAAATCGCCAGGTTTAATTAATGTCTTGGAAAGTAGATGTTCGGCTCCTCGACCTTGATGAGTGGGAACAACAAATTTGTAACCGTAGTATTTTTGAACATTTGACTCCAAGTAGTAAAAATTTTTCGAACCAGCATAGGCTTCGTCTCCAAGCATCATTCCCGCCCATTGATAGTCGCTCATTGCGTTAGTTCCGCTATCTGTTAGAAGATCGATATAAACATCTTCGGACCGAAGAAGAAACGTATTATAACCAGCCTCTTTAATTTTTTCGAAACGATATTCGCGAGTTGTCATTTTAACAGGCTCAACAACTTTAATTTTGTAGGGTTCTGCGAAAGGTCTTTTAGTTAATCCCATCTTTCCACCTTTTCTTGAAAATTGTATAAACAAAAAAATGCAAATTGTTAATAAATTTTTTAATGAGCAAAATATTGCTTACAATTTAAAAGTAGTTGCAAAAGGATACTATCTGGATTGGTGATTTTATCTTAAAAATTTAATAATAATTTGAAAGTCGAGAACATTTCTTTCTTAATCTATTGAGCAAGTTCTATTAAACTATTTTAATTCAAATTGTGTTATTTATGTAGTAATTTTGTTTTTTAGATTAAAACATTTGCTATGCTAGAGAAATTTTTTCAAATGATAGGAAGAAAGGTTCTTGGTTTTGTTCAAGAATTTGGAAGTATAGTTTTACTTTTGTTCAGCGTTATTCGTTACATTCCTAGGATAATAAAAGACTGGAGGCTGGTTGTATATCAGATGTCAATTGTAGGTTCCGATTCTTTGCCTTTAGTAACATTGATTGGTTCTTTTACTGGGGCAATTGCTGCTTTACAAGCAACAAGTTTGTTTACAAAATTTAATCTTTTAGAACTTTCAAAACCCTTTATTGGTTCTTCTATTGCAACTGTTGTTTTTACAGAATTAACACCTGTGTTAACAGCTTTAGTAATAGCTGGTAGGGTAGGTGGTGCAATGGCTGCTCAAATAGGTGCCATGAAAATTTCTGAGCAAATTGATGCCCTCGAAATGATGGCAATAGATAAAGACCGTTTTTTGGCAATGCCAAGAGTTGTTGCTGCTTTTTTTATGATGCCATTATTAGCCATTTTTTCGAATCTTGTTGCTTTATTAGGTGGTTTATTATTAACTATTATAAAATACGATTTTACTAGTTATATGTTTTTTGATTCTATTCAAAGGTTCTTCAGAGCACAAGAAGTTTTCATTGGATTAGTCAAATCTATGGTTTTTGGTGGTGTTACTGCTTTAATTGCTTGTTATGTTGGTTTTCGTACAACTGGTGGTGCAGAAGGTGTAGGAAATAGTACTGTTCGTGCATATACGATTTCTGCTGCTTCAATTCTTATCATTGATGCTCTGTTTGGCTTGATTTTTTAAATGTTTATATGGAATTTGATTTTGAACAATTGACAACAAAATATCCGTTTCCTGAAAAAAGGCCTAGGCATCACATTGCCCCATACTTTTATATTCCTATCTCGAAACTCAAGGTCATTCCTCCAAATTATCCAAAACCTATTGAAAATATTTCTTGGAAAAATTTTTTTCAAAATGGCAAAAGTCCTGACTTTTTAGACATTGGAACTGGCAGAGGCAAATTTCTTTTGGAATTTGCTTTTAGTAATCCACAAAAGAATATTCTTGGGATTGAATTAAAAAAGGATTGTATAGATTGGTTGCAAAAAGTCATTGAAGAAGAAAAGATTTTAAATGCTGGTGTTTTGTGGCATAACATTCTAAATGGTTTGGATTTTTTAGAAGATAGTAGTTTGGAAGGTGTTTTTTACTTATTTCCAGACCCGTGGCCAAAGGCTCGTCATTCCAAACGCAGAGCTTTAAATAGTGAAATTATTGAAGAAATTGCGTTGAAATTAAAACCAAATGGAAAATTCTACCTTGCGACCGATATTTTTTCATTACACAATGAACATATTGAACTGCTTTCGAATAGCGGAAAATTTTTTATCAAAACTGTAGAAAAAGAAGAAGAATGGAATTTGCCAAGAACAAATAAAGAAATAAGCTGTATTAGGAGAAAAGTGCAATATTATAGGTTGGTTTGTGAAAAAAGGTAATTTAAGTTTACTTAAAATCATTAAATTACCAATATTTGAAAACTCACAACAAGAGAATTATTTGTTGACTTTGATTTTTTGGTAAAACACTTTCTAAAGGAAATTGGGGTTTAATTAATATTTGAATTCTAGAAAGTATTCTAATTCTTCATCTAATAATTCAAGATCTAATAATATTATTGCTCTTCGTGGGCTCCCATTTGCGTTTCTAAAATTCTCTTGAAAGGAGCCACTTTTGACAAGAGTATTATTGGTAATTTTTATGAAAGAAATTTGTTGTAAATCAAAAGAAACCTTTCTTAGCCTTGACCAACCTCCTCTTTTAATTCTATCAAATGAATATTCAGACAATCCACCTTCTAACTTTTCATGCCATTTTTGAAAAGTTCTACTTTCGTCATTATATTTAACTTTTCCCAAAGCAAGTATTAAACCTATAGCTCCGAAATCTCTAGGTCCATTTAAAATTGCTTCTCTATCGTTGATAATAATCTGATGACTAATTGTATTTATAGCATGGGCTTTAAAATCCCAAGGTATATTTAAAGCATCAAATTGGACATTTCCGAATTTTGGCCCAGGAATTTCCATAAAGTTTGAAAGATACTTTTCGCATAGAAATTGAAAATAAAAACCAATCCATTCCATCTGTTTCCAATTTGGGAAATTAGATTTTTTCATTTCTAAAATAGACTTTTACCATCCCATATCTTGGGAACAATTTTCAATTGTTCGCCAATTTGCTTTGCGGTTGTTAAAAAGTTCATTTTATTTCATTAACATTAAATAAAGTTAAAGTCGGTTGGTTATTATTTTGGCATTTTTCTTTAATTCTGTAAACATTTTTTTCTAATCTCTCTTTAGCAAATTCATAATACTCTTTTACAATTTCAAATCCAATAAATTGCCTATTCATCATTTTGCTAACAACTGCTACTTGCCCAGAGCCTAAAAAAGGATCCAGGACAATATCCCCCTCTTCGCTGGAATACATTAATATTTTTGAAATTAATTCAGCCAGAAGTTTTGTAGTGGTTTTTTGGTCACCTGTCCAGTATTCCCTTTTAATTATCCAGACGTCTTCTTTGTCCTTGTAATGCAAAGAAGTTCCATCTTTATCAACCTCGTCTTTTCGATATCTTGAATAGGGGAAAAATTTTCTTTTTTTCTTCGTTCTTGCAAACATAAAGACAATGTTAGTGTGAAGTAAAAAATTTTCTTTTGATTACAACCCCAAATTGGTACTTCCAAATAATATGATTAACGGTAACAAAACCTAAATCATCAAGGGCCATTAATATTTCTTTCAAATCATTCCAACCTGAAAACACATAAATTCTTCCAGAATCATTAAGGACTCGGTGTACTTCCTTCATCCAGTTAATTGTAAAATCGTAATATTTTTCTTTTGGGATTTCATAATATCTTTCGATTACTCTAGATTCTTTTCTATTGTAATTGCTTTTTTTAGCCTTAAAATCAATAGCGAAAGGTGGATCTGTGATAACTAGATAACTAGGTCGATTGTATTATTTGGTATTGCTTTCATTCCTTCGATACAATCCATATGATAAATTTTGTTGATTTCAAGTTTTTTCAAAATATCAGTGAAATTGAACAAAATTTTACTTTTCTTCGCTGTCGTAAATTACCAATACATATAAGCAATTAGTTAAAGGGGTATTAGCTTGTTAATATTTTAATATATGTTGTTCCGATATAACGTTTTCCTTTAGCACGTTTTTCAACAGGCGGTGGATTTAATGGGTCTGGGGTTGTATTTCCCTTAATTTTAATTCTTTCAGGCTCAACTCCTTTCATAATGAAATAAGACATAAGCGATTTTGCACGTTCCTCTGTTAACTTCAAGTTTTCATTTGGTTCTGCCTTACCATCAGGATAACAAATGATTTCAAATGTTGCTTTTTTATTATTCACAAATTCCTTCGCAAATGGTTCCAAATAAACCTCTGCTCCGTATCGTATTTTAGTCTTTTTTAATTCAAATGGGGGAACTGGCAAAGGAATAGCAGTACCTTCGGTAAAAGGTATTAAAGCAAAGTCTTTTGAATATTCAGTATATTGTGTTGTAGGGGGAATATAAATTTCATAAATTTCTTTTAAGAAACGTGGTTGTTCAACGACAATGCTGTATTTGGCTCCTGGTTTCAGCCCAGTAAGGAAATAGTAACCATTTTCCGAGGCATTGCTTCGAGCAGCATTTACTTTTTTACCTTCTTCATTGTAAGCAACAACGTAGACTGTCATTGGCTCTTTAGTAATAGCATTCTTTACAGTTCCGCTAATAGATACCACGGTACCCGTAAATTGGGCGAAAGTATTAAATGAAATGATGAAAGTTAATATTATGATAATTGAGATTTTGCTTTTCATTTTTTACCTCTTCTTTGATTTTTGGTTAGAAGTTTCAGATTTTGTGAGAAGTCGAACAGACCCGTCCGCACATCCAATAATGATTATTGAAGCGTCGGATACAAGGTCGACTGACCAAACTTCAACTCCAGTGTCAAACGACATCAAATTTATCCCTGTATCAATATCCCAAAGTTTTACTGTTTTGTCGAGACTTGCACTAACAAGTGTTTTATTATCTCCAGCGAAAGAGATATCTTGAATTAAATCTTTATGAGCTTTAATTCTACGAAGCATTTTTCCTTTTGGCATTTCCCAGATAATAATTTCACCGGATTGATCACAAGAGGCAAGTTTTTTTGAATCAAAAGAATATATAACACTTAAAACTGGGGCATTATGTCCGACCAATGTCATTAAAGGTTCTTGTGAAGTTAAATCTGTTGACCAAATTTTGATTGTGTGGTCGTCGCTACAAGATGCAATGGTTTTTCCATCGTAACTATATGCGACATTGTTTATGGCAGCAGTATGGCCACGAAGCGTTTTAATTTCAATTCCGTCCCGCCAATCCCAAAGTTTTACTGTTTTGTCGAAACTTGTACTTGCTACGAAATTGGCACTATCGTCTTGGCTGAAGTAAACTCCAATTACTTGGTCCGTATGACCTCGTAAAACCTTGAGTTGTTCTCCAGTGTTTACATCCCAAATCCTTACAGTGTAATCGCTTGAACCTGATGCGAGCCATTTGTCATTTCCAGAGAAAGAAACATTATTGACTTGTCCAAGATGGCCACGAAGAGTGCGAAGTTCCTTTCCATCGGGTAGACTCCAGAGTTTGATTGTTTCATCCAAACTGCAAGTTGCAACCATTGTATTATCCTCGTTGACAAAAACACCGAGAACTTCATCGTCGTGGCTACCTATGCTTCGCATTTGATAATTCAACTTTTCCTGAGCATTGAGAGATATACAAGAAAAAAATATTAAATAAAAAAACATCAACAACAATCTCATATAAATAACCATTTTTTAGAATAAATTCAAAAATATAAAATTATAACATTTTTGCAATTTGAAGTATTGCATTAATTTTTTCTCGAATTTCAAGAAGATTTATTTTAAAATTTTGGTCGAAATCGAAAAGCGTTTGCTTTTCTGGAACCCTGAACAGGCTTTTGGGTTTATTAATATCTTTTGAATCAACTTGTTTCTTTAATATGATATTAGGCTTTTTTCCGTAAATTTTTTCGAGTACCGCATATGCCCCGCGAAGCGAAAGTTTTTGCTCCCTTAATAATGATTTAATTGTTAGAATAATTTCTATGTCTTTATCAGAATAAACTCTGTTCCCAGCTCTGTTCTTCTTTGGTTTCAGGAAAGGGAATTCTTTTTCCCAATACCTTAAAACATATTGTGGCTCATTAACCATTTGAGAAACTTCGCTAATAGAATAATATAATTTCTGCATTTTATAGTTTCATTTAAAAACATTTTAAATTAAGAAATGTTGAGGACATATCAAAACTTTATTCATTAGGATTTGGACAAAAAAAGTTGTAATTTTGCAAATTATCTTTCAAACAATATGATGTCGAAACTGCCACTTTCTGTGGCATTAATTTCATTTAATGAAGAAGAAAATATTGGTAGAACTTTAAGTTCGATAGCTGATATTGCCAGCGAGATCATTCTTGTTGATTCCTTTTCAACTGATAATACAGTCGGTATTGCACGAAGCTTTGGTGCAAAGGTTTTTCAAGAAGAATGGAAAGGACATATTGAGCAAAAAAATTCTGCATTTAATAAATGTTCACAACCTTGGATTCTTGCACTTGATTGCGATGAAGTAGTCAACTATGAATTAAAACAAAGTATTATTGAGGCAATCCAAAGAAATCAACAAATTGGATACTTTATTAATCGTAAAACATTTTATCTTGGAAAATTATTGAGATTTGCCTGGCAACCAGATTGGAAGTTGAGACTTGTTCCAAGGGATTGTAATCCACGGTGGGAAGGAATAAATCCACATGATGTGTTAAAAGTTGATTGTAAAGTTTCAAAACTTAAAGGTTTTATTATTCATTATTCATATAAAGACTTAAAGCAACATTTCGATAAAACTATTTATTATTCAAAAATTTCCGCTAAATCTTATTTTGAATTGGGTCGTAAATTCAATATTTTGAAGTTGATTGTCAATCCTATTTTTGCTTTTGTGAGGTCATATTTAATAAATCTTGGTTTTTTGGATGGATTAAGAGGATTTATTGCTGCATTAAGCTCTTTCCTTGGAACTTTTTTGAAATATATATTCCTTTGGGAAATGTATCAATCCAGTGGTCACAGAAATGAGTGATTGGTTACGTAAAATTTTTTACAAAATTCTTGGGAAGATATTTAAGAATCAACAAATCAATATTCCTATTGTTATTAAAGACCAAGTAAAAATTTTAATTTTTCGTTATGACAAAATTGGTGATATGGTCGTTTCATTCCCAAGCTTCGAATTCTTACGGGATAAATTACCAAATTCTGAAATCTGGATTCTTGCTTCGGAAAGAAATATCTTTTTATTAAATAATTTTGCCTCGATAGATAAAGCAATTAAACTTCCAACAAGCATATTTCACATTTTGAAAACTTTGTTTCTGTTACGTAAACAAAAATTTAATATCATTATTAATTTCGTTTTTCACAGGACGACAAAGGCAGGACTTTTAGCAAATTTTATTTCACCTAATGCAATTAAAATCAATCTTGGACACGAAACGAGAAACGAGATTTATTGCAAGCTTTTCAATGTTCTTGTCAACACAGAAAAGAGATGGAATGTATCAATGAGTGAATTTCTTTTGCATTATTTGTGTAGTGTTTTCGGTTTTTCATTTGAAAGGGGATATTTATTTAGATATAACTTTTGGATTCCAAACGAAAGCTTGATTTTGGCAAGAGATTTTGTTAGAAGTATTCCAAAAAACTACTTGCTTTTGATTAATATTTCTGCGCGATTGCATTGGGATGTGGAGAAATATAAGATTTTGGTTAAAAGAATTATTGAAAATTGCCCCGATTTAGGGATCATTTTTATTTTTCATCCATCGGATAAAAAGCGAATAGAAAAAATAGTTAATAGCTTTCAAAATAAAATTTACGTATTTAATAATAATAAAAATTTTTACGATGTTATTGCTTTGATTAAATATATAGATATTGTTTTTACACCAGATACTTCGATTGTTCATTTTGCGAATGCGTTCAATAAACCTATTGTTTTTATGTGTCCTTTGAATAATTCATATGTAAATGAATGGCAGCCTAATATTCCTCCATTTGCTCAGCATATGGCAAATTCAAAAGAAAATTACAAAGGAATTCAAGTGGAAGAAATATTTCAGAGTATTAGGAAAATGTTGGCTATTGTGGATAGTAATAAAATATCCAATTTATCTTAAATTGGGTAATTGTTTTAGTATTGTTGATTTCCAAAAATTATTTACGATTATTAAAACTTTGGTAAATTTGTAATTTATTATTTTCTGTATGGAAAATTTTCGGAATTTTTGTATAATTGCACACATAGATCACGGTAAATCAACTCTTGCAGACCGACTTTTGGAACGGACAGGTAGGGTTACCCCACGAGAAATGGTTTTTGACCAAATTCTGGATGATAATCCTTTGGAGCAAGAACGTGGGATTACAATTAAGCTTCATGCAATCCAAATGAATTATGTAGCAAAAGATAGCAATGAATATCTACTTAATTTAATTGATACACCAGGACATGTAGATTTTTCTTACGAAGTTTCCCGTTCTCTGGCTGCTTGCGAAGGAGCCCTGCTTGTTGTTGATGCTACACAGGGTGTTGAAGCACAAACTATAAGCAATCTTTATATGGCAATAGAATCTGATATCGAAATTATACCAGTAATAAATAAAATTGATTTACCAAGTGCACAAACTAATTTAGAGAACGTTATTACACAAATTATTGACTTATTAGGTTGTAAACGGGAAGAAATTCTTTTTTGTTCAGCAAAACAAGGCATTGGCATTGATGAAATTTTAGAAGCTATAGTACATAGGATTCCACCACCCAGAGGCGACATAAATAAACCCTTGCGGGCTTTAATTTTTGATTCTATTTTCGATAATTATCGTGGAGTAATTGTTAATGTTAGAATATTTGATGGTGTTTTGCAGGAAAACGATAAAATTTTGTTGATGGCAACACAACAGAGTTATGAAGTCGAAGAAGTTGGGGTTTTGTATTTAAAACGACATCGGACAGGGAAACTCGAAGCAGGTAATGTAGGGTATTTTATTGCAAATATTCGAAATCTTCACGACACAAAAGTTGGTGATACTGTAACTCATCTAAATAATCCATGCGATGAACCAATTAGCGGCTTTAGAATAATTAAACCAATGGTTTTCAGTGGAATTTATCCAGCAGACCCTGATGATTTTGAAAATCTTCGTGATTCGCTTGCCAAGCTTTCTTTGAATGATGCAGCCATTACTTACGAGCCCGAAACCTCTTCTGCCCTTGGCTTTGGCTTTCGTTGCGGGTTTCTTGGTTTATTACATATGGAAATTGTTCAAGAGCGTTTAGAAAGAGAATTTAATCAAAATATTGTCACCACCGTTCCAAATGTGCGTTATAAAGTTGTTAAAACAAATGGAGAAGAAATCTTTATCGAAAATCCGGCTCAGCTTCCTCCAGCTGTTCAAATTCGTGAAATTCAGGAACCATTTGTGAAAGCCCAAATCATCACTCCCGATGAATACGTTGGTGCGATAATGCAATTATGTATGGAACGAAGGGGGAAACATATAAATACTACATATTTATCTCAAACACGTGTTGATCTTGAATTTGAATTGCCATTGTCTGAAGTCATTTTTGACTTTTTTGACAAGTTAAAGTCCGTTTCTCGTGGATATGCTTCTCTGGATTATGAATTTCTTGAGTATAGAACCGAAGATTTGATTAAACTTGATATTTTATTAAATGGTGAACCAGTAGATGCACTTTCGACAATAGTTCATAGAACGAAGGCATATCGTTGGGGTCAAAAAATTTGTTCTAAATTGCGGGAGCTTATTCCAAGACAACTTTTCGAAGTAGTTATTCAGGCAGCAATCGGGTCAAAGGTTATTGCTCGAGCTTCTGTTAAGCCTTTGCGAAAAAATGTTCTGGCTAAATGCTATGGGGGAGATGTTACTCGTAAGAGGAAGCTGTTGGAAAAGCAAAAGGAAGGAAAGAAACGAATGAAACAAATAGGGAAAGTTGAAGTTCCACAGGAAGCATTTTTAGCGGTTTTATCGATTGATTCAAATGATTAACAATAACTGATTGTTTATGGAAATAAAAGGAAAAAACAACGAAAAAGTAGCTCCATTTAAAGTTAATTCTTTTTTTAAAAAAATTTGGAGCTGGTATCTTGAGCAAAGAAGGAAAAAGGAAGAGAAAAAAAAGAAACCTCAAACTTTCGGGGAAACGGTTATGTCTTGGGCAAAGACGATAGTTGGAGCATTAATTATTGTTATGTTTATTAATGGATTTTTAGTTGCTTCTTTTGTTGTTCCAACTGGGTCGATGGAAAATACTGTTATGACTGGCGACTTTTTATTTGTTAATAAATTCATCTATGGTCCAACAACTCCACAGATAATCCCTTTTTTGAATATTCCCCTTCCATATATTAAATTTCCAGGGCCCAAAACTCCCGAACGTGGAGATGTTATTGTTTTTGTTTTTCCAGGTGATCGGGATGCTGTTAAACCAAGAGAATTTCAATATTACCTTAAAAGATGTGTTGCAGTTGCTGGTGATACTTTGCAAATAATAAATAAAAAATTATTTGTTAATGGAAAGGAATATCCTTTGCCTGCAACTGGAAAATACGATTTTAGTGAACCTCTTTCTCCTTATAACAAATGGGAAACATTTCCACCAGGGAAAGGCTATACTCGTGATGATTATGGTCCGATTAGAATTCCAAAAAAAGGCGATACAATTTTTTTAAATCCAGCGAATTGGAGAGAGTGGGAATATTTCATTAAAAGGGAAGAGCATGATATTCTTTTCGATGGAGTAAATATCTATATAGATGGTATTCAAACCAATAAGTATATAGTTGAAAGGAATTATTGCTTTGCTTTGGGTGATAACCGAGACCATAGTTTTGATAGCAGATATTGGGGTTTTGTTCCTTATGATAATGTAGTTGGTGCTCCACTTATTATTTATATGTCTTGGGATACAAATATTCCCTTATACAGCATTATTGAAAAAATCAAATCTATTCGATGGGAAAGAATTGGCAAAACAATACATTGAAGTTTTTATTAATTTGTATTTATCTTAAATTGGAGTTAAGAAAAAATGCTACTTGAAAGTTTAAAGATGACTGAAACTGATATTTTCTACAAATGTTTTACCTTCACAAGAGCTGATGAAGTCAAAGAAAAAGGTTTATATCCATATTTCAGACCCATACAGGAAAATGAAGGCCCAGTAGTTCAAATTGAAGGAAGAAAAATTATAATGGCTGGATCGAACAATTATTTGGGCTTAACTGCACATCCGAAAGTTAAGGAAGCGGCTAAAAATGCAATAAAAAAGTATGGAACGGGTTGTTCTGGTTCTCGCTATCTTACTGGAACTCTTGATTTACATATTGAATTGGAGGAAAGACTTGCAAAATTTTTGGGCTACGAAGCCTGTTTACTTTTTTCTACTGGATTCCAGACTAATCTTGGTGTTATTTCTACTCTTGTTCAAAAAGGAGATTATGTAATTTCGGACAAAGAGAACCATGCAAGTATCGTAGCGGGGTGTTTACTTGCCAAAGGAGGCTATGCTGAATTTGTTCGATATAAACACGCAGACTTTGATGACCTTGAAAAGGTTCTTTCTCAGTTACCTGATGATGCTGGGAAATTAATTGTTACTGATGGTGTTTTTTCTGTTACGGGGGAAATCGTCAATCTACCTCCTTTGCTGCAAATTGCAAAGAAATACAATGCTAGAGTATTAGTAGATGATGCCCATGCAATTGGAGTAATTGGTCCTGGGGGGAAAGGGACAGCCCACTATTGGAATAAATTGGAAGAAACTGATTTGACTATGGGTACTTTTTCTAAAACCTTTGCTTCACTAGGGGGGTTTGTTTGTGGACCCGAAAGGGTAATTAATTATTTAAAACACCATTCTCCAGCAATAATTTTTAGCGCAAGCCCTACTCCCGCTTCTTGTGCCTCTGCTCTTGCAGCCTTGGATATCCTTGAACAAGAACCAGAATTGGTAGAAAAATTGCGTAGAAATTCAGACAAAATGCGAAAAGGTTTTAAAGAACTTGGCTTTAGAATTGTAGAAAATGAATCTGCTATTGTTCCTGTTATCATTGGAGATGTAGAGTTGTCTTTCCTTTTTTGGAGGAAACTTTACGATAACGGTGTTTTTGTAAACGCCTTTATTCCACCAGGCGTACCCCCGAATATGAGTATGATGAGAACATCATATATGGCTGCCCACGAAGATGAACATCTTGAAAAGATATTGGAAGTATTCAAAAAAGTAGGTAAAGAGTTAAGTATAATTTAGTGATAAAAAATATTGTAACTTTTTTGATTTGTATTGTTATTACTTTTTAGTAAATTGTTATTTTAAATTGGATTTTGAATTTGATTTTTGTTAATAAAGAAGGGGGTTGCAATGAAAAAATTATTTAACCTTTTATTCTTTGTTCTCTTTTTTGCGCTTTCCTATCTTGTTCGTGCAGGTGAAAATTATTCCGACGAAGATATAAAATCGATGTTGCCGAAGATGTTGGGAGCAAACAATGTTGGAAAGGATTTTTGGTTTACGATCCCACCGTGCTTAGAAGATGAAAGTTATGGATTTGCAAATTTTGTTAAGGTTTATGTAACGTCCCCATACAGGACACTTGTTACCGTTGAAGTTCCTGGTAAGTCTGTGTATCGTACACAAATGACAATTCCAAATGATGTCATTGCTTTTAATTTAACACCAACCGAAGGTCAATGTTATACCCGGTCCTACTACACAAAAGAGAATCCCGACGATGTATTTATTGGAAATGGTGTGCATGTTTTTTCCAATGATCCAATAGTAGTTTATGTGGTAGTAAGGTATCACTGGACAAGTGACGGCTTTCTTTTGATCCCAGTTTCTTCATTGGGTAAAGAATATATTGCTGCTGGGTACCCTGTAGACCCAATGTTTGAAGCTGGGGGGGTTTATCTCCCAGGCTTCGTGGGTATTGTTGGTGTTTTCGACCAGACTACTGTTCGTGTGACTATTGGGGGAAATTCTTTTACAAAAACTGCTGGTGGTTTGAAGGCTGGACAAACAGTTCAAAAAACATTAAATAAAGGTGATGTTTATTTGATTTCTACTCAAGGCCAAGCTTCAGATCTTACTGGAACCAAAGTAATTGCTAATAAACCTGTTGCGGTTGTAACAGGAAATCAGTGTAATAATATTCCAAATGGCAACAGATGGTGTGATTACACCGTCGAGATGGATTTACCTACTTTTACCTGGGGGTATGATTATCATGTTCCTAATACATCTAAAATACCAAGGCGAAAAAAACCACCAATCATCAGGATATTTGCAAAAGAACGGGGAACTACTCTTTATCGAGACGGCAAAGAGTTTGCCTATCTTAAAGCAAACACAGGTTTCGAAGGCGATGGATGGCTCGAAACAAGGATGAATCCAGGAGATGTCCCATATCAACATTACCCTGTTGTAATTTCTGGAAATAAACCTATTTCTGTGACACTTTATAATCCTGGTGTTGAGGAAGATGGATATCCACGACCAAATAGTGACCCGTTTGCTATGGCTTGTACTCCATATCAGCAATACCAGAAAGAAATTACTTTCTGCACTCCTGCTACATTTGGCGGTGATAGATTTGCTGAAAATTACATTGGGCTTGTTTACCAAACGGATTCCATTGGGATGACTCCCGATGACTTGGAATTCGCTGAAGTAAAAAGTGGGCAATTTGTATGGAAAAAAGTAAATGTTATGTTTCCTGGCGTTGATGATCTCTATCATTACGATGTCGATGGGAAAAAGTATGCTTATAAAGTAATTGCCTTACCTAAAGATGGTGTTTTCAAAATTAGAGCGAAGAATCCATTTGCAGCATATTCTTATGGCTTTAGCGATTATGATTCTTACGGATATCCAACGAGTGCTGCATTAGCCGACCTTGAGAAGCCAGACA
>CAYPRT010000006.1:0-154285 GCA_964413155.1 uncultured Hyphomicrobiales bacterium | reverse complement strand
CAAAAATTAAAGTTCCCTTATCAACGCTTTTCCTGGTCTGGGTATCAAAAATTTTTTCAAAGTTTTCATACCACGTTTGTTTTTTTAATCGTTGAGCTGCCACCTCAATTACAATTGGAATGCTACCATAATGATTGAAAGTTTGAGTCCAATGCATTATGCCATTCTCTAAATACCCCCAGCCAAAATTTTGAATCGGGATTGTTATCTCTTTGGCATCGATCTGATCGATCTGATCGATCTGGTTGTCCCACTCAAAGCAAATAGCGCTATAAACGCCCAATTCTTCACAAAACAAAGTCAATTGAGTTATTAATTCTTCACACTCTATCTGGCTAAACGTTAGATTAGTAGTTTCAGAAAAAGCCAAGGTTACAGGAGGGCGTAGGGCAAGACGCTTGAAGTTAATTAAAAATGATTGAACGACGTTTTTCAATACATTAACTAATTCACCTTGCAACCTTGGATTAAAAACACCCATAATCCATTGAAACCCACGGTTGAAATAGTTGGTAAGCAAGGGAACAGCATCATCAGGTAGGCACAAGTTGCCACCAAAGGTTACTTGGGGGTGCCAGGGATAATAATAATATTCTCGGGCGCGAAGATTTATCCCCCAACGAAGCTTCTGTCGATGATGGTCCCATTTAACACCTGCCCCACAATAGGTAACTACATCCATATCTTTCAGACCCGCAACAGCATCGCTGCCATAGTATACAGCCAGAACTGGAAGTTCATACTTTTCATAATCCTGCTTAAGCAGTTCGAGTATTCCATCCCCTATATCAACCTTGTATTGTGAACTCCCAACAAGGAAGCCTCCAAAGTAGGAGGGGGGAATATAAAAAGAATGTATTATTCTACGCAACTGATCCATCGATCTATCCGATCTATCCATCGATCTAATCAATCTATCAGTTCTCCATAAATATTGATTTCAATTGCCAGGCTTTGACCAACTCAACTTCCTTGACCTTGCTGGTTATCTTGATATATCGCCTTAGCATCTTCAAACTTGAATGTCCGGTGATTTCAATTAGAACCTCGGGCCGAACTCCTTTCTCTAATGACAAAGTAATAAAGGTTCGTCGAGCCGTGTGCATAGTCAGAAACTCATACTTTGGTTTTGTCTCTTCCACTCGCTGACCACCTATATAGCGGGAAATAGTCACTGGCTCGTCAATGCCAGCAAGTTTGCCAATCTGCTTCAAATATTCATTCAGTTTTTGATTTGATATCCGTGGCAATGGGTTGCTCTGATACTGATAACGGTCTAAAATGGACAAAGCCCAAGGGGTTAGTGGGATTTCAATAATTTCCTTCGTCTTCATTGTTCTCAGATACCAAATATTATTATGGATATCTTGCCACTCGAGGTGAGCAACGTCACTAAATCTTGCCCCAGTGAAGCAGGCAAAACAAAAAATGTCTCGGGCTTTGTTTAGGATCGGCCCAAAATCTGTGTTGTAAATCTTCATCAGCTCATCTTCTGTCAGATAGATTATATCGCTTTCAATCCACTTGGTTTGAAACTTCTTGTAAGACAGGTTTTTATTCAAGCTACGTTCAGTTGCCCAGTTAAGGAAGGCTTTTAAAAAACTAAACACCTTACAAACGCTATTATTTGTCAAGTGTTTGGTTTCGACAAGGAAACGCTGGAAGCGATCGAAAAAGAGAAGGTCAAGCTTGGAAAAAGTTAAGTTCTTGTCAAACTCCCGAAGATAATTTCGGATCGTTCCATACTTCTTCAAAGTGTTTGTGGCCAAGGTGGGGGTTTTGGTTTGAATGTATAGATCCCAAGCGGCAAAGAAGCCAATAACAAGTGGTGGCTTTTGGTGTAAAGCTTGCTTGATCGCAGCCTTAAAATCCTCGATAGCAAATTCGGATGAGTCGGCTAAAAAGTTGCGATAGATTTTTATTATTGTTTTCTTGATGTTTGTCAGCCGTTCGTTTATTTCTAATGCGCCCTCAACACTGGCTTTTACCCTTTGCTTATCTTTATTCCAATTCGCAGGAAGCACCTTCTCTTGTGTTGAAACCACGATTGTTGGGCCACCAAGCCCACGAACATAACAAAGAATAAGCCTCTTATGATTTTTAGCTTGACGATCGAGATAAAAGTTAATAGTTATCACAACATAAACCTTTTAGTTCAAAATTAACTGACGCCATAACTTACACTTTATTTTAATCTATTTTGATTTTTTTAAATTTTTTCTTATTTTTGTATGTGTTGGAAATCAAGAATTTACAAGGTTGGAATTAAAATGAAGCTAAAAGAAATTAAAGAAAAAAAACAAAAATATAGTCCATCAAGGAGCACCGAAATATTTTTACGCCTTCATTTTTTGTTTCCAAACTCATAACAATTTTGAATCATATAAGATAAAAAACATAACAAGGAAGGAATTGTATGCAAAGAAGTTGATTATTATTACAAAAAGAGTAAAATGGTGTGATCCTCTTTTTCTTGAATTAAGATAATTAGGCAGAGTAAATAGAAAATTATTATTAAAATTGGAAAAACAAATCTGTATAAAAATTGTTTTCAATCATTTTGTAATTTTTTCTTACTTTTACATATTGAATACTGTTTGTTTCACAAAAAGAGAAAGAAATGGAAATTAAAAAAGTGCTTGTTTTGGGCGCTGGAACAATGGGTAATGGTATTGCCCACACCTTTGCGCAGTTTGGTTATTCTGTCGTTCTATGCGATGCATACGAAAACGCTTTAAAAAATGGAATGTCAACTATTGAAAAAAACCTGGGGCGCCAAGTGAAAAAAGGAACAATAACCGAACAACAAATGCAAGAAACTCTTTCAAAAATTTCACCAACAACGAATTTCAACGATGGTTCCGATTGTGATTTCGTAGTTGAAGCAGTTAGCGAAAACAAGGAATTGAAATTCAAAATCTTTTCAGATTTAGATAACCTTGTACGCCCAGATGTTATTTTGGCAACCAATACTTCAACAATATCTATTACCGAGATTGCTTCGAAAACCAAAAGACCCGATAAAGTAATAGGTATGCACTTTATGAATCCTGTTCCAATGATGAAATTAGTCGAAGTTATTCGAGGTTTGGCTACAAGCGACAAAACCTATCAAACAGTAAAGGCGCTTGCCGAAAGCTTAGGAAAAGTTCCTGTTCTTGCTAACGATTACCCTGGTTTCATTGCTAACCGAATATTAATGCCCTTTATCAACGAAGCAATTTGGGCAGTTATGGAACATATAGGCACCGTTGATGCAATCGATGAAGTTGCAAAACTTGGTTTCTCGCATCCAATGGGCCCTTTGGCCCTTGCCGATTTAATTGGGCTCGATACTACACTGGCAATTATGAATGTTCTCCATCAAGACCTTGGTGACCCACGATTTCGTCCTGCACCCCTTTTGAAAAAGTTAGTCGCCGCCGGACATTTAGGCCGCAAATCGGGCAAAGGTTTTTATGATTATTCAGGAGAAAAACCAATTCCATTAACATTTTAGGTGGCTTATGAACGAGTTTAGAAAATTTGATTCCGACGACCCCGATATTCTTGCTGCATATCAAGCAGAAACAAATGGCGAATATTTCAAAGCTATTGAATATTACAACAAAGTAATCGCAAGAGACCCTTCTCGCGGAATTGTTTATAAACATTGTGGAAACGTATATTATCGTATTGGTGAATTAGACAAAGCAGTTGAATATTTGGAAAAGGCCGTAGAACTGCTCCCAAAATTCCCTACCGCACGCTATGAACTTGCTCTTGCTTATTATCGTCAGGTTCGTATCCGAAAAGCAATTAACACTATGAAATCTGTTTTGGAACTCGACCCAAATTTTTTGATGGCTCGTTATTGGCTGGGCATCCTGAATTATCATTATGGACATATCCGAGAGGCTCGAGAATACTATATTCAAGTAATCGAAAGAAACCCTAATTTCTATATTGCATATCATCATCTCGGAGTCACAAACTTAAGGCTTGGAAACTACGAAGAAGCTATAAATAATTTCAAAACTATCATCGAAAAAAATCCTGATTCCGCAGCAGCATATGCATTACTTGGAGACGCATATCATTACCTTGGCAAAAAATATGACGCTAAAATGGCATACCGGAAAGCACTCGAACTTGACCCAGAAGACCGCAAAGCAAAACGAGCACTCGAAATGCTTGACGAATTCAAGGATGTGACTTTTTGAAATTTATTTACTCGTTCTAAAGTTTTTAATTAAAAATACCTATAAGGATTTCGGCTTGAATTGCTGGTAATATTCTGGAACAAATTCCTGAGGTTTTGCAAATTTTCTACTTTGTAATAGTTTCCAACCAAGAGCTGCAATATCTTTTGCATTGAAACGAAATAAAGTATCAACTTTTCGACCGGGTAGTAAGTCTTTTATACCAATTCCACATATAAAGTCATTTTCCCCTGTTAGATTTCGAATTTCAGGAATCTGTTTCCATCCAACATTCGTAATTGGTTTTCCATCGAGCCCAAAAAACTGGAAATAAAAAATATCATTATGCGAAGGAAGAAGAACAAGAATTCTATCCGAGTTTAGATTGTTAGCAAATTCTAAATTGCTAAAAGCAATTGCCGAAAGTGTTGGAACAGGTACTAATTTGATTTTGTCGTCGAAACATAAACCTTTTGCAAATGCCGAACCAATCCGCAACCCAGTGAATGAACCGGGACCGGAAGAAATAGCAACAGCAGATAAGTCTTCAGTCGAAATAAAATTGTCCTCTAAAATCCTCTTTGCAAGTAAAGCAAGAGATTTGTCGGCAGAATATTTACCATAAAGAGTATACTCACCAAGAATTTCCTCACCATTTGTCAAACAAACAGAACAGATGTTGGTTGCAGTTTCAATAGCCAAAAGGTAATTATTTTTCATTGTAACTCACTTTCAATTGTCTTCTTAATTCTCCAAATAATTTCAACAACTTTGTCAAAAGTTTCAGCTTTCATTTGCATACAAAGTTTGCTGCCTTTTTGAACAAGCTTTGCATTATCGAAAGATATAGCAAATTCGGTAATAATTGGCAAAACGTTGTCGTAAAATTCAGAACTTTTTTCATCGGGGAATTCAATAATAAGATTTTTCGCCCTATACAAAATTTTCTGTATTCCTGTATCCAAGGCTTTAATCCTTAAAGAAACAATTTTGAATAGATTTTCAAGTTCTTGAGGTATGTCACCATATTTGTCCTGAATTTCATTACGAATATTAGATATTTCGTTTGGCTGTCGAATATTATACAATCCTTTGTAATAGCGAAATCTTTCAGTTTCGCTTTGAATATAAGTCTCGGGAATAAAGGCATCGAAATCCACTTCGATTTGCAATTCGCTATTTTCGAGAAATTCAAGTGATTTTGGCTTTTCAATTTCGGGAAAGAACTCTTTGAATTCAGTTTCTTTAAGCTCTCGAATTGCATCATCGAGAATTTTTTGATACATTTCGAACCCAATTTCATTGATAAATCCGCTTTGTTCATACCCGAAAATGTCTCCAGCACCACGTATTTCCAAATCGCGCAAGGCAAGTTTCAAACCACTGCCTAAATCTGTATATTCTTCCAATGCTTGCAATCGACGTAGTGCCTTTTTAGGAAGTGTTTCCAATGGTGGAATAATTAAATAACAGTATGCTTGAATATTTGTTCTTCCGACTCTACCACGAAGTTGATATAATTCAGCTAATCCAAAATTTTGAGCGTTGTAAATAAAAATTGTATTAGCTTTGGGAATATCGAGCCCAGATTCAATTATTTTGGTTGTTAAAAGAATATCGAACTTCCCGAGAATAAAATTGGACATAACTTTTTCAAGTTCGGAATTTTTCATCTGCCCGTGAGCAATAGCAATTCTTGAATTTGGAACTGCACGAATCAAACGTTCGTATACCTTATCAATACGGGAAATTTGGTCTACAACAAAGAAAATTTGTCCGCTTCTTGCCAGCTCCCTTAAAATCGCTTTTCTTATTAATTCATCTTCCCAATAAATTATCTCGGTATAAATTGGCAATCGATTTCGAGGGGGAGTTTCCATCAAACTCATATCTCTGACACCGAGGAGGGAAAAATTGAGTGTGCGAGGAATTGGTGTGGCAGTCATTGTTATTGTATCCACATTGACTTTCAATTGGCGAAGTTTTTCCTTTGCTGCAACACCAAAGCGATGCTCTTCGTCGATAATTAAAAGCCCGAGGTTTTTGAAATGTACATCTTTGCTTAAAAGCCGATGTGTACCAATAATAATATCAATTTTACCACTTTCCAATCTATTGAGAATTTCTTCGGTTTCTTTAGCAGTTTTAAACCGAGAAAGTGACTCGATAATTACTGGATAATTTTTCAACCGTTCTTTAAAAGTAACTTCGTGTTGACTTGCCAAAATTGTTGTTGGAACAAGGACAGCAACTTGTTTACCCGATTGAACAGCTTTGAACGCAGCACGAATTGCTACTTCGGTTTTGCCAAAACCAACATCACCACAAATTAGCCTGTCCATTGGGGTCTCGGATTCCATATCTCGCTTGACTTCTTCGGTTGCTTTTGCTTGGTCTATTGTATCTTCGAATACAAAAGATGCTTCGAATTCTTTTTGCCAGATTGTATCTGGTGGATAGGCGAAGCCTTTTTTAATTTTCCTTTCAGCATAAAGTCTAATTAATTCTTTTGCATCCTTCTTTAGCCTTTCTTTAATCCTTTGCTTTTTGCGTTCCCACTCTCCAGTTCCTAATCGAGATAATTGTGGAACTACGCCCTCTTCTGCTCTAAATTTTTGCAACTTATACAGATAATTTAGGTTCAAAAACAGGATATCATCGCCAGCAAAAACTAATCGAACACAATCTTGGTAATTGTCCCCAAACTTAACTCTTTCCAAACCATCAAATTTGGCTATTCCTTTATCTATATGAACAACATAATCGCCGATGTTTAATTCTCGAAGTTCTTGGAGTGTAAGTCCTTTCCCACCTGGGCGATGCGAAACCCTAAGCCTCTCGCGACCAAAGATTTGATGCTCAACGAATAATGCAATTCCGCTCGAAGGATATACAAACCCTTCGCTCAAAGGTTTATCGAACCATTCACATTTTTCAATAATCTCTTCTGTAGAATACAAAACATCGTAGCTATCTAAATTGTTTTCATACTCGATTTCTATTGCATTTGCAAGAATTTCTTTCAATCGATTCAAAAGTAACTCGCCATCCGAAGCGAAATAAATTTTAAATCCTTGATTGAAATATTCAAGAAACTCTTTCACAAAGTTACGAATAGAAGCAAAATTCGATTTCAAAGGTTGTGTTTTAATTGAAACTGATTCTCCAAGAATTGAATTCAACCAAACCTTTTGATTTTCAAGCTCCAAATGGAATTCCGGATAAGTATTCTTTATTATTTCAAAATTTTCTACTACAACCAAATCATTCGGGTCAACATATTCCAATAAGTTTGTGGTTTCGTATTTTTGTTGAAATAAAGTTGTAATAATATCAACTTTATCCAGCTTTTTTAAGCTTCTTTGAGTTTCCAAGTCGAATTGACGGATAGATTCAATTTCATCCCCAAAAAATTCTATTCTCAAAGGATTATCCATCCCTAATGGAAAGATATCGACAATTGAACCACGAATGGCTATATCGCCTTGTTCCTCGATAAAATCTTTGCGTTCGAAACCTTTCAACAAAAATTTGGAAATAAAATCTTGATAAGAAAAAACATCCCCAACAGAAATTGGCATTTTCTCTTCGAGAAAAGTATTTGGCTTTGGCAATGATATTCCAAATACTTCTGGTGTAACTATCAAAATAGAGGATTGGTGGGTTTTATAGTGTAAAACTTTTTCATAAATATTCAATTCTAGCTTTTCGTTTGGTATCTGGCGAAATTTCGAGGAAAAGAATGTTGTTATTGAATAGACATTCTCTAAGTTGAAAAAAATTTGAAGGTCAAGGCTGTATTTGTTAAGGGTTTCTTCATCGGGAACAAGAAGAATCAACTTTCGGTTTTCAATATTCTTCCAAATAAGAAACAGGAAAAGTGATTTAATAGAACCATATACGTGGCGAATGCCAATTTCTTTGTTTTTAGCTATTTTATCAAGGACTTGATTGAAATCCGGGGACGATGAAATTTGTTCGAGCAAGGATTTTATCTTCCAGTTCAATTCCACTTTTAAAAGTCGCTTTCAATTACTATCGTTTGATTTGGCTTTGCTTTTAAATTCTGTGGGTCGTAATTAAAAAGGCGAATTACTTGCAACATTTCTTTTCGTGACAATTTTCGAGAAGCAAGAATGATGTAACGAATATTTTTTCGCGTATCCCTAATAATATTCTCTATTTTTCTTTGTGATGAATCTTCCATTGTTGATTTCTAATTTGTTAAAAATGGTTTAAAAAGATTTTCAAATAAGTTTTCTTTATTTTTAATCAATTTGGCGTGAAATTCAACACCTTCGGTTTTTTCTTCAGATTTTACAACACTTGAATATCTAAATAGAAAAGGTATCAATTCGAATTTGTTGTAAGGAAGGAAAACCTTTACAAACTTAGTTTCGCTTTCCATAACCTTTTGCATTTTATCGAGAAGTGAAGCAATATTTATTCCCCGCTCGGCTGAAATTAGAATTGCTTCTGGATATTCTTGTTGCAAATAATGGATATACTCTTTGTCTTCGAGCAAATCAATTTTATTAAGAACAAGTATTACGGGTTTGTGATGCAAGTTCATACTTTCCAATGTTTCTTGAACAATGGCAATTTGTTCATTAAGGAATCTGTGGCTGGAATCGGCAACATGGATTAGTGCATTTGCATTACGAACTTCGGAAAAAGTGCTACGAAACGAAGCAACAAGATGAGCAGGGAGTTTTCTAATAAAACCAACTGTATCGGACAACAGAACAATTTTATCATTAGGCAGTCGAAGTGAACGAGTAGTTGTATCGAGCGTTGCAAACAATTTATTTTCCACAAACACATCAGAATTTGTCAAAAGACGCATAAGGGTCGATTTTCCAGCATTTGTATACCCAACAAGAGCAAATCTAAAAAAATCATCCCTTTGTTTACGTTCAATTTCTTTTTGCCGAGCAATATCTTTCAGTTTTGCCTGCAATCGCTGAATTCTGGCTTTAACCAACCGTCGGTCGGTTTCGATCTGTTTTTCCCCAGGACCTTTTGTTCCAATACCACCATATTGTTTTGAAAGGTGAGACCAAAGTCGTGTTAGCCGTGGTAAAAGATATTGCAATTGTGCCAGTTCTACTTGGGTTCTGGCTTCTTGTGTTCGAGCGTGATGAGCAAAGATAGCAAGAATTAAAGTTGTTCTATCAATTACCTTGACTTGAAACTCGTTTTCTAAATTCTTTGTTTGAACAGGGGTTAAATCGTCGTCGAATACAACAAGAGTAATTCCTTTTTCTTCAATTATGGACTTTAATTCGGCGACTTTCCCTTTCCCTATTGCTGTTGCAGGATTCAAAGAAACTACTTCTTGGTAAATCGAATCGACAACTTCGCCACCAGCAGTTTCAACTAATGAAGCAAGTTCTTCAAGATGTTCTTCGATAATCTTTTTCTCTGTACCTTTTTTTGGAATTGCTACCAATAATGCTTTTTCGTGTAAGACTTCGTTATTTACCATCACCAAAAGTTAACCACCAATTGTTTTAAACGATTGTAAACTAAAAAAATTTTTTAAATTGCAACGAGGTAAAAACTTTTAAAAGGAAAGAAATGATATCATTTAAGTTTGATGAAATTCATAACCAAATTAGAGACACAATAAGAAAATTTGCCCAAGAAGAAATTGCACCAACAGTAATTCAAAGAGACATTAGCGGAGAGTTCCCTCGCGAGATAATACAAAAACTCGGCGAGCTTGGATTCCTTGGTATGATGGTTTCTCCCGAATGGGGTGGTAGTGGTCTGGACACTATAAGCTATTGCATTGCAATGGAAGAAATAAGTAAAGTCGATGCATCTGTAGGTGTAATTTTTTCCGTCCACAATTCGCTAGTTAATTGGATTTTCGAAAAATATGGTTCAAACAGACTAAAAGAAAAATATCTCCGCCGTTTAGCTTCTGGGGAAATTATTGGCGCCTATTGCTTAAGCGAACCAGAAGCAGGCAGTGATGCAACACAAATCAAAACTTCTGCCGAACGCAAAGGCGACCGCTGGATTTTGAATGGAACAAAAAATTGGATTACTACCGGTTACAATGCAGACCTTTATGTTGTTTTTGCCAACACTAACTTTGAACTTGGTTACAAAGGTATTGCTTGTTTTGCAATCGAGAAAGGAACACCAGGCTTCGAACCAGGGAAGAAAGAAGACAAGATGGGGCTCCGTTCGAGCGATACAACTTCCATTGGTTTAACAAATGTTGAAGTACCTGATGAAAATGTTATAGGGAATGTTGGGGAAGGATTTTATATTGCAATGCGTGGGCTTAATGGTGGAAGGATTGGTATTGCTGCCCAAGCTCTTGGAATAGCACAAGGAGCTTTCGAAGCCTCCGTTCGCTATGCAAAAGAGCGAAAAGCTTTTGGCAAACCAATCATTGAACATCAATTAATTCAAGCAAAATTAGCTCAAATGTCAATGAAAATAAATGCGGCAAGACTTTTGATTTACAAAGCAGCGTGGTTGCGGGACAATGGCTATGACCACATTCAAGAATCTTCCGAAGCAAAACTATTTGCAACAACAATTGCAAACGAAATTACTCGCGAAGCAGTCCAAATTCATGGTGGCTACGGATATGTCCGTGAATATCACGTTGAAAGAATGATGCGCGATGCAAAAGTTACCGAAATTTACGAAGGTACATCCGAGATACAACATCTTGTAATTGCAAGAGAAATTATGAAAAAGTGGTGAAAAATACAATTTTTTTTCACTTTTTCGATTATTATTTAGGGAATTGGTTAATTTTAGCCAGTGTGAATATGGGTAAATATGTAAATAAGTCACTGAAAATTATATAAATTAATGCTGTTTCAACATTGGCATAATTTTTATTTTATAAAGTTTGGGCAAAGGTGGAATTATGGCAAAAAAAGAAGAAAACGAAAATCTCGAAGAATTGAAGACAGAGGAAACTACTCCGAAAAAATCTTCGGGAGGTCTTGGACTTATTCCAATACTTGGTATTGTATTCGGCTCCCTTTTGATTCTTATTCTTGCAACGCGATTTTTGTTCCTTCCTTACATTGTCGAAAATCTTGGCGGAAATAAAAAGGATACTACAGAAGCAAAAAAAGAAGAATCGAAGACCGAAACTAAAGGTCCATTTGCAGGAGTGGATAAAAAGTTAATAAAGTTTATCGAAACGGGTCGAATTACAACAAACCCATTGAACTCAGACCAATTTGTTGTTGTTAATCTCGGATTACGGTTTTATGCACTAAACGAGAACGCAATAAAAGAATTTATGGGCGAAGCAAAAGAAGGATCAAGTCTTCCACCAGATTTTATGGCTCAAATTCGAGGTAAAATTAATCAAATACTTGGCTCTTTAACCGTGGCTGAACTCCAGCAAAGGCGCAACCAACTTGCAAACGAATTTAAAGATAGCTTGAAAACAATTTTTTCGAACCACGAGCTGACCCTTGGTGAAGTTTATTTACAAGAATTTATTATTCAATAACATAGATTGAAAAATGAGTGAAGTACTTTCGCAGCACGAAATAGATAATCTATTGCAGGAGATGTCCACCGGAGCCCTCGATGTCGAGGACTTCGTTGGGGAAAGGCTTAAAAGAGCGGAAATTTCTAATTACGATTTCCGACGCCCGAATCGAATTTCCAAATCACAAGTTCGAACACTCCAAAGCATACACGAAAATTTTGCCGAATCTTTTGGCTACTATCTTGTGTCCCGACTGCAAACTGTCGTTACAATTTCTGTTACTTCCGTCGACCAACTTTTCTATTCTGAATACATTCTTTCAGTATCAAACCCCAGCTGTCTCTATGTATTTGAAATCGAAGGGACAGATGGCTCTGGAATTCTTGAAATCAGCCCTCAACTTGCTTTAATCCTTGTCGAAAGACTTCTCGGTGGCAGTGGCGAAACCCAACCTAAACCAAGACAAATCACTCCAATTGAACAAGCTGTAATTCGTGGAGTCATCGAACACGCCCTCTACGACTTACAAAACGCATGGCGTTCTATTGCAGAACTTTCCTTCAAATACCAACGACTTGAAATGGAAGCCGACTTTGTCCAAATTGCCCCATCATCGGAAATTGTTATCGTGATTTCTTTCGATGTCAATATCGGACTACATACATACTTGATGAACCTTTGCTTCCCGACTTTTGCATTGGAAGAAGTTCTTACAAAGCTTACTCGACAACAAGTAACTGCCGGTCCGGTGAAAATGACCCCGGAAAAGATTCGCGAAAATCTTGAAACCATTAAACGACATATGTCTAAAACCTATCTTACTGTTACTGCTGAATTAGGTAAAACTTACATAACAGTCAAAGAACTTCTTGAACTCAAAGAAGGCGACATTATTAAATTAAAAAACAAAATCACTGATGAAACAATAATTTCAATTGCTGGAAAGAAAAAATTCGGTGGTCGCCCTGGTTTGGTCGATGGCAAAAAAGCAGTTAAAATTCTTCGTCCTTTACGCGATGAAGACCTTGTTGAAGATGATTTGTTGTACAAAGAGGAGGAATAACAATGTCTTTAACACAAGAAGAAATTGATGCCCTGATCAGTAGTGGTGGTGTTCCACCCACAGAAGAACAAACAAAAGAAAAAACTACCGAAGGAACAACTATCCCTATTGGCAAATCCGAAGAAACAATATATTCACCATTGGAACCAAAGTTAGAACTCCTTTACGATTTGCAACTCCCTGTTTCAATCGAATTGGGGCGAACAAATATGCTCATCCGCGATATTCTTTATCTTGGCAGAGGTTCAGTTATTGAATTCGACAAACTTGTTAGCGAGCCAGTAGATGTTCTTGTCAATGGAAAGAAAATTGCGGAAGGCGAAGTGGTAGTCATCGACAAACACTTTGGTATTCGCATTACAACTTTGGTCGACCCAACTGAACGGTTAAAAACAATCAAAAGGTAATTAGACAATGCCAAGTGGCGACTTGCTCCAATCAATTCTTGTTGTTGTTGGTTTTCTTATTGGAGTTTTTGTTCTTTCAAATTTCCTCAAAAAAAACCTTACCCAAAAGAAAATTTCAAATCTAGGTATGAATTTCAAGATTATCTCTCGTTTGCCTCTTTCCAGCAAAGCCTCTCTTTTTATTGTTCAAATAGGAAATAATTACCTTTTAATTGGTGTGAGCGAGCAAAATGTTTCTGCAATTGCCGATTTAACGAAAATTGTTCAATCGCAATCACTCCATCAAAATAATTTATCAAACCAATTTGAAAACTCCTCCTCTCCGACGGAAGATACAAGCGGACCACAACTTACTTTCACAAACTTCCTAAAAGAAACCTTTCGACGCTCGAAAAATTAAATAAGTCAATAGAAAAACTTGAAGTCTTTACCATCGAAAAAGAAATTCACATAATCTTCCTTCTTGCGTTTAAATTCAACCTCGGCAAAGTATCGTTTCATCCTTGTGATTTTAACAATCTTAAGCCGGTAATAATCATTTTCGACAAGTGTTGTATCGGAAAACTTATCTCCTCTTTTATTTAAATAAGGGATTGCATTTTCGATATAGAACTGAAAAGTGTTACCTTTAGTTATATTAAACTTTATTTGGCAATCACGTCGGTAAACTATTGAAACTGGCAAAAGAATTTCCTGAAACTTAATATTTGACGAAAAATTAATTGCTTGCTCAATGCCTGAGCGAAGAATAGGAATATTATTTTGGTATTGAGGGAAAAGCCAAAAAAGTGCTTTATTCTTTCCTTTCGTATCAATTCTACTTATTTTACTCAAAACACTTTGAGCAAAAACAACAGAATCTTTCCATAAATGCAATGAATAAATATCAACCACAACAAGAATTGCAATCAAAGGGATTAATGTTGAATAGAAAACGGCTTTTTTGGCGCTCTTGAAAAGCTCGGAAAAAACAATCAACAATCCAATAGAGGGAAGGAATGAATACCATCGCATAAACAAGGGTAAAGCTGGAATAATAAAAAGTGCATACCAAAGAAAGCCGAAAGAAATTATTTTCCAATTGACTTTCTCTTTTTCTTTTAAAAGAAGCGAGATCCTTACAAGGAGAATAGCCAAAAGAATAAAATTTAGAATAAACCCCAGTGAATTCGGATTCGTATAGGCAAAAGTAGGTAAAACGACAACAAAAATATACTTAAAGAAATTCACAAAGAATGTTAAAACATCAAAATTTTCGATATTGGTAGAGCTTAAGAATTTGATTGATAAGTACTTTTCACGAAAAATAAAAAGCATAATTAGGAAACAAAGCCCAGCAAAAGCGAGTAAAAATAACCTATTCCTTTTCTCTTTGTAAAGAAAAGCTAAAGAAAATAACAACAGAATTAGTGGAATAGAACTTTCTTTCGAAAGAAATGCAAGACACATAAAAATAAATGAGAAAAAACCACCAAGTTTTGAACTTTTACCAATTGCAAAAAAAATAGAAAGAATAACAAAGATAGAAGCAAATATATCCCCAGCCGAAGCTATCCAAACAAGGAAAGTATCGTGAGAAGGTAAAAAAGAAAAACACAAAGTGAAAATTAAAGCAACCTTATTATTTTTAAGCAACTCCGAAAGAAAGGAATAAAGAGAAAAAAGCAAAAAACAATAAAGCAATAGGCTTGAGATTCTAAAAACTAAAGGTGAAAAACCTGAAATACTTAGTAAAATCCAATTCCAAAGATTAGGAAGTGGCCTATAATAGTATTTTGAAACATCTTTATTTAAAAATATACCAATAGGATTGTCTTTGTAGTTATCTTGCAAATAGCCAAGAATTTGAAAATCATCATTGAAAAAATTAAAACTTAATGAACCAGACCAAACAATAATAGTAAATAGGAATAAAATCAAAAGGTGATAAAAGGAAGATTCATTACGGGTAATCATTTATAAATGACTGCAACTTTATAAACTGCACTTTCCCTTGTTGTCAATGACTTAGCAACTAAAAGATAGACACCAGTTTGAACATATCGACCAGAATAGTCTTTACCGTCCCAATAAGTTTTTTTACTTTGTGTAGTCAAGGTACGAACAATTTCTCCATCGACTGTTAAGATTTTAATTTCACTATCCATCGCCAATCCGTCAATCAAAAGAAGATCGTCATTAGGGATAATAAACGGTTGTGGAGAGACCGCAATTTTGTAGCTTGTTGCTGGTTTAACTATCATTGTCGAAGCAATTGCTAAACCACGAGAAGTTCCAAAATAAAAATCACCAGTTTCTGGATTAGAATTTATGTAAAGAACTTCGTTCGAGGGCAAAGGGGAATTATCTTTTGTAATATTTGCAAGTATATCCGAACCATCTGGGGATATTACAAAAATACCATTGTTTGTTGCTATCCATTTGTAATTTAATACATCAACATAAATACAATTAATCGAATAATCAGAAAGTAGTTTCAATTTCTTAACTACGGGCTGGGAATTGTCTAAAACAGCATTTGGATTGAGGATTAAAAATAACCCTGTTCCAGTCCCGCACCAAATATAACCATATTGGTCTAAAGCCATTGTTGTAATTTGATTTGATGGAAGCGAAATGCTCTTCATTAGGTTACCATATATATCGCCTGTTGTATCTTCGAGTGAACTTCCCTCGTTAAAATAATAAAGTCCAGTCCCATCGACCGATGAAATCCATTTCGTTCCATAAGAATCAATAAGCAAATGATGAAATCTTCTATCGCTCATTGGCAAGAAGCCATAAAAATTAGTAAATCTGTCCTTTGCAACAAGCAGGAAGCCATTACTTGAAACTGAATAGTTGACCATCCACAAAATCTCTTTGCTTTTCTCGTAAGCAGTTTGCTGAACAACAACCCAATTTGGGTCGCCAGCAATTCCATTCAAAAGAGAGTTCGTTTGGTCGTATCGTTTAAATTGGAATGTATCAGCCGAAGGATAGATCGCCAAAAGCCCCCTCCCCGCACTACTACAAAATGCTGTATCGTCAACACAAATAACTTTCATATAGTAATTTGTTTGAATTTGAGGATAAGTTTGGGTGGTAAAATTAACCCATTTGCCATTGTAAAAATACATTATTCCTTCGCCCGAAGGATCAGAGTTTGTTGCCGACCAGAAACCACCCATTCGATCGATTGCAAAATTTCGGAATTGATTCGAAATTGGGGAATTAGGATAATACCTTTGAAGTTCATTTGTTTTTAAATTTTTGATAACCACACCACTATTTGCAAGAAAGAGTGCAATAAAATTAGAATCAATCAATGTAAATGAATTAACCTTTTCCTTTAAAGGCGTCTCGGTATAAAAATATACTAAATTGTAATTTATATCACGAACAAAGAATGGCGTCGAAAAGTAGATTTTCCCATTGTAACTTTGAATAGAGTTTATAGTTTCGTACGATTCAAGTTCATATACTTTTGTAAAGGTATCTCTTTCGAATTTATAAACTTTATTCTGTGCAAATGCATATAAAGTATTATTCTCAACTGCAAGAAAATATATGTTTGGGTCTTTCAAGCCATTGGTATCTACAAAGTTTTCCCAATTCGAAGGATTGGAAATTGGTTTGTCAAGTTGAATTCTCGCTACACCAAGTTCGGTAGCAATCCAAAGATAATTGTCAAAGGCAACTGCATATCGCGCGCTTGTCCCCGAAGGGAAAAAGCCTAGTCGCGATGGTGTCTTCAAAAAAAACTTTTGACGAGTGTCGAATGTTGTCAAACCGAAATCGCCACAAATATAGGCAATATCTCCTTTGAAAAAAATATGATTGATTTGCTTTTTTGAGTATTGAGAATTAGTGATTTCAAGATAATTTTCCCAGTTATTGGATTTTGGATTGTAAATGCTTAAAACTCCATCGTAGCAACCCACATATATCTCGTTCGAAAAGGGATTGATAGAAATATGCTTTGTTTCAATTGAGTATAGGCCATTTCTTGAATTATAAATTTCGAAGGAATGGTTTTGAATATCGAAAGCAAGAACTCCCCCAATTGTTGCACACCAAACTTTCCCACTCCAATCTAAACTTCCCGAAATAATGTTAACCATCGAAGAATAAACTCGCCAATTGAATAGTTCAAATGGAGCTTGCGCGTAAATTTCAAATAAGCTTATTAAACACAAACCAAAAGACAAAAAAATGAGGCAGATTTTTTTCAACATTAGCTCTATAGGTTATTAAATTTTTTCGAAAAGTGAAACAAGTTCAATTGCGGCAAGAGCAGCATCGAAACCTTTATTTCCACTTTTACTTCCAGCACGCTCGATTGCTTGATCAATCGTATCGGTTGTCAACACTCCGAAAACAACTGGTAGACCAGTTTCTAAATTCACTTGAGCAATACCTTTAGCTACTTCGCTGGCAATATAGTCAAAATGAGGAGTAGCACCCCGAATTACAGCACCAAGCGCGATTATCGCATCGAATTGCTTCGATAAAGCAAGTCTTTTAGCTACCAAGGGAATTTCGAATGAACCTGGACAATACACAATGGTTATGTTGTCGTCTACAGCCTTATGTCTGCGTAAAGCATCGAGAGCTCCATCGAGCATTTTGCTCACGATGAACTGATTCCATCGAGAAACAATAATCGCAAACTTTTTCCCGCTTGCATCAAGAATTCCTTCGATTATTTTACCCATAAAATCCTCAAATAATCTTTTTAAAACGAGATAAATTAAAAAAAATTGAACAAAATACAACTTTGGTTAAACAAACTGCATTATTCCATATTCTACAAATGAAGTTTTTCTCATCTTTTGTTATTTTTTCAACTTTTAATAAATTTCTTTTTTATTTGGTTTGCATATGAAAAATTTTACTTGCATTTTAATTGCTCTAATTTTCATTCCTATCCTGCTCCAAAGTCAATTTATCAACAATTCAAGTGTTCAACTTCTGCTTTACGGAACCGTTACCGACGAATACACTGGAGCGCCAGTCGGTGCAATTATCGAATTCCGAACCCCGGATGGGAAAAAATTCAAAATCAAATCTGATCCAATTACCGGAAAATACCAACAAGTTTTTTCGAGTGGAGAGCAAGTCGAGGCAATCATCTACGATTGGGACGTTATTCGCCAACACTTCAATTTTAGACTACCCGACACCAATAAATATGCAGAAATCGAAAAGAACTTCGTGGTCAAGAAATTGAAAGAAGGATTGGTTGCCTTTTCTTTTGATTGCTTCGACCAAGGAACTAATACTTTATCAAAAGAAGCCGAAGAAAAGATTAAAAGCCTTGACGAAATTTTACGATTCAATCGAAATGTAAAATTTGAAATCCGAGTAACTGCATTCGATACTTATATTAAAACCAGCACCATACATAAAGTTCAAAAGGTAATTGTCGAAAAGAAAAAGAAGAAGACAATAACAGAAGAAGTTACCCAAGTTGAAGAACCATCGGAAGATAAAATCAAAAGTCTTGTCGATTCGCGATTGCCAATAATTGAAAAAATTGTACAAGAAATTCCCCGTGGTAAAGGGAAATTGTTTGTCGTTCCTGTTTATGAAAGTGGAGAAGTTCAACCAGAAAACCAACCAAAAGCATTCGACGTTTTTGTTGTTGTGAAAGAGATCAAAAACATTTTGGAAAAATAAAATTTCTTCATAATTTGCTAAATGTTATAATACAATACAAAATGAAAAAAGAGATTAGTCCTTTTGGATTCGACCCTGTTGGTGAAAAATTCTTCAATTTGGGCATTGAATACGAAAAAAGCCTCGCATTTCTTACTGCACTTGAACTGGATATTTTTTCAATCATTGGCGAAGAGCTTGCAACCCCCGAAGAGGTTTCTATGTCGCTTGGTTGCCCTGTTCGGGGTGTTTCTCGACTATTAAATGCACTTGTTGCATTGGGTTTGCTCGAAAAAAACGGCCAAAAGTTTTCGAATACAAAAGAAGGAATAGATTATCTTGTTCGTGGTTCGCCAAATTTCATTGGTGACTTGCGACCTCTTCGACTTTTCTTGAAATTCTGGTTAAATGCAAAAGAATCGATTCTACAAGGATCTCCTATAAGCACAATGAAACTTTCAGATTTATCGAGCAAGGAAATCGAAGGTTTGCTTTACTTAATGAATTGGCGAGCAAATCGGCAAGCAAGCGAATTCGTTCGATTCCTTGACCTTTCTAAGGTTATGAAAGCTTTAGATTTTGGCTGTGGCTCTGGCACATTTGGGCTTGAACTTTTAAAAGTTAATATCAATATAGAACTTGTATTATTCGATTATCCCGAAATAACACCATTCACCGAAAAATATGTGGAAAGGAAAGGTTTCAGTGGGTTGGTGAAAGTCCTTTCTGGCGATTTAATTACTGGGGAAATCGGCAATAATTACGATTTAGCTATTGTTTCAAATGTTCTTCGCTACTTTTCATTCAAAGAATGCTTAATAATGTTGAACAAAATCTTCGATTCTTTAAATCGGAAAGGTAAAATAGTGGTTATGGAAAACCCAATTGACAACAATAGAACCTCGCCTCTTTTTGCAGCAATGGATTCTTTGAGACTTTTCCTTTTCACTCCAAATGGCGATTTGCTTACAGAAACAGAAATTATCCTTCTATTGAAAGAAGCTTGGTTTTCGAATATACAAATTCATAAAACATCATTTAATTCTACAATATTTATTGGCGAAAAGTAGTTTCTTAAAAACTATGAAGTTTATTCTTCTTTTATTATTAACAATTTTAACATCTTGCAAAAAATCTCCAGAAATTGAAAAGAAACAATACCAAGCAGAAAAACCAGTTCAAAACAATACAGCAAGCGTTCCAATTTATTCTATAAAAGTAATAAGAACTATACCACACGACACCGAAGCCTACACACAAGGATTATTTTACCACGGCGAGTTCCTTTACGAAAGCACAGGATTATATGGTCGCTCTTCCCTTCGGAAGTTAAATCCACAAAATGGAGAAGTGGTAAAGCAAATAAATTTCGATAGCCGTTACTTTTGCGAAGGAATTGCGTTACACAAAGGTAAAATTTATGTTATTACTTGGGAAAATAATACTTGCTTTGTATTCGATTTAAATACCTTTTCGAAAATCAAAGAAATTTATTATACTGGAGAAGGCTGGGGAATTACAAATTACGATGAGAATTACCTTATCCAAAGCGATGGAACCAACATACTTAAAGTGATTCAGCCCGATAATTTCCAAATTACTAAAACCTTAAATGTAAATATTCAAAATGAACCTTTAAACAATTTAAACGAGCTCGAAAATATCGACAACGAAATTTGGGCTAACATTTGGATGCACGACTCTATTGCAGTAATAGACAAAAACAACGGTCAAGTTAAGTATTTAATAAATGTTTCTTCCCTCCGAAATTACATTGAACCATCGAAACAAGTAGATGTAATCAATGGAATTGCCTACGAAAGTAAAACTAAAAGAATTTTTTTAACTGGGAAGCTCTGGCCCTTTATTTTCGAAGTTGAGTTGGAAAAACCCTGAATCCAGCTATCGAATTATATTTTATATTTCATTAATAAATCAAACTATTCATTTTCTATAAATTTTCTCGATTAATGTAAAAAAGAATAAAAACATTTAAAAAACTTTTAAAAAATTATTATTTAACTTCTTTATTCATCATCATTAAAAGAAATTTTGTAATTTACATCGCTTAATTAAAATGAAATCAAAATGTAATAATGGAACAAATAGGAACGCTTTCAAGCATTGAAGGAAGAAAACTACTCTACGAAATTTATCATGAATTTCGCTACCAAAAGCAAATGTCGAATTTTGCTATACTTTCCTTAACTTGGAGAATTTGCACAACAGAAAGAGAAATATCCCGATATACAAAAAAAGAGATTCAAGTTTTGCATCCCCTTGGTTTATTCCGCGGAACTGCTCTTTGGATGGAAGAAATTGTGAACCGCTTTTATTTTTCAACAATTAACTCATTTGTATATCTTGGAGCAGCAGTACTTTTAGTTTTAATCGGTGTCCGTAGATTTTCCTCTTCGGTTAGCGATTCTATTGTTATTGCTGGGGTAGCATTCGAAGCTCTTATGCTATTGTTTATGTTCATTGTTATGCTTTTCACCCCAAGCGAAGATGCTCTTCCAATCGATAAAACAGAGGAGGACCCCCAAAAAGAACTACTTTATGAAATTGGAGAAATAGCAACGGATTTCGCAACTGCTGTTTCTAAACTCGAATCTCTTGGCGATAATGTTAAGAATTTGCTTATCCAACAAACTGAAATACTTTCATTGCTTCGTGAATCCAACGAAATGACTAGACAAATTGTTTCGCCAAATCCCAAGTTGATTGAAATAATGGAACAAACTAATCAATCTCTTCAAAAATTTAAAGAATCCCTCGAGAAATTGAATGAAACCACAAATCGTTTAGCACAGGAAGAAATAGAAATTGCAGTCCGACGAGAATTGGAAAAATTCTTTACAAATATTTTAAACAACAAAAATGCAAAGTAGCAAGCGTAAACGCAGAATAGTTGAAATATATTTCATTCTCTATCTTGCTGCATTAGTATTTATTTTACCCGAAAGCAGTTTTAAACCAAAAAATATTAACGGAAATGAAATTCTTGGTGATTTCGAAAGCGGTTTTACCCTTATCCCAGAAAAATCTTCCCTTGTTTGCAATGTGATTGTTGAAGCTAATGGATATAGAATCACTAAAATAGATTCTACAAATGTTATTTTCTACACTGGGGACTTCGAAGATATTCAATTCGAATTTACAATTGAAGAGCAAGCAACTAATCGAACTGTTACACTTCGTCCGGACAAAAACTACTCTGCAAAATACTTTCGTGTCGTTGAGGTTCCGGAAAAAAAGGCGGCAATCTTTTACTGGCAACCACAGTATTTGGAAAATTTCAACTCTACTTACCTTGTAAAAGTTGTTGCAACAGCCAAAAGTAAAAAAAGTTTTGGAACCCGCTTTCCCGAACGATTCACATACAAGGCTACGACCCAATTCTCTTTAATTATTGTGTTGATGAATGCTATTACCGGGGAGCAAACTATTGCTTCTGGAAAAATTGATAAAACAACTCTTCCAAGTTCCCCAATCGAACAACAAACCCAGCTGCCCGCTGGTTTTGGAATTGGCAAAATTACTCTTTCTGCTTTAAGTCCCGTTATTTCTCAAATTGCATACCAGCAGTGGACAAATATTATTAAAGCAACGAATATCAATTTAGCAACCGACGCAAAGCTTGAACTTTCGGTTAAAAGGGAACCCGATAACAACGGCGGTACAGCCCAGATTTCCGAAATCGCTCCCGATTATGTAAAAATTGCCGGCAAAACACCTAGCTTCGGACGCCTAACTGTTGAATTAATTGCTCGACGAAAGCTCGATGGACAAGAATTTATTACTTCCTTTACCGTTAGCCCACAGCAAATTGAAAAACCAGAGTTCCCAGAATTTGTCTATCCTGGTCAAACAATCAAAATCGACCCAAAATTCCCTCTCATACAAGGCGAATTAAAAACATTGCTACGCAATGGCGACCAAATACTTGCTTCAAGTTTTGGAGGAGCACTATTGACCTACAAACCAGAACTTTCGGATACTGGAAAAAGATTTTCTCTTGAACGCTATGTAAATGACAACTTACTTGGTCAGACCTATTCAATTTATGTTTTGAATTTCCCATTGCCAAAAATTGTAGAAGTAAACAAAACCAGCTCGACAATAATCGAGATTGTAACCCAAGCATTCGGGATTATGAATCAAGAAAGGAACGAAATTGTCCAACTTGAACTTGAAGGGAATTGCAGCGAAAAATACCTCGACCTTCGTGGCAAAATGCAGGATTTTCCTGGCAATCCTCCTTATCGTAGGCAATATTTCCAAGTAAAGTCTCGCGACTCTAACAAACCTTTTGTGTTCAATGTAGTAGCAATAGACAAATTTGGCCGTCGTTCTGCCCCCCGCCGAATTATAGGGGATTAGAACATCCAATTTGCCCAAATAGATTTAACAATATTTTTACTACTTCTCTATTTCTTCGGTGAGGTTTTGGATTTCGTAAAGATGTGAATATTTTCCGCCGAGGTTTAAAAGTTCTAAATGAGTTCCTTTTTCAATTATTTTACCATTATCGACAAGTATTATTTGGTCGCAGTTCCGAACAGCAGAAATTCTAGTTGAAATAATTATTTTTGTAGTATCGACAAATCTTGAATAAAGATTTTGCAAAATCAGGTTCTCCATCGATGAATCTACCGAAGAAAATGGGTCGTCCAGAACCAAAACTTTTGGTTCAGAAATAAATGCCCTCGCAAGTGCTACTCTTTGCTTCTGACCGCCAGATAAAGTAATTCCTCGTTCACCAACGATTGTTTGAATACCATCTGGAAAAGTTATTAAATCCTTCTCCATTCCAGCTAAAACAAGCGCGCGTAACACTTCATCGTCCGTAGCTTCTGGTTTGCCTAATCGAACATTTTCTGCAATTGTCGCAGAAAAAAGGAAGGGCTCCTGTGGAACAATCGCAAGCAAACTCCTCAACTCTTTTTCTTCAATTTCATCCAATTCTATATTATCAAATAATATTACTCCTTTCGTAGGCGGGTAAACTTTCCCAAGAAGCTTTACAATTGTGCTTTTTCCACTGCCAACATTACCAACAATTCCAAGAGAAGAACCCTTCGGAACCTCAAAGATAATATTATGTAGAACCCAGGGTAAATCTTCTCTATATTTAAACCAGACATTGACAAAGGAAATAGTTCCATCAAAATTTGCTGATTTCCACCCCCGAGATTTTCCATTACTCAAAGGTATTTCAAATATTTCCCAAAGCCGGTCTATCGATGCAGAAGCCCTTTGAATTAGATTTGTAACCCATCCAATTGCTGCAACGGGCCAGATTAATAAATTAATGTAAACGAAAAATTGGGTAACTTCGCCAAGTGTCATTGTTTTGTTGATTACACGTATTCCACCTAACCCTAAAACAATAAGTTGGGAAATCCCAATCAGAACAATCAGCAAAGGAATCATCAGAGATTGATAAAACTCAAGCCGAAGGTATTTCTTTCGATAAATTTCGCTCAATTCAGCAAATCGATTGCTTTCGTAGGCTTCGCGGACAAATGCTTTTACCAAACGAATTCCAGAAAACGTTTCTTGAGCCTGTGTTGTTAACTTAGAAAATTCTTCCTGAACACCTTTGAAATGAGTATGAATACTTTTACCAATTCTATAAGTTGTTATTGTAATTAAAGGAAGCGGCAAAATGGACCACAAAGTCAAAGAAATATCAAGAGAAAACATAAAAAACAGTGCAAGAATGAAAGTTGAAATCGTGTTTGCAGTATACATTACTGCTGGACCAAGAAATTCGCGAGCAGCGGAAACATCGTTGGTCGACAACGACATTAATCTTCCTGAAGAGTTTTCAGTAAAAAAAGAATAAGGCAATTGGGAAAGCTTATCGATAAAGTCTCGACGCAATTCGTATTCAATCCTTCGTGAAACCACAATAATCATTTTGCGAGTTAAATACATAAATAAGCCACTAAAAAGGGTAAAAAGAAGCAACCAAAAAATCTGTAACAAAACATCTTGAATATTAAACTTCCCACTGGAAATAATATCAATTGCCTTTCCAACAAATTTTGGAACAATAGTCCCAAAAATATTCGAAATTGTTACAAACAAAAAGCCAAGAATAACCTTCGATTTATATTTTTTAACGTAAGGAAAAATCTTCTTTAAAGCCATATAATTTCAAAAATCAAATACGAGAAGGTTGAACTTTAGTATAAATAGACCGAGAAAATTTAATTTTAATAAGTAAATTGATTTCAACAAAAGTGAATTACGAAACTACACCAGAAATGTAGTCCTTAAGATATTTATTTTCTATTTCGGTTTCTTTTAATTTAGACTTAACAACGTCGCCAATCGATATCAATCCAACTAATACTTTATTTTGAATAACGGGAACATGCCTGCATCGGTTCTGTGTCATTACCAGCTCCACATATTCCAAGTCGTCTTCAGGTTCAACTACAATGACTTGCCGGGTCATAACATCTTTTACCTTTTTCGAAAGGCAACTTTCTGGTTCGTTCGCAAGAATGCGAATAATATCCCTTTCACTAATTATTCCAACAATTTTTGCTTCGGAAGATAAAACCAGAAGAACACCAATTTTATTGGCAGCAAGAACTTGCACGGCATCGGCAATAGTTTTATCTTCGCCAATTGTAAAAACTTGCGGACCCTTTTGTTTTAAAATATCTTTTACTTTCATAAATTACCTCAAAAACTACTAAAAAAACTATTCTTTGACTAAGTTCAAATTTTTTCTTATCCTTTCAAGCATTTGAGTTTCCAGTATCCCGTTTGATTTCCAAAAATGAACTTGATGGGTAACAAAATCTTCAAATCCACTCAATTGCCCTTGGAAAGAAAGGAAAACTGTTCCATCGGGATTTTCTTTTACTTTAAAAGTATACTTAATTCGACCATTAATCCAAATCCCTCCGCGAATCAAAGGCATTTCGTAACTATAGCGTTTAAGAACTTGGAACGTTGTATCCTTTCCAAACGAAAAAACACAAAAATCCGATTTTATCGTGCCATTGAAATACCCTTCGTCGTCCTGTTGGTATTTCTCATAAGAAATCATACAACCAATATCCTCGAGCGATTTTTTTATTGCTCGCCAAACTATCTCGAAACTTTCTTTAAATGTTTCCTCGTACTTCTCTTTGTAGAATTTCAATCTCTCGGGTATATTTTCAGGTTGTTCTTGCCCTTGTGTTTGCTCCTCTTGGAATTGAATTGTCTCTTCTTCCTCCTTTTTCTTCTCTTCTTGTGAATATGTGTTAAAAGTAAACAAAACAAACAATAACAAAACACTGATTAAAAATCTGAAACTAACTCCTTTCATTGTTATTTTCCTTTTTAACTATTACAACATTCAAATTTATTGAAAAAAATAAAAAAACATAATAAGATACGAAAATTTCATTGGAAGTCCCTTTTTTTTATTAATTTTAAATTCATTCGGAGAGCGAAATGGAACTGATTGACCAACGTACCAAAAAGATTATGGAGGAATGCAAAGAACGTGCTCGTTCGGCTGGTTTTGAATTTGAAAACGAAACCCTGGAATACATTGTTTCCAATCGTGATTTACTTGAGCTTTCCCCAAAAATGATGATACCAACCTTGTATGATTATTGGGTTCACGATGTTGAGGTCCTAAAGGAATATGGTAAATATAAACTTTATCCAACCAATCCATACGAAACTGTAATTAATTCCAGACCTGCAATTTCTTTTTATAATAGCGACAACCCCGATTGGTTAAACTCTATGATTTTTTACCATGTTCTTGCTCATATAGACTTCTTTCAAAATAATATACATTTTAAACATACTTGGAATGAAGACATTGTTGGGCTCGCTTTAGCCGATAAAAGATTAATTGAATCTTTACGAAACCAATATGGGCGTTGGGTCGATTATATAATAGAATTCGCCCGTTCCTTGGATAATATAGTTGGTTACTTCGATACTTTGTATCGGGTTGATTTCCCTTACGAAAAGGATGTTCCTTCCCCAATCGAATATTATTTTAACTACTTTTTGCAAGAAGAAGTTCGTGCTCCTTCGCATCAAATATTTGCTGAAATCGGAAAATTCAATCAAATGCTGGAACAACAAGGCGAAGAAATAGCATCCAAATCTTTTCTTTCAGAACTTATCACTCGTTACACTGAGTTCGATTACAAATACAAAAAATTCATCGAACAGCGCAAGCAACCGCCTGTTGACCTCCTTGAATTTATAAGAGATAATTCCCCATTCCTGAAACAAGAAAAAAACGAATGGATGAAAACAATACTAACAATCATAAGAAACACTTCTTTATATTTTGCTCCCCAAGTTCGAACTAAAATAATCAACGAAGGCTGGGCAAGTTATTGGCACGACGAACTTTTTCGAAACGACCCTCGAATCCAAGGTCATGAAGTCGACTACGCAAGAGTAAATGCAAATGTAACTTCAATTTCTCGATTAGGACTCAACCCCTACGCAATTGGTCTTCGGTTGATTCAATATGTTGAGGAACTTGCCGAACGTGGTATGCTAAATTATGAATTTCAAAAAATAGAAGATATAGAAACTCGCGAAAACTTCAATCGCAAAACTGGGGAAGGCAAAAATGCTATATTCAACCTCCGTAAATATTTCTCCGATTTTACTTTGCTGAATATATTCATTACACAAGAATTTGTCGATAAACACAACCTTTTTGTTGCTGGAATAAAACCCGATTTCGAACGGCAAACAATTCAATATTATGTTAAAAGCAGAAAAGCAGAAGATTACAAAAAGATGATTCTCGATGCACTTTATCATCCTCCATATATTACAATTGACCAAAATAAAACCAGCGAAAAACTTCTCCGATTGGTTCATCATTTCGAGGGTAAACAACTTATCAAGGAATTCATCCCTGATGTTTTAGTGGGTATTGAATTTCTTTGGGGCGGGGAGGTCCAACTTGAAACAACCGAAATTATTGTTTCCCGTCCACAATCCCCCGACGAACAACCATCTTATCGTTACCAAAAAGTTCTTTGGTCCTGTAAGGACAGAAAAGTTACTAAAGCAAATTTATAATTTTATATACCTTGCTTCTGACTTAAATTTTTACACCTAATACTTCCCGAATTGCCAAACCAATGAGAAAGGTAACCAAAGTTACTCCCAAATTAATTAGCACCATTTCGAAGAAGCGAGATTTAAACGAAAAACCTTTTGCAACAGAAATGTAATAATTGAAACAAAAAATCACTAAAATGGCTACAGCAATAGTAGCAAACATTGCAACGAACGGATTTACCATTATTAAATATGGAAAAACCAAAAGCAAAACTGTGGTAATGTATGCAATACCAGTGTAAACAGCGGATTTCAAATAATTTTTGCCCTCGCCTTCGGCACGGGTCGAAAGATATGAGGAGGCGGACATTGAAAACGAAGCAGCAATTCCAGTTATAAGCCCAGCAAGAGCAATAATTTGTGTATTTTGCAAAGCAAATGTTAATCCTGCCAATGCACCAGTAAGTTCTACCAAAGCATCGTTTAAACCTAAAACAATTGCCCCAGCATATTTCAATTTTTCTTCGTCTATCAAGCTAATTAAAGCGTTTTCGTGATTCTCTTCATCGTCGATGATTTTTTTTGCTTCGGGTATTTGCTGAACGATTTCCAAGTAAAATTTTTGTGCTTTTTCTTCGGCTTGTTCCATCAACTTTATACTGAAAGTCAATCCAAGGAACTTTCCAATTAATGTGTAAAACCAAATCAAAAGCTTATTTGGGTTTACTTCTTTTTGTGTATATTTTTTCCAAAAAACAAAATGCCCGAGTTCATCATTTGCAATCTTATTAAGTATTTCCGAATTCGTTTTCTCTTTTATTTGATTCGCCAAATTACTATATACATAGTATTCAGTTTTTTCTGTTCTTTGGATTTTGATCAACTTTTGTAAAATTTTTTCGCTAATTTCCATATTTCGTTCAAAATTTTATGTAAATAAATGAATTAAATTAAGCAAAACTAAAAAAATAATATTATTCGAAACTCTTCATTTATTATTTTTTATGATGAGCAAAATGATATTATCGTTGGAATTTGATAAAATACCCGGATTTTCCCGTTTGTTTTGCGACCACATTAGAAATGCACAATTTTTATCCGAACGCTTGCCAAACGAAATTAAATTATTCCAAAACTCAAAATTGATAGAGGAAAAATTAAAATCTTACTCAAAAAGGAACATTATCTCAGACCTTATCAAAAAAAGTAATCTCGAAATAAATTTAACAGCAAAGCAAGCCGAAAATTTGAATTTACTTTCTAAAGAAAACACTCTTGTGGTTGTCACTGGTCAACAACCAGCAATTTTCGGTGGCACTTTGTATACGCTTTATAAATCTCTTTCAGCAATTGAATTGACAAAGCAATTAAAAGTTCGTTTCCCAGATTTCAATTTTGTCCCAATCTTTTGGATAGAAGACAACGACCACGACTATTTCGAAGCAACCCAAGTATTTCTATTCGACCAAAATTACAACCTAACATCACCACATATTAGCCATAAGCACCAAAGCGAGTTGCAAAAAAGTCTTTGTGACTTTACAATCGATAGTGCAATAACGGAATTCATCGAATATTATATCGAAGTAAACAACTTTTCGATAAGTCAACCTCTTCTTTCATCCGAAATTTTAAATTTTTACAGGAATAGCAAGTTTTTATCATCCAACTTTCAAAAAATACTAAATTCAATTGCTGGCAAGGAAGGAATGCTTTTTATCTCCGCTTCGATTTGCCGGCAGAACAATGCTTTCGAAGACATCCTTCGAAAAGAATTTGAACATCTTGGAACAAGCAATAAAATAATTGAACAGGCGAATAGTAAGATAGAAAGATTTGGTTATCATATTCAAGCAAAGTCGTCGCCAGTAAATGCTTTCTACCATTCGAATGGGGAACGAATAAAAATTCAACTGGATAGCGAAAAACAAAAATATAAAATCAACAACCAAAACTTTACTGCCGAAGAACTTTTGCAACTTTTTGACAGCAATCCCTCTAATTTTTCTCCAAATGTTTTGCTGCGGCAAATCTGTCAAGATTATATTTTGCCAAATATTGCTTCTATCCACGGTCCGAGCGAAATTGGATACACAACACAACTTAAAGAGTTGTATCAATGGTTTGGAGTTGCTATGCCTTCAATTATCCCAAGGCATTCAATAACTTTTTTACCGAAAGAATTTCAGCCATATATAGAAAATTATGGGCTAAATTTCTTTTTTAAAACACCTGACATTTTTGATAGTGTTCTATACGAACAGAATCGAGACAAAAAATTAATTGAAAGCATAAGAGCATTGGAATTACGATTCCAAAGCCTTTTCGACGAAATGAAGCAAATAGCATCAAAAGTAGACAGAACTTTAAACGCCAGTAGCGAAGCACATTACAGAAAGTCCTTCCGAGCGTTCGAATCTTTAAAAGGTAAAATCTTTTCGCATGAAAAAAAGGAAATTTTGAACAAATTCAACTACTTGCGTTCAATAAATAGGTTGATTTTTCCCGAAGGAACATTACAAGAAAGAAAAATAGCATCAATTTACCCATTGATCAGGTATGGTCAAACGGAATTTATCGTAATTATAAAGGAAGTTTTAAAGCAATCCCGGGACAAGCATTATATTGTTTTGATTTAAGGCTTTTTTGTGGAAATAAGTATTTAGTAAAATTTTTACAATTAAAAAGTTTTTGTAATTCTAAAAAAGATTTTGTAATTTAATTTTGATTTTTTCGCCATTTTTCATATGAGTTTAGAAAAGGTTAAGGAAAAACGAATAATTAGAACCTTACAATTTGGAGAACTTGAAATTGAACCCCAGCATATCTTTTATTTCGACGAAGGAATACTGGGTTTCGAAGATTTACACGAATTTGTTCTAATTGCCGACGAAGAGACACTTCCATTCAAGTGGTTAATTTCAATCGAAAAACCTGAAATTGGCTTTCCATTATTAAGTCCGTGGCATCTTGACTTAACTTACGACCCTGGTCCCGATTTCGATTTAGAAAAGCAAGTTTTGATGGTAATTATTACATTGGAAGATGAAAATAAGCAAATGACTGCAAATATGAAAGCTCCGATTGTTTTTGATGTTGAAAATCAAAAAGGATGGCAAACAATTTTAATGACCGATAAATATTCAACCAACTTTTTAATACCCAAAAAAGGGAAACAAGAATAAAGGAATATATGCTTGTATTATCAAGGAAGATAGGGGAAGTAATTACTATAGGTTCAACAATAAAAATCACTGTACTTGGTTACAATCGGGGAAGTGTTCGCTTGGGGATTGAAGCTCCAAAATCAATTCCAGTACATCGAAAAGAAATCTACGATAAGATTATTGAAATAAACAGACTTGCAGCAAAGACAGAAATCGAGCAGCTAAAAAATGCTATTAAAAACATTTCGGTGAAAATTAATAAAAATGTCAAAGACAATTTGGGTAACCAAACTGTCTTATTCAATAAAGAAAAACCCGCATCATTAGAAAATCAAGAAGAGGAATAAAATGGTTGAATATAGCGCTTTAATAATCGACGATGATGTCTGGATGCAAAGGATACTGGCAAAAACTCTTCAAAGCTACGGATTTCGAAAAACTTTGCTGGCTTCAAATGGTTATGAAGGCGTAAGTTTGGCTATAGAATATTTGCCAGACATTATTGTCTTGGATATACTTATGCCCGACCTTTCCGGGCATCAAACTTTGAAATTGTTGCGTTCAATTAAATTAACAAAAAACATCCCTGTTTTGATGGTTTCGGCTCTTTCCGACACAGAAAACTTGGGAAAAGCTGTGAAAATTGGCGTTAATGGTTTTATCTCCAAACCATTTACTCGAACAACTGTATACGATAAACTTGTTAGCATTTTTGGACAGGACAGGATGGAAAAAATTGCAGCAGGGAAACCAATAGAAAAACTAACTTTAGATGAAGAAGTTGACTTAAAAACACTCATTACCCGCCGTGATGAAGAAATCGTTGAATTCGCTAACACTGAAAACGAACCTCAACCAAGCGTTAGCCCCGAAAAAATTTCTTCGAGCTATCGCGAGGATGACGAACAAAAAAGCATCGATGCAATCAAGAAATTACTACTCAAAACCAAGAAGCCCGGTGAATGATAAATCAATTCATTAGAGTTGGCACTCGTGGGAGCAAACTTGCTCTAATTCAAACCTACAGTGTCTTAAACTATTTAAAAAATTTTTTCCCTGATATAATTTTTAAACTGAACATAATTAAAACTCAAGGCGATAAATTTGCCGAAAAAGATTTCGATCAAATTTCGGGGAAAGGTATTTTTGTTAAAGAAATTGAAGACCAACTCCTTTCTGGTAAAATTGATTTAGCTGTGCATAGTTTGAAAGACCTTCCAACTGACCTCCCCGCGGGTCTTATAATTGGAGCAATTCTTAAACGAGACAATCCCGAAGATGTATTAATTTCCAAAAGAAACAAATTATTGTTGGAACTTCCCCAAGGAGCCAAAATTGGGACAAGTTCTTTGCGTCGTATTGTTCAACTGAAAAGAATACGCGATGATTTTCAATTCGTTCCACTTCGGGGGAATGTTCCAACAAGAATAAAGAAGCTTTTTAATTCCGATTTAGACGCAATTGTTCTTGCTCGCGCAGGTCTTGAAAGATTAAAATTGGACTTTCAAATTACAGAAATATTTTCTCCGGAAGTTATTATTCCAGCAGTTGGACAAGGAGCAATTGCTGTAGAAATCCACAAAGATAATGAACTTGCTAAAGAAGTTGCCGAAGCATTGAACGATATTGAAAGCGAATATGCAGTTCGAGCGGAAAGAGCTTTTCTAAAGAAACTTGGGGGTGGTTGCCGTAATCCTCTCTCTGCTTTTGCAACAATTATAGATAATGAAATATACATTGATGGTTTTGTTGCAACATCTGACGGAGAACAATACTATCGCCATTCCATATTCGGGAATGCATTGCTCCCTGAACAAGTGGGTGAACAACTGGCAAACAAGTTGCTTCAAATTGGAGCAAGTCGTATCGTCTTTTCTACAGATGTTAATACTTAAGACCGAATGTAAACAGAAAGTTTCTTGGTAATCCTGGCTCAATATAATAGGGTAAATTAGTTCCTTTTTCGTAAATAGGATTCAAGAAGGCTGACCCAATGTATTTTGTGTTGAAAACATTATTAACAGCAAAAGCAAGAGTAATCTGCACCTTTTTGTTTATGTAAATCTTATCGAACCAAGTTCTAAAGTTGAAAATATTGAATGCAGGAATTTCGATTTTATTAGCATCGTCGGCAAAATATTTTCCAACTCCGTTAACCGAAAATTCAAAATTCAGGAAGAAAGGAATTTGCAAAGCAACATTATAAAAATAATTCGGTACACCAGGAATTTTGTTATCTTTAAAATCTGCAAATATGCCTTGTTTATCTTTGTCGTAGAACGACGAATCAACCTTATACTCAATGAATTTGCTCGCTAAATAAGTAAAAGAAGCGAAAAGCGTTAAATTACTTTTGAAAATAGCACGAAAGCTCGTTTCAAATCCAAGTCTGCTTGTTTTACCAGCGGAGAAATAAAACCTTCCTTCGCGGTAAGGAACAAGTTCATTTCGAGTAGAGATAAAATAACCTGACAATTCAAATTCAATCCCTTTCACGAAAGATTGCATTTCAAGAAACGATTTTACCCCCAATTCATAGGTAGTCGAAACAATCGGTTCAAGCAAAGGATTTATTTGATATAATGTATCTTCGCCCGGAGGTGGGTCGGTCTCGTTACCTGCGGGAACTTCAATTCCACCACCAATATTCCCGAAAATGGAAAGATTGTCAAATAGCCGATATGTTATTCCTAACTTTGGAGTAATACGGTCGAATTTCTTCTCGTCGGAAAAAGTAAAGTTCAGAAAATCTTGACTTGAATAATTAACCACATCGTAGCGAGCTCCAATAAGCAGACTTAACCTTCCCCAAATAATTTCGTCTTGTAAAAACAACCCAAAAGTGCTTGCTCCTTCTTTTTTATCTGTGCGAAGTTGATTGGAGCGGTTAGCATTTGAATCAAGACTATAGAAAAGTATTGCCCCATCTTGGAGAGTTTGGTCGAACCCAAACAAAGCAATGTTTGAAACCTTTCCAAAGTTACTCTTATTTTGATAATTAACTGAAGAGCCTAAAAAGTAGCGAGAAAAGTCACGAAAAGTTCCTCGTTCTGACCTTTGCAAATATTTCGAGGTAAGAAATCCTTGAGCGGTCAAGGAATTGTTGTCATCGAAATTATGATTTAATGAAACGGAAACTTGAGCAAGTCGGTTGTTTCTTCGCTCTTTGTTCTTCAAGTAAGTGGTATTTGCTGAAGTAGGTAAAGTGTCGTAGACTGGAAAAGTTAAAGCTCCAGGAACATAAAACAAATTTTTTGCAAGATTGATGTTTAATTGTAAAACTGTGGGCAGTTCGGTTGAATTTGAAACTTTCGTTTTAATCGGGGTTTTCAAGCCAAAATTAAAAAGAAACCTTTCTGAATTTGAATTATCTCTCCAACCATCAAATTTTGAATATAAAGAATTTAAGTAAATTACACCACTTGAGCCGATATTTGTTCGAAGTTTCAATACATTTTTGTCGAGTCCCCAGCTTCCAATAGATTTCGAATAACTTGCTGAAGGTGTATTTGACATTGGAACCGAAGAGAAACTAAAAACAGCTCCAGCAGCATTTCCCCACAAGGCAGATGCATTTGAGCGAAGTATCTCGATTTGTTCAACAAAGTCAATATCGAAAAAGTCAAGCGAAGTTCTTCCATCGGGCTCTGTTTGTGGAATTCCATCTAACAAGAATCGCAAACCTCGAACAGTTCCACTATTCGAACGGTCGCCTGCACCGCGAGAGCCGAACCCCCGAACAGTAATCCTTATGTCAGTTGAACCGTTTCTCGTTTGAACAAGAACTCCTGGAACACGCGCCAGGGGCTCTTCCAGACCAAGACCACGAAAGCCCAAAAATTCATCGGAAGACAAATATGAAATCGACAAAGGAACTTCGAGCAATTTTTCGGGATAACGAAGTGCAGAAACTACAACTTCTTTAATCTTGAAGACTGAAGTATCGCTATTGCTATAAAGATAGTAACTTGATAAAATAACTAACCAAGCCAATAATTTTGTTAATATTGACTTTTTCATAGGCCCTCTATGTTGTATTAAATACTATTTTTTAGGAACTTCAACAGGAGGAGGAGTGTTTGGCAAAGTCTTTGGTATTTGGGCTCCTTGGGTTACAGGCTTAATTTCATTTTGGTTTCCACTATGCAAAAGAAATTTGTTGGCAAAAAGAGAAAGCAATAGAATTGCAATAATAAGGGCACGAGTGGTTTTTTGCAAGAAATCCATAGTTCTTTGTGCCCCAAACATTGTTCCAAATTGCGAACCCAAACCACCAAAAGTTGGCGCCAAATCACCTTTTCCAGGTTGCAACAAGATTACTCCAATTAATAAAATAGAGGCTATAATTAATAAAATTATAACTAATGTAAACATAATTTCCCCTCTCTAAAAATTCAAAAATAATAATATTAGACGGAAAAATATAATATTTATTAACAAAAATTTATAACTTTTTAATTATTCGAAAATTACAAATTACCAGCCAACCAAGGGAACTTCAATTTTATATTTTTACTTTTCTTTTTGTAAATTGAGTATTTTATAATTTGAATTTTTTCAATGGAAGATTTTACAAATTTCATCGAAAGAAATAAAGAATTATTTTTATCTGAACTAATCGACTTCCTTCGAATTCCAAGCATTAGCAGTCGAAGTGAACACAAATCTGACGTCGAACGTTGCGCCAATTGGCTTTCTGAACATCTTAAAAGCATTGGTGTTCAAAATGTTAAAATTTATCCTACATCAGGACATCCAATCGTCTACGGTGAGTGGAAATCCAATGATTCTGTTCCAACAATACTTGTTTATGGGCACTACGATGTTCAACCAGTCGAGCCATTAGAGTTATGGGAATCTCCCCCTTTTGAACCTACAATAAAGAATGGGAAAATTTACGCACGAGGTTCTTCGGACGACAAGGGGCAATTGTTTATCCACTTGAAAGCTTTTGAGTCGCTTCTTAAGACTAACAGATCAGTCCCTATTAATATAAAATTCCTGTTTGAAGGAGAGGAAGAATCAGGAAGCAACCATTTGGATGAATTCATCGAAAACCATCCCGAACTCTTAAAATGCGATTCTGTTTTGATATCCGACACAGAATGGTTTGCCGAAGGTCTTCCATCAATTTGTTATGCATTACGTGGAATTGCTTTCTTAGAAATTAAAGTCAAAGGGCCGAAACGTGATTTACATTCAGGTTCCTATGGAGGCACAGTTGATAATCCTGCGGAAGTTTTAGCTTGGCTTATTACTCAACTAAAGGACAGATACGGCCGAATAACCATTCCTGGCTTTTACGAAAATGTTCTCCCTTTAACCAAAGAAGAACGCGAAGCATTCAACAAGCTGCCCTTCGATGAAAGGAAATTTCGCGATGAGCTTGGAATTGACGAACTTTTTGGTGAAATAGGCTTTTCTCCAATCGAAAGAATGTGGGCTCGCCCAACTTTGGAAATTAATGGGATTTATGGTGGTTATACCGGAGAAGGAGCCAAAACAATAATTCCATCGGAGGCCTCTGCTAAAATATCAATGCGGCTCGTACCAAATCAAACAGCAGAAGAAATAACCGCAAAATTCATCAAGCATATTAAAAATCTTGCCCCACCCACTGTCGAAATAGAAATCACAGCACTTCATGGCGGAAACCCCGTAATCACGTCTATCGATAGCGTCTGGATACGAAAGGCACAGGAAGCATTAAAATCCACTTTTGCTATTGAACCAGTGTTTATGCGCGAGGGCGGCTCTATCCCTGTTTGCGAAACTTTTAAACGTGTACTTGGGGCCTCACCCGTATTAATTGGTTTTGGATTACCAAACGACAACATTCATTCACCCAACGAAAGTTTTTCTATAAATAATTTCTTCAATGGAACAAAAGCAATGGCTTTGTATTATATTTCTCTCGGTAAAATGAATTAAAATTTTTGTTTGGTCAATAAAAGAGGAAGTTTATGAACGAAAACAAACCCTATGCTCCTTTTGTACCAGCCAATATGACAATGAATGAATTCACACTCCGCGCATTGATTCTTGGATTGATAATGGCTGTAATTCTTGGAGCAGCAAATGCATATCTTGGTTTAAAAGCAGGAATGACTATCGCCGCTACATATCCAGCAGCAGTCATTGGAATGGCATTCCTGAGAATGTTCAAAAATGGAACAATCCTGGAAGAAAATTTCGCACGAACCGTAGGGTCAATCGGCGAAAGTGTTGCTGCTGGTGCAATTTTTACAATCCCAGCATTTCTAATTGCAGGTATTTGGAGCGACTTCTCCTCGATAACCCACTATTTGGAAGCAAGCTTTATCATGCTTATCGGTGGTCTCATTGGTATACTCTTCGTTGCAATTTTGCGTCGAGTTATGGTCGAAGACCGAGAATTACCCTTCCCTGAATCAGTTGCTGCTTCGGAAATACATAAAGCCGGACAACGAGGAGGAAGCGGTGCCAAGTTCCTTTTCTGGGCAATGGGGCTTGGAGGCTTGATCCAATTGCTTAAACAAATTCAGGTTTTTGCTTCAACTTGGGAAAAATTTATTCCTTTTGCGAGTCAAAAACTTGCGTTTTGGAAAACCGAAGGCGTTCAGGCTGGCGGTGGGGCACTTTTGACAACCCCAGGCGTTAGCCCTGCCTATATGGGTGTTGGTTTCATAATTGGTCCAAATCTCGCTGCTTTGAACTTTACCGGTGGCTTGTTGGCTTGGGGATTGTTTGTTCCTCTTCTACTTTATTTCCTTGGACCCGAAATAGTTCGTTCAATGGAAGCTATGGGAACACCAATAACTGGCGAAGACCAATGGATTGCTATTGCATTTGAAGTTTGGAAAAAATTTGTCCGTCCAGTTGCAATTGGCGGAATGTTAATGAGTGCTGGTTACACTTTATACAAAATGCGAAAAAGTTTGATTGCGGGCTTAAGCCGTGCTATTGGCGATGTCAAAAAAGCTGCATCTGGAAGTTCTGCCACCGAAGAAAGAACCGAGCGAGATCTTCCCTTTAAATGGGTATTCATAGGCTTGTTTATTGCATCGGTTGCCACTTTCTTTATCTATTATTACTTTTCGAATGACGTTGTTGCCGCCTTGGTTGCAACTATTGTAATGATCATAGCAGGTTTCTTTTTTGCTGCTGTATCGGGATATTTAGTTGGACTAATCGGTTCAAGCAACAACCCAATTAGTGGACTAACCATTTCGACCCTCATAGTTGCTGCTTTACTTATGGTAATTCTTGGGGTAAAAGGTCAATCGGGTGTTGCAGCTGTTCTTGGAGTTGCAGCAGTTATTTGTGTTGCAGCAGCCGTCGCAGGTGAAATGCTCCAAGATTTGAAAGTTGGACATATCCTTGGCGGAACTCCCTGGAAAATGCAATTAGGCGATATCTTTGGTGTTCTTCTTTCTGCTTTCGTTATGTTTATTCCTTTGTATTACCTCCACCAAAGCGATATTATTTCGGGTGGAACAGGACTTGGAGGCAAAAATTATCCTGCGCCGCAAGCCTCGCTAATGGCAATTTTGGCAAAAGGCATTGTTGGTGGCGATATGGCATGGCCCCTGATAATTGTGGGTATGCTTATGGCAATCGGCTTCATTCTTTTGAAAGTTCGTAGCCCGATGTTGGTTTGTGTTGGAATGTATCTGCCCTTGGAAACATCATTTGCTATCTTTATTGGTGGGCTAATCCGAGGAATTTTGGATAAAGTTATTGCCCGAAAAAGCTTCAACGATGCACAGAAGGCTCGAATCGATAACACTGGAGTTCTTCTTGCTTCTGGTTTAATTGCTGGCGAAGCTCTTACTGGTTTGCTTTTTGCAATCATTGCTGTAATTAATTTCGACTTTCTTAAATCTTTAATAGTATTTAGCCATCCAACATTCCTTTTAAGTCTACTTGTATTTATTGTTGTTGGTTGGGTTTTGGTTAGAGTTCCTGTTAAAAATGCAGGTTCCCCAGATGAACCAGCCCCACCATCTGCAATTATGTAATTAATTAATTTATATCTCTTTAATACAGGAGCATTGGGTGGTATCAATTATCCCGATGCTCTTTTTTTATGTTTTTTCTAAACTTATCCAGAGCAAAGTTATATTTAGGTTTTCTTTTACTCGTTAATCAAAATCGAAAAAAACGACACAAATGTAATAGTAGATATTCTAAAAAATTTCATTTATTTAAATTCGTTTATAATTAGTTGAATTTAGTTTAAACTAAATTTTGATTGATGAGAGTATCGTTTTATAATATTGGATGCAAAGTAAATTATGCAGAACTATCGCAGATCCAAAAGCAGTTTGTACAGCTTGGTGCTAAAATTGTAGAATTTGGCGAACCTTGCGACACTGTGATTATAAATACTTGCACTGTAACAAGCCGAGCGGATGCAGACTGCCGAAAAATTATCCGAAGGGCATTAAGGCTCAACCCAAATGCCTTTATTGCTGTAACTGGCTGTTATGCCCAAATTGAACCTTATGAAATTGCCAAAATATCTGGGGTGGATGCAATCTTCGGAACAAAATATAAATTCGATATACCTATTCTTATCGAAAAATTCGAAAAACTTCCCAAACCTAAAATCTTTGTTGCTCCAACCGATGGAAATCTACCATACCATTCGGCCATTAGTGTTGATAACGAAAGTCGGACTCGTATTGTGCTTAAAATTCAGGATGGATGCGATTATTCTTGTTCATATTGCATTATACCTATCGCACGTGGGAAAAGCCGAAGTTTTCCATTCGAAGCATTAACACAAAAGATTGCTGAACTTAACGAAACAGATTACCAAGAAGTAGTTATTTCTGGAATAAATGTAGGCGAATATTTAGACCGAAACGGAAAAACATTTCTCGATGTTGTTCGATTTATCGAAGAATTTCAACCTCGTCAACGATATAGAATATCTTCGATTGAACCAAATAAATTAAAACCAGAAATAATTGATATCATAAGCAATTCAAAGGTTTTTTGTCCCCACTTTCACATCCCATTGCAAAGTGGCTCCGAAGAAATTTTAAAGCTTATGCGTCGACGATACAATAAAGAATTATACCGTGAAAGAATTTTACAAATCAAAGAAAAAATTCCACACGCAGCAATTGGTGTCGATGTCATTACTGGCTTCCCAGGCGAAACCGATAAACACTTCGAAGAAACTTATGAATTTATTTCAAACCTACCAGTTTCGTATCTCCATGTGTTTACTTATTCCGAACGCACTAACACAATTGCTTCAAATATGCCTCAAAAAGTTCCCTTCGAAGTAAAGAAGGATAGAACCAACATTTTAAGGAAACTATCGGAACTGAAGCGACGTATCTTTTACGAATCACAAATTGGTAAAATCCGAACCGTTATCCCCGAGGAATTTGTCCAAGAAACTAATCGTTGGAAAGGCTGGACCGAAAACTATGTAAGTTGCCAGTTCGAATCGGAAACCCCAATTCCCCCAAAACGCACCCAAGTCGAAATTGTTCAAGTTATTAGCGACCATTGCATCGGTAAACCAATATAGTTTTACCCACTTATTTTTTAACTAAAATTTCAAATATTCGATTAGCGTCAAAAATTGTCCTGCAAATATGTTTTTTTTATTAAAAAAAATATTAAATTAGTAATACAAAATAATCAAAAGGTTGAAGGGTATGGCTCGTTATTGCCAGAAATGCTGGAAAAAATTACCTTGGTTTTCTTTTAGAACCATTTGTAAAGAATGCGAAGAAACCGAAAAAGCAGAGAAAATTCGATCGCTTAAAGAATATGTAAACAAAAAACCTAAAATTATCGAAGCCATAACCACACAAAAAGAAATTCCCAGCGAATCCATCGAGCTGTTACAAAAGCAACCAAAAAAAATTCTTCTCGACTTATATTCAGAAATCTATGCCATTTTTACTAACGATAATGAATTAGACGAAAAAGAAATCCAAACTCTTCGGAAGCTCCAAGAGACATTTAACCTTACTAACGACGAGGTAAAATACGAAGAAAGAGTTCAACCTTACATCTACGTCTTTTGGATACGAAACAAAGGGATTTTGCCAACTATTGAACTTTCAACAGGAAGTTTGAACATTGTACTAAAGAAAGATGAAAGAGTCCACTTTTATGATTTTTGCATTTTGAAAGAATGGAAAACAGTCACTTTGGGGTATGCCGGTCGTTCGCAAGGTGTAAGCTTTAGAATTGCCAAAGGTGTAACATATCGAGTGGGTACCCATCGCGGGAATCTCGTCCGAGAACAATTTTATGTTGAATCTTCTCGGGGCTGGTTGATACTTACCAACCAAAGATTACTTCTCGTTCCAACGAAAGGTAGTAAGCAACTCAATGTCCCACTGAAAAAAATTGTTTCTTACCAATGCTACGAAAATGGTATTGAACTTTTTGTTGAAAGACGCGAAAAGGGTTATCTACTGACTCTTACAAATAGTGGCGCAATCGAGATTTTTGGACTTTGCCTTAATTTCCTTTTGGAATATTCTGAATGATTTTTTAAGTTTGCTTCTGGTACCTGTCGGGCAAATTTGAATATTTTTAGGAGGATTTATGAAGAGAATATCTGTTCTATTTATTACTTTTTTGCTCTCCATTGCTTTGCTTAGTGGCTGCGGAGCAATGGCTTTTGCCCCAGTTATGGGTGTCCTTTACACCGATGTAAAGGCTCCACTGACGGCCACATCCAACCCTTCCTCGACAAAATTCGGGGAAGCCTCGGCGACAAGTATTTTTGGTCTTATCGCAACTGGCGATGCCAGCATTGAAACTGCTTGCAAGAGGGCAGGTATCACCAAAATCCATCACGTTGATTATCATGCAACTAACATTTTGGGAATTATAGCTACCTACACTGTTTTCGTTTATGGCGAGTAACAAGCCTTTTAAATTTTACATTGCAAAAGGGAAATTTCGCCCGACAGGTCCCTTTGCAATGGGGATTATTTTATGATGGGATCGGGGTTTGTAATTTGTTAACAACACAAAATTTTTATTTCAATTAATATTTTGTTTTTTCCACTCTTTACCTTAAAAAGCGAATTTCAAAGAAACTTGTTCTTTGTTAATGCGTTGGGAAAATTAATATTTTACAAATTAATAAACTTTCCCTTTGTGCCTCATAAAGGAAAGCCCAGTACTCAAATAACCAACACAAATTTTAATAAAACTTCTTCCAGATTAAATTCCAATAGTTTACATTCCCGATCGAATACTTCTATTACCGAAATCTCATCGGTAAGGAAGTAATTTTACATAAATTAGGATAAGTATTCTTTAACAACTGGGTTAGGATAAATAATTATTGATTTATAATCGGTTAAATCAGGATTTTATTATGCCTCAATTGAAGCAACCGTTGCCAAAATATCCCAGAAAGCACAGACAGGATAATAAGAGGTCTAGAGAAAGAAAGAATAATATTCATTGAAAAAACTAATAAACAATTTGCAAAAGACTTAACTACCGACTATCAATTCTTGTTTATTTATTTGATCAGAAAAAAGGTAATCTAGTCATAAAATTTAAGAAACTCCTATTAACTCACCATTTTAACAGGAGAATAACACTTAGCTTGATAAAAAATTTGTATCGAGCAAAATATTTATAAAAAAATATTTAACCTATATTCGGTGGTAGCTCATAACTAATCATCCAGTAAATACCGAATTTGTCGGTAAACATACCAAAATAGGCTCCCCAAAAAGCTTCACCCATTGGCATAATAATTTTACCACCTTCAGATAATCTTGTGAAAAGTCTATTAGCTTCTTCTTTACTATCGGTTGAAACAGAAATAGAAAAATTGTTCCCAAAAGTAACATTTCCCAAAGAAGGAATTGCATCGTTACCCATAATCACTGTCTCTTTACTTATTGGTAAAGACACGTGCATAATTAGGTTGCGCTCGTTCTCACTCAAGGTTGGCATTCCTTCAATTTGCGGGGCATCTTTGAATCTTCCAAGATAAGAAAACTCGCCTCCGAAGGCAGATTTGTAGAAATTGAATGCTTCTTCGCAATTTCCATTGAATGTTAAGTGAATATTAACTTTTGCCATATAAAACCCTTTTTTTGATTAATAAAAAAAATAAATTACAAAATAATTTGAACAATATTTTCCATAAAAAACACGAAAAGCTTATTCAAAACAAATTAATTTTGGGAAGTAATTGGGTTTAATAAGCCAAAGAAATGGAAAAAATTACTTTTATCAACATACAATTTTTTAATCTATAGAAGCTCAATAAATAAGAAAGATTATTTGGATTGGTTTATCGAGTAGTTATTTTGCCAGCAATATTCAAACATTCAGAATTAAGTAAAAGAAAAAATTGTTTTTGAAGAAAGGGATAGTCAAAAGTTAGACCATCCCTTTTATTTCAATTACAAAGAATTATTGACGAGAAGCTAATGGGTCGGAGTTCCATTTGTGTCGTTCGAAACATAACCACGAGAATAAATTTCGGTTGGGAATAAGGTATATTTTGGTAGTTTCCATTTGATCTGTTCTTTACAAATATTTGCTTGCAAAGGAACGAAAACGAATGGCAAAAGTGCAAGAAAAAATATTAACTTTCACATCTTACACCTTATTTTATTACTAACATAAATTTCGCTTGTTTACCAAATAAATAAAAATTTGTTTTTTAAACTTAATGTTTAATTTTGCTTTCGATTCTTGGTTTCTTTCGCAACCAACGGATTGCGACTGCTGGCGAGAGGTTTCCCTCTGGCCTTTTGTTTGAGAAAAACAAAGTGAATATTTTTAAAGCAATTTTTATCTTCAATCCTTAATTTTTCTACATAACTTTTCTTTTTTAATTTCCTTTTCTAATATAGATGAAATTCAGTTCCTAAAGAGTATCTGCAAATAAAATTGTTAATCTAAAATTACTTTCATCGAAGCAATAAAATTGCCGTTTGAGTCGGTAATATTAATAATTGCAATCTTGTCGCGAATGATTTTAGTTGGAAGATTCAGCCTGTTTACACCCGCGCTTATGGTAAAAGAGTTGAATTCACAGATCTTCTCTCCAAGTAAATTATACATTCTAATTGTACAATTCTCATATTTTTTATTTGAGCGAAGTACTAAACTATTATTTGTAGCATCGTAATAATAGGAAAAGAAAAGACTTTCATAAGTTTTTGCTGGTCTTTCCAACACTCCAACCCGAGGTAACTCGTTACTCCGTTCTACCCAGTAAAAGGTACTATCATTTAGTTGAATTTTATCAAAATACCTGGAATAAAGTGAATCCGACAACCCTCGATTTATCCAGGTGGTGTTGGAAGGCAAATCGCTAAATTTCAAAGGTTGTCCGCGAGATTCTACTAAACTATCTAAATATTCAACCAATTTGCCAAAATAATATCTTTCGAAGTTTTGGTAATCAAAATTGCATTTGAAAAATGGAATTAAGCAATCATTTTCAACATATTCATAAAACGAAGAAAGGGAAAACTTGCTTGGTGTAGCATATAACCACATTCCATAAGGAGTTGGTCCATATCGTCGTGCTGATACACGAATATAAACTTTATTTCCTCCTTCTTTTTGTTTCTTTAGGTGAGATTTATTTCGGAATTCAATCTCTGAATATATTCTCTCTCTCTCTCTCTCTTGAATTTTATCAGAATAGTTGCAATTAATTCAAAAGATGGGACAGCAAACCAATGTCTGGTTTGATAAACAGATACATTATGGCTGTTTCGCCAAAACATTTTAACCAAACCAAAAGTTTACAATACAAATATACAAAATCAAAAAAATTATCAAAACAGTTTTAATACTTCTAATAAAAAAAGTGCAATATTCCTATTTAGTTCAATCGCAGAATCTTGAGAAAGGGGAAAACCCAAGCGAAAAATATGCCCACCTCCTTCCACATCCAAAAACTTAAAACTATCAAAATGAGTTTTTATAATATACTTTAATGAATCCCTTTCAGACTTTGTTACTATTTTATCGTTTGTTCCCCATAAGGCGAAAATTGGTACTTCCTTTCTTATGTTCGCTAAATTTCTTGCTGGGGACAACAAATAAAAATCCTTTTTGAAATTTTTAAATTTTGAATATATTAAAGAAAACACATTACCTTGAAGCATTCTTTTTGCCGATAATTCAATATCAAACGGAAGTCCTTCTACACATAAACCTTTAATTCGAAGGTCATTTTTTGCTACTTCAACGGCAATAACGCCGCCAAGCGATACTCCATAAATTACAGTATTCAAAGTTTTTAAATTGTGTATAGTCATAAAAGCATCCAAGGCAAATTTAACATCAATCGGCTCTTTTAAACCATAAGTCGGGGTTAAATGCCCCATTAAATCTTCCTTATTTCCCCTCAAAGGTATGAATGCAGTTATCAACCCTAGTTTTGTTGTCTCTAAAGCTACAGGAGCCAAGGTGAGCGAAGACTCATCATAACCCGGTATTAAGACGACTAACTTCGATGTATCTACAACCTTAGTTGTTGGATACCATATTCTGAACAAGCAACTATCATTATCAAGATTTTTGTAATTAATAACAAAATCCAGAACCCTGTTTTTACCAAAAAACATTTTTTCTTTATTGAACTCCGAAAAAACTTCAACTTCCCTGCTCCCATCATCATAAGGATTTGAAAACCGGGAAAAAATGGCCCCGTGGTTCGGTTTACAGGACGAAATGACTAAACTTAAAATGACTACAAAATATTGAATTTTTTTCATACTCATTCTTACTTAATTTTTTAAATTTTTGCCAGGATTGTTTTTTACCACCCTGGCTCTCTTAATTATTCTACACTAAAAACTTCGAGATACTGAAACAGTAGCGCCAACTGTTGTTTGCCCTGTTCCAAGATTTTTATTAACATTAACGCTAACCGAAACATTTATGCTACCTGTTCCTTCATCGCAAATACCAACAGTTGTCACGGAGACGGATTAACCTGGATGCGTTAACAAATAATCTGCTACAAACCTAAAAGCGTTAACTACCAATGTCTTCTGATCATTTGAGAGATTATTAACCATATTGATTTGAGGTATAGTTAATACAAAATATTGCTGTAAAGTACCTAAAAAATCATTCTTTAAGCTATTCGCTATTCGCTAAATTATCGTACTGCTGTGCGTTATTTTTAATTGTATCCAGGTAATAATTTATTTCTGGTGAAAGAAAGGGAGGTAATGAAGACATTTCTACACCTATAATTTTGTTAGACAAAATTAATTAATTTAAAATTTTTCAAAGAACTTTGGTTTTTAAATCGAATTGGAATAAATATTGCAAAGGTTTCGATATTTTTTCCATCGTTGGATTTTACACTGATGGTGGGCGGGCGCAACATTTATTTCCTCCTTCTTTTTGTTTCTTTAGGTGAGATTTATTTCGGAATTCAATCTCTGAATATATTCTCTCTCTCTCTCTCTCTTGAATTTTATCAGAATAGTTGCAATTAATTCAAAAGATGGGACAGCAAACCAATGTCTGGTTTGATAAACAGATACATTATGGCTGTTTCGCCAAAACATTTTAACCAAACCAAAAGTTTACAATACAAATATATAAAAATCAAAAAAATATCAAATAGAAAAAAATATGAATTTTTTAGAATTTTCAAGAAAAATTTTGTCATAGTTTTTACTACAAAAATTACAAAGAAAAACTTATCTTTAATCATTTACAAATGTTGGAATTTTAAGTAAGTTAATCTTTTTTAAAACAAAAAAGGGATGGCCAAATTACGACCATCCCTTAAAGTTTTATAAAACAACTTTATTGACGGCGAGAAGCCAATTGGTCGGGAGTTCCATCAGGATCGTTCGAAACGTAACCACGCGAATAAATTGAGCCATTATTAACAAGAAGTATTCCAGAGACGTGAGGCGCAGCCATCGAAGTTCCACTCATCGTTGCATAGCGTCCGCCTTTATATGTCGAATATATGCTTACTCCGGGTGCACAATAATCAATCGGAGGATTTCCGTAGTTGGAAAAAGAAGCAAAAACATCGCTTGAATTGTGTGCAGAAACAGTATAGATATTTGTTCCATTTACCCTTGCAGGGGAATAATTGTTAGCATCTGAAGAAGAATTTCCAGCGGCTATACAAACAATTAACCCAGCGTTAGCGCATCCGATAACAGCATTGTCGAGAGTAGTAGAAGCACTACCACCGAGGCTCAAATTAACAACATCGTTGGTATTGCCATTTTCCGCAACATAGTCCAAGCCAGCGACAATGTCCGAAACATAACCACTTCCATTGCTATTAAGCACCTTAACTGCTATTACGCGGGCGCCAGCGGCAACCCCTACAACACCAATAGAATTATTGCGAGCAGCAATAATTCCAGCCACGTGTGTTCCATGTCCGTTCAAGTCGTCGGCGGTTCGGGAATCCCGGCCACTGCGAACGAAAGTCCGCGAAAGCGAAGTATTTACATTCAAATCGGGATGGTCTAAATCGATACCTGTGTCGACAATCCAAGCAACTCTCGTAATAGAAGAGGCATCGACATAGCTACCAACGGCAGTAATTCCCCAAGGTGTAGTTTGTGCGAGAGGCTCGTCGACTTTGGAGTCATCGGGAATAACCTCGACTGGGTCTAATGAAATAAGTTTATCTTTTTCAATAAGTTTCACATTGGAGTCGTTTACCAAGCGTTGTAATTCATCCTGAGTTAAAATAACGGAAAAACCCTGAACTGCCTTTTTGTAGATATGAACAACTCTTTTCATATCAATGTTATGCGAAGTAATAAACCTTTTAATTGCAAATTCGACATTGTTTGCGCTTAGTGTTTGGTCATCGTTGCTTAACTTCAAAAGTACAATATAATGTGAATCGTCGTTCGGCTCGTTTTGATATAAGTCGACTGGTTGATTTTTGCCACACGAAACGAATAGGTATAGAGAAGCAAAGAGAAACAAAATTCGAAAATATGATAAAACTTTCATAAAAACCCCATGTTTTAGTAACATTAGAACATTTACAAAAATAAAAAATAATTAAAAAATTTACCAAGTTTAAAATTATTAAGGGAATAATATTTAACTATGTTTTTTATTATTTATAATGGAATTCACTGTTTATTTTACACATTTGGTTTTTTGGGGATTTCAAAATTTTTCATAAAAATTTCATACATAAACTTCAAAAAGGTAGAACAATGCTACTTAACATTTATTTAAAAGACAACTCTTCGAGATAATTTAATTAATTGTTCTTATTTTTTCTTAATTTTGTTTGATTATTTCATTTTTAGAAAAGTATGGAATTTGTTCATCTTCATAATCATACACATTATTCGATGCTGGATGCGGCAGCAACTGTCGATGATTTAATCGGTGCTGCTTTGGATGCTGGGCATAAAGCTGTTGCTCTAACAGACCATGGTGTTATGTTCGGGGCAATAGAATTCTACAATAAAGCAAAAAAGGCAGGCTTAAAACCAATCATTGGTTTCGAAGCTTATATGGCAACTGGTAGCCGTTTCGATAAAACTTCAGGAAAAACTAAGAAGAAGAATTATTACCATCTACTGTTACTGGCAAAGAATAACGAAGGCTATCGCAACTTGATGAAATTGACCACATTAGCACATTTGGAAGGCTACTACTACAAACCACGAATAGATAAGGAACTGCTTGAAAAGTATCACAAAGGGCTTATCGCTTGCTCGGGATGTTTGAATGGTGTGATAAATGCACATATTATTAATGGTGACATCGACAAAGCAAAAAAAGAAGCAGCTTGGTACAAAGACCTATTTGGCTCCAATTTTTACATTGAAATTCAAAACCACGGGTTGCCCGAAGATGAAGCTATCTTGAAATGGGCTCCAGAAATTGCTCGGGAACTTGAAATTGAACTTGTTGCAACAAACGATGTTCATTACATAAAAAAAGAACACGCGCTTGCCCACAATGTTTATTTGAACATAAAATCGGCAAGCGAGGGAGCCCAAAACATTGATATCAACAACTTGCGGTATCGATCGGACCAGCTTTATTACAAATCCACCGAAGAAATGGTTCAGTTGTTCAAAGAATTTCCTCATTCTATTAAAAATACAGTCGAGATTGCGGAGCAATGCGAATTAAACTTTGAGCAAAAAATCTATATGCCCGAATTCAAAATACCCAGGGAATCAAACGCAAAAAATCTCGATGAGTACCTTCGCGAAAAGACATACCAAGGATTGGCTGAAAGATACAAGGAAATTACCGAAGAAGTGCTTCAAAGAGCCGAATACGAACTTGATGTTATTTGTCGAATGAATTTTTCTGGCTACTTTTTAATTGTAGCAGATTTTGTCAACGAAGCTCGACGAATGGGAGTGCGTGTTGGTCCTGGGCGAGGTTCGGCTGCGGGTAGTATTGTTGCCTATGCTCTTGGAATAACAAACATCGACCCTTTGAAATATGGCCTACTTTTCGAAAGGTTCTTGAACCCAGAGCGAGTTTCGATGCCGGATATCGACATTGATTTTTCGGATGATAAAAGAGATAAAGTCATAGAATATGTCAAGCGGAAATATGGCGAAAACTCAGTTGCACAAATAATTACATTCGGAAAGTTATCTTCGCGGGCAGTTTTGAAAGATGTTGGAAGAATATTGGGAATTCACCACCAAGATATAAACAAAATTACCGCGAAAATACCTGTTGTTCTTGGTAAAGTTACCCCCTTAAGCGAGGCTTTACAACTTCCAGATTTAGTAGAACTAAGTCAGACTGATGACCCACAATATAAAAAACTAATTGAGTATTCTTTGCTTTTGGAAGGCTTGTATCGGCATACTTCGGTTCACGCTGCTGGTGTGGTAATTGCCCCTGGGGACGTAAGCGATTATGCTCCACTTTATGCTCAAAAGGTCGAAGGTAACGACAAAGTTGAAATTGTAACGCAATATGGAATGAACGATTTGGAAAGCGCCGGACTTGTGAAAATGGACTTTCTTGGATTAAGGACACTATCAATAATCGACGAAACATTGAATGCCATCGAAAAAAACTATGGAGTGAAAATAGACATCGATAGAATTGATTTTGACGACCAGAAAACTTTCGAACTATTCGGTCAAGGCAAAACACTTGCTGTGTTCCAATTTGAATCAAGCGGAATGCAAGAATACTTACGCCAACTTAAGCCAACAAATCTTCTGGAATTAAGTGATATGAATGCATTGTATCGGCCCGGACCATTACAAAATATTCCTGAATATATCGATAGAAAATTCGGACGGAAAAAGATAGAATATTTGCATCCGTTGATGGAAAAGTCCCTTAAAGACACTTACGGAATAATTGTCTACCAAGAACAAGTTATGCAATTAGCTCGAGATATTGCAGGTTTCACATTAGCACAAGCCGACATTCTACGACGTGCTATGGGAAAAAAGAAACAAGATGTGATGATGAGAATGAAGCCAGAATTTATCGAAGGAGCCTACAAAAATAATGGTATCGACAAAAAGCTTGCCGAAGAAATATTCGATTTAATTGAAAAATTTGCAAATTATGGTTTTAACAAATCTCATTCCCTTGCTTATGCTATTCTTGCATACCAAACAGCTTGGCTCAAAGCCCACTATACTGCTGAATTTATTGCAGCAAACCTAAACGCCGAGATCAACAATACTAAACAAATCCCTAAGTTGATAGAGGAAGCAAAGAGTTTTGGAATAGAAGTTTTACCTCCCGATGTAAATCGTTCGTTTAGCAAATTCATAGCAATCGACAGCAAAACAATTATATTTGGTTTAGCCGGAATAAAAAATGTAAGTAAACGCGTAGAAGAAACAATAGTTACCGCTCGACAAAGTAAACCATTCACTTCTTTCTTCAATTTCGTTTCGCGAACAGACCCCAAAATAGTAAACAGAAAAGTTCTCGAAGCTCTTGTTTGCACGGGAGCTTTCGACAAGATTGAAAATGGTCGCCGAGCATCCCTTTTTGTTTCGATCGATACCGCTTTGGAATTCTCCAGAAAACTACAAGGAATAGCAAACAATAACGATTCATCCTTGTTTGGTGAAATCGGAAAGGAGGAAAAATTTATCGTGGAACCAAAACTACCAGAAGTTGAAGAATGGAGTATTCGCAAGCGATTGCAAAAGGAAAAGGAATTCTTAAACTTTTACCTAAGTGGACATCCACTTGAGCGCTTTCGAAGAATTATCAAAGACTTAACACCTTTGAATTTAGGTGATACCGATTCAATCCAAAACGGAAGTGTAGTTAAAATTTTTGGAATTCTTTCGGAAGTAGATATTAAAATCGACAGGAACAAACAAAAATTTGCTTTTGGCGAACTCGAGGATTTTTTTGGCAAAGCAGAAATTGTTGTTTGGAGCGATGCTTATGCGCAATTTTATCCATTCCTTGAAAAAGACCAAATTGTTTTAATCATTGGAAAGGCAGAAGTTAAAGAAAACGCTCTAAAAATTTTTGTTTCAGAAATTTATCCAATCGAATCTGCATTAAAGAAACTCATCGATACAATTCATATTTACTTAAAGGAAAAGGATAAGGCAAAGGAGCAATTGCTGGAATTTTCGCAACTTTGCAATTCCCCCGATTCCTCCTCCAAGGTTCTTTTCTTTTTAGTTTTCAATGGCACTCGCAAAGCTTTCGTTTCCGACAATCTTAACTTCGCAATTAATGAAGAAAATATTTTCAAACTTTACACAATTTTTGGAGCCGAAAATGTTAGATTAATTCCGAAATCCAATTATTAATTTTTTGGTAATTTTATAAATATTTTTTAAGGAGTTTGATTTATGGAATTGTTTAAAAAATTGGTTGCATTTATTATTTCAATTGGTATTTCCTTATTGATTTTCTATTCTTTTTTCGCAATGCTCGGCTTAGCATTTAAAATTATTTTGAAATTTGTTTATATACTTGCTATCGTAATTGTTGCGTTACCATTTTATATCATAATCAAGAAAAAGTTATTATAATGAGGCTGTTTATGGTAAAAAAATTGTTTGCATTTTGTCTTTTTGTTATTTTCTCATTTCAAAATGCATCTGCAGTTTATAACTATCCCCATGCAAACCAATGGACAATTTTACTTGCACGTTCTTTAAGTAAAGACATTTTCGAGTTGAACGGTGTTCCATATCTTCAACCACTTGTAGAAGTTGTAAATTCGACAGCGAATGCACGCTTTTTTTCGAGCGCCTATATTCCAAAAGGGAAAGACAACTTCTACATAAAATTTAGCTTGAATAGTATGCTTGGATTTGTTCCTAACAACAAGAAGGAATATGTTCCTTCGCTTCCCGTTCAACCCTATGACCCAAATAATACTACAGATTTGCTTTCAAGGCTGTCCAAATTTGTGAATTTCAGCTCCTTTCCTCCATCGGTTGAAGATACTGCTGGGTTGATTTACTTCGCTTTCAAGCTACTAATGTACGATGGTATTACCAAAGGAAAAATCAAAACACCAGAAAAAGCACCTACAATCTTAGGTCAAGGCAAAACGTATTTAAATATCCCCCACGATACTATTCGCTCACTAATGGATGAAAATCAAATCTTTAGTATGCTCCCCCCAACATTAAAGGATACAATATATAAATCTATCGAAAACTTTCCAGAACTATTTGAATTGCCCCAGGGACTTAATACGAGTTTGATTCTCGCAGGAATACCACAGTTAGATATTGGTTCTCTTTATGGAACAGAACTAACACTTCGTTTTATCCCGCCAATCTATTTGGGAAAAAATATTGGCAAGTTTGCTTTCTGGGGTGTTGGAATAAGTCATTCAATTTCGCAATATTTTTCTCATCCCTGGTTGGATTTTGCTATACAAATTTCCTATCAAGGAACAAACTTAAGAAACACAATTGGCGTTACAAATGCTGAACTCAAAGCAAATGCAAACTTTTTAAATGCTAATTTTCATTTGAGTAAAAAAATTTCAAAAAATTTTCAATTTTACACTGGGTTTAGCTACGAAAGGGTTAATATTAATACCGACTTCACATTTTATTTGCCTATTACCGTTCAATACCAATTAGGACTAATTTGGTTGGACGACAACGGAACACCTGAGAATTATTCTGATGACTTCTTCCGAAAAAATCCCGAACTTGGATACAACGGCGACCCTTATGGTTCAATGGTTAAAAATGTAATTGTTTCGGACAAGAGTTTAAAATTCACTTTCGGTATTCTCGCTTCTTTCGGTAATTTTGCATCCTATGTGGATTGTAATATTGGAAAAGTAAATATAATTTCATTAGGGTTAATGTATAAATTCGACATTACAAAGTCGAGGGAATATGGCAATAATTATTGATGGGAAAAAAGTTTCACAAGAAATACTTAGTGAACTTAAAGAAAAAACAAATGAACTAAAAGAAAAGAAGGGAATTACCCCTGGAATTGCTTTGCTTTTGGTTGGCGATAATCCCGCTTCCAAAACTTACGTAGCCTCCAAAAAGAAAACTTGCGAAGAACTCGGTTTCTTTTCGATTGTGGAACATCTCCCCGAAACAACAAGTGAGCAAAAGGTACTCGAACTTGTGAATCAATGGAATAGCGATAACCGAATTCACGGCATACTTGTTCAATTGCCTTTGCCAAAACATATCAATGAGCTAAAAGTTACCTTATCTATAAAACCTTCGAAAGATGTCGATGGTCTCCACCCTGAAAACTTTGGGAGATTGGTCATTGGGTTGCCAGGATTTAAACCTTGCACACCTGCTGGAATTATTGAGTTGCTTAACTATTATCAAATAAAAACAAGTGGGAAACACGTTGTTGTAGTTGGTCGAAGTAATATCGTAGGGAAGCCTGTTGCTAACCTTCTTTACCAAAAGAATCCAAATGCGAACGCAATTGTTACAATTTGTCATACAGGTGCTACCGATTTAAGAAAATTTACAAAAACTGCAGATATTATAATTGCTGCAATTGGAAAACCCAAATTTATTACAGGAGATTTTGTAAAAGAAGGTGTAGTGGTAATTGATGTTGGAATTAACAGGATTGAAGAACCGAATGCGCCAAAAGGTTACAAAATCGTAGGCGATGTGGATTTCAATGATGTTGAACCTCTTGCCTCCGCAATAACTCCTGTTCCTGGGGGAGTCGGACCTATGACAATTGCTATGTTGATGAAAAATACATACTTATCTGCTTCGGGCGAATTAAACTATGAAGTATAACAAATTATACGAGATAATATCATACGACGAGGATATTGTAGTAGTAAACAAAGCCTCTGGAGTGCTTTCGATACCCGATAGATTCGATAAAACTTTGCCGAACCTTCGTGCCTTGTTGGAAGAAAAATTTGGAAGAATTTGGGTTGTCCACCGATTAGACAAAGAAACGAGTGGGATAATGGTCTTTGCACGCAACCCAGAAAGTCATAAAGAATTGAACCGCCAATTTGAATCCCAAGAAGTAAAGAAAATCTACCATGCAATCGTTTCCGGATGGATTGCCGAAGACGAGTTTGAAATAGATATTCCTTTAAGGACAGACCCTTCGAATCCTGGTCGAACAATACCTTCTGCCCGGGGTAAAGAAGCTTTAACAATCGTTAAAGTTCTCGAACGCTTTTCAATTGCAACGCTCATAGAGTGCAATCTGGTAACTGGTCGTCACCATCAAATTCGCGTTCATTGCTCAGCTATTGGAAACCCTTTGATTGTGGATGAAATTTACGGAACAAGCAACGCTTTCTACCTTTCTCATATCAAAAGAAGATACAATTTGAAGAAAGGCGAAGAAGAAAAGCCAATTATTTCACGGCTAACTTTACATTCATATTCCATAGAAATTAAACACCCAAAGACACAGAAGATTCAGCAATTCACTGCTCCATATCCAAAAGACTTTATGGCTTTATTGAACATTTTACGAAAATATTCAAAATAAAAATAGATTTTCATAAACCTGAATAAATCATTAGAATTTTTGGTAATCGTATACAATTTTTATTAAGTTTTTTTGTCTAAATTATTTTAAAGTTGAGATTTAGCAAGTGGAAATAAATAAAGACAAATACCCAAATCTTTTTAAAATCAATAGTCCTTCCGATTTGCGCGGACTTAAACCCGAGGAGCTAAATACAATTTGCAACGAACTGCGACAATACATAATAGATGTTGTTACATCGGTAGGTGGTCATTTTGGTGCCAATCTTGGTGTAATCGAGCTTGCAGTTGCTCTCCATTATGTTTTTGATACACCATATGATAAAATCGTTTGGGACACTGGACACCAGGGTTACCCACATAAGGTATTAACTGGACGCCGTGATTTATTACCTACAATCCGTCAACTTGGGGGAATAAGTGGTTTTTTAAAACGAGAAGAAAGCCCATACGATGCATTTGGCGCTGGTCACGCCAGCACAAGTATCTCTGCCGCTTTGGGAATTGCAACTGCCCGCGACCTTTTGAACGAAAAATTCAAAGTCGTTGCTGTCATAGGCGATGGGGCACTCACAGGAGGCTTGGCATTCGAAGCAATGAACAATTGTGGTTACCAAAAAAAAGACATAATAGTTATTTTTAACGACAATGGAATTTCTATAGACCCAAATGTTTCGGCTATTTCTTCTTATTTCAGCGAGATCTTCTCCAAAAGAACCATATCTTCTATTCGCGACAAAATTTGGAATGCAACCGATATTTTCCCCAAATTTGGAGACAGATTGAAAGATTACTTAAGCCGTTTAGAAGGTGGTTTGAAATCGATTATCACCCCCGGTATGCTCTTCGAAGCATTTGGATTTAACTACTTTGGACCTATAAACGGGCATAATGTTTTGAAACTTGTCAAAATACTTAACCAGATCAAAAACCTAAAAGGTCCAATTTTATTACATATTATGACCGAAAAAGGCAAAGGCTACCCACCAGCCGAAATTGACACAACAAAGCTCCATTCGATAAGTAAAAAAGTTAAAAAAGATACTCAAACGATTGAAAAAGTCGACATAAAAAAAGTTGCCCCAACATATTCAGATGTTTTTGGTACAGCTATAAAAGAATTGATGGAAAAAGATGAAAGGATAGTAACAATTTCTGCTGCTATGTTAAGCGGAACTGGTTTGCTTCCAGTTGCAGAAAAGTTCCCCAAAAGAGTATTTGATGTCGGAATCGCCGAAGGCCACGCAGTAACGTTTGCCTCGGGAATGGCTACAGAAGGGCTGATTCCCGTCTGTGCTATTTATTCTACATTTTTGCAAAGAGCATTTGACCATACTATACACGATTGTGCATTGCAAAAACTTCACGTCGTTTTTGCTCTCGACCGAGCTGGTTTGGTTGGCGAAGATGGGCCAACCCACCACGGCACATTCGATATAGCTTATATGCGACTTATTCCCAATATGATTGTTACAGCTCCCAAAAACGAACAGGAACTACGGAATTTACTGTACTCTGCAATTTATTATTACCCCGGTCCTGTTTCTATCCGATATCCACGCGGGAAAGGGACTGGTGAAGAAATTAAAGGCTTCGAAGCAATTCCATTAGGGAAATGGGAAGTGCTTGCACAAGGCAAGAATATTGCTATTCTTGCTGTTGGGAAAATGGTATCGAACGCAATTTTCGCCCGCGAATTGCTGCTTCAACAAGATATTTCCTCAACAATTGTAAATGCTCGATTCATAAAACCACTCGATAACGAACTGCTTTGGCAAATTCTTGAAGAGCATCAAGTAATTGTAACAATTGAAGATGGAACAATCATCGGCGGATTCGGAAGCGCCATAGCCGAATTTATGGTTCAAAACAATTTTAAAAACAAATTGAAAATTTTAGGTATCCCAGATAAATTTATTGAACACGGAAGCCAAGATGAATTACATTCTCTTTTAGGCTTAAATCCCGAAGGTATTGCTAAAACTATTGAAAGACTCGTTTTGGAAGAAGTTAAAACAAAAGCTTTTGCTTTCTTGAGCAAAAAATAATTTATTCGATCTTTTTTAGAACAAACTTTACCTTTCCAACAAATTCAATCTTTAAATCAAAGGGAATAAAAATTGATTTATATTCTTGGTTCTGGGAGTGTAACCAATAGCCATTTCCTTTCTTTTCAACCTTTTTGACAAAACAATTTCCTTCAATAGAAACCACATAAATTGAATTATCGACAAAATCTGACTTTTCAACCAAAACTATGTCGCCATCTTCAAGCCCTGCGTCCACCATAGAATCTCCCTTTACAGTGAATGGAATTAATTTGGCCTGTTGAAAAATCTGTTCTCTTTGACTCTCTGAAGTAAGGGTTGTAAATTCAAAAGAGGAAAAATCAATTTCTTGGAGTTTTGTTTGAATTGCATTCTTTTGCGAGCAAACAAATAAAAAGTAATCAACTTTTTGCCAAGTTTCTTCCATAATTTTATTTAAGTCTAAACCTTTTGCTCTCAATTGTTGTTGTAAAGCGACAATTTCGTCGTCAATATTGCCACAGAAATGTGCATTAAAAAGCAATTTCTGAAATCTTTTAATTAAGTCTTCATTTTTGAAGTTATCCATTTTTCTTGGTCAAACTTAATATCTTCATAATATCTCCAGCGGCAACAGAATAGGAACGAGCCAACTCTATAAGCTCATCAATTTTTGCTTCGGAAATTGGAATATTGGTTGGCAATGCGTTTGGAGTGGTTACTACATTTTCCGGTTTTTCGGAAATAGTTGCCTTCTCTTTAAATTTTTGCGGAAGTTTGACCTCGATTTTCCGTCTAAGTTCAATCCCCGCAGTATTAGGTGCAAAAATACTTCCTTCGCCCGAAATAATAAAGATTGGATTGATTCCACGTTTGTAAAGATTTAATAAAAAGGAAGGAGGAACGGCAACACGGCCACTTTCATAATTAAGGATTTTATGCACTGTTTCGCCCAACAGATGTGCAAATTGGTTAGCCGAAAGTTTCCCACCTTCGTTGAATATGCTTCTGATGAATCTGATTCTTTCTCCAATTTCTTTATTTAAATTTTCCATTTGTATGTTTTGTATTTTTTACTTAATTTTGTTGTAAGAAATACATAAAAATTATGTATTTCTTACAAATACAAATATATAAAAAAATTTTAAAATAAAAATAGGTAAAACTATGGAATCAAAAAATGATATCTACTCCAAATTAGAAGTGGAAGATTTAACAGAGGATTTGAAACTTGTTGCTATGTCGTGTGGAATTGAAACAGTTCGTTCATTAATGAAGCATTGCGCTGGTTTGTCGATTTATATTCCTAAACTTTCTCGATTGGACAAGTTCATTATCAAGTATATTCGGGCGAACCCACAAAAGTCGTTCAAAGAAATAGCCCGCGACCTTGGTGTTACAGAACAACACATTAAACGACTGTTCAGAGAAATGCCTCGGAAATAGTTCTATTTTCTCCAGTACTTAAACATTTCACGATTAGGAAATCGCAAAATGTATTCCCAGAAATATTGAGCACCAATTTTATGAGAAGGCAGAGGTACGAGTTCTATAAATTCTTCAAGAGTGAGCCACTTGTAATCCTCGTGTTCGGGGGAAATTTTCACAATTTCTTTAAATTCTACAAGAGCACCAAAAACTGGGATTGCACTTATTGAGTTCCGATAAGGGTCGAAAAAACTCCCAACAAATGGAACTGTCCAAATCTCTTGCACAAGCAACCCTGTTTCCTCCTCTATCTCGCGCAAAGCACACTCGATAGCTGTTTCTTCACCTTCAATAGTTCCTGTAATTGCTTGCCAGATTCCAGGATAAATTGGATTATTCCTTGAACGTTTCAATGCCAAAAAAAGTAAATTGCCAAAGACAGGATGTTCGCTTGCTATATGAACTTGAATTGTATTTGAAATAAAATTTATCATTACAAAAACTTTTTAATAAACTTCAACAATTTGTTCTCGTCCACCGACCAATTATATTTTTCCTTTGCAATAAGAAAGGCATTTTGCCCCATAGAGTTCCAATCGTAATCGTCGATTTCTTCGAAAAACTTAATCAAGTAATTTTCTTCAATAGGGAATGATAATCCACATTGGTATTTTTCGACAAGTTTTTTCAATGGAACTGCATCAGATACGAGAATTGGTATTCCACAAGCAAGAAAATCGAATACCTTATTATGGAGGGTGAAGTTATTGAATTCGTTAGGTGGATAGGGAATCACGCCAATATCAACCTTTTGTAATATTTTAGGCAACTCTGCAAAATTATACTTCCCAGTAAAAATTACATTTTTTGCTCCATAGCGTTGGACAATTTGTTTTAACTCGGAGATACAGTCGCCATCGCCAGCAATAATAAATTCATAGCTTTTATTTGCATATTTAACATATATTTCGAGAAATTTTGAAATAGATTTTTCGCTTGTATGAAAACCATGATGACCAAATATTCGAAAATTCTTTTTGGGTGTTTTTTTTACTTGCTCAAACATTTTCAAAACTGGTGTGTTGTAAATTATTTCAATTTTATTTTCGGGGAAACTATATTGTTGAAGCAATCGGAATTTCTGTTCTTCGCAAACTGTGATAATTCCATCCGAAAGTGCAACATTTTTTTTCTCCCACTTGTCTGGAAGTCTAATATTGTGTGAAACAAACCGAAAAAGTACATTCCTATTGTATTTCTTCCAATGACGGATAGCAGCAGGGTAATGTTCCGCCATATCCATAATAATTGGAATCCTATCGTTTTTCAAAGCTTTTCGAACCGCAGAAACAAGGAAAAAATCACGAACAATTACAAGTTCAGGCCGAAATTCCCGGAATGCTTCTTTTAAGCCAGAAACCCAAACAGGACTATTTGGGAAAGGTATAGAAAAAGAATTGAGAGCCCGATAGCCTACCCTGAAAACATCGAAATTTGTAAATTGTTCAATCTTTTTTTCACTGGGTCTCCATCGAGCAACAACAAGAACTTTATGACCAGCGGTTGCGAGCGAGTTGCAAATTTTTTCGAGCCTACCATCCCAAGGATATCCACCTTTGAAGATATAAACTATTCTTGCCACAAGATTAAAGGAGATATTTCAAAACAAAAAAGCCACAGAAAAGAAAAAGGATAAACGCAAGAGTTAGTTTTTCGAAATATTTATCAATAAAAGATTTAACTGTGGGACCAAAGAAAAAGAACAAAGAACCTACAAGAAAGAAACGCAACCCTCTGCCCAAAGTTGAAATAATAAAAAATGGAATTAAAGCTTGATTCGTTGCACCAGCTGCAATAGTTGCAACTTTGTATGGAATTGGTGTAAAAGCTGCTCCAGCTAGGAACCAATAGCCAACATCACTTTGAAAAGTAGCAACTACTTTTGCCCAAGTAGCTTCGAAATGATAGAAATTAATGATTTTAATACCTATTAACTCCATTAAATAATGCCCAATAAGATAACCAAATGCACCACCAAGAGAAGAGCCCAAAGTACACCAAAATGCAGCAACGAAGGAACGCTTTGGATAGGCAAGAGCTATAGCAATTAATAACACATCAGGAGGGATTGGGAAAAATGATGCTTCGACAAAAGCAAATCCAAACAAAGCCCAAAGTGCATAGCGAGTACGAGAAAAACTTTCCATCCAAAGAGTACTTTTTCTCAACCAATTGTTAATCTTTTTAATCATAATTCCTTCCAAACTCCCATACGATAGAATTTTTCTTTTCTCAAACGAACAAGCTCGTTCGGGTCGATATGGAGTAGTTGATTGAGTTCTTCGGTTAGAACTTCTTCCATAATTTGGAACATAGCTTTATGGTCCTTGTGAGCTCCGCCAAGAGGTTCAGGAACAATTCTATCGATAACTTTTAGTTCAAACAAGTCCTTAGCTGTAAGCTTCAATGCTTCGGCAGCTTGCTCTTTGAAATCCCAACTTCGCCAAAGAATACTGGAACAAGATTCAGGAGAAATAACACTATACCAAGCATTTTCGAGCATCAAAATTCTGTCGCCAACGCCAATTCCAATTGCACCACCACTTGCCCCTTCACCAATTACTACAACAATTATTGGGACTCGGAGCCGTGCCATCAAGAACAAATTCCGAGCAATTGCTTCGGCTTGACCTCGCTCTTCCGCTTCCATTCCAGGATACGCACCAGGGGTATCAAGGAAGGTAATTATTGGCTTACCAAACTTTTCGGCAAGGAGAAAAAGACGATGAGCCTTACGATAGCCTTCTGGATTTGGCATACCAAAATTACGATACAAATTGCTTTTGGTGTCCCGACCTTTTTGGTGTCCAACCACCAGCACAGATTTGCCATTAAAACGAGCAATGACTCCTACAATTGCAGGGTCATCGCGTACACATCGGTCACCATGAAGTTCGACAAAATCGGTAAAAATATTATTGATATAATCCAAAGTCAAAGGGCGTTCAGGATGCCGAGCAATTTGAACTCGTTGCCATCTTGTTAGTTGATTATAAATTTGAACCTTTAGGTCGTCGATCTTTGCTTGTAATGTTGCAATCTCATCGTCGATATTTATAACCTCGCTCATCGTTTTCATCTCTTCAATCTTTTGCTCTAGCTCGTAAATCGGTTTTTCGAATTCCAACAAATATTTTGGGGGTGTTTTACCCATTTTTTTCCCTTTTATATTTATATAAAATTTCTAAATCGAGCAAAGGAGTGTATCCTTTGATATAGAAGTGATTTAATTTTTCCTTTGTCCTCGATGTAAGGAAAGTTCCCATATTTGCTTCGGAAATACTAATCAATGGCTCTTTCTCATAAAACTCACGATATTCTTTGTCCAGCCCAACGAAAGTCATTTTTCCAAAAAGAATCTTCAAAAAGTTCAATAATTTCCTTTTCTTATTGTCAAAAAACAAAAATAAGAAGGGAAAACCAATTGATAAAAACCAAACAACTAAAAGAAGATCGAAAACTCGCTTGAATAATCGATATCTGAGCCTTGTTAAATTATAATTTTCCCAGGAAGGGTTTGCGTTTGTAAGTTCTCTAATGATTTGCGAAGCCAAAAAATCATCGTAAATCTGGGCATAATACAATCTTACATTTAAATGATAATTTTTTTGAAGAATTTTCATCAATTCGATTCTCGAGACTTCCTCGTCGGTTACAACTATCTCCGTTATTCTATTCGTTTTAATTACAACCGGAAGCTCTTTATAAATCCCAAGTATGGGAATAGATGATTGAACTTGATTAGTGCTAGTTGTAATTAGGCCAACTACTTCAGCATTGGAGTTTTGATTTTTTTCTAACTCCTCGATTATTGTTTGTGTAACAAAATTGTCGCCAAGGAACGCAATTCGTCTTGGGGCAAAAGACCCATTAATTTTTGTTTTAAGGTTATAAATAATCCTGGTCAAATTTAAGAAAACCAGCGTAAAACCAATTGTCAAAAGAAGCACTCCACGGCTGAATGCGTATTCTTTGAAAAAATATGTCAAAGAAGATAAAATAAAAAATGCAACAAGCAAGCCAAAAGAAGCACGCCAAACGCTGTGACCATTTTCAAAGTATTCACCAACAGCAAGCATAGAAAAGAAAACAACCAAAGATAATGCAACGAATACTATTGGATAGGCATAGTCTGGGAAGCTAAAAATTGAACCAAATCTAATCCAACTAGCTAATGCAAGCGATATGTTCGCAGCTACAAAATCAAAAAAAACAAACAACAATTCAGTTTGGTATCTTGAAATTTTTGAAATTAATTGACGAATTAAGATTCCCAGACGAATGAAACCAAGGAAAAGGCGAGAACTTGAAAAATGTTTTTTAGTAAAAATTTCCATTGATTTAAAAAAGTAATATGTTTCGTCCATCGAGCTTCGCTTTGTGCTTTGGCCTTTATAATGAATGATTGATGTAGAAGGGACATAAGCAATTTTCCAACCCAATTGTTGAGCACGATAACAGAAATCTATGTCCTCGCCATACATAAAGAAATCCAAATCGAAACCATTCAATTGTTCGAAAACATTTCGGCGAACAAACATAAATGAACCACTTATTGCATCAACGAAGGAAACTTCGTCTGGATTCAAATATGTTAAGTTATACCTTCCAAAGAGTTTATTTCGAGGTAAAAGAGTTTGTAAACCGAAAAGTTTAGTAAAAGCGACCCAAGGCGTTGGGAAACCACGTCGGCAAGCTAGTTGTAAACTTCCATCAGCATTTAAAACCTTGCACCCAGCTATGCCAACATTTATGTTGTTTTCCATAAAATCATACATAACATTTAAAGTATTCTCCTGAAGAATAGTATCTGGATTTAAAAGCAAAAGATATTTCCCAACGGAGTGTGCAAAAGCAACATTATTTGCGAATCCAAAGCCTCGGTTTTCATTAAGCCTAATAACTTTAACCGAAGGGAAAAACTTCTCGATAAAATCTGCGGAACCATCGCTTGAATTGTTGTCGACAACAATTACTTCGTAACTGAAATTAACATTCGATTTAAATACAGAATTTAGGCATTGGGAAAGAAAGTCTTTGACGTTATAATTTACAATAAGGATTGAAAGTTCAATTTCTTTAGGCATTTCGAACTAAAGGCATTTAAAAATTTTGCATAATTTCAATTTCCAAACAAGAAAAATCGCCTCGATGATTATTTTTTTGTTCATTTTCGAAACACCATTCCTTCGGTCGACAAAAATAATTGGTATTTCCTTGATTCTAAAACCCTTTGCCCACATACGAAAGTTCATCTCAATTTGGAAACCATAGCCATTCGTCTTTATTTTATCCAAGTTGATTTGTTTTAGAGCCTCGGCTCGGAAGCATTTGAAACCGCCGGTAGCATCGCGAACAGGCATTCCAGTAATTATTCTTGTGTAAAGGTTAGCAAAGTAACTTAAGATGAGGCGCTGAAGTGGCCAGTTGATTACATTTACACCCGTAAGGTAACGCGAACCAATAACCAAGTCCGCATCTTGTAATGTTTCGATAAAGCGAGGAATATCTTCGGGATTATGAGAAAAATCTGCATCCATTTCGAAAATAGCATCAAAGCCATTTGCAAGAGCAAATTTAAAACCTTCGATGTAGGCAGTGCCAAGTCCCAATTTCCCTTTTCTTTGAATTAAATGTACCCTTGGCTCTGTTTCCATAATTTTTTTTACAATGCTCGCAGTGCCATCGGGAGAATTATCGTCGACAACCAAGACATTAATACCAGGATAAACAGAAAGTACTTTCGAAATTAGACTTTCTATGTTTTCGACTTCGTTATAAGTTGGAATTATGACTATTATATTCATCTTTTTCTTAATCTATTTCCAAATATTTTCGAACCTCAAGGTTGGTTTCCATTTTCAATACTTTTGCCACCTTCTTCCTTGCTTTCTCGTATTCAATCTCCGAAATCCACTTTTTTACCTGAAGGAAATTCGGGGGCGAAACACTTATAGAATCAAAGTCGAGGCCAATCAACAATGCAGTTGCAGATGGGTGCGAGGCTAATTCCCCACATATTCCCACCTTTACACCTCGTTTTTTTGCTTTGTCAATTATCAATTTCATCAATCGTAAAACGGCAGGGTGGAATGGTTCAAAATACTTGCTTACAAAATTATTATCCCTATCGGCAACAACAGTATATTGAGTTAAGTCATTTGTCCCAATACTAATAAAATCAACATATTTTGAAATTGCATCTACAGTCAAAGCAGCCGCGGGGGTTTCAATCATTACCCCAAATTCCACCTTGTTGTTAAATTCTAAGCCATTTTGGTTCAATTCTTTTTTGCATTCATCAACCAAAGTCAAACTTTCTTTAATTTCCTGCAAAGTAGTAATCATTGGCAACATAATTTTTACGTTGCCGTGTACGGAAGCTCTTAAAAATGCTCTAATTTGTGCTTTGAAGAATTCAGGTTTACCAAGTAAAAGCCTAATGCCACGAAATCCAAGCATGGGATTGCTTTCGGAAAAGTTGAAAAAGTTAGGGAATTTATCGGCTCCAATATCAAATGCACGAAAAATAACGGTCTTGGGATATATTTTGACAGCAATTTCATTGTAAATTTCAAATTGCAACTCTTCGAAATTCTCAAAATTCAAATTCTTATTGCCAAAAATTGGAATTGGAATAAGGTGTTCTGTTCGAACAAGGCCAAGACCATCGGAATGGTAAATTATTGGATTTTCGAATTCTTCTTTCGTATTCAGGTTAACTTGAAGCTGTAAAGATTTTCCGTCTTTCGTTTGAGTAGGAAGATTGATTAATTTGCCAAGACTCTTTTTGAAATCGCTTTCTTGCTTTACCTTTAATTCAAATTCTCTTAGTGTTCGTTTCGAAGGATTAACAACGATTACTCCTTTGTATCCATCAATAATGACATCATCGCCTGTCGATAAAATTTCAGTTGCATTACCAATTCCAATTACTTCGGGGATACCAAAAGAACGAGCCAGAATTGAAGAATGTGTAGTAATTCCACCAACTTCTGTAATTATTCCAGCAATTTGTTTGTTCTTAAAAAAAACTACTTGGTCGGGGGAAAGGCTATTTGCTACTATTATCGATTTTTCGGGAACAGTTGCAAAAAGCTTTTTAGTTTGCAGTATTTCAATTATTTGATTTTTTATTTGGTCAAGCTCGTATGCTCTTTCTCGAAAAAACTTGTTCTTAATATTAAGAATTGTGTTTTTATATTTATTAAAAACAAATTCAACAGCATTTTCAGCCGAAAATCCTTCCTCAATTTTTTCTTTTATCTCTTCTTTTAGAATTGGGTCTTGAAGTATCAAACGAATTGAATCCAAAATGGAAACAGCAGGGTTTTTATCCTTTTCAACTAGCGCAAGGTAACTTTCTAACTGGTTTTCGTACTCATCGATTGTGTTCAAATATCTTTGGAGTTCTTCTGGTGGAGTTCTTTGCAATCCATTTCTTTTTATTAAGTTAAAAGCAGATTTTTTTATAACGAAAGCTTTACCAAAAGAATACCCAACAGAAGATGGTATTCCATTGAGAATAAGTTCGCCTTTTTTGTTTTTGTTACGACTCATTGGAATTCTTTGAGTAACTAAATCTCATCGAAACCGCTTTCGAAAAGCTGGGCAATAGATTCAACAGCCTCTTCTTCGTCGATACCTTCGGCAACAATTTTTACACGCGTTCCTTGAACAGCAGGCAATCCCATTAATCCCACTATACTTTTGGCGTTAACAGAAAAACCGTCAACTTCGAGAAAAATTTTCGACTTAAATCGGGATGCAACTTTAACAACCTCGGCTGCTGGTCGGGTATGCATCCCTGCTGGATTAATTACTTCAACCTCTCTCTTTACCATTGTAAATAAAATTAGAGACCACAAATTTAGTAATTTTTTTAAACATAATAAAATAAAGAAAAAGAGCAAAGATTCAAAGATTTGCCTTTTAAAAAAATGTTTTTACGATTATTTTAAAATTGTATTGCAACAAATATTTTTAAACTCATAAGTGCTATACTTTAAATATATTAATAGAGTTAATTAATTCAACTTTTATAAATAATTATTTGATTAAATTTGTATTTTTAAACAATATTTTTCAGTTTATTGAAAACCAAATTTGCTCATACTGTTTGGTTATTCCTTTTAACTCTACTTATTAATGAGATTGTTTTAATTCCAACTTTTTGCCAAACCATTCAATCTTCGAACCTTGTTGTTCAAAAAACCCCAGAAGATACTCTAATAATTCCCGGTCCTTCGCTTCTTCGTTTTAAAGCAGAACAAGACAGTAATTATCTCCGTGCTAAACGACTACCAATTCCACCTTCGGCTCGGTTTTATGCTGATATGAAAATTGTTGAACAAGAAGTACTTCGCCAAAAGAAACTCGCAGGGCTTTCCGAGCAAGAAATTGCTCGAAAGAATATGCAAATTCCTCCAGAACTTTTTCTTCCGTCCCCACAAGATATAACACTTCATCAATATGGCTTAATACAATCGCAATCGATACCCTTTTTGCAACCTTATAAACCATATGGACTTAAAGTTCCTTTCTCGACAATCGGCTCCATCCTTGGTTTAGTTGAGGACTTATCTCCACTTCTTGAATACGAATTAGATGTTGAAACCGAAGTAAAAGTAGTAATTTATTCCGAAAAGGCAATACTTATTGCAACCATTGTTAATACCGTGCAACCACCTGGCTATTATAGATATTACTGGAACGGACGCGACGACCGCGGGAAACTTCAGCCACGCGGCGATTACATCGGCGAAATCCAAATTGGTAGAACAAAATTTATTAGAAAAAGAATTAGGATAGAAAATTGAAGGACGAATCTGAAATCCTTTTTTTAGGTATCCCTCCTTCCACCACCTCGCAAAAAGATGGTTTTGTTTCCAGAATTAACGAAATTGACAAGCTTTTTTCTGAACAAAACAAAACCTATCTTAATATACACTACCTCCGCTCGTTTCGTAAAAAACAAATTTCATTTTCAAACAAAACTACTGTTGTAACACTAAATTACTTCGAACATTTTTTCGAGATTTTTAAATATCTGAAAAAAGCAAAAAAAATTTTTATTCATTCAGTATACCGTGGCGCAAGAATTTTTCCTCATATTATTTTCTTAAAAAAGAAAGCAAAAGTTTGCCTAGATTTACATGGAGTTTTCCCTGAAGAACTCAAATATAAAGGAGAAAAACTAACACCTATAATTTACAATTGGATTGAAAAACACATTGTTAATTTTTCCGATATTTTAGTTTTCGTTTCTAAAAAATTTGAAAACTACTTTCTCCAAAAATATCCTTTAACAAAATCGAAAATCAGATTGGTTATTCCAATTTGCAATTTTTCAATATTTCAAATAGATCCCACACCAAAAGTTGAATCAATCAAGAAAAAATATAATATCAATGAAAACGATTTAGTATTTATCTACTCTGGAAGTACAGAAATATGGCAAAAAGTTGATTTAACATTGGAAGCTATGTCAAAATTGTTTGCAAAAAAAGAAAATATTAAATTTTTCATATTAACTCTAAAGCCAAAGGAAATGGAGAATCTCGTAAAAAATTATTCTCTTCCCCTTGGGAATAAAGTGTTTATTTTAAAATTGGAACAGGAAGAACTACCCCCATATTATCAAATTTCACATTTCGGCTTCGTTTTACGCGACGATATAATAGTAAATCGAGTTGCTTTCCCCACAAAGCTTCTTGAATATTTATACTTTGGATTAATTCCAATTATGAAGTCTACCGACATAGGTGATTTTGAAGACTATGGCTGCGATTTTATCAGACTCCAAGATATTCATAAAATCAATAGTCCAATGAAGTCGGAAAAGAATAAACAAATTGCACGAACTATAGCAGAAAACTATCTTAAAGAACTTGGAAGGTTAAAAAGTATTTTCTTAGGAAACGAATAATGAAACCAATAGGGTTGTTGATTGCAATTGTGCTTTTTTTCTTACTAATTTTCTTTCCCCTAATTCCTTCTAAACCAAGTGTTTCAAATATGTTCGCAGTTATTGTTTTTATGGCTTTTTTGTGGTTAACCGAAGCTTTACCTATAGGTATAACTTCTTTGCTTCCCTTGGTTCTTTTTCCACTTCTTCACATAGCAAAATCGAACGAAACCGCTGTTAACTATTTTAATTCAACTATTTTCCTCTTTTTAGGTGGGTTCATTATTTCGATTGCAATAGATAAGGTTGGTCTTCACCGCCGAATCGCTTTTTCTTTTTTGAAAATATTAGGTCGTTCCAAGGACGGAATACTTATTGCCATTGCTGTATCGCCTTGGCTTTTATCTATGTTTATTTCAAATACTGCCACAGCTTTAATAATGCTCCCAATTGCAATTTCAATTTCAAATCAAGCATCTAACAAGCTAAATCCAAAAGAACAAGCTCAATTTACCAAAGCCTTGCTTTTTGCAGTGGCTTACTCTTGTTCGATTGGAGGAATTTCTACATTAATTGGTACACCTCCAAATTTAGTATTTCATAAAATCTACCAGATGAATTTCCCCAATTTGCCTGAAATCACTTTTGCTCGATGGCTTGAAATTGGCTTACCAATTTCTTTTTCTCTTCTTTTAGTCGAATACTTTCTGATTAGAATTTTGTTTTTGCAGAAATTGCCAAAATATGTTGTCGACGACTCTTATTTTAAAACAAAAATAGATGAAACAAAAAAAATTTCTACTTCTGAATGGATTGTTTTAATAATTTTTCTTTTCACTTGCCTTTCGTGGTTATTCCGAAGCACGATTGACTTAGGTAGTTTAAAAATAATTGGTTGGACTAACTTGCTTGGGTTAGAAGCATACGTCGATGATGCAACAATCGCAATCTTTTCTGCTTTATTGTTATTTGTATTTCCGGAAAAATTTCAAAAACCGACCTCAAAAATTCTTACAATAAAAGATTTTACCAAAATCCCTTGGGACATTATTCTGCTTTTTGGCGGAGGTTTCGCAATAGTAGATGGGTTTGAAAGAACTGGGCTTTCGGATTATCTTGCTTCTGCACTTGCAGGATTTTCCAATTTGCCTTTTCCAGCTTTGATTCTTTTAGTTTGCACTATTGTAGTAGCAACTACCGAATTTTCTTCGAATACAGCTGTAGCTTCGACATTCCTTCCAATCATAGCCTCTTTGAGTCAAGCACTGGGAATTCCTCCTATTAAATTGATGATACCAGCAACCATCTCATCGTCGCTTGCATTTATGTTGCCTATCTCGACACCTCCAAACGCTATTGTATTCGCAACTGGCAAAATTAAAATTTCGGAAATGGCAAAAATTGGAATTACTTTAAATGTTTTAGGCATAATAGTTTTGGCTTTCTTCTTCATTTTTATTTTCTAAGTTTTAAAAAAAGGGGTAAACCCTGTTTTTTAAAAATCAATAATCTATAATCCTATCTTTTAACGAAACAGATGCTTGTTTCTTTACAAATAGAATCAAGTTGATTAAACTATTTATTCACCCTTTTGCTAATAATATCCAGGATTGTATTTAAACTCTCTTTGGCTCGGGCAACAATTTCTTCTGTCTGAATTTTAACATTATGAACAAATTCTTGGTCTTCAATAGAAGGCAAATTAATCAGCACATTTCTATATGCTCCCCAAATTCCAGTTTCAAGTGCTTTTGCCCCAACTTCGATATCAGAATAGGATGCAATGTTACCAATCTCGGCAACTCCTTTCATTGCTTGCCAACAAGAATCTGCAATTCGCATTGTTGTCAAAGGAACATTTATTGCCTTTTTCAATCCTTCTTGCATTGCTTTTTTACGGAGTTCAATTTCTTCTGGTGTATTTTTTGGCAAACGTATTGCATCCATATACTCGTTGAAAGCCATAGCATCTCTGTCGATAAGCGATATTAACTCTTTGGTTGAAAAATACAATGGTGGAATAATCTTCCTTAGTTCATTGGTCAAATTCTCGAATTTTCTTACTCCGTAGGTAAGTTGAGCCACCATACAACCAAGTGCAGAGCCAATTGCAGCAATCGCAGCCGAAGCAGAACCACCCCCAGGGGCTGGAGTTCGAGCAGCAATCTTTTGGATAAATTCTCGAACTGTGCTACCCGCAAGCGGTTCGTTTGGCTCTTCTTCTATCATATATTCAATTATCTTTTTCTTTGGAATGAAAGGCGAAATTGAATTAAGCCCCAGCCTATCAACTACTAATTTTATTTTTTGATCCTCTTCAAGAATAAATAAATTTTCTTTTTGAATATAATATTCCGCAGCCATTAGCATTGCTTCCAGTGGTATCAATCCAACGAGCTCAGAACCAACAACACCAACTTTTAATTCAGCAGCTTGCTTTTTAATTTCCTCGAAGACAATATGAGGGGGCGTAACTTTGTAATTGGTCAGATTTATGGATACTTGAGCCATATTATACTCGTCAACCCACCATCCAATTGCCCTAACTTCTTTAAAAATGCCTGCCTCATTGGGTCCGCGACCCACTTCGCGAATATTTAAAGCTATCCGATGAGCTTGCTCCTTCGTTCCTAAAATATTTACATTATAGGCAATCAAAAAATTCCTTGCTCCGGCAACAGTGGCTCCCCATTCTGGAATGAATTCTGCAGGGCCAAAGTCGGGTTTCCACTCGGGCTTTTTAATTTTTTCGGATAATCCCTCATATTCTCCTTCGCGGATTTGGGACAATTTCTTTCGATATTCCAATGTTTGAGCATATTCATAAAGATAAATTGGGATACCCAAGCCTTCTGCAGCACGACGAGCAAATTCTTTCGCACACTCAACGCATTCTTCCATTGAAACATTTGCAACAGGAACAAATGGGCAAACATCAAGGGCACCAATTCTTGGATGTTCACCTTTATGGGTTCTCATATCAATTAACTTTCGTGCTACTTTTGCTGCATTTAAAGCGCCTTCGACTACTGCCATCGGCTCGCCAACAAAAGTATAAACTGTACGGTTAGTCGATTTTCCTGGGTCGACATCCAACAATGTGCACCCTGGCGTTTGGCTAATTGCTTCTGCAATCGCGTTAATAATTTCTTCATTCCTCCCTTCAGAAAAATTCGGAACACACTCTACAATTTTTTTGTTTCTCATTTTTGATTCTGGTTTATTTTACATTTTTTTTTGAAAAAATTATTGCCTTGTTCACTAAAGGAATAAAAGAAAGGAATACCTTCTTTCGAAAAATTAGCAAGGAAGCTATAAAGCTATCAATCCTTAAGGTTGAATCATTACTCTTAATACTTAATTTCATTGGGTTGAGATACTTGTAACCACGAAAAACTTCCGAATATTCAATCTTCTTTGTCTTTTTACTTTCAGAAAATCTTAAAGTGTCGTGCCAAATATATTTTTCTTTTTTTATTAGCCAGATAAAACTTGTATCCGATTCGTTGTTCGAGGAAAAGACAAGGCTATCGTTTGAATAAAAATCTATCCTTTCGATTTCCAAATTTTGGAATAAATATGCATTTTTTAATGCAATAAAATCGAGCCCAACAAAATAACTGGAACTTGACTTCTTTCCAACTTTTAAATTCAAATTGTAATAGTTCAACTCTTCGGAAATAAATCGAGGTAAAGAATTAATTACTAAGGTGTCGTATTGATTAGGGAATACAAGAAAAATTCCCAAGAAAAATATAATTAATATTAAAGAAAAAAACTTCATTCAATCTCAATAAAAAAAGCAAAATTAAGAAAAAACAATGCTTTAAAAGAGAAAGCACCGGAAGGAGATTAAAGGTTTATTTGAATACTTAACTTCTAAAAAGCATAACCAAGACGAATATGGAAGACTGGGCTCGAAAAAGCTTTCTTCTCTTTATTTGGGTCGTAAACTGGAAATCCCAAGTCGAGAAATAGAGGACCGACAGGAGTAATAAAACCAATACCAAATCCAGTGGCTACTGCTAAACCTCGAATGTAATCCCCAAGGTTATAATTCACATAATAATCTCCCTTTTCGTTTTGGATTAACCATTGGTAGGCATTACCAAAATCGAAAAAGAATGTAAAAGTGAAAAGCTCAAGAATATCGGACAATGTTTTACCAACATAAGAAATTCGACCAAGTCGGAAACGGGCTTCGATTGAACCTTCCAAGATGGTAGAATTACCAACAAAGTCACGTAGGAAACTGTTCACAAGCGTACTGCTACTTGTATCGATACGAACGCCTTTAAAGTAACGAAGTTGTCGGGAAGCCCAACCACGAACACTATTTGCACCGCCAGAAAAGAAATGTCTTTCGAAAGGTACGAAGCTATTTTGCTTATCAAACCAATAAATATAACCACCTTGCAAACGAGTCCCTAAAACTAAAAAATCGCTCAATGGGAAGAACCATCGGGATGTGAAGTTTACCCTATAATACTTTGCCATACCAAAAAAGAAATACCCATCGAAACTAACGTTAGTCAATCTGCCTCGTTGTGGAACCAATGGGTTGTCGCGAGTATCTCCAGTAAAGTTAATTCCAAAAATTGAAGTGGTAAAAATCGGATGATAAGTGTTAATATATCTATCAAGATTACCAAAAATAGCAACCGATTGTTGAATACGGAGAGAATCGTTAAATGTTTTAGCATCTTTGAAAAAACTACTCGAAGCGGTAGCAAAATTTTTCGGGACTTGTCTTTCGAAATAAAAATCTACATCAACAAAATTAAAATAGGTCCACATTGGTAACCGCGATGAAAACTTTAGTGGGAATGTAAAAGTATTCAGCTGCAACGAGCTGAAAACCTTCCTTTGCGAGTATAAAATCGAACTCGAAAGCCCCACTCTAGTATTACCAATTATCCATAGCAAAGGTTGAAGAAAATTCAAGCCAGTTTGAAATTCATATTCTAAAGACTTTCGTTCGAATAAAACACGGCTGATATCAATTCCAAAGGCTCGAAGAAAGAAACTTGCCGATTGTGCACCACCAAAAATATTTCTATCGGAAAAATTAAGTTCCACACCAATGTTAATTGCTTTTTCGGTAGTTGTTCTATTAGTAAACAAGCCGATGCCATAATCGCGAAGTTTGCGATAACGCAAATAAACTGCAAGATTAAGTGTAGAGTCAGTAAAAGGTTCGAAAGAGCTCGATGTATCTATCCGAACAAGTTCGAAAGCACCAAGAGAATACAAATTCAACTCGGAGCTCAACACCTTTTGGTGACTAAATAAATCCCCCGGCTTAATGTCCAGATTATTAAATTTTACATTATACCCAACTCGTTTTTGGTTACCTACACTATCAATAAAATTGATTTTACCAATTTTATAAGGCTTATCAATTTTAAATTCAACAAAAATAGAATCTATTTTATGTAGTGTATCTATGATTACTTTGGGTTGAAAAAAATCAGCAAAGAAATAGCCATTATTGCGCAAAAGAACCCGAATTCGGGTAAGTTCTTGGGCTAAAAGTTCTTCGGAAAAAGGTTCCTTAAGAAGAATATTGCGGTTTCTAAAAGCTTCACTTTCCAATTGTTGAGGAATGAATTCTAACCCTTTAATTGATATATATTCAACTATGTATTGAACCCCCTCATTTATTGTAAACTCAAGGACATTGAGTTTATTTATTGAATCAGGATAGAAACGATAATTGACTTCAACATCGTGGAAGCCATTTTGGAAATAATATTGATAAATTGTTTGCCTATCGTTTTCGGCAATCGCTTCTTTGAAGAATGAAATTTCATTCGAAAGTGAAAGGACAATGGTTTTCAACGAAGATTTTAACAAATCGGGTGCTGAGCGGTTAGAGCTAACATTATTGTAATAGAAAAAAAGGGCTCGATGTGGAATACTTTTTTTTGTCGGTTTAGATGAAATTAGACCAAGAAGTTTCTCATCGGAAGCAAACTTGTTCCCCAAAAAAACTACTTTATTAATCTCATAAAGTTGCGGATTGTAAAAAGAATGAAACAACATACTGTTGTTGTTTCCCGAAGCCAAAAGAGTAAATAAAGTTAGAATAAACAAAATAAAGAGGGAAGAAATTTTTCTTAATAACATTATCAATTTTCAAGGAAAAATAATTTTGCAAAATAAAAAGACTGCCCCCAATAGCAAAGCACGAGGCAGTCTTTCGAAAAATTTTGTTAAGCGTATTGCTCTTCCTCGTCGTCGTTGTAAAAGTAATCTTCGGAACTCATCTCTTCGTACTCTGGCCAAAGATCTTCAATTCCCATAATCAAAGCATCTTCGTCCTCGATTTCCATAAGGTTATCTATAACTTGCTGCGGGCATCCAGTGCGATTAGCATAATCAATGAGCTCTTCCTTTGTTGCCGGGAAAGGAGCATCTTCGAGATAAGCTGCAAGTTCTGGTGTCCAAAACATTTTTACCTCCTATTTATTACTAACCTCAAAATTAAAATTCTTTAACCAAAAAGATATCGAAAAAAAACGATTATTATTTTATTTCATTAAGAAAAATTTCATCAAAATTATGCTGAATAATAAGAACCGAAGGAACAGCTATTGAAGAAGATGCCATAAAATCGCCGCGAAGAATAATCGAATAGCCTTTGCCTTGCATAAAATTATAATTCCTAATATCGATAATTACACTATCTTTTTCCGCATCCTTTATTGTGATGTTATATCGCTCGGGATAAGTTGTAAAGAACTTTGTATGATTTCTAAATCCAAGACTTAAGGCTAAAGGATATTGATGCTCTATTTGGAAAACAAGCGTGGAGGGGGAATTGTTTGCTACATTAATAAATCGAAAATATGTGTTTGTTGAAGAATACGAACTTAAAGTATCATACAACATATAAACTTGTATCCGTTTTTGGAGTTGATAAATTAAAAAAGTATACGGAAAAGCCTTGCGTAAACTAACCATTCCATTGAATAAAATTGAATCGGATTTGTACATCACAACAAAGTTTACTACCCCAGGTGGGATATTGGAATATCGAAAACCCTCTTCCATTCCATAATACAAAGAACTGTGCAAGAGATAGTCACCAGCAAATACTTTTAACTTTTCAAATTGAGGAGAACAATTTACTACCATCACTTTTGAGTACTGTGATGGTGTAATATCTTGCTCGGTATCAAGGCTTGGTATACATTGACAACCGAAAAGCAAGCCTAAAAGTAAGAAAAGTGATTTATCGAATCTAAATCTTGTCATATTCAATTAATACCTAACACTTACTCCGTATGTTAAACCATTCTTTTTAGTCTGATACAAATTGTTCTGAACCTTATACCAAAGGATTGAACCTTCCCAGCCGAGGAATAAAGAAACTCTTCGGTCGGGTGTATATTGCAAGCCAACAGACCCACGCAAAAGGGGTCCAGCAGGTGTCCCCCCAAGAAATAATTTCGCAAGAGGCTTTAATGCTGATATACTAAACAACTGACTAAAAGCTTGCTGGTAGTAAATTCCATACCACCAAAGCAAAGGATTTTGTTTGTAGAACGATTTATCTTCGTTCCTAGTCAAAGTGAATTTTTGGGCAAATTTTTCTTGCCCGAATTCTAAACCCAAAGAACTGCTTTCACCAAGTTGGTAACCAATACCAATTCCAGCATTATTCAATAGACTAGTCTGTTTCGAATTAACATTAACATCTGGTTCGGATTTCATCATATATCCGCGGAACGAGAGCGAAACTCTACCTAACTGGTCTAAAAGAAAATCACTTTGGTTAGATATTTGGTAAACATTGTTACTATTCGAAAGTATCGGAATATATTTCTCCTTTTGATTAAAATTTGGATTCAATGTCCATAGGTCTTTCACTGTCGATATACTATGGACATTTGAATTATCGATAGCACTTAATGTATTAGAAATAGGATTTGTATCGTTCTGCATTACATTATCTGGACTCCTTTGAGCAAAATATTGACTGAACCATTTTTTGAATGCAGATTGAATAATGCTTTCTAAATTTTGAGGTCTAATACCATTTTGTTTGCTTTCGCCAGCCACAATTTTAGGGATTTCTTGCGAGTGGGGAACAGGTAAATTTGACTGTGTAAGAGTATAAGTTTGACTTTGAACAGGTGTACTTGATGGATTTCTTGGAATTAAGAGCCAAATTAACACAAAAGTAACTAACCCACCAATGATACTCGAAGCAACATAAGGTAAGTACTTGAACAACATCTGATTAAATTTCAAGAAAAATGGAGTTGGGGCATTATGTGGTTGTGGGAAGCTGGAATTGGGAATCTTAAAATTCAAACTCGAAAAAATGTAATTTGTAGATTCAATCGGAGGCGAAATTGTTTGAAAATCCTTCTGGAAAAGTTGGTTGAATTGGATTTGCTGGTCGAAATATTCCCGAAGTTCTGGGTTCCGAGAAAGTTCGGCAAAGAGCAAATCCTTTTCAATCGTATTTAATTCACCTTCCAGATAAAGGTCAATTAATTTTGTGTAGTCCATTTTATCTATCCTTATTGTTATTTTTCACTTTTTAAAAAAGGGACTAAATAATCGCGTAGTTTTTCCTTTGCTCTGTAGTAACGCGATTTCACGGTTGCAAGCGATTCCCCAGTGATTTCAGAAATTTCTGTAAAAGTTAGATTTTGATAGTGATGCAAAACAAAAATCTCGCGTATGGAAAAGTCAAGTAACGACAATGCTTTTGCAACAAGTTGCGAAGTTTCGTCTCTTTCTAATTCTTCGTTCAATACAATCGTTCGGTTTTCTTCAAATGGAACGATTAATTTTCGGTCTCGAAATCTATTCAAACATAAGTTGCGTGCAATTCTAAGTAACAAAGGTAGAATGTTCGTGACCTTGTTCCCATTAACACAACTTGAATAGAATTTCAAAAAAGTTTCCTGAAAAACATCCTTTGCATCTGTTCGATTTTCTAATATCCTTAATATGAAAGCAAAAAGTTGGTGACTATATCTATTGTATATTTCAGTAAAAGCTGGCTCGGCAATTTCTTTTTTGTTTGCCAAAGCTTGGCAAAGTTCAAAGTCTGTAAATTTACCAATATAGTCGAAGTTTTCCATTATCTTTTATTTCTATTCCAAAATGCCCGATAAACATTGTTGCTAATGATTGTTGGTCTAATAGTTTTATCTTTCAAACTTGTTAAATCCACAATCTCCAATGAGCCATGGAACAAATTTAAATCATCCTTGTAATATCTTGTATATAGAATCTTTGTTCCAGCGGGATTTATTTGTGGGAACATATTGAATGAAAAACCAGCGCCAGCGGAAATCAATTGAAATCTGCTAACAACATCGGAAAGATTTACAAGCCAAATAGAACCTTCGCGGCCAGTAATATAATACTTATCAACAGAATTAGTTGGAATAACTTCTATTGTGCCAATCAAATCAATTTCTGTTGTTTTTTCGAAATCACCACTGTAACTTGTTGTATAAATTAAGTCGTAATTCTCTTTGTTGGAAATACAAGCGTAAACGAAGACTCCATCATCGCTCCACGAGATTGTAGGTTCGCCGAAAATTTCATTGATTTGCCCGGGTAAAAGTTTAGAATTTAGTTTTATTGGCGGAATTGTTTCGCAATAGTAAATTACAAGAAATTGAGGGGGAGTGTAAATATCTTTTCCTTCAATAAAAGCAATTTTGCTTCCATCGGGCGAAAACGCCGGCAAAGTCTTTTTACAAAAAGAACTGCTCAATTTGAAAAATTCATTTTCGTTCCTTACAAGCCACAACTCGTTTCCATTTGCACCTATAGCAATCGAAGAGCCATTGCTCGAAATTATTGCAAAATCACGAGAGAACCAATGGTAATCTTCGGCAATAATTCTTTGCTGGCTCCCATCTATGTTCGAAAGCACAATATCTTGCGAGCCACTCGAATAATTCCGAAGGAAAACTATCTTCTTATTCCTTGAAGGGGGAGAAAAAAGAATTCCATTTTCAACCAAAATCTGAGGATTTTTTTGTGTTAAGTCGAATTGAAAAATTCCAGGCTCGTTTGAATTTAGAGGCAAAGCAGTAAAATATATATCACCTTCGGGAAGAGAAAAAACATCATCATACTTGCAGGGGTCGCAAGAAACGAGCACCAGAAGTAGAAAAACCACTTCCACTGCAAGTTTCAACGATCTTATACCCTGCCTCTCCATAACTTTTTAAAATTTTGCACATTCTATATGGTAATAGACACATAAAAGTCAAAAAAGTTCCAAATTTTTAACATTTTTTTAGAAAAATTCAATTTTCAGTTCGATTGTGCAGAAATATTGAAAACTTTATACAAATCCAAAAGAATTACAAGCCTATCGGGCAAATTTACTACACCCACAATATAATTCTCCCCAACTTTCGATTCGGTTTGTATTGGATTGGTTTCTATCATATTCTTGTTTACCCAAAGAACTTCGTTCATTCGGTCGACCAGAATACCAATAATTTTGTTTTCGATATGAATTACAATGATACGAGAATTTGAACCGTAAGCGCCAGGGTCAAGAACCAAAATTTTCCGTAAGTCTACAACAGGAATAACTTTTCCTCGAAGATTGATAACCCCTTCTACATAATTGGGAGCGTTGGGGACTCGGGTTATTTTTGTCATTGGAGTAATTTCTTGAACCTTTAAAATATCAATGCCAAAATGTTCATTAGCAAGCTCAAAGGTTACCAGTTGAACCATTTCGCCAACCTGAGCTTCTTGGTTTATCAGGCTGGACGACTTTACAACTTCTTCCATAAATCACCCAAATTTAATACCCAAAATATTTTAACATATTCTTATTATTTCTCCAATTTTTTCGAACTTTAACGAAAAGTTCCAAGTATACAGCAACACCAAGATGCGACTCTATTTCCTTTCGGGTTTGTTCCCCAAGTTTCTTAATTCGAGAACCTCCAGCTCCAATTATTATCGGCTTCTGGGTCTCTTTTTCTACAATTATTTCAGCCGAAATATACCATTTCCCTTTTTCCCTTTCTTTAAATTCCAAAATTTGAACTTCAGTTGAGTAAGGAACTTCGTCTTTATACATTGTAAAAAGTTTCTCCCTTATTAATTCCGCAATAAAAAACCTTTCGGTTTGGGTGCTTAAAATATCCGACTCGTAAAGGAATTCGCCTTCCGGTAGATATTGTTTAAATACTTTTATAAGTTCATCTATTCCAGCTAGCTTTGTTGCAGAAATTGGAACAAATTCTTTGAATAGTCCCAACTTGTTATATTCTTCAATAATAGATAAAACAAGCTTGCTATCTTTGAGCAAATCAATTTTATTTAGTATTAAAATCAAATGCTTTTTAAAAGTTCCAAGTTTCTCTTTTACTTCTCCATCTATCGAGGTATCTGGTTTTTTGTGAATTGAAACATCTATCATATAGCCGATAATATCGGCTTCGGCTATTGCAAAATCAACATATTGCATCATCACACGATGGAGTTCATATCGAGGTTCGACAATTCCAGGAGTATCGAGGAAAATCATCTGAGAATCTTCGTCGGTTCGAACTCCAACAACTCGTTTCCTTGTAGTTTGAGGTTTTGGAGTTACGATACTCAATTTTGTTCCAACTAGTGAATTTAATAGGGTGGACTTTCCAACATTAGGAACACCAATTAACGCAATATATCCACATTTTGTTTTCATCTATGCTATTGCTTCTCTTTAAAAGTTTTCATAATTGCAAATGGAATTAAAACACAATACCCAATAACTAAAAGAATTGGAGCAACATAAATAACAAACGGGTTATTCCATTTGTCCTGGGACAAGGCTGGTTCCTCTGTAATCCCAGTGGCCAAAAGAATGTAGCCGAGAAAGATTACGCCAATTCCTATTCCAAACCATACCCAATTTTTTTTCTCTATTGGAAAGTTCCAATCAAAAGTGAGTTTCTTTTTCTTACTTGGTGTTTGTTTTTTTACTTGTTGTGCCATTTCCTACCTTAATTAAATGCAAAAACAAGACAAAATTAACGAAAAAAAACAAATAATCATTCAACAATGACTTAAAAGACTGAAAATAAGGAAAAGGCAAACAGAACAAAAAGATAAAATAAAAATTGGAATTTAGACGACTATTATAATTTATTCAATATAGGATTTTCAATGATTTCAAATGTTTTTGATTACTATAACCTCGACGAATTATTTTCAGAAGAAGAAAGATTAGTTCGCGAAACAGTTCGCGACTTTGTCGATAAAGAAGTAATTCCAATTATCGAAAAGCATTATCGAGAAGGAACTTTCCCAGTGCATCTAATTCCACGTATGGCAGAACTTGGCTTGTTTGGAATAACTCTTTCTCCTGAGTATGGTGGGGCTGGAGCAAATTATACAACTTACGGTCTGGCAATGTTAGAATTGGAGCGTGGTGATTCTGCAATTCGTTCTTTCGCCTCGGTTCAGAATTCGCTTGTAATTTATCCAATTTATCGATATGGGAAAGAATCCGCCCGAAGGAAATGGCTACCTAAACTCGCCAAAGGTGAAGTAATCGGCTGTTTCGGATTAACCGAACCAGACTATGGAAGCAATCCCGGAGGGATGGTAACCACAGCCCGGCGCATCGATGGTGGTTTCGTTTTGAATGGGACGAAAATGTGGATTACAAATGGTAACATTGCAGATATTGCAATTGTTTGGGCAAAACTCGACGGAGTTGTCAACGGCTTTATAGTAGAAAAAGGAATGAAAGGGTTCAAAGCAATTGAGATGAAAGGCAAACATTCATTACGGGCTTCGGTTACTTCGGAATTGATATTGGAAGATGTCGAGGTCCCAGAAGAAAATCACCTTGTTGTAAGTGGTTTGAAAGGACCTTTAAGCTGCCTGACTCAAGCACGATATGGAATTGCCTGGGGTGCAATTGGTTCAGCATTGGCTGTTTTTGAATCAGCATTGAACTATGCAAAAACTCGTATTCAATTTGGTAAGCCAATCGGCGCCTTTCAAATTATTCAAGAAAAACTTGTTTGGATGCTAACAGAAATAACAAAAGCCCAACTTCTTGCTTACCGACTTGGACGCCTTAAAGACGAAGACCGCGACCGCTTTCAACAGGTTTCCTTGGCAAAAAGGAACAATGTGGATATTGCCCTCCAATGCGCCCGAATTGCTCGCGAAATCCACGGTGCCAATGGTATCTTGGATGAATATCCTGTTATGCGTCATATGGCAAACCTCGAATCGGTAAAAACTTATGAAGGAACTCACGACATTCATACTCTAATTATTGGTGAAGATATTACAGGTTTTTCTGCTTTTGTATAATCTCATTTATGTACGATAAAAAACTTGTAAAACTACTTCGCAATGCTTCAATCCTTTTACAGATAAAAGGCGAAAATATCTTTAAGGCAAATGCCTACTCGAATGCTGCTGATATTATCGAATCTCTCCAACTCGATGTGGTCGATCTAGTTCAAAACGGTAAGCTAAGTGAAATAAAGGGATTCGGCGAAGCTCTCGTAAAAAAAATAACTGAATATGTTCAAACAGGCAAAATGTCGTTTTACGAAAAACTAATCGCAGAAGTTCCAGAAGAACTTATTAAAATAACTAAAATTCCTGGAATCGGACCCAAAAAGACAAAACAACTATTCGAGCAACTTGGTATTCGAACAATAGAAGATTTAGAAAAGGCTTGCCTTGAAGGAAAAGTCGAAAAAATTAAAGGTTTTACGGCAAAAACTCAGGAAATTCTGTTCAACAGCATTCAGCACTTAAAGGCTTGGAAAGGGAAAAAGCAGTTGTTTGCTTGTTTCCAAGAAGCAGAAAACATTGCATCGCAGCTACGAACTTTTCCTCAAATTAATCAATTCTCTGTTGTTGGAGAAATGCGACGATACTCGGAAGTTATTTCTTCGGTTGAGTTCTTAGTCTCTTGCGAAAATCCAGAACAAATAATCGATATTTATAGGACAAAATATCCCATTTCGTTCGAGAATAATCAAATACGTTTTGAAACCGACGACGAGATCAAAGTTGTAATTCATTTCTCAAATAAACTAAATTATTTTTGGCAACTACATAACCTTTCTTCGAACGAAGAATACTTGAATTCCTTTTCCAAACATTTCGAAGAACAAACCAAAAACAAATTTGATTTACTCGAATTTCCTTTAAAAAACATCGAATTGCAAAGCGAAAATCAAATTTTTGAATTGCTTTCATTACAATATATCCCACCAGAACTTCGAGAAAAATCCCTTGCAATCGAAAAAGCTAAGAAAGGCGAGATTCCTCGGTTAGTAACTGAAAAAGATTTGAAAGGAATGATTCACATACATACAAATTGGAGCGACGGATTCAACACAATCGAGCAAATGGCAGTAAGCTCAAAAAATTTAGGCTTCGAATATGTTGCAATTTGTGACCATAGCCAAACTGCTCGGTATGCAAATGGACTTGAACCCGAACGAGTTTTGTTGCAACACAAAGAAATTGATGATCTAAATAGTAAAAACATTGGAATAAAAATACTTAAAGGTATAGAATCGGATATACTTCCCGATGGTAGTTTGGATTACAGCGAGGATATCTTGAAACAATTCGACATTGTTGTAGCATCGGTTCATTCCCATTTCAAAATGTCGAAAAATGAAATGACCCGTAGAATTATATATGCAATTATGAGCCCATACACACATATACTTGGGCATCCAACTGGTCGACTTTTACTTGCTCGCGAAAGCTACGAAGTTGATATAAAAGAAATAATCGATGCAGCCGCTGACTATGGAAAGATAATTGAACTAAATGCCAACCCATATCGTTTGGATTTACCTTGGGAAAATTTAATGTATGCAAAAGAAAAGGGAGTGAAAATATCAATAAATCCAGATTCGCACGATTTCAACAGCTTGGTTGATGTTTTCTATGGAGTGAAATTCGCACGTAAAGGTTGGCTCGAACCAAAGGATGTTGTCAATTGCCTTTCTTACACAGAATTTATGAATCTAATAAAATCAATTGGATGTTAACAAAGATGAGGTTTCTTTTAAAAATACTATGTTTTTTTATTCCACTTTCTCTTGCATTAGGACAAACCGATTCAACTTTGAAAAAAATATTAATCTCGGAAATTCAATTTGGTGAAAACGTTAAAGGGTTATCTCCATTAAAAGTCGAAGCAGCGATGAATCTTGCTGCCCGTTTTGCTGGAAATTTTCAAATTATTCCCTTTGATACCAGAGATTCCATTGCAAAGGCATTGACCAACAGAAACATTAAGCCTACTACTGTAAACATTGGCAAAGAACTTAAAGCAGATTTAGCTTTAATTATTAAAATAAATCGATTTGCAAATCTTTTACGAGTGGATTTTGCTGGTTACAATTTCCTTGATAGCTCTGTCCGAACGAGTACAGGTTATAGCACAATTCGATACTATCAAAAAGAAAAAGATGTTCCATTGCTCGACCCTGCCTTACTTTCTGCTTGCCAAAGAGCTTTTGCCTTGTTAATCGATAAACCTGATGTTTATCGAAAATTGGAAGGTTCGTTCAACGTAAAGCCAGCCCCAACCTTAACGATTGGAAGCATAAATTATATCGAAGATGATTCAACCGCAAAATGGGTAATCTTCAAAGACAAGCAACTGAGTTCTTTTTTTGCTATCGAAACAATTTTCGAAGTTGCTCGGCAAAGCCAAGATTTTGTTGTTCTCGACAATGCAACTCGCGATTCTATTTATGCTTTCTTTAATCTTTATGAGCCAGAAAATTACAATATTCCAACTCCCGAAGAAATTCGCGCCTTGATAAATTTCGAAATCGAATACTACATCGCAGGCGAATTGAAAAGGATTGAGAACCAAGTCGTTCTTTCGCTTTTTCTCTGCAAAATCACCCTCGAAGGACTGGAAATTACCGATGAAGTTCAAACCCCGGTCGAAGAGGACAGCATTGAAAAATATAAAGCAGCACTTGTTTCGGCATCAAAGAAATTGTTTAAAATGAAGGAAGAGTAAAATGCAAAACTTTGTTTTCTACAACCCAACGAAATTGATTTTTGGAAAAGGTGTTATTCCAAAAATCGGCTCTGAAATAAATAAATTTGGAATCAGGAAGGTTCTTCTCCTTGCTGGTGGTGGTTCAATAAAGAAAAACGGAGTTTACGAGCAAGTAGTAAACTCTTTAAAAGAAAATGACATTGAATGGATAGAACACTGGGGAGTTCGTTCAAATCCTGTGCTTTCGCATGCCAACGAAGGAATAAAAATTGTTCGAATGAACAAACTCGAAGGAATACTCGCTGTTGGGGGTGGTTCAGTTATCGACGAAGGGAAATCAATTGCCGCAGGAGTTTTCCTTGATAATTTATGGGATGCTTTCGAACGCAAAGTAAAAATCCAAAAGGCTTTGCCTATTTTTACTGTGTTGACAATTTCAGCCACTTGCTCGGAAATGGATCCCTTTGCTGTTTTGACAAACGAAGCAGAAAGCAAGAAGTGGAATATCGAAGGAACCCCGCTGTTCCCAAAAGTATCAATAATTGACCCAACCATTCAGTATGCTTTACCTTGGGAACAAACAGTTTACGGAGCAATAGATGCACTTTCCCATATTATGGAGTTTTACTTTCAAGGGAAAGGCGAAGAACCGACACTTTCGCTCGATGAAACTTTAATGCTTAATATTTTTAAAAGTGTCGATAAATTAAAAGAAAACCCAGAGGACTACTCATCTCGATCGGCGTTAGCTTGGTCGGCTGTTTTGGCTTTGAATGGATTTTCCGGCGCAGGTTTATACGGAGGCGATTGGGCTTGCCACACAATTGAGCACGGAATTAGTGCCTTTCGACCCGAAGTTGCACACGGGGCTGGTCTGGCTGTTGTTTTTCCTGCTTGGATTAAGTATATACATCCCTTAAACGAGTCACAATTTCTTCGTTGGGCAAATAATATTTTCGGGAAAAACAATGTAGAATCGGCGGTCCAATCTCTTAAAGAAAAGTATCGCTTTTGGGGAGCACCAGTTTCTTTACGTGAGCTTAATATTAGCAAAAACGATATCCCAAGAATTGTAGAAATTATTCTTCAAGCAAATTCAATCCGAACGATTGGCAACATCAAAAATCTTGACTTCAATGATATTTACGAAATTTTAAATATTGCTTATTAAATAGATTTTACCACCAATAGATGCGGGAACTTGTTTTCTATAAATTTTTTGTAGTAATATTCCAATCGAGATTTTCTGCCAGTTAAATACAGTTCGCCTTGGAAATTTGACAAGATAAAATCTATTGTTGGATGCCATCCGTTACCCGAAATTTCAAGCAAGCCAACTTCGTCAATCACAAAAACATCTGCTTTTGTAATATTTGCAAGAATGTATGAATTAAAATATTCAAAAAAGGAAAACTCAAAATTCCAATCTTCTAAATGCGATGTATTTATTTTTACCGTTTGGCAAAGCAAGCGTTTTTCGAAAGTTGGAACAATCACAGCGAAATACGCTTGTCCGTTTGGTATCCTTTTTTCGTATTCAGAATAAACCCCAAACACATTCTTCCCATTCGAAATAATTTCCTCGACTAACTTTTTTACAAAAGTTGTTTTACCACTTCCTTTCTTACCAAAAATCAGGTTAACTCTTATCATTTTCATTTTTTGAATAAACTTCCCAAGCTCGTGAGAATATTTTCTTTATCGAGGTTGAGGGTTCTTTAATAAATTTTTTCCAAAACAAACGATCAAGAAATGTTGATTTATTTTCGAAAATTGTTTGTTTGAATATTTCCATTGCTTTTATCGTTGAATTTAAATTTTCTTCAAAATCTGGGAATCTTTTATTCAAAAAATGAATAATCCTATCTGTTTTGATTCTATAATATAATACACCCATCAATTGTAAAACAAGATAAGCACGCATCAGCATTTTCGAGATAAGAAGCAATGTTTCAAAAAAATTATTTGACCGCCAATATGCAAAGAACAAAGGAATCGCAGAAATAAAGGCAATGGAAAGCAAAAATTTTGGTTTCCTTAAATATTCAAGTTTGCTTCTCTCTTTGTTGGAAAATAAAAATAGAATAAGTAAATTCAAAATCAAATAAAGCCAAAGATTGTTAAGAAAAAGAGCAACAACCGACAGAGAAAGTATTATTAAAATTTTAACTTTTTCCTGATTCATTTGGATTTTTAGATGTTAAAATTGGAGAAATTATTTTTTTAGCAAAAGCAAAAGACAAGGCTCCAGCAATCAAACCAAAAAGAAAATAAACGGAAGCAAAAAATGCGATTACTTCAACAACTGTAAATTGAGTAGATTTTCCAAACAAAATTTGAAATTCTGCAAGTATTTTATTGTAGATTTTGAAGATATCAACTCCAAATATAATTGTTTGGGTGATTAAACTGTGACAAAAAGGATAAAGAACAATTCCACCGCCTGCAATGGTCGTTGCAATAATATTAAACCCAATTAACGAGAAGGTAAATTCGGCAATTAGCCCTTCGAGAAAGATTGCAACGGCAGAATTAAAACCACCAGCCCCAATTGAAAAAATCAACTTTACAATTGCTACAATCGAAGCAAGATAGACACTTGACCTTGGCTTGTTAATAATATTCCGAGCAACTACAAGAAAAAAACAAGAACCTAAGGCAAGTAAAAATCCACGAAAGGGAACTTTCGAAAGCGAAAGGATGGTTCCAAGCGAAACTTCGACTGTTGCCCAAAGGGCAGCTATAAAAACCAAAATTTTTTGTTCACTTTTGCTCATATGCTTTAATTAAAAATCCCTTGCCGAAAAGACAAGGGGATAAAAAGAATACAAAACAACTCCTTCCCAATTCGGCAATTGCCTCGGGAGGCTTGAACGCTTCCATTCAAACCCATCGGTCGTCGACCATAGGCTTGTAAACCCTTAGGACAAACGACTCGGAGCAAAAATCAAAGAACTAACACCCTTCTCGTTTTGGTTTGGATTGCCCGGCTGGTTTAGGTGCAGAAAGCGAGGGTTTAGGCAATTGAGCATTAACCGAAGTAGTCGCCGATGGTTGAATCTCAAGAGCTTTCCCTTCGGAAACCAACAAAGGCTTCCCACCAAAATACAGGCTAACTTGTTTTATTTTCTCATACTTTTCTTTTTCATTCTGCGAAACCTCTGCAGGAACCTTTGGAAATAGAACATTGTCGACCCAACCCTTATATCCACCTTTTAAAACAAACACATTTTTATAATCTAAAGCCTTCAAGGCAATCCAAGCATTCAAACTTTTCGTATCGTCATCGGAAAATAAGACAATTTGCTGGTTTCTTTGTAATATCCCATTCATTAAATCCTTCACAGAAAGATTAATTGCAAATGGAATAGTGCCTTGTTCGTATTCCCTCTCACTCCTTAGGTCTACTAATATAAAATATTGGGTACCAGAAATAATTTTTTCGGCTAAGTCGAATGGTTCAATGAACCTCGAAGTGGAATGAGTTTCAAGAAACAACTTGTTTGGATCTATCCGAACCAATGTAGCTTTCGTTGGGTCTTTTGTAAACAAAGCTAAAATACTAAGTAAAATAGCAAATAATCCTAATCTTTGGTTAATGTTCAAAACTGGACATTTCATTTTGCACCTCCAAATAACTTCTTTTGAAAAACCTTTTCTAAATACGAAGCACCAGCAAACCCACCTACAGCAATAATAACAACGATGAAAACTACTACTCCATATGGAATATGAAGCACACCGTAAAGAGTTTGCTTACCCATAGCAGAGGAATGAGCAAAATCTGAAATCTGCGGATAAACTTCTCCATATAATAGAATTCCAAGGAATACCCCTAACAGGAAAAAAAAGCCGTCGATTCTGCCAATTGAAGTCGAAACGACAGAAGTTCCTGGGCAATAACCGCCGAGAATAAAACCAAAGCCCAAAAGGAATCCGCCAACGATCTGGGGCAAAATATAGGTTGGGGTAAAATAAATCAAATTAATATCGAGCCAACCAATAACACCAAGGAAATAAACTCCAAGCATAGCAATGACAATAGCAGTGAACATAACTTTAAATACAGTCATATCGTAAAAATAAAATTGTGCAGCAAGTTTTCGCGCAGAACCGAAACCGGCACGTTCGAGGAAAAACCCAAAGCCGATTCCAATAATAAATGCAATAATTAGGCTTACTTCTTCTCCAAAAAAACCAAACTTATAAAATGGCGCTATCATATCCAAAACCTCCTAAAAAAGTATGCAATTAAATAACCACCTGCGAAAACAGAAAGCATAAACAACCAACTACCCAAGTTCAACAGGGCACCCCCGGTTAGAGCTTGCCCACTTGTGCAACCGCCAGCAAGTTTAGATCCAAAACCCATTAGCATTCCTCCGATGACTGCAAAAACCAATCTCGTTGCATTTGAAATTCGTTCGCCTTTCTCTATTTTAACTTTAACGCGTCCGGCAAATAGACCCGAAATAAAACCTCCGACAAGAACACCAAGAATTTCAAAAACCAACCAATCTTTCAAAGGATTCCCTTGAGTTGTCAAGTAACTTTGATAAAATACATTTTCCTTAGCGTGCGAAGGTACGATTTTTGCTACTCCTGTAGCAACAATTGTCGATATTGCACCCGAAGCACCAAGCCCTCTGCCCATAATAACAAATGCAGCAAGCAAAACAAGACCTAACCCAATACCAGCAATATACGGGTTCCAATAGGGCTTTTCGGGAAAATATTCCCGATGGAACGCTTTCTCTGTCCCATTTTCAATTTTCACTTCTTCTTCCATAATTCTCCCATTTATTAATAACCAATAAAGAAATTGCGATGCCAATGACTATATTGTCCTGCATATACAACAATAAACCTTAAAATCAATCCACCAAGCATAACCAACAAAGGTGCAACATTTGTATGCGGAATTTTATTGTTAACAGATAAAATTTGAATAATAAACGGAATTACAATACCAATAAAAACTACAAAAACCCAGAAAGTTGCTGCATAAGGACCCGAAAGAATCAATTTGGCTGCATCAATATGGACTTGACTCGATGAAACAAACCCAATAATCATCAAAACAATAATTATTAATTCAGCAATCAAAAAGCCATTGTCGGCTTTTGCAAGTAGATGCCTTTCCGTGGGATCCTTTCCAATTAAATGAACAAGTGCTGCGGCGCTCGAAAGTCCAGATGCAAGGAATAAAGTCCAAAGCATAGGGCTATTCCACGCAGGTCTTGCAGAAAAAGCGCTCAAAAGAACTGCTGTGTAGGCCCCTAACAAACCACCAAAAATCATACTTAATGCACCAAGGAATTTGACGAATTGTGTCTTTTCCCTTAATTTAATAGACAAGGCATTAATTTTTGGGAATTTTTTCCCAACCTCTTCAGGAATTCTAATTAATAATCCAATGAAAAGAATAGGGTAAATTATAAGCAATATCCACGCTCCCCAAGACATTGGAGATTTCCATTTAAAGTTCAGATACAAATTCCATACATAAAGTTTATGCTCAAGGTCGAGGAATAAAGCAAACATACCTAAAGAGATTGCAAAAATACCAATAATGGGAATTCGAAAACATGAGCACAAAGTGTTTTTTGTCCTACCAGTTAAAATAAAATACCCAGAAATAATCATCATTCCAGCAACAAGACCACCAAGAAAAAGGTATACAGGAATTTCCCATCCCCATATACTCAAATGTGGGTCAATCATTTCGTTGTGTCTGGTTATAACAAGTTCGTTCATATTCCACTCCAGTTTAAATTAAATAATAAATTTGCGGTTTTGTTCCAGTTTCGGGTTGCAGAACGTGATATTTGCGTGATTGCAGCAATTTAGAAACCTGGCTATTTGGGTCACCTAAATCTCCAAAATACATACAATGCGTTGGACAAGTGGAAACACAAGCAGGGTCGAGCCCTTGAACTACGCGGTGTTCACAAAAAGTACATTTCGTAGCGTAACCATCGGGATGAATAAACCTTGCATCGTAGGGACAAGCTGCTATACAAGCTTTACAACCAATACATTTTTCATAGTCAACAAGCACAATTCCCCCAATTTCGGAAATATGGCTCGCCCCAGTTGGGCAAGTATAAACACAAGGGGGATTGTCGCAATGGTTGCATCGTTCAGAACGAATTTCCATATGCAATGTAGGAAATTTCCCTATGGTCTCATAAGCAATCCAATCGCGATTATACCCTTCGGGAACATTGTTTTCGGTTTTGCATGCTACAACGCAATCCATACATCCAACACATTTCACAGTATCAATGACCATAACATATCGAGCCATTTTTACTCCTTCACAAATGTAACAAAGTTATTATTCATACCTGTTGCGCCCATAATTGGGTCTATATCGTATTTAGTTATTAATCCAGAGTCGCTTGCTCCTTTTAAAAAGGCACGCTTAAGCCTTTTCGATGTGTGGCCAAAACCATGAAACATAAAAACACAATCAGGTCGTATCCGCTGTGTTAGCCTAACTTTCACCTTGTTGCTTACAACCCCATCTTGATTCTTTAATCTTATATATTCGCCATTAATCAAACCAAAAGTGGAAGCAACATCGTTATTTACCCAAACTTCATTTTTATCCACCATATCCATTAAAATTGGGTTCGATTGAGTCATACTAAAAGTATGCACAGGTGCCCTGCCAAAAAGAAGTCGGAAATACCCTGGTGGAGGTTCTGGCGGTCGTTCATAAACAGGAAATGGCGGAAATCCTTTTTCAGCAAGTTGCGTCGAATAAAGTTCAATCTTTTGTGTTGGGGTAAACGGAAATTCCAATTTTAACCCATCTTCAACGAAAATTGGCTGTTCTTTGCCCACAATCACACCATCCTTTTTCAATTGCTCGTAGGATAACCCAGCTGCTTCTACGCGATATTTCAAGTATTCTTCGATGTGTTTCCAAGGATAATATTGCCCTAAACCAAGTTTTACAGCAAGTTCACGTGCAATCCACCATCCATCCTTTTGGTCGTGCGGAGGAGGAACCACGGGCTGACGAATTCCAATAAATGGCACTTTAAATGGCGAAATATTCAACTCATCGTATCTTTCAAGATAAATAGATTCAGGTAAAACAACATCAGCCCACATAGCAATTTCGTTTGGAATTACATCTATAACAAGCAGAAATTCTAACTTATTGATGGCTTCGATGGTTTCGGAAGGATTGGGCAAAGTTTGAATCAAATTAGTCCCGTAAACTATCCAAGCCTTTATTGGATAAGGCTCACCAGTAATTGTTGCAGAGCGAACCCCTTGAGTAAGCCCTTCTTCTTCGCCTGCGAATGGATATTTGGAATCGGGGTTGTAAACAACATCGTAATCAACTTCGGGATATGGTGGATATGGATATTTAGGGATATCCATTTTCACTGGTTTGAAAAATGCACCCCGATGGTTCCAATTCCCAAGAAGTGCATTTATTATTGCAACTGCCCTTAATCTTTGAACATCGTTTCCATACCAATTTACATGCCGCCCTGGATGAACGAATGATGCCGGCTTGTTCCGAGCTAATTCTCGAACTGATTCGCGAATTAATTCTGGCTCAATCCCGGTTTCTGCAAATGCCCATTCTGGGGTAAATGGCTTAATGTATTCTTTTAATTGGTCGAAACCAAAAGTATAATTTTGAACAAAATCTTTGTCGAAGAGATTTTCCTCAATCAAAACATTTATCCAAGCAAGCAACAAAGCAGTATCAGTTCCAGGTTTTATTGGCAAATAGTATTTTGCCTTGCTCGCAGCAATCGAAAATCTAGGGTCCACAACTATGATGGTTGCACCTTTTGCAATTGCTTCTGCAAATTCTTGAACTTGGGTATTGTGCATATTTTCACCCAGGTGGGAACCAATCAGGGCAAAACATCTTGAATTAGCAATGTCAGTTCTTTCGGGCGAGCCAATAATTTCACCATAGGTGAGCTCGAATGCTACTTCGCGTGGACCACGACACTGAGCAAAAGATGGTGCTGTAATGTTTTTCACACTGAAAGCGAGCATCGTATGTTTTAGGAAAGCGCCTCCGGGACCATGACTGAATACTGCTATCGATTGTGGTCCATATTTTTCTTTTATTTCTTTCAACTTTTGAGCAGAATAATTTAATGCCTCGTCCCAAGTTGATACTTTCCATTTATCTTCGCCACGAGAACTAATGCGAACAAGAGGAGCTTTCAATCGATCGGGGTCGTAATGTTGACCAACTCCACCATTGCCCCGCGGACAAAGCCTTCCCTTGCTCAATGGGTCAATTGGATTCCCTTCGACTTTCCAAAGTTTACCACCTTTAACATATCCTATCAAACCACACTTCCAGAAGCAAATAGAACAATACGATGGAATTTTTACCAACCCTTCCTTATTTCCATTAGCAAATATTGAATTTTCAATTGTTATGTTGCTCGAAGCAACAAAAGTTGCACCGGCAAATGTTGCACCACTTATTTCCAAAAACTTTCTTCTTGTGATTTTTTCCATTCCACTTCCTGAATTTATTTAAAAAAGTTCTTGATTTCTTCGCAACTTGTAAAATTTAAATAAACAGGACACTTTCGGCAATCTTTCGATTCGCAAATATTCCCTTGATGCCGAAATGTCCAACAAGGCGAACCAGTTGTATTATATGCTGGACAATTAAGTCTATCGGTTTCGGAACAATTGATTACTTCCCAGCAAGGAATAAGAGAAAGTATGGCTTTGATTGCTTGTATAGAATATTTTTTATTTGTTATTGCATCGCGAATACATTCCATCCTTTCTATATCCGAAATCGAATAAAGCCGATTCTTTTGGTTTGTGCCTCTTTGAGTTAAAACCAAACCTTCGCGTTCGTACATACGAAGTGTGAATACACTTATGCCCAACAAACGCGAAACTACGCCAATAGGATAAATTGGTTCACTTCTGTTAACTACTTTATTTTTAAGTTTATGATTTATGTTCTCTTTTTTCATATGCATTTTAATTCTCGCCCTTTAAAACCCTAATTTTTAGTTTCTTTTTTCCTTGCATACACTATTATTTTCTACAATCATTTATCAATTTAAATTTTCAATTCATTTTACATTCAAAAATATTAAATCTTTTCACAATTATTCTCCTAAAATTCTTATGAAAAAATAATCCAAACATATTTTAAATTTTGCTTTGGCTTAGTTCGTTTAAATTGAAATAATTATATCAATGGCAAAATACAACACTTAAAATACAGACAAGAATTTCTTTGTTAATAATATTTTTTTAAGCTTCATTTAATTTGTTTGGTAATATAATAAGGAAATTTTATAGTGATCTTCTTTGCTAATAATTTAAACTTAATAAGGGACTTAGTGTTACTATTATTATTCTACAATGGTCCTGAAAATAATCTAAAATTAGGGTTCTGGATCTACTATCTTCTTTTTACTTTCTCCGTAAAAAGGTCAAACTTCTTTTGTCTAGTTAATAAACTCTCCCATCGTAATGTGTGACTTTTAGAAACTTCTTTTGCTGTTCAAAGTCTTGTTATTTAAAACAATTATTTGTTCAACAGATTAATAAAAAAGGAGACTTGGAGTTTATGAGAAGACCTAAAGCAATCCTTCACGCTATATTCCATTCATTCCAAAGGATAATACAAAATAAAAGTAAATGAATTAAAGTTTTTCGTTAACTTTACAACTGTCTAAACGAAAAAAGCGGGAAATTTTGCTTCTATATCGGGCAACAAAATCGTAAAGAGTATTTAAAAGAGGAATTAAAAAAGGTTTGTTTAGTAATTTTCCAAACAACCAATATGGGAATTTCAATTCCATTATTATTTTTGCTATCGCTGTAGTTTTAGTATAAAATCCAAATTTGTCGATATATATCACAGTTTCATTTGCGATTTTCCTAATATCATTCGAATCCAAAAAGAAGTTAAAATCATTGGTTGGAAGAGATGAATTTGGGATGTAAACTATTTCCTTGCCAACCGACTTTGCTTTAACAAAATTTATTGCAAAATTGCAAATTCCGCAATTGTCGTCGAAAATTACTACCTTTTCCATCATTGGAAATTAATCTATAACTTCGAGGGTTTGAAGAACTAAATCGATGCGACCAAAGGGCGCAGAAATTTGAACTCCACTGATTCTGTCGGCAATTTCGAGTAAAATTTCTTGCGCAATTTTTATTCCTTCCTCAAGGCTTCTTTCTTTTGAATCAGCAACATTCCTCATTCGTTCAATTATTATATGGGGAATAGATACCCCAGGTACTTCGTTGTTCATAAATTCAGCATTTCGCAATGAAGTAAGAGGCCAGATTCCTGCAATCACAGGTAAGCGGTAGTTTTCAATTTGTTTGAGAAAATCTATGAATTTTCTTACATCGAAAACTGGTTGAGTTACAATAAATTCTGCTCCAGCGTCTACTTTCCAATACAATCGCCGAAGTTCTTCTTCTAAATTAAAAGCAACAGGATTCGCTCCTACACCAATAAAAAAACCAGTTGGTTCGCCAATAGGATATCCTGCAATGTCTAAACCATTATTAAGCCTATTCAAAATATTCACCAAACCAATTGAATCCACATCAAAAACTGCTGTCGCATCAGGATAATTACCAAGCTTCGGTGGGTCGCCTGTGATAGCAAGAATATTTTTTATACCTAAAGCATAAGCACCAAGTAAGTCCGACTGAATACCAATAACATTCCTATCACGGCAAACAAAATGTAAAACGGTTTCTATTCCAACTTCCCTTTGGATCTTTACAGCCAAAGCCAAAGCACTCATTCTTGCACTTGCCCTTGGTCCATCTGGAATATTTATTACATCTATTCCATTATAAAATAATTCGCGGGCTTTATTTAATTCCTTTGTTGCATCAACTCCTCTGGGAGAAAGCAACTCTACAAACTTAACAAATTTTCCATCGGATAATCTTCGTGCTAATCTGGATTTATCCTTTCTCTCTATTGGTTTTACTCTATTTTTCTCTTTAATTTCAATTTTCTCTATCTTTTGGATTTTAACTTTTGGACTTAATGCAGAAATTGCTGACGACATCTTTTTAATATGCTCGGGCCCAGTTCCGCAACAACCTCCAATTATGTTTGCACCTGCTTGAATAAGCAACTTCGTATATTCAGCAAAATACTCTGGCGAAGCAAGGTAAATATTTCTTCCATCAACATTTTTTGGCTTTCCTGCATTTGGCATTATCGATATAGGTAATCCAGTTAAACCACGTACGCTTTCCAACCAATTTAACATTACCTGCGGACCAACAGTACAATTTACTCCAATAATATCGGCACCAATAGACTCCAATTCTTCGATTGTAGTTTCTGGGTTAGTTCCAGTTAATGTATTTCCATCTTCGTCAATTGTTATTTGAGCAATTACAGGTAAGTTAGTTATTTTCTTTGCAGCTATTACTGCTTGTCTAAGTTCATCAATATTAATAAATGTTTCAAATATTAATAAATCCACTCCTGCATCGATCAACGGCTTAATTACTTCTTGGAAATACTCTTGAGCTTCTTCTCTTGCAATTGGTCCAAGAGGTTCTATTTGTACTCCTAGTGGTCCAATTGAACCAGCTACTAATACTTCACTTCCCGCAACATCCCGTGCAATTTCTGATCCCTTTCTAACTATCTCATAAAGTTTGTCCGATAAATTAAATCGTTTCAATTTAAATCTGTTTGCACCAAAAGTATTTGTTTCGATAACTTCTGCACCAGCCTTTATATAATCAAAATGAATTTCTTTAACTAATTCTGGTTGAGATATGTTAGTTTCCTCGAAACATCTGTTAATAAACACACCGCGCCGATAAAGTTCGGTTCCCATTCCACCATCGAACAGCACCACTTTTCTTTGAATTAAATCCAGAATGCTTTCCATATTTATAATTTATGTTGATAACTTGTTTAAATATGCACTTTTTATTGTTAATAAATTGTTAATTGTTGTTAAAAATTTGTGAAAAAGTTCAATGTGGAACATTTATTATACAAGTTTTAAAAAAGTTTTACACATAACATAACTAATAAGTTATATTTTAAACTGTTTATCTTGCAAAGATTTAAGAATAACACAACCAACTTTTCCACATTTCAACAGAGTATATGTTTATTTATTAAATATTGAATATAAAATATTATCTAAATCATTCAGCATCTTCTTATAAGTGGGATTTAGTTTAGCTCCAGCCGTTGCAAGATGATTTTTACCACCACCACGACCCCCGAACTTTTGAGCAACCTTGTTGACCATCATACCTGCAGGATAAGTATTTATTAAATCATCGGTAACCGAACAAGCAATGTATAATTTATCGTCTTTTGGTAGGAATAGGAAAGAAATACCATTTTTTCCAAAAGTATTTCTTACCTCTTCGGCAAGATTCCGAAGCTCATCAAGGTCTTCAACTTCAACTTCTTTGGCAATGTATCGAATTGAATTGATAGATTTTGCTTTGGTAACCCATTCGGTTAGCTCTTTCTTTATTTTCTCCGATTCAATTTTCTTTAAATCTTTTTGTAGTCTTCTGATATATTCTTCTAATTCAGAGGTTTTATTCCTTAGTTTTAAAATTTCTGAGTCAAGATTTAAAATATATCTATAAACACCACTACCAGTAACTGCTTCTATTCTTCGAATTCCCGAAGCTATAGACTGTTCGGAAATGATTTTAAAAATTCCTATTTCGTTTGTGTTTTTGGCGTGAGTTCCGCCGCAAAGTTCAGCACAGAAATCGCCCATCGAAACAACCCGAACAATTTCACCATATTTTTCACCGAAAAACATCTTTGCTTTTGTTTTTGTGCGAGCATCTTCCAGCGTCATAATTTCAGTTTGAATAGGTAAAGCCTCGAAAATCTTTTCGTTAACAATTTCCTCGATCACTTTTAATTGTTCTGGTTCAACTTTCGAAAAATGATTAAAGTCGAAACGGAGGTAATCGGGAGCAACGAGTGAACCAGCTTGACGGACGTGAGGACCCAAGACTCTTACTAGGGCTTCGTGAAGTAGATGAGTTGCAGAATGGTTTCGCATCGTATCGAGGCGGCGAAGCCGATCTACACGCAATAACGCAAACTCACCAACTGCTCTTGGAAAAGGTTTATCTAATATATGCACAATAGTATCGCCAATTTTAACAAGTTCTTTGACTCTGAATGTAAGATTTTGGTAAATTATTTCTCCAGTATCAGAAACTTGACCACCACTTTCAACATAGAAAGGCGAAAGGTCGAAAACAACTTTGTTTTCGTCAACAAAAAGGATTTTAGCCTTTGTTTCGAGTTCATCATAACCAGTGAAAGTAGTTGATATATCGCTGGAAATATTAAAAGTATCAAAGGTAGCAAATTTTGCAGATTGCCTACTTTGTTGCCTTCGCTCTTCCATTTTAAGGTTAAAGGTTTCAACATCGACCGAAAATCCAATTTCTCTTGCCATCAACTGGGTCAAATCTAAAGGAAAACCAAAAGTGTCGTACAAAAGAAAAGCAGAATCACCAGGAATAATGTTTGAGTTGTTCTTTTTTTGTGATTCAACAATCTCTTCAAACTTTTCGATACCTCGTTCCAGTGTTTGAATGAAGTTTTCTTCTTCGGTTTTGATGTAAAGTTCAATTATTTTCTGGGCAGTTTTTAATTCGGTAAAGAAATCTCCCATTACAGAAACTAAAGTAGGTACAAGTTTATATATAACAGGTTCTTTAAATCCAAGTTTTCGGCTAAAGCGAGAAGCCCGACGTAAGATGCGCCGAAGAACATAACCTCGACCCTCGTTGCTGGGGTAAACGCCGTCGGCAATTGCAAATGAAAGCGTCCGGATATGGTCGGCTAAAACTCTCATTGCAATACCAACTGGATGATTTACTTCTTCAGGATATTTTAAACCTGATAATTCTTCGATTTTATTTATTATTGGTTGAAATAAGTCAGTATCATAATTTGAAAATTGGTTTTGTAAAACAGCTGTAATTCTTTCTAATCCCATGCCTGTATCGATATTTTTGGATGGTAATTCGACAAGAGTTCCATCCTCGTTTCTGTTGTATTGAATAAAAACAAGATTCCAAATCTCAATAACTCTTGGGTCGCCAGTATTAACTAGTTTTGCACCAGATTTATCAGGTGTTCGGTCGAAATGAATTTCACTGCAAGGACCACACGGACCAACTTCCCCCATTTCCCAAAAGTTGTCCTTTTCGTCGAAGCGGAATATTCGACTTTCTGGTAGAAATTTCTTCCAAATTTCGAAAGCTTCGTCGTCGGTTCGAAAAACTGTTGCAAAAAGGCGGTCTTTTGGCAAGCCCCAAACTTTTGTTAATAGTTCGAAAGCCCATTCTATTGCCTCGGCTTTATAATAGTCGCCAAAACTCCAATTGCCAAGCATTTCGAAAAAAGAATGATGATATGTATCAACGCCAACTTCCTCTAAGTCGTTGTGTTTACCACTTACTCGTATGCATTTTTGTGTATCCGCAGCTCGCTTGTAGTCGCGGGTGCCAATGCCAAGAAAAACATCTTTAAATTGGTTCATTCCAGCATTGGTAAATAACAAAGTAGGGTCGCCTTGCGGGACAACTGGGCTGCTTGGGACTATTTTGTGATCCTTCGATGCAAAAAAGTCTAAAAATGATTGTCGAACTTGATTTGCATTCATATATTTGCATAAAATTATTAGTATTTTACAAACGAATGGAATAAATTATTCTTTTAATTTGTTGGAAATCTTTTTTTATTTCTACTTCGTATCCATTAGCTCTGAAGATAGAACAAACAGTTTCGGCTTGATTCCAACCAACTTCTAAGAAAAAGGAACCATTTGGCGAAAGAATCTCTGGAAAAATTTCAGCATATCGCTTATAAAAAGTTAAACCATCGGCTCCGTCGGTTAAAGCTATCTTTGGTTCTTTTAATACCTGAACTGGTAAAACTCGATACTCATCTATTGGAATATATGGGGGATTCGAAACAATAATATCAAACTTTCCTTTTGGTGTGGTTTTTAGGATATCCAATTGAAAGCAGTTTATGTTAGTTAGATTAAGAAGTTTTGCATTTTCGTTTGTTTGTTCAATTGCAAAAGGGTCGATATCTACCGCTGTGACTATGGAGTTTGTGAAAAAAAAGGCAAGAGCAATAGAAATAGCTCCACTTCCGCATCCAATATCTATTATGTTGAATGACTTTTGTTGAAATTCTTTGAAATTTTCGAAAACAGTTGCAACTAAAATTTCTGTTTCTGGGCGAGGTATAAAAACCTTTTTTGTTAGTTTTATTTTATGATTTAAAAATTGGGTTTCTTCGAGCAAATACTGAAGTGGTTCACCAGAAATTATCCTCTTTAATGCAATTTTTAATTCGGAAAGTTCAACCTGTGTTAATGGCTTTTCGTAATTAAGATATAAGTCGATGCGAGAAGCAGAAAGAATTTTTGATAAAATTAGTTCAATTGTCAAACGAGGCGATTCTATTCCCTTATCGGCAAGGTATTTTGTTCCCCAATTAATTATTTCGAGAATAGTCCAAAGTTTTTTTGTTCTTATTTCATTCTGGCTCATAGGATTTGGCTAACAAGGAAAGCAAAGCCATACGAATAAAAACACCATGATTAACTTGTGTTTCAATCAATACATTTGGATAGGAGGTAACTTCGTATTGTAGTTCAATTCCATAATTAACAGGACCGGGGTGCAACACGACGAGCTCGGGCTTACGGCTAATTCTTTCAAGAGTTAATCCATAGTTCGAAGAAAATTCAGAAAGCGAAGGAACAAGCCCAGAATCCATTCGTTCGTTTTGTAAACGAAGTAGCATAAGGACATCAGCCCAATCTATTGCTTCATCTATATTTTTTAGCAATGGTATGTTCCAAACATCAAACCGCCGAGGGAGCAAAGTGCCTGGACTAGAGATAGCTATATTTGCACCAAGTTTTTTCAATAAAATTATGTTCGACCGAGCAACTCGGCTATGAAGGATGTCCCCAACAATAGCAATGTTTAAGCCTTTGATGAAGCCAAAATGTTTGTTAATTGTATATGCGTCTAAAAGGGCTTGTGTTGGATGTTCGTGCTTTCCGTCCCCAGCGTTAATGATTATTTTACTAGTATTTCTTTGAAGCAATGCGGGAACTCCGCTGGCAGAATGTCGAACCACAAAAATTTGAACATCCATAGCTTCGAGTGTTTTTAATGTATCCAAAAGAGATTCACCTTTTGTAAGGCTACTCGAAGCCGAAAGAAATAAAAAGGTTTTGGCGCCAAGCCTTTTGGCTGCAAGTTCAAATGATATTCGTGTGCGAGTTGAAGGTTCGAAAAAAGCAAGTGCAACAGTAAAATTTTCCAGATCTTTAAAGTTCTGACCATCGGAAGAGAATTTTTCGTAAAAGCGGGCTTGTTCAAAGATTAAATTTACATCCTCGACTGTTAAATCTTCGCTAGAGATAAGATACGGTTTCGAAAGTTTACCTTCTTGCATAACATAAAAGAATAAATTCTTTCAAAATTAAGAAAAGAGGGTGAATAAATTATCGAATGATAATAAAGAAAAATCAAGGGAGGGAGATTTAAAAAGATATTTTTTGGGAAAAGAAAGCCTCGGGGTGAACGGACGCAACAACAAAAAAAGTGGCAGTGGCCCCGAGGCAAAAATACTTCAGTTTTTACTTTTTGCCTTTTTTCTTGGCGCCTGCGATGGTGTTCACTTTGTCTCGCAGAGTTTTGCCAGGTTTGAACTTTGGAGCTTTCCTGGCGGGAATTTTAATGGATTTCTTCGGGTCTCGTGGGTTAATGCCTGTTCGTTCCTTTTTCTCGATAACCGAGAAAGTCCCAAAGCCTACGAGGGTTACTTTTCCGCCCTTTGCAAGTTCATCGGTAATTGCTGCGAAGGTTGCGTTTACTGCTTTTTCCGCATCGATTTTCTTGATTCCGGCACGTTTTGCAACGTCCGAAACCAATTGCTGTTTGTTTAAAGCCATGCTTCACCTCATTTTAGTTTAACATACTTTGGCGATTAGGACTTCTAACCGCCATTTTATATTCATTATAGATAATTTGCTTTTTTTATCTGCTTTTTAAAGGCAAATTTGCGTAACTCGTTGATAAAATAATTAAAGTCTAACAAAAAAGTTCTTAACTTGTTTTTACACAATAAAATCATAGGTTTTGTTTATTGAGCAAATGCAAAATATAAATTTTTTTACTAATTGTCAAGACCTTAATGCAATTTTTTTTCGATTTTTTCAACTTTTTTAACTTTTTTTATAAAATTTCTATATCTGATAACATATCCGGTCAACGAATACAATGCCATTGTAGTAATAATCAATGCTAAAAGGTATGTAAATGCCGAATAGATAAGGTTATCTATTGTTGTGGGATTTAGAATTGTTGGTGCAAAATTGTTTTTGAGATAAACAAGAATTAAAATATAGGAAATGAATAACATTTGAAAAGTTGTTTTGACTTTTGCACTTAATGAAGTTTGCAAAGGGCTTTTCTTAACTAAGCCAACAATTCGCAACGTTGTTGAAATTACATCTCTAATGATAATTATAATAACCATCCAAAGTGGAATGATGTCTTTTTGAACAAAGGCAATAAAGGCAAATGTAGTTAAGGCTTTGTCTGCAAGAGGATCAAGGAATTCTCCCCATCGCGTTACTATTCCAAACCGACGAGCAGCCCACCCATCAATTGTATCTGTTATCGCCGAGAGAATAAAGAGCCAACACGAAAGATTTACAAGTTCTGTATTTTGCGAAAGAAACAATATATAAAAAAATGGCGAAACGGCTAAACGAACGAAGCTTATAATGTTTGGGAAATTAATTTGTATCATTATTCCAAAAGTATTTTTTCCGAAATTTCAATAATTCTGGTGAATTCTTCAACATCGAGCGAGGCTTTCCCAATCAAACCTCCGTTCACATTTTCGAGCGAAAAAATGTCTTCGGCATTTTTTGAACTAAGACTCCCGCCATAAAGTATCATCACATCTTTTCCCGTATTACCAAACAGTTGTGAAAGCAAATTGCGAATAAAGTCGTGCGCATCTTTTATTTGTTCGTTTGCGGCAGAAATACCAGTTCCAATTGCCCAAACAGGTTCATAGGCTATAACAATTCTATTTAAAAGGTCACTCGAAATTTCTTCCAAACCAATTCGAATCTGCCTTTCCAATACATTATTTGTAAGTAGCCTTTTTCGTTCAATTAAATTTTCGCCTATGCAAAAAATCGGCTTCAGTCCAAAGTTCAGGGTGCTTTTAATCTTTTTATTTATTAATTCATCGTTTTCGTGAAAGTAAGTACGTCTTTCAGAATGTCCAATGATAACATATTCGCAACCCGCAGCAGAAAGCATTTCGGGAGAAGTCTCGCCGGTGAAGGCTCCTTTTTTCTCGTAGTGACAATTTTGTGCCCCAAGATGTATCCTACTTTTCTGTAAAATTTCAAAAAGAGAGGGAATGCTTAAATATGGTGGACAAATAAGAATTTGGCTTTTAGGATTTCTTTTCCTTACCCATTTCAGCAATTCATTTACGAAAAGCAGGGATTCGCCTGGAGTTTTATTCATTTTCCAATTCGCAGCAATAAGCATTTGTTTCATTTTTTTACTCCGCTAACTTTAAATATTTTATAATTACTCAAATTCACATCAGATTCGAACCCGTAGCCTCGGATTTCCTCATCGGGCGTAATAATTTCGATATACTCATTTGAGTATAGTTTTTGAGGCTTGTTTTTCCATTCGAGAAATGTTGTTTTTAGGATTGTTCTTGGACTGTCGGCAACAACTACAACTTTGCCATATGCATACATATCTTTAGTTATGTCGTTAATTTTGGCGCTGTCGCAAATCAGTACACTTTGTCTTTTACCAGTGTTTGCCGAATAGAACTCAACACGAATACTATCGGATAGTTCAGTAGCATTAAGCGAAAAAAATACCTTAGCAACTTTTGCCCACAACTTGGCTTTTATTTTAGAAGAATCTATAAATTCTACTGTAATATCGTTTGCAGTTTGGTCGGGAATTTGTTCAAGTTTCATTTTTAATTCTTCAGGAATTTTGATTTGTTCTTCCCGTGAACAAGCAAGTGCAAAAAAAATAAATAACAGAATAATAAACTTATTCATCTATACTTTCGTTTGAGCAAAGTTTGTTAATTTCTAATTTAAATAAATATTTTTAAAAAGAAAAATGGCAAAATTTTTGTTACTTGGTTGTGGTCTTGTCGGAAAGACAATTGCCAAGAACCTTGCTAAATCCAACGAAGTTTCTGTTATTGATGTGCGGAAAGAAAATTTCGAGGCTTTAAGGAACTTTCCATCAATTAAATGTATCGAAGGCGATGTCTTGGACAAATTGTTCATTTCATCAATTGTGTCCGATTTTGATTTGGTCGTTTCTGCAGTTCCAGGTTCCTTTGGATTTCAGGCCTTAAAAAATTTGATAGAACTTCGCAAAAACGTTGTCGATATTGCATTTTTTCCAGAAAATCCTTTTGAATTAGACGACCTTGCAAAATTTAATGGAGTATCCTGTGTTGTAGATTGCGGAATTGCTCCTGGGTTAAGCAATATGATTATTGGTTATCATTCTTTTGTAGAAAAATTTTCCTCTGCAACTATCTATGTTGGTGGTTTACCATACGAAAGAACTTTGCCCTTTGAATACAAGGCACCGTTTTCGCCAAGTGATGTTTTAGAAGAATACATTAGAACTGCCAGATATAAGCAAAATGGCGAAATTGCTTATTCCGAGCCATTGACTGAGATTGAGCATATTAATTTCAAGGGAATTGGAACACTTGAAGCATTTTTAACCGATGGCCTCCGAACTTTGTTATTTACAACCGATATTCCAAACTTAAGAGAAAAAACCTTGCGTTATCCGGGTTATGCCGAAAAAATCCTCTTTTTGAAAGAATGTGGGTTTTTAAGCACTCGACCAGTTAAAACAAAAGATGGGAAAGTAGTTCCACTGAATTTAACAAGTGAATTGTTGTTGCCGAAATGGAAACTTTCGTCCGATGATGATGAATTTACCGCTATGAAAGTTGAATTAGTAAGTTCCGATCGAAAAAAAAGTTTAACTTATGAAATTTTTGATAGAACCGATAAAGCAAATGGTGATTCTTCGATGGGAAGAACAACAGGATTTGTTGCTTGTGCTGTGGCAAATCTTTTTGCAAATGGTAAAATTGAACAGAAAGGAATAATACCACCCGAAATTCTTGCTCGCGACAAATCACTTTTTGAATTTGTTTTAAATTATTTGAAACAACGGAATGTATTAATCAATGTAAAGGAGACAACCTATGGATGATACATTCGAAAGCAAATTGAAGAGATTGCAAGAAATTGTTAACTTGCTGGACCAAAGCAATGTTTCGCTTAACGACGCCTTAAAACTATATGAAGAGGGAATGGAACTTGCATTCCAATTGCGAAAAATTCTCGAAGAAGCAGAGTTACAAATAATTCGCTTAAATTCAAAATACCAGGGAGTTGTGAATAATAAGAATTCTGGGGAATCTTTATAAGTGCTAAAATTGGTTTTTGGTTTAACCTTTCATTTATTTAATACATTATAATTAATTAAGATTTGGTAATTTTGTTTTTTAATTTATCCAAAAACTTGGGACGAGAAGATTTAATAGGGAAAGAATTTAAATGCTTGGACAAAGGCTTCGTTCGGCTTGTCGATATAATGGGGGATGATGGCTCGATTGTTCAAGCAGCTCGTGTTTCTTATGGCAAAGGAACAAAATCGGTCAACGAGGATAGGAACTTGATTCGTTATTTAATGAGGCATCGGCATACGTCGCCTTTCGAAATGGTTGAATATAAATTCCACATCAAGTTGCCAATCTTTGTTGCTCGGCAATGGATTCGTCACCGCACAGCCAATGTTAATGAGTATTCTGGAAGATATTCGGTTATGCCCGATGAGTTTTATTTGCCAACCCCCGAGGATGTTCGAAAACAAAGCAAAACCAACAAACAAGGCAGAGCCGAAGAACCTATTCCTTTTGAAACAGCAAATGAGTTTATTGAAGATTTGCATAATACACAGCAACTATTATACGAAAAATACAACAAATATCTTTCTAATGAAATTGCCCGAGAGCTTGCTCGAATAAATTTGCCACTTTCGACTTACACAGAATGGTATTGGAAAATAGATTTACATAACCTTTTTCATTTCCTTGAACTTCGATTGCATCCAACAGCCCAATTCGAAATTCGTGAATATGCAAAAATCATCGCTGAAATTGTGAAAGAAACTTGCCCTATTGCTTACCAAGCATTCGAAGATTATAGGTTGAAAGCTATCACTTTTTCTGCTCTTGAATTAAAAATATTGAAAAATATGATTCAATACAAACTTCCTTCCTTCGAAGGAATGCTCGAATTGGGATTGACTAAGCGCGAAGTCGAGGAATTCTTTACAAAAATTTCTTTGATTAATAATATTTAATATTTGGAGGTTCTATGTTTAAAGCATTTTGGTTCTTTTTGGGATTTTGCTCTCTATTATTTTCTTTTTCCACCTTGGCTCAAACAGACGAAGAAATTATACGTAATTTCTTAAAAAAGCAGGAAGCAAATTTAGATACTTCAAAAGTAAGGACCATCTTCCAAGAGTTTAATGTTAATGCTATGGGAATTGATATTCTAAACAAGTTTTGGCGAAAAGGAGATTTCATTCGTTATGAGTCGGACTTTAAGGGACAAAACTCTACTGTTGTTATTACTCCATCTGAAGGGTGGATAATACAAAATGGAATGAAAACAGAAATCCCTATTGACCAAATCGATATGTATCGTGCTCAGGTTCTAAATCAAACCGGTTTGGGCAATTTAAATATGCCTGTTGAAATGTACGAAAAGGAAAAAGAGAATTTCAAAGTTGTTGGAATTGAAAAAATCGACAACGTAAGTTGCTATCATATTCAAGTTAAAGCCAGTAGCCAAGACAGCCAAGAGCAATTTGCAGGGGATTTTTGGTTCGATAAGAATAATTTAAATCTTACCAAACTTGCCTTGAAGTCCAACCAAAATGGGAAGGAACAATTAATTGAAATGGTTTATAAAGATTACGTAGTTGTAAATAATATTCCTTTTCCAAAAAACATTGAAATTTATATTGATTCACAAAAGAATGCTGAAATTAAGGTAAAAGAAATTAAGGTGAACGAACCAATCAGTGACGATTTGTTTAAAAAACAATGATTGGATTATGAAAAAAATTTGGTTTGTTTTGTTGTTTCTTGGTTTTGTTTCTTGCCAGGAAAATAGCGAAATTGTACTTAATAAAAACATTGAAGTTCATGGCGGAACAAAGAATTTCAACGAATTGCGTTCCGCTTATATAGGTGTAAATGTCAAAACAATGGGAATGGAAATTCCCATAAAGATTTTTTTACTTCGGCCTATGACGATGCGAACCGAAGTTTCTTTAAGTGGGCAGAATCTTGTTACTGTTTTACTTCCCGATACTGCTTTTGCAATACTAAATGATACATTTACACCAATACCAGATGATTCCCGCAAGCAATTACAAAATAATTTTGAAGCACAATTGAATTACTTTCGTTCCGATTTGATGTTATTGAAAGATAATGGGGCAAAGCTGACTGGGTTCTCTACAGCAAAGTTTCGAGGCAAGGATGCATACAAATTCAAGTTGGAATTTCCCGACAAAACCATTTCGGATGTTTTCGTAGATAAAAATACATACCTTAATCTTGGTGTTCGTAACGAAAGGATGGTACAAGGACAAAAGGTTGAAACCGAAACGGTTTTTTCTGATTATCGGAGAATTGGTGGATTTTTAGTGCACTTCCAAACGGAAGTGTACAGTGGTAAAGAACTAATCGCGAGCGCCAAAGTTGATTCAATTTCAATAAATCCACAATTTTCTCCAAAGTTGTTTGCCCCCATTTCGTTTTAAAAAATTGGAGAAAATATAAAGAAGACTTGTTTCGGAAGCGTGTTGAAGCAACCTTTACTCCTTTTATGTAACCCCAGGAGGAAGGTAGCAATTGTTTGAATGATGTCAAATTACACTTTTGAAATAATCTTAAGGTCTCCCTTTTTTCGAAATTTAAACTATTAATGTTTTTAGCCCCCACTTTTATTCATTGGTTATCTTAATAAGAAAAGATTGATATTACTTTTAATCTTCTTTAAACATACTTTAAGTCTGTTTGTAGATAATTCGATGTATTCTTTTTCAAGTTCGAAACCAACAAAAAGCATATTAAACTTTATTGCATCTACACCAGTTGTAGAAAATCCAGAAAAGGGGTCAAAGACAATTTCTCCATCTTTCGTGCTGGCGATAATGATGCTTTCAAGTAATTAAAGTGGCTTTTGAGTTGGATGTTCCCCGAATTTTTTTCGTCGCCATTGGATGCCGAAATTGTCCAAACATTTTGCATTTGTGTTTCATTGTTCATTTTTTTTATTTCCTCGTAATTGAAATAATGTATGGAATAGAAATTTTTAGCTGCCCAAATAATAATTTCTGTTGAATGGGTGAAATAGCTGCAGGAAATATTTGGTTGTGGATTAGGAAATATCGTTAAGAATTTACATTCCCAATTGTTGCAGGGCGAAACCGACATAGTAAATTATATGATGGGTTACATAAACCAAGATTGTACCATCTTTTTTGAATAGTTTTTAACATTTTGAAATCCATAAAAGAATAAATTTATGATTTTCTTCGATTCCTTTCGATTTATCCCAATCACCCTAATCCACTTTGACTATTTTGCCAGCATAACAAGTTACGACTTCATTAGAAAGAAAATATGGAGGATAGGCAAAAATCATATCAAAGATTTCTTCGGGGAAAAAGTTAATGAGTTCACCCATTAGTTCAAAAGAATCCCAATGGGAAAGGGAAACCCCAAATTCATTATCCCCGCAAGACACAATTTTTCTCGGGAAAGTTTAATTGAGCCATTTTATTAAAGAAATATACTTGTTGAGTATTAAAACTAATAGGATTTTTACATTATATTTCCAATGTTTTTTCATTTTGTGATTCGAGCCAGCGAACCAGTTCTGTAAGGTATAAACCAGCCAACATTCCATCGATGACGCGATGGTCGAAGGTAAGGGAGACATAAGCCATATATCGGATTACAATTACATCTTCTCCGTCGATGGTTCGAACAACTGGACGCTTTTGAATTGCACCTACACCAAGAATTGCAGTTTGTGGTTGGTTGATAACTGGGGTTCCGAAAAGTGTTCCAAAAGTACCGACGTTAGTTAATGTAAAAGTTCCACCTTGAATGTCATCTGGGTTTAATTTCTTGGTTCGTGCCCGAGTTGAAAGGTCGTAAATTGCACGAGCAAGACCGGTAAGACTTAATGCATCGGCATTTTTAACAACTGGAACAATCAAATTACCATCTTCCAATGCAGTTGCAATTCCAAGATGTATTCGTTTGTGTTGGATAATGTTTGTTCCATCTACGCTAACATTTACTCGAGGATAGGCGCGAATTGCTTCGATTGCCCCACGAGCAAAGAAAGGTGTATAAGTTAATTTGAAACCTTCGCGTTTTTCGAACTCGGCTTTTAATTTCTCGCGAAATCTAACTATGCCAGTTACATCAGCTTCGTGGACACTTGTAACATGGGCAGATGTTTGTTTTGAATATACCATATGTTGTGCGATAATCTGGCGGACACGGTCCATTGGAATAATCTCAACATCAGGTCCAAAAGTAGAGATTTGAGGAGTCTCTGTTGTGAGAGCTGGGGCTGGGGCTTCTGATATTTTTTCTTTAACTACGGAAACCGCAGGGGTTTTTTCGGTAGTTGAGGCTGTGGCTTTAGCTTTCTTTTGCTCAATGTATGCTAACAAATCGTTTTTGGTTACTCGGCCATCGCTGCCAGTCCCTTTTATTGTACGCAATTCTTCTTCGGAAATTCCTTCTTGTTTTGCAATTGAACGAACAAGAGGCGAGAAGAAATGCTTCCCTTCACGGCTTTTGGTTTCTGGTTCAACTGGTTTTGCTTGGGCTTCTTTGTCAATAGCTTTCTCCGCAGGAGTTTCGCTTTGTTTTGGAGCTTCAACCTTGGGAGTTGTAGTAGGAACAACCCCAATTTCAGCTGTTGAAATTCTTGCAATCACAGTGCCAACGGGCACTGTTTGATTTTCGTTTGCAAGAATTTCGACAATGATACCAGCAACTGGCGACGGAACTTCAGTGTCGACTTTGTCGGTTGAAATTTCCAAAATCATTTCGTCTCGCTCAACTCGGTCGCCGACTTTTTTCAGCCAGCGAAGAATTGTCCCTTCTTGCAAAGATTCACCCATCTTGGGCATAACTACATCGACAATGTTGCCTGTTCCAGCAACTTGTTGTGATTTTTCTTCTATAGTTTCTTGCTCTTTGGTTTCAACAATTTCAGTTTCTGAGGGAGTTTCGCTTCCAGGAATTTGACTCTTAGCAGGTTCTTCTTGTGGAACTTGGGCTAAACTTTCTTCTGTTTCAATTCTTGCAATCACAGCGCCAACGGGAATTGTTTGATTTTCGTTTGCAAGAATTTCGACAATGACACCTGCAACTGGCGACGGAACTTCAGTGTCGACTTTGTCGGTTGAAATTTCCAAAATCATTTCGTCTCGCTCAACTCGGTCGCCGACTTTTTTCAGCCAGCGAAGAATTGTCCCTTCTTGCAAAGATTCACCCATCTTGGGCATAACTACATCTACTTTCATATTTACCTCTTAATTATTTCGAAATTCAAAAAAACAAAGTTAAAAAATCATTTTTTAAAGTTAAACAAATTTGAGTCAATACTTGTATTAATATTAATATTAACAATGCTTAAAGTAGTTTTTCGGGAATTGTTTGCAATGACTTCGATTACCCTTGGAATAGAAAACCCTTTGAAATTGAAGAAGAATTTTGGAATAATTTTAAAAGTATGAGGGGAGAGATAAAATTTAACGACTTTGAATATATCAGAAAAATTCACTTTATTGAAAAAGTAAGTGGTTGTGTCGCTGTGTGAATTAATTATTAGAAATGAAATATACGAAGTATCTGGGCTTGTCAAGTCGGTAGATTTAACATTGTCGAAAATATTTGGGTCAAAGAAAGAGAAAAGAGAAAGAATGTTAGATGACATTCGGGATATTTCTTCGGGGTGTAGCTCGCGTGGTTGAATAATACCTTGGGTTGGGTCGACAATCCAGCCAGTTTCCCCTGTAATAACAGTAATAGCGTATTGTGTTCCAAAACGAATTTGCAAACGAATAGTATCGGGGAGTATTCTATGAATAACAAATTCCAAAGAATCGTTTTTTTCGTCAACTATTATCCCCACGATTTGGTAGTTTTTAAGTGCTTTTAAAGCAGTTGGGTTAGCAAGAAAATTTTTATACCTTGGGTAAAGTGTATCCGAAGTGTAAAGTTGAGACAAATTAAAGGATAAAAGTAATAAAAGAAAAAAAAGGTTCCTTAACATTTTTTCCCTTCTTAAAAAAGTAAAAGTCGAAAATCTCAAAGAATTAGTGATTTTTAGCACTTTTGTTTTTTAAATAAATTTAGTTAAATTCGTCTTTATAATTTAAAATATTTGGTGATAAGATGATACAACAAATTGATGCACAAAACCAATCGGAACAAGCAAGAGTAAATACCCAATTCCAGATTCAAAAGGAAATGTTACGCCAAGCATTGGGTGTTTCCCCAAATTCTTTACAATCGCAACTTTTACAATTAATTTCAGCAAATTTGCCAAACCCACAGCAGGCTCAAGCACAGGCTCAAGCTCAAATTTCAAAAGGGTATTTAGACATTAAAATTTAGTTTCTTCTGTTTTTTCGAGAAATCTTTTTTATTCAAAGATTAGTGCTCACATCCTGAAAACTCCATACTTTTGGTCGGGGATTGGTGCATTCAATGCCATTGAAATACCCAAAGCAAGAGCATTTCGAGTGTCCAATGGGTCGATAATTCCATCGTCCCAAAGCCGAGCTGTGCTATAATATGGACTTGCTTCATCTTCATATTTTTTTATTATAGGTTCTCGGATAGCCCGGATTTCCTCTTCGGAAAGTGATTTACCTTGTGCTTCAAGTTGCTTAATTTTGACTGTGGCAAGCACATCGGCAGCTTGTTCGCCTCCCATTACTGAAATTCTTCCGTGTGGCCACATCCAAAGTAAACGAGGATTGTAGCCACGGCCACACATTGCGTAGTTTCCAGCACCGTAGGAGCCACCAACAATAACAGTAAACTTAGGGACATCGGCATTAGCAACTGCATGAACAAGCTTTGCTCCGTCTTTTGCAATACCACCGTGTTCGTATTTTTTCCCGACAATGAAACCAGTAATGTTTTGTAGGAAGATTAATGGTATCTTACGTATTGTGCAAAGTTCAATGAAATGTGCACCTTTTAAGCTTGATTCAGAAAATAAAACCCCATTGTTAGCGAGAATTCCAACTGGATAGCCCATAATTCTTGCAAAGCAAGTGACAAGCGTTGTTCCATATTGTTCTTTGAATTCTTGTATTCGACTTCCGTCGACAATTCGAGCGATAATTTCTCGGATATCGAATGGAGTTCGAATATTTTTTGGAATTATTCCATAAATTTCGCTTGGGTCGTAATAAGGGTCTTCGGGTTCTTCGCGTCCGATGTCAAATTTTTCTGCTTTGCCAAGGTTTTCGATTATGTTTCTTGCAATTTGAAGAGCATGTTCATCGTTAAGTGCATAGTGGTCCGAAACCCCAGAAATTTTACAATGAACATCCGCTCCGCCGAGTTCTTCGTCGGTAACTACTTCCCCAGTCGCGGCTTTTACCAATGGAGGACCTCCAATAAAAATTGTAGCTTGATTGCGGACCATTATTGTTTCGTCGCTCATTGCTGGGACATAAGCACCACCAGCAGTGCACGACCCCAAAACGACGGCAATCTGTGGAATGTTTATTGCCGACATACGTGCTTGGTTATAAAAGATTCGCCCGAAGTGTTCTTTATCGGGGAAAGTTTCAGACTGATATGGTAAAAAAATTCCACCTGAATCTACAAGATAAATGCAGGGAAGTCGATTTTGAATTGCTATTTCTTGGGCTCGGACGTGCTTTTTGATAGTCATTGGAAAATATGTCCCACCTTTTACCGTTGCATCGTTTGCAACAATCATACATTCTCTGCCTTTCACTATGCCGATGCCAGTGATTATTCCCGCGCAAGGCGCTTCGTTGTCATACATATCCCACGCTGCAAGAGGCGAAAGTTCAAGGAAGGGAGTGTCTGGGTCGCACAACTTTCGAATGCGTTCTCGGGGCAATAGTTTCCCACGACTAAGATGCTTTTCGTGTGCTTTTGGGGGACCCCCTTGCTTGACCAATTCTAATCGTTCGCGTAATTGATTGACCAAATTCAATGAATTTTCATAATTGCTTTTAAATTCAGGGGACTTTGTGTTGATGCGGGTATTAAATCTTTCCATTTTTTATTCAGTTATTTTAAATCTCCAAATACAATAGTAGCTGGGATTAGATATTGATGGTGGACAGGAAATAGAGAGAGTTTCTATCCTTGGGTCAATTGTTTTAGCGAAAAGAGAATATTCGACAATACCAACCGATTGGCAAGGGAAATCGGGCAACCCTTTCCGCCTTCGTGCTTCTTGGACTCGGCAAGTTCGAACATAATGAATCAATGTGTTTTTGTTAGTTAATTCGCTATATTGTTCATTTATTGTGGAATAAAGTCGGAAAGAAAGCGCCAACTTAAGCCCTTCTAATCCTGGATTCTCTGGTAGATTAAGAAATTCTTTTAACCTTCGGGCTTCAATTTGTGTAAATTGTTCCCAAGCCTTGCGGTCGAATTCAATAGCTTTATCCATTCCTAATTCTTTTTCGATTGCAAGGAACCAGCAACCATCGTGAGCAAGCCAGTTTTTTGCATATATTTTAAGTAGCTCAAGAAGTTTTTCTCGATTCAAGGATTCAATTGAAGTTTGGTTCATTACATACCTCGGCGATATTTCCCACCAATTTGATAAAGAAGATGGGTGATTTCACCCATTGTGCAATGTTCTACTGCATTTAGCAATTCTTCGAATATGTTTCCTTTCGAAAGAGCAACATTTCGAACCCTGTCCAATGCTTCTTGTTTTTTATCTTTGTGCCGTTCTTTGAAGTCGGCAACTTGTTGCAATCTTTCTTCCTTCTCTTCTATCGAAGCTCGCGTGATCTTCATATTGTCGTAGTAATTAACAGGATTTTCATTGATGAATGTATTGACGCCGATGATTGGATAATCTCCACTTTCCTTTAACGATTCATAATAAAGCGATTGTTCCTGAATCTTCGAGCGTTGATATTGAGTTTCCATTGCTCCCAAAACACCGCCACGCCTCGATAAAGCAAGGAATTCGTCGAGAACGGCTTCTTCAACTAAATCTGTAAGTTCTTCGATAATAAATGAACCTTGATTTGGGTTTTCGTTTTTCAAAACTCCAAATTCTTTCGAAAGTATCAATTGGATAGCCATTGCACGCCGAACAGATTCTTCCGTAGGTGTTGTGATTGCTTCGTCGTAAGAATTTGTGTGCAAAGAATTGCAATTGTCATACATTGCAAGAAGTCCCTGCAAAGTGGTGCGAATATCATTAAAATCGATTTCCTGTGCATGCAAACTTCTTCCAGAAGTTTGAATATGGTATTTTAATTTTTGACTTCTTTCGTTTGCGCCGTAAACATATTTCATTGCAATTGCCCAAATTCTGCGAGCGACTCTACCAATTACAGAATATTCTGGGTCCATTCCATTTGAAAAGAAGAAAGAGAGATTAGGAGCAAAATCGTCGACTGGAATTCCACGATTTAAGAAATATTCAACATAAGTGAAACCATTAGCCAAAGTAAAAGCAAGTTGTGTTATCGGATTTGCCCCAGCTTCAGCAATATGATATCCACTAATGCTTAATGAGTAATAGTTTCGGATTTTGTGTTTGGAAAGATATTCTTGAACATCGCCTATAAGTCGCATTGCAAAATCGATAGAAAAAATACAAGTATTTTGACCCTGATCTTCTTTTAGCATATCGGCTTGGACTGTTCCACGCAATTTTCGGAAAGTTTCTATTTTAAGTTTTTCTTTTTCGTCGTCGGAAAGTTCAATGCCTTGTGCTTTAAGTTTTTCAAGTTCACGCTTATAAGCAACCATAAAATAAAAGGCAACCATTATTGGTGCGGGGGCATTTATTGTCATCGAAACAGAAGTAAGCGGGTCGGTTTGGTCGAATCCTTTAAGAAGAACATCCATATCTTCGATAGTGCAAACAGAGACGCCACTTTCACCTATTTTCCCGTAAATATCGGGGTCGCGTGCGGGGTCCTCGCCATAAAGAGTTACCCCGTCGAAAGCTACGGAAAGCCGTTTTGCTCGGTCATTTTTTGTAAGGAAGTGAAAGCGTTTATTGGTTCGGGCTGGACCACCTTCGCCAGCGAATTGGCGTTTCGGGTCTTCGGTTGTGCGTTTGAACGGAAACACGCCAGCAGTATATGGGAAAAATCCAGGCAAATTTTCCAAATACAAAAACTTAAGCAAATTGCCCCAATCGTCGAACTTTGGTAATGCAACCTTGGGTATATTAGAACCGCAAATTGATTTGCTGTAAAGTTCAATTTCTATTTCCTGATTTTGAATTTGGTATTTTAGTTTATCTTGCTGATACATTCTCTTTTTGTCTTCCCAGGTCAGAAGCAAATCTTGTGAATCTTTTGAAAGTTCATTCCACTTTTTATGGAATAATTTTTTTATACGTTCAAGCAGTTCTCCGTTTTGGTTTTCTTTTTTAAAAATATCTATTGTTTGTTTAAGAGAAAAGGCTTCGGTTGCAATTTGGCTTTGCTCTTTCACCATCCTTTTATATTTACGAACAGTATCGGCAATTTCTGCTAGATAATTAATTCTTCGGTTATTTATCAAACCGAAGTCTCGAACAAGTTCTGTTGGGAGCATTTCGATAACGTCTTCTTTTACGTCGTAGTCGCCTTTTTTGGTTTCACGAAGTAGTTTTAATAAGGCTTTGAAAAATTTATTTACACCATGATTATTAAATTGATTACTACTGCAAGCAAAGATCGGCAAATCGAGTGTTTCCAAAGGAACACCACGGGGGACATTCAATTGGTGAGTTCGGATGTAGTGAATAATAACTTCGCGAAGGGCATCTTCGGAACCAACTTTTTCGAATTTATTTATTACAATGAAGTCGGCTAAATCGAGCATATCAATTTTTTCCAATTGACTTGGAGCTCCGAATTCAGCAGTCATAACATAAACTGAATAGTCGGAAAGCGATTTTATTTGGCTATCGCCTTGTCCAATACCAGGGGTTTCGACAAAAATAAGGTCGAAGCCACAGGTTTTGAGTAAGTCAATAGAATCGCAGACAAACTGCCCGACATCGCTCCCGCTGTTTCTTGTGGCGAAGCTACGGAAAAATACTCGGTTATCATAGATGTGATTATATCTGATGCGGTCGCCGAGGAGTGCGCCCCCAGTTGTGCTTTTTGTTGGGTCGCTGGCTAATACAGCAATAGAAATGTTTGGAGCAAAAGCAAGGAAACGCCCGATTAGCTCATCGATTAGGGAACTTTTTCCACAACCGCCAGGACCAGTGAATCCAATTACAAGGGATTTGCCCTTGTCGTATTGTTTAAAGAAGCTTCTTATTTCATCTGGGTTTGAGATCGAAGGGAGCTTCTCCTCGATATATGTTATTTGTTTTGAAATCAAAAAATGTTGGTCTGTTGTATTATTCGAAATTATATCTTCATTGATTTCTTTTAAAGCTTTTGCTTCAATTCGAGGTTTGTTTTCTTTTATTCTGCGGATAATATCGTCGGCGATACCGTTTATTCCCATTTTTTGTCCGTCGACAGCATGATAAAGTTTGGTTACGCCATATTCTTCTAAAGCTTTGATTTCTGAAGGAAGAATAACACCACCACCGCCACCGAAAATTTGTTTTTCTTCGGCGCCGTACTCTTTTAATTGGTCGACAAGGAACCGGAAATATTCATTATGTCCACCTTGATACGAACTAATAAGCAAGGCATCGACATCTTCTTGAATTGCAACAGTTACTACTTCGCGAACCGAACGATTATGACCAAGATGAATTACTTCTGCCCCACGGCGTTGAAGAAGGCGACGGAAAAGGTTGACGGATACGTCGTGTCCGTCGAACAGCGCCGTTGCTGTAAGCAATTTAATATTCATTTTTTCTTTTCTGTAAATGTTTCACAAAATCATTTCAAAAGATGACGCGAGATTACCAATCTTTGGATTTCACTTGTTCCTTCGTAAATTTCAGTAATTTTAGCATCGCGATAATATCGCTCGACGTTGAAGTCCTCGGTGTAGCCGTAACCACCATGAATTTGAACTGCTTTTCGAGCTGCGTCCATTGCAACTTCCGAAGCTTTCAATTTTGCCATAGCGGCTTCGGCGGTGTATGGCATACCACGGTCTTTCAAAACTGATGCTCGCCAAGTTAGCAACCAGGCAGCTTCGTATTCCATCCACATATCGGCAAGCATCCATTGAATTGCTTGGAAATTAGCTATTGGTTGGTCGAATTGAACGCGTTCCTTTGCATATTTAACGGAATCTTCTAAACAGGCACGTGCAATACCCAAAGCTTGTGCGGCTATACCTAATCTTCCACCGTCAAGAGTTACCATTGCTACTTTAAAGCCTTGGTGGAGTTCCCCCAGAAGGTTTTCTTCGGGAACTTCAACATTTTCGAGAATAATTTCAGCAGTCGAAGAGGCACGAATTCCAAGTTTTCGTTCAACTTTACCAATTCGATAACCGGGCATATCTTTTTCCACAATAAAGGCGCTAACACCTTTAGTTTTCTTCCCTGGGTCTGTTGATGCGATTAAAACAAAAATGTCTGCCTCGGCGCCATTTGTTGCAAACAATTTCGAACCATTTAATATCCATTTGTTTCCCGATTTTACTGCTGTTGTTTTGGTGTTGCCAGCGTCGGAACCAGCTTGTGCTTCAGTTAATGAAAAACTTCCTATCTTCTTCCCCGAAAGTAAATCTGGTAAATATTTTCGTTTTTGCTCTTCGGTGCCAAATCGGTAAATTGGGTCACAAACCAAAGATGAATGGGCGGATATGATTACTCCCGTAGAAGCACACCATCTCGAAATTTCTTCGATAGCAAGGAAATACGAAACAAAATCCATTCCTGCACCGCCGTATTCCTGTGGGTATGCAATGCCCATTAAACCTAATTCGCCGGCTTCTCGTATAATGTCCCATGGGAAACGGTGGTTTCGTTCGTTTTCCGAAGCAACAGGTGCAATTTTTTCTTTTGCGAACTTCGAAACCATTTCCCGCAACATTTTTTGTTCTTCTGTTAGCAAGTTGTCCATAATTTCTCCTTACAAAAAACACAAATTATAATATTTTTTAAAAAAATTTTGTTAATATTATATTTTCAATATATAAAAAATTTTTTTACTTATAAAAGAGAAATTTGATTAATGTATAACATCTCGAAAGGAAAATGGCAGACAAATTTAATCTAACCGAGGAGCAAATTATTTTGAGGGAAACTGTTAGGAAATTTGCCGAAGAGGAAATTAAACCTCTTTCTCGCGAATTGGACGAGAAAGAGGAGTTTTCCTATGAGCTTACACGCAAGATGGCAGATATGGGCTTTTTCGGTTGTTTCCTTCCCGAAGAATATGGTGGATCGAACCTTGATTATCTTTCTTACATAATTATTGTCGAGGAATTGACTCGGGTTGATAGTTCACAGGCTGCAACAGTTGCGGCGCATAATTCTCTTGGGATAGGTCCGATTTATTATTTTGGGAACGAGGAACAAAAGAAGAAGTATTTGCCCAAGCTTTCTCAAGGGTATCTTTGGGGATTTGGTTTAACCGAGCCCGAAGCTGGTAGCGATGCTGGCAACACAAAAACCACTGCTATTAAAGATGGGAACAAATGGATTTTGAACGGTTCGAAAATTTTTATCACAAACGCTTCGACCGATATTACTCTGGGTTCGACAATACTTGCTGTTTCTGGCACTTTACCAAATGGCAAGAGGGAATATACATGCTTCCTTGTAGAAAATGGGACCCCAGGGTTTACCGCTCGGCCAATGAAGAACAAAATGATGTGGCGCGCTTCGAATACAAGTGAATTAATACTCGAAGATGTTGTTGTTCCCGAAGAAAATATTCTTGGCAACCGTGGCGATGGTTTTAAGCAAATGCTTAAAACTTTGGATAACGGACGCTTGGCAATCGCTGCAATGGGGCTTGGGCTTGCACAAGGAGCTTTTGATTATGCATTGAACTATGCAAAAACTCGCAAAACTTTTGGACAGCCAATCTCTTCACATCAAGCTATTGCTTTTAAACTCGCCGATATGCAAATGTACATAGACCTTGCTCGGACATATCTTTATACCGCCTGTCGAATGCTCGATAAAAAGCAGAAAATAACAATGGAATCCGCTATTGCGAAACTTTTCTGTTCCGAAGTTGCACATATTTGTGCTAATCATTGTGTGCAAATTTTAGGCGGTTACGGATTGATGAAGGAATACGATGCTGAACGATACTATCGCGACCAAAAACTTCTGGAAATCGGCGAGGGAACGAGCGAAATTCAACGACTTGTGATTGCTCGCCTAATTGGTTGTTTCGATTCTTAGAGGTTTTATGGCTATCGATAGAACTTTTATCGAAAATCTACCAGTAAATCCTTTGCTCGCAGAAACTAAAATTATCGACAGATTTTATAAGATTCTCGAGGAATCTAACAAAACTGCAAATCGCGATAAGTTTTACGAAGACTTTCTCGACTTGTTTAGTTTTTACCAAGTCTACGCTGCAAAACATTCTCTTAATATCCTTTTCCCTCCTCTTACAAACGACAAAAAGATAAATACGGGAATTATCATTAATTTTTTTGAGAATCGGCAAAAGGAAATTGAAGAAGAGTTAGAAGATTTTATTTCTTTTAAAAAATTGGAAGAAAAGAAAGTAACATTCGAATCGATGCTATCGGAAGGAATTACCTATAATCTATGTGATAGAGACTTGAATACACTTTATCATAAATTAGATTCAATTATTGATTCTATCACTGAAAATTTCGACATAAAAAGGAGCTTGAAGACAAGAATAATCAATTTGCTTGGTATTTTGAAAAGAGATTTAAAACCAACAATGCCAAATTTCGATAAATTTTGGGCTTTAGTTGGATATACTGGTTTACTTTATGGATTGTACGAAGAGAAAGTGATGAAGATAATAGATAAAATAAAAGATGTTTTGAATTTCATTTGGAAAATTCAAGCAACCGCCGAAGGTTTGCCAACAACAAACCCTGTAATTACAATTCTTTTTAAAGAAATTAAGCAGAAGTAATTTGTTTAAAAAATAAGGTGAATTATGGTTGGAATAGTTGGCTATGGGGCTTATGTTCCTATTTACAGAATCAAAAGTTCAGTAATTGCAAATCAATGGGGTGACGATCCAGTTTCCATTGAGAAAGGTTTGATGCTTATTGAAAAAACTGTGCCTGGTCCGGACGAGGACACTATAACTATTGCAATTGCTGCTGCAAAGAATGCTTTGAAGCGGGCACGAATTGACCCACAAAAGATAGGTGCAGTTTATATTGGTTCAGAATCGCATCCCTACGCAGTAAAACCATCGGGAACAGTTCTTATCGATGCTCTTGGAATTGGTCCAGATGTTCATGTTGCCGATTTTGAGTTCGCTTGCAAAGCGGGCTCGGAAGCAATGTTTGTTGCGTATAGCCATGTTAAAAGTGGCCAGATGGAATACGCAATGGGAATTGGAGCTGATACTTCCCAAGGTGCCCCCGGCGATGCTCTCGAATATAGTGCTTCGGCAGGAGGTTCCGCGTTTATATTTGGACTCGATAATGTTGTTGCAGAAGTTCTTTACACTCATTCTTACACTACCGATACAGCTGACTTTTGGCGAAGAGAGTATCAAATGTATCCTCGGCACGGTGGGCGTTTCACAGGCGAACCAGCGTATTTTAAGCACATTCTTGGTTGCGGTAGGGCTTTGCTGGAAAAATCTGGAATGAAGCCCGAAGATTTTCAGTATGCAGTGTTCCATATGCCGAATGGTCGCTTCCCATTGAAAGCAGGCAAGGAACTTGGATTCAAACAGGAGCAGATGACCGAAGGTTGGATTGTTAATATAATGGGGAATACCTATTCTGGTTCCTCTATAACTGGTTTGACTGCTATTCTTGATGTAGCAAAACCAGGCGACAAAATATTTATGGTTTCGTTTGGTTCGGGTGCCGGTAGCGATGGGTTCATTTTCCAAGTCACAGATAAAATTTTGGAAGTCCAAAATCTTGCTCCAAAAACCCGAGATATGTTAAATTCCCCGCAAAAGGTTTATCTTGATTATGGCAAATATGTTGCTTATCGCAAGAAAATCCATTTTAATGAATATTAAAAACAAAGTAAGAGGTAATAAATGCGAGAAGTTGCTATAATTGGTGTTGGAATGACAAAGTTCGGCGAACTTTGGGAGCAAAGTATACGCGATATGTTCACCGAAGCAGGCTTAAAAGCAATGGAAAATGCAAATGTTGAGAAAATCGACGCTTTGTATGTTGGTGCAATGTCCAGTGGTTTGTATGCTTATCAAGAGCATCTTGGCTCGCTAATGGCTGATTACCTTGGGCAAATTGGAGTCCCTGCGGTTCGAGTAGAATCTGCATGTGCTTCAGGTGGGCAAGCAGTTCGTATGGGATATTTGGATGTTGCTTCTGGGATGCACGATATTGTTCTGGTTGGTGGTGTTGAAAAAATGTGGGACGTCGACGATGGAACATTTGTTTTGGCAACAGCTGCCGACCAAGAATATGAAGTTTATAACGGAGTGACTTTCCCTGGCCTTTATGCAATGATGGCTCGAGCATATATGGAAAGGTATGGACTAACACGCGAGGAGCTTGCTCAAGTTCCAATTAAGAATCATAAGCACGCAGTAAATAATCCCTATGCGCAATATCCATTTGAAATTGATTTGAAACAAGTTCTGAATTCATCGATGGTTGCGGACCCACTACGGCTTCTCGATTGTTCTCCAATTACCGACGGCGCTGCTTGTTTAGTTCTTTGTCCACTCGACCGAGCCAAAGAATTTACCGATAAGTTTGTAAAAATTCTTGGTGTTGGGGCTGCCAGTGGACCAATTGCTTTGCACGACCATAAAGACTTAACCCGTATCGAAGCTGTTAATCTTGCTGCCGAAAGAGCATACAAGATGGCAGGAGTTGGACCAGACGATATAGACTTCGTTGAAGTTCACGATTGCTTCTCGATTGCAGAAATACTTGTTGCCGAAGAACTTGGCTTCTTTGAATATGGAACTGCAGGCAAAGCAATTGCCCAGGGACAAGCCACATATGGTGGAAAAATTGTGATAAATCCAAGCGGTGGATTGAAAGCAAAAGGACATCCTGTTGGGGCTACTGGCGTTGCTCAACTCATTGAGGCATACTATCAATTAACATTCCAAGCCGGCAAACGTCAAGTTCCAAATGCAAGGCTTGGTATGACCCAAAATATGGGTGGTTCTGGTGGTAGTTGTGTTGTTCATATTTTGGAGGGAATGTAATATGGCAAACAGTCAAAGATATACCAGGGAAATTCCTCATCGCTATCGTTTGGAAGCACAGAAATTCCCCAGCGGGTTTGTGTCGCTTCCGCATCGATATTGCGACCCAATTTCTGGTAAAAAGGAATTCGAAAAAATTATTTTGAACGGAATTGGGAAAATACTTTCCTATACGATTATTCATGTTGCAAGTGACCAATTCAAATTTCTTACTCCTTATGCAGTTGCAATTATCGAGACAGACGAAGGCGCGCGTGTTACTGCAATGATTACCGACACAAAGTTCGAGGATTTAAAAATTGGGGCTCGTGTGGAATTTGTATTCAGAAAAATAATGGAAGAAGGTGCAAGCGGTATTATTAATTATGGATATAAAGCTAAAGTAATTACCTGATATGGCTTCTTTATTTTGTTTATTTAAAAGGGAATGGCTTTTGCCATTCCCTTGTTTTTTTATTTATTAATGATTCCATTATTTGTATTTTACCGAGCAACCATATGGTTTAGTAACTTTCACAGGGGGATTTTTCCCCGAAAGCAATGCATCTAAAACTTCTACAACATAGTTCCGTGCAGTTTTGATATCTTCAATATCTGTGGAGGGTTTGTCGTCGACCGCCCCCGAGTAAACGAGTTTTCCATTTTTATCAATTATGAAGAAATGTGGAGTGGTTTTTGCTCCATACTTTTTCCCAACAGTACCTTCGCTATCTATTAAATAAAAAGTCATTTTAGCATTGTATTTTTTGATACGATTTCGTATCTCTCCCGTTGTAAAATAGCCTTGTTTACCAGGAGCAGAGGAACAAATCGACATCCACACTACACCTTGTTTGGTGTATTTTTCTTGCATTTGAGGTATGTTTTTGCTTTCATAATGTTTCCGAACATAGGGACAATCGAAGTTAATCCATTCGAGCACCACTATTTTGCCAGAATAGTCGCTCAAAATAACATCCATTCCGTTAATATCGGGAAGTGTGAAATCGGGGGCGGGTTGGTCGATTTTGGCTTCTTGTGCAAAAAGAAAAGATGCCGAAGCGAATAACATTAACAAAAGATTCAGTAGTTTTTTCATTTTTTTTCTCCTTATTATTCAAAATAATATTTAACCACTTTTATATAAAAATATTTTTTCTCTTTATTTTGAAAAGTAAGTTCCAAGATTCCTTCAATATTCGATTTGTCGCCCCAAAGGTATCTTAATAAAGGTAAGTGAATGAGCAACTTCGTCCCGTTGAGTGTAAAATCTGGAATTATTTCAAGATCGAAAACTCCCTCTGTTAAAGGGAAGAAGAAGACCTTTTGAATTTGGCTTTCAAATTCTTTGTTGATAGTTAAATCTGCGTAATCGGGGTAGAATTTTATTTCTGCCGAAATACTATCCTTTGGAATCTTTGTGTTTATTTTTGAGAAATCAGTTTTGAAACTTATCCTTGATTTTAAAGGTATTCTTTTAGTTATTACTGTTTTACCAGGAATACATACTTGCTGACAAACAAGCCATTTTGCATTTAATTTAATTTCGAGCGTGTCCTTATTAAAATTTTCTGGAATATTAATTGAAAAAGGGAAATATGCTGTATTTCGATATTCTAAAGTTACAATTCCGCTTGTGTTTTTGTATAAAGGAATAGGGAATTCTGGTTCAATCCTGCTTTGGTTTGGCAAATTGGTGGTGATTTCTAAAATTGTTGGTTCGCCTGCGTCTCCAGGGTTTTTCCAGTAAATGTGCCATCCTTTCGAAAGAACAATTTTTACGGCAAAAAGATTCTCCTTACCTAATTCAATCTTTGGTTTTGAAGAAACTATCTCAATTGAAATCCTTTTGTCCCGATATTTTTCTTTTGAATAGGTAGCTGGATTTGTTAGAAAAAATGCTCCAAGCAATAATAATAACTTGATTACTTTTATTCTTTCCCTACTTTGATTCATAAGTAATTTTATTTAAAATAAATTAAAACAAATAAACAAATCTAAATAAAATTATTTTGCTTTCTAATCAAATTTTTTGTATAATTTAAATTTTTCTTTTGCAAAAATGTTTATTCTGCATTGGAAGAAAAGTTTCCCGAACTATTTTTTGTTTCACCATTTTCTTTTTCTTTAGATTTGCTTAGATTACTAAGCTTAATTTTGTCAACTTTTTTGCTAATTTCAATTTTCCAAAGATTTCCAGAATTAATATCGCTCATTGCGCGACTTTTCCCTTTGAGAATCAAGTATTCAATTGCCTCGACTGCCCGCGAAATCATTTGGTCGCGCATTGGAATTTCTTCGGGCTCGAATGGGGAAAGAACATATTGAACAAGTTCGTTTTCCCCAAAATTTTTACCTATACCACAACGGAGTCGCAAGAAATTAGATGCACCAAGATGTTCAATGACCGAAGCCACTCCATTATGTCCACCGTCGCCTCCGTTATCTTTCAAATGTATTCTACCCAAAGGGAAATTATATTCATCGCAAACCACAATTATCCGTTCGATAGGAATTTTGAATTTGTCAATTGCGGAACGAACTGCCAGCCCTGAATTGTTCATAAACGTTCGAGGAAGCAAAACCAAAATAGTATTACCAGCAAACGACACCTTCGCTAAAAAATATTGTGATGAAATTGGAATGAAATTGCTTTGGTGCTTTTGACAAAATGCAGTTGCCACCATCCATCCAATATTGTGACGAGTTTCGAGATATATATCTGAGTGATTTCCTAATCCGACTATAAGCCAATCGACATTTTCCATTAGGGTAATTTTTTAAAGACAAAGATTCTTAATAAAAGTTCGAGAAAAATTGCAATTGTGCCAATGAGTAAAAATGGGAAAAATTCTTCGGAAAAAGTTGTAAATACAGTTTGCTTGATTTTCGTTTTTTCCATTTGGTCTATTTCGTTGTAAATTGATTCAAGAGCCTTGTTGTTGGTTGCTCTAAAATACTTACCTCCGGTGCTTTGAGCTATATCTTTCAACAAAGGTTCGTCGATTTCGACATCAACATTCATATATTGAATACCAAAAGGTGTTTGAAAAGGATATGGCGCTTTGCCCAATGTTCCAACGCCTATTGTATAAACACGAATCCCAAAAGCTTTTGCCATTTCCGCAGCAGTCAATGGCGAAATTATCCCAGTATTATTAATTCCGTCGGTCAATAGAATTATAACGCGACTTTTGGCTTTGCTATCTTTTAGTCTGTCGACAGCGGTAGCGAGCCCCATTCCTATTGCAGTGCCGTCTTCGATTAAACCTGATTTGAGTTGCCTGAGTAGATTTTTCAGCACAGAATGGTCTATCGTAGTAGGGCATTGAGTAAAACTTTTGGCACTAAAGATTACCAATCCAATACGGTCATTATTTCTTTCATCGATGAATTTTTCTGTAATTTTTTTTGCAGCTTCCAATCGGTTTGGCTTGAAATCTTCAGCCAGCATAGAGCCAGAAATGTCGAGAGTAATTACGATATCTATTCCTTCGGTTTCAATTTGCTTTTCTGAACCTGAATTCTGGGGTCTAGCTAATGCTATAATGATTAAAATAATTCCAAAAACTCTTAATCCGAAGGGCAAATGCAAAAATTTGACTCGCCAACTTGGCTTTGTTCGCCGAAACCCTTCAATAGTTGAGAATTTAATTGGAACATTGATTTTTTTATTTTTCAATAAATACCACAAAACAAGAAGTGGGACTACTAAAAGCAACCATAAGAATTCGGGATTAGCAAAATGAAATCCAAACAATTTCATTCCGCTACCTTTTCTTGTTTGTCAATGTTAGGGTTTTCTGGAGCTTTTGGGATTGTGGCTTCAACAAATTCTAAGGCTGTTTTGAAACAGAAGTTGTTTTCGTCGGAAATTGGAATATATTTTGCAAATTTTACCAAATCCGAAATTTCGAACGAACGGCGAAGTTTGCTGGTTAATTCAGTATCAAGTTGGAATTTGTTGTCAAGGGTTTGAATAATTTCGTTAGAAATCATTTCGAGTGCTGGAATTTCAAAGCGACGTTCAATGTAGCGTCGGACTATCTCCGTCAATCGTATATGGAATTCTTTTACCGAACCTTTTTGCCAAAGTTTTTCTTTATCGAGCTGTTTCAGTGCTTCCAATGCTTCTATATGAGGTGGAATTTTGGGTTCTGGGCTTGCTTGCTCTTTCCCCTTTCGCTTCATAAAGAAATAAATCAAGTATCCAATCACGAGAAGTCCTAATGCGATTAGTATGTATGGGAAGTAGTCCCAGAAAGTAAGTGGAACTTCAATTATTCCTTTGATGTCTTTTATGTCTTTGGTTGTGTCAACTTCTATTCCCTTTACAAATATTGGGATAGAATCGGTGAAAATAGAAGCATACTGGTTGGTAGCTTTTTTTAAATATAATATGTTTAGTTGAGGAATGAAAATGTTTCCGGTATCGAATGCTGTTAGAACAATTTTTCTTTGAAGCTTGATTTCGTTGGCTGTCTTTTGTGTGTCGATAGGATAAGTTTGGACAATTTCAAGTTTACCAAGCGAATCTTTTATTTCAGGAAAAATGATTTCTGTTTGTGGGGAAGAGTTGACTTGAACATAGAGATTCAAATGGTCGCCAATCAAAATTTTGTTTGTATCGGTCCAAACTTTTACATTAACTTCTTGAGAGAAGGTTAAATCTGCAATAAACATCGAAAAAAGTATTAACAAAAAAAGCCACCGGAGTTTCATAATCAAACTCTTCTAACCCTCTTTTTGAAAAATTCAATTAATGGTTCAAGATAAGATTGCCCTGTTTGAACTTGGATAAAGTCGACTTTTGACTTTTGGAAAATTTCTCGTAGTTGAACCTGGCGGGAATGCCACCATATTTGGTAATTTTTTAGAGCGGTTTTATCCGAAGAATCGAACCAAATAGTTTCGCCTGTTTCTGAATCTTGAAGATATATCAAACCAACATCTGGGATAGTTCCTTCGCGTTGGTCAGCAACTTTGATGGCAATGGTGTCGTGCTTTCGGGAAACAATTTTAAGGGCATCTTCAAATCCATTATCCAAAAAATCAGATAGGATCAAAACAATTGATCGTTTCTTAACTGAATTGAAAAGGAATTGTAGTGCTTTTTTGATGTTCGTTTTGTTTGATTGTGACTCGAAGTTCAAAATTTCGCGAATAATGTGAAGTATATGGGTTCTTCCTTTTTTGGGGGGAATGAATTTTTCGATATTATCGGAAAATAGAATAGCACCAATTTTATCGTTGTTTTGCAATGCGGAAAAGGCAAACACAGCAGAAATTTCAGTGATTAAATCTCTTTTGAAGCTTTCTTTCGAACCAAATGATTCGGAACCGCTAATATCAATTAGTAATATCAGAGTAAGCTCTCGTTCCTCTTCGAATACTTTTACATATGGATGGTTGAACCGAGCAGTTACATTCCAATCTATCAGGCGGGTATCGTCACCAATTTGATACTCTCTTACTTCGCTGAAAGCAATTCCTCTCCCTTTGAAAACACTATGATATTGCCCAGAAAAAATATTTTGAGAAAGTCGCCGGGTTTTTATTTCAATTTTCCGAACTTTTCGAAGTAATTCGGTTGTTTCCATCTTTTTATTATGGTACTTCTATTTTACCAAGAATTTCATTAATAATATCTTCTGGAGTAATGTTCTCTGCTTCGGCTTCGTAGGAAAGACCAATTCTGTGGCGAAGAACATCGAGCGAAAGAGCTCGAACATCTTCTGGGACAACATAACCGCGTCGACGAATGAAAGCATAGGCTTTTGCGGAATGAGCAAGAAATATTGATGCACGCGGGGATGCTGGATAAGTTATGTAAGGTTTAAGTTTTTCCAATCCGAACTTTTCTGGAAATCTTGTAGCGAAAACGATATCCAGAATATATTGCTCAATTTTTTCATCCAGGTAGACTTCTTTAACCAATGAGCGAGCCCGAATTATGTCTTCTGGAGAAATAACTTTATTTGCTTTTGGAAATTCTTGTGCTAAATTTTCCCGAATGATTGCAAGCTCTTCATTTCGTTCGGGATAGGTAATAACGACTTTTAGCATAAATCTATCAACTTGTGCTTCCGGCAATGGATAAGTTCCTTCTTGTTCAATTGGGTTTTGTGTTGCCATAACAAGAAATGGGTCTGGAAGCTGGAAAGTTTGGTCGCCAATTGTCACTTGCCGCTCTTGCATTGCTTCCAGAAGTGCACTTTGAACTTTTGCTGGGGCGCGGTTTATTTCATCGGCCAGTACGAAATTGGCAAAAATTGGACCTTTGCGGATGGTGAAAGATTCAGTTCTCTGACTATAAATCATCGTGCCAATCAAATCGGCAGGCAGCAAGTCTGGGGTGAATTGAATTCGGCTGAATGAGGCATTGATTGCGGATGCAAGCGTTTTAATTGCAAGCGTTTTTGCAAGCCCAGGAACACCTTCGAGAAGTATATGCCCATTGCATAGCAAACCAATCAGCAGGCGTTCCACCATATTTTTCTGGCCAATGATGACTTTACTAATTTCCATCAGCAGAACATCGACAAAAGCACTTTCCCTTTGAATTCTTTCGTGCAATTCTTTGATGTCTGTCATACACTTCTCCAGTTATTAAATCCTTATTAACGATTTTGTAAACTTAATATTTATGGGAAAGTGAAAGTACCTTCATATTGAAGTATGAAAATTATTTGGAAAAAGGAATTTCTCTTGCATTGAAAAGGCTGGTAAGCAAATCTTGAATTTCTGTATCTTGCTGGTTCTGATTTGCGGTTTGTGGGGTTTCATGTTTCGGAGCGAACTGGTTTCCCGATTTTGATTCTTTGGCTTGAACTAGTTCTTCTTTTTCTGTAGGGTGTAAAATTATTATATCGTATTCACTTCCAAAAAATTCCTTAACAGCAATACGTATGGCTCTTTCCTTGGATTTGACATTTTGGTGAACAACTTCATTGCTGGGGAATAAAATTATTTGTTTACCTCGGAATTCAATTTTCAAAAGTTCACTCGAAATAAATGTTTTTAATCCGTTTAACCGAGAGTTGTATTTTTCAAGGAATGTATCCAAATCCTTTTGTGTTTCGTTTGATGTAATTTGTTTTGGTGTTGGTTCTTTTTTGACTTTTGTTGAGGTTCCTGTTAAGGATGGAACTGACGAACATAAATTTTTCAAAGATTTGATTTCGTTAATTAATTCCGAAATTTCCAGAGTTGAGGGCATTTCGATTATTTGCAACAACAAAAGTTCAAGTCGGATTTTGGGCATCGAAGCGAATTTTATTTGCTGTTCAATTTGAGATATTAGATTAAGAATTCTAAGCAAATCTTTGAAGTTAAATAAAGATGAAGCTTGGAAATATTTTTGGGCAATAAATTCTGGCAAATTTAAATTTTCTGTTTTATTCGTAACCTTAACATAAAGAAGATTGCGAAAATGCTCGAGCAATCCAGAAATAAATTCAGAGTAATCATATCCGTTTTTGGTTAATTCTTGGCTGATTTCAAATGCCATTTTTGAATTTCTTTCGAGATAAGCATCCGAAACTTTAAAATAATATTCAGCATCAATAAGGTGAAGTATTGATTTAATGTCCTCGTAAGAGATTTTTTTCCCCGAAGAAGAAACGAATTGGTCGAAAATGCTTTGAGCGTCGCGCATTGAACCATCGGCTTTTTTGGCTATTGTAAACAAGCTCATTTCGTCGATTTCAACTCCTTCGGCTTTTGCAATCTTGGAAATGTTTTGGACAATAGTTTCTATTTCCATTCTATGGAAATCAAATCGTTGGCAACGGCTTGTTATAGTTGGCAAAACTTTGTGTGGTTCGGTTGTTGCAAATATGAAAATCAAATGTTTTGGTGGCTCTTCTAATATTTTCAACAAAGCATTGAAAGCCGAGGTTGAAAGCATATGAACTTCGTCGATAATGTAAATTTTGTATTTTCCATTGATTGGAGGATACTTTGCGTTTTCTCGAAGGTTTCGGATATCGTCCACACTATTGTTCGAGGCTCCATCAATTTCGATTACATCGAGCGAAGTTCCCGAAAGGATTGATGTGCACGAAAAACATTGATTGCAGGGCTCTGCGTCCTCGGGATTGCTACAATTTACTGCCCGAGCAAGTATCCTTGCTGTAGTAGTTTTCCCAACACCACGTGGTCCAGCGAACAAATAGGCATGATGGATACGGTTTAATCTAACTGCATTTTTAAGTGTTTGAACTATATGTTCTTGGCCAACAACTTGGTCGAAACGAACAGGTCGCCATTTGCGTGCTGTAACTATATATACCATAGAATTTCAATTTCAGGTTTAAGAAATATTAATTTATTAAATTTACATTAAACGTAAATGAAACATTTTAAGTTTTATTTAAATTGCATCTTGTTTCGTCGTTATTGAAGAACATTTTGGATAGATTATGAAAAAGTTTTTTTGGACACTTGGATTGCTTCTTCTTTTGTTGGCCTCTACAAAAATATTTTGCCTACAAGATTTTACTGGTTCGATATATGTTAGGTTTAAAAGTAATATTCCGATAGAAAAAAGATCTGAAGTATTAAACAAAATTTCTGAAAGGAATTTCTTTCAACTTCTGCCCGAAGAAGCTTCGATAGCCCGAAAATTAAAAGAAAGCAGCAATGACTTGTTTTATGACTATCAAAGACTTCAGAAAATTCTTGCTGCCGAAGAACCACTGCTTCGTACTTATATTGTAGAGATTAAACAGAAAACAGAACCCGAGAAATTTTGTAACGAAATATTAAAAAAATATTCAGAAATCGAGATTGCAGAGCCTATCTGGAGTGATATTCCTCTTGGAGTTCCGAACGACCCTTATGCTAACCAACAGACAATGCTTGCAACAATAAAAGCATTCGAAACTTGGGATTATTTTCAAGGCGATACGAATTTTGTTATTGGAATTGTAGATACTGGAATTTTACAAAACCATGAAGACCTTGCGAATTCAATAGCGACGAATTGGAAAGAAATTCCAAACAATAATATTGACGACGATGGCAATGGCTATGTAGATGACTATCAAGGATACAATTTAGCCTATTCAACAGAAGGCAATGGCGGAAATACTTACCATACAAATTCCCACGGCACAAGCGTAGCTGGGATTGCTGGAGCAACAACAAACAATGCCAAAGGCATTGCTGGGGTTGCATACAAATGTAGAATATTTCCAATTAAAGCTTCGAAAGCTACATCCAGCAGTACATTAGACTTTGGCTATCCGGGTATTCTTTATGCTGCAGTTCGAGGTTTTAGCGTAGTTAATTGTAGTTGGGGAAAAATTAAACCATTTTCGCCAATCGACCAATCAATAATTGATTATGCTGTTGCAAGAGGCACTGTTGTTGTTGCTGCAGGTGGCAATGGCAACAACTCTTCGGAAGTATGGTACCCAGCAGGTTATTTTGGTGTTCTGGGAGTTGGAGAAGTTAATCAAGTTGACTATGTTACTGGAACTACAACCATCAACGAAACTATTCGCATTATGGCTCCGGGAATAGGGAATTGGATTACCACCAACCAGCCGAATGGTTACGAATCTCCTAACTATGGTGGAACTTCCTGGTCGGCTCCAGTTGTTTCTGGAGTTGTTGCAACGGTGCGAGCTCGATATCCTGAACTTGACCCATTACAGACGATTGAATATGTTCGCCAACTATCTGATGATATTTCCGAAAAAAATTCGGCGCTTCAGTTTTTGATTCCCGGCCGTATTAATATGAAAAAAATGCTCGAAATCAACCCAATGAGTATTCCAGGTATCAAGCCTGTTAAATTTCGGATGTATAATAGCAATGGTATACTTGCGGAAAGATTTTCTCAAGGGGATACTATTTCGCTTTACATCGATGCACATAATTATCTTGGAGAGGCAAAGAATCTTCGTTTTGTCCTTTCTGTTGCAGATATTTTTGATAATTCACTCCAAGTTGTTGAATCTGAATACGAAATATCAAAAATAAATTCAGGAGAGGATTTTGTCGTTGGTCCATTTAAGTTTGTTAAAATTGCTGAAAATGAAACCAGAACCTTTTTGCGTGTTGATATTTTAGGGGAGAATCAATATCGTGACTTCTTTTTAATACCTTTTATTCCTACTTTGTATATTTCTACTTTTGAAAACGATTCTCTAAAATTTTCGTTTGGCGATAAAGGGACCATCGGCTTTTACGAAAAAAATGGGATTAAGTATGGTGCAGGAGTTTCAAGCAAATCACTTGGCAATCAAATTTTCCAAGGTGGGTTAATGGCAACCGAAGATAGTAGTCGTATTGTTTCTGCTCTATTTGGAATTAATCCCGACCGGTCAGATTTTCGGGTTATAAAACCTTTTGCCGAGCCTAATAGATTCGTTTCGATAATTGACGACAGCATTGCTCAACCTCTTGATAAAATTGGGTTAGAAATTGAGCAAAAGGTTTACATTCCTTCGAATGATGCTAATTTCTTTAAGCTGTTTATAAAGGTTAAAAATGTTTCCTCCAAAACTTTAAAAAATCTTTCTCTTGGTTATTACTTTGATTGGGATGTTGGACCTTCAGCAAAAAATAATATTGCGTATCTGGAACCCGAAGCAATTCCAAAGACAATTGTTCCAATTGCTGCCGCGGTTGAGTTTGTTCAAGCCGAGGATTCATCTGTTTTTGTTGGCGTTGGTGTGGTATCGGAAAAATCCTCAAACGAACCTCAAATGGCTGTATTAAATTCAGAGATGAACAGTAATTTCAGTCGAAGTCAGCAAATTTTGACACTAAATTCAGGAACTCAGATTCAATTTAAAGGAGTGGACGATCTGGCACTGGTCGCTGGAATGAGATTCCCTGATGAAATTCTCCCCAAAGAGGAAAGATCTTTCACAATGATGATTGCAATTGGACGTAGCCGAAAGGAATTGATTCAGACTTTTCTGCAAAACATTTTGCTCAGCAATGTTGAAGATAAAGAAATTTCTCCAAGCTTTGAAATTTATCCCAATCCACTTTTTTCTGAATTGAATGTTGGTTTGGGCAAAAGCGATATGACATTGGCATACTATCAAATTATTGATGTGTTTGGGAGAATTGTTCAAGAAGGGAAAATCCAACAAGAGCCAATTTCGGTAGGCTCGCTTGCAAGTGGAACTTATTTGATCAAAGTTTTTTATGGGAAGGAAGTCCTTGTTCAAAAGTTTATCAAAATTCATTAAGGGTAAAGGTGAAATCCTATAGAAAAGAACTCTTGTTCAATGTTCCAACAAGGAGAGCATTTATTAACATAACAAATGAAGTGCAAAAATGCGTCGATGAGAGTGGTATTCGCGAAGGTTTTTGCCTTGTAAATGCAATGCACATTACGGCAAGTGTTTTTATCAACGATGATGAAAGCGGCTTGCATCACGACTTCGAAGTTTGGTTGGAAAAACTTGCCCCCGAAAAGCCGTATTCTCAATACCGACATAATACATTCGAAGATAATGCCGATGCCCACTTGAAACGAACAATTATGGGGCGCGAAGTTGTTGTTGCTGTAACCAATGGCAAGCTTGATTTCGGACCCTGGGAGCAGATTTTCTATGGAGAGTTCGATGGTAAAAGGCGAAAGCGAGTACTTGTAAAAATAATAGGTGAATAAATATGGAATTTGCTCAAGTATTAGGGATAGTTGCTGCCGTGATGACTACAAGTGCATTTGTTCCACAAGCATTAAAAATTATTCGAACCAAAAGCACAAAAGATATTTCCCTTGGAATGTATGTTATCCTAACTATTGGTATTCTTTTTTGGTTAATCTATGGAATCTTAATTGATCAGGCGCCAATTATTTTTGCCAATCTAATTGGCTTTACTTTAACTTTTATTATTCTAATTCTGAAAATAAAATACAGGGAAGGCAATGAATGAAATAAGAACCGAAATACTTGTCATTGGTTCAGGAGTTGCGGGTTTAATTGCTGCGTTGACTGCTGCCGACCGAGGCAGAGAAGTTTTGATCGTTACCAAGTTGCCCTCGCTATTGAGTGGCAATTCTCCTTGGGCACAAGGAGGGATTGTGTTTATGGGAAAAGATGATTCTCCTGAAAAGTTGAAACAAGACATTTTCGAGGCTGGGCATTGGCATAGTTGGCCCCCTGCAGTGGAAATTCTTGTCCAGCTTGGTCCCCGACTTGTAAAAGAGTTGCTTATGGATAAATATGGTGTTCCATTCGACCAAACAGAGGAAGGAGAATTGCATTTAACTGCCGAAGGAGCTCATTCGGTTAATAGAATAGTTCATTCGAAAGATAAAACTGGCGAATCCATACATTCAAAGTTAATCGAAGCAACTCTAAAACATCCAAATATTAAATACCTTGTCGACCACACAGCTGTGGATTTATTAACACTTTCGCACCATTCAACTCGTTCGCTGGATATATATGAAAAGCCTACTTGTTTTGGTGCTTTCGTTTTGAACAACAAGACTGGGAAAGTTTTTCCGATTTTTGCATATAAAACAATACTTGCAACTGGTGGTTTGGGGCAGATCTATCTTCATACAACAAATCCGCCTGAATCAACTGGCGATGGGATTGCTATGGCTTTCCGAGCAGGTGTGCGAATGATGAACCTTCAATTCATTCAGTTCCATCCTACCGCATTTTATAGTGAGCGCGACAGATTTTTAATAAGCGAAGCAGTCCGGGGCGAAGGCGGGCGACTTATTGATAAAAATGGTAGAGAATTTATGAAAGATTACCACGAACTTGGTTCGCTAGCTCCACGGGATATTGTTGCTCGCGCAATTCATCAAACTATGCTAAAAACTGGGCATCCTTGTGTATACTTGGATATTACCCATAAGGACTCGAACTGGATTAAATCCCGTTTCCCGACCATTTACGAGCATCTATTGAATGCCGGAATAGATATGGCCAAAGAACCAATTCCTGTCGTTCCCGCAGCTCATTATTCTTGTGGTGGGATTGGGGTTAGCCTTCGCGGAAGAACATCTATGGCTCGTCTTTACGCCGTAGGTGAAGTTTCTTGTACTGGTGTTCACGGAGCAAATCGCCTTGCTTCTACATCTTTGCTCGAGGCTGTGGTTTGGGGCTACAATGCTGGGAATGATGTTGCAGAAATTCACAAAGCTGACGAATACATTCCCGAAGTCTTTCCTTGGATTGAAGAAAAAGAGGAAGTTGACCCAGCACTGATTGCTCAAGATTGGCTCACAATTAAAAATACAATGTGGAATTATGTCGGCTTGGTCAGAACTCGACAAAGATTGAATAGAGCAACCACTATTCTTCGTCATTTGCAAAACGAAATAGAACAGTTTTACCAAAAAGCACGAATGAGTAAAGATGTCCTTCAATTGCGAAATGGCATTATTACCGCAATTGCAGTTACAAATGCAACAATCGAGGATAAAATAAGTCGGGGTTCCCATTATATTGAAAGTTAAAGTACCGAAATGGGTCAAAAAAACTTTTAATTACATACTCGATTTTGTTGATAAAATCGAAAAACATCATATTTTTTTGCTTTCTGCTGCTGTTGCTTTTAATGTGCTTCTTTATATTATTCCTTTAATTCTTATTGGAATTTACATAACAAACTTATTTTTTGATACGAATTTCTTCAATTCTCTTTTAGCCGAATTGCTGCTTTCGTTTTTGCCAGAAACCGAACAAACTTATTTAATTATTAGTAACTTATTGCTCGAAACTCAGAAGATATTTTCTGTTAGCTCTTTTGTTGGACTGGTTGGTACGGTTTCTTTGCTTTGGCTTGGTTCCGCAGTATTTAGTTCATTGCGAAGCTCATTGAATGTTGTTTTCGAAGCCAAAGCAAAAAAGGTTTTCGTTATCTATCGTTTTAAAGATATTGCTCTTACTATAATGTTGACGATTTTTATTTTGATTCTTGGTTATGCTTTGCCGTTGGTTTCTATTTTAAGTAAATCCATTGGAGAACTTTTACCTTCAATGCTTCTGGTTTTTTTCACAAAGTTAACCACTCAAATTGTTAGCATTATTTTATATTTCTTGTTCTTTTTCTTTATTTACAAATTTATTCCTAATACAAAAGTTCCATTTTTGATTGTTTTATTTGCAAGTGGGATTTGTACCATTTTGGCAGAAGCATCTCGTGAATTTTTTTCTTTTTACATAAAATTTATAGCAAACTATAGTCGATTTTACGGAGCCTATGGCTTTTTGGTTGCTGTTATGGTTTGGATCTATTATTTATTTTTTATTATCTTGTTCTCTGGGGAATTAAGTACATATATTTTGTCGAATAGATTGGGCAAGGTTTTGCATGCTGGCAATAAAATTCAAGCCGATGAGTAATAATTTGAAAAAATTTGTCATTTCGCTAAAAGATAAAGCAAAGCGAAAAGAAACTGGTTTGTTTATTGCCGAAGGTTATAAATTATGCGAGGAACTTTTGAATTCCAGTCTTTTCACAGAGTTTGTTGTTATTTCAGCTAACGCAAAAGAAAAATCTTTTGAACTGGCAAAGGAATTTTATCGAAAGGGGACAGAGGTTTTTCTTGCTCGCCGTTCGCAATTTGTCCAATTATGCGAAACCGAAACACCCCAGGATATATTGGCTGTAGTTCGCAGTTCCCCAGAAAATTTAAAAATTTATTTTCCAATTGTTGTTCTCGATGGGGTGAGCGACCCTGGAAATTTAGGAACGATAATCAGGACTTCGGACTGGTTCGGAGTTCGTTCGATTGTAACTTCTTCCGATACTGTGGATAAATATAATCCAAAGGTGATTCGGGGCTCTATGGGTTCTTTTTTTCGTGTTAATGTCCATCAAAATCTGAATTTGCAAGAGTTTCTTGAAAATCGAAAGAAAGAAGCAAAAATTTTTGCTGCAACCTTGACGGGCAAGACACTACTGAGTCGAATAGTTTTCCCAGAAAAATCAATTATTATTTTTGGTAATGAATCGCGAGGAATCCGACCCGAAATTCTTTCGCTTGCCGATTGTCAATTTAAAATCGAAGGCTCCGATTTGGTTGATTCTCTTAATGTTGCAATTTCGACAGGGATTGTTCTCTATAGATATTTTATTTCGCAAAATGAAAATAAATAGCTTGTTTTTATTTTGCTTTCTGATTCTTTTTTCTTGCAAAGAATTTCCGCAACACAAATTGCAGGAAATTTATGTTCATCGGCTTGATGTTGCCAAACCCAAAGTTATTTGTTTTTCCGCTTCGGATTCGACTTTCTTTTTGGTTTCCGATGACTTAATAATATACAAATTGGATATCAATTTTAATGTGATTCAAACAAAAAAGATATTCGACGAAGAAATTCAATCATTGTTTAGCGATGAAATAATGATTTATGCACTATCAAAAAACAAGATATATTTTGTTGATAAAAAGAATTTGGAAATTACAAAGAAAATTAATATTTCAAAAATTCTTCCAAGAAATGGAAAACCAGTTTGCATAGTCTTCAATCCATTGAGCAAAACATTTCTTTTGGTTGTGCAGACCCGTTTGCCGATAGTTTACGAGCTTGACCCAGTGTATTTTCGTAAGGTTTCTTCAAAAAAAATAAGTAAGGTATTGCGAGCCGATTGTGGTTTCGTTCGCCGAGCTTCATTGTTTTTGGTTAATGCGGATCGAAGGCAAATTTTTGAACTCGATATGACAAACAAATACGATATTGTAAATACTTTTACCTATTCCGCAATGGAAGTTACCTCTGCAACTTATTCCGATCGTTTAGGATTGATCCTTTTGAGCCAAAATTTAAGGCGAATATTTGTGTATAAGTTTTGAATTAATTTTGACAAATAAATAGAAAGTTTCCTGTTCAGATTGAAACTTTTTTTGTATTTCTTTTATTCTGATGGGTTCTGTTTCTTTTGACGCTCGTATTGTTGGATTTTTATTTTGTCGGGAGCAAGTATAACCGACATTCTTTTGCCTTCGGATTTAACACTTTGGTCGACTTTGCTTATATCGCTTAGGGCTTCTACGAAACGATCCAAAAGCTCTTCACCAATTTCCTGGTGCATCATTTCGCGTCCACGAAAAATAACTGTTCCTTTCACTTTGTTTCCTTCGAGTAGGAATTCTCGAGCATGACGAACTTTGAAATTAAAGTCGTGGGTGTCGGTTCGCCACTTAAATCGGATTTCTTTTAATTGTTGCTGGGCTTGCTGTTTCCGTTGTTGTTTTTCTTTTTTTTGCTGTTCGAAAACAAATTTGCCGTAGTTGACAATACGAGCAACTGGGGGATTTGCTTGCGGGGCAATTAGTACAAGATCGAGTTCTCGGTCGAATGCAATTTTCAAAGCTTCGCGAGTCGGGAAAATTCCAAGCATTTTCCCGTTTTCGTCTATCAGCCTTACTTGTTCAACTCTGATTTCGTTATTGACTTGAAATTTCGATTCGGTTTTTTTACCGCGATTTGGTGGGGTGGAACTGGCAAAGTACAAACTTTTCAACTATTTCCTTATCTTTGTTCATAATAACACTTAAATTAAAATACAAATTTAATAAGTTTTTCTTTTTCAATTGGTTTTTTATTTAGAATTTTTGTAAATTTTCTTTTTTTGATAATGCTTTGTTATTATGGAAAAAATTAGCCTTTATCGATCCATTTCTCTTTCAACGTTTATCTTTTGTCTTTTGGTGGCAATTTATCTTTTTTTTGACTTTTTCCTTTCAACACCGAATAGTCTTGTTTCAACATATCCTTATCTTCTTGGTTTGATTTTTTTTGGTGCTAGCGTAATTCTTTTTGCTACATTTTACTTATTGCTTAAATATTCGAATGTTATACAAAAGGAAAATATCGAAAAAGAGAATTTCTACACTTCTTTATTCAATTCAACAGATGTTGGATTGGTTTTGTGCAAAACAGATGGTGAAATAATCGAAGTTAATCGAATTGCCCAAGAATTGCTCGATTTAACCCAAACAGAATCAAATAATATTTTTCAGATAACCCCATCGCTTTTGACTGAAAATTTAAAAGAAACTATCAACAAACATACTTCAAATTGGAATGGCGGGGAAATCCATTACGGTATAATTGATTTTCAAACTGCAAAGGGTAAGACTCTTTCACTAATCGCTTCTGCCTCTTTGGTCCCAAACACAGGGAATTTCTTATTACTTTTTACGTTTTGCGAAGTTACCGAATATTGCCAAGAGCATGAAAAATTAAAAACTTCGGAAACGATTTTTAGAAGCTTAGTCGAGACTATGACCGATGCTGTCGTTTTGGTGGACAAAGAATCTCATATCGTTAAGTTTAACTCTGCTTTTTTAAAAATGCTGAAAATAGAAGATGAGAATATTAAAGGGAAAAATTTCTTCGGGATATTCTTTTCAAATTTGAATTTACCAAATGATAAGAAAAAATCTTTGGAAGAAAAAATAAGAAAAGTTTTCCAAACTGGTGATGTTTCTGTACTCAGCTTCCCTTTTGTTGGTAAGTTGGCTTTTAAAGATGGTCAAACCATTTATTTTTCGCATGATGTTTTTAAAATTAATATTAGCGAAACCGAGTTCCTGATGGGTTCTGTTATAAGGGACATTACCGAGGAGCAAAAATTAATTGAACAGTTGAGGGAAGTTAATTCCAATTTAGATAGAATTGTTCAAGAGAAAACCGAGGAATTAAGGCAAGCTTTATTGAAGGTAGAAGAGCAGAAAGTTGAACTAACTCGGAAAATCGAAATAATGAGGAAATTGGAAGAAGAACTGAGGAAAAGAGAAGAAAAGTCCAGAAGAGCTCTCGAAAAACTTCCTGTTGCAATTTACCGAACTAATTTGAAAGGTGAATTTTTGTTCGCAAATCAAGAACTTGTAAAACTTCTTGGATGTTCCACTTTGGATGAACTTTTCAAAACTAATGCTTATGATTATTATTCCCATCGAGAAGAAAGAAAGAAAGTTTTGGAAACTCATACACTGAGTAAAGAAGAATATTTAAAAGCCGAATTTGAACTTATCGGAAAAGATGGGCGACACAAATTTGTTCAAGATTTTGGTAGAAGTTATTTCGATCCTGAAACGAATCAACAAATATTCGAAGGAGTTATTATCGACACTACCAACGAAACAAATTACAGAAGACAGATTGAAGCAAGCGAAAGACGTTATCGAAATTTATTCGAAAATACTGATGAATTAATTTTACAATTCAATATTGATGGACATATCGAAATTGCGTCTCCTTCGGCTGGTGACATTTTAGGCTATTCTCCTGAAGAACTAATTAATCTTAACGTGAGAAAGTTGTTAAATAACGCTGAAATATTTGATAGAATATTAAGCTACTTGAAAGAAAAAGGCAAAGCTCGAAATCTATTAATGGAATTCACTTCCAAAAATGGCGAGATGAAATACCTTAACGGTGACTTCCTTGTTTCCAGCGACTATACATATCAAGCAATTTTGCGTGATGTTACAGAAGATTATTATAACAAGAGCTTTTTAAATTCTTTGTTTTCAATTTTCAAAACTTTCAACCAAGAAAATGATATTTACATTATTGCCGAAAATATTGAGAAAGCTTTGCGATATTTTATTCCAGTCCCTAACTTTTTGTTTGCTCTTTACGATGAAATGCAACATAGGCTCAATATTGTTGTGCAAAACGATAGATATAATGCACGCTTAGGTTTTTTGGATATCAAAGATGAATCGCATCCTTTGGTTAAAGCATTTCTTTCTCAAAAGGTTACTGTTTTTGATTCCGAATCTCTTGAAAATTTCCATAGGAACAAAAAATATCAGGAACCAGAAAAACTTATAGCATTGCCACTTGGAACTTTGGATAATTCACTTGGAGTCATAGGAATTTATTCCTACGGAAGTGCTTTTCTTCTTTCAAAAGTGAACCTTTACTATTTAATTTCTCTTGCAGAGCAAATTTCAATAGGATTGGAGCGAAAAATACTTGCCGAGAAATTGGAAATTCAAGTTAAGCTTTTTGAAACGCTTATTGAATCAATTCCTTATCCAATTTATTATCGCAATCTTACGAGTGGAAAATATCGTTATTGTAACGAAAGTTTTGCCCGTTTTGCAGAGCGTCCGAAATCGGAAATTATTGGGAAGAAAATCGAAGAGGTTTTGGATCCTGTTATTGTTGAAATCCTTAGCAAAAAGGATAATGAAATTATACAAACGGACACTATTCAAACTTTTGAGTTAAGAAAAGTGGATTCAAGCGGGAGTGAAAAAATTTACATTTCTATTCGTTCTCCTATTAGATTAAGGGAGCTTAAAGAAATTGCGGTAGTTGGAATTTTAATAGATATCACCGAACGAGTTGATTTCGAAAGGAAACTACAAAACGCATTGAATCTCAATAAAACTTTGCTCGAAAATGCACCTGTTGGAATATTTACAACTGACCAAAATGGATATATTACATATTGGAATAAAAAAGCTGAAACCATAACGGGTTTTACTTCGGATGAAGTAATTGGTAAGGAGCCATTTTTTGGCTTTGCGAAGTTTACTGGTAATGTTATTAACGATTATGCTTTTTCTACCGAGGATAAGTTCAAGCGAAAAGACGGTAATGAAATTACTGTTCTTAGCAATATTGCTCCTTTTAAAGACGATAAAGGAAAAATTCTTGGTGCTATTGTTTCGTTGGATGATATTTCTTTGCAAAAAGAGACAGAAAAAAGATTAAAGTACCTTGCCGATGTGAACATAAGATTGACAAATCTGGCAAATTTTGTTACTAATGTGACCGAAAAGTCTACTCTATTCGATATTGTGTTCCCAGTTGCTTTGCATATTTCTAGTTCGGGGAATTTGATTTATCTTGATTTAGTTGAAAATAACGGAATACCAACGATTGTTAGAATACAAAATATTTCTTTCGATGGTAGGGATGAAATTTCTGTAAGTATTCCATTGGATAAATTTATTAATACATATTTTGGGAAAGTTTTTGCTGAAAGAGAACCGTTGATTATTCAAAATGCAAAGTCTGAAAGATTGATACCCCAACTTGAATTTCTTGAATCTCAGAATCTTGCTATTTTTCCATTGAGTTCAATCGAAAAAATTGTCGGATTAATGGTTGTTTCTGAGAAAGATAAGGTGTTCAAAGAGGAAGTTATTTCTGCACTTCAGAGTTTGGTGTTGATTATTTCAGCAAATCTTGAAAGGATAGCATATCAAAATGAATTAATGACAACGCTTGATAAGCAAATGCAAATAAATGAACTTCGTTCGAATTTTATTTCAATGATTTCGCATGAATATCGAACTCCGTTGCAAGCTATTTTGCTTTCGGCTCAAGTTTTAGAAAAGCATTTCGAACAGCTTTCGATTGAACAAAGGAAAATGCAATTCCGAAGAATTGCCCGAGCAGTGCAAGATATGGCATCAATGCTCGATAGTGTCCTTTTGTATAATCGTCTCGATAGAGCAAGCGAACAACTTGATTTTGAGGTTGTGAAAGTTAAGCCTTATTTCGAAGGTCTGATTCGTGATTATGAATTGTATTATAACGACAAGGCAAGAATCATTACAAAGACCAAATTTTCGGTTAAAGAAGCAAAAGTTGAGCCTCGACTTTTGCAACATATTTTTTCTAATCTAATTTCAAATGCTGTCAAATACTCTAAGGTCGACCCAACAGTAGAAATAGAAGTGATAGTTGACAAAAATTCTATCAAAATTGTTGTCTCGGATAATGGTATTGGCATATCCAAAGAAGAACTGCCATTGATTTTTGAACCTTTTTATCGTGGGAAAGAATCAAAATTTATTTCTGGCACAGGGCTTGGGCTTTCAATAGTCAAAAACTCTGTGGATTTGCTCGGTGGTTCGATTGATGTAGATTCGGAGGTGGGAAAAGGAACAAAGTTTACTGTTACTTTACCAATAATTTAGTATTATTTCTCGCTTTGCTTTTTGGCAATTTGGAAGAAGTTTTGATTGTTTTTCGTTATGTAAATAATTTATTTGTCAGTTCGAAATGAAAATTAAGATAAAAAGATTGCGAAAGGAATTTTCTGATATTGGACTTCCAGAATACAAATCCAATGGTTCTGCTGGGATGGATATTTGTGCTGCTGTTGAAGAACCAATAGTTATTCCACCCGGAGGCATAGTTCTTGTCCCTACAAATTTGGCAATTGCTTTACCACAGGGATTTGAGTGTCAGGTTCGAACACGTAGTGGTTTAGCACTGAAGTATGGTGTTTTTGCTCTTAATTCACCTGGAACAATTGATAGTGATTATCGTGGAGAAATTAAAATTATTCTTGCTAATTTTGGGAAGAAGGAATTTGTGATTAATCGTGGAGATAGAATTGCTCAACTTGTTGTTGCTCGTTACGAACGAGTGGAGTGGGAAGAAACCGACGAATTACCCGAAACCGAGCGTGGCACGGGTGGATTTGGAAGCACTGGTATTTAGCCATAAATAAAGGAGGAAAGAATGAATCAAAGGAAGCCTCTTTTAACTGAGGATTGGTTATCGCTTTTGCTTGGATTGTTTGTGTTTTTTCTTTCTCTTGGTGTAATTGTGAATATTGATTTGCTTGGCTGGGGGGTGAAAACCTCCACTTGGATTTCTCTTTCAAATGCTTTTTCAACAGTGTCCAAAAACTATTCATCAGTGTCACCGGCAGCTTCGATTATTTTTACTTACCTCTTTATGTTGGTTGTAGTAGGCTTTGGGAATTGGCTTCTGGGAGGCAACCCATTGAAGTTTTTCTATGCGTTTACAATTGTTTTCTTTTTGAGTTTTGCATCTTGGGCTATTGGTAATCAAGCAAATGTGGCAGCAACAACACCAGCAGAAATGCAGAAGTTTGGAATAAGTTGGTCGTTGAAACTTACTGGAGAAGCTGGTTTCATCATTGCTTTGCTTCTTGGGTTGATTATTAGTAATATTTTCCCAAAGTTTGCCGAAACATTGAAGCCTGCAATTACACCCGAACTTTATGTTAAAACAGCAATTGTAATAATGGGTGCTGGCATTGGAATTAAAGCAATCGAGAACTCTAGTCTTGCTTTTTCGATTGTATTCCTTGGCTTATGTTCAATCCTTGCGGCATATTTGATATTCTGGTCGGTGGTTTATTTCATAGCGAGAAAATACTTTAAGTTCAGTCGAGAGTGGGCGGCGCCACTTGCCTCGGGTATCTCAATTTGTGGCGTAAGCGCAGCAATTGCAACAGGTGCGGCAATTAAAGCTCGGCCAGTAGTTCCAATTATGGTTTCATCTCTTGTTGTAGTTTTTGCTGTCGTTGAACTTTTAATACTCCCCTTTCTGGCTCAACAGTTTTTATGGAGCGACCCACTTGTTGCTGGGGCGTGGATGGGTTTAGCGGTAAAAACGGACGGCGCCGCAACAGCAAGCGGGGCTGTTGCCGATGCTCTTGTTATAGCAAAAGCGGCCGAAAATGGAGTTTACTTCCAAAAGGATTGGGTTTTGAATACTGCTACAAACGTAAAAGTATTCATCGACGTTTTCATTGGAATTTGGGCTTTTATCTTGGCTTACATTTGGACTAAATTTATTGAAAATGGTGGACGAAACAAAGACGAAAAAGTGCCAGCTCGACAAATTTGGGAGCGTTTCCCGAAATTTGTCATTGGGTATATCCTCACTTTTTTGATTTTCTTAATTATTGGGCTTTCCAGTCCTGAATTTGTTAAAGTTACTAAAATCGAAACTAAAAGTGTTAAGCAATTCGACCCAATGACCCATACAGAGAAAGTTGTAAATGTTGCTGAACAAAAAGCTATTCCAGGGGTGGGAGTTCAATCGACAAGCCAAGCTAATGTTTTTCGTACTTTATTTTTTGTTCTTACATTTTTTACAATAGGGCTTGTTTCGAATTTCAGAAAGCTTTGGGAAGAAGGTATTGGCAAACTTGCTGCTATTTATGTAATTGCTTTATTTGGTTTCATTATTTGGATTGCTTTGTTAATTGCTTGGCTTTTCTTCCACGGTGTTCTTCCGCCAACTATAGTAAGTTAAAATATATTTGGAGGTTATTATGGACGAAAAAACAAAAATCGCAGAAGAAATTCAAAAAATAGAATATGAACCACTATTGCCAATTGAAAAGAAATTGATTACCTGGAGCATTATTACCGGTATTGTTCTCATTGTTGTTTTATATTTGATAAGCCGTTTGGTAGTTTGATTTTTATTAAATCCATATAGGTTTTTAGTTAAAATATTGACCGTATTATTGATTGAGAAATACAATTAATTATTATTGTTTTTCGTTTAATTTTTTTTAATATTAAAAGTAAAGTATATGGCATATATCAAAATTGAAGAGAAAGGCAAATTTTTTGTAGCTCGGCTCGAAGGCGATTTTGTTTCGACCGATGACATCAACCTTTTACGTTCTACCTTCAAGGAAATTTCAGCGAAAGAAAATAATTATTTGATTATCAACCTTGAAAAAGCCAACTTTTTAAGCTCTGCTTCTCTTGGGGTGTTACTTTCTGTAAATGCAATGTTCGAAAAAAACGATGGCAAAGTTTTCCTTTGTTGTGCTACCGATTATATCCAGAACCTATTTAAAATTACAAAATTGAACCTTATCTTTGAAATTTTTCCCACGCAATTCGACGCTGAAAAGGAATTGATGAAATTTTTAGAAGAAAAGGCAAAAGGCGAAGAGTAGTTTTTCTTTCTAAAATTTTGGTACAATGCATTTCGAACTGATTTTCTTTTTGTAATTCTTTGTAAACAAATCCAGTGTCTTTTCCATATTCCAATTGTGACATTCGAAGCAAACTCCAACTTCGATTATTCTTTTTATTTGTTGTGGTAAAAGCGAGTAAGCATACTTTCGGGTAGAATTACCTTGTTTATTATGACGAAAACCAATCCAAGCATCTTCGGGTAATTTATCGAAAGGCGAAGTTTCGGACGAGGGAATAAATTTTAAAAGATGCTTACCACTTTCTTTTGTTAATAGAAGTTTCCCTGAACCAAAACCAAGTACAAGTGGGTTAAAATGACATTCTTTGCAAGTAGGAGTTTGTTTCGAGATTGTATGCGAAAAAGTTGGGGCGAAAAGCCTTGTATGTTTAAAAAAAGATTTATTTGGGAATTTTTTCCCATCAATCAACAAAATCATTCCAGGCATAAAAGTGGAGACTTTGTATTCTTTGCCATTTTGTACATTTCCCAATGTAGGGAGTGTGGCAGAAAAGTTGCCACCAATTTCTTGCCAGCCTCCTTTTGTTTCTCTATCGAGCAAATTATCCCAAGCTTGGATTTCTGGATTGTAAGTGGTATGACAAGAAATGCATCGTGGAACCCAGCGAGTATGACAGGTTTTACATTCTAACGAGGGGTGAAGTTTTTGTTGTTCCCTACAAATTTTGTTTGGTTTGGGCGAAAACCAAATTTTCTTCCCGCCTTTTTGTAAAACAAAAATTGAGTCATTGCGAACAATAACATTATAGAAATTTGAAGAATTTTCTTTTGAACCAACAAAATTTGAATTGTAAAGGTGGTTCCATTTGCGAAGGAAAATGATTTTCTTGCTTTCTGGGTCTAATTTTTCGAAATTTGAGGATCTTATTGAATCCCTGGGGTGACAATCGACACAGGAAATTTGAATTTGTTGCTCCTTATGTTGATGCGATAAGCCATCCCCCATAATTTCCTTTGCAGTATGACAATCGATACATTCCATTCCTTTTTGGTTATGAACATCTGGTTGTTCGCGGACGAAAATTCTTCCATCTTCCAATTGCACAAAATTTTGATTGTTTGTGTTTGGTATTACTTCAAGATTTGTTTCCATCAATCCAACGAAGTTCGTTGAAATTCTTCCAGAGCGACTATGACAACCAAAGCAGGCAACTGAAGTTACTTTCAAAGAAATTTCTGGGTGGTATTTGGGAGCAAAATTTCTTTTTTGTTTGTACTTTTCAACTTCAGTTGTCGCAAGAGAATCATAATGAAGATGGCAGGCGGAACAACCACCTCCTCGGCTTAATGTTGTTATTGTGGAAATTTCAGTTTTCTCCTTCCCAAGATGGCAGGAAGCACAAAGATTTCGAAGATGTACATCCGCTGGGGAATTTTTTATTTGCATAATATCAAAAAATCCTTCTGGATGTTGTATTTCGTCGAAAACAAATTTATCGACAGAAACGATACCAGTCATAGTATTCATTAAGCTTTTGTTAACTCTTTCTGCAATTTCGCTATGACAACCAGCCTTACCGCAAGTATTACTTACAATAGATAAATTCCCAGGTGTTGAAGAAATCCCTTTATGAGCAATTTCTTTGATATCACTATTCGGATTCCCAAGATGGCAGGAACTACAACCAATTACCTTTGGGTTGTGAAAAGAAATGAATTTAGTTTCAATTTGATGGCAATTAAGACAATGTTCTTGATTTTGGCGGGATGAGGAAGTATTTAAATATTTTTCTGTAAATGAAACAATTAAGTTCTCTACATTTTTTGAGCATTCCCAAAATATTTTGAATATATTCAAAAACAAAAAAATTGAGACACAAAAGCTCAAAACAAAAAGAAGGAATAAAATCCAACGTTTTTTCATTTATTTAGCCAAATTTGAAAAATTTCATTAAATTTTTCCCCTTGAATTTGTGGAGTTTTATATTTCCCTGCTAAGAACCTTTGACGAAATGCTTCATAAATACTAACAGCACAAGCAACTGAAATGTTCAAACTTTCTATCATACCAACTTGGGGAATTAGAAAATTCCCATCGGCGAGCGAAATTGCTTCGTTCGAAACACCTGAATGTTCATTTCCGAAAACAAGGGCAACAGGTTCAATTAAATTTAAATCATACAAAGTAACTGAGTCAACTTGAAGGGAAGTTGTGTAGATTTTAAAGTTTCTCTGACGCAGTAAAGAAAAACATTCCACTATGCTATTGAAAAAATTTAATTTTACCCACTTGATTGCACTTGCAGAACTTTTTTTGCTTAGATCTGGGAATTTTTGTCCGCTATGGTATATAAGAAAAACTTCGTAAATCCCAACTGCATCGCACGAACGAATGACCGCAGAAACATTGTGTGGGTCGTGAACATTTTCCAAAACAACAGTTAAATCCAACTGGCGCCTTTCTAAAACTCTCCGAATTTTCTCTGTTCTTGCTTCTGTTCGTTCCATAACAATTAAAAAATAACAAAATTAATTTTATAATCGTCATTTTCTATTATGAAAAGTTTAAATAAAATACTATCAAAAGATAATTATTCCTTAAAAGATATTCAATATCTTCTTTCTTTGGAAAATCACGATGACATTGAGCAATTGCGAAAGAAAGCAAATGAAGTGAAGAATGAATTTGTTGGAGAAAAAGTTTACCTTCGTGGGTTAATTGAATTTTCTAATTACTGCATTAACGATTGTTTTTATTGTGGAATTCGAAAAAGCAATTCAATGATAGAAAGATATTGGCTCGAAGAGGATGAAATTGTTGAATGTGCAAAGTTTGCTATTGATTGTGGATATGGTTCCATTGTGCTTCAATCGGGGGAAAGAAGAGACAAAAAGTTCATAGATTTTCTTTGTAGAACTATTGAAAAGATTAAAAAAGCAACGCGAAGCGAAACACTTCCCGATGGTGCTGGAATTACGTTATGCGTTGGCGAGCAGGATTACCAAACATATAAAAGATTTTTTAATGCTGGTGCACATCGTTATTTGCTTCGTATTGAAAGCTCGAACCCAGAACTTTTTCGCAAAATCCATCCCGAAAATATTTCTTTCGAAAATCGTCTCGAATGCTTGTATTTCTTGAAGGATATAGGCTTCCAGCTTGGCACTGGTGTAATGATTGGTTTGCCAGAGCAAACAATCGAAGACCTGGCAGGCGATATTCTTTTTTTTAAAGATATTGATGCAGATATGATTGGGATGGGCCCATACATTGTTCACAAGCAAACGCCTTTTGCGAAATACGAAGATTATTTTATTCGAAATAAACAAAAAATATACCTGCTTTCTCTTAAAATGATTGCAGTTGCTCGCTTGGTTTTAAAGGATGTTAATATAGCTTCGACAACAGCGCTGCAGGCTTTATATCCATATGGTCGAGAGGAAGGTTTGCAGTTTGGAGCTAATGTTGTTATGCCATTGCTTACTCCTTCTCGATATCGCCGAAATTATCTTCTTTACGAAGGTAAACCCTGTGTTGACGAATTTTCCAATGAATGCGGAGAATGTTTGTTGGCGAGAATAAAATCTATTGGCTTAGAAATTGGATATAATAAATGGGGAGATTCTAAACATTTCCAAAAGAGGAAAAAGATTTAACTTTTCGGCAGTGTCAATTTGCTTTTACGAAGTATTACCACAATCTATGATATTTCACAAAAAATCTACGACAATTTGAAACTATTAAGCTGGATTTACCAAAAATATCAAAAAGAAAATACCAAAAGTGCTTGCCATAACCCAGCGAGCAGTTTTAATATTTGTTTCTTTTATTTGATGCCAAGCCAAAGCAGTGAAATATGATAGAATCCAGAGCCCAATAATAATTAGAATAGTTGAAAAAGGATCCAAGCGCGAGCCGACGTAGTAACGCATTCCAAAGTTTGCAATTGAACCATAAACCAAAAGGAGATGGAAAACGTAAATGAAAAGAGATTCTTGTCCACATAGCTTGAGAATTTTTCCAATTCTTTTTTCCTTATACCACTCTTCGATTAAATAAAGAAGGGCAAAAATAGAAACAGTCCCTGCTATTCGCATCAAGGTATGGAATGGGGATACTAACCACCAACCTTGGTATCCTGGGTAGAAATCTGTCTGGGTTCGTGTGTAGAAAAGAATAAGCATTAAGGCGAAACACGAAGGGAATAGAATCCAAGATAATTTTTGTTTGTTGTTTGTTTGGAAAAACAATGCGGTGAAAAAAGCACCAGCAAAGAAATATGCACTCCAAGGGAACAGTGGGAATTTAGAAATTGGGAAACGAGAAATCCAAGCAGCAAAAAATGGATGCAAGTAATTGAAAGTGTCAATATTCCATACGAAAGAGGTTGTAAATGTTACAATTAAGGCAATTAGACCATAAATCCATTTTAAAAGATTGAGGTTTTTTATTAATAAAAGTAAAACTAAAGCAAATATAGAAGAGATTACAATTGTTTGAAGAATATCGATTTGAAAGAACGAGAGCCAATTTTCCCATTTCAAATGAAACATTCGTTGGAACGATATAGTTGGGAAATGCAACCAGTAGGCAATCAAAAAAATTAGTCCTAGACGGCGAAGGTATTGCCAGAAAGGTAAAGCAAAACGTCGGTAATCTTCTGCCTTGCGTGTAGCAGCAATCCAAAACCCTGCTCCAGCACAAAAAAGAAAAGCAACAGCAACGAACCCATTCGAAATGTTAAGAATATTGTAAAACCAACCGGTTTTGAATGATTTCATTAAGACAACATCAACGACGTGGGTTTCGACCATCCAAAGAACAGCAAGTCCTCGTAGAACATCAATAAATACATAACGATGCTTTTTTCCTATTGCAATTGAAGTTTTTGGTTGGTCCATTTTTCCAAATATTTATTTTTAAGTTAAGTATTAAATTTCAATTTATGAAAAGCAATTGAACTAATATAAATATAGGTAATAGAATAATCAAAGAAAAGCGATACATATAAGCAAAGAAATGAGGCATTGGAATACGTTCGTGTTCAGCAATTGCTTTAACCATAAAATTTGGACCATTTCCAATGTAGGTCATTGACCCAAAGAAAACACAACCTGTAGATATCCCTTCAAGAAGATGTTCGGGAATACCTCCAACGATTACTGTGTCGTTAAAAAGATGGGGTTGCTGGTGAATTAATCCTTTAGCAAGAGAGTAGAAAGTGACAGCAGTTGGTGTGTTGTCCAGAAACGAACTAAGCGCACCGGATGCGTAATAGAATGAATGTATTGTGTTCAACCCAAAATCGCGAGCGTGTTCTTCGAGATAAAGAAGAGCAGGGGTCATTGTAATAAAGATACCTAAAAAAAGGAATGCAACTTCTTTGATTGGTTGCCAATTGAAACTATTAGATTCTCGTATTTCCTTTTTGGTGAAAACCAAAGAAAGGACTGCTATAAGAATAATAGCAATTTCTCTGGTAAATGAACTAATATGGTATGGTTTAATAAATGGGAAATATAATGGATTAAAGAAAGCAACAGCAAGAACAACGCCAAGTAGGAAAACTAGATTTAAAGCTCCACGAATTCGTAATGGTTTGTATTCTTCGTGGTCTTTTAGAAGATCTTCTTTTTTTTCATTTTTATAATAATATTTCTCAATAAAATAAAATGTAATTAAAAGAAAAAAGTTGCAAATGAACCATTCTTTGACTAATGTAAAAAACCAAAAGAAAGGAACACCGCGAAGGTAAAGAATAAACAATGGTGGGTCGCCGAGCGGGGTCAACAATCCTCCGCAGTTAGCAATAATAGGAATGAAGAACAAGATAATGTGGGTTTTGTGTTTGCGCCTACGATTTATTTTTAACAAGGGGCGAATTAGCAACATTGCAGCACCTGTAGTTCCCATAAATGAAGCAAGTATTGAGCCAATTAAAAGAAAAACAAGATTCACGATTGGTTTTGCTTCGAGGTCGCCCTCCAAATAAATTCCACCAGTAATGATAAAGAGAGCACCAAGAAGAATAATGAAGGGAACGTAATCAAAAAAAATAGAATGAATAAGCGCTTCGGAAAGATTTGAAATTAAAAGCCAAGCAGCAGTTGGTATGGCCAAAACCAAACTGACAATTAGTTTGTTGCGATTGCTTTCCCAAAAATGTGGCGAAGTTAAGGGCAATATTGCGATTGCAAGCAACATCAAAATGAATGGAATAATCATATAAACTGGAATAGGCGTCATTTTTATAAATTGCTCTTAATAAAAATTCAAAAATAAAAAAAATATTAAGTTAAATATTTGTTAAGTAGGGGATGAGAAAATGTTGTCGAATTATTCAAAAGAAACAATTGAAAAAAAGTATAAGGAAATTCTTCACAATATCGAGTTGGTCAAAAAGGAGAATGGAATCGAATATGAAATTAAAATTGTTGCTGTCAGTAAAACTCATCCAGTTGAAGCAATTGTAAATGGTTTTGATGCTGGTATTAGGGATTTCGGGGAAAACTATGTACAGGAACTAAAAAGCAAATATGAGCAGGTGAAACAAATTCCAAACATTGAACCAAACTGGCATTTTATTGGTCATCTGCAAACAAATAAAGTGAAATATATAATACCTTTTGTTAGCTTAATTCATTCTGTTGATTCTGTGCATTTAGCTGAAGAAATTAATCGACAAGCACAAAAAAATAACAGAATCGTGGATATTTTGATACAAGTTAATACATCTGGTGACTTATCGAAGTTTGGTTGCGAACCAGAACAAGCTTTAAGGATAATTGAAGAAGTATGTAAATTTTCCCATATACGGATAATTGGATTAATGACTATTGGGAGTTTTTCGAACGATGAAACAATTACTCGAAGAGAATTTCGTTTGCTCAGAAAAATCTTTGAAGAAGCGAAAGAGAAATTCCCCGAATTACCTTTGAAAGAACTTTCAATGGGAATGACCAATGATTATTTGATTGCAGTTGAAGAAGGAGCTACAATATTGAGAATTGGCACAGCGATTTTTGGGGAAAGAAATTACGGTTGACCATAAATATACTCGGGAATATGAAAACCTTTTTTGCGGGCATATTCAATATAGAAATTGTATTCTTCTGGAATTATACTTCGGCTAATTTTAGGGTATAGATAAGCATGGAACCGTGGATAATATTGATCCATAAGGTTTAAGTAGACGTCAGTTCCAAGGTTTTCAGCAATAAAATCAATTATTTCCAATGTATCGGATTGGTTTTCGGGCAAAATTAGGTGTCGAATGATTAATCCTCTTTTTGCTATTCCATTTCGAACGACAAGGTTTCCAACTTGTCGGTACATTTCGATGATTGCAGATGAAGCATAAGTAAAGTAGTCTCTGGATTCTGAATATAGGTGGGCTTTATCGGGGTCAACAAATTTTAAGTCTGGCATATAAATATCGATTAAGCCTTCGAGAGATTTAACCGTGTCCACTCTATCGTAACCACTTGAATTATAAACTATGGGAATTGATAAGCCTAAACTTCGGGCTTCGACTAATGCTTTTGCAATTTGTGGAGCGAAATGGGTTGGTGTAACAAGATTGATATTGTGACAACCAAAATTTTGCAAGTTTAACATACAATCGGCAAGCTCTTGAATTGTAAAAATTCGGCCCTCGCGGTAATGGCTAATTGAATAATTTTGACAAAAGACGCAAAGCATATTGCAACCCGAAAAGAAAATTGTTCCGGAACCAAAGTAACCAACTAATTCGGGTTCTTCACCGAAATGTGGACCGAAAGAGGCTACTTTTAAAACGGCAGTCATTCCGCAAACCCCAGTTTCGCCTGCTAAACGATTTACATTGCAGGAATGAGGGCATATATCGCAATTGCTTAATCTTTGGAATAAATTTTCGAGAGTTTCCATATATACATCTTTAAACGATTTGCACAAATGCAAATTAACATTAAAGAAAATGGTAATATGAAAAAATAAAAATTAATACAATAATAATATAAATGTCCGTTTTAATAATCCAAATGAAACGATATTTGAAAAAAGTTAGGGAAATTTTAAAAAAGTTTAAAAACATTTGGATATTTAAAAATTAGTTCGTAATTTTGCTGTCCCTTTTGGGAATGAAATAAAAAAGAACATTGAAAAAAGTCGGGCTAAAAAAAATTGAAAAGATTTGGTTATTTCAGAAAAAGTTTTTAATTTTGTAGCCCAACAAAAATGAGTTCTTTGAAAAGAGGGAGCATAAGAGAGAAAGGAAGAAAGTCGAGCACAGCCTTGTGACAAACTCTCGAATAAAAAAATAAGAGATAAAATCAATGGAGAGTTTGATCCTGGCTCAGGACGAACGCTGGCGGCGTGCCTAACACATGCAAGTCAAGGCGTAGCCGAAAGGCTACGACTGGCGCACGGGTGAGTAACGCGTAGGTAACCTACCCCTACCCCTGACATAACATCGAGAAATCGGTGCTAATATCAGATGAGGAACCGCAAGGTTTCAAAGGGGCAACCCGGGTAGGGATGGGCCTGCGTCCGATTAGGTAGTTGGTAGGGTAATGGCCTACCAAGCCGACGATCGG